>NZ_JBFAJH010000003.1:0-163909 GCF_040655115.1 Streptomyces atratus | reverse complement strand
CGGCTCGACGGATGGGACGACGGATCCGGGCGATGCGGTCGATCCGGGTCCGGTCGATGCGGATGTGGGTAACCCACAGGGCATGCCCGGTCCGCTGAGGACCGGTGCCGCCGCGGCGGTGAGCGTGGTGACCCGGCCGGCGCCCGGGTCCGCCCGGCCGGATGAGACGACGGATCCGGGCCCGGGTCCGGCCGATGCGGGTGTGGGCAATCCGCAGGGTATGCCCGGTCCGCTGAGCGGTGCCGGGGCCCCGGGACCGCCGCCGTCCAGTGGTTCGAAACCGGCACTGAACAAGGTGACCCGGGCGGACATCATCAACCGGGCCAAGAAGTGGGTGAGCGCGAAGGTCCCGTACAGCATGGCGAAGTACTGGTCCGACGGGTATCGGCAGGACTGCTCCGGCTATGTGTCGATGGCCTGGAAACTGAAGCGCAACGAGTGGACCGGCAGCCTCACCGAGTACGGGACCCGGATCGCGCGCGCGGAGCTGCAGCCCGGCGACATGCTGCTCTTCCATAACCCGGCCGACCCCTCGAAGGGCTCGCACGTCACGATCTTCGGAGGCTGGACCGACTACACGCACACCCATTACACGGCCTACGAACAGACTCCTGCGCACACGCGCAAACAGACGACGCCCATGGCCTACTGGACCAATTCGGGCAAATACGTTCCGTACCGCTACAAGGGCCTGACCACCGGAACCGTCAAGTACGGCAGCGGAGCCGGAGCGGGAGGCAGCGGGTCGGCGACGGTGTTCCCGGGCACCACGAAATTCGGTCCGGGCGTCAGCAACACGTACGTCACCCAACTCGGGCGGATGCTCGTGGACCGCGGCGGAAGGCGCTTCTACAAGGTCGGACCCGGGCTGGGCTGGGGCGATGCCGACCGGCGCGCGACCCAGGCGTTCCAGAGGGCGCAGGGCTGGAAGGACAAGGAGGCGGACGGCGTCCCCGGTCCGCACACCTGGCGTCTGCTGATGAGCGGGACCGGCCGCGACATCCCGGCGAGCGGAAGCGGAAGCACGGGCGGCGGCAGCCAGGGGGGCGGTTCGCAAGCGGCTCCGGCCTTCCCCGGCCGGAGCTATTTCCGGCCGGGGAAGGCCGGCAGCCATGTCGACAGGCTCGGCAGACAGTTGGTGAAGAAGGGATACAGCAAGTACTACACGTCGGGCCCCGGACCCCGGTGGACCGAGGCGGACCGGCGCAACGTCGAAGCCTTCCAGCGGGCCCAGGGCTGGCGGGGTGCCGAGGCCGACGGTTACCCCGGCCCGGAGACCTGGCGGCGACTCTTCGCGTGAGAACACGGACATGACGGAGGCGGAAATGCGATCCACGGTGTCGGACAGCTCCGGAATCCCGGAGGACGGGAAGGAACGGGAGCTGATGAGCGGCGTAACGGACGACACGGAGGGTGCCGGAGGTGCCGGAGCCGGCTGGGATGCGGGTGGGGATGTCTGGCCGGGCGCCGGTCCGGCGTCGGGTGTGGGTGTGGAGGCTGAGGGTGGCTCCGGTGTGGGGACCGAGGCGGGGGCCGGCTGGGATGCGGGTGGGGATGTCTGGCCGGGCGCCGGTCCGGCGTCGGGTGTGGGTGTGGAGGCTGAGGGTGGCTCCGGTGCGGGTGCCGGAGGTGCCGGAGACGGCTGGGATGCGGGTGGGGATGTCTGGCCGGGCGCCGGTCCGGCGTCGGGTGTGGGTGTGGAGGCTGGGGGTGGCTCCGGTGTGGGGGCGGAGGCGGGGGCCGGCTGGGATGCGGGTGGGGGTGTCTGGCCGGGCGCCGGTCCGGCGTCGGGTGTGGGTGTGGAGGCTGGGGGTGGCTCCGGTGCGGGGACCGAGGTGCGGGCCGGCTCGGATACTGTCCTCGACCTCGTGCTCGACCTGGTCCCGGGTGATGCGACGGACCCCGCCTTCGGTGCGGACCCGGTGTCGGATCCGGCCGCGGCTTCGACGCCGGCCCTCGACCCGGACCCGGACCCACTGAACCGCCCGCTCCTGGACGCCCTGTCCGACACCACGCCGCAGGCTCGGACCGAACCCGGCCCCGACGCGCCGCACGGCACACCGCCCCCCACGGGGCCGGTGCCCCCCACGGATCCGGTGCCCGCCTCGGCCGCCGAAGCCATCCCCGTACCGGAATCCGAACCGGCCCCGGTATCGGTGTCGGAACCCGACGACGCCGTGACCGGGCGGCGGCATGTCGTCATCACCAAGGAGCGAATCGCCAAGGAGCACACCGCCAAGGAGCACACCACCTCCGTCCCCCTGCACCTCCTCTCCAGTGGCGCGTCCGAGCACACCGACGCCGCCGCTCTCCCCTCCGGTCTCGCCTGGGGGACCGGCGGCGAGAAGCCGGCGGGCCGGCGGCGTGCACCTGTGGCGCACGGGGCGCAGGTGCAGGCGCCCACCAGGCCCGCGCCGGTCGGCGACCCGCGGCTGACCGAGAAACCGGGGGCCGCGCTGCCCGGGTGGGCCGGCGTGCTCGCCGGGCTGGCCGGGATCGCCGGAAGTGGGGCCGTGCTGTGGTGGGTCGGCGCGCTGCCTGCCGGGGTGCCTCACCGGCTCGGGATCGGCTCGCGTCCGTACGACGGCATCGGCAGGGGGGCATGGGCGTCGCTCGCCGCCCTGGTGACCGTGGTGCTCTTCGCGCTCGGCGGTCTGATTCGCGGCCGTGTCGGGTACGCGTGGGTGATGACGCTCTTCGGCGCCTACCGGGGGACCGTGCGGCGGACGGGCCTCGTCTGGGTCAGCCCGCTGCAGCTGCGCCGCCAGGTCGACGTGCGGCTCCGGCACTGGCGCAGCGAACCACTTCCCGCGGTGGATGCGAACGGTACGGCGCTGCGCGTCGTCGTCCTCGTCGTGTGGCGGATCAACGACACCGCGCGGGCGACGCTCGGGGTGGCGGACCACGAGGAGTACCTGCGCGAGCAGGTCGAGGCGGCGATGGCGCGGGTCTTCTCGCAGCTCCCCGCCGACGCGTTCCACGAGGACGCCCACACGCTGCGCAACGCGGAGGCGGTCGGTGACGCGCTGACCGGGATGCTGAAGGCCGACTGCGAAGCTGCGGGCATCGAGGTGTACTCCGCGCAGCCGACCGGCATCGAGTACGCACCGGAGCTCGCCGCCGCGATGCAGCGTCGCCGGATCGCCGTCATCGACGCGCAACACCGCGACACTGTGCTGACTTCGGTGGTCGACGCGGTGGACGACACGGTCAACCGACTGACCGTGCGCGGCCTCGTGGAGCTCGACGATTACGAACGGAAGGCGCTGGTGAAGGACTTGACGGTGGCCTTCTGTACCGGACACAGCGGTGGGGGCGGGGTCTGACGGCGCGTCCGTACCGCGTCGACGGCGAACCGGCCTGGCCGGGGCCGCCGTGGCGGGCATCGACCCGGGGCGCGGAGCCGGCCGCCCTGCTCGGCGCGTACGAGGCGCACGGGTGCGCCCACCTGGTGTCGCCCGGCGGCTGAGGACACGACGGTCGACGGTTGTCCGGGACGCCTGTGTGACACGTGTGTATGGGTGGCGGGCAGCGAAAACGCCCGGGGCGGTTCACGTGTGTACGCGAACCGCCCCGGGCGTTGTCTGTGCGCCGCCAGGGACTCGAACCCCGGACCCGCTGATTAAGAGTCAGCTGCTCTAACCAACTGAGCTAGCGGCGCCTGCTGACTCGAAAATAATACCTGGTCCTCGGGGGTGCTGATGACACGTGCCGACCAGGGCTCCTAGAGGGCCAGTGACAGCAGAACCGGAGCCGCCCGCCGGTTCAGCGTGTCCGCCGCCGAGCGCAGCCGGTGCGCGTGCTCGATCGGCAGCGACAGTGCCAGGCAGCCGGCCGAGGAGCCCGCCGTGAGCGGCACGGCCGCGCAGACGGTGCCCACCGCGTACTCCTGGAGGTCGAGCACCGGGACTGTCGCCGGCTGGCTGTCCAGTTTGGAGAAGAGGACCTTCTCGCTGGTGATGGTCCGCGAGGTGAGCCGGGCGATCTTGTGGCGCGAGAGATGGTCGCGGCGGCCGTTCTGGTCGAGCTGGGTCAGCAGGCACTTGCCGATCGCGCTGGCGTGCGCGGCGGACCGGAAGTCCACCCACTCGTTGACCGCGGGGGTGTGCGGACCGTCGGCGTACTGCGTGACCCGGACCTCCCCGTCGACGTACCGGCTGATGTACACCGCGGCGCCGACCGAGTCGCGCAGCTGGTCCAGGATCTGCTGGAGCTTGTTCTCCAGCGCCTGCCTGCGGGCGGCGCCGGAGCCGAGCAGCAGGAGTGAGGCGCCGATCACATACGCGCCGTCGGACACCTGCTCGACATAGCCCTCGCGGCGCAGCGTCAGCAGCAGTGGGGCGATATGTCCCTCCGGCAGTCCCGTCTCCCGGGAGATCTGGGTGTCCGTGACACCGGTGCCGTGCTTGGAGACCGTTTCGAGAACACGAAGGGCGTACTGCACCGAGTGGAACGGCGCGGTCGGTTCGGGCTTCAACGCCACGGTTTCCCCCACCAGGTTGTGACCGCAAGCTTCTGTACCACGATAGCCGTCAAGAGGCTTTTGTTGGGGGCCCGTTGGCGAGTTCTCGGGTGCGCCCCGCGCTGTCAGCTGGGGCGCACCCGTTTGGCATGTGCCAGAGTCAATAACGATCGATGGACGGCGAGGTCACAGCACCGCGTCGAGGAATTCGCGCGTACGTTCGTGTTCGGGGGCGGTGAAGATTTTTTCCGGCGGACCGGCCTCCACCACCCGCCCTGCGTCGAACATCAGTACCTTCTCCGAGACGTCACGGGCGAAATTCATCTCGTGGGTCACGCAGAGCATGGTGATGTCGGTGGTCCTGGCGATGTCGGACAGCAGGTCCAGCACGCCCGCCACCAGCTCCGGGTCGAGCGCGGACGTCACCTCGTCCAGCAGCAGGATCTCCGGCCGCATTGCCAGCGCCCGGGCGATCGCCACCCGCTGCTGCTGGCCGCCGGAGAGCTGGGACGGGTGTGCGTCGATCTTCCCGGCCAGCCCGACCAGGTCGAGCAGCTCGCGCGCGCGGCTCTCCGCCTCGTCCCGCTCCAGGCCCAGCACACTGATCGGCGCCTCGGTGATGTTCTGCAGCACCTTCATGTTCGGGAACAGGTTGAACTGCTGGAAGACCATCCCGATCTTCTTCCGGGCCTCGCGCAGATGCTTCTCACCCGCCGGCTTCAGGCCACCGTCCGGCGTGCGGACATGGGACAGCGGAGCGCCGTCCACCCAGATCACACCGCCACTCACCCTCTCCAGCGTCATCAGCAGCCGCAGGATCGTGGTCTTGCCCGAGCCGCTCGGTCCGATCAGCGTGACGTGCTCGCCGCGCCGTACCGAGAAGTCCAGCTCGTCGAGGACGACATGATCGCCGTACCGCTTGACCACACGGTCGAAGCGGACCAGTGCGTCCGTGTCCACGGCGGAGATCGCGGCGTCCTCGGGCGCCGGGGCCGCCGTCTTCTGCAGGGGGAGAGGTTCAGTGGCCAAGGCGCTTCTCCAGCTTTCTCATCAGCAGTGAGGTGGGGTAGCTCGCGACCAGGAAGACCAGTCCGGCGAGCGTGAATGCCTCGGTGTACGCGAAGTGGTCGGCCCCGTACCTGCGGGCCTCGAAGACCATTTCCTGCACCGTGATCACGGCGAGGAACGGGGTCTCCTTGAACATCGAGATCGCATAGTTGCCGAGGGCGGGCAGCACCTTGCGCACCGCCTGCGGCAGGACCACGGCCTGCCAGGTCCGCCGCGGCGACAGCGAGAGCGCCCGGCAGGCCTCCCACTGGCCCTTCGGCACACCGTCGATCCCGGCGCGGTACACCTCGGAGGTGTAGGCGGCGTAGTGGACACCCAGCGCCACGATGCCGATGGTCAGCGGCTCCACCGAGGAGAAAACCGCTGCCGCGCCCACCAGCTGGACCAGCAGCGGGGTGGACCGGACGAACTCCATGACGGCCCGCACCGGCACCGTCACGAACCGGCTCGGCGCCCGCCCGGCGACCGCGACGGCCAGCCCGAGGACGGCCGCGACGAGCGTGCCGAGCACGGTCGCCAGCAGCGTGACCTCGAACCCTTGCAGGACCAGGGGCAGGACGTCGCCCGCGGCGTTCCAGTCGAAGCCGTTCACCGGGCACCTCCGGCCGTCGTCGCCACGGCGTCCACCGTGGAGCGGGTGCGCAGCAGGGAGCCCGCGCCGGTCGGCAGTCCGAGCCGCCGCTTGGCGGTCCGCTCCAGCAGGTTCATCAGCAGGGTCAGCGCGTACGCGAGCACGAAGTAGACCGCCAGCAGGGTCAGATACGCGGTGAGGGTCTCACCGGTACGGTCGCGCAGCTGCTGGATCACGGTCATCAGATCGGCCGCGGAGATCAGCCACAGCAGCGGCGTGCACTTCAGCAGCTGGATCAGCAGATTGGTGAAGGGCGGGATCATCTGCACCCAGGCCTGCGGCAGGATCACCTTCCGCATCCGCTGGACCGGCGTCAGGTTCAGTGCGACGGCCGCTTCGTGCTGGGCGCGCGGTACGGAGTTGATGGCGCCGCGCACCACCTCGGAGCCGTACGCCCCGTAGTTGAGGCCGAACGCGACGACGCCGCAGAGCAGCGGCGTCAGCTCGTACCCGGTCAGCGGCGGCATCGCGTAGTACAGCCAGAACAGCTGGATGTAGAGGGAGGTGCCGCGGAAGAACTCCACGACCACCCGGGACGCACCGCGTACCGCAAGCATCCTGCTGATGGCCATCAGCCCGAGGACGAACGACAGGAGCAGGGCGAGCAGCGAGCCCAGCACCGTGGCCTGGAGGGTGACCCACAGCCCCGACCGGAGCTGGGGGAGATTGTCGGAGAAGGCGGAGAAGAAATCGCTCATGCGGCGCCGTCCGTCCCTGTCGGCCCCTTCGGCCCCTTCGGCTCTGCCGGTCCCGTCAGCCCTTGCACAGATCCGCCGTCCGCAGCGTGGCCGGCGGGAGCTCGGTGGCGCCGAAGCCGTACTCCTGGAGCAGCTCCACATAGCGCGACCTGTCGGACACGATCTTCTTCAGCTCGCGGTCGAAGGAGTCCCGCAGGTCCTCGTTGCCCTTGCGGAAGACGGCGCCGCCCGGGCTGTACTGCTTCTTCCCGTCGAGCTCCGGCAGGAACGCCTCGGTGACCTCGGTGCCCGGGTTGGTCTTCGCGAGCCAGCGCAGGGAGATTCCGGTGAGCAGGAAGGCGTCGATCCTGCCGCCCTTGACGGCGTCGGCGCCGTCCTGCGGCTTCTGCAGCGTCTTGATCTTCTCCTTCGCGATGCCCGCGCCCTCGGCGTACGAGCCCTCGACCGCACCCGACATCACCCCGACGGTGATCCCGGCGGCCTTCGCCGACGCCAGGTCCGTGACCTTCCTCGGGTTGCCCTTCTTCACCATCAGCGCGGTCGGCGAGATGAACTCCGGCTCGGAGAAAAGGGCGTTGGCGCAGCGCTCGGGGGTGATCGCCATGCCCGCGCTGACCACGTCGTACTTTCCGGCCTGCAGCCCGGGAATCAGCCCGTCCCACTCGGAGAGGGTGGGCTTCAGCTCCTCGACCCCGAGCGCCTTGAAGATCTCCCGGTGCAGGGTGGGCGCCTCACCCTTGAGCTCCTTGCCCTCCAGGTAGCCGTACGGGGCCTCGTTGGCGTACGCGACCCGGACGAAGCCCTGCTTGCGGAGCTTGTCGAGCGCCCCCGCGCCGTCCGTGCCACCGGAGGCGGTCTTGCTGCACGCCGCGAGCGCGCCGGGCACGACGAGCAGGCCACCCACGGCTGTTGAGCGGCTGAGAAAGCCCCGGCGGGACAGGTTCGGGAAGTCGGCCATGGTTCGCAATCTCCTGGAACGGACGAACAGTTCGGACAGGGGGGACGCCTGCCCGATCCCGTGCGTCTATGCAGGAAGCGGCCCGGTGTGACCGAACGGTGTCCGGAAGGTGATCTCTCCGTGTCTCAATGCGCAGACGTGTCAACGTCATTCGGGGCGCCGGGGACATCCGGTGAGGGAACATATCCGCGCCGCTTGTCGACCACGTTCGGCAACGGCTCCCCGGCCGCCCACCGGTCGTACATCTCCACGAACTGCTCGCCCAGCCGGTCCCGCCAGCCCACGGTGTCGCCGCTCATGTGCGGGGAGACGATCAGCCCCGGTACGTCCCACAGTTCACTGACCGGAGCGAGCGGTTCGTGCGGGAAGACGTCGAGCGCCGCGCCCGCGATCCACCGTCGGCGCAGCGCGTCGGCGAGATCGTCCTCGACGACCATGGGACCTCGCCCCACATTGATGAAGCGGGCCGAAGGCTGCATCAGCCCGAAGAACCGCGCGTCGAACATCCCGCGCGTCCGTTCCGTCAGCGGCGCCGCGCAGATCACCCAGTCGGCGAGCGCCGCCAGCCGGTCCAGATCCTCGGCGCCATGGATGGTGCGCCGCGCCGTACGCCCCACGAGCGCCACCTGGACGCCCAGCGCGTTGAGCAACCGGGTGATCTCCCGCCCGATCGGCCCGGCCCCGACGACGACCGCACGGGTGCCCGCGAGCTGCTGCGACTCGCGGTGGTGCCAGCGCCGCCGGCGCTGCAGCTCCAGCGTGCCGGGGACGTCCTTGGCGAACGCGAGCACCAGGCCCAGCACGTATTCGGCGATCGGCCGCTCGAAGATGCCTCGCGCATTGGTCAGCACGGTGTCGGACGCGGCCAGCTCCGGGCAGAGCAGCCGGTCCACGCCCGCGCCGGCCGTATGCACCCAGCGGGGCCGCGGTCCGTCGCCGGGCCAGGCGGCGCGTACCGCGTCGGAGGTGACGTCCCACACCAGCAGGGCGTCGGCGTGCGGCAGCTCCGCGGCGAGGCCGGCCTCGTCCACGTAGCGGATCCGGACCCGGCCGGTCAGCCGGCCGAGGCGCGGCGACGGGGCGGCGTCGAGTACGAGGAGGGTGGGCACTGACATCGGGGAGTGGCCGTCTCGTCAACGTCTGAGATGTGTGGATTGACCACGCTCGCACCCGGGCCCGCGTCCGTCAACGGCAAGGTCGGCGGGGGTGCGGGCCCCGGAGGAATGCTGGGCAGTGGGGAGGGCGGCGGCAGTACAGCGGTCCAGTAGCGCAGGAGGGTGAATATGACGTCCGTCGGATTCCTCGTTCGCCACCCGGGAGGCGCCGCCCGCGCCGGTCGGGAAGTGACGGGCGGGAATAAGCGGAGACAACCTCCTGTTGGCGTCCCCGGACGCACGAGTATCACCGGAGAGGCCTTCACGTGGACAAGAACCGAGGCGACGAGAGCCGCGGCGACGAGAGTCGCGGCGACGGCGTTCGGGACCAGGGCATTCGGGGCGAGGCCCGGGGAACGGCCTCCGTGCCGCTGTCGGTGCTCGACCTGGTGACCGTCGGGCAGGGGTGCACCGCGACCCAGGCGCTGCGCACCAGCGTGGACATCGCCCAGCTCGCCGAGCGCCGCGGCTACCACCGCCTCTGGGTCGCCGAACACCACTCCATGCCCGGCGTCGCCTCGTCGTCCCCGGCCGTGATCCTGGCCCACCTCGCCGCCCGCACCGAGCGGATCCGGCTCGGCTCCGGCGGGGTCATGCTGCCCAACCACGCCCCGCTGGTCATCGCCGAACAGTTCGGCACGCTGGAGGCCATGGCCCCCGGCCGCATCGACCTCGGCCTCGGGCGCGCCCCCGGAACGGACGGTGCGACCGCCGCCGCGCTGCGCCGCACGGACCGGCTGGGTGAGGGCGCCGAAGACTTCCCGCAGCAGCTCGCCGAGCTGACCCGGTTCCTGGACGACGACTTCCCCGACGGTCACCCGTACGCCCGGATCCATGCGGTCCCGGGCCCGGTGCAAGGTCCTGCGGGCCGCCCGCCGATCTGGCTGCTCGGCTCCTCCGGCTTCAGCGCCCGGCTGGCCGGGGTCCTGGGCCTGCCTTTCGCCTTCGCCCACCACTTCTCGGCCCAGAACACGATTCCGGCGCTCGACCTGTACCGGGACTCGTTCAAGCCGTCCGCGGTGCTGGACGCCCCGTACGCCCTGATCGGCGTCTCGGCGCTGGCCGCCGACGAGGAGCGCGAGGCCCGCCGCCAGGTCCTGACCGGTGCCCTGTCGATGGTCCGCCTGCGCACCGGCCGTCCCGGCCTGATCCCGACGCCGGAGGAGGCGGAGGCGTATGCCTTCACTCCGATGGAGCGGGAGTTCGTCGACAACTGGCTCGGCAATGTCATCCACGGGACGGCGGACGAGGTGCGCGGCGGTCTGGACGACCTGGCCAAGCGGACCGGGGCGGACGAGCTGATGATCACGGCGAACGCGCATGGCGGGGAGGCACGGCTGCGGAGCTACGACCTGATCGCGGATGCGTACGGGTCACCCGACAGGCTCTGAGGTCTGTGCGGGTGGGCCCGGCCGACCGTTCTGCCCTCAAACGCCGGACGGGCCGCGAGGTGCCCTCGATCCCCTCCCGAAGCCTCAAGGGCATGGGAGGGGCCCCTCGGCAGACGGTGAACATCAAGCCTGCCCGGTGATCGAGGGCACAGCCGTTCCGGGGCGCGGCTTTTCAGAGCTTCAGGGGGCTCGTCCCGATGAGTTCCGCGATGCGTTCCGGGGCCACCGCCCGGGAGTAGAGCCAGCCCTGCCCCGTGTCGCAGCCGATCCGCCGCAGCCGTTCCGCCTGGCTCACGGTCTCCACGCACTCCGCGGTGACGGTCAGCCCCAGCCGGTGCGCCAGCTGCACCATCGCCTCGACGATCGTCTCGTCGGCCGGGCTGGGGTGCGCCCCGTCCTCGTACCGGAAGCCGCGCACGAATGAGCCGTCCAGCTTCAGTACGGAGACCGGCAGCCGGCTCAGATAGGCGAGGTTCGAGTAGCCGGTACCGAAGTCGTCGATGGCGATCCGGACGCCCATGTCGCTGAGTGTCTGGAGCGCCTCCAGCGGCCGGCCCGCCGGGCCCATCACCGCGGACTCGGTCAGTTCCAACTGCAGCAGTCCGGGTGCCAGACCGGTCTCGGCGAGGATCTCGGCGACATCGGTGACCAGATCGGAGTCCCAGACCTGCCGTACGGCGACATTGACGCTGATGAAGAGCGGCGGCTCGGCCGGATGGTCCAGTTGCCAGCGCCGGGCCTGGCGGCAGGCCGACCGGAGCACCCACCGGCCGAGCTGGACGATCGAGCCGTCCTCCTCGGCGATCGCGACGAACCGATTCGGCGAGAGCATGCCGAACTGCGGGTGGTTCCAGCGGACCAGAGCCTCCACCCCTCGTACGACCCCGTCGGCCATCCCGACCAGCGGCTGATACTCGATCGTGAACTCGCCGCGCTCGACGGCGGGCCGGAGCGTGGAGGAGAGCGCCTGCCGGGTCATCCGGTGCGCGTTGCGCTCGGGGTCGAAGAGCGTCCAGCGTGCCTTGCCGTCCGCCTTCGCCCAGTACAGCGTGGTGTCGGCGGCCTGCATCAGACCGGTGGCCGAGGTCCCGGCGACGCCCCGCTCCACCACCCCGATCGACGCGGACACGGCCAGCCGTGTCCCGGCCAGGTCGAACGGCTTCTGGAGGGCGGCGAGCACCGCGCGGGCGAGATCGGTGAGCTGCTGCGTCCCCGAGGACTCCTCGACCAGGATCGCGAACTCGTCGCCGCCGAGGCGCGCCACGAGTGTGCCGCCGGTGCGGTGCAGGCTCTCCTGTTCGGCGCAGTCGGTGAGCCGGGCGGCGACGGCGGCGAGCAGCCGGTCGCCGATCCGGTGTCCCATCGTGTCGTTGACGGCCTTGAAGCCATCCAGGTCGAGGTAGCAGAGCCCGATCCGGCCGTGCCGCCGGAGGCTGTCGTCCTGGTACGGCGGGGTCTCCAGGACGGCGGAGAGCCGCTCGAAGAACAGCGTCCGGTTGGGCAGCCGGGTCACCGGGTCGTGCGTCTGGAGGTGGCGCAGCCGCTTCTGCAGCTCGCGCCGGTCACTGATGTCGGCGACGGAGAGGAGCACGGGGGAGGCGCCCGGGATGATCCCGGTCCCCGCGCCCGTTCCGGTTTCCGTTCCGATCCCCGCGCCCGTCCCGGTCCCGGTGTCCGCGCCTGTGCCCGTCTCCGTGCCCGTCGTCCCCGTCTCCGGCATCGGTACGACGGTGATCTCGGCCCACATCGAGCGTCCGTCGGGGTGCTTGAGCCTGCGGGTGCAGCGGAACCGGGAACGTCGGCCGCGCAGCACCTCGCGGTACGCATGCCAGGTCCGGACGTCGGCGGAGAGATCGAGCAGATCGGACGCGGACTGGGCGGCCAGTGCCGCGGGATCGGTGCCGAGCAGCCCGCCGAGGGCGTCGTTGGCGCACAGGACCAGGCCCTCGTGGTCGACGACGGCCATCGGCAGCATCGCGCCTCGGAAAGCGGCCCGGTAGTCGGCCGGGCGGGAGTCGACGGACCCCGGGCCGACCGGTTCTGTGTGACGCTCCGTGACTGTTTGTCGCACGGTAGGGGTCGCTGTGCCCACCGCGGGCCTCGGCCCTTCGGAGGTTCCGCTCACCGCTCGCTCCCGCCGTGCAGTTCTGTCCTGAACAGTTGTGGTCGGACTGGCCCGCCGCGCGGAGCGCCGTTGTCTGAGGCGGAATCCGCGCAGGAAAGCGTGGTGAAGCATAGATGCTGTTGTCTGGCCCGTTCCAGCTCTCCGCCCGTTGCGACCCCGGGGAAAACCCCGCATGGGCGATGCGCGAGTCGTTCCGGTTTGCCCGCAACTGATTGTTTCTGCGCTGCTCTGTTCCCTCAAGTCGATCTCGGGTCTTTTTCGCGTCGCCGCAGCGATCGATAGTGACTGTCCGTGAAAAGACTCCGGGAGGCTGACTGCTGACCCGAGTGGGGCAGCACAACAGGGCGAACACTCCCGAACCGGCACAGGGTGGATTGCGTGTCCCCGCATCCCGCACCCGGAGGTCGATGTGCCGCCTCAGCGCAGACTCGGGGGACTGGAGAGACCGAGTCCGCGTGCTGTGGTGGCCGGTACGACCGCTCTCCTGGCGTTCGCCGCCACCTCCCTCGTCGCGGGTCCGGCCGTGGCGGCAACGGGCGAAGTCGGCCCCTGCGCCCTCCCTCGGACGGAGGCACACCACTCGCTGGGCCTGGACGAGTGGGACAGCGCCTATCCGCGCCCCGACCACGCCCTCGACGCGGTCATGATCTTTCTCTCGTTCCCCGACGCCCGCCCCGTCACCACCCCCCGCGAGCTCGCCGCCGACTACTTCCCCGCCACCACGCAGTTCTTCCAACGCGCCTCGTACGGGAAGTTCACCCTGCGCCCGCACCCGCAGCGGCAGTGGGTCCAGATGCCCCACAGCTCCACGTCGTACGGCATAAAGCGCGACTGGGACGACAAGCGGCGCAGTTCCTATCTGCGCGACGCGATCGCCGCGGCCGACGACCAGGTCGACTTCTCGAAGTACGACATCGTCTACCTGGTCGCCGACCCGGACGCGCCCGGCGTCGACTCCGACGCCACCAAGGTCGTCAACTTCGACCAGCCGCTGCACGCCGACGGCACGGACATCAGGCGCCTCGTCACCGTCTTCGAGCAGCACCCGCCGGACCGGAACGTGCTGGCCCACGAGACCGGGCACGTCTTCGACCTGCCGGACCTCTACCACCGGCCGTCGGACGGCAAGGGTGACTGGGACACGTTCGTCGGCGACTGGGACGTGATGGGCAGCCAGTTCGGTCTCGCGCCGGATCTGTTCGGCTGGCACAAGTGGAAGCTGGGCTGGCTGGACCGCAAGCAGGTGGCGTGCATCCAGCACAACCAGGACATCACCCTGGAGCCGATGGCCGCCGTGCCGGTGCCCGGTGCGTCCATCGGGACGCGGCTCGCGGTGATCAGGACCGGTGAGGGCAGCGCCGTGGCACTGGAGGCCCGCAGTGCCACCGGCAACGACCGGGCGACGTGCAGCGAGGGGGTGCTGATCTACCGGGTCCGCAACGAGACGCCGTCCGGCGGCGGGCCCATCCAGGTCATCGACACCCACCCGGACACCGACGCCTGCTGGGACCAGTCGGTCTACCCGCCGCTCGCGGACGCCCCGCTGCGGGTCGGCGAGACGTACTCCGTCCCCGGCGAGCACACCCGGATCGAGGTCGCGGACCGGACGCCGTCGGGTGCGTGGACGGTCCGCATCGCCACGGGCACGTAACGCCACCGCGACGGAAAACGAAGAAGCCCCTCGCTTTCGCGAGGGGCTTCTTCCGTCTGTGCGCCGCCAGGGACTCGAACCCCGGACCCGCTGATTAAGAGTCAGCTGCTCTAACCAACTGAGCTAGCGGCGCCTGCTGACGTCGTAGACCTTAGCACCCTGATCGGCGGGAGGAAAAATCGAAATCCGAGCCGGCCCGGAAGGCGCGGAGCGGGTCGCGCGCACACAGGCCCAGAGCAGTACGTCGGGTCCCGGCAGCCACGGGTTACGGGTGCCGGGGGCGACCACCCAGCGGGGCCCCGACGAGGAAGAATCGCAGGCCAGGGGCGGGACGGTCACCGCGTCCCCGGTGCCGTGGCAGAGCAGCGGCGGGACCCTGCCCTCGCGGTCCTCCGCCTCCTGGGGCACCTCGAGGTCGTGCTCCGCCGCCTGCTCGTGGCTGGTGCCCCACTCCTCCCAGTCGAGCAGCGAAGGCAGCCGCTGGGCGGTGCCGGGGGCGGCGAACAGCAGCATCCGCCCGCGGTGCGTGGCGACGGGGCCGGAACCCGGGCCGTCGGCCCACAGGTGCTCCAGCATCCGCCGCCCGAAGAGCGCGGGCACATTGACCACGTCGAACGCCGACCCGCATGGCAGGACGCCGGGGGAGCCGGGGTGGGCCTCCCACTGGGCGAGCGTGGAGCGCGGATACGCGGCGGCGCCGACCAGCCAGGCCGCTCCGGCCGCGGTGACCTCAGCGGTCCGGTCCCGCAGGACCGCGAAGACATCGGCACCGTGGCGGGTGCCGGTGCGGGGCCCGGCGCAGGTTCCGGTGCCGGCATGCAGGGTGGTCTCGTCTGGCAGCCATGCGCTCATGACTACCTGTCTACCGGTAGTGACACTACGGATTGCAAGAGTTGCCGGAAACCCGGACAGGGTGGGGTGGAGAGGAGTATCTTGCGCGCAGGCATATGCCAGCGGCTGTACCCGGAGTCAGATCCGGAGCGGGATCCGGGGCCGGACCCCGAGTCCCCGTCGTCGGATCCGGAGTCCGACCCGGGCGCGGAGGCGGTCAGGGGCCGGACGCTCCGGCGTCACGGCCGCGCACCGCCCAGCAGGCTCCGGCCGAACTCGACCATCAGCTTCGCGTAGTCCTCGCTCCACTCCGCGCGCTCCGCGATGTCCGCCAGGGTGAGCCGGTCGAACCGGCGCGGATCGGCCAGCTGGGCGGCGGCGACGGCCTGGAACTCGACCGCCCGGTCGGCCGCGGCACGGAAGGCCAGCGTCAGCTCGGTGGCGCGGTCCAGCAGCTCCTTCGGGTCGTCCATCGACTCCAGGTCGAAGAAGTGCTCGGGGTCGGCGACCGCAGCCGACGGCTCGAAGAGCAGGGGCGCGGGGCGCAGCCGCTGCTGCTCGTTCCGCTCGGGTTGTGCCATGTGAGGTTCCTCCTTCGGTGGGCCCGACGGCCACCCTCCATTGTCCAACCGTCCGCAAGCGTGCTTCGGGGGCGGTGCGCGGGGCGCACCGGGTCACCGCCCGGCGCGACGCACGTCCCCGACGGCCCATCGCCTGTGACTCCGGCAGTGTTACGGGCGCCACGGGACGCGGTGTTCCGCGAGGTGGGTCAGGACCGCGTGGTTCGCCTCCCACCCGTCGGGGAACTTGATCGTGACGCCGAGCCGGACCGGTTCCGTCGACGGGTGCTCGTCCAGGAGGTCCGCGACACCTGCGCGGCAGACCACGATGCAGGCGTGACGGTGGCGGGACGCCAGGACGCACAGCCGGCCCGTCTCCAGATGGAACGCCGTGGCGTCCGGGCGCCCGGACAGCGGGTGCAGGACCACCGTCACATCGAACTCGCGGCCCTGGAGCCGGTTCGCCGTGTCCACGGCCACACCCGTCACACCGAGCTCGGCGAGCGCCGCCCGTACCGCCGCCGCCTGGTCACGGTGGGCCGTGCCGACCGCGACCCGGTCCGCCGTCACCGGGGCCGGGTCGGGGGAGCGCTCGCTCGTCGCCGCTCCGCCCCGGTCCAGCAGCCGGCGGACCACCAGGGCCACCGCGCGCACCGCCTCCGGGTCCGTGCGCGGGGTGTGCCGGGCCGGGAGTTCGAGCAGGCCCCAGCCGGACTCCGCGGCCTCGTCCAGCACCCGGTCCGGGGCGGAGCCGTCCGAGGGGACGCCGAACGACAGCCGCCGGTCGCCGTGGTCCGTACCGCTGCGGAACGGGGTGTACGGGTAGAACGCGTCCGAGACCAGCCGCGCGGCCGACGCGGGCAGCCGCCACGACACCGGCAGCCGGCGCTGCGGCAGCTCGGGGTTGTGCGCCAGCAGGGTGGAGACGGCGCTCGCCGACGGGTCGTACGACAGCCCCGCCCACTGGTCCGCGCCGACGATGGAGAACGGGTCCAACTGGCCCGGATCGCCGACGAACAGCGCCCGCTCGAAGAGCCCCGCGACGGCCAGCAGCGCGTCCGAGCGCATCTGGTACGCCTCGTCGACGATCGCGTGCCCCCACGGCTCGACGTTCTTCACATGAGCCCACTTGGCGGCCGTCGAGATGACGACATCGAGTCCGGCGAGATCGGCGGCCTTCGCCGACTTCCGTACGTTGGCCAGGCCGTCCAGCGCCTTGTCGTACGGGTCCGCGTCGTTGCTGTGCAGGCGCCCGACCGGCAGCCCCGGGTCCTTCTCGGCCAGCCGCACCACCAGGTCGTCGACCTGCGCGTTGGTCTGCGCGACCACCATCAACGGGCGCCCCGCCGAAGCGAGTTCGAGCGCGGCGCGCACCACCAGCGTCGACTTGCCGGCACCCGGCGGGGAGTCCACCACGATGCCGCGGGCCGTGCCGTTCAGCGTGTCGTCCAGGATCTGAGCGGTGGCCCGCCCCGCCTCGGCTCCCGGATCGAATACGGCCGTCACAACAGGTCCTCCGGGGTCACGGGGTCGGGGTTCTCGGATTGTCCGGCGGCGCCCGGCGGGCCGCCGTGCGTCCACGGCGTCTCCTCCGGGTCCGGCAGCTTCGGGCCGCTGCGCTGGTCGTGCTCGAACAGCGTCCAGACGATCCGCTCGCCCGGCTCGGGCAGCGAGCCCGGGGCCGGTTCCTTGCTCCGGCCCATCCGGTCGGTGATCCGCAGCACCAGCAGCCGCTCCTGGGCGTCCGGGAGATCCTTGCAGGCGTACGCCACGAACTCGGCGGTCTGCGGCTTGCCGTCCAGCGTGCGGTACACCTTTGTGCGCTCACCGAGATGAGGTCGCTCGTCCGTCCGGACCGTGACCAGCGGGCGCGGCGAGGGCCGCTTCGACTCGCTGTACGCCATCACCACCTCGGTCACCTCCCCGACGAACGCCTCACCGGCCAGCCGGCGCCCGGCGAGCACCAGCGGATCGTCCAGCGCCTCCTGTGCCTCCAACTGCGCCTGCGCCGTCTCCCGCGAGGCCAGCTTCTGAGCCGCCGTCACCGCGTCGTCCCGGCGAGGCTGCGGCGGCTCCCCGGCCCGCACCCGGTCGCGGTGGCCGGTGAACGACCAGCGGTCCCGGGTCCACCGGTCCTCGGTCCTGGCCCCGGCGGGCAACTCCCGCATCAGGTCGAGCCCCCGCCACACCGCGTCCCAGGCCGGCCGCGCCACCCCGGCCAGCAGCGACCTGATCTCCCGCTCGGCGGCGGTCAGTTCGGCGAGCCGGGCGTCGGCCGCGAGGCCGTCCTCGGCCGCCGCGAGCGACGTGCGCGCCCGGTCGTACTTATCGATCGCGGGCGCGAGCAGCCGGTTGTCGAACGCCGGATCCGTCGCCGGTCCGGCGGGCGGGCAGAGCAGCTGGCCACCGGTGTCCCGCTGCAGCTCGGCCCGGAGCGCGGCCTCCGCACCGGACTCGCCCGCCGCAGGGTCGATCCAGGCGAGCAGCGCCCCCAGATGCTGGTCCTCCAGCGTGGACTGCCCGGTCGCCCAGTGCCGGTTCAGCAGATCGGTCATGGCGAGGAGCAGCGAGGAACCCGGCACCCGGGCCCGCTCCCCGTAATGCGTGAGCCAGCGGCCCAGCAGCGGGACACGGGCCGGCGCCGGGTACGGGGTGTCCGGGTCGTCCTCGGCGGTGCGCCGGAACCGCATGGACCGGCCCAGCAGCCGTACGAAGTCGAGACCCGCCCGGCTCGGCACGATCAACTGCGGCGCGTCCGTGCACAACTCGACCTCGACCTCGACCTTCTTTCCGGTCTCGGGATCGATTTCTTTGCGCTCGGCGGGCTCCACCACGTCCGTGTACGTCTCGATGTGCGGCAGGACCACCTCGGCCAGCTCGGCGAGGAAAGCGAACCGCAGATCGCGGTCGCGCGGCTGGGCCACGGCGAGCAGCCGGGGCGCGTCCCGGTCCGTTCCGACGAGGGCGCCGAGCGGGGCGCCCGCCTCACCGGCGGTGGTCAGCGGTACGAGAACGAGCGGCGTGCCGGTGAGATGACGGTGCCTGACGGTGGCCATCGGCTGCGCCCGCCCGCTCTCCACGGCCTCCAGCCGCGCCAGGGTACTGATCAGAGACACGCCGGGCTTCCTTCCCGGGGCGCGCCCCGGTGCTCCAGGGCCTCCACGCGCAGGGCCGCGGCGCGGCGCAGGGCGGCGACCGTGGGGTCGGCCGGATCGCCTTCCTTGCCCGCCGCCGCGGCCAGTACCGCGCCCACCGTCGTCAGGCCGCCGAGCTCACCCCGCACGCTCCGTCCCAGGGCCTCCACCGCTCCGGCCGCACGTGCCTTCGCCCGGCAGTGGAAGGCCAGTTCGCACGCGGCCAGGCACTCCGGTGCGTACGCCGCCGTGACCGCGTCGACCGCGGCCGTCAGCTCCTCAGGGGAGCGCTCCGGGTCGAAGGTGGTGCCTTCGGGCAGGGTCGCAGCGATGTCCTCGACCCGGGTCAGCCGGTCAAGCTGGCGGCGGGTGACCGCGTGTTGCTTGCGCACGTCGACGACCGACGCCGTCGGCAGGTTGGAGAAGTCCTTCGGACAGACCAGCAGCACCCGGTGGCCGACCTCCGCCCCCGCCGTGACCGCCGCGATCCGCTCCAGCGCCAGCACGTACACCGCCGACTGCCGGGCCGCCGCGCCGACCTTCGCCGCGTCCGCCGAACTGTCGATCACGGGAAACGACTTGATCTCCACGACCGTCCACCGACCGTCGGGGTGCACCACCACCGCGTCCGGCTCCAGATAGGCGGGCGAGCCCGCCACCTCCAGGGCCAGCATCGGGTGATCGAGGAGCGCCCAGCCACCGGCCTCGGTCGCCTCCCGCAGCGCCAGCGCCGTACGCGCCGCACGGCCCTCGGGGCCCGCCGCCGCCAGATCCGGCACCCGGACCTCGCGCGGCGCCTCGCCGCCCCCGCCGAGCCGCTCGTACAGCAGGCGCATCAGCTCCGTGCCGCCGTCGGCCTTGACCCTCGCCTCGAACGCGTTGCCCCGCATGAACGCGAACTGCGACTGGCCGAACGCGGCGGGGGAGCCGAGCGCCGTGGCCAGCGCGGCCTTGTCCACCCCGGCACCGTCCAGCAGGGCGCGCCGCCTGCAGCCGGGGTTGGCGGCGAGGGCGGCCAGCGCGCGGGCATCGAGCGGATGCGGCGCGACGGCCGGACCGCGCAGCTCAGCGAGCCGCTGCCGGAGTGTCGTCGCCTGCTGCGTCGGCCGATGCTGCGTCATCGGTGGAGTCTGCGGAGGAGGTCCGCTGGCCGGGGATTCGCTCACCCGCGGAAGTCTTGCATCCGGCACTGACAACGGGGGACTTCGTGACCGGGACGGCCACGCCGGAGCGGGCCCGTACCGTTGCCTTGATCCGGTCGGCGAGCCGCATCACCGGCTCGGTGAGCAGCGCCCCCACGGCCATCACCGCGGCGCCCGCGACCGCGTCGAGGAAGTAGTGGTTGGCCGTGCCCATCACGATGAACGTGGTGAGGAGTGGGTACGCGACACCCGTGGCCCGGAGCAGCGGGTGCCGGCCGTGGCGCCACAGCAGGATGCCGCACCACAGCGCCCAGCCGACGTGCAGGCTCGGCATCGCCGCGTACTGGTTGGTCATCCAGCCCATCCCGCGCGGCGCACTCGCCTCGGCGCCCCACCAGCCGTACGAGCTGTACTGGGCCATGGTGTCGACGAAGCCGTGCGTGGCGTGGAGCAGCCGCGGCGGGCAGGTCGGCATCAGCGCGAAACCGATCAGACCGAGCAGCGTGGACGTCATCAGCCAGGTGCGGGCGGCGCGGTAGACGGCCGCGCGACGCCGGTATATCCAGATCAGGACGGCCGGGGTGACCACGTAATGCAGTGAGGCGTACGCGAAGTCGGACGGTATGCCTATCGCCGGATGGGCCGTCATCAAACGGTTGAGCGGGTGCTCGGCGTTGAGGAAGAGCGTCTTCTCCAGATGAAGTATGCGCAGCCCGTGGTCGACGGCGGTCGCCACGTCGCTGCGGACCAGCAGCCGGCCCGCCGAGTAGACCGCGTACACGATCACGATCAGCGGCAGCTCGGCCCACCATCGAGGCCGGTACCGCGACGCGGGCGCGGCGGTGGCAAGCGACATCCGGATGCTCTCCATCATGTGTTCATGCGTCCGACGGCGGGCGTTCAACCGTACGGCGCAGGTCGGTGGCGAATCCCCCCGGGGGTCCCCTGTGGATGCCCCGTGCGCGCGGAGCTTTGTCCGCGGAGGAAGGGACGCCGATGCGGCCCCGGAGGTTGCCCCCCGGGCACGTGAGCGATGATGGACAAAGGCGGATGACCCGTCCCTGTTGTCGTTTTCTCCGATCCACACCTCAGGGGGAGCCGTCATGGCACCGCGTATCCTGCTCGCCCGGCACGGCCGGACGGAATGGTCCGTCAAGGGCAATCACACCGGCAGGACGGACATCCCGCTGCTCGACGCGGGCCGCGAGGGCGCCAAGCTGCTGGGCGAGCGGCTGCACCGGAAACCGTGGGCGGACCTGCCGGGCCTCGAGGTCCGGACCAGCCCGCTCGTCCGTGCCAGGGAGACCTGCGACATAGCCGGCTTCGCGGACCGCGCGCAGCCGTGGGACGCGCTCATGGAGTGGGACTACGGGGCGTACGAGGGCATGACCCCGGCCGAGATCCAGGCGATCCGGCCGGGCTGGTTCATCTGGCGAGACGGGGTGCCGGAGGGCGAGACCCTCTCCGAACTGTCCGCCCGCGCGGACGAGATCGTGGCCTGGGCGCAATCGGCCGACCGCGACGTGCTGGTCTTCGCGCACGGTCACATCCTGCGGGCGCTGGGGGCGCGGTGGCTGGGCGAGGACGTGTCGTTCGCGTCCCGCATCCGGCTGGACCCGACATCGCTGTCGGTGCTGGGGTGGGCCTACGGGGCGCCGGCGCTGGAACGCTGGAACGACACGGGCCACCTGGACCGGTAGGTCCCGCCGTTGCCCGGAGGCGCGGTGGGCGCTTCGCGGAGGGCGGCGCCGGGGAATTCCGGCCTGCCCGGTGTACGAGGACCCAGCCGTCGGACCGGTACGGGGTGCCCCGGCCTCGCCGGGTGCTCCTACACCCTCGTCCACACGCCCATGTCTGCGCACCGCTCCAGAAGCCCCGCCACCTCCGGTGACCCGCGCTGTGCCCGCAACACCCGCACCGCCCCCGCCAACATCGCCCGGATCCGGGACGACTGCACCCGGTCGAGCAGGTCCAGCACCTGGTGCCCCGTCGCGGCCGCCTCCGCCGCGGCCCCGGCATGTGCCAGGTCCGTCGTCAGCTCGGCCCGGTACAGCGCCAGGTTCCGGGTGAAGTGCGGGTCCTGCAGCTGTGTGGCCCGTCGCGCATGACGCGCCGCCCGCGGCCAGTCACCCAGCGCCGACCAGCACTGCGCCTCCAGCATCTCCAGCTCCGCTTCCCGGAAGAACGTCATCCACTCCGGGTCGGCATCGCGCGTCCCCCGCCCGAAGGCCTCGTGCGCCCGCCCCAGCGCCCGCTCGCAGCCGCTGCGATCACCGAGCCCCGCCCGGCCCCCCGCCTCCCGCAGCGCGAGCAGCGCCAGCAGTCGCGGTGAGCCCAGCGGCGTCGCCGCCCGCTGCCCGGCCTCCGCCGCCCGTACCGACTCCCGCGGCCGCCCCGTGTCCCTGGCCAGGAACGACGCGTTGCAGAACGCATGCGCCTCCAGCGCCGCGTCACCGGCCAGCCGTGCCGTCGCCAGCGCCTCCGCGTAGTGCGAGCGGGCGTCCTCGAAACGCCCCGAGTCATGGGCCAGCCACCCCACCGAGATGGCCAGCTCGCCCGCCCCGGCACACAGCCGGTCGGACGTGGAGCGGCGGGTGATCGTCCCCTCGTCCAGCAGCGCATACGCCGCCCTCAGCGGCTGCGCGGCCCGCCGGTAGAGGCCGTCGCCGCCGTGCCGGTCGTCCAGCAGCCTGATCTGCCGAACCGCCTTCTCGACGGCGGTCACCTCGGCCTCGCCGACCCGTCGCTGTGTGGGGCGCTGTGCGGGTACGGCAGCGGCGGCGACGCCGGTGGTGCCGAGGCCGAAGCCCAGGGTTGCGGCCGCCATCGCGGTGGTGCCGCTGGTCATGAATACGCGACGCAGCACGTCGCTCTCCTCGTCGGTGTCGCTCTGGAGCGTGGGGGGCAGTGGGGTGTCGGGGATCTCGGCGGTGGCGCGCGCTCCTCGGCCGCGCACGGTCTCGCGCGACGAGAAGCCCAGGTCCGCCAGGGTCGCCCCGGGGAACATGTGCAGGAAAACCCGTTCGTATGCGTAGTTGGGGCAGCGGATCTCGCCGGACTCCACGCGTCCGATGTACCGGGCGTCGCACGCGACCTGCTCGCCGATCTCGCGGGCGGATCTGCGCACCGCGGCAGCGAACTCCCCGGCGGAGCGCGGTCCGCGCAGCCGCCGGAAGGCGAGGTTGGGAACTGCCCCTGTCGACACCATGGCTGGGCCCTCTCTGGTGCAAGCCGGGCCTGTTTCCGGTGTCCCGGCGGAGCAAGAAGGTACCTGCTGTGACGGACCGCACACGCAGGGTTTGCCTACAAAACGGATATCTCGCCCGCGATCCGCCATGAACTGCCATCCTTTGCGGCGGCGTGGCACCGTAGCCCTTGACGTAGTCGACGCGTTGGTTCATGTGGAGACGGAGTCTGGCTCCGCCCGGCGATGAGAGGAGAGGTCCCTTGTTGCATCTCGGCACGGAGACCGGCTCGCGCACGACTGAGACGACGACCACGACGACGACCGCTTCCGGGGCTGCGGAGCCCGAACCCGCCACACCCCGGCCCCCGGCCTCCGAGCCCGCCGTGGCGGAGCCCCTGCCGCCCACCGCCCCCGGGCCCTGCGAGCTGGTGACCGTCCCCGCCCGCCAGGGCCTCGAGGCCGTCGACATCCTGCGCCGCGGCGCCGATCAGGAGGCCGTCGGGCCCGTCCTGCACGACGGCACCTGCGACACCCTCGGCTTCCTGGTGCCGCCGGGCACCGCCGAGGCCTGGGACGTACCGGGCAGTGCCTGTACGCAGACGAGCGGCCGCGGACTGCGCATCCCCGCCGAGCCGCCGGTCTCGGGCAGCGGCTGGCTGCTGCCGCCGGCCGCCGACGCCCCGGTCACCGACCCGGCCGCGCTGCGGGCCGCCCTCGACCAGGCGGCCCGGCTGATCGAGGCGGCTGACAACTGCCGCTGAGCTCATAATGGCCGGGGGCGTGTTCCCCGCGCCGGTGGCGGTCCGGCACCGGTCCGGAGCGATGAGCAGGGGAGACAGCAGTGGCACGTCGAGGAGCATCCGGCGGTGGCGAGAACGCGCGGGGGCGTTCCGACCGCAGGCCGGAAACCCTCGCCGAGGCGGTCGACGGCGGTCTCGCCGAGCTGATACCCGACCGGGAGCGGCCGCGTGCCTGGACGCTGAACCTCGACGGCGCCCCGCAGTCCCATGTCGACCTCGACGACCCCTCGCACCTGTCGTTCTCCTACCAGCGCCGGATCGGCCACATCGCGGATCTTGCCGCCCCCGCGGGGCAGCCCCTGCACGTCGTGCACCTGGGCGGCGGCGCCTTCACCCTCGCCCGCTACATCGCCGCAACCCGCCCCCGCTCCACCCAGCAGATCGTCGAGCTGGACGCGGCGCTCGTCCAACTGGTCCGCCGGGAGCTGCCCCTGGACCCGCAGGCCCGGATCCGGGTCCGGTCCACCGACGCCCGCGCCGGACTCGGGAAGATCCCCGACGACTGGGCGGACCTCGTCATCGCCGACGCTTTCAGCGGATCCCGCACCCCCGCCCACCTCAACAGCACCGAGTTCCTCACCGACGTACGCAGGGTCCTGAAGCCCACCGGGCAGTACGTGGCCAACCTCACCGACGGCCCGCCACTGGCCCATCTCCGCGGTCAGATCGCCACTGCTGCCGCCGTCTTCCCCGAACTGGCCCTCGCCGCCGACCCGGCGGTCCTGCGCGGCCGCCGCTTCGGCAACGCCGTGCTGCTCGCCTCCGGACTGCCGCTCAAGGTCGCCGAACTGACCCGCAGGGTCGCCACCGACCCGCACCCAGGACGCGTCGAACACGGCCGGGAACTCGCCGACTTCACCGGCGGCGCGGCTGCGGTGCGCGATGCCGACGCCCGTCCGTCACCGGTGCCGCCCTCCGCCGCGTTCCGGTGACGAGGTCTGAGCCCGCGGCATCCGCCCCTCGCGCGTGCCGCGGGTGGTGTTCGGGGTGTCGGCTTCGGAGAAAGAACGCGCAGGTGCCCCGGAGCCGCCCTCGGGCGCCGCGCCCCGTTCACCTTCCGGCGGGCGCTCCCGTGCGAACGGGGTGGGACGGGAGCCGATTCCCGGCGCCGGGGCGCCTGTCGGGCGCCGACGGGGGCTTCCGCCGCCCGATTCTGTGATCGTTTGGCAACAAGCCTTTGACCTGCTGGAATTCAAGAGCGTGCTGGCCCGGAGATTGCGCTCACCTGCTTTGGCAAGCCTTCGGCCGGACACGGTCTCGTGACTTGCAGGACACACTCGGGCAACGGAAGCGTCTTCAACTCTTGACACTCGCCCCTCCAAGGCAGGAACCTTCCGACATCGACGCATGGGAGCGCTCCCACATCGCCTGAGGCCTTCTCGCGCGAACGGCACTGCCAGTGTTCTCCCCCCTTGCACCATCCGGCACCGCACTCATCAGCGCGTATGCCGCGCAGTCAGAACGCCAGTCCCACCCTGGAACAAGGAGTAGTGGAATGCGTATCACCCGCACCGTCGCCGGTCGAAGCCGCAGAGCCGCGGTTCTGGCCACCACGGGCCTGACGGCCACGGCCCTGTTGCTGACCGGCTGCAGCAGCGACTCGGATTCATCGGAAAACACAGGCTCCGGCGCGAATGGGAAGATCACGCTGACCGTTGCCGACTTCGGGCAGTTCGGCTACAAGGAAGCCGGTCTCTTCGCCAAGTACCACGAGCTGAACCCGAACATCACGGTCAAGGAGGACGCCACCTCCGATGAGAAGGTCTACTACCCCAAGCTGCTCCAGCAGCTGAACTCGGGCAGCGGTCTGGCGGACGTCCAGGGCATCGAGGTCGGCCGGATCAAGGAGCTCGTCGACACCAAGGCGTCCTCCTTCGTCGACCTCAGCAAGGTGATCGACGTCGACGACTGGGTGTCCTGGAAGGAGAAGCAGGCCACCACGGCAGACGGCGCGGTGATCGGCGCGGGCACCGACATCGGTCCGATGTCCCTCTGCTACAACACCGACCTCTTCAAGCAGGCCGGTCTGCCGACCGACCGCGAGGAGGTCGCCAAGAGGGTCGCCGGCGGCTGGGAGGACTACCTCAAGCTCGGTGAGGAGTACAAGAAGAACGCGCCCAAGGACACGTACTTCATGGACTCCGCGAGCGCGATGTTCAACGCCGTGGTGAGCTCCGACGCGAAGCAGTACTACGACGAGAGCGGCAAGCCGATCTACAAGGAGAGCCCCAGCGTCAAGATGGGCTGGGACCTTGCGGCGGAGGCGGCGACGAAGAAGCTGACCCAGGGCCTCGCCCAGTTCAGCGACCCGTGGAGGGCCGCCCTGCGCAAGGGCACGATGGCCACCGTGGCCTGCCCCGCGTGGATGGCCGGTCAGATCTCGGTCAACGCCGGTGACGGCAACAAGGGCAAGTGGAACATCACCACCGCGCCCGGTGCGACCGCCGCCAACTGGGGTGGATCGTTCCTCGCCGTGCCCAAGTCGGGCAAGCACGTCGACGAGGCCACGAAGCTCGTCAAGTGGCTGACCGCCCCCGAGCAGCAGGCCGCCGTCTTCAAGGCGATCGGCAGCTTCCCGTCCAACAAGGGTGCGTACGAGCTGCCGGACGTGAAGAGCGCGACGCTGCCGTACTTCAACGACGCCCCGATCGGCCAGATCTACGCCGGAGAGGCCAAGTCGATCCCGGAGACCGTTCTGGGCCCGAAGGACGGCGTGATCAAGGACAGCATCTCCACCCAGATCAACAACATGGAGCAGCGCGGCACCAGCCCGGACGACGCGTGGAAGGCCGCGACCGGCGCGATCGACAAGGCGATCGGCTGACCGTCGCGGCAGCGGGCGGCCACCGGGCCGCCCGCACCTGCGCGCTCCCGAGCACCCGGCCCGCCCCCGCGCCCAGGGGCTGTCCGGGGTGCCGGGTGCTCATCGGCCTCTCCACGGCGTGCCCGGATGCACCACGGGGGACCTCCCGGGCGCGCCGTGGACCCGTCCCGTCCGGCCCGGTACCGGGGCACCTCCGGCCACCCCGTGGACATCCACGACCGTGAGCAACAGCCCCTGCCGGGGCGCCCCAGTACCCGGGTACCCCAAGTAACCAAGGGAAGGACTCCCGCCCGTGGCCACCTCGACTCCCACCCGGGACGCATATGCCCCGCCACCCAGCGGCCCCCAGCAGCCGCAGGCCGACCCCCGCCGGCAGGCGTGGCGGCGTCGGCTGTGGCGGTTCGACGACAAGGCGTCGCCGTACGCCTACATAGCCCCGTTCTTCCTCGTCTTCGGCGCCTTCGGGCTCTATCCACTGCTCTACACCGGCTGGATCGCCCTGCACCGGGTCGAGATGACCGGCATGGACCAGATGGAGTGGGTCGGCTGGGACAACTTCGACAAGATCCTGCACGACAGCGAGTTCTGGACCGCCGTCACCAACACCTTCCTCATCGGCGTCATGTCCACGGTCCCGCAGCTGCTGGTCGCGCTGGGCCTGGCCCACCTGCTGAACTACAAGCTGCGTGCCAGCACCTTCTGGCGAACGGTCGTCCTCACCCCGTACGCCACTTCCGTGGCCTCCGCGGCCCTGGTCTTCGCCCTGGTCTTCCGGGCCGACGGCGGTCTGCTGAACTGGGCGCTGGAGTTCGTCGGCCTCGGCCACACCAACTGGGCCAACGGGCACTGGACGTCCAAGATCGCGATCTCCGTCATCGTGATCTGGCGCTGGACCGGCTACAACACGCTGATCTACCTCGCCGCCATGCAGGCCGTGCCGAGCGATCTGTACGAGGCCGCCTCGCTCGACGGCGCCTCGCGCTGGCAGCAGTTCCGCAAGGTGACCGTCCCCTCGCTGCGGCCCACGATCCTCTTCACGATCGTCATCTCGACCATCGGCTCCATGCAGCTGTTCGGTGAGCCCCTGCTGCTGGAGGGCGGCATCCTCGGCGCGCAGGGCGGCAACGAGAATCAGTACGAGACGCTCAGCGTCTACCTCTACAACTACGGCTGGAACCTCGGGCATCTCGGTCCTGCCGCAGCAGTGGCCTGGGCGATGCTCGCCCTCCTGCTGATCATCGCCGCGGTCAACTGGCTCATCGGCCGCTTCGTACGCACATCCGCGGTCTGACCGGGAGCGATATCCATGACCATGACCAGCCCCACCAAAGCCCCGGCGATCGGCGTCCCGCGCACGGCCCACCGGGCGCCGCGGCGCCCGAGCCGGTTCAAGCCGGGCGCAGGCAAGCAATTGCAGGGCGGCCCGTTCGCCTATATCGCCCTGGCCGTCGTCGGCATCGGCTCGCTCCTGCCGCTCTACTGGACCCTGGTGGCCGCCTCCCACACGCAGGACGAGGTGCTGGCCTCCACACCGCCCTTCCTGCCGGGCGGCCGGCTCATGCACAACCTGGACGCGGCCTGGAACCAGGCCCATCTGGGCAAGGCGATCGTCAACAGCGTCGTCGTCTCCGGATGCATCACGGCAGCGACGCTCTTCTTCTGCACACTGGCCGGATACGCCTTCTCAAAGATGCGGTTCCGGGGCCGCAACGTACTGATGACCGCGGTCGTCGCCACTCTGACGATCCCGCCGCAGCTCAGCGTCGTCCCGCTGTTCATGATGATGTCCGACATCGGCTGGGGCGGAAATCTGGAGTCGGTGATCTTCCCGACCCTGGTGAGCGCGTTCGGCGTGTTCTTCATGCGCCAGTACCTGACCGAGGCGCTGCCGTACGAGCTCATCGAGGCCGCCAAGATCGACGGCGCGAACAACTTCCGTATCGTGCTGAGCGTCGTGCTCCCGGTGGCCCGTCCCGCGATGATGGTGCTCGGGATGCTCACCTTCGTGCAGGCGTGGAACGACTTCTTCTGGCCCTACCTCGCACTGAACCAGCAGAACCCCACACTCCAGGTGGCCCTCGGCCAGCTGAGCGCCTCGTACACCCCCGACCAGAGCATCGTGATGGCCGGCGCGCTGATCAGCACGCTGCCGCTGCTCGTGGTGTTCGTGATCTTCGGCAAGCAGATCGTCGGGGGAATCATGTCCGGCGCCGTCAAGGGCTGACGTGCCGTCATCCGCTCTTTCCCGGGCGCTCCGTACGGCCTGCACCCGACCGCGGGCCGTACGGACACCGGAGTTCCACCCCTTCCCCGACTCCGTTCGTCCACTCTTGGGAGCGCTCCCGCATGACTGCCGTACGACCCGACATCGCCCCGCAGCGGGCACCCGAGGCAACGGACTTCCCGACCGGATTCGTCTGGGGGGCGGCCACCGCCGCCTACCAGGTCGAGGGGGCCGCCGCCGAGGGCGGCCGCACCCCTTCCATCTGGGACACCTTCAGTCGCACACCGGGCAAGGTCCGCAACGGTGACACCGGCGACATCGCCGCAGACCATTACCACCGCTACCGCGACGACGTGCAGCTGATGAAGCAACTGGGGCTGAAGGCCTACCGTTTCTCCGTCTCCTGGTCCCGGGTGCAGCCCACCGGCCGGGGCCCCGCCGTCGAGCGCGGCCTGGACTTCTACCGCAAGCTTGTCGACGAGCTGCTCGAAGCCGGCATCACGCCCGTCGCCACGCTCTACCACTGGGACCTTCCCCAGGAGTTGGAGGATGCGGGCGGCTGGCCGCAGCGCGTCACCACCGATCGGTTCGCCGACTACACAGCCATCCTGGCCGGCGCCCTCGGCGACCGCGTCGGCATGTGGACCACGTTCAACGAGCCGTGGTGTTCGGCCTTCCTCGGATACGGCTCCGGTGTGCACGCTCCCGGCCGCACCGAGGCCGCGTCCGCACTGCGGGCGGCCCACCACCTCAACCTCGCCCATGGCCGGGCGATCGAGGTTCTGCGCGGTCGACTCCCGGCTAGCGCGCAGACCTCGGTCACCCTCAATCTCCACCAGGTCCGCCCGCTGACCGACAGCGCGGCCGACGCGGACGCCGCCCGCCGGATCGACGCTGTGGGCAACCGGGTGTTCACCGGACCGATGCTGCGCGGTGAGTACCCCGAGGACCTGATCGCCGACACCTCGCACATCGTCGACTGGTCGCAGTTGGTCCACGACGGTGACCTGGCCGCGATCTCCCGTCCGGTCGACGTCCTGGGTGTCAACTACTACACGCCGACGCTGGTTTCCACGCCCGCCGAGGGCGCCGGCGACTCGCGCAACGACGGCCACGGCGTCAGCGACCACTCCCCGTGGCCCGGCTCCGAGCATGTCGCCTTCCATCTCGCCGAGGGCAAGGAGCGAACCGCGATGAACTGGGCGATCGACCCCGACGGCCTGTACCACCTGCTGATGGACGTCACCCGTGACCACCCCGGGCTGCCGCTGATGGTCACCGAGAACGGCGCGGCCTTCGACGACTACGTCTCGCCCGAGGGCCGGGTCGAGGACCCCGAGCGGATCGAGTATCTGCGCGGCCATCTCGGCGCCGTGCGGCGTGCCGTCGCCGACGGCGCGGACGTCCGCGGCTACTTCCTGTGGTCACTGATGGACAACTTCGAGTGGGGGTACGGGTACTCCAAGCGCTTCGGTGCGGTGTACGTGGACTACGCGTCCCAGCGCCGCATCCCCAAGGCGAGCGCCCACTGGTACGCGGATGTGATCCGCCGCCACGCGCTTCCCCCGACCGACGCCTCCTGACTCCCGCAGACCCCTGGGATCCGGCCCTGTGCCGGGTCCCAGCCGTTTTCCGCCCGCCAGTTGAGCCCTCCCGCCCCCCGGACGCTGCACGGCCCTTGACCACGCGCGTAGAGTGGGAGCGCTCCCAAAAGAAAGTTGCGGTACGGGCGGTCGACCCGGTGGAGTGTCAAGGGATCCCACATCGGGACTTGGTTTGGATATCCGACTGTGAGAAATTGACCGCGAACGGGAGGCGGCCATGACGGTAGCGCGAGTACGGAGCGGTAGGCGGCCCACGCTCGAAGAAGTCGCGGCACGAGCGGGGGTGGGGCGCGGTACCGCCTCGCGGGTCATCAACGGTTCACCACAGGTCAGCGCACACACGCGTGAGGCGGTGGAGGCGGCGGTCGCCGAGCTGGGTTACGTGCCCAATCGCGCGGCCCGCGCCCTGGCCGGGAACCGCATGGACGCCATCGCCCTCGTCGTGCCCGAGTCGGAGAGCCGCTTCTTCGCCGAGCCGTACTTCTCCGACATCGTGCGGGGGGTCGGCGCGGCCCTCGCCGACACCGACATGCAGCTGCTGCTCACCCTGGCGGGCAGCGACCGCGAGCGTCGGCGGCTGGCCCAGTATCTGACCGCGCACCGCGTCGACGGTGTGCTGCTGGTCTCCGTGCACGCCGACGACCCCCTGCCCGACCTGCTGGAGCAGCTCGGGATGCCGGCCGTGATGAGCGGTCGCAGATCGGCCTCCGAACCGCTCGCCGCGGTCGACTCGGACAACTTCGAGGGCGCCCGCAGCGCCGTCGACCATCTGATCTCCCGGGGCCGCCGGTCCATCGCCACGATCACCGGACACCTCGATGTGTACGGTGCGCAGCGGCGCCTCGACGGCTACCGCAAGGCGGTCGCCTCCGCCGGTCTCGAGCCGGACGAGCGGCTGATCGCCCCCGCCGACTTCACCGAGGAGGGCGGCGCCCGCGCCATGCGCGGCCTGCTGGCCCGCCGGCCCGATGTCGACGCGGTCTTCGCCGCCTCCGACGTGATGGCCGCGGGTGCCCGTCAGGTGCTCCGTGAGGAGGGCCGGCGCATCCCGGACGACGTGGCGCTCGTCGGCTTCGACGACTCGGCCGTGGCCCGCCACATGGACCCCGCGCTCACCAGCGTGCGTCAGCCGATCGAGGAGATGGGCCGGGAGATGACGCGGGTGCTGCTCCAGGAGATCGCGGGCGAGGACCTGGAACGCCCGCAGATCGTGCTTCCCACCGAGCTGGTCGTCCGCGACTCCTCGTGAGGACGACGGGTGCGGGTCGCGGGGCTCGCCCGCTGACCCGGTGGGCGGCCGCCGGGCGCACCCGGCCCGCACCTGCCCGTCGGCGAACCGGTCGCGGGCGACACCTGCCTGATCAGCCACCGGCCGAATCGGCGACCGTCCGCCCGTCCCGCAGCCCGATCACCCGGTCACAGGCGTCGGCCACATGGTCTTCGTGCGTGGCGATCAGGACCGTGGTTCCGTGGGCGCGCCCGAGCCGCACGATCAGGTCCATGACGGCGGTCCCGGTGGCCGAGTCCAGGGCTCCGGTGGGCTCGTCGGCGAGCAGGAGCCGGGGCGCGGCGATGAGGGCACGGGCCAGGGCGACGCGTTGCTGCTGGCCGCCGGAGAGCTGTGCGGGGTGGGCCTTCTCGCGGTCCGCCAGACCCACGGCCTCCAGCAGTTCGCGGGCGCGCGCGTGGTGGTCGAAGCCGGCACGGCGGGGCAGGACGGGTGCCAGGACGTTGTCGATGACGGTCAGGGCCGGCAGCAGATGGAAGCGCTGGAAGACGAATCCGACCGTGCGGCGGTAGGCGGCGAGCCTGCGGGTGCGCAGGGCCGTCACCTCGGTGTCGCCGACCCGCACCGATCCGGAGTCGGCGCGTTCGATGGCGCCGAGCAGATGCAGCAGGGTGGACTTGCCGGACCCCGAACGGCCGGTGAGCGCGACGATCTGCCCCGCGGGGACCGTGAGATCGATGCCGTCGGCCGCGGTGATGACGGCCGCGCCCTTGCCGAAGACCTTGGTGAGCCCGGTGACCTCGACGGCCGCACCGCCGGTGTCCGCCCGCCCGGTCGCCCGGTCCGTTCCGGTGTGTGACATGGCTTCCTAATCCTCCTGGAGGAGCGCGCTGGTGGGGCTCCGGGTGAGCATCACGGCGGGGACGAGCGAGGCCGTGGTGGCGAGGGCGACGCCGGTCAGGGCGGCGAGCAGCGCGGTGGTGACGAGCGTAGGGGTGACGGCGCCGGTGAGCCAGATGATGAGGCCGATGCCGGTGGCGGCACCGGTGGTGGCGCCGAGCACTCCGAGGAGGGTGCCTTCCGTGAGGACGAGCCGGGTGAGTTCGCCGTCCGACCAGCCGGTGGCCTGCAGTACAGCGAACTCGGCGGCCCGTTCGCGGATGCCGAGGTAGATGACGTCGGCGGCGGCGAAGGCGCCGAGCAGGGCGGTGCCGGTGGAGGCGGCGATGTCGACGCCGCGGGCCCGGAGCGCGATGGCGTCGCCCATGACGGTGCCGACGACGTCGTCCTCGAACGACCAGAGGATGGCGGCGATCGTGGTGACGGCCGCGACGCCGACGGCGAGGGCGGCCGCGCCCAGGAGCGTTCTGCCCGGGACCCGGGCGAGGTTGGCGCAGGCCAGGCCGGTGACGGTGTGGTGCCGGCGAGGGCGTCGGGCCGCGCGGACCGCGGGGCGCAGGCTCGCGGCCGGGTGGCCCGACGAAGCCCTGAGCGCGGGCAGGGCCGTGGCGAGGAGGGACAGGACGAGGGCGATGGGGACAGCCGCGGCTGCCCGCAGGGGAGAGACACCGAGGCCGAACGGGCCGGCGAGCAGCAGGGACAGAAGCGAGCCGAGAGCTCCTGCGGCGGTGCCGAGCAGGGCTGTCTCGCTGAGGACGAGTGCGGTGACCCGGGTGCGGGGCCAGCCCAGGCAGCTCAGTACGGCGAGTTCGCGTCTGCGGTCACGGACGGCGGCGGACGCGGAGTTGACGAGGAACAGGGCGCAGACGCCGAGGACGAGGCCGAACAGCAGAAGACTCTTGCGGTCGGCCGCCTCGACGATCCGCACGGCGACCCCCTTGCTCGACCAGCCCTCGGACAGGGCCAGTGCCGGGCGTCCGTAGTCGCCCGCCGGCAGGTGGACGGTACGGGGAGCGGGGGAGGACCCCATGGTGAGGTCGACGCCCAGCCCGGTCTCCTTGCCGATCCTCTCGGCGACGAGGCGTACGCGTTCCCTGGAGCGGGCGTCGGTCCCGGTGATGCCGTCGACGCGGACCCGGATCGCGGAGATGGGCGCCACAGCCTGTTCCGAGGCGGGATCGAGGACGCGGACGAGTGCGGCGAGCGTGGTGAGGAGCTGGGGCGGGGTGGCGAGGTAACCCCCGGGGTTGGAGTTCGGCATCAGCGGCCGGTCGCCCAGCAGTTCGCGCGAGGCGGCGTCGGCCCCCGTCGCCTCGACGGGCTGGTACGTCTCCAGAGGGACCTCGGACAGGCGGGAGAACTCGGTCAGCCGCTTCGGGTCGTACGTCCCCACAGCCAGACCGTCCCCCAGCCAGGTGCCCGCCCGGAAGTCGGGAGCCTGGTACTCGGGCACACGGTGGAGCGGCCGCTGTTTGCTGTCCCGGGCCAGCCAGGGCGTGGGCCACCCGGTGTGGTTGCTGTTGGCCCAGAGCCTGCCGATGTCGGTCCGCACCGTACGAGGGGTGAGGCTGCCGTCCGCGGCGGCCCGGTAGGAAGGCGCCCCGGACTGGATGATCCGGTACAGGTCGGCGCCCTTGCGGCTCGTCCTGTAGACCGTGCCGACCGAGTAGGAGCTGTCGGCGACCTGCCCGCCCCTCTTCCCGGCGATCACCGTGTCGAGGGCACGGTGGGCCTGCCCGGCGAGGCCGACCGGGCCGGCGGGCGAGCGGGAGACGGTCACCGAGAGCTGCTCGTCGACCTGGGGGTCGGAGGAGATCAGCAGGGGCACCGAACGGCTGCTCCGCCCGCCGCTTTTGGGTCGGCTCACCCCGGTCTCCTCCTGCCGCAGATAGCGGCCGGACACGACCGCCTTGTCGAGACCTACCAGCTTCGCCTCCTGGGCCGGGTCGACCGCCGCGAGCAGCAGCGAGACCGGCCAGGAGACCCGCGCAGTCAGCCGGTGCGCCGTACCCGACCACAGGCCGAACGACCCGTCGTCCGCCAGGTGGGCCACCTCCAGCCCGCCGCGGCCGCTCGCGGACCGGGAGATGGAACTGTCCGTGGCGCAGACCGGCACGGAGCGCCCGTCCGGCAGTACCTCCAGGGGCGGCAGGGAACTCTCCGGGTCGTCGCAGACGGCCAGCGCCTCCGCCGTGTCGAAACCGTTGGCGTAGGAGGGGGGTGGGGCCTGCCACGACGGGTCCGACTTCTCCTTCGCCGGATCGAGGTGGAAGTCGGGCCAGACGACTCTGTTCCTCGTTACATAGACGTAGTTGGGCAGGTCGTCCTTGAGCGTGCTGAGTCCGCGGTCGGTGTGCCACGTCGGCTTCACCGTGATCAGTTGTTGGGTACGGCGACGGTCCACCTGATCCGTGATGTCGACGGCGACCCCGCTGTTGTCGAGGACGTACCCCACCATGGCGACCGGCGCGGCGACGCCCACGCCCGGCATGCGCGCGATCCGGTCCTGCTGGTCCCGGGTGATCCCGCCGAACTGCCCGGACAGGAAGTTGGGCCGCACCAGGCCCTGGCCGCTCTCCCGTGCGTCGCGGGCTCCCGCCGGGCGGACCAGGATGTCGTACGCGCCGCGGAAGTTGTCGTTCACGGTCCCGGTCGTGCGCAGCTGCGAGGTCTCGGCGGTGGAGGTCAGGAGCGTGAAGCCGGTCGTCGCGGCCAGCACCCCCGCGACGAGTGCCAGGCTCCGCGCGGCCCTGTGTCGCACCTGAGTGAACGCGATGCCCAGCACCTGGTGTCCCCCTGACGGAAAGCCGGTGTGCGGGCACGGCCCTCCGGGCCCGCACACCGGCGGTTCGAACGGTGATCAGGTGCAGGCTTCGCCGGTGTTCTCCCAGCCGTTGCAGAACGAGCTGTCCCAGCACTGGTTCCGCTGCACCCTGCCGTTGTAGCAGCGGTACTTGTACCACCACACGGCCTCACCCGTGATCTCTGGAGCCAGCCGGTCCGCCAGCCTGTCCGCCATCTTCCGGAACGTACGCATGACGCTCTCCTCTCCGTCCGACCGCCGGTGCGATCGGATGGTGCGGCACGCTAACTCCCCTGCATACACGGGATATCCAGGCCCGCCTGTAGGTGGCGTGTATGCCCGCCTCCTAGGCTGCGCCCGCCGTCCGGAACCGCCGGACGGCGGGCCCACGAGGCCATGTTCCGGCCTGTGAGGGGGAGCCGTGGCGTACTTCGTCCTCGCCTGCCAGGTGCTGACGGCTCTCGTCTTCCTGACGGCAGCAGCCGGCAAGCTCCGCTCCCGCGCCGTGTACGCCGGTTTCGTTGCCGAGCTCGGCAACTGGCCCCTGGTGCCCGCCGGTCTCCGGCCCGCCGTCGCGCGGGCCGTGTCCGTCGCCGAGGCGGCCGTCCCGGTCCTGATCGCCGTGCCGGTGACCCGCCGCGCCGGAGCCGCGCTCGCCGCGCTCCTTCTCGCCGCCTTCCTGGCGGCCATGATCCTGATGCGGGCACGTGGCACGGTCGCACGGTGCACCTGCTTCGGCCGGAATCCCGCGACGCTCGGCACCCGGCATCTCGTCCGCACGGCCGTCCTGTTCGGCGCGGCCGTGTCCGCACTGCCCGGGCAGGGCGCCGACGGGCCGGCCACCGTGGGCGGAGGACTGATCGCGGCCGGGTTCGGCGCACTCGGCGCACTCGTCGCCGTGACCCTCGACGACATCGCCGAGGCGGCCGGGCCCGCAACGCCCCGCGGCGTCACACACACCCCAAGGAGCTGAAGTGTCCCTCACGGGCGCGGCGGTCGCCCTCGTCGGAGCGATCGCCCTGTTGAACCTGACCCTGACCTACGGCTTGATCCGCAGGCTCCGTCCGGGAGCCGGACCCGGCCCGGCGGGCGGTCCGGGCGGCGATCACGGGGCCGGTATCGCCCCGGTCGCCCGGGACTTCGTGGCCGTCACCGCACAGGGCCGGACGATCGGCCGCGGTGATCTGCCTGACGGAGCGCTCGTCGCCTTCTTCAGTACGGGCTGTCCGCCGTGCGCCGCACTCCTGCCCCGCTTCGTCGCCGCTGTGCCGGGCCTCGGGCTGCCCGTCCCCGCCGTGCTGGCGGTCGTCGCACCGGGACCGGAGGAGCAGGAGTACGTGAGCGCCCTGGCGGAGGTGGCGACGGTGGTGTCCGGGGAGCACGCGGCCGCGGTCGCCGAGGCCTTCGGAGTGGTCGGCTATCCGGTCGTGTGCAGGCTCGCCGCCGACGGAGCGGTGACGCCGGTCGAGCACGAGTGGATGGCCCCCTTCGCGCCGGTGGCCCCGTGAGGCACCCCGTACGCCCCCTCGGCACCGTACTGGGCCTGGCGCTGCGCTTCGCCTGGCCGCAGTTGGCCGGAGTCGTGCTGATCGCCCTGACGCTGGCCCAACTCCCGGTCCTGGTGGCCTGGCTGATGAGTGCGATGCTCAACGCGATCGCCCAGGGCGGCGGTACGCCCGCGCAGGTCACCGGCCCGGCCGTCGCGACGGCCGTCGCGGGCCTGGCGCTCGCGGTGCTCCCGCACGTCGAGACGCTGCTGCGCGGCGAACTGTCCCGCCGGGTCGCGCTCGCCGCGCAGGACCGGCTCTACACGGCGGTCAACGGATGGAGCGGGCTGGGCAGATTCGAGGACCCCACGATGCTGGACCGGCTGCGGCTGGCGCAGCAGTGCGGGCAGCAGGCGCCCCCGCAGGTGGTCATGGGCGTCATGGGACTGCTGCAGGCGGTGGTCACCGTGCTCGGGTTCCTCGGCTCGCTCGCCCTGGTCAGCTGGTGGCTGGTGGCGGCCGTGTCGCTCGCGGCACTGCCCGCGCTCGCCGTGGAGCTGCGGATGGCACGCGTCTGGGCGGACACCGAACTCCGGGTGACACCGCTGGAGCGCCGCGAGTGGTTCTACTCGAATCTGCTGGCCAGTGTGAAGGCGGCCAAGGAGATCCGGCTGTTCGGCACCGGCGATCATCTGCGGGCGCGGATGCGGCGCGACCGCCGGGCCATCAACAGTGCGCACCGGGCCACCGAGATACGCAACGCTCTTGTGCAGGGACTCCCGGCCGCGCTCTCCGGAGGCATCGCCGCTCTGGGCCTGCTGTGGGCCGTGCGCGAGGCCGCGCGCGGGGCGATGTCGGTGGGGGAGGTCTCGCTGACCGTTGCCGCGATGGCGTCCGTGCAGGGCAGCTTCGGCACCGGCGCCGCCCAGCTGGCGGTGGTCCGGCGCAGTCTGCTGCTGTTCGCGCACTTCACGGCGGTCGTCCAGGCCCCGCCGGATCTGCCCGTGCACCGGCCGGCTGCCGCGCCCGCCCGGCTGAGCGTGTGCATCGAGCTCCGGGACGTGTGGTTCCGGTACTCGGACCAGCACGACTGGGCGCTGCGGGGCGTGAATCTCACCGTCCCCGCCGCTTCGACGCTCGCCCTGGTCGGCGACAACGGGGCCGGTAAATCCACCCTGGTCAAACTGCTCTGCCGGTTCTACGACCCCACCCGCGGCACCGTGCTGTGGGACGGCCAGGACATCCGTACGTTCCCTCCGGCCGAACTGCGCAGGAGAATGAGCGCGGTCTTCCAGGACTTCATGCGGTACGACGTGTCGGCGGCGGAGAACATCGGGCTCGGTGACGGGGACGACGCGTCACGCCATCCGGACCGGGTCCGGGCGGCGGCCCGCAGGGCAGGCATCGACGGCCTCCTGGCAGGACTGCCGCGCGGCTACGACACCCTGCTCAGCCGCGCGTTCACCGAACCGTCCACCGGCGACGACGACGCGAACGACGTGGACGACGGGGTGGAGTTGTCCGGAGGCCAGTGGCAGCGGGTGGCGCTTGCCCGTTCCCTCCTGCGCGAGGACCCCGATGTACTGATCCTCGACGAACCGGCATCGGGGCTCGACCCGCAGGCAGAGGACGAGGTGCGCCAGGCCCTGCGGCGCCACCGGCGGGGCCGGACGAGCATCCTGGTGTCGCACCGCCTCGGCACGGCCCGGGAAGCCGACCTGATCGTGGTGCTGCGGGCCGGGCGGGTGGTCGAGCAGGGGAATCACGAAGAGCTGATGGCGAGGACGGGCCGGTACGCCGATCTGTTCGGGCGTCAGGCGGCGGGATACCGGGAGCGGCGACAGCCCCCCGCGCATCCGTCGCAGGAGGCGGAGCGCGTATGACGCCCTGGGCGTTCGCAGCGGCCGCACCGGCGATGACGGCCGTGGTCGCGGTCACCGTCGTCGCGGTCGTGTGCGTCCGGACCCGCCGCAGTCGGCTGCGGGTCACGGTCGCCGGGCAGAGCATGGCGCCCGCGCTGACACCCGGGCAGGTGGTGATCGCCCATCGGGTGGGCCCCGGGGGACTGCGGACCGGGGATGTGGTCGTCCTGGTCAAGCCCGAGTGCCCCGGGGACTGGTGGTGGCCCGCGGTGGGCGGACCGGTGGGGGAGGGGGCCTGGCTGCTGAAGCGGCTGGCCGCGCTGCCCGGAGACCCGGTTCCCCCGCCGGTCTCCACCTCTCTCGGAGTGACCGGGGTCGTACCGGAAGGCGTCGCCGTGGTCCTCGGCGACAACACCGCGGCGAGCGTCGACTCCCGCGACTTCGGTTTCGTCCCGGTCGACCGGGTGATCGCCCGCGTACCCCGCTGAGCACGCAAGAACCTAGGGTGCATTTCCGAAGTGGATCTTGATGTGTCAAGATCCACTTCGGGGGAAGGCATGATCTGACGAATGCGCAGTGGGCGAAGCTGGAGCCGTTGCTCCCGGTCGGGAAGAAGCCTGGGCGGCCGCCGGTGCACACCAAGCGGCAGTTGATGGACGGCATACGCTGGCGCACCCGAGCTCGTGCTCCGTGGCGGGACGTGCCCGAGCGGTACGGCCCGTGGGAGACGGTCTATGGCCTGTTCCGGCGTTGGCAGCGGGACGGCACCTGGCACCGCATCGTCGAGCAGTTGCAGGCCCGGGCCGACGCCGAGGGGCTGATCACATGGGATGTCTCGGTCGACTTGACCATCGCCCGCGCCCACCAGCATGCGGCGGGAGCCCGTAAAAGGGGGATCTGCAGGTCGAACCGCCAGGCGGTATCTTCACCGAGCCCGACGACCACGGGCTCGGACGCTCCCGGGGCGGGCTGACCACCAAGCTCCACCAGGCGGTCGAGCAGGCCCAGAAGCCGATGTCACTGGTGATCACAGCAGGGCAACGTGGTGACTCCCCGCAGTTCCAGGTGGTCCCGGGCCGCCCGCGCACCCGGCCGGACAAGGTTCGTGCCGACAAGGCGTACGGCTCCCGCGTGAACCGCGCCTACCTGCGCAAGCGGGGTATCCGCTGCACGATTCCGGAGAAGCGCGACCAGATCGCCAACCGCGAGAAGCGCGGCTACCACGGTGGCCGGCCGCCGAAGTTCGACAAGGTCGACTACAAAGAGCGCCACGCGGTGGAGTGCGGAATCCATCGCCTCGAGCGACACCGCGCAGTCGGTGAGGTCGACTCGGTGCGCCCTGCTGGTGTTTCCACCAGTGGGTTTCCCCGAGCCGCCTCCCGAACCCGGCGTGCCCGTCTCCGGGCACCGGGCTCTCCACAAGCCCCGATTGGGATACTCCGATTCTCATGCCGCAGTGAGCCACGGGCTCGGGATCACGGTCCCTCGGTATCGGTATCTGGTCGTGCTTACCTTCGCCGGATTGAACAGTTCTCCGTCCTCGGTGGCGGGCCACCAGCCGCCGTCGCAGTAGCGGCGGCGAAGCTGCTTCCACGTGATCCCGGGGTGCTTGCGCCGAATCCACCGAATAACCCTCATCCACGCGAAGTGGCTGAGATAGCAGAAAGCAACGTTCGAGACCCCGGGGCGGAAGTACGCGCACCATCCCCGCAGCACCGAGTTCAGCTGGTGCAGTAGGGACGTCAGCGGCAGGCCGACATTCTGTCTTCCGGTCAGCTCCTTCACCTTGGCCGTCGCCGAGCGAACCGATTTCCGCGCCGGGTAGGTGTAGATGTACTGCCGGTCAGTGCCCCGCTTCCGGTGACGCTGGACGCGCCATCCGAGGAAGTCGAAGCCCTCGTCAATGTGGGTGATCCTCGTTTTCTCGACTGACAGGCGAAGGCCCATCGGTGTCAGCGCCTCCGCGACGGCCCCTCGCAATTCCTCGGCGTGATCCCGGCTGCCGGAGACGAGTACGAGGAAGTCGTCCGCGTACCGGACCAGCCGGTAGTTGGGCATTCCCCGACGCCGCCTCTTGCGCCGTTCCCCAGAGGTACTGCCCGATCCGATTCCGCACCCGGTCCATCAGGGCCGTGTGCGAGATCTCGTCGAAGCACGCCGTGATGTCGCCTTCCACCACCCATTCGTAAGAATGGCTAGCGAAATAACGCGTCTCGGCGATCGCGTCATGAGCCCGGCGATTCGGGCGGAATCCATACGAGTACGGAAGGAAATCCGCTTCGAACACCGGCTCCAGCACCAGCTTCAAGGATGCCTGGACCACCCGGTCCGCCATGGTCGGAATCCCGAGACGACGGAGCTTGCCGTTCGCCTTCGGGATCATCCGTTCACGCACGGCGACCGGCTGAAAGCTGCGATCTCTCAGTTGAGTTCGCAGCCCGTCGAGGAAAGCCTCGACTCCTTGCCCGGCCTCGATGGAGCGTGCGGTCTTCCCGTCCACTCCGGCCGTGCGGGCACCCTTATTTCCCCGGACCCGATCCCACGCCACCAACAGAAAGGCGGGGTCGGCCACGAGATTGAACAGATCGTCGAACCTGCGATGAGAATCATCAGTTGCCCAACGGTGCAGCTTGGTCTGAATCTCCAGTACCCGGCGTTCGGCCTTCATCAAGGCCCACTCCAGCTCGTCGGTATTCACCGGCGACAACCTCCTGGCATTCCATTGTCCCTACTGCTGACTTGCTGGCCCCCTTCCCCATGTGGCCGGCTTTCCCGGCCTCCGAGTACTACGGAGCCTCCGCCCTGCCCGACGGCCATCAGCCGGCGATGGGCCTGCCCTCGACCGAACTGGAGGTCCGGCCCTGGGGCGACCGCGGGCAGTTCCCACGTTCACCACGGAATCGATCGACGGGTGAGGTGCCCAGCTCTACCCCGGCAGCATCGCCACGCTTACGCCGCAGGCTTTCGGCGTGGCCTCCCCACCGATACGTGGAATCGGATTCGGAGTCGACCGCCAACTGTCGGCGGCCGTGCACTGCGTCCGGCCCATATCCGCCAGATTGGAGCCGGTGTCGTAATTACGGGGCGTCAAGCACTGATTCCTCGCGTGCACCTTCCCGTCTCGCTAGCCGGACCCGGGCTGTCTGGCAGTGCCAGCCCGTCCCGACGTTGTCGGGGCTGCTTACCGCCCGACTCGACATCCCCCGAGCCGAACTGCCCCCAGCTTCAGCCGGATTGCTGCGACAACCCGGCGGTGAAGGTCTCTCACCTCACTCGATTCCACGGCGCCTCGTGGCGCACCCACGAGATACGACAAACGCGCCGTCCGCTACGAGGCGACCCGTACTGGCCGCAGCCATCAACGAGTGGCTGTGACCAGCACTTTCGAAACGCACCCTAGGCGCAGGGGGCTTTGAGTATCCGGTGGAGCCGGTCCAGTGCGATGCCCGGCCGGGCTCCGAGCTGATCCTGGAACGCCTGGACGGCGGCCCGGTAGCTGTCGCTGACCCCGCCGGGTTCCCCCAGGCTGTGGTGGGCCCGCATCCGCAGCGCCCAGCCCCTGTCCCGTAAGGGGTCGGCGGCCAGCAGGGCATACAGTTCGCGCAGCGCGGAACGGGGCTCACCCGCCTCCACACACGACTCGGCGAGGTCTTCGACCACGCGTCTGCGCTCCTCGTCCAGATGGTCCAGCGGCCCCGCCGGCCAGCCGTTGCGCGGCACGCCCTCGGCAGCGACGTCAGTGGTCCACAGCGACAGGGCCTGCCCCAGCAGCAGGGTCGCACGCTCCGGGTCGCCGCCCTGCAGGGCGCACCTGCCCTCCGATGCCAGCCGGATGAACCGGTGGTGGTCGCAGTCGTCCTCGAGCACGACGAGTTCGTAGCCGCCAGGGCGGGACACGAGCGTGGCCGCGTCGGCCGTGTGCCGCCGCAGGGCGCTGACGTGGGTACGGATGTTCGCCACCGCCGACCGCGGGGGTTCGCCGTCCCACAGGGCGTCGGCGATCCGGTCCAGTGAAAGGGTCCGGTTGGCCTCCAGCAGCAGGGCGACCAACAGGGCCCGCGGCTTCGCCCCGGGGATCTCCTGATCATCGATCCGGACCTTGCCGAGGACCCGGAAAGGAATCGGCCGGTTCTCGCGTGCGTACACACATACCCCCAGTGCAACGCCACTCGTCCCCGGTGGCGCGACCTCCACAGCATCCCCCGGGGCAGATGTTGTTGCAATGAGTTTCATGTGGTTGCAGAAAAATCTTGCTGCCGCTTCACCGGGGCCTGTGCCCGCTCCGTGCTCCCGCAGTGTTCCGTGCGGTTCATGTTGTCCCGAAATTCCGGGTACGACAAAGGGCCGACCCGTTCTCACGGATCGGCCCTTGATCATTCAGGGTGAGTAACGGGACTCGAACCCGCGACATCCTGGACCACAACCAGGTGCTCTACCATCTGAGCTATACCCACCATGACCGGTCTTTTCTGACCGGCCGAGAAAAAGTGTACAGGGTCCGAGAGGGTGCTCGCGCCCCCGTTGTTCAGCCGCTGATCCCGGACCTTGAAACGCCCGTGACCAGCGGCTTCCCGAGGTCCTACGACGGCGGCGCCGTCAAGCGTGTCGCGATGGCCTTGGCCTGCTCCGAGTCCGGCCCGGGCTGCGGTACGAAGATCGCCTCCCGGTAGTACCGCAGCTCCGTGATGGAGTCACGGATGTCCGCGAGCGCCCGGTGGTTGCCGTTCTTCTCAGGACTGTTGAAGTACGCCCTCGGGTACCAGCGGCGGGCCAGCTCCTTGACCGAGGACACGTCGACGATCCGGTAGTGGAGGTAGCCCTCCAGGGCCGCCATGTCCCGCGCCAGGAATCCCCGGTCGGTACCGACCGAGTTCCCGCAGAGCGGTGCCTTGCCCGGCTCCTTCACGTGCTCGCGTACATAGGCCAGCACCTGGGCCTCGGCGTCGACCAGCGTGGTGCCGCCGGCCAGCTCGTCGAGGAGGCCCGAGGCGGTGTGCATCTGCCGCACCACCTCGGGCATCGTCTCCAGGGCCCGGTCCGGCGGGCGGATCACGATGTCCACCCCTTCGCCGAGCACGTTCAACTCCGAGTCGGTGACCAGTGCGGCCACCTCGATGAGTGCGTCTTCCGTCAACGAGAGCCCGGTCATCTCGCAGTCGATCCACACCATGCGATCGTTCATACGTCCCACCCTACGGGGCGCTGCGTTGCCCCGGCAGGGTCGGGCGCCCGGTGGCGTATGCGTCGGAGCTCGGCTTTCCGTGCTCCGGCTGCCCCGCCCCGGCCGCCGTGGAGGCCGCGGTCACAGGGCCCGACGGGGTCGCCGTCAGGCCGGCCCTCCGGCTCGCGGACGTGCCCTGCGCGGGCACAACCGTCTCGATCGCCGTCGCCACCGGCTCCACGACCCCGCCCTGCGGGCGGCGGGCCCGGTACGCGGCCCGGTACGTCGCGGGGGAGGAGCCCAGCTGGCGCCGGAAGTGTCCGCGCAACGCGACCGGCGAGCGGAAGCCGCAGCGGCCCGCGACCTCGTCGACCGAGTAGTCGGACGTCTCCAGCAGCCGCTGCGCCTGCAGCACGCGCTGGGTGATCAGCCACTGGAGGGGTGCGCTGCCGGTCAGCGAACGGAACCTGCGGTCGAAGGTCCGCCTGCTCATGTAGGCGCGCGCGGCGAGCGTCTCCACGTCGAACTGCTCGTGGAGGTGCTCCAGCGCCCAGGCCACGACCTCGGCGAGCGGGTCGGAGCCGATCTCCTCAGGTAAAGACCTGTCGAGGTAGCGTTCCTGACCGCCATTGCGCCGCGGCGGCACGACGAGCCGGCGGGCCAGCGCCCCGGCGGCCTCGGTGCCGTGGTCCGTGCGGACTATGTGCAGGCAGAGATCGATTCCCGCCGCCGTCCCGGCGGAGGTGAGCACATCGCCGTCGTCGACGAACAGCTCACGCGGATCGACGTGGACCGACGGGTAGCGCTTGGCCAGCGTCGGTGCGTACATCCAGTGCGTGGTCGCGGGACGGCCGTCCAGCAGCCCCGCGGCGGCGAGCACGAACGCGCCGGTGCACAGCCCGACGATGCGGGCCCCTTCCTCGTGGGCGTGGCGCAGCGCGTCGAGTGCCTCGGCGGGCGGCGGCGAGGTGATCGAACGCCAGGCGGGCACCACGACGGTGCCGGCTCTGCTGATCGCCTCCAGCCCGTAGGGCGCGGTGAGTTCGAGCCCCCCGGTGGTGCGCAGCGGCCCCTCCTCCCCGCCGCAGACGAGGAGTCGGTAACGCGGAACTCCCGCGTCCTGCCGGTCGATCCCGAACACGGAGAGCGGGATGGAGCTCTCGAAGATGGGGCCGCCGCTGAACAGCAGGACGGCGACGACTTCCCGACGTCGTCGTCCGCTGAGCTTCCGTACAGCCTCCGTTGCGGCGGCGGAGTCCTGGCTCATAACGCTAAGCCCCCCTCGGTGTTCGCGTCTTCCTGGTCCTTACGGGCCTGTCGCTCCTGCACATTTCCCCTCGGTCTTGCACAGTCCCCAGTCTTCGACACCCAAGATCGAATCTACTGCGTCCCGTGGTGCCGTCGTGACAAGTTGACCCACCACCACTATGTCGATATGGCCACTTGGCGGGAAGCATTCGATCACGAAGCGTTCCACCCCCGGGCCGTGCAGGGAAGTGCGCCTCCCGTTCGTGGCCCGTCCCTGTCGGGTGGAAGCGTACCGTGTGGTCTCTTCTTGCCTGGTGGCAAGGGGGTTGATCGGCCAATTCACCAAGGAATCGACAGGGGTGAGAAGTTGGCTGAAAATATACGGTTGTGCATGCTGGAATCAGTCATTCGACCGGCGCACGACTGATTCCGTGCGACTGCCTCTGTGCGCCCCCTCGGTGTGGTGGGCGGCGGCGGGTTCGGACCGGCGGAGCAGGCTGCGGTGCCGATCGCGAGGCTGAAGCGACGCCGGCGGCATCGCTGCGGGATGTGCCGTACGCCACGGGCGACCGGTGCGAGCGGGCAGCTGAACGCCGCCCGGTGGGCGACGGCGGTCGCGGACCGGTCGGCGGTGGTGGCGGGCGGGCGGTCGGGCGGGCGGGGCGGGTGCGGGCACGGCGTTGCTCCCTGGGGCGCCGTGGTGATTCGATGCGGTGGTCACCTGCGGGTGGTGACTCTGTGATGCGAACCTGTCGCTGAGGGGTGTCCGCCGCGGCCGGTCGCCCGGCGTCGTACCCCGCTCGGGCGGCCTCGGTGTACCACGCAACCGGCATTGCCATTCGCGGCCGCCTCGGGCATGCTCCGTGGAACGTCGCACGTGCTTTGCGCGGGTCTGGGCGGTGGAGGAGTGGCGCCGTACCCTTGGGGGTAAGGGGTTGGGAAGATGATTCCCGGACACCGCAACAGCGACCACTGATACGCCTTCCCCAAGCCGCTCTCTCCTCACGAGGACTCTCTTCGCCGAGACACCGATGGCCGGTCACGAAATCCCCGAACCCGCGGACCGCAAGCAGGTAGCCGACCCACTGTCGGACCCCCTGGCGGTCGAAGAGCCACGTCATTCCTGCGATCCCGCCTTCCGGCATGGGGTCGTGGTCGGCTTCGACGGCTCCACGTCCAGTGAGCGAGCCCTCGCCTATGCCATCGGGATGGCCCGAAGATCAGGTTCCGGTCTGATCATCGTCCATGTCGCCAATCGGCTTCCGACCACGGTCTGGGCGGGCTGCGAGCCGCCCGTCTTCGTCGACGTACCCGATCACCGCACCGAGGTCCTCGGTCTGGAGCTCGCCTGCGCGGACTACCTCTCCGAGGTGCCGTGGGTGCTCGTCGAGCGGGGCGGCGACATCTGTCACGAGCTGGAGGAGGTCGGCCGGGAGTACTCGGCCGACGCGATCGTCGTCGGCTCCACGCACGGCATCGTCGGCCGGATCTTCGGCTCGGTGGCGGGACGGCTGGCGCGGCGCGCCCAGCGCCCGGTCGTGGTCATCCCCTAGGGCTCTTTCTCCCTGACGCGCGGGCGTTCTGACCGGATTGCCGACGTGGCGTCAACTCGCCCTTGAAAACAGGCAATCTACTCACCCGTAAAGGTGGATTGTGCGCTTGTGAAGGGTACATAAAGGTCACTGGGAAACAGCACCACTGCCTTTGAAGGGAGCCCGCCGTGGACAATGACGTCTCTGCGGGAAGCAGCAGCACCTCCACCCTCGGTCATCTCGCCCTGGGACTCACCCTGTTGGCGTTCGGCATCGGTCACACCCGGGTCATCGACGGGGTGACGGCGGCCGACGCCGTCTCGCTCGCGCTGTATGTCGGCGGTATCGCCCTGTTCGTCGCCGGACTCCTGGAGTTCCGCGGCGGCAGTGCCTTCACCGGCACGGCCTTCGTCGGGCTCGGCGCCTTCTGGTTCACCTGGGGCACCGGCGCCGATGCCCATGTCTCCGGTCATGCGGCGGGGCTGTTCCTGCTGCTCTGGGCGCTGTTCGCGCTGAGTCTCACCCTCGGGGCGGCCGGCGGCGGTCTGCTCGCGCAGGGGACGTACGCGCTGCTCTTCCTGGGGCTTCTGCTCCTGGGCGTCGGGCAGTTCGCCGGGAGTGACGGGCTCGGCAAGGTCGGCGGCTGGCTCACCGCGGTGGCCGGACTCGCCGCCTGGTACGGAGCGACGGCGGCGCTCGCCAAGTGGCCGACGGCGCTGCCGGGGCGTGCTGCCGGCCGGGGTGTGACGGCCGCCGGCTGAGGCAGCCACCGGCCGGTGCGACCTGGGGCGGCACCGGCCGACGGGGAGAGCGGCCCCGCACCTTTCGTGACGTGGTGCGGGGCCGCTCTCCTGCCGTGCGGGGGGCGGGCTACTCGACGGTGACGGACTTCGCGAGGTTCCGCGGCTTGTCGATGTCGCGGCCCATGGCCAGCGCCGTGTGGTAGGCGAAGAGCTGGAGCGGGATGCCCATCAGGATCGGGTCCAGCTCGTTCTCGTTCTTCGGCACCACGATGGTGTGGTCGGCCTTCTCCTGGACCTGGTGCGCGACCGCGAGGATCCGGCCGCTGCGGGCCTTGATCTCCTCCATCGCGGCGCGGTTCTTCTCCAGCAGGTCGTCGTCCGGCACGATCGCGACCGTCGGCATCGCGGGCTCGATCAGGGCCAGCGGTCCGTGCTTCAGCTCGGACGCCGGGTAGGCCTCGGCGTGGATGTACGAGACCTCCTTGAGCTTCAGCGAGGCCTCACGGGCGACGGGGTAGCCACGCACCCGGCCGATGAACATCATCGACTTGGCGTCCGCGTACTCCGCGGCCAGCTTCTTGATCTCGTCCTCGTTCTCGAGGATCTCGGTGATCTGCGCGGGCAGTTTGCGCAGTCCCTCGATGATCCGCTTGCCGTCGGCGACCGACAGGTCGCGGATGCGGCCCAGGTGCAGGGCGAGCAGCGCGAACGCGACCACCGTGTTGGTGAAGCACTTGGTGGAGACGACGCAGACCTCGGGGCCGGCGTGGACGTACGTACCGCCGTCGGCCTCCCGGGCGATCGCCGAGCCGACCACGTTGACCACGCCGAGGACCCGTGCGCCCTTGCGCTTGAGCTCCTGGACGGCGGCCAGCACGTCGTACGTCTCACCGGACTGGGAGACCGCGACGTACAGGGTGTCGGGGTCGACGACCGGGTTGCGGTAGCGGAACTCGGAGGCGGGCTCGGCGTCCGCGGGGATGCGGGCCAGCTCCTCGATCAGCTGGGCGCCGATCTGGCCCGCGTGGTACGAGGTGCCGCAGCCCAGGATCTTGATCCGGCGGACCCCGCGCGCCTCACGGGCGTCCAGGTTGAGGCCGCCCAGGTGCACGGTGGAGAACCGGTCGTCGATGCGGCCGCGCAGCACCCGGTCGACGGCGTCGGCCTGCTCGGAGATCTCCTTGTGCATGTACGTGTCGTGGCCGCCCATGTCGTACGACTCGGCCTCCCACTCCACGGTGGTCGGCGTGGCCGTCGTGGACGAGCCCTCCGTCGTGTACGTACGGAAGTCGTCGGCCTTGAGGGTGGCCATCTCGCCGTCGTCGAGGGTGACGACCTGACGGGTGTGGGCGACCAGCGCGGCGACGTCGGAGGCGACGAACATCTCCTTCTCGCCGATGCCGAGGACGACCGGGGAGCCGTTGCGCGCGACGACGATGCGGTCGCTGAAGTCGGCGTGCATGACGGCGATGCCGTACGTGCCCTCGACCGAGCGAAGCGCCTCGCGGACCTTCTCCTCCAGGGTGTCCGCCTGCGCACGGGCGATCAGGTGGACCAGCACCTCGGTGTCGGTCTCGGAGAGGAAGACGATGCCGTCGGCGACGAGCTTCGCACGGAGCTCGGAGGCGTTGTCGATGATGCCGTTGTGGACGACGGCGACCTTGTTCTCGGCGTCCAGGTGCGGGTGGGCGTTCTCGTCGCTCGGGGCGCCGTGGGTGGCCCAGCGGGTGTGGGCGATGCCGGTGGTGCCGGTGAAACGCTTGGGGACGCGGGCCTCCAGCTCGCGGACCCGGCCCTTCGCCTTGACCATCTTCAGCGTCGCGGGCTTTCCGGCCGCTGCCTTGCCGGTGATGACGATGCCCGCGGAGTCGTACCCCCGGTACTCCAGCCGCTGCAGCCCCTCCAGCAGCAGCGGTGCCACATCACGCTTTCCGATATATCCGACGATTCCGCACATAGAATCTCTGCCCCTCCATCGACGTCGTTGTGATGCCTGGTACTCAGCCGTAGACGATGCGGCGCAGCTGGCGGAGCGAGAGCTCCGGCGGCGCGACCGCCCGGTGCGGCAGCTCGGCCGCGATGCGCTCGAAGATCTCCGTGTTCACCAGGCCGCCGGACTGCAGTTCGCGGTGGCGGCGGCGGACGAAGGCGTCGGTCGTCTCGTCGAAGTACGCCAGCACGTCGAGAATCACCCGGGCGGCTTCGCCGCGCTGGAGCGTGGTGGAGCGCACCAGGTGATCGATGAGGTCGTCGTGCGACGAGCGGCGTTCAGGCACTCGTTGATATTGCGGTGAACGGAGCTCCAACGCAACAATTGTGCCCGATATCGGGCAGGGTCTGGTGTGATCACGCTCTCTTTCGCGCCCCGATCGGCGTCAGAACCGCTCGGAAGTCATTCGGAGACGCCTCAGCACCGCCTGTCCGGCGGCGGGCGGCCCGGGGCGGGCCCGCCCTGCAGTCGGCCGCCTTTTCGGCCCGTTCGAGCGCCTTGCGCGCCGGGTGATTCCGTCGGCCGCAGAACGGGGAAGTGGTCTACACCTTGACCACGCGTGAGGCGCACGATACGCATGGTGATGGTTCGTTGCTCAGGAGATCCACAGGTGTGAACCCGTCGAAAGGGACCCGGCTTGTGAGACTGCACAGGACACAGCGCACCGCACTTCCCCGTCTGCTCGGCTCGCTGCTGCTCGTCACGGCGGCCGGAATCTCCAGTGTCGGCGCGGCTCCGGGAGGATCCGTGGCGCACAACGGCCAGGCCTCCGCCACCGCGCCCCGTCCGCTCGGGCAGATCGTGCCCGCCCCCGCCGAGGTGAAGGCGGGCGGTTCCCCGTACACCATCACCGCGGGAACGAAGATCCGCGTCGACCACGACTCCGGCGAGGCCCGGAGGATCGGCACCTATCTGGCGGGCGTGCTGCGCCCCTCCACCGGGTACGCCCTGCCGGTCACCGACCGCGGCGGCAGTGACGGCATCCGGCTCCGGCTCGGCTCCCACGACAGCGGGCTGGGCGCGGAGGGCTACACGCTGAAGTCGAGCCACGGATCCGTCACCATCACCGCGCTCGGCCCGGCAGGCCTCTTCCACGGCGTCCAGACGCTCCGTCAGCTGCTCCCGGCGGACGTGGAGAAGAACAGCCGCCAGGCGGGGCCGTGGCAGGTCGCGGGCGGCACGGTCACGGACGCGCCGCGCTACGCGTACCGCAGCGCGATGCTCGATGTCTCCCGGCACTTCTTCTCCGTCACCGAGGTCAAGCGCTACATCGACCAGCTCGCCCTCTACAAGATGAACAAGCTCCATCTGCATCTCTCCGACGACCAGGGCTGGCGCATCGCCATCGACTCCTGGCCGCAGCTGGCCACGTACGGCGGGCAGACGGAGGTCGGCGGGGGAGTCGGCGGCTACTACACCAAGAGCGACTACAAGGAGATCGTCCGGTACGCGTCCTCCCGCTATCTGGAGGTCGTGCCGGAGATCGACCTGCCGGGCCACACGAACGCGGCACTCGCCTCGTACGCCGAGCTGAACTGCAACGGTGTCGCACCGCCGCTCTACACCGGCACGAGCGTCGGTTTCAGCTCACTGTGCGTGCCGAAGCCGATCACGTACACGTTCGTGGACGACGTGGTCCGTGAGCTGGCCGCGCTGACGCCGGGCACATACCTTCACATCGGCGGCGACGAGGCGCACTCCACCAGTCACGACGACTACGTGACGTTCATGAACAGGGCGCAGGCCATCGTCGGCACGTACGGCAAGACCGTGGTCGGCTGGCATCAGCTGACCGGGGCCACGCCCGTCGCGGGCGCGGTCGCCCAGTACTGGGGTTACGACCGGACGGGCGCCGCCGAGCGCAAGCAGGTGGCGGACGCGGCGAAGAACGGCACGAAGCTGGTGCTGTCCCCGGCGGACCGTACGTACCTCGACATGAAGTACAACAAGGACACCGAGCTGGGCCTGGCCTGGGCCGGCTATGTCGAGGTGCAGCGTTCCTACGACTGGAACCCGGCGACGTACCTCGAAGGCGCCCCGGAGGGTTCGATCCTCGGTGTCGAGGCGCCGATCTGGTCGGAGACGCTGACGAACAGCGACGAGGTCGAGCAGATGGCGTTCCCGCGGCTGCCGGGGGTTGCCGAGCTGGGGTGGTCGCCCGCGGCCACGCATGACTGGGAGTCGTACAAGGTGCGGCTGGCTGCGCAGGGGCCGCGGTTCTCTGCGCTCGGGATCGACTACTACCGGTCGCCGCAGGTTCCCTGGGGTGCGGAGTGAGGGCTTGAACAGGTGCCCGGGCGGGCCTGGTTGGACCCTGCCCGGGCACCCTTTGTCCTCGATCTCCGGACAGTCGCTCTGGTCGTAGGTAACCGTCTGAACGGTCTTCCATGCGTCTTCGGTGGCTGTTTCCGCGCGCAGCTGCTCCTCGCTGAGCCCGCGGCGCCAGGACCCGACGAAGGTCACCCCGCTTACGGTCGAACTGCCGCTCCTGTACGAGGTGTCGGCGCAGCGCCCGCACCTCGGAGGACTCGCCCGCGATCCAGACGTACGGGGTCCCTGCTCGGCCTGACCGCATATGAAGCTGAATGGGCTTCGGTTCAAGGCGCCCTCGGTGGCTCTGCGGGCGAAGGTGCCTTAAGGGCGCAATGCCCCTTCCGTCCCAACGGTTGACATGAACCCCTCCGTGCGCAGTACAACTCTCCCGCCGGTGACGAACGCTGGGGCGCCGGTCCGGAACCGACCGTTACCGCCCAGACGTTTCGCGGCACCCTGCGAAGAGCCTGGTCCGGCGCGGTCCGAAGGCACTGAGAGGGAGACACGCGATGCTGGGACCACGCACACGCCGACATCTGACGACCAGCGCGATCACGGCGCTTCTGTTAGCCGGGACACCACAACCGGCGTTCGCCGCCCCGGTCGAGGGCAGAGCGCTCATCGACGAGGTCAAGGGCTGGTTCGGTGCAGACGGTGAAGGTGACAATAGGGAGAGATCCCGGCCGCCGAAACTCCCCGACCAGGGGGTGCCGGCCAACGAACACCTCCCCGACGGGCGCGACGCACCCAAGCCGAAGCGGACGGCGGAGCTCAAGGAAAGACGCACGCCCAGCGCGCGCTACTGGAAACTGTCCGACGGCAGAATCCAGGCCGAGGTCTCCGGCGCCCCGACGCACTACGAGTCGGGCAAGGAGTGGAAGGCGATCGACACGGCGGTACGCCCCGCCGACCGCACCGGCTTCAGCCACGCCAACACCACCAACCTCGCCCGCACTTGGTTCGGCACCGACCCCCATCAGCTCGTCCGCTTCGAAACCGACCAGGGCCACTGGGCCGCCCTCGGCATCAAGGGCCCCGCGGTCCGGAAGCTCACCCCGAAGGCGGACGGCTCCACCGTCGGCTACGCCGATGCCCTCGGCAGCGGCGCGGACCTCCGGTACACCGTGGGCCACGGGTCGGTGAAGGAAGACATCGTTCTGGCGGCCCCGCCCGCCGGGAGCACCGAGTACACCTTCACGCTCGACACCAAGGGCCTTGACGCCAAGCAGCTGAAGAACGGCGCGATCGCCCTCTACAGCGAGAGCCAGGGCCCCACGCGCCCCGAACTGGTCATTCCCGCCCCGTTCATGACGGACGCGAAGAAGAGCGCGAAGTCGCCGTACGGGACGTCCGCCACCGACGCCGTCCAGCAGAAGCTCACGGGCAGGCGGGGCGCGTACGAACTGAGCCTGCGGCCCGACGCGAAGTGGCTGGCAGCCCCGGAGCGGCAGTACCCCGTCGTCATCGACCCGACGATCCAGATCGCGCCGACGTCCACCCAGTCCCAGGACGTGATGATCTCCTCGGACGACCCGACCGCCAACTACGACGGGAACTGGCGGCTGTCCGTCGGCAACACGAGCACCGGATCGTCCCGTGCCCTCGTGCGGTTCCCGCTGACCGGCGTCCCGGTCGGCACCAAGCTGGACTCCGCCGACCTCAGGCTGTACTACGACCAGACGCACACCACGGGCGACACGGAAGTCCCGCTGGAGGCGCACCGCGCCACCGCCGCCTGGGACGAGACCACCGCCACCTGGGCCAAGTCCAACGGCATCACGGGTGAGCTGTCCGGCACCTCGGTCCTCGTGGATGACCGGGACGCGGGTACGACCGCCGCCAAGGGGGCCTGGCCGGCGTCCACGAACACGGCGTACACGCAGTACGCCGTCAACCAGGACTACTTGTACAACAAGGACACGATCGCCGGGGACACCTACACCTGGCAGCCGCAGATCCCCGAGGACGGCACCTACCGGGTCGACGTGCACAACGTCCCCGCCTCCGACCGTGCCACCAACGTCCCGTACACCGTGACGTACGACGGCGGCTCCAAGGCCTACACCGTCGACCAGACCGCCGGGACCGGCGGCGTATGGAAGACGCTCGGCAGCCACCCGTTCAAGGCGGGCACGACCGGCAAGGTCGTCCTCGGTGACGGTCCGGCCTCGACGACCACCTCCGTCATCGCCGACGCCGTACGGCTCACCAAGGGCGGCGTCGCCACCAAGCAGCCCGGGGTCACGAACACCTGGCACTCCTTCCCCGTGACCAAGACCGTGCAGTCCTGGGTCAACGGCACCGACCCCAACCACGGCTTCGTCGTCAAGGCCCAGAGCGAGGCGGCGAACGCCCCCAAGGGCGGTCCGCGTTACGAGGCCGCCGAGTACGCCTACAAGGGCGAGGTCGCCAACTACCCGCGTCTGGTGCTGACCTGGGGCCGCCCCGGTGTCACCCTCGACGCACCCCAGGTCATCCACTCCACCGGCGCCGAGCTGGACTGGTCCGCGTACGCCGACCCGTCCGCCGCGACGACGGCCGACGACATCGTCGAGTACCAGGTCCACCGCAGCGTCTTCCAGACCTTCACCCCGTCCTCGCAGACCCTGGTCGCGCCCGTCGCGTCGACCACGAGGGCCTTCACCGACTCCACCGCGACCCCGACCCCGGCGGACTCCGCCGACACCTTCGGGAACGTCTACTACTACATGGTCGCGGTGAAGACCCGCGACGGGCAGGTGATCCCGGCCCCGACACAGATCGTCCGGCTGCCCAAGGCGGGCCGTACGACCGCGGTACTGCAGGGCGACGCGAGCGACACCACCCTGTCCAGCGCCCAGCCCACCACCGGCCACGACGCGATCTCCGAGTCCGGGATCAACCACCCCTGGCTGTCGGTGGGCAACAACTCCACGACCTACGGCAAGACCCGGGCACTGCTGAAGTTCCCCACCCTGAGCGGGATACCTGCCTCGTCGCGCGTACTGGAGGCCCAGCTCGACCTGTGGGGCACGACCACCACCACCGGCACGACCGGTGCGGTCTACGAGGTGCACGGACTGAACCGGGCCTTCGACGAATCCGCCGCATCCTGGACCAAGGCCGACGCGGCCACCACCTGGACCACGGCGGGCGGCGACATGAACCCCGCCGTCGCCGACACGGTCGGCAACGTCACCAACGACCCGGCCCGGCAGAGCTGGTACATCACCTCGCTCGCCCAGAGCTGGGTCACGGACCCGGCGGCCAACAAGGGCCTGGCCGTCAGACTCAGCGACGAGTCGGACACCGGACCGCAGGAACGCACCCTGTTCCTGTCCTCGGAGGCCGAGGAGCCGCAACTGCGGCCGCAGCTCGCCGTCACGTACATCGACAAGACCACGGACTCCACCTACTTCGCCCCCGACACCCCGTCGCGGATGATCCCGGGCGACCAGTACGGCATCGACGTCACCCTCACCAACACCACCACCACGGAGTGGAAGTCCGCGGACCAAGCCCTCTCCTACACCTGGTCCCTGCCCGACGGCACGGACGCCACCACCGGCGGCAACCAGCTGGAGACAGCGCTGCCGAAGAACGTCCTGCCCGGTGAGACCGTCACCGTCAAGGCGCAGCTGAAGGCCCCGATCAACTCCGACTCGGGTAACAAGCGCCTCGACTACGTACTCAAGTGGGACCTGCGCAACAAAACGGCCGGTACCTGGCTCTCGGCCACCGAGTCCATCCCGCCGCTCGCGCAGAACGTCCGGGTGGAGGACCCGACCTCCGACCAACTGGGCATGGAGAAGTTCTTCTCGTACAGCGGGAAGAACACCGGCGCCGGCGGCACGCTCATGAACAATGTCTACGCCGGCAACACCGTCTGGCAGTACAACGCCTTCAGCAACCCGGGCCGCGGACTGTCCACCTTCGCCCGCTTCGCATACAACTCGCTCGACACCTCGGACACCGTCCTCGGCCACGGGTGGTCGGCCCAGGCCGCCTCGCCACTGCGCCTCGGCGCGGCCCTCGACTTCCACCCCAACCCGAATCCGAGCGAGGTGACCCTGCCGGACGGCGACGGCACCTCGCACATCTTCCGCAAGCAGGAGGACGGGTCGTGGAAGGCGCCCGCGGGCGTGCACTACCTGCTGGAGCAGGGTTCAGGCGTGGACTGCACCCCGGACAAGGACGGTGACCCGAAGGCCTGGTCGCTGACCCGCCCGGACCGCACGCAGTTCTTCTTCGACTGCGACGGCTATGTGACCTCGGTGGCCGACAAGAACGGCAACACCCAGGCGTTCACCTACGAGGAGCGCAAGTCCAACAACAAGCCGGTCAAGTTCCTGCGGTACATCACCGACCCGGCCGGCCGGCAGTCGCTCACCCTCGACTACTACTCCAAGGCCGAGAGCAGCAACCCGAAGATCATCGACCACGTCAGGTCGATGACCGACATCTCGGGGCGCAAGCTGGCCTTCGAGTACTCCGACAAGGGGCTGCTCACCAAGCTCACCGACGGCGCGGGATCGTCCCAGCCGAAGGTGTTCCTCTTCGAGTACGACGCCACCCAGGGCAACAAGAACGTCAAGCTGGTCAAGACGACCGACCCGCGTGGCAACGCCACCTCGCTCGACTACTACTACCCGAGCGAGGGTGAGGACCCGAAGTTCCACTGGCGTACCCAGCAGGTCACCGACCGGCTCGGCGGCACCACGGGCTTCGTGTACACCGACCCGGACGGCAGCGCCGGCTCGGTGATCGAGACCAAGGTGACGGACGCGGAGAACCACGTCACCACGCAGGTGCTCGACGGCTACGGGCGCGCCACGCAGATCACCAACGCCAAGTCGGAGATCAGCAAGGTCAACTGGGACGCGGACAACAACGTAGCCCGGCTGGAGGAGGCCAACGGGGCGGTCACCACCTGGATCTATGACCAGAAGACCGGATACCCGCTGGAGCAGAAGGACGCCGAGGCCAACAAGAACGGCACCGCGGCCCGCACCTTCACCTACTCCACCGGCCTGAACGGTCACATCGCCGATCTCTACCGCAAGACCTCAGCCGAGGGCCGCACCTGGCAGTTCGGCTACGACCCCCGCGGCAACCTGACCTCGGTCACCGACCCCAAGGGTGTCGCGACGGCGACGCTGGACGACTACACATCGAAGTCCGAGTACGACACGTACGGCCAGCTGACGAAGTCGATCGACGCCAACGGCCACGCGACCGTCAACAGCGACTTCCAGCCCGTCGGCTTCCCGGCGACGATCACCGACGCCAAGAACGCGCCGTCAGGCTTCGAGTACGACGAGCGCGGCAACGTCACCGAGGTCACCAACGCCAAGGGCGCCCAGGTCACCCAGACCTACGACGTCTACGGCCGGCCGCTGGTGAAGAAGGAACCCAAGGACCAGGCGGCGGGCGTCTTCATCACGACACCAGCCCCGGACTACGACGCGAACGACAACATCACGAAGGTGACCGCGCCCAACGGGTCCGTATCGACCTCGGTGTACGACCGGGCTGACCAGGTGACCGAATCGGTCGTGCCCGGTGACGAACTCACCGACCCGGGTCGCACGACGACCATGACGTACGACAAGGTCGGCAACACCGTGACGGTCACGGAGCCGAAGGGCAACGCGACCGCGACGGTCGGCGACTTCACCGAGACGACCACGTACGACGCGGTCTACCAGCCGGTGGAGATCCGTAACGCCGAAGGCCGCAAGGCCACGTCGGTCTACGACAACGCCGGGAACGTCACCAAGGTCGCCGACTTCCGGAAGAACGCGACACCGGATCCCGACGACTACACCACCGCGTACACCTATGACCTGAACCACCAGATCGTCAGGACCATCGACGCGCTGGGCAAGAGCACCTCGGCGCGGTACGACCGGGACGGGCTGACGGTCGGGCAGACGGACGCGGAGGGCAACGAGGCCCTGGCCTCCTACGACGAGCGCGGCGCGCTGGTCGAGTCCAAGGTCCCGACTGACAAGGACGCCTCCGGGAACGTCGTCCACCGCACCACCAAGTACGCGTACGACCAGGTCGGAAACCGCACCAGGACCATCACCCCCCGCGGGGTGGCGACGACGGACGATGCGGACGACTTCGCCGCGGAGACCGTCTACGACGAACTGAACCGGGTGAAGGAGGAGCGCTCCCCGTACGACAAGGACGACTCGCGCTACAAGTCGCCCGACATCACGAAGTACTTCTACGACGCGGTCGGCAACCTCGAACGCGTCTCGGCCCCGCCGTCCGAGGGGCAGAGCGTCCGCAACGAGACCGTCTACTCCTACTTCGACAACGGCTGGACCCGCACGTCCAGCGACCCCTGGGACATCGAGACCGCCTACGAGTACAACGACCTGGGGCAGCAGACGATCAGCTCGCTGACCTCGGCGGGCGGCTCGCAGCAGCGGACCATCACGACCTCGTACTACGCGTCGGGCAACGAGAAGGGCCGCTCGGACGACGGCGTACCGGTCGGCAAGTCCGTCGTCCTGGTCGACAGTTCCGACAGCAACAACACCGCGACCCAGGGCACTTGGCCCCGTACGACGGCCGAGCAGAACTATGGCTACGACACGTTCTCGCACGCGGCCGGCGACGGCACAGCGAAGTTCGTGTGGCAGCTGAACATCCCGCAGAACGGCTCGTACGAGGTCTTCGTCCGCCACCCGAAGGTGACGGGCGCCGCGACCGACGCCTCCTTCACCGTCGACCACGACGGGGGCAGCGCGACCAAGGCCGTCAACCAGACGCTCAACACGGGCGAATGGGTCTCCCTCGGCAGCTACGCCTTCGTCGAGGACGGTCCGCAGAAGGTCAGCGTCACGGACCGGGCGAACGGCACCGTCCTCGCCGACGCCGTGAAGCTCGTCCGCAACAACAGCGGGGACACCGACACCGAGAAGAAGGACTTCGCCAAGAAGTACGACGCCAACGGCGGGCTGGTCGAGGTCAAGGACAACTCGCCGGGCGCGAAGATCGATACGTACCGGATCGCCTATGACGGCCTCAACCAGATCGCGAAGGTCGAGGAACTCACCGCCGGAGTCGTCAAGAACACGACCGCGCTCACGTACGACGAGAACGGCAACCCCGTCACGGCGACGCACGACCTCACCTGGTCGAAGATCGACTACGACGAGCGGGACCTGGTCGCCAAGGTCACCAACGCCGACTCGCCCACAGCGGGGAATCAGCAGGTCACCTCGCTGAGCTACACGGCCCGTGGCCAGTCGCTCAAGCAGACCAAGCCCAACGGCAACACGCTCGACCTGACGTACTACCTCGACGGATCGGTGAAGCGGTCCCTGGAGAAGACGTCGGCCGGCACGGTCGTCGCCCAGCACGACCTGGAGTACAACCCGAACGGCCACCGCTCCAAGGACGTCCTGAAACTGATGAACGCCGATGACTCGTCGGCGTACATCGACAACACCTACGCCTTCGACTACGACCCGCAGGACCGGGTGACCAAGGTCGACAAGACCGGTGACTCCACCGGTCTGGAGGCCTACACCTACGACAACAACAGCAACGTCGTGGAGCAGACGGTCGGCGGCGCCACGACCACCCACACGTACGACAGGAACCGCCTCCTCTCGTCCAGCTCGGGCGGCGTCACCTCCACCTACAACTACGACCCGCTCGGACGGCTGGACACCGTCAGCGGCGGCGGCCAGACGATTCAGAAGTACTACTACGACGGCTTCGACCGCACGGTGAAGACGCGGGCGGGGGCGGGCTCGGCGGCGAAGACCACGTCGTACGTCTTCGACCCGTTCGACCGCACGGTGTCCCAGACGACCTCCGGGACCGAGTCCAAGACGACGGCCTTCACCTATCTGGGGCTGGACAACCAGGTACTGCGCGAGGTCCTGGACGGCAAGGCCGACAAGTCCTACCAGTACCTGCCGTCGGGCCAGCAGGCCACCCAGATCAAGCACAAGGACGACGGCAGCAAGGAGCTCTCGCAGTACACCTACAGCCCCCGCGGTGATGTGGAGGCGATCACCAAGGAGAACGGCACCACTCGGGCGACGTACGGGTACACGGCGTACGGGAACGACGACAGGTCCCAGTTCACGGGCGCCGACAAGGAAGACGCGTCGAACCCCGACGCCGAGCCCTACAACGCCTTCCGCTTCAACGCCGCGCGCTGGGACAAGGGCGCCGGAACGTACGACATGGGCTTCCGCAACTACAGCCCGGGGCTGAACCGCTTCCTGACCCGGGACTCGTACGCCGGGGCTCTGGCGGACATGTCGCTCGCCTCCGACCCCTTCACGGGGAACCGGTACGCCTTCGCGGGCGGCAACCCGATCAGCTTCGTGGAAATCGACGGGCACCTCTTCGGAATGTCGCTCTCGGACATCGGACACGCGACGCTCGACGTCGTCGGTCTGATCCCGGTGGTCGGCGAGGTCGCCGACGTAGCGAATGGCCTGTGGTACCTCGCCGAGGGCAACTACGTGGACGCGGCCCTGTCGATGACCTCGGCCATCCCGCTTGTCGGGTACGGCGCCACGGCGGTCAAGGCCGGCAAGTACGCCAAGAAGGGCGCCGACGCACTCGACACGGCCAACGACGTCCGCAAGGCGGAGGACAAGGTCGACGACGTAGTGGACGCGGCGACGCCGCCGAAGCCGAAGACAGACGCGCCGGCCAAGCCGAAGGACGAGCCGGCCGCCCCGGCCAAGCCGAAGGACGAGCCGACGAGCTGCCCCCTGCCGAACAGCTTCGTGCCCGGCACGGAGGTCCTCATGGCTGACGGCAGCCGTAAGGACATCGACAAGCTGGTCGTCGGTGACCAGGTGCTGGCGACCGACGTCGAGTCGGGCGACTCGAGGGCCCGCGAGGTGACCAACACCCGTAGTCACGCGGGGAAGAAGTCCCTCGTCACCCTCACCGTCGACACCGACGGTACGAAGGGGAAGGCCACCGGCAAGGTCACCGCGACCGCCGGCCACCCGTTCTGGCTGCCGGACGCGGGCCGCTGGGTCGAGGCGGGCGAGCTGGAGCCGGGCATGTGGCTGCGGGCCTCGTCCGGGACGTGGGTGCAGATCACCGCGGTCGCGCATCCGACGCGGCAGCAGCGGGTCCACAACCTCACCGTCGACGCCGTCCACGACTACTACGTCTTCGTCGGTGACCAGGCACTCCTGGTTCACAACACCAACCCGGCGACGGCACCCGGGTGCAACGGGGCACTGCGTGGCCCCGGAGGACAGTTCACACCCAACCCCGCGACCCCGCCGAAGCCCGCCGCCAGCGGGACCCACGGCAACTCGCTCAACAGCTCGCGTCCGACGACGCTGTACCAGCTGGTCGATTCCAAGACCGGTGACCACCTCAAGTGGGGCATCACCAGCGAGGCGAACCCCATGGCCCGCTACTCCGGGAAGTTCATGCGCGGCAAGCGGATGGACATCATCGCCACCGGTACGCGCAGGGACATGACCGCCCACGAGAGGTTCCTGACCTCACGATGGCCCGGTCCTTTGAACAAGGAAAGCTGGGCAGGTAGCCTGCCGTCCTTCAGTCCAGGACCGTTCGGCTAGGAGGTTGTGTGGCAGCCGAGGAAGAACCCTGGGCGCCGCTGTTCATCGGTGCTGTTGTGGGCGGCCCCACCGCCCACAACAGGCCGGTCTCGGACAGCATCGGGCTGCTCGCCCGGCTGGCCGACGAGGCGCCGTGGCAGCCGACCGACGAGGAAACGGGTGTGGACGTGGTCTTCCACGTACCGGGCCCGCTCCTCGCCCCCGACTACGAGGGAACGCGCACGGGCACGCTCTCGCGGCGTGAACGCCTGATTACGATGCAGATCGCTGTTCCCGCGGACCTCGGTACGCGGGGGGAGCGCGAGGTGTCCCGCTATCTCGCGGACCGCCTCGTGGAAGCCGTGGACGTGGCCAGGACCACGGTGGCTCGCCGGAAGGCGACGCTCGCCGTCGGCCAGGCGGTGCCCATGGCCCGCTTCGTGGCCGAGCGCGTCCACGACGAGGGCTGACCCAGCACGACACGGCGGGCCCCGGGGATCACGATGACGCCAACAGCGTCATCACGATCCCCGGGGCCCGCCGCATCTCCGCTGACCGGAAGGAAGCCGAGACAGCCCATGGAGTGGATCACGACCGAAGGCGGTCCGCTGATCGCCGTGCCCGAGTCCGTACTCGGAGCGTGGAAGGGCGCCGAAGACCTGGAAGACGAGGACGGAGACGTCGACGAGGAAGCCGGCGACTACGGGCGGGCCTGTGCGGTGGACGACTACGCCGGCGTGATCGACGTCGGCGGCACACCGGCCCTCGTCCTGGGCGACGACCCCGCCCCGACGGTCTACCTCCCGGAACACTCGCTCTTCGTGCGCCGCTTGGCAGCCGACAGCGAGGAGGCCGCGCTTGCCGCCCTCGGGCAGGCGCTGGAAAGGGCGGAGTGGGAGGAGTCGGCCGACTGGGATGTGCCGGGTCCGGTCGTCCTCTTCGATTCCGCCTACTCCGCCGAGGATCTCGGCAGCACAGGGTCCCTGCGAATGGACCTCGCGCCGGGGTGCTACCGGGTCGAGTCGGCGTACGTGGAGCCGGACGACGACACCTGGCTCGTGCTGATCAGACTGGCCGCCGCTGAGGGGGCGTGACGGAATGAGCGCCGAACTCGGGTGGACCGTCGAGGAATTGCGCTCCGCGCCCTCCTCGCGGAGCGAGTGGCGACTGCTGAACTAGTGCCGTGACCGGCAATGTTTGCCCGGAAGGAGCGTCGTCCAGTGCGTGCGATCGCAAGGCGGCCGGAAGTCCTTGGATGGGGTCTCCCCTGCTCGAACGAAGTTGAGAGCTTGGGGAAGGAGCTACCAGGGCTTTTGGCCAACGCAGCGAGCGTGCGTGCTGGGCGGCGCGACGGGGCAAAGCTTGCCGGGAGGGGCACTAGCTGCCTGCCGGGGCCCCGGCCGCCGGCTCCGGTCCGCGCGTTCCTCACGGTCGCGGACGGGGCGGCCTGCGGCGACGTGGGCCGACTGCCGGTGTGAGCTCGAACCTGGGCACGGCGGGAAGCCGTAGGCCGATGGACTTCATGGAGATCCGATTCGACAGGGCGCTTCCGGTCGACCGGGATGATGTCGAGGACGAGCTGAACGACGCGCTGGGCGGTTTCGGAGAGGTGAGCGGCGCGGGTTCCGGAGCGTTCGGGGCGCATCTCGACGTCGATATCGACCCCGAGGCAGAGCGGGACGAGGCCGTTGACCGCGTCCTGGGCGTGCTCGGCCGACTGGGTCTGGCCGGGCTCGCCCGGATCCGGCCCGGTGACGGAACGGAATGGATCGACGCCGGGGCGGCCTGAAGGGGGTTCACAACTGCTGAGCCAGCACTCCGTTTTGGCGAACATGGGCACGATTGAGTGAACGGTGTGACGATCGGTGGGTGTTTCTGGCGTGGTGTGCGTAACGTACGTGACGCGATCTGGGACGCCGGGTGTGGCGTCAGCAGTCGGGGCCCCCGTGTCACCAGCGAGATGGTTCGGGGCCTCCCCGTCGCCTCTGGCCACACCCATATGGCCAGGTCGTAGGGATTCCGCCCACTTGGGACGGACCGCATACGGGATATGCGTCGCCGACCAGGATGCGAAAGCGGAGGACCAGCGCGCCCAAGACCGTTCGGGGCGTGCCGATGAGTCGGGGCTCACTCCTGCTCACTGCCCAGGAACGGTTTGGTGGCAGCCGGGGAAGAACCGTGGGCCCCGCTCTTCATCGGCGCTGTTGTGGGCGGCCCCACCGCCCACGACAGGCCGGTCTCGGACGGCATCGGACTGCTCGCCCGGCCGGCCACTCGAGCACATCACCACCCGAAACGTCGACCGGCGGGCCGCCTATGCGGTCACTGACTGGCTGCTCGGTCAGGAACGCACCATGAGGGTGCTCGTACCAGAAGTCTCGGCCGGCACGTTGCGCAAGGCGCGCGGGATCCAGACCCGGTACGCCGCGCTGACCATGGACCTCGCCGACGCGGTGAACGTGGTTCTGGCCGAGGCGTACGAGACCGAGTGTGTCCTGACGCTCGACCGCCGGGACTTCCGCGCCGTGCGACCGTTGACCGGTCACAAGGCGTTCCGGCTACTGCCCGACGACCTCTGATTCTCGCTGCCTGGCCGGACGGGCTTGACGTTCGAGCCCGTCCGGCCGGTAACGGCAGAGAGCAACCGGTCGGGTCCGCCCGTCGCAGTCTTGACGTAGTGTCGGTCCGGGTCGCCGGTGTTGGAGAAGGTACGGATGGACTGCTGCGCGAGGTAGGTGTGGTCGCGCTCGCCCAGGCAGACCGGATGTGGTCGTCTTCGACAGGTCCCACGACATGGCGGGCGTGGTCGACGAATTCGTCGGCCCGTTCGTCACGCTGTCGCGCCCCACCGGCCTCACCTGCAGAGTCCTCGGCCTCAGTGCGGCCGGGTACGGCTTACGAGCGGCGGTAGTTGACGGCCATCGAGACGCTGCATCGGCTGCGGCACAACGGCTTGGTCGGGTGACCGGACCGCGGAAAGGCTCGGGCTTCCGGGACCTCCTGTGAACCGGCCCGGCGGGGCGGAATACGATCTCCGGATGATCGAAGGCAAGTTGGTAAGGCTTCGCGCACTGCGCGCGGAGGATGCGGAGCATCACCTCCGGTGGCGCAACGATCCGGAGGTGGTGCACTGGGCCACCGGCGGCAACCCGTGCTTCGGCCCGGTCACGGCCGAGGCCGTCGAGCTCGGTTTCGAGACGATGCTGCGGCTGAACCCGAGGGAGTCCGCCGTCTTCACAGTCGAGGACCTCGCCGACGGCGCAGTGATCGGCATGGTGGACTACCGGGACCTGGACCCGTTCGCCGGGCTGGCCACCGTGGGCGTCACCATCGGCGCCCGAGACCGCTGGGGCCGCGGCCACGGCTCCGACGCACTGCGGCTGCTGGTGGGGCACCTGTTCGGGGTCTTCGAGCTGCACCGGATCGAGCTGGACACCTGGAGCGGCAACGAGCGGGCCGTCCGCGCCTTCACCAAGGCGGGCTTCCGCGAGGAGGGCCGACGCCGGGCCACCGTGCTGGTGGCGGGCAAGCGGTACGACACCGTGCTGTTCGGAATGCTCCGCGAGGAGTGGCCGGGCGTGACGAGCTGATCGCCCACCCGGCCCCTGCCCGGCGACCGTCAGGCCGGCAGCCCCAGCTCCCGGGCGATCAGCATCCGCTGCACCTCGCTCGTTCCCTCGCCGATCTCCAGGATCTTCGAGTCGCGCCACATCCGCGCCACCGGGTACTCGTTCATGAAGCCGTACCCGCCGTGGATCTGGGTCGCCTCGCGGGCGTTGTCCACCGCCACCGTCGACGAGTACAGCTTGGCGAGTGCCGCTTCCTTCTTGAACGGTTCGCCCGCCAGCAGCCTGGACGCCGCGTCCCGCCAGCCGATCCGGGCCATGTGCGCCCGCATCTCCATGTCAGCGATCTTGAACTGGATGGCCTGGTTGGCGCCGATCGGCCGGCCGAAGGCGTGCCGCTCCTTGGCGTACTTCACCGACTCGTCCACACAGCCCTGCGCCAGACCCGTGGACAGCGCCGAGATCGCGATCCGTCCCTCGTCGAGGATCCGCAGGAACTGCGCGTACCCGCGGCCCTCCTGGCCCAGCAGGTTCGCCGCCGGGACCCGGACGTCCGAGAAGGACAGCTCACGGGTGTCCGACGCGTTCCAGCCGACCTTGGAGTACGGAGCGGCGACCGTGAAGCCGGGGGTGCCGGACGGCACGATGATCGACGAGATGAGCGGGGCGCCGTTCTCCTTGCGACCGGTCACCGCCGTGACCGTGACGAGCGCGGTGATGTCCGTACCGGAGTTGGTGATGAAGCACTTGGAGCCGTTGATCACCCACTCGTCCCCGTCGCGCACCGCCGTTGTCCGGGTGCCGCCCGCGTCCGACCCGCCGTCCGGCTCGGTCAGTCCGAAGGCACCCAGCGCCTCGCCCGAGCAGAGCTTCGGCAGCCACTGCTGCTTCTGCTCCTCCGTACCGAACCGGTAGACCGGCATGGCGCCGAGCGAGACCCCGGCCTCCAGGGTGATCGCGACGGACGAGTCGACGCGGGCCAGCTCCTCCAGGGCGATCCCGAGGGCGAGATAGTCGCCGCCCATGCCGCCGTACTCCTCCGGGAACGGCAGCCCGAACAGGCCCATCCGCCCCATCTCGCGCACGATCTCGTACGGGAACTCATGGCGCTCGTAGAAGTCGCCGATCTTCGGGGCGACCACGTCGTGCGCGAACTCCTCTACAGTGCGGCGCAGTTCCTCGTGTTCGGCGGTCAACCGGTGGTCCAGAGACATGGCGGGGATCACTCCTTGTGGGACTGTGTTTGTTGAACCGAGAGCGCGCGGACAGTACGGGACGGGCTCGGGCGGCCCAGTTGTTCGGCGAGCCACACGCTGGTGGCGGTGAGCGCGTCGAGGTCGACCCCGGTTTCGATGCCGAGGCCGTGGAGCATCCACACGAGGTCTTCGGTGGCGAGATTTCCGGTAGCGCTCTTCGCGTACGGGCAGCCGCCGAGGCCGCCCGCGGAGGCGTCCACGGTGGTGACACCGTGCTGGAGCGCGGCGAGGGTGTTGGAGAGCGCCTGGCCGTACGTGTCGTGGAAGTGCACCCCGATGGTGTTGGTGTGCACGCCCTCCTCGTTCAGCTCGGAGAGCAGGTCCTGCACATGGCCGGGGGTGGCGACGCCGATGGTGTCGCCGAGGGAGAGCTCGTCGCAGCCGAGGTCCATCAGCGCCTTGGCGACGCGCACGACCTGGTGGACGGGGACGGGCCCCTCCCACGGGTCGCCGAAGCACATCGACAGATAGCCGCGGACGTGCACCTTGTCCGCCTTGGCGCGGGTGACGACGGGCTCGAACATGGCGAGCGACTCGGCGACGGTGCGGTTGAGATTGCGGGCGGCGAACGTCTCGGTCGCCGACCCGAACACGGCGATCCGGCGGGCACCGAGAGCGAGGGCGCGCTCCAGCCCGCGCTCGTTGGGTACGAGCACGGGGAGCGCGACCCCCTCGATGTCCCCGAGGCGGGGGAACAGGTCCTCCGCGTCGGCGAGTTGGGGCACCCACTTCGCGTGGACGAAGCTGGTCGCCTCGATGGTCGTCAGACCGGCCGCGGCGAGGCGGTGGATGAACTCCGCCTTCACCTCGGTCGGGACGACCGCCTTCTCGTTCTGCAGCCCGTCACGGGCACCGACCTCGTGGATGCGCACCCGGGCGGGCAGATCCGGTGCGGGCACGGTCATGGGCAGATTGCCGGCGGTCATGCTTCCTCCTCGCTCGGAACCACCACGGCGAGTACCTGGTCCATGACGACGGTGGCACCGGCTGCCACATCGAGTTCGGTGACGGTCCCGGCGTGCGGGGCGGAGATGACGTGCTCCATCTTCATCGCCTCCACGACGAGCAGGCTCTGCCCGGCGACGACCTCGTCCCCGACGGCCACCTTCACCACGGTGACCGTGCCCGGCATGGGCGCGGCGAGTGTGTCGGCACCGCCGTGCGCCGCACCGGTGAGGGACGCCTCCACGGGGTCGTGGTCCTGCACGTGCCAGGTGTCGCCGTCGCATCCCAGCCAGCTCCCCTCCGGGGAGGCGGCGTGCGTGAACGTATGGGTGACACGGGCGAGTTCGAAGGTGAGGCGGTGCGCGGAGACGTCGATGACCCTGGCTGTCTCCGTGCCGCCGGGCAGGGGGGCCAGCGGGCCGCAGGTGCCCGTCGCGGGCGCCGGCGGCAGTGCGCCCTCCCCGACATGGCCGAACGTCAGCTCGGTGCCCGCCGGACAGGAGCGCACGCCGACCTGCACCGGGTCGTGACCCGGCAGCCGGAAGTGGCGGACCGTGCGCGCGGGGGCGCCGCCCAGCCGCCAGCCGTCGGCCACCGAGAACGGGTCGACCCAACCGGAGCTGCCCCCGGGAGAGGTGCCCCCGGCGGCCGGCTGCCGCAGCAGCGCCGCCGCCGCGTACACCTCCTCCGGCACCCCGTCCGGCACCAGCCCGTCCACCGCGCGCTCCACCAGCCCGGTGTCGAGATCGCCCGCCACCACCGCCGGGTGGGCGAGCAGCCGGCGAAGGAACCCGGCATTGGTCGGCACGCCCAGGATCACCAGCTCCGACAGGGCGGTGCGCAGCCGCCGCAGCGCCGTGGCCCGGTCGGGTCCGTGGACGATGACCTTCGAGAGCATCGGGTCGTACAGACTGCCGACCTCGACCCCCTCGCTGAGACCCGAGTCGGTCCGTACGCCGTGGCCGTTCGGCTCGCGGAGGGAGAGCACCGTACCGCCGGACGGCAGGAAGCCGCGGGCCGGGTCCTCGGCGCAGATCCGGGCCTCGATCGCATGTCCGGTGAGCGTGATGTCGGGCTGCTTGTAGGGGAGTTGTTCGCCGGAGGCGACCCGCAGCTGCCACTCCACCAGGTCCAGGCCGGTGATCAGTTCGGTGACCGGGTGCTCGACCTGGAGGCGGGTGTTCATCTCCATGAAGTAGTACGAGGCGGGGTCGTTGCCCGGGACGATGAACTCCACCGTGCCCGCACCGACATACCCGCAGGAGCGGGCCGCCTGGACGGCCGCCTCGCCCATCGCCGCCCGGGTCTCCTCGTCGAGCAGGACGGACGGCGCCTCCTCGATGATCTTCTGGTGGCGGCGCTGGAGCGAGCACTCGCGCTCGCCGAGATGCACCACGTTCCCGTGCCCGTCGGCCAGGACCTGGATCTCGATGTGGCGCGGCCGGTCGATCCACCGCTCCACGAGCAGGGTGTCGTCCCCGAACGAGCCGCGCGCCTCACGCCGGGCGGCGGCGATCTCGTCGGCGAGCAGCGCCTCGTCGCGCACCAGCCGCATGCCCTTGCCGCCGCCCCCCGCCGAGGGCTTCAGCAGCACCGGCATGCCGATCGTGCGCGCCGCCTCCGCGAGCTGTGTGTCGCTGAGCCCGCTGCCGGACGACCCCGGCACGACCGGAACCCCGGCCGCCGCGACGGTCTCCTTGGCCCGGATCTTGTCGCCCATCAGCGAGATCGCGGAAGCGGGCGGCCCGATGAAGACGAGCCCCGCGTCCGCGCACGCCTGCGCGAACCCCGCGTTCTCGGCGAGGAAGCCGTACCCCGGGTGCACGGCCTGCGCGCCGGTGCGGCGGGCGGCCTCCAGCAGCGCGGGCACGCTGAGATAGCTCTCGGCGGCGGGTGCGGGACCGATCCGTACCGCCGTATCGGCCTCCCGTACGTGCCGGGCGTCGGCGTCCGCGTCGCTGAAGACGGCGACGGACCGTACACCCAGCTCGCGCAGGGTCCGGATGACCCGGACCGCGATCTCGCCGCGGTTGGCGACCAGAACGGTGTCGAACATCGTCATCTGTTCCCTCACATCCGGAAGACGCCGAAGCCGGGCTCACCCAGCGGGGCGTTGGCACACGCGGTCAGAGCGAGCCCCAGCACCTGCCGGGTCTCCAGCGGGTCGATCACACCGTCGTCCCAGAGCCGGGCGGTGGCGTAGTACGCGTTGCCCTGCGTCTCGTACTGCTCGCGGATCGGCGCCTTGAAGGCTTCCTCGTCCTCGGCGCTCCAGTCGTCGCCCAGCTGGTCGCGCTTGACCGTCGCGAGCACGGACGCGGCCTGCTCGCCGCCCATGACGGAGATCTTGGCGTTGGGCCACATCCACAGGAAGCGCGGCGAGTAGGCCCGCCCGCACATGGAGTAGTTCCCCGCCCCGTACGACCCGCCGACCACGACGGTCAGCTTCGGGACCCGGGTGCAGGCGACCGCGGTGACCATCTTGGCGCCGTGCTTGGCGATGCCGCCGGCCTCGTAGTCGCGCCCGACCATGAACCCGGAGATGTTCTGGAGGAAGACCAGCGGGATGCCGCGCTGGTCGCAGAGCTCGATGAAGTGCGCACCCTTCTGGGCGGACTCGGAGAACAGGATGCCGTTGTTGGCGACGATGCCGACCGGGTGCCCGTGGATCCGGGCGAAGCCGGTGACCAGCGTCGTCCCGTACTCCGCCTTGAACTCGGCGAACCGCGACCCGTCGACGACCCGCGCGACGACCTCCCGCACGTCGTACGGCGTCCGCGAATCGACCGGCACGGCCCCGTAGAGCCCGGCAGGATCGACCTTCGGCTCCTCCACAGCTTCCACGGACCAGGGCAGAGCCCCGCGCGCGGGCAGCGTGGCCACAATGTTCCGGACGATCCGCAGGGCGTGCGCGTCGTCCTCCGCGAGATGGTCGGTGACGCCCGACGTACGGGAGTGGACCTCGCCGCCGCCCAGCTCCTCCGCCGTGACGACCTCACCGGTCGCGGCCTTCACCAGCGGCGGACCGCCGAGGAAGATCGTCCCCTGGTTCCGCACGATCACGGCTTCGTCGCTCATCGCGGGGACGTACGCCCCACCGGCCGTACAGGACCCCAGCACGGCCGCGACCTGCGGAATCCCGGCCCCTGACATCCGGGCCTGGTTGTAGAAGATCCGCCCGAAGTGCTCCCGGTCGGGAAACACCTCGTCCTGCATCGGCAGAAACGCGCCACCGGAGTCCACCAGGTACAGACAGGGCAGCCGGTTCTCCAGCGCCACTTCCTGGGCCCGCAGGTGCTTCTTCACCGTCATGGGGTAATACGTGCCGCCCTTGACCGTGGCGTCATTGGCGACGATCACGCACTCCCGGCCGCTGACCCGCCCGATCCCGGCGATCACCCCGGCCGCCGGAGCAGCACCCCCGTACAGCCCCTCGGCCGCCAGCGGCGCCAGCTCCAGGAACGGCGACCCGGGGTCCAGCAACGCGTCCACCCGGTCCCGGGGCAGCAGCTTCCCGCGCGCCACATGCCGGGCGCGGGCCTTCTCGCCCCCGCCCAGCCTGGCCGCGGCCAGCCGCGCCCGCAGCTCGTCGCCGAGCGCGCGGTGCGCCTCCTCGTTGGCCAGCCAGCCCTGAGAAGCGGGATCCGCCGCACTCGCCAGCACCGGTGCCTGCTGCATCCGTCGAGCCCCCTTGCCCGGTCGACAGGTCCGCCGATCCGGTTAATGAGCGTTAACACGTTTCCTTCAGGTTAACGCCCGCTAACGCCACTGTCTAGAATCGAATCCATGACCACCAGGACGGACGCCCCCACGCGCCGCGAGCAGATCCTCAAGGAGGCTGCCCGCCTCTTCGCCGAGCGCGGTTTCCACGGTGTGGGCGTCGACGAGATAGGCGCAGCCGTCGGGATCAGCGGTCCCGGCCTCTACCGCCACTTCCCCGGCAAGGACGCGATGCTCGCCGAACTGCTGGTCGGCATCAGCGAGCGCCTCCTGGCCGGCGGAAGGCTCCGCGTCACGGAGGACGCGACCTCCGGCGACGACTCCCCGGAAGCCCTCCTGAACGCGCTCATCGAGGGCCACATCGACTTCGCTCTGGACGACCGTCCCCTGATCACCCTGCACGACCGCGAGCTGGACCGCCTCCGGGACAGCGACCGCAAGCGCGTGCGCCAGCTCCAGCGCCAGTACGTGGAGCTGTGGGTCGAGGTGGTCCGCGCCCTCTACCCGCTCCTCCCCGAGAGCGAGGCCCGCGCCACCGTCCACGCGGTCTTCGGCCTGCTCAACTCGACCCCGCACCTGGGCCGCCCCGGCGCCCTCCCGGGCCGCACGGCGACGGCGGCGCTGCTGCACCGACTGGCGCGGGGGGCGTTCGAGGCGGCGGGCGGTTCCTAGCGGTGATCGGGCGCGGGTCGCTGACCACAGGCCGTGCGCAGATCGCACCGACCGCGCAGGCCGCGGTACGCGATACCGACCGGGCAGGCCGCGGTGCGCTATGCGTACCGCGGCAGGTTCTCGGTCGAGATGGTCCACTCGCCGATGGTGATGTCCTCGCCGTACAGGAAGTCCTTGCGCGTGGCGTAGCGCGGCCCGTTCGGCGTGGGGTGGATGTCGGAGAGCACGGCCCCCGACCCGGTACGCGGATCGAAGATCACGTAGAGGGGGATGCCCAGAAGCGGGTAGTCCCGCATCTTGCTCACCCAGTCGTTGTCCGGGTTGGACCGTGAGACGACTTCGACGGCGGCGATGAGCGTGCGGGGCTCGAAGGAACCCTCGCCCTCCATGTCCGCCTCGGCGATCACCATGACGTCGGGGTGACGCATGATGCCCTCGGGCGCGTCTTCCACGTCGGGAGTCCCGGTGTGGGCCACCAGCTCTTCCGGGAGGACCTTCTCCAGGCGTTTCCGTACACGCAGCGTGGTGAGTTCGTGCGGCCTCGCGGGCGACATCATGTCGTGGACGATCCCTTCCTTGGTGATCTCGAATTTGCCGGGAAGGGTGTCGTCCATGGATGAGACGAAGTCCCGCATGATCTGGTACAGGCGGGCGTCTCGCCGTGCGTCGTCCGGGGCGATGGTCATGGTGCTCGCTCCTCGTCGTCTGTACCCGGGATCAAGGGTCGTCACGTTCATGCTAAGCGGCCTCCATCAGGTTGGATCGGCAGTCGCAGCACTCGCCGGGCTCCGGCGCCCGGAAGGCGCGGTCGCACCCGTCGCAGTTCTGCAGCGGGTCCGGGCGCCGTACGGATTCCCCAGCCGGGGCGGCGGGGAGCGGGGGTGGCAGGAGGGTGGCGAGTCGGTGGGCGAGGAGGCCCGCTGGGCGTTTCAGAGGTTCGGGGAGGTCGGCGACGAGGGTGCGGCGCACGGCGTCGGGGTGGGCGTCGCGTTCGAGCCAGGCGGCGACGGCGGGGGCGAGTCGGCGGATGTCGTCCTCGGCGAGCAGCAGCCGGGGATCGTCGCGGCGCAGGCCGGCGAGGAGGTCGACGGCGGCGCGGTGATGTGCGAGGTCATGGGTCTGCGGCTCGGCAAGCGGCGGGGGCAGCGGCGCGACGGGTGACGAGGCTCGCTGCTCCGGTACGGAGGCCCGGACGGTGGCTGGGGTGGTAACCGGGGCAGGCACCACAAGAACCACCGACTGGCGTTCCCGCTCCCGTTGCCGCTCGGCCCTCGGTGCGGGCCGCGGCGCCGGGCGGCCCATGTCCCCTCCCGGCTGGTTGTACGACACGGTCCGCGTCACGACCCGCCCGCCGGGCGTCCGTTCCCGCGTACGGGACAGGTAGCCGTGGCCTTCCAGTTCGCGCAGGGCGGCCGCGATCCGGGTCTCGCTCTCGGGGAAGCGATCGGCGAGGAACTTGATACCGATCTTGGCCCCGGCAGGCAGCGACTGGATGTGCACGGCCAGCCCGATCGCCACCAGCGACATCTCGCGATGCTGGGCGAGGTGATTGCCGATGACCGTGTAGCGGCTGGTGTGCCGGGTGTTGACGTGGATGACACCGGAAGGGGTGGCAGGACGGGGATCGCCTGCCGTGGCGCGCGAGGGCGCGGTAATCTGCTGGGTATCCATCGGGAAGGTGCTTCTTCCTCGGTGGTCAGGCCCTCGATCGGGATTCGCAGTCCCGGCCGGGGGCCGACGCATGTCTGGGGTTGTCGCGGCGAGCATATGCCTGCCAACCGGACCGAAATCCAGCCCAGTTGGCAAACCTCACCCTTGCGGGTGACGGGAGACAGGGAGGGGTTGGGAATGGTAATTGCCCAAGGAATCAAAAGCTTTTGATGTCGTGCCGGACCGCGTCGCGGTCAGCCGGGTCGTGGCCCACCGGGTCGCGACAGTCACGATCCGGTGAGGGCCACGTCCGTCCGGACAGTGTCACGCGGATCGGGCCCCGCACCACGCCCCATCGGGTGGCAGGAGCACCACTCCACGGCGGAGTGCCGGGATCCGACCGCTCCGCGACGGTCCGGAGGGGGCAGCGCGGCCCGACCCTCCGCGTCCGCCGCGCAAGACGCCCGGCACGCTGCGCACACCTGACGGCACAATGGGTTCATGCCGATACCCAGCCGCGCCGCCCTTGTCGAACACCTCGTCCGTACGCGCATCGCCGGAGACGTCGCCACCCCCCGCGACAACAACCTCACCCACTACCGCAGGCTCGCCAACGGGGACCGCCACTACTGGCTGGGGCTGGAGCTCGGCAACCGGTGGGCCGATGAGCAGGACGTGCTCGCCGTGATGGCCGAGCGCTGTGGGGTCAGTGATGATCCGGAGCACCGGCACGGGCAGGACACCATCGATCCCGAGCTGACCGTCGACGCGCTGGAGCGGATGGCGGCCCGGCTGCGCAAGGCGGCGGCCGGGGCGGAGCGGGTGTTGTTCGCAACCGGGCATCCGGGTGGGCTGCTGGACGTGCACCGGCAGACCGCGGATGCGCTGCGCGGCGCCGGGTGCGAGATCGTGCGGATTCCCTCCGGGCTGATGGCGGACGAGGGCATGGTCTTCCAGTTCGCCGACGTGGCCGTGATGGAGCGCGGGGCGACGCTGTGGCACACGCACTCACCGGCGCCGATGGCGGCGATCCTGGACGGTCTGGAGCGGGAGGAGCGGCCGCTGCCGGACCTGGTCGTCGCCGATCACGGGTGGGCGGGGTGCGCCGGGCAGCGGGGGCTCGACTCGGTCGGGTACGCGGACTGCAACGACCCGGCGCTCTTCCTGGGCGAGGCGGAGGGCACCCTGCAGGTGGTCGTGCCGCTGGACGATCACGTGCTCGACCCACGGTTCTACGACCCGATGACGGACTATCTGCTGGACGCGGCCGGGCTGCTCTGATGCGTACGGACGGCACGGGGCCGATCCGCGCCGACAGCTGTGGGGCGCTCTGCCCTGCGGACATTCCGGAGGCGGACGGAGCGTCACAACAGTCGGGTATCCGGTGACCTCCATGCAGAAGCGATTGCCGGCAGGTGTGATCCACTGAGGTGGGATCGGTCAGCGGTTCGTGTTGAGGAAGCCGATCGCGACCGCGCCCCACCAGCAGACCTGGGACAGGAGTGCCGTGGCGCCTCCCCAGGCCGTCATTCCGCGGCCGATCGGCTCGGTGGCCTCGGCGACGCGGCGACCGAGGAGGCCCGCCTGGAGGCCGTTGAGGGTGAGCAGGCCGACCAGCGCGATCTTCGTCTGGGTCAGCACGGAGTGCAGGTCGGGCTGGAGCATGAGCCCGCTTGTGACCAGCCCGCCGAGACCGGCCCAGATCGGCACGTGGAGCCGGGACGTGGCGGCTATGACCTCGCCGAGCGGGCAGCGACCGGCAGCCCGCCCTCGGCGGTCCGCTCCACCGCGAGCGCGGCCAGCTCCTCCAGCAACTCAGCGGACAGACCGTTCACGGATACCGGCATCGACTTCACGTCGGCACCCTGGGCGCTCTCACCAGCCTCGGCAAGCGACACGCCCCCAGCAGACTCGATCAGGTGACCAGCACTCGTACTCATCAGGTGACTCCTTCGTGGAGGGCCCACACCTGATTCATGACACTCCCCGCGCTCGTCCCGGCTGCCGGAAGGGCAATCGTCAGGCGCGCCCGTCGCGTCAAGCCCGCCACCGCAAGGTAGGCAGGAATCTCCCTCGTTCACGAGGGAGAGCGCTTCAAAGCCCCATGGACTTGGCGATGATCGACTTCATGACCTCGTTGGTGCCGCCGTAGATGCGGTTGACGCGGTTGTCCGCGTACAGGCGCGCGATCGGGTACTCGTTCATGAAGCCGTAGCCACCGTGCAGCTGGAGGCAGCGGTCGATCACGCGGTGCGCGACCTCGGTGCAGAACAGCTTCGCGGAGGCGGCCTCGGCGGCGGTCAGCTCGCCGGCGTCGAGGGCCTCCAGCGCGCGGTCGGCGACGGCCTGGGCCGCGTCCACCTCGGCCTGGCAGGCGGCCAGCTCGAACTTGGTGTTCTGGAACGAGGCGACGGTCTTGCCGAAGACCGTGCGGTCCTGCACGTAGCTCTTGGTGAACCGGACGGCCGCAGCGGCCTGCGCGTACGCGCCGAAGGCTATGCCCCAGCGCTCGGACGCCAGGTTGATGCCGAGGTAGCCGAAGCCCTTGTTCTCCTCGCCGAGCAGGTCCTCGACGGGGACCTTGACGTCGACGAAGGCCAGCTCGGCGGTGTCGGAGACCTTCAGGCCGAGCTTGTCGAGCTTGCGGCCGACGGAGTAGCCCGCCGACTTGGTGTCCACGGCGAACAGGGAGATGCCGAAGCGGCGGTCGTCCTCGCGGGGCGCGGACGTACGGGCGCACACGATCACGCGGTCGGCATGCACGCCACCGGTGATGAAGGTCTTTGCGCCGTTCAGGACGTAGTGCGTGCCGTCCTCGGAAAGCTTGGCGGTGGTCTTCATGCCCGCGACGTCGGAGCCGGTGCCCGGCTCGGTCATCGCGAGAGCCCACATCTCCTCGCCGGTGGTGAACTTCGGCAGCCAGCGCTTCTTCTGCTCGTCGGTGGCGAGCATCTTGATGTACGGCAGGCCGAGCAGGGTGTGCACACCCGAGCCGCCGAAGGAGACACCGGCGCGGGCGGTCTCCTCGTAGATGACGGCCTCGTACTTGTGCGAGTCGATGCCGGCGCCGCCGTACTCCTCGTCCACCTCGATGCCGAAGACGCCCAGCTCGCCGAGCTTGTGGTAGAACTCGCGCGGCGCCTGGCCGGCGGCGAACCACTCGTCGTAGACGGGGACGACCTCGGCCGCGATGAAGGCGCGGATGGTCTCCCGGAACGCCTCGTGGTCCTCGTTGAATACCGTACGGCGCACGGGGGTGCCTCCTCTGTCGGCTTCGATCGGCTTCGGGCGAGCATCGGCCAGCGGGATGGCTAAGCGCTTGCTCAGTTCTGGTCAAAAGTTACCCGGCGGTCACTGAAGCTGTCCAGGGTGATGCTCAGCACGCCCGCGAGGCTCATGTGCGGCGGCTTCAGCGGTGCATCCGGCTCGGTGAATTCCCCGACCGTGCTCACGCTGGCCGCGCTGAAGAAGGCGTGACCGACGACCGCCGGGATACCGATCCGGAGGCCGGTCGCAGCCACGTAACGCCGAGGTCGCGGAGCGACACCCGGACACGTGAGAGGGCGTCGGTCTTGTCACGCGCCGTGCCTGATGCCGTGTCAGGCGTGGGCGGTCGCTGGCGAATGCCGCTCACTGCTGCCGCAGCGCGAACCACAGCTCCGTCCGTACGTCCATGTCGTCGAGGTCCGCGTCCAGCAGCGTCGCGCAGCGGGCGATGCGCTGGCGGACCGTGTTGCGGTGGACCTGGAGGGCCGTTGCCGTGCGGTCCCAGCTGCCGTGCAGGCTCAACCAGCAGCGCAGCGTCTCGGTCAGTGGCTCGGTGAGCGGGGCGAGGAGGGCGCGGGCGTGGGCCTCGGCCTGGTCCGGAGGGACCAGGGCGGCCAGACCGCCTCCGGTGCCGTTGTCGTGGTGGGCCAGGGGGGTGCGGGTGGCGACGGCCCGGCCCAGGGCGCGGGCCGCCTGGCCGTCGGCGAGGTCCAGCGCGGTGATGGAGACGGGGGCGGAGGTGCCGAGTGTCCAGCCGGGCTGCGGGGTGACCCGCTCACCACCCGGGACCAGGACCTTGACCGCGTCGCCGCCCCGGCCCGCGTCGACCAGCGCCGACCCCAGCGCGGCACCCAGCGCCCCGGCGGTCAGCGGGTCGACGGGGCCGCCACTGCTGCGCCGGGCATGCACCACCGTCCAGAGTTCGGCGCCGCCGAGCAGCGGGGCGACGTCCGCCGGGTCCGCGCCCAGCAGCATCCGCACCAGCGCCGCCGACCGGCCCGCGGCGTCGGCGCCCTGGTGCGGGGCGGCCAGCAGGGAGAGAAGGATGACCGCGATCCCGGTGACCGTGTGGTCGCCCGCCTCGCGCCGCCCCGTCGACAGCGCCAGGACGAGCCCCTGCCCGCCGCCGAGCGCGTACGCGAAGAGATGCGTGTCGCCGACGGTGTCGGTCGCGGATGTGGGGGCGGGGGAGGTGGGAGGCGCGGCGGGGGAGACCACGCGGGTCAGCCGGGTCAGCGCCGCCCGCACCTCGGGGGGCGGGCGGCGGCCCGCCGCGTGCAGCTCCTCGCCGGCCGCGGAGAGCAGGACCGCCCGCCCCGACAGCTGGGCGGCCAGCTGGTGCAGCACCGCGGGGACCGGATCCGGCCGGGCCGCGGCCGTGGCCAGGGCCTGCTGGGCGCGCGTCACCCGGCGAAGCTCCCGGTGCCGGGCCTCCGCCATCAGCCGCCACACCGCTCGGGCGATCGCGGTGAACGGGGTCTCGGGCGGCACCTCCACCAGGGGCAGCCCGTGCCGGTCGCACGCCTCGATCAGCGCCTGCGGCACGGCGTCGTGCACCGGCGTCACCCCGAAACCGAGCGCCGCCGCCCCCGCCTCCACCAGCCGGGCCACATAGGTGTCCGGGTCCTTGAGCAGCACCCCGGCACTCAGCAGCAGCTCACCGCCGAGCAGATACGGGTACGGGTCGGCCATCTCCGAGGTGTGCACCCACAACAGGTCCGCGTGGACCGGTCCCGCGATCCGGCGCAGCCGGAGCTCCTCGCGGGCGAGCAGCTCGGCGAGCGGGATGGGCGGAGTGGGGGGAGCGGACCCGGTGGTGGCCGTGGGGACGGTGGAGGAATGGGGTCCGGTGGGAGTGTCCGGCATGGATGGTCCATCCATTGGTTACGGCGAGAATGGATGAAACGTACACTTCAGCGCCGCTTGTGGGCCACCTACCGTCTTCACGAAACACATACCCGCAACATTTCGCGAAATGACTGAGACGGAGGTAAGCCCATGGCTGTCGACTACGCAGTGATCATCGTCTATCTGGCCGGCATGCTCGCGATGGGCTGGTGGGGCATGCGCCGCGCCAAGTCCAAGAGCGAATTCCTGGTGGCGGGCCGCCGCCTCGGCCCCTGGATGTACTCCGGGACCATGGCCGCGATCGTCCTCGGCGGTGCCTCCACCATCGGCGGCGTCGGCCTCGGCTACCAGTACGGACTCTCCGGCGCCTGGATGGTCTTCACCATCGGCCTCGGGCTGCTCGCCCTGTCCGTCTTCTTCTCCGCGCGCATCGCCCGGCTGAAGGTCTACACCGTCTCCGAGATGCTCGACCTGCGCTACGGCGGCCGGGCCGGACTCATCTCCGGCGTCGTCATGTGGGCGTACACGCTGATGCTCGCGGTCACCTCGACCATCGCGTACGCCACCATCTTCGACGTCCTCTTCGACATGAACCGCACCGTCGCGATCATCCTCGGCGGCGCCATCGTCGTCGCGTACTCGACGCTCGGCGGCATGTGGTCGATCACGCTCACGGACATGGTGCAGTTCGTCGTCAAGACGATCGGCGTCCTGCTGCTGCTCCTGCCGATCGCCGTCATCAAGGCCGGCGGCTTCAGCGAGATGAAGGCGAAGCTGCCCACCGAGTACTTCGACCCGCTGGGCATCGGCGGCGAGACGATCTTCACCTACGTGCTGATCTACACCTTCGGCATGCTGATCGGCCAGGACATCTGGCAGCGCGTGTTCACCGCGCGCACCGACCGCACCGCACGCTGGGGCGGCACCGTCGCCGGTACGTACTGCCTGGTGTACGCGATCGCCGGAGCCGTCATCGGCACCGCCGCCAAGGTCATGTACCCGAAGCTGCCCAGCGCGGACGCGGCCTTCGCGACCATCGTCAAGGACGAACTGCCGGTCGGTGTGCGCGGGCTGGTGCTGGCCGCCGCACTCGCCGCGGTGATGTCGACGTCGTCCGGTGCGCTGATCGCCTGCGCCACCGTCGCCAACAACGACATCTGGTCGAGGCTGCGGGGCGCGGTGACCCGGAGCGGCGGCGAGGAGCACGACGAGGTGAAGGGCAACCGGGTCTTCATCCTCATCATGGGTGTGGCCGTCATCGCCATCGCCATCGCCCTCAACAACGTCGTCGAGGCCCTGACCGTCGCGTACAACCTGCTCGTCGGCGGGCTGCTCGTACCGATCCTCGGTGGTCTGCTGTGGCGTCGCGGCACGGCCGCCGGCGCGCTGGCCGCGGTGTCCGTCGGTGGCCTCGCGGTGATCGGTCTGATGGCGTCGTACGGAATCCTCGCCAACGAGCCGGTCTACTACGGGCTGCTGTCCTCGCTCGCGGTGTACGTGATCGTGTCCCTGGCCACGAAGCCGACGGACGCGGCGGTGCTCACCGCCTGGCGCGAGCGCCTGGCGGGCAGGGGCGCCGAAGCGGAGGCGCCCGACTCGGACCCGGTGACCGTCTGATTACGTGTCCTCAATCGCCGGACGGGCCATTCGAGCCCGTCCGGCGATTGAGGACGGAAACCGTTGCCGTGGGGGCCCGTACTCGCACTCCACCGCACCCCGCACACTGAATACCGCACGAACGCCCACGAAGCGTGCACCACCCGCATCGCCCGAAGAAAGGCACTCCACATGAGCAGCAACGAAACGCCGCGCGGCCCCGTCGACTCCTCCCGCGTCCCGCGGTACGCCGGTCCCGCGACGTTCGCGCGGCTGCCCCGCCTCGACGAGGTCGGCACCGCCGATGTCGCCGTCGTCGGCGTGCCCTTCGACACGGGTGTCTCCTACCGCCCCGGTGCCCGCTTCGGCGGCAACGCGATCCGTGAGGCGTCGCGCCTGCTGCGCCCGTACAACCCGGCGCAGGACGCCTCGCCGTTCGCCCTCGCGCAGGTCGCCGACGCCGGTGACATCGCCGCCAACCCGTTCGACATCCACGAGGCCGTCGAGACGATCGAGTCCGCGGCCGACGACCTCCTCTCCACCGGTGCCCGCATGATGACGCTCGGCGGTGACCACACCATCGCCCTCCCGCTGCTGCGTTCCGTCGCGAAGAAGCACGGCCCGGTCGCCCTGCTCCACTTCGACGCCCACCTCGACACGTGGGACACCTACTTCGGCGCCGAGTACACCCACGGCACCCCCTTCCGCCGGGCCGTGGAGGAGGGCATCCTCGACACGTCCGCGCTCTCCCACGTCGGTACCCGCGGCCCGCTGTACGGCAAGCAGGACCTCGACGACGACGCCAAGATGGGCTTCGGCATCGTCACCTCCGCCGACGTCATGCGCCGCGGCGTCGACGAGATCGCCGACCAGCTGCGCCAGCGCATCGGCGACCGCCCGCTGTACATCTCCATCGACATCGACGTCCTGGACCCGGCGCACGCGCCCGGCACCGGCACCCCCGAGGCGGGCGGCCTCACCTCCCGCGAACTCCTCGAGATCGTCCGCGGCCTGTCCTCCTGCAACCTGGTCTCCGCCGACCTGGTCGAGGTCGCCCCCGCGTACGACCACGCGGAGATCACCTCCGTCGCCGCCTCCCACACCGCGTACGAGCTGACGACGATCATGTCCCGTCAGATCGCGGCGGCGAAGGGGACGCAGGGCAAGTGACCCACGACCACCACGACGAGCGGCCGCAGCTCACCCCGGAGCAGATCGCGGCCGCACTCAGTCCGACCGCCGGACGCAACGGCGGTGACCTCGTCGTCGAGACCCTCCAGGGCCTCGGCGCGACCACCGTCTTCGGGCTGCCCGGTCAGCACGCGCTGGGCATGTTCGACGCGCTGCGCCGCTCCTCCCTCTCGTACGTCGGGCTGCGCGTCGAGAACAACGCGGGCTTCGCCGCCGACGCGTACGGCCGGATCACCGGCGAAGTGGCGCCGCTGCTGCTCTCCACCGGGCCGGGCGCGCTCACCTCCCTCGCCGCGCTCCAGGAGGCGGCGGCAGCGTCCGCCCCCGTGCTGGCCGTCTCCAGCCAGATCCCGACCGCGGGTCTGGGCGGCGGCCGCCACGGTTACCTGCATGAACTCCGGGACCAGAAGGCGTCGTTCCGCGACGTCGTGAAGTCGGTCCACACGGTCCGTACGGCGTCGCAGATCCCGTCCGCGATCGCCGCCGCGTGGGAGTCCGCGCTGGCGGCCCCGCACGGCCCGGTCTGGATCGAGATCCCGCAGGACGTACTCCTCGCTGAGACCACCCTGCCCGCCGTCACGGCGATGGACGCCACCCCGCGCCCCCTGCACCCGCGTCCCGAGCTGACCGCCGTGGCCGCGCATCTGCTGTCGAACGCCGAGCGCCCGGCGATCATCGCGGGCGGCGGAGTCGTACGCTCCGACGCGTCCGGCAAGCTGCTCGCCCTCGCGGAGAAGATCGACGCCCCGGTCGTCACCACCTTCGGCGGCAAGGGAGCGTTCCCCTGGGAGCACCCCCTCTCGCTCCAGTCCTGGCTGGAGGACCGCCACACGACGGACTTCCTCGAAGCGGCGGACGTCCTGCTGGTCGTCGGCTCCGGACTCGGCGAACTCTCCTCGAACTACCACACGTTCAGCCCGCGCGGCCGGATCATCCAGATCGAGGCGGACGCCGGGAAGCTGGAGTCCAACCACCCCGCGCTCGGCATTCACGCCGACGCCCGCGAGGCCCTCGCCGACCTCCTCGAAGCGGTCGACCGCCGCGAGGACGAGGCGGCGGCGGCCCGGGTGCGTACGGTCCTCGACGCCGTGCGGACACGGATCGCCGGTCAGGACCTCACGCTGGAGCAGCAGCTCATCGCCTCGGTCCGCGAGGCACTGCCCGACACGTCCCCCAGCTTCTGGGACATGACGATCCTCGCCTACTGGGCCTGGTCCGCCTTCGACGCCCGCCACCCGAACACGATGCACTCCGCGCAGGGCGCGGGCGGCCTCGGCTACGGCTTCCCGGCAGCGCTCGGCGCAGCCGCGGCCGACCGTACGAAGCCGGTCCTGGCGGTCTCCGGCGACGGTGGCGCGATGTACTCCATCGCGGAGCTGGCCACCGCCCGCCAGTACGACCTGCCGGTCACCTGGCTGATCGTCGACGACGGCGGCTACGGCATCCTGCGCGAGTACATGACGGGTGCGTTCGGCGAGGCCACGGCGACGGAACTGTCCCGCCCGGACTTCGTCGCCCTCGCCGAGTCGTTCGGCGTACCGGCGGTCCGTACGACTCCGGAGACGCTCGCCGACGATCTGGCGAAGTCCTTTGCGGAGCCCGGCCCTTCCGTGGTCGTGCTTCCGGCACTGCTGAAGATGTTCGAGCCGACACATCTGTAGGCCGCGGTCCCGCTAGGGTCCCGGGGCATGGACTCGGAACCTCCCCTCGTCCGCGAGGTCTTCCCCGGCCTCGTGGACGAGTTGGTCGCCCTTCTCGAAGACGAAGAGGAGCGACATCTGGCGATCTGCGCGTGGGACCTTCGCCTCTTTGCGGAATGTCCCTGCACGGACGACTTCTGCCAGAGCTTCAGCACAGGGCCCCATCGGAGGGGGGAGCCGTACGGAGAGGGGCACCGCACCGTCATGCTCTCCCCGGCGGACGGCATGCTGCTGCTCGACGTGGTGCACGCCCGGATCATGTTCGTCGAGGTGCTCCTGCGGTCTCCGATGCGTGATCGGCGGCAAACTCCTTGACCATGCGCCCCGCAGCCGGTGTCCCCGCGTCGGAATTTGGCCGTTCCGGCTGCGGCCCGTACAACTTTTCGGTCAGTCATGAGTCATCCCTGACAGGTGTGCAGGGGGCGCACCGCACAGATCACCCAGGGGGACACGTCTCATGACGGACCAGCCTCGTATATCCCGCCGCGCGCGCACCGCGGTCTCCGTCGCACTCGCCGCGGGCATGCTCGCGCCCGTGACCCTCGCGGCCACGCCCGCCGCCGCCGCGACGCCGACCGTGAGCTGTACCTCCGGCAAGGCGGGACTCGCCGCCAAGCTGTCGAAGGACATCACCGCGGCGCTCGTGGGGCGCAGGTCGACCACGGCGATCGCACTCTACGACCGGACCACCAAGACGTCGTGCACGATGCGGTCCACCAGCACGTACGACTCCGCGAGCGTCGTGAAGGCGACCGTCCTCGCGACGCTGCTCTGGGACAACAAGAAGCACAACCGCTATCTCACGCAGCGTGAGATCAACCTCACCACCGCCATGATCACCAAGTCCGACAACAACGCGACCACCAGCCTGTGGAAGCAGCTCGGCGTGACCAAGGTGAAGGCGTTCCTGAAGGCTGCGGGCATGACGCACACCGTGCCCGGCTCCGGTGGCTACTGGGGGCTGACCCGGATCACCGCGCAGGACGAGCTGCGACTGCTGACGCTGCTGACCGCCAGGAACTCCGTACTCAGCGACAACGCGCGTGCGTACGAACTCGGCCTGATGCGCAAGGTCATCTCCTCGCAGCGCTGGGGAACGCCCGCCGGAGCCCCGTCCGGGGTGATCGTCCAGGTCAAGAACGGCTGGCTGCCGCGTGCCACGCACGGCTGGCGGGTGCACAGCATCGGCGCGTTCACCGGGAAGGGGCACGACTACGGCATCACCGTGCTCACCCACGACAACAAGACGATGAACGACGGCATCAACACCATCCAGGCCGTCGCCCGCGCCATCCACAAGGACCTGAATCCGGCCACCGCGACCAAGACGACCGTCGCCCCGCCGGCCACGCCGCAGGAGGCGGTCCCGGCGGTGCCGGAAGCCCCCGCCGTGCCGATGCTGACGGCCACGCCCGGGTCGTAGGGCGCCCCGAGCCGCGCCCCCGCCCCCCGGGTGCGCTCCGCCGGACGACGTAGGCCGGTCCTACGCCGATGGGACCGTCTTTGTGACGGCGGGATGAAATCCGCAGCTGATCGCGTTGGTGCCTTCCGGTAGACCAGGTCGAACGGGAGGCACCGGTGACGGACGCGGACACGGACGCGGCACAGCAGGGCTGGGCGCGGCGACTGGGCGGTTACGCATGGCGCTACCGGCGCAATGTGCTGCTGGCGCTCGGCTCGTCGCTCGCCGGTATGGCCGTGCTGGCAGTCGTCCCGCTGATCACCAAGGTGATCATCGACGACGTCGTCGGGAACCACACCCGTTCCCTCGGCTTCTGGACCGGCCTCCTGATCGCCACCGCCGTGCTGGTGTACATATCGACGTACATCCGCCGCTACTACGGCGGCCGGCTCGCCCTCGACGTACAGCACGATCTGCGCACCGACATGTACCGGACCCTCACACGGCTCGACGGGAAGCGACAGGACGAGCTGTCCACCGGGCAGGTCGTCGGGCGCGCCACCAGCGACCTGCAGCTGATCCAGGGCCTGCTGTTCATGCTCCCGATGACGATCGGGAACGTGCTGCTCTTCCTCATCTCCCTGGTCATCATGGCGTGGCTCTCGCCGCTGCTGACCCTCGTCGCGATCGCCGTCGCCCCCGCGCTCTGGTTCATCGCCCGCCGCTCCCGCTCCCGGCTCTTCCCCGCCACCTGGTACGCCCAGGGGCAGGCCGCCGCCGTCGCCGGAGTCGTCGACGGGGCCGTCTCCGGGGTCCGGGTCGTCAAGGGGTTCGGGCAGGAGGAGCAGGAGACCGGGAAGCTGCGCGAGGTCGGGCGGAAGCTGTTCGCCGGGCGGCTGCGCACGATCCGGCTGAACTCCGTGTACACCCCCGCCCTCCAGGCCGTCCCCGCACTCGGTCAGGTCGCGATGCTGGGGCTCGGCGGGTGGCTCGCCACCCGCGGCGAGATCACCCTCGGTACGTTCGTCGCGTTCTCGACCTACCTGGCCCAGCTCGTCGGACCGGTCCGGATGCTCGCCATGGTCCTCACCGTCGGGCAGCAGGCCCGCGCCGGTGTGGAGCGCGTCATCGAACTGATCGACACCGAGCCGACCATGAAGGACGGCGCGGTGGAGCTCCCCGCCGATGCCCCGGCGAGCGTCGAGTTCGACGACGTGCGGTTCGGGTATGGTCCGCTTCGCTCCGCCTCCGCTCGAGATACAGACCTTGGAAGCGGAGCCCCCGAGCGGCTGGTCCTCGACGGGTTCTCGCTCACCATCGAACCCGGCGAGACCGTCGCCGTCGTCGGCGCGTCCGGCAGCGGGAAGTCCACCGTCTCCCTCCTCCTGCCCCGCTTCTACGACGTGGCGCACGGCGCCGTCCTGGTCGGCGGCCACGACGTCCGGGAGCTCACCCAGGACTCGCTGCGGGCCGCCATCGGCCTCGTACCGGAGGACAGCTTCCTCTTCTCCGACACGGTCCGCGCCAACATCGCGTACGGGCACCCGGACGCCACCCAGGAACAGATCGAGCAGGCCGCCCGCACCGCCCAGGCGGACGGGTTCATCGCCGATCTGCCGAACGGCTACGACACCAAGGTCGGCGAGCACGGGCTCACCCTCTCCGGCGGCCAGCGCCAGCGCGTCGCGCTCGCCCGCGCCATCCTCACCGACCCCCGGCTTCTCCTCCTCGACGACGCCACCTCCGCCGTCGACGCCCGCGTCGAGCACGAGATCCACGAGGCCCTCGCCCAGGTCATGGAGGGGCGGACCACGCTCCTCATCGCTCACCGCCGCTCCACCCTCGGCCTCGCCGACCGCATCGCCGTGCTCGAAAAGGGCCGGCTCGCCGACATCGGCACGCACGAGGAGCTGGAGCGCCGCTCCGCCCTCTACCGGCGTCTGCTCACCGACCCGGACGAGCTGGGCGGCACCTCCCCGGGCCACCAGCCGGTCATGGCCGACACCACCGTCGAGGACGACCGGGCGCTCCAGGAGGAGCTGGAAGCCGATTTCGACGCCGAGCGCGGCATCAGCCCCGGACTCTGGGTCCGCAAGGAGGAGCCCCGCGACACCGGCGCGGCCGGCATGCCCGCCACGCCCGAGCTGCTCGCCCAGGTCGAGGCGCTGCCCCCAGCCACCGACACCCCCGAGATCGACGAGGCGCGCGCCGTCCGGCGCGAGGAGTCCTACGGGCTGCGACGGCTGCTGCACGGCTTCGGGCTTCCGCTGACGGTCAGCCTGGCGCTCGTCGCCGTCGACGCGGGCATGAGCCTGCTCCTGCCCGTACTGATCCGGCACGGCATCGACCGGGGCGTCACGCAGATGGCACTCGGTGCGGTCTGGGCGGCTTCCGCGCTCGCCCTGCTCGTCGTACTGGTGCAGTGGGCGGCGCAGATCGGCGAGACCCGGATGACGGGCCGCACCGGGGAGCGGGTGCTCTACTCACTCCGGCTGAAGATCTTCGCGCAGCTCCAGCGGCTCGGTCTCGACTACTACGAGCGCGAGCTGACCGGCCGCATCATGACCCGGATGACGACGGACGTGGACGCGCTGTCCACGTTCCTGCAGACCGGTCTGGTCACGGCCTTCGTCTCCGTCGTCACCTTCTTCGGCATCATGGGCGCGCTGCTCGTCCTCGACGTCGAGCTGGCGCTCGTCGTCTTCGCGACGCTCCCGGTGCTGGTCATCGGTACGTTCTTCTTCCGCCGCAAGAGCGTCAAGGCGTACGAGCTGGCCCGTGAGCGGATCGGCGTCGTCAACGCCGACCTCCAGGAGTCCGTGTCCGGGCTCCGGATCGTGCAGGCGTTCCGCCGCGAGAAGGACGGCGCGGAACGGTTCGCCGACCGCAGCGACCACTACCGCGAGGCCCGGGTGCGCGGCCAGTGGCTGATCTCGGTCTACTTCCCGTTCGTGCAACTGCTGTCGTCGGTGGCCGCCGCCGCCGTGCTGATCGTCGGTGCGGGCCGCGTCGACAACGGCACCCTCACCACCGGCGCCCTCGTCGCGTACCTCCTCTACATCGACCTGTTCTTCGCGCCCGTGCAGCAGCTCTCGCAGGTCTTCGACGGCTACCAGCAGGCCACGGTCTCGCTCGGCCGCATCCAGGAACTCCTCCGGGAGCCGACCTCCACTGCCGACTCCGAGGAGCCGCTGGACGTGCTCTCGCTGCGCGGCGAGATCGCGTTCGAGGACGTGACCTTCGCGTACGGCTCCGGCGACGACGAGGAGGAGGCACTCACCGGCATCAACCTGCGGATTCCGGCCGGGCAGACCGTCGCCTTCGTCGGGGAGACCGGCGCCGGGAAGTCCACCCTGGTCAAACTCGTCGCCCGGTTCTACGACCCGACGGGCGGCCGGGTCACGGCGGACGGCACCGATCTGCGCCGCCTCGACCTCACCGCGTACCGGCACCGGCTCGGAGTCGTACCGCAGGAGGCGTACCTCTTCGAGGGTACGGTCCGGGACGCCATCGCGTACGGGCGGCCGGACGCCACCGACGCACAGGTGGAGGCGGCGGCCCGGGCGGTCGGCGCCCACGACATGATCGCCACACTGGACGGCGGCTATCTGCACGAGGTCGCCGAGCGGGGCCGCAACCTCTCGGCCGGCCAGCGCCAGCTGATCGCACTCGCCCGCGCCGAACTCGTCGACCCGGACATCCTGCTGCTCGACGAGGCGACCGCCTCCCTGGACCTCGCCAGCGAGGCCCTGGTCAACCAGGCGACCGACCGGCTGACCGGCCGGCGCACCACCCTCGTCGTCGCCCACCGGCTGACCACGGCCGCCCGCGCCGACCGGGTCGTGGTGATGGACCACGGCCGGGTCGTCGAGGACGGCACGCATGACGAACTCCTCGCCGGGGAAGGGCACTACGCCGTGCTGTGGCGCACCTTCATCGGGGAGGACGAGCCCGCGGGAGTCTGACAGTGCCCGGCAGGAGGCAGCCCCGCGACGCCTACTGCCGGACACTCTGAACCGCGGGTCTCAGCGGATGCCGGAGATCCTGCCGGTCTGCAGGTCCGACTGAACGGTCAGATAGGTGTACGTGGGGTGCTTGCCGCCGCTCCAGGTCAGCCGCACCTTCGACCAGGTGTGACCGGCACCGCTGTCGCCCGCGGTGACCTTGAGGGCGAGCGGTGTGCTCTGGGCGCGGAGCACCCCGTCCGCGTGGTTGCGCGCCTCCCAGGTGCGCAGCTGCGAGCGGAGACCGGGTGTCAGATAGAAGGACCGGAGGGCGGTGGCGAGCTTGCCGCCGCCCTTGGCCGTGACCGCGTCGACATAGGCGCCGTAGAAGTGGGCGACCTGCTGATGGGCGGGGGTGGAGAGGGCGCTGCGCACCTGCGCCGCGTGCGCCGGGGCCTGCGGCGCGGCAGCGGCGGCCGGGACCACGAAGGCGGCGGCGAGGAGAGCGGTCACGAGAAGGGTGCGGCCGGCGGTGCGGCGGACGCGCGGGGTGGGCGCATTGCGGAGTTGGACCATGACGGTTCCTTCCTTTCGTATGGCTCTGTCCTATGGGGCCATGCTGTGACGGTTCGGTTGCGCAGGATGCGGTGCGCGCCGCATGCAACCTTCGGATGGCCCTTCGCGTCGTACGCATGTACGCGCATGGGCCGGGTGAGGGCGAGAGTGTTCGATGAGGTGAGGGAACTGCCGGGGAACAGGAATGAGAAGACCGCCGGAGCTGCCGGAGGCGGCGGCACCGGACGGAGGGTGCTCGTCCAGGCGTTCGTACTCGCGCTGGTGAGCGCCGTCGGGCTGGTGCTCGGCGGTCCCGGGGCCGGCAGCGCCGACGCCGCATCGGCCTGCGGCGGACGGCTCGCGAAGACGGTGACGTTCTCGACGGGTGAGGTGCGCATCTTCAGGAGCCGCTCCTACGCCTGTGCGATCGCGGTCGCGAGGAAGTCGGGACCGCGCCGAAGGATGTCCGTCATGATCCAGGCGCGCGGTGGCCGGCCCGTCACCGACAGCGGCAGGTTCACCCAGCAGACCGGCCGGGTGACCGTCCACGCGCTGCACCGATGTGTCCGGGTCGCGGGTTCGGTCGCCGGAAAATCCGGCGCCACGGGCTGGATACTCTGCTGATATTTCAGACGATGTGACAGGAGTGCGCGTTTCAGCAGCGCATTACCCTGCTGCACAAGCACACGTCGCGCCCGCCGGTCTTCTGCACCAGCGGGTACAACGTCTCCACGAACCTCAGCCGCTCCGAGCGACCCGCATTATCGACGGCAACCAGGTCTCGCTGGAGTACCGCCTCTTTACCCCGTCCCGCCCCCGCCGACTGGTCGAAGCTCGACATCTGGCAGGCAGCCGGCGACCAGCATCGCGTCTTCACCGCGCTGAAGCAGATCTCCTTTTAGACGCGGCGCGCGCAGCCCACCGGCCTTTTCCCGCCCCACCGTACATACAGATCAGCCGTCTGCAGAGACCATGCGCGCGGGCCGACCGCCGAAACCACCTCGAACTGCGGGGCGTCGGCCCCCGAACCGTTCCAGGCGGTCTCTCCGACCTGTTCCTGCGGGAGCTGGGGACACAGTCCGCGACGATGGTTGGCGGGTCCCGGGAACATCACGCCGTACCCAGGAGGCGTCCGCCCACTGGTGGACCTTCGATCACAGCCTGCTGACAACTCGTCAGGACGATGGTGAGCGCTGAAATGCCCCAAGGCGGCTTGCAACGTCATATGCATCGCGGGAAGCCGCGGTACGGAAGGGATTCCGGTACCGCTCGGCTTGCCTGGCAGCGACCGGCCAGGCCTCGGACGGATTCGATATCCAAGAATGTCGCGGCCTCTGTCTTTTCTGCGGCTACGAGGCGCACTGCGCGACCGGTATACCCGCGTTCCTCCGCCAGAACCTTTCGTGGCCCGGCGGAGGCTACGTGATTGGTATCAGGGAACTAGGGGGGAGTCATCAGTAACGTCCACTGACTCCTCGATGATCCCCTCGGTGTTGGTTGTCACGCTGTGGGTGTCCCCGGCGTCGACGGGCGGCTCTTCTGTGTCGGGGCACCGCCCGCAGCGCGGGATGGGCTCGAACTCGGGATCTCCGCTTCTAGGGTCGACCGTGATCGGGTCGCCGGCGGTGTCCGTGAGAATTTCGCCGTCAGATCCGACAACTGGCATCTCGCTGGGCATCAAGCTTTCGTCAACTCTTCCGTTAGTGGTGACCCACTCGGGGTCCGCCGGAGGAGGAGGTACGTCAGATGCCGTTGCGGTCAGCGCTCCAGTCGCGAACAGTGCTGATGCCACTGCTGCGACGAGGGCAATGCGGGCTCTCTTCATGGGCGTGCTCCTTCGCTGCGTTTACGGCTCGATGTAGTGGGATCCAGACCAGATGCTGTATGCACCGTGCCAAGCACCGGAGTAGTAAACCTTCGACCAAGCCTTCGTGGCGTAGTAGCCACCGCCGCACGGCGGAGCAACGCCGAAGTCCTTCGAGGCCCTGAGGACGTTTGTTTTACTAGTGTTATATTTCCATGATATCGAGCGACACAGGCTCCAGCCCGAAGAGGTTTTCTTGTAGTAGGACCACTTAGTGGCGAGGTTTCCGGCCGGGCGGTCCCAGCCCCAAATGCAAACTGGCGGGACTCCCCAGTCGTCGGAAGCGAGTCCTCTCGACTGTACGTAGCCTCCGCGACTCCCGTGGGAGACCTCGGCCCGCGTATACAGACAATGGGAACTGTCCGCATTCGCCCACACTTCATCGTGTTCATAGACGTAGTGGGCGCTGGCGCTAGTGGCGGTGGTAAGCGTGAGCATCAGCGCGCCGACCAATGCCAGCAGCCCGTGCAGGAATCCCCGTCTCCGTTTTGTCTGTCTTGCTGTCTTTGCTGTCAAGGCTAACTCCTGTATGTGGACCGGATGGTCGGCACAGGATGGCATGGCTTGATCGTTTGCGCCACGACTTCAATCAAGATTTTCAGTGAGCGCAAGTGCTCGCGTGCAGCTTCCTGGCGATGGAATGCGGCGTTCCCTTTTTCTCGTCCCATTTGCGCGATAAAGGATTCTTTGTTGCGTTGCGGGATGTCGTTACGGAAGTAGTACCGCTCGCCGTCGAGGTGGAGGCGTTCGCTTTCGCTATGGGATTCACCGTCGATGTCGGCGGCAATATGCGGGCGAGGAGTCGAAGTTGCCCTGTTTTCAGGGGACTTGCATGCCGCCAGCGGCATGAGAAAAACCAGGGGATGGCGGCGATCGGGGGTCTCATGCGTGGACGATTGCAGCGGCAGGCACATGTAGTCACCAAGCCTCGATTGAACGCTTTCCATCCTCAGTCCGAGCTGGCGAGATACGGACTAAAAATGGCCTGAACGAGACTCGTGATCCGGGTGGTTGTGAATCGGAGCGTGCGAAGCAGACGCCAGGACTTGAGAGTGGCGACGGATTGCTCGACGAGGGCCCGTCTCTTCGCGTGGGAGCGGTGGGCCGCCTACGGGCCATCAAAGAGCATCTCCCCCGGTCATGGTAGGGAACACGGACAGTTCCGCCGGCGCCCTGGTAGCCCTTGTCGGCCCAGCAGGCGAGAACCCGCGGGAAGAAGCCGGGCCTGGGCTGCCCCGGTCGCCGCTGCCACCCCGCTCGATCCCGACCAGGCCGCTGAACGTTTCGATGTTGGGCGAGTTGGTCGACCACATGCGGACCCTGGGATGGATCAAGCCCACCGAGTGGCGCGAGGTTCGGTTCGGCACGTCGCCGCCGGGGCGGTCGACGTGTCCGTGTTCACCACCGCGTCGCTCGACGCGCTGCCTGCCGTGCCCGGTCCCGCGCGGTCGCAACGACCGCAGTGCGGTGGCGTACGCACCGGTCAGCCCGGTCGCATCGGCGAGATCCGCCAGCAACCGCGCTCCGGCATGCGGACCCCCCGACCCGTCAGCGGTGACGTGAGGCTTGGGACGCGAGACGATGGCCTGCACGTAGAAAGTGCCTTCCGCTTGAGACGACAGAACCCCTCGACAAGGTTCATCGTCCCAGCTCAGAAGGCACTTTCGTGTTACTGGGCACCAACCGGCCCCGCCCAACCGAAACGGCGAGGTCAGTACGTCAGGCCGTAGCCGACCGGGTACAGCACCTGCGCCGGATCGTCCGCCCGCTGCACCGGCACCGGCAGTCGGCCCTCCGGTTCGGCGCGGCCCGCGATCACCCGGGCCGCGGCGCGCAGTTCGACATCCGTCCAGGAGTACGCGGCCAGGCTCGCCGCGTGGGCGGGCAGCCGGGCGATGTCGTACGGGTTCCGGATCGCGATCGTGATCACCGGGACGCCGGTCGCCACGAGGGCGCTGACCAGGGTGCGCTGGGAGCTGGTCGCCGAGACGTTGTACGTCCCCACGATCACCGCGTCCTTGCCCTGCGCGGCCGCCACCGCCTCGGCGATCTTCGCCTGGGTGGGCGCGGTACCGGTGGACAGTGCGGTCGCCGCGTACCCCAGTTCGGTGAAGGCGCCGGCGAGGGTCGTGGTCGGCGGTCCGGTGGTGCCCGACGGGGAGGCGGGATCGGCGCCGACCACGAGGAGGTTCTTGTGGGAGCGGCGGGAGAGCGGCAGCACCGCACCGGTGTTGGCCAGCAGTGTGGTGGTGTGCTCCGCGATCCGGTCCGCGGCGGCGAGGTGCGACCGGGTGCCGACGGTACGGTCCACGCCCTCGTGGCTGACGAACGGGTCGTCGAACAGCCCCAGCTTCGCCTTCAGCCGAAGGATGCGCAGGATCGATTCCTCGATCCTGGCCTCGCTGATCTCGCCGCTCTTCACGGCCGCCAGAACGGCGTTCCAGGAGACGTCGAGGCTCGGCGGGTTCAGCAGCTGGTCCACACCCGCCTGCAGGGCGAGGACGGGCACGCGGTCGTCGCCGTACTTCGTGCGCACCCCCTCCATGCCGAGCGAGTCGGTGACCACGACACCGTCGTAACCGAGCTCCTCGCGCAGGATGCCGGTGAGGATCGGCCGGGACAGGGTCGCCGGGTCCTCGGCGGCGTCGAGCGCGGGGACGACGATGTGCGCGGTCATGATCGCGTCGATGCCCGCGGCGATCGCGGCGCGGAACGGCGGCGCGTCCAGCTCGTCCCACTGGTCGCGGGAGTGGTGGATGTAGGGCAGGCCGGAGTGGCTGTCGGTGTTGGTGTCGCCGTGGCCAGGGAAGTGCTTGGCCGTCGAGGCGATTCCGGCGCTCTGATAGCCCTTCACCTGCGCGGCGACCATCCCGGCCACGGCCTGCGGATCGGCGCCGAAGGACCGTACGCCGATCACCGGGTTGGCCGGGTTGACGTTGACGTCGGAGTCCGGGGCGTAGTTCTGGTTGATGCCGATCGCGGCGAGCTCGGCGCCCGCGATCTGCCCGGCCCGGCGCGCGTCGGAACGCGAACCGCCCGCACCGAGCGCCATCGCACCCGGCATCAGCGTGGCGGGCTCGCCGACGCGGCAGACGATGCCGTGCTCCTGGTCGGTGGAGATCAGGAGCGGCAGGGGCGTGGGACCTGAGAGACCGGCGCGCTGGATGCCGTTGGAGAGGTCGGCGATCTGGTGCGGGTCGCGGGTGTTGTGCGCCCAGGCGAAGTAGATGATGCCGCCGACGTGGTACTTGGCGATCATCTCGGCGGCGGAACGGACCCCGATCTCGGCCATGTTCGCGTTGATGTCGGCCTGGTCGGGTTCGGTGGCGGAGTGCCCGTACACCCGCATCACGAAGAGCTGGCCGACCTTCTCCTCCAGGCTCATCCGGGAGATGAGCTGCTTGAGGCGCTCGGTGGTGGAGGCGGAGGCTGCGGAGGCAGCGAATGCCCCGGGGGCGGAGACCGCGCCGGTCGCAACCGCTGCGGCGGTCACGGCGGTGGCGGTGAGGAGAGTGCGTCTGGAGGTGCGGTGGTGCACGTGAGCTCCTTCGGCCGTGCTCAGGGGAGAGAGGGGGGCGGTGAAAGTAACTTCCAAGGGGCACGAATATCTAGAAAGTAACTTCCAGTCAAGGGGGTGGTCCGATAATCGTCTCGGCGACGTGCGATCCGGCTCGGCTCGTTCGGCGATCGGGGCGGTTCATGGCCGAAGGCCGCGCCCCGGAAGCACCGCGCTTACGGCCTCCCCCGCGATAGGGAGTGGGCTCCCGACGCCCTGCGACTCCGCTTGCGGCGTTGTCGTCAGTCACCGACGCTCCGCGTCGACTCCCTCCTCCGCCTTGCAATCGAAGCCGCATGACGCCGCTCGCTGATCCACTCCCTACCGCGGGGGAGGCCGTTACGCCAACCCCGCCCCCACACCCCGCGCCTGAAGCGATTCCACCGCCACCGTGATCGCGGGCCGCCGGGCCGCCTCCGTGCGCCACAGCGCGTACAGCCGCCGCACCGGTACGGGGTCCAGCGGCACCGCCACCACCTCCGCCGGCAGCGGTCCCCGCCCCAGCCGCGGGATCATCGCGACCCCGAGACCGGCGGCGAGCAGTGCCAGTTGGGTGTGGCTCTCCTCCGCCTGGTGCCGGATGTCCGGCTCGTAGCCCGCCGCCCGCAGCGTCCGCACGAGCCAGTCGTGACAGACCGTCCCCGGCGGCTGGCAGATCCACCGCTCCTTCGCCAGCTCCTCGCGCCGTACCGCGTCCCGCCCGGCGAGGCGATGCCCCTGGGGCACCAGCAGATCGCACCGGTCGTCACCGATCACCGCCTGCGCGATGCCCTCGGGGGCGGGCAGCGGTGCGATGTCCCAGTCGTGCGCGACGGCGAGGTCGATCACGCCCTTGGCCACCAGATCGACCGACAGATGCGGGTCGACCTCGGACAGCCGCACGTCCAGGGCGGGGTGGTCCCGGTCCAGCTCGGCCAGCACGCCGGGCAGCAGACCGCGCGCCGCGGACGCGAAGGCGCCGATCGACAGCCGCCCCGTCGGCAGCCCCCGGCGCTCCTCCAGCGTCGTCTCGGCGCGCTCCACGATCGCCAGCAACTGCTGTGCGGTGGCGGCGAGATGGAGCGCCTCCTCGGTGAGGGCGACACCGCGCCCACGCCGCTCCAGCAGCGTCGTGCGGGTCTCCCGCTCCAGCTTCGTGATCTGCTGGGAGACCGCCGACGGGGTGTAGCCGAGCGCGGCGGCGGCGCCCGCGACGGAGCCGTGGACGGAGATGGCGTGCAGGGCACGCAACCGGGACAGATCGAGCACCGGAACCTCCCGGACTTTCCTGATTCATTAGCAACGCTCAATTTCACCATGAAGAGATCCGCGCTGGTGCTACATGGTCCCGGCGGGTGATCCTCGCTCCATGCGTCCCCTTCACATCGCCCTGGCCGCCCTGGTGGCTGCCGTCTGGGGTGTCAATTTCGTCGTCATCGAGGTCGGCCTCGGACACTTCCCTCCGCTGCTCTTCTCCGCCCTGCGCTTCCTGGTCGCGGCGCTGCCCGCGGTCTTCTTCGTCGGGCGGCCCAAGGTCGCGTGGAAGTGGATCGTGGGCGTCGGGCTGGTCCTGGGCGTGGCGAAGTTCGGCCTGCTGTTCATCGGCATGGACCGCGGAATGCCCGCCGGCCTCTCCTCCCTGGTGCTCCAGGTCCAGGCGGTCTTCACGGCCCTCTTCGCGGCCGTGGCGCTCGGCGAACGGCCAGGTGGAACAAGGGTGTTGGGGATGGGGATCGCGCTGGCCGGCATCGGGGTCGCGGCGGTGGACGAGGGCGCGAGCGGCCCCGTGCTCGCGTTCGTGCTGGTGATCGTGGCGGCGGCCTGCTGGGGCGTGTCGAACGTCCTGACCCGCAAGGCCGCCCCGCCCGACTCCCTCAACTTCATGGTGTGGGTCTCGACCGTGCCCGTCCTGCCGCTGCTCGGTCTTTCCCTCCTCTTCGAGGGCTGGGACCGCGACGCCGACGCGCTGGCCGCACTGGACTGGAGCGGCGTCGGCATCATCGTCTACGTCGCCTGGATCACCACGGTCTTCGGCTTCGGGGCGTGGGGTTTCCTGCTGCGCCACCACCCGGCTTCGTCCGTGGCCCCGTTCACCCTGCTCGTCCCGGTCTTCGGGATGTCCTCGGCCGCGCTGTTCCTCGGCGAGTCGGTGAGCCCGCTGCGGTGGTGCGCGGCGGCGCTGCTGGTGGGCGGGGTGGCGCTCACCTCACTGGCGGGGGCGCGGCGGACGCGTACGGCGGGTGGGCCCGACGACGTTCCGGCACCGGAGGAGGAGCCGGAGTCGAATCCGGCTCCCTCTCCGGCCTGATTCGAACGAGAGACCCTGGCGGAACGCGGGGCCCGGCTCGCACGTGCCGGGCCCCGCGTTCCGCCTCACGTCACGTACGGGACTCCCAGGAAGCCCTGCTCCCCGGGAGTCCGCCACCGCCGACTCCTGCTACCCCTTCGGTGCGCCCAGCCGCAGCAGATGCTCCCGTCCCGCGGTCAGCAGCCCGGGCAGTTCGGCCGCGTCCGGGTGCCAGCGCTTCTCGTACTCCCAGCAGACCCAGCTGTCCGCGTCCAGCGTGTCCAGGCAGGCACCCAGCGGCAGTACCCCGGCCCCGAGCGCCAACGGTTCGGAGTCCTGCGCCGATGCGATGTCCTTGACCTGGACGTATCCCAGGTGCGGGGCGAGCACCGCATGGCTCGCGGCCGGCTCCTCGCCCGCCAGCCAGGTGTGCATGATGTCCCACAGCGCACCGACCTGCCGGTGCCCGACCGTCCCGGCGATCCGGGCCACATCGGCACCGGCCCGGTGCGAGTCATGAGTTTCCAGCAGGATCCGTACGCCCAGGTCGGCGGCGTACGGGGCGGCGGCGCCCAGCCGGCGTGCGGCGTTCGCATCGGCCACCTCCGGGTCCAGTCCACCGCCACCGGGGAAGACCCGGACGTGGGAGGCGCCGAGATCCCGCGCCAGCTCCACCAGCCCGGCGAGCTCGTCCAGCACCGGCTGGTCGTCCCCCTCGGCGGCGACCCGGACGTACCCGGCGACGGTCAGGATCTCGACGCCGCCCTTCTTGAACTTCTCGGCCACGTCGGCACGTTCGGCCGAGGAGAGCCCCGGGTGCACCGGCTCATCGGGGTGGGCTCGCAGCTCCACCCCCTGGTAGCCGTGGGCGACGGCGAGCCGGATGACGTCGGCGATCGGCATCCCCGGTACTCCGAGGGTCGAGAAAGCGAGCTTCACGAGCGTGTTCCTTCCGTCGGTACCTGCCCCTGCGCCGTACGGACCGGACAGCGGCCCGCACATCATCGGCCCATGGTCCGCGGTACGGGTACCGGACCGGGGAGCGGAACCAGGCCGCGTCACTTCCGCGGCGGCGCCGTCGACCCCCGCACCATGAGCTCCGCCGCGATCGTCGCGATGCCTCCGGGCGGCGGCGTCTCCTTGCCCATCGCCAGCCGGCCGGCCCGCGCCCCCGCCTCGAACAGCGGCAGCCGTACGGTCGTCAGGGCCGGGACCGCGTCCACCGAGAACGGCAGGTCGTCGAAGCCGGCCACGGAGATGTCCTCGGGGATACGCAGTCCTCGGTCCCGGATCGCCGCGCTCGCGCCCAGGGCCACGGTGTCGTTGGCGGCGATGATCGCCGTCACCTCCGGTTCGCGGCGCAGGAGTTCGAGCGTCGCGTCGTAACCGGACCGGCGGTCGTACGGGCCGTGCACGGTGAGGCGATTCTCGTCCCGGGCGTTCGCGAGACGCCCTTCCGCGGTCGTGTCGTCCCCGTACAGGCCCGCCGCCGCCATCGCGTCGCGGTGCCCTTCCAGCCGGTGGCGCGTCGTCGTCCGCTCCACCGGGCCCGCGACATAGCCGATCCGCCGGTGGCCGAGCGAGAGCAGATGCTCGGTGAGGCGTCGGCCGCCGCCCCGGTTGTCGAAGGCGAGCGCCGCCACGACCGCTTCGCCCTCGGGCAGCGGGGGCCGCCCGCACAGCACCACCCTGGTCCCTGCGTCCGCGAGTTTCGCCAGCTTCGCCGCCATCGCCGCCTGGTGCGCCGGGTCCTCCACCGCGCCGCCGGTGAGAATGACGGCCGCGGCGCGCTGGCGCTGGAGCAGGGTGAGGTAGGTGAGTTCGCGTGCGGGGGAACCGCCGGTGTTGCACACGACGGCGAGCTTCTCGCCCCCGGCTCGCCCGGAGCCGTCGCCCGGCCCGCCGATCTCGGTCTGCGCCGCCCCGGCCATGATCCCGAAGAACGGGTCGGCGATGTCGTTGACCAGGATGCCGACCAGGTCGGACGTGGCCGCGGCGAGCGAGCTGGCCGGCCCGTTGAGTACGTAGTCCAGGTCGTCCACCGCGCGCAGCACCCGCTCCCGAGTGGACGCCGCCACCGGGTAGTTGCCGTTGAGTACGCGCGACACGGTGGCGGGCGACACCCGGGCGCGAGCCGCCACGTCCGCGAGGGTGACTGTCATCGCTTCCTCCGAGGGTTTTGGACCGAGCCCTCTTGTCCGGGCCGCTGTCGGCAGGCTAGCGTCATACCGCATAGAAAGCGCTTGCTACGGCTGTATGGAGGGAACTTCGTGACACGCAGGACAGTGCGCATCGCCATGAACGGCGTCACGGGTCGCATGGGATACCGGCAGCACCTGGTGCGCTCGATCCTCGCGATCCGCGAGCAGGGCGGCCTCGACCTCGGTAACGGCGAGGTGCTGTGGCCCGAACCCGTCCTCGTCGGCCGCCGCGCCCACGCGCTGGAGGAACTCGCCGACCGGCACGGTCTGACCGAGTGGTCGACCGACCTCGACGCGGTCCTCGCGGACGAGCGCAACGACATCTACTTCGACGCCCAGGTCACCTCGGCCCGCGTCGAAGCGATCAAGAAGGCGATCGCCGCGGGCAAGCACATCTACACCGAGAAGCCCACCGCCACGGACGTCGAGGGCGCCCTGGAGCTGGCCCGCCTCGCCAAGGACGCCGGGATCAAGCACGGCGTCGTCCAGGACAAGATCTTCCTGCCGGGCCTGCTGAAGCTGAAGCGCCTCATCGACGGCGGCTTCTTCGGCGAGATCCTCTCCGTGCGCGGCGAGTTCGGCTACTGGGTCTTCGAAGGCGACTGGCAGGAGACCCAGCGCCCCTCCTGGAACTACCGTGCCGAGGACGGCGGCGGCATCGTCGTCGACATGTTCCCGCACTGGGAGTATGTGCTCCACGAGCTGTTCGGCCAGATCAAGACCGTTCAGGCGCATGTGCAGACGCACATCCCGCAGCGCTGGGACGAGCAGGGCAAGCCCTACGCCGCCACCGCCGACGACGCCGCCTACGGCATCTTCCAGCTGACCGGTGGCGCCGTCGCCCAGATCAACTCCTCCTGGACCGTGCGCGTCAACCGCGACGAACTCGTCGAGTTCCAGGTCGACGGAACGCACGGCTCCGCCGTTGCCGGGCTGCGCAACTGCCGCACCCAGCACCGCTCGGCCACCCCCAAGCCGGTCTGGAACCCCGACCTCCCGGTCACCGAGTCGTTCCGCGACCAGTGGCAGGAAGTCCCCGACAACGCCGTCTTCGACAACGGCTTCAAGGCCCAGTGGGAGCTCTTCCTGCGTCACATCGTGCTCGACGAGCCGTACACCTGGGACCTGATGGCCGGCGCCCGCGGTGTCCAGCTCGCCGAGCTCGGGCTCAGGTCCTCCGCCGAGGGCCGGCGCCTGGACGTACCGGAGCTGACGCCGTGACGATCCATCTCCCGCAGGGCCCGTACGAACCCCGAACCACACCCCTCGACCTCGCGCCGGCCGGGGCGCCGCTCGCCTCCCGTACGGTCTTCTCCGCCGCCCATGTCGTCGCCGACCCGTACGCCGACATCAGCCCCGACGACCCCGCGGCCGTCGACTGGGACGCGACCCTCGCCTTCCGCCGCCACCTGTGGTCGCACGGTCTCGGCGTCGCCGAAGCCATGGACACCGCCCAGCGCGGCATGGGCCTGGACTGGGCCGGCGCCGCCGAGCTCATCCGCCGCTCCGCCGCCGAGGCGAAGGCGGTCGGCGGCCGGATCGCGTGCGGCGTCGGCACCGACCAGCTCCCCGCAGGGCCCGCCACGCCCGCCGAGGTGAAGGCCGCGTACGAGGAGCAGCTCGCCCTCGTCGAGGAGAGCGGTGCCCAGGCCATCCTGATGGCGTCCCGCGCCCTCGCCGCCGCGGCGAACGGCCCCGAGGACTACCTGGAGACGTACGCACACCTGCTGCGCCAGGCCTCGGAGCCGGTCGTCCTGCACTGGCTCGGCCCGATGTTCGACCCCGCGCTGGAGGGCTACTGGGGCTCACCGGACCTCGACACCGCCACGGACACCTTCCTGAAGGTCATCGCCGAACACCCCGACAAGGTCGACGGCATCAAGATCTCGCTCCTCGACGCCGAGCGCGAGATCGACGTACGCCGCCGCCTTCCCGGCGGGGTCCGCTGCTACACCGGCGACGACTTCAACTACCCCGAGCTGATCGCGGGCGACGACCGGGGCTTCAGCCACGCCCTGCTCGGCATCTTCGACCCGCTCGGCCCGTTGGCCGCCCACGCGGTACGCGTCCTGGACACCGGGGACGTGAAGGGCTTCCGCGAACTCCTCGACCCCACGGTCGAGCTGTCCCGGCACCTCTTCCAGGCGCCCACCCGCTTCTACAAGACGGGCGTGGTCCTCCTCGCCTGGCTGGCCGGCCACCAGGACCACTTCACGATGGTCGGCGGCCTCCAGTCCGCCCGCTCACTGCCCCACCTGGCGAAGGCGTACGAACTCGCCGACCGGCTGGGCCTGTTCCCCGACCCGGAGCTGGCCGAATCCCGGATGCGCGCCCTGTTCACGGTCCACGGAGGTGTCCGGTGACGGACCTGTCGCGCCTGAGCATCAACCAGGAGACCATCAAGCAGTGGTCGCTGCCCGAGCTCATCGAGGGCTGTGTCAAGGCGGGCATCGACAAGGTCGGCCTGTGGCGTGGCCCTGTCCAGGAGTACGGAGTCGAGCGCACCGCGCAGCTCCTGAAGGACGCGGGCCTGACCGTCACCAGCCTCTGCCGGGGCGGCTTCTTCACCGCGCTCGACCCGGCCGAACGGGCCTGCGCCCTGGACGACAACCGCGCCGCGATCGACGAGGCGGCGGCCCTGTCCACCGACACCCTGGTCCTGGTCTCCGGCGGTCTCCCGCCCGGCAGCCGCGACCTCCGCGGCGCCCGCGAACGCATCGCGGAAGCGCTTGCCGAGCTGGGCCCGTACGCGCGGGAACGCGGCGTACGCCTCGCGATCGAACCGCTGCACCCCATGTTCGCCTCGGACCGCTGCGTCGTCTCCACCCTGTCCCAGGCCCTGGACATCGCGGAGCGCTTCCCGGCGGAGCAGGTGGGCGTGGTCGTCGACACCTACCACATCTGGTGGGACGACCAGGCGGCCGCACAGATCGCGAGGGCGGGGGAGGGCGGCCGTATCCACTCGTTCCAGTTGGCGGACTGGATCACCCCGCTCCCGGCGGGCGTGCTCGTCGGACGGGGCCAACTCGGCGAGGGGAGCGTCGACTTCCGCGCATTCCGCGAGATGGTCGAGGGCACCGGCTTCGACGGACCGATCGAGGTGGAGATCTTCAACGAGGACCTGTGGGCGCGCGACGGCGCCGAAGTCCTCGCGGAGGTCGCGGCGCGGTACGTCGAGCACGCCTGCTGAGAGCGGGCGCCGGATGCCCGGGCAAAGAGATCGCAATGGCTTACAACCCTTTGCCGCCCTGCCGGGTCGTATCGTGCGTCGGGAGCTTCCGGGAGGGATCCGGGGGATCGGGAAGCCCTGACGGGGGAAAGCGAGGGGGGTCCGGTCTTCTGACCGGACCCCATTTCGTCTCCCAGGACACAGCTGCGGGGCTGCGGCCCCCACGGACCGGCCGGGCGGAGTCCCGGCCCGGTATTCGTCCCTGTGGCCTTGACCCTTCCGCCCGCGTGGGCGACGGAGCGAGGGTGCCCCTCGGTATTGCCGCCATCCGCGCCCAGGTCACGAGGGATGCTGGGCGGGACCGAACCGGCCCCCCTGTAGCGGTCTCAGCGGGTCACCACCGGTCGCCGACACGCACCTTGTTCCACCGGCTCCTGGATATGCACAGCTCGTGCGCGTCGTCGTCCAGCTCGATCTGCCAGCACGCCGGATGCCGGTGCGAGACACGGTGGGTACCGGTCTGCACCGTGCGGCACGACTTCTTGGTCTTGCCGTTGCTCCGGGATGTGGTGCACTTCCTCTTCGTGACCGGCTCGGTCGTCCACGTGATGCGGGCCGGCTTGTATTCCTTCTCGGTTATGGTGCCGTGCACATCGCTGCTGCCACAGGAGGCCAGCAGCAGTACGGTCACGGGCACCGCGACCAGGGCGGCGATCCGGCGGAAAGGCATGGGCAGGTCCTCTGCGACAAGGGGGAAATGCCGGGCCGGGTCGGGAAGATGGCGACGGCGCTGGTCAGCGCAGAATCATAGGGACGGCCGCCTGCACGTCGCCAGTAGGGCTTGGTCATCGGTACGAGTGTTGGTATGTCGCGGTGGCAGATGGGGCGGGCGCCGGCCCAGGTGCGGAGCTTGCGAGCGAGCCTTCACCACCGAACTCGTCGTGAGCGAGCCCCGCGCGATTCGGTCATTGCTTGCGACCATCTACGGCCCTCCGGGCAATGCGGCTCCTGATCAACTTGAAAAACCGACTCGAAGGTATTTACTATCGGGGGCATGGGAAGGCCAGTGGACCAACTGACACCGAAGGGCGCGGCGACGCGCCGGGACATTCTGCGCGCCGCCGCCCGTGTCTTCGACGCCAAGGGGTACGCCCTGGCCCGGATGGACGACGTGGTGAGCGAGACCGGCCTCACCAAGGGCGCCGTGTACTTCCACTTCAAGAGCAAGGCCGCCCTGGCCCACGCGGTCGTCGACGATCAGAAGCAGGGGATGCTTGCGCATGTGCGCGGGCGGCTCGAGGGGCTCGGAGGGCCGGCCGCACAGGTACGCGGACTCGTCCCCGTCCTCGTGGACCTCGTCATCGCCGAACCCGCGGGATGGTCCGTCGTACGGCTCGACCGCGAGCTCACCACCGAGTCGCCGCAGGACCATGGCGAGGCGTCCGTTCTCGCGGAGTGGGTCGGCCTGGTCGAAGAACTCCTCCTCGCAGGCGCCCACGCAGGCGACCTGCATCTTTCGGCCGACGCCCACACGCTGGCGACCGTATTCGTGGGCGCGTTCGACGGCTTGAAGGGCGTCCTCGAGGCCACGGGACGCGCCACCCCCGAAGAGCTGCACCGTGCGGCGGCCGTTCTCACCGAAGTCATTGAGGCGACCATCGAAGCTCACTGAACGCCGGGCGGGCCGGACGCCACGCACGTCGGCCACCTCGGCCTCCTCATCACGAAGAAAAAAACCTTTGAGTCGGTATGGAGACAGACATGAACTATTCGGACACCCTCACTTCCCAGCTGGCCGTCGTCACCGGCGCTTCTTCAGGGATCGGCGCCGAGTTTGCCCAGCAACTGGCCGCCCACGGTGTGGACCTGGTCCTCGTCGCCCGTTCGAAAGGCAAGCTGGAGGAGCTCGCCTCGACCCTGCGGACCAAGCACGGCGTGACCGTCACGCCGATTGCCCTCGACCTCTCCCGGCCCGATTCCTCCGAGACCCTCGCGCGCACGCTCGACAAGCAGGGCGTCGCCGTGGACATCCTCGTCAACAACGCCGGCTTCGCTTCCCACGGCGACCTCGCCGAGGCCGACCCCGACCACATGGCCTCCCAGGTGCAGTTGAACGTCGGTACGCTCGTCGGCAACACCACCCGGCTCCTGCCCGGCATGGTCGAGCGCGGGCGCGGCACCATCATCAACGTCGCCAGCACGGCCGGATTCCAGGCGGTGCCACACATGGCGGTGTACTCCGCCACGAAAGCATTCGTCCTGTCCTTCACGCGTTCCCTCTGGGGTGAGACCCGCGGCACCGGTGTGACCGTCCTCGGGATCTGCCCGGGCGCCACCGACACCCCGTTCTTCGACGTGGCCGGTGACAACGCGTCGGTCGGCGCCCGGCGCACACCGCAGCAGGTCGTCGCCACAGCGCTCGCGGCGCTCGGCGGACGCAAGGCGACCGTCGTCGACGGCGCCGGCAATGCCCTGGTGTCACGCGTCGTCAGCCGCCTGGCACCGGAGCGCCCCCTGATCCGCATCGCCGAACGGAGCGTACGCCCGAGCGCGTGAGCCACCGACGCCTACGCGTCGTCGACAGGGCAAACATTGCCTGACACGGCACAAGTGATCGCCGCGCCTTACGCGGCCTCGTCGTCGACGACTCCGCACGGCAGCCGCATTCGACACTTCCGGGCCATCAGTGCGAAGAAATCTCTACGTACAGGGTCTTCGCGGCTCGTCTCCTCCATCCGTGGGCCGGTACGGAGCGCCTGACGCAGTACACGCCGTTCCCCCGTACAGATCTTGAGGTGTCAACGCCCGAGATCTGAGGTGCCGGGAGAACGGCGTGCGGTTCACTGTGAGGAAGGGGTGTTCGAGGCCGGCGGCCGTCGAGATAGGCGTTGCCGCCGGCTGATCAGTAGGCCGAGTTGACGTTGTCGATCGAGCCGTAGCGGTGGGCCGCGTAATTGCAGGCGGCGGTGATGTTGGCGACCGGGTCGTAGATGTTCCACGAGGTGCCGGGGACGTGGTACGCCTTGAAGGTCGGTTCTATGACCTGGAGCAGACCCTTGGACGGGATGCCCTTGGCGGCATTCGAGTCCCAGTTGTTGATGGCGTTGGGGTTGCCGGAGGACTCGCGCATCAGGTTTTTGTAGATGCCGTTGTAGGAGCCCGGGATGCCCTGCGCCCGCATGATCTCCAGTGACTGGTTGATCCATGTGCTGACGCTGCCGCCGGACTGGGCGGGGGTGGCGGCCGAGGCGGCCGGAGCACTGACGAGAGAACCGGCAACGACTGCGGCGCCGGCGGCGGCCATGCCCAGCGAGATCTTCTTGGTCTGGGTCATGTGAGCGAACTTCTTGGACATCGCGGAGATCTGCATCGGAAATTACCTCTTCCGTGGGGATGCCAAGAATTCTTAAACGGGGTTCAAGTTCCGGTCAATAACCCTCATTACTATCGGGTTACGTACAGGGAAGCGGCAATAGTGTCCGAAATGGCCGCAAACGGGCCATGAAACGGCCTCTTTGCCCTACTAAGTCGTATCATAGTGACGCGCGCCATATCGCCCACGTCACACGACAAAAGTATTAAATCACCCAAAGCGGACATGGATATATATTGCCTGCACCAAACGAAAAGCCTCCTGTTCGACCCGTGTGATGAATAAATAGCACGGCGTCATGAGAGTGCGGTCGACCCATTCGAAAAGCGGCGTGGGGGAGTCCGCGGAAGCAGTCTCAACGGAGGTGGCGGGTGAAGGTCTCGTCATGAGTCCGGTTGTCGTCGACCCGGCGCTGGACGATGCCGCGCGGACCCTCGCGGGCAGATGAGTGCACCATTTTGATATTCGACGACCTCGCCGGTGAAGGGCTCTCCTTCGTAGTGGAGAGCCTCGCCGTCGTCCATGTCCGCTTCGGGGTCGTCAATGTCGATTCGCTGAAGTGTCATCAGGGAGTCCAGTTCTCCGGCCAAAGGGTCCTTACCCGGAAGACATGACAGCGGCCCCGTCAGGTCCGTGACCGTAACGGGGCCGCTGCGCTGCCGTGAACGCCTCAGGCTGAGAGCTCGCCTTGCTTGACCGCGGCGACGAAGGCCGACCAGCCGCCCGTGGAGAAGACGAGCGCGGGGCCGTTGGCGGCCTTGCTGTCCCGGACTGGGATGTTGGCGTAGCCGCGGGCGACCTCAAGGCACTCGCCCTGACCGCCGCCGCTGTGGCTGGACTTGAACCACCCCGTGAGCGTGGACGAGTCGGAGACGATGTGCTTACTGCTGGCCATGTTCGTGCTCCTCTGCTGCCGCCCGCACAAGGGCCACTGATTCCTGGTGTGACATCGCATCGCTCAAGGCGAGATCGTAGGCCGTCTGACTGGCTCTCACCAGGGCCGGATCATCCATCAAGTGCCCTGTCAGCAAGCCCTCGACGTATGAGACCGGCGCCGAGTCCTCGAAGCTCAGAAGTGATACCAGGCTCTCCAGGAGTGCGTGGGCGCCCACTCCGAACGGCAGCACATGGAGCCGCAGTCGCCCGGCATCGGCCATGTCCGCGATCTTGCGCAGCTGTTCCGCCATCACCTGCGGTCCGCCGACCTGGCGCCTGATCACGGCCTCGTCCAGCAGGGTCCACAGGACTGGGTTCAACGGGGAGTCGAGGATGCGGGCGCGCTCGGTGCGGATGGCGACCTCCCGGTCAAGGTCCTCCTGCCGATGATTCGGTCGGTACGCGCGGAACAGCGCACGCGCGTAACCGTCCGTCTGGAGCAGGCCGGGCACCAGGGAGAGCGCGAACTGCTGGATCAGTGTTGCCTGCCGCTCCAACTCCGCCATCACGGCGAAGTGATCGGCATACTTCGTCTCCAGGTCCTCCAGCCATCGGGCGAAGAAGCCATCCGTCTGAAGTGCGCGGTCGACCCGCTGCGCGTCATCCGGGTTCGGCAGCCGCCGCCCCGCCTCGTAATGACTGATCAGCGTCGGCGAGCACACCACCTGATCGCCCAGGGCCTCCTGGGTCAGCCCCGCCGCCGTCCGTCGCAGCCTCAGCTCCTCCCCGTATTTCTCCCTCGGTGTACGCGGCTTGCGGTTCATCGCCATGCGGCCCCAACTCCCCTTTCTGACTGGCGGGCTGTCAAGCCCGAACCCCTGGAGCGTAGCCACGCCCGGCCTCACTCTGTGATGAGTTCGCTACAGAACGCATCCGTTCGTGGGTAATCAGAGGGAGAGCACGCCGACATGAAGGATCTCGTCCGCCGGTTCACCGAGTCGCTGGTGCGGCTGTTGCGCCCGGTCCCCGTCACCGTCCATCCGTACTCCTGCGTATACGTGGCCGGCCCCACCGCCCGCCGTACCGGTGAGCGTCCGCCGCGTGGGGAGGACAGCCCGCTGGTCCGTCCGTATCTCGTAGCGCACGAGCGGCAGATGACCGAGGCGCGGCGTCGGCGGCGCACGCTGTGGCTCGCCGTGCACGGTGCGGACGTCGGGCCCCGGCCCCTCCGTGGAGCCGAGGCCGCCGCGTGAACGGGGAGCCGTGCGAACACCACACGTTCAGGTTGCTGCCCTGGACGGGGTCGGAGGGCAAGCCGTGTTACCTCCTGGGGGACGGCGCCGGCTATGTGTCACGGATGGCGGACGGCGTCGAGAGCGTCCAACTCGGCATGGCGGGCGACCTGCTCGGCCACGCCGCCGACCTGCTGGCGGACCGACGGGTCACAGGTGTGGAGCTCCACTTCCTCGCCAGCCGGCTGAGCGAGTCGCTGCAGGAGGTCAAGCGGGTCGCGGAGAGCCGAGGGGCGCGACTGAACGCGAGTGGGCACGTTCCGGACAACGAGCAGGTCGGGACACCGAGAACCGGACATCAACAACCCGTGAGTCGGTAAGCCGCTTGGCGAGCTCCCGGACTGTCGCCAAACCTGTTCACGCAGCTCAGAGAACATGTGACAGTACGGGGGCTTACGGATGGCCATTCCCAGGCCGCGCACGAGTCAGTTCGAGGCGTTCACCACGAACATCGCCTACGATTCGGTTTGATCATGTGATGCCGTGGAGTTGGAGGACGGTGGCGGGGTCGGTGTGGGCACGTCTGGCGCTGGCGGTGTTGACCCGGCCCAGAGCCCGGAGGGTGCCCCGGACGATATCGCCGAGGCTGGCCATGACGGCGGGGGCGTTGCGGGTGCGGATGGTGCGGGCGTCCTCGCCGAAGACGACGTCCCTGATCCGGTGGACGCAGTTCTCGATCTTCCAGTGATCGCGGGCCCAGGAGGCGATTTTGCTGGCGCTTGCCTGATCGGCGGGCAGATCGGTGAGCGCATAGACGATCTCCTTGGTCGACTTCTTCCCGGCGAGGGAGCGGCGCCGTCGGCGGATGCGGACGACCTGGCGGGCGTGGGGGAACAGCAGTCCGTTCACGCTGGCAACCTGGACTTCGCGGATCTCCTCACGGCCGTGGCCGTGCTCGCTGGTTCGGTGCAGGACCGGGATCTGCTTCCAGGGAAGAGACTTGAGCTGCCGGGCGAGGTTCTTCTGGTTGCCCTTCACGCTGAGCAGGTAGTGGGCGCCGCGCTCCTCCACGAGGTAGCGGGCGTGCTCGCGCTGGGCGTGCAGGGCGTCGAGAGTGACCAGGGCCGCCTCCAGTTCCTCGTCGGAGATCTGTTCCATCAAGGGCTGGAACTCCGGGATTTCATTGGTCTTGGCGCCTACCTCGCGGGCCGCGATGGTCAGCGCGTCCTGGTGGCGCACCGCGGAGAAGACGTAGACCTGCGTGCCGTCAGGGCGCGTGGCACCGCGCAGACACTTGCCGTCCGCTGCGAAGACCCGGCGCCGCGCGGGGGTAGTGGTTCACGTTCGGTGGCGCGGTGAGTGCGGCGCTGTTCGCGTTCGGGCAGCCCCTCGGGAGTCTGCGCGTTCACTGCCGCTTCCTTCTCGACTACGGCAGCCAATCGCTGGTAGCCGGCCCGGGTCAACTCGCCCGGATCGACCTTGCCGTAGGCGTCACGCAAGGTCTTCTCGTCGGGGCACCGCATCCGCCCGGTGATCGGATCGAAGGGACAGCCGAGGTCGGCCAGGGCCTGCTCATCGCAGCGACGCGCCCACTCACCGATCGCCACAAGAGAGTTGTGGCCAACGGTGGTCATAGCGCAGACCCCGATCGCCAGCAGCGTCGCCAGCCGGTAACGCACCCCGCGCGGATCACGCGGGTCGGGGACCTGTGCCAGAGCCTGCGGCAGTCCGTCGGGGACGATCGCTCCCGCCTCAGTCTGCGCACGTGGCAGGCAGGGCGCTACGGCGATCTCAAGCAACGACGGCCCATCGCCGAGCCCGACGTCACGGACGCGATCAACTGGATCGACCGCATCGCCTTGGCCGTGGCGCACGCGCTCGACGCTTGAGCCCGGCGCGGACCGGGCGCGGCCGGCGCCACCACCCCGTCAGGGACCGGAGGTGGGCGGTCCCTCACCGGACCCGCGAGTCAGACAGCTACGGCCGAGACCTCGGCTTCGGGCAGTGTGGCGGCGTACGCCTTGATGTCGTCGGTGTCGGAGGTGAGCACGCTGCCTCCTCCGTGGACGGCCGCGATGAGGACGGCCAGGGCATCCACCGGGTCGGGTCGTTTCTTGGGGGGCAGTGCGGCCGCGCCGATCATGTCGCCGATAGTTTTCCAGCCTTCGACGGCCATTCCCCCCGCACAGGGGAGGCAGCGGGGCGCCAGGTCCGCGGGGCAGCGGGTCCTGGCCGCTGAATATACGACGACGTCGGCGAGAAGGCGTTTCCAGGCGTAGGCGGTTTTCGGGCTCGTTCGCCAGGCCTGCGAGAGGGCCGGACCAGGGACGATCGGCTGGTGTCCGCCGGCCGCGATGAAGCCCTTGTGCAGGATGTGTGCCCGACGGTCCTGGCTCACCAGTGCCATCAGCATTCCTGTGTCGTAGACGACGACATTCACGCGGCGGCCTCATCGTGCGAGGGGCGGCCGAGGATCGCGTCGACCTCCGCCCGTTCCTCTCTGGTCAGTTCGATCTCGTCGCCTGCCCAGGTGCCGGTGCCCGCCTGTTCCTCGGCCTCCGCGCGGGCCTCCTCGAACGACTTGAAGATCTTCTTGACGCGGTCCTGCTGGTCCATCTGCGCTTGTGCGGCGATCGTGAGAAACGTGGAGACGTCGAGTCCGGCGTCTGCGGCGTGTTCTCTGATCCGGTCCCGAACCTCGGCCGGCATGCTGATCGAAAAGCGCTCGGTTGCCATGCCATTACGGTAACACCGAGTGTTACGGGGTGTCGTGGGTCCGGCGAGGGATGTCGTACCTGCCGGGTACCGTCGGTCCATGTCCAACATGGCCGTCCTCGAAGGTGTGCTGGAGCGGATCCCACATTGCCAAACAAATGTGACCTGAGTCACGACGGAGTGGGATCCTCCCTCGGGAAGGCGCTGGGAGACGGCACTCCTGCTGCTGTACACGCGGACTGCGGTTGGTTCTCTACGGCCAGTTCCCTGACGGTGACCGCAGGCTCTGACTTGCCGTCCAGTGCGACCTCGAAGGCGAAGCACCCCGTCACAAATGTCTCGCTGGTGAGGAAGACCCCCGGCCCGATGCCCAGCAGTTCTGCCGTCACCGTGAGATCAGGGCCCTGCCGCTCGATGCCGACCAGGCCCTGAGCCGGCTTTCCCCGTGGGAAAACCCGAGCGATCTCGCTGTCGTCCAGCACACCGTCGGCTGCTGCCCCGACGAGCCTCTCCTGCCGATCCTCAGCAGCACTCCGCATATCAGCGCGGGCCTTTCCCTCGGCGCGGTCATCCGCCGTGGCCGCCCAGACCCACAGCCCGATGGAGCACACAAGAAGCAGCACGAGCACGGCCAGACAACCGTTGAACAGACACCCCCAGGCCGTTCCACTGCGCACCCCGTCGCGTTTTCCCATGGCCTGAGCATGCCGGTGCCGAGACGTGCCAGGGGGTCACGAGTCCAAGCCGTTACTCACTCCACCCCTGCCCGCAACCACTCGCCCGAACCGGATGGCCACCCCTCCCTGCGACGTCATCGGCTGCACCTTCGTACACGCTGACGTCAGGGACCTCACGAACAGCCCGGCCAGCGCCACACACCGGATATCCACCTCGCGCGTGGATGAGCTCTTGGCCGGCAGACATGGGCGGACCCTGCTCACGGAGCGAAGCCTCGCGGAAGATCAAGCCCGCTCTGTCGGTGGCGGGCGACAGCCTCCCAGAGACAGCGGATACCGGATGAGCAGGTGGGGCGGTGCCCAGTGGGGGAGCTGACGCCAAGCGGGGCAGCCGCGAAGGTGTTTGTGAAGTGACTGGTGTCCTGGAGCGGATCACTTACGCCGACGAGGAGAACGGGTACACCGTCGCCCACGTCGACACCGGGAACGGCAGCGGTGATCTCCTCGCGGTGGTCGGCGCGCTGCTCGGTGCCGAGGTGGGCGAGTTCCTGCTGATGGAGGCTTGCTGGGGGCTGTCGCGGACAGGGACGGTGGCGTAGCCACGGGCGACTTCGAGGCATTCGCCGTCAGCGGAAGAGGTCGAGGAACCCGTTCACCCAGATCCCGACGAACAGGATCGCCAGGAGCGCGCAGCCCATGGCCGCCAAGGACTGGCGGAACGAACCCGCCTCCGGCGCGTCACCCCGTACCTCAGTGAGCGTGTCCCAGGTGACCGGGTGGCCGAGGGCCTTGGAGGCGGCGGTACGCACGGCCGCCAACTGCTGCTCGACAAAGGGGGAGTCGGCCGCCGATTCCTGGCCTTGCCAGGCGAGGGCGCGCATCCGCCGTACGGGGTCGCTGTACCTCTCCTCGAACGCGGCGACCTCGTCAGGAAGCCTGTCCTCTTCGAGGTAGGTCCACCGGCCGGCCTCGGCCGGGTCGCCGTACAGCCGGTAGATGTCGGCCAGGCGTCGGCGCAGACCGGGGTAGTGCGGGTAGGACGAGACCAGTCCGCGCAGCCGTTGGCGCGCCATGGGTACGCGTCCTGCGGCGAGGTCGGCGTCCACGCGCTCCAGTGTCTCCTTCAGTGCCATGCGCACATCATCGGGCCTGCCCGGCGGCGTGTGTGAATGAATTATTTCAAGGTGCGTTGTCAGATCCTCGTGGCAGGCTCTTGCTCCGTGAGCACTTCCGAACGCGCCATTCCGCCCCTGGACGCCGACGAGCGGACCTCGCTGACGAGTTGGCTGGACTTCTACCGCACCACCCTGGCCCAGAAGTGCGAGGGCCTTGATGACGAGCGGTTGCGTGAGGCATCAGTGGAGCCCGCACCGAACAGTCTGCTCGGCCTTGTCCAGCACATGGCGGAGGTCGAGCGGAACTGGTTCCGTCGGGTCCTGGCCGAGGAGGACGCGCCGCCGATCTTCGCCCCCGACGCCGACCCGTCGGCGAGGACGGCGGGGTTCGACCTCGCCGAGGGTGCCGACTACGACACGGCGCTGTCGATATGGCAGTCCGAGGTGGAGCGGGCCAGGGCGAACTGCGTCGCCCGGTCGCTCGACGACACCAGCCCGTTCATGGGTGGGCAGGTCACCCTGCGTTGGATCTGCACGCACATGATCGGTGAGTACGCCCGCCACTGCGGGCACGACGACCTCATCCGCGAGCGCTTCGACGGCGGACGGGGGTCTGAGAGTCGGCGATCGGTTGAACGGTCGTGCGGAGGGACCGGGTCCGGGTTGTCAGTGTGAGCCGGTAGCGTCGGTACATGTCCAACATGGCCGTCCTCGAAGGTGTGCTTGAGCGCATCACGTACGCGAACGAGGAGAACGGGTACACGGTCGCCCGCGTCGACACGGGGCGGGGTGCGGGTGATCTGCTGACCGTCGTCGGTTCGCTGCTGGGGGCGCAGGTCGGCGAGTCGCTGCGGATGGAGGGGCGCTGGGGTTCGCACTCCCAGTACGGCAAGCAGTTCACGGTGGAGAACTACACGACCGTGCTGCCCGCCACCATCCAGGGCATCCGCCGCTATCTCGGCTCCGGACTGATCAAGGGCATCGGCCCGGTGATGGCCGACCGGATCACCACCCACTTCGGCGTCGACACGCTCGACATCATCGAGCAGCAGCCGAAGCGGCTCGTCGAGGTCCCCGGGCTCGGGCCGAAGCGGACGAAGATGATCGCCGCCGCCTGGGAGGAGCAGAAGGCGATCAAGGAGGTGATGGTCTTCCTCCAGGGTGTGGGCGTCTCCACCTCCATCGCCGTCCGTATCTACAAGAAGTACGAGGACGCGTCGATCTCCGTCGTCAAGAACCAGCCCTACCGGCTGGCCGCAGACGTCTGGGGCATCGGTTTCCTGACCGCCGACAAGATCGCGCAGGCGGTCGGCATCCCGCACGACAGTCCGGAGCGGGTCAAGGCGGGGCTGCAGTACGCGCTGTCGCAATCCACCGACCAGGGGCACTGCTTCCTCCCGGAGGAGCGGCTGATCGCCGATGCGGTCAAGCTGCTGCAGGTCGATACGGGGCTGGTCATCGAGTGCCTCGCCGAACTGGCCGAGGATCCGGAGGGCGTCGTACGGGAGAAGGTGCCGTCGCCCGAGGGAGGTGAGCCGATCACCGCCATCTACCTCGTACCGTTCCACCGCGCCGAGGTCGCTCTCGCCGCGCAGGTGCAGCGGCTGCTGCGGACACCCGAGGACCGGCTGCCGGTCTTCCAGGACGTGGACTGGGACAAGGCGTTGACGTGGCTCGCCGGTCGTACCGGGGCGACGCTCGCCCCCGAGCAGGAGGCGGCCGTACGGCTCGCGCTCAGCCGGAAGGTCGCCGTGCTGACCGGCGGACCCGGCTGCGGCAAGTCGTTCACGGTCCGCTCCATCGTCGAGCTGGCCCGCGCCAGGCGCGCAAAGGTCGTTCTGGCCGCACCCACCGGGCGGGCCGCCAAACGGCTGTCCGAGCTGACCGGCGCCGAGGCGTCCACCGTGCACCGGCTGCTGGAGCTGAAGCCGGGCGGGGACGCGGCGTACGACCGGGACCGTCCGCTGGACGCCGATCTCGTCGTCGTCGACGAGGCGTCGATGCTCGATCTGCTGCTCGCCAACAAGCTCCTGAAGGCAGTGGCACCCGGTGCCCATCTGCTGCTTGTCGGGGATGTCGACCAGCTGCCCTCGGTCGGCGCGGGGGAGGTGCTGCGCGATCTGCTCGCCGAGGGCGGACCCGTTCCCGCGGTCCGGCTGACGACGATCTTCCGTCAGGCCCAGCAGTCCGGTGTCGTCACCAACGCCCACCGGATCAACTCCGGGACACCGCCGCTCACCCAGGGCCTGAGCGACTTCTTCCTCTTCGTCGAGGACGAGACGGAGGAGGCGGGCGTCCTCGCGGTGGACGTCGCCGCCCGTCGCATTCCGGCCAAATTCGGCCTCGATCCGAGGCGTGACGTGCAGGTCCTCGCCCCCATGCACCGCGGTCCGGCCGGCGCGGGCACGCTCAACGGACTCCTTCAGCAGGCCATCACCCCGGCCCGTCCCGATCTGCCCGAGAAGCGGATGGGCGGCCGGGTCTTCCGGGTCGGTGACAAGGTCACCCAGATCCGAAACAACTACGACAAGGGGGAGAACGGCGTCTTCAACGGCACGGTCGGTGTTGTCACTGCCCTTGACCTGGACGAACAGAAGTTGACGGTCCTCACCGACGAGGACGAGGAGATCCCGTACGACTTCGACGAGCTGGACGAGCTGGCCCACGCGTACGCCATGACGATCCACCGTTCCCAGGGCAGCGAGTACCCGGCCGTCGTCATCCCCGTCACCAAGAGCGCCTGGATGATGCTCCAGCGGAACCTGCTGTACACGGCCGTGACGAGGGCCAAGAAGCTCGTCGTGCTGGTCGGCTCCCGGCAGGCGATCGGCCAGGCGGTCCGCACGGTTTCCGCAGGCAGACGCTGTACGGCGCTGGATTACCGGCTACGCGGAGGGTCGGGCGGAGGATCAGCGGAAAAAATGATCGATCAAATCGGTGGCAAACATCACGGAGCCCTTCCGGAACCGGAGTCAAGGGGGCAGGATGAGTAAGTTGGCGGCACTGAGTGCCGCCAGTAGGTCCAATGGACGACCCCGAGTGCACTCTCCTGAGCCAAATGGGGGAGGGTGGAGACAGTCAGGGAACCTCGAAGAAGAGGCACTACGTCGGTGAGGGATGACGTGAGCGAGCACACCAACAACGCTGTAGTACTGCGGTACGGCGATGACGAGTACACCTACCCGGTGATCGACAGCACCGTCGGCGACAAGGGCTTCGACATCGGGAAGCTCCGGGCGAATACCGGCCTGGTGACGCTGGACAGCGGATACGGCAACACCGCCGCGTATAAATCCGCCATCACCTACCTCGACGGTGAGCAGGGCATCCTGCGGTACCGCGGCTATCCCATCGAGCAGCTCGCCGAGCGCTCGACGTTCCTTGAGGTCGCGTACACGCTCATCAACGGTGAGCTTCCCAAGATCGACGAGCTGTCGACCTTCAAGAACGAGATTACCCAGCACACGCTGCTGCACGAGGACGTCAAGCGGTTCTTCGACGGCTTCCCGCGCGACGCCCACCCGATGGCCATGCTGTCCTCGGTCGTCAGTGCGCTGTCCACCTTCTACCAGGACAGCCACAACCCGTTCGACGAGGAGCAGCGCCACCTCTCGACGATCCGCCTGCTGGCCAAGCTGCCGACGATCGCCGCGTACGCGTACAAGAAGTCGATCGGTCACCCCTTCGTCTACCCGCGCAACGACCTCGGGTACGTCGAGAACTTCCTGCGCATGACCTTCTCGGTCCCCGCCCAGGAGTACGAGCTGGACCCGGTCGTCGTCTCCGCGCTCGACAAGCTGCTCATCCTGCACGCGGACCACGAGCAGAACTGTTCGACCTCCACCGTGCGTCTGGTCGGCTCCTCGCAGGCGAACATGTTCGCCTCGATCTCCGCCGGTATCTCCGCCCTGTGGGGCCCGCTGCACGGTGGCGCCAACCAGTCGGTGCTGGAGATGCTCGAGGGCATCCAGGCCAACGGCGGCGATGTCGACTCCTTCATCCGCAAGGTGAAGAACAAGGAGGACGGCGTCCGGCTGATGGGCTTCGGCCACCGCGTCTACAAGTCCTTCGACCCGCGCGCCAAGATTATTAAGGCCGCGGCCCACGACGTGCTGTCCGCGCTCGGCAAGTCCGACGAGCTGCTCGACATCGCGCTGAAGCTGGAGGAGCACGCGCTCTCCGACGAGTACTTCGTCTCGCGCAACCTCTACCCCAACGTGGACTTCTACACGGGTCTGATCTACCGGGCCATGGGCTTCCCGACCGAGATGTTCACCGTGCTCTTCGCGCTCGGCCGGCTTCCGGGCTGGATCGCCCAGTGGCACGAGATGATCAAGGAGCCGGGATCCCGCATCGGCCGCCCGCGCCAGATCTACACCGGCGAGGTCCTGCGCGACTTCGTCCCGGTCGAGGGTCGCTGAACCTCGTAGCACCCCTGCACCGCCCCGGCCGCTGCGGGCGGGCTGCCTTCGCCCCGCGTACCGCGCTTTCGCACAGAGCGCGGTGTCCGGGGCGATTTGCGTACCCGACCCGCTCCCGCATGGAGCGAGAAGCGCCCCGCCGTCGATCCCCCCACGGGCCGACAGCGAGGCGCTTCCCATATCCCGGAGCGGATTCCCCCCACGGGATCCGGCCGGGCGTCTGCGGGAGCCGAAGCTCCTGGGTATTCCTCGGTACTGCTCCACTACGTCACTGCGGTTGCACGTCTCGCGGTCTGCCGGGGTACGTACGTTCGGGAGGGCCGCTCAAAGCTTCCCAGTGCACGTGCCCCGGCCAACGCTTGCCTGAAGCATCCCCCAAGACACTTCGTCGGACGTCCCCCAAGACATCCTTGGCATCGCACTCTTAGACTCGCGAACCCATCGGATGGTTACCCCCAAACCGATGTGATCTAGATCTCTTTGTGGAAATCATGTGAAGGCGCGCAACCGCAGGCTGTTGGTCACGACGAAGACCGATGAGAAGGCCATCGCCGCTCCGGCAATCATAGGATTGAGCAGGCCAAATGCCGCAAGGGGTAGGGCGGCAACGTTGTAGCCAAAAGCCCAGAAAAGGTTGCCCTTGATCGTGGTGAGGGTGCGCCGGGAGAGCCGGATGGCATCGGCGGCCACCTTGAGATCTCCACGAACGAGAGTGAGATCGCTCGCCTCGATCGCGGCGTCCGTGCCGGTACCCATGGCCAGCCCGAGGTCAGCGGTGGCGAGGGCCGCCGCGTCGTTGACACCGTCCCCGACCATCGCGACCGAACGTCCCTCCGCCCGGAGCCGCTCGATGACGTGCACCTTCTCCTCGGGGAGCACCTCGGCGTAGACCTCGTCGATGCCGACGGCTCGGGCGACGGCGTCCGCCACGGCCCGGTTGTCGCCGGTCAGCAGCACCGGCCTGAGACCGAGGGCGCGCAGTTCGGCGACGGCTGCCGCACTGGAGTCCTTGATCGCGTCGGCGACCCCGAGAACGCCACGCGCCTCGCCGTCCCAGGCGACCGCGATGGACGTACGTCCCTGGGCCGCCGCGTCCGCGAGGGAGCCGGACAAGGCCTCGGGGACGACGATCCCGGCGTCGATGAGCAGCTGGGGGCGTCCGACGAGCACTTGGTGCCCGTCGACGGTGCCGCGTACCCCGAGCCCAGGGACGTTGGCGAAACCCTGGACGGCGGGGAGCGCGGCCCCGGTACGTTCGGCGGCGCCGGTGGCGACGGCCTGGGCGATCGGGTGCTCGGAGGCGTGCTCCAGGGCGCCGGTCAGCCGCAGCAGCTGCGCCGCGTCGGTGCCGGGCGCCGGGTGGACGTCCTGGAGAGTCATCCGGCCGGTGGTGACCGTACCGGTCTTGTCCAGGACGATCGTGTCGATGCGACGCGTGGTCTCCAGGACCTCCGGGCCCTTGATCAGGATGCCGAGCTGCGCGCCGCGCCCGGTGCCGACCATGAGCGCGGTGGGAGTGGCGAGGCCCAGCGCGCACGGGCAGGCAATGATCAGTACGGCGACAGCGGCGGTGAACGAGGCGGTCACGTCGTCCGTGAACAGCAGCCAGACGACCAGGGTGACCAGTGCGAGCAGCAGGACGATCGGGACGAAGACCGCGGAGATCCGGTCGGCGAGGCGCTGCACCTCGGCCTTTCCGTTCTGGGCGTCCTCGACCAGCCTGGCCATCCGGGACAGCTGGGTGTCCGCGCCGACCCGGGTGGCGCGCACGACGAGGCGGCCCGAGACATTGACGGTGGCGCCGGTGACGGAGTCCCCGACGTTCACATCGACCGGAACGGACTCGCCGGTGAGCATGGACGCGTCCACGGCCGAGGTGCCCTCGGTGACGGTGCCGTCGGTGGCGATCTTCTCGCCGGGACGGACGACGAAGTGGTCGCCGACGGTGAGCCGGGCGACGGGGACGCGTACCTCGGTGCCGTCCTTGAGGACGGAGACGTCCTTCGCGCCGAGGTGCATCAGCGCACGCAGCGCGGAACCGGCCTTCCGCTTGGACTTCGCCTCCAGGTAGCGGCCCAGCAGGATGAAGGTGATGACCCCGGCGGCGACCTCCAGATAGATGGTGGAGGAGCTTTCCCCGAGCTCTCGGCTCCGCTCGAGCAGGGGAGACCCCATTGCACGTGAGACGGAGAAGTCGAAGCCGTGCCGCATCCCGGTCATGCCCGCGTCCCCGAAGAACAGCGCCCAGAGCGACCAGCCGAATGCGGCGAGGGTGCCGACGGAGACGAGCGTGTCCATGGTGGCCGCGCCGTGCCGGAGGTTGGTCCAGGTGGCGCGGTGGAAGGGCAGACCACCCCAGACGACCACGGGGGCGGCAAGGGTGAGGGAGAGCCACTGCCAGTTGTCGAACTGGAAGGACGGGACCATGGCCAGGAGCACGACGGGGGCCGCGAGGACGGCCGAGACGATCAGCCGCTGACGCAGGGCGGCGAGGGCGTCGGCCGCGCCGCGCTCGGCTTCGGCTTCCTCGGGCGCCGTGTCGGTGTGTGTCGTCTCCTCGGATGCCCGGGACTGTTCGGCTCCTTCGGCCCGTTCGGCTTCGGCGGGGCCGGTGGCCTCGGGCGCCGAGGGCGTTTTCGCGGGCGGCGGGGGCGGTACGGGCCGTTGCGCCGGCTGTGCGGTGTATCCGGTCTTCTCGACCGTGGCGATCAGATCAGCCAGCCGGGTCCCGGCACCGAACGCGACGCGCGCTTTCTCTGTCGCGTAGTTCACGGACGCGGTCACGCCGTCCATCCGGTTGAGCTTCTTCTCGACACGGGCCGCGCACGAGGCGCAGGTCATCCCACCGATCGTGAGTTCCGCTTCCGAACTCGCGACTGCCGGGGCTTCGGCCTCTGTTGCGTTGTGCATGTCCGAACTCCTGAGGTGCCGACCGGGCCGTGCCCCACCAGTATCTGCTGGTCGGTCCGGCCCGGCGGCACAAGGGGTGGTGCAGATGATGCGGGTGATGCTGGTGGTGCGGGTCTGTGGGGTGTCCGGGTGGGCCCGGACGGCGTTCAGGCCTGGCCGGCGAGCTCGTAACCCGCCTCGTCCACCGCCGCGCGGACGGCGTCCTCGGACAGCGGCGCCTCGGAGACGACGGTCACCTGCCCGGTGGAGGCCACGGCCTTCACCGAGGTGACGCCCTCGATGCCGGAGATCTCCTCGGAGACGGCGCCCTCGCAGTGCCCGCAGGTCATGCCCGTCACCTGGTAGACGGTGGTGACTGCGCCCTCCGCGGCCTCGGTGCCCGCGCCGTCGTGGCAGGAGCCGCCGGGCGAGCAGCAGGAGCCGGTGGCCTGGGGGAGCTGGGTCTCGGCGGTCATGGTGTTCTCCTCTTCGACGCGTACAGCTTCAGTGTGGCGCCAGGGAGCCCCGGGAAGGCCGGTGCGCCCCAACACTCGGACACTATACCCCTAGGGGGTATGAACGCGAGGTGGGGTGGCGTCGCTTCTCGCGCTATCGGCCATTCGGCGGAGCGGTGACCGGGGCGGTCGAAGGGGCCCGGGGGGTCCGGTCGCCGGCCAGTGGCTCCAGGTAGCGGAGGAGTACGGTCTTCAACTCCCTGATGTATGCCTCCCGCTCCTTGCCCTCGTGGGCCCAATCGAGTGCTGCGGTGCGGGCGGATCGAGCCATCAACGATCAACGACCCCACGAAGTAGCCCGGTCGGCCGAGGCAGGCACGACTGAGGACCAGGCGCAACGGGAACCGGCGCAAGGGGAAGCAGACGCAGACGGAGGCCCCGTGCGGCGCCGGGTGAGAGCCGGTCGCCGTACGGGGCCTGGAACGGACGGAGGAGGGGGAGAGGGATTCAGCCCTTGCGGCCCCGGTTGCTCGGGCGGGCAGCGACCCAGGCGCGGACGGTGTCCGCGTACCAGTAGGGCTTACCGCTCTCCACATGATCGGGTGCGGGAAGAAGACCGTGCTTGCGGTACGAGCGAACGGTCTCCGGCTGGACCCGGATGTGCGCGGCAATGTCCTTGTAGGACCAGAGCCTTCTGTCCGTCATAAATGACACCTCTCTGCGCCGCAGCGGCAGCCGGGGGGCTGTCGGCGGAGCTGCGGCACGGACGCTGACGATCACTCAGCCTGTGTGTGGTGAACGACACGGGGTGACGGGCGGGGAGGGGCTGTCGATCGCCTGTGACGGAAGACCCGCGTGACGGAGACATGTGTGACGAGGGGGTGATATCTGTGACAGAAGGCGTGCATTGGGGGCGGAGTCGGCTACGCGTGCCAGAGTGCGGACCAGGTCTGCGGACCGACCAGGCCGTCCGGGACGAGTGGCGGATGGTCCGCCTGGAAGCGCTGGACAGCCGCGAGGGTCGTCGTTCCGAAGAGACCGTCGACGGCACTCCACGGCAGGTAGCGACGGTTGGCCAGAAGGCACTGCACCTCGGAGACCCGTTCGCCCTGCTCGCCGAAGAAGGTGAGCTGGTTGCCGTCGTAGAACACGCAGGCCGCGCCGGGCGAGAGGAGCGGCTGCTCAGGGGCGTGCCCGGCGGCCGAGGCGCCGGGAGCGGCGGTGAGGGCGGCGGTCAGGGCGAGTGCGGCCAGGGCCGAGGCCCCTGCCGTCCTTGCGGAGAGAGACGTCTTGCGGATCACGGTGAGTTGCTCCTCGTGCGGTCACGGGGTGCGGAAGGGACCGCACCCGCTTCTCCCCGAGCACAACACCGCACACCGTCAGGACGTCACATCCGTGCCCGGTTCGGTGTGTCCTGCTCGGGTGCCGACGCCGGGGTGCCGCAGGAGCGGAGGAAGGCGCGGGTGCGGCGGGCGATCGGCAGGGGCTTGTCGGGCGGGCACGGATACATGTCCTGCTCGACGATCGCGAACAGATCGACGTCCAGCCGGCGGGCCGCGTCCAGCACGGGCCCCAGGGCGGGTACGCCGTTCGGCGGTTCGCACATGACCCCCCGTGCCACGGCGGGCCCGAACGGCACCTCGGCCGCCACGACTTCGGCCAGGATGCCCGGGTCGACCTGTTTGAGGTGCAGATAGCCGATCCGTTCGCCGTAGGTCTCGATCAGCTTGACGCTGTCTCCGCCGCAGTAGGCGTAGTGGCCGGTGTCGAGACAGAGCGAGACCAGGTCGGGATCGGTGGCGTCGAGGAACCGGTTGACGTTCTCCTCGCTGTCGATATGGGTGTCGGCATGCGGGTGGACGACGATCCGCAGTCCGAAACGGTCCCGTACCTCGCGGCCCAGCCGCTCCGTCTGTGTGGTGAGGTGGCGCCACTGTTCCGCGGTGAGGGTGCGGTCCTCAAGGTTCTCGCCGGTCTTGTCGTCACGCCAGAACGACGGGATGACCACCAGATGTCCGGCGCCCATCGCCCGGGTGAGTGCCGCGATGTCGGCGACATGCGCCCAGGTCCGTTCCCAGACGTCCGGGCCATGGTGCAATCCGGTGAAAACGGTGCCCGCGGAGACGGTGAGTCCGCGGCGGCCGGTCTCCTCGGCGAGGCGGGCCGGGTCGGTCGGGAGATAGCCGTACGGGCCCAGCTCGATCCACTCGTAACCCGCCTCGGACACCTCGTCGAGGAAGCGCTGCCACGGCACTTGGCGGGGATCGTCGGGGAACCAGACCCCCCAGGAGTCGGGTGCCGAGCCGATACGGATGCGGGCCGGAGCGGAAGCGGAGGAGGTCATGCGGCCAAGAATTCGGCGCCGGAAGACGAGTGTCAAGAGTACGTCCTTATGTCCGGACAAAATGTTGACAGGGTTCCGGAGGGAGGGCTAGACCTGGGGGCAGCCGCTCCGGTCGCCGGTCGAAGGGATGCGTATGCCTGAGATGTACGACGTGATCACCATGGGGCGGATCGGGGTGGACCTCTACCCCCTGCAGACCGGGCGGCCGCTCGCTCAGGTCGACACGTTCGGCAAGTTCCTCGGCGGCTCACCGACCAATGTGGCTGTCGCGGCCGCCCGGCTCGGCCGGCGGACGGCGGTGGTGACACGCACCGGCCGGGACGCGTTCGGGGACTATCTCCACCAGCAGCTGTGCGAGTTCGGGGTGGACGACCGGTGGGTGACTCCTGTCGACGCGTATCCGACGCCGGTGACCTTCTGCGAGATCTTCCCGCCGGACGACTTCCCGCTCTACTTCTACCGCCTGCCCAAGGCGCCCGATCTGGAGATCCACGAAGCGGAACTCGACCTGGACGCGATCCGGGCGGCCCGGGTCTTCTGGATGACCGGCACCGGACTGTGCGCGGAACCCAGCCGCACGGCGACGCTGGCGGCGTTGCGCGCCCGGAGCGAGGCGCGGACGGAGTCCGGCAGCGAGCGGAGCATCGGGCCCGGTCGCTGCACGGTCTTCGACCTGGACTGGCGCCCGATGTTCTGGACCGACGAGCCCGATCACCCCGGCGCGGACCATCTCGTCGACCCCACGGCCACCGCGCGCTACCGCGAGGCCCTCGCCCACGCCACCGTCGCCGTCGGCAATCTCGACGAGTGCCGGATCGCCACCGGGGAACGCGAGCCGTATGCGGCCGCCCGCGCCCTGCTCGCCGCCGGGTTGGAGCTCGCCGTCGTCAAGCAGGGCCCCAAGGGTGTCCTCGCCGTCCACCGGGACGGCACCGTCGCCGACGTCCCGCCCCTGCCCGTGGACGTCGTCAACGGTCTCGGCGCCGGAGACGCCTTCGGCGGGGCGCTCTGCCACGGGCTGCTCGCCGGCTGGGAGACCGAGCGCATCATGCGGTACGCCAACGCCGCGGGTGCCATCGTCGCCTCCCGGCTCGCCTGTTCGCCCGCCATGCCGTTCCCCCACGAGGTGGAAGAGGCCCTCGTCCGCGGCGCCGTCACCACCGGCGAACCCGAACCCGGGCCCGAACCCGAACCCGAACCCGGGCCCGGGGCGGTCTCATGACACCCGCGGCCACCTCCGTCGCCGACCTCGTACGGCTGCGCGTGCGCCACCCCGAAGCCGTCGCCGAGGCCGCCGCCCGCCGCCTCAGACGGCCCCTCGTAGGCGACAGCGGGCGTCTCATGATCATCGCAGCGGATCATCCGGCCCGCGGCTCCTTCGCCGTCGGCGGGCACGAACTGGCCATGGCCAACCGGTTCGAGCTCCTGGAGCGGCTCTGCCTCGCCCTGTCCCGCCCCGGCGTCGACGGCGTCCTCGGCACCGCCGACATCCTCGACGACCTGCTGCTCCTCGGCGCGCTGGAGGACAAGGTCGTCATCGGTTCGATGAACCGCGGCGGGCTCGCGGGCGCCTCCTTCGAACTCGACGACCGCTTCACCGGCCACCGCCCCGACGACCTCGCCCGCCTCGGCTTCGACGCGGGCAAACTGCTGCTCCGCATCGACTACGACGACCCCGGCTCCCTCGACACCATGCACGCCACCGCCCGAGCCATCGACGCCATGGCCGCGCACCGGCTGCCGGTCTTCGTCGAGCCGTTCCTCTGCCGCCGGGTCGACGGCAAGGTCCGCAACGACCTGGGCACGGCCGCGGTGACCACGTCGATCGCCATCGCCTCGGGGCTCGCGGGCACCTCCGCGTACACCTGGCTCAAGGTCCCCGTCACCGAGAACCCCGACGACATGGCGCGCGTGATGGAGACATCGACGCTGCCTGCCGTGCTGCTGGGCGGCGAGGTGGGCGGCGACCAGGAGGGCGCGTACGAGAAATGGCGTGGCGCGCTGCGACTTCCCACCGTTCAGGGGCTGGTGGTGGGGAGATCGCTCCTCTATCCGGTCGACGGGGATGTGGCCGGTGCCGTCGACACGGCCGTGGCACTGCTGTAGCGAGTGGACAGGGACGGGTAGGGAGAAGGCATGACGACGGACCATGAGGAACGCGTACGGGAACGGCCGCGGCACCGGTGGCATCTGCCCGCGGGCAGCGCGGCGGAGGGACCGTACGCCCTGGACATCGATCCGAAGCGGGCCGGCTGGGACCGGTCGAGCCTGCGTGTGGTGGAGCTGCGGCCCGGCGGTGTTCACACACTTGTCACCGGGGAGAGTGAGTGGATCGTCCTGCCGTTGACCGGTGGCTGTACGGTGCACACCTCAGGTGAGATCTTTGAACTGCTGGGCCGGGAAAGCGTGTTCAGCGGAGTGTCCGACTTCGCCTACGTACCACGTGACGCCCATGCGCAGATCGCCTCCGGCGCAGGAGGCCGCTTCGCCCTGGCAGGAGCGAAGTGCGAGCGACGACTCCCCGCTCGCTACGGCCCCGCGCCGGAGGTACCCGTGGAGCTGCGCGGCTCCGGGACCTGCTCGCGCCAGGTCAACAACTTCGCCGCCGCCGACACGTTCGAGTGTGACCGGCTGATCGCCGTCGAGGTCCTCACCCCCGGCGGCAACTGGTCCTCCTATCCGCCGCACAAACATGACGAGCACCGCCCCGGAGCCGAGTCGGTCCTCGAAGAGATCTACTACTTCGAGATCGAGGAGCGGGGCGGCACGGCCGGGTTCGGCTATCACCGTGTCTCCCCGTCCCGGCCCGGCGGTACGGATGTCCTCGCCGAGGTCCGCAGCGGCGACGCGGTCCTGATCCCCGACGGCTGGCACGGCCCGTCCATCGCCGCCCCCGGCCACACCATGTACTACCTCAATGTGATGGCCGGCCCGGGGGAGCAGCGGGAGTGGCTGATCAGCGACCACCCCGATCACGGCTGGATCCGCGACACCTGGCCGGCGCAGCCGGTGGACCCCCGGCTCCCGCTCCACGGACTCTCCGGCCCCTCCGGACTCTCCGGTCAGGAGGCATCACGATGAGCACCCGCAGACTCACCACCGCCCAGGCCCTGGTCTCCTTCCTCGCCCGCCAGTACACCGAGCGCGACGGCCGTCGGCAGCGTCTGATCAGCGCCACCTGGGGCATCTTCGGCCACGGCAACGTCGCCGGAATCGGCCAGGCGCTGCTGGAGACCGGGCACTCCATGCCCTACTTCCAGGGCCGCAACGAGCAGTCCATGGTGCACGCCGCCGTCGGGTACGCCCGCCAGTCCGGCCGGCTCTCCGCACACGCCGTCACCACGTCCATCGGCCCCGGCGCCACCAACCTCGTCACCGGTGCCGCCCTTGCCACGATCAATCACCTCCCCGTCCTGCTCCTCCCCGGCGACACCTTCGCGACCCGCCCCGCCGACCCCGTCCTGCAACAGCTCGAAGTCCCGTCCGCCGGCGATGTCTCCGTCAACGACTGTCTGCGTCCCGTCTCCCGCTACTTCGACCGGATCACCCGCCCCGAGGCGCTCGTCCCGGCCGCCCTCCAGGCCATGCGGACCCTCGCCGACCCGGCGGAGACCGGCGCCGTCACACTCGCGCTGCCGCAGGACGTACAGGCGGAGGCGTACGACTGGCCGGAGGAGTTCTTCGCCGAGCGCATCTGGTACGTACGCCGGCCCGCGCCCGACGCCCATGAGCTGGAGCAGGCGGTCCGGGCCGTGCGCACCGCCCGCCGGCCGCTGATCGTCGCAGGCGGCGGCGTCCATCACAGCGCCGCCGAGGAGACCCTCGCCGCGTTCGCCGCCGCCACCCGGATCCCGGTCGCCTCCACCCAGGCGGGCAAGGGCTCGCTGCGCCACGACCACCCCGCCGATGTCGGCGGCATCGGCCCGACCGGCACCGCGGCCGCCGACGAGCTGGCCCGCACCGCCGACCTGGTCATCGGCATCGGCACCCGCTACTCCGACTTCACCACCGCCTCCGCCACGCTCTTCTCCAACCCGGCGGTCCGCTTCCTCAACCTCAACATCACCGGCTTCGACGCCCACAAGCTCGCCGCGCTCCCGCTCGTCGCCGACGCCCGCACCGCCCTCGAAGCGCTGACCGGGGCGCTGAACGAGCGCAACTACCGCGTCGACCCGGCGTACGAGACCGAGTGCACCGAGGCGAAGGAGCACTGGGAGCAGCGCGTCGACGCCGCGTTCGGCGCCGACGACCCCCACGCCCGGCCCACCCAGGCCCAGGTCCTCGGGCTGCTCGACACCTTGGTCACCGACGACGACATCCTGATCAACGCCGCGGGTTCGCTCCCCGGCGACCTGCACAGGCTGTGGCGGACCCGCTCCCGACGCCAGTACCACGTGGAGTACGGCTACTCCTGCATGGGATACGAGATCCCGGCCGCGATCGGCGTACAGCTGGCCGCCCCCGGCCGTCCCGTCTGGGCGCTCGTCGGCGACGGCACGTACCTGATGAACCCCACCGAGATCGTCACCGCCGTGCAGGAGAACCTCCCGATCAAGGTCGTCGTCCTGCAGAACCACGGCTACGCCTCCATCGGCGGGCTCTCCGAGACGGTCGGCGGCGAACGTTTCGGCACGGCCTACCGGCACCGGAGCGCCGACGGGAGTTTCACCGGCCCCCCGCTGCCCGTCGATCTCGCCGCCAACGCGGCCTCCCTCGGAATGCGGGTGCTGCGCGCGAAGACCGTCCATGACCTGCGCGAAGCCCTCACCGAGGCGCGGAGCGCGGACCGCCCCACTTGTGTCTACGTCGAGACCGAAACGGCAGACACAGTGTCGGGCCCCCCTCCGGCGCAGGCGTGGTGGGATGTTCCTGTAGCAGAGACGGCCACCCGCCCGTCGGCGGTCAAAGCCCGGGAAGACTACGACCGGCACGCCGCAGCCCGACGCCGTCACCTCTGAAGGCCTGAAGGAGTTTCGTCATGAAGACCGTCAACCACTGGATCGGTGGCAAGACCGTCGAGGGCACGTCGGGCAACTACGGCCCGGTCACCGACCCGGCCACCGGCGCCGTCACCTCCCAGGTCGCGCTCGCCTCCCTCGAAGAGGTCGACGCCGCGGTCGCCGCGGCGAAGGACGCGTACGCCACGTGGGGCACGTCCTCGCTGGCCGCCCGCACCGCCGTCCTCTTCCGCTACCGCGCGCTGCTCGACGCCCACCGCGACGACATCGCCGCGCTGATCACCGCCGAGCACGGCAAGGTGCACTCCGACGCGCTCGGCGAGGTCGCCCGCGGTCTGGAGATCGTCGAGCTGGCCTGCGGCATCACGACCCAGCTCAAGGGCGAGCTGTCCACCCAGGTCTCCAGCCGGGTCGACGTCTCCTCGATCCGTCAGTCGCTCGGTGTCGTCGCGGGCATCACGCCGTTCAACTTCCCGGCCATGGTGCCGATGTGGATGTTCCCGTTGGCCATCGCGTGCGGCAACACGTTCGTCCTCAAGCCCAGCGAGAAGGACCCGTCGGCCGCCAACCTGCTGGCCGAGCTGGCAGCCGAGGCCGGTCTGCCGGACGGCGTGCTGAACGTCCTGCACGGCGACAAGGTCGCGGTCGACGGGCTGCTGAACCACCCGGACGTCGCCGCGGTCTCCTTCGTCGGCTCGACCCCGATCGCCCGCTACATCCACACCACCGCCTCCGCCAACGGCAAGCGCGTCCAGGCGCTCGGTGGTGCGAAGAACCACATGCTGGTCCTGCCGGACGCGGACCTCGACGCTGCCGCGGACGCCGCGGTCTCCGCCGCGTACGGCTCCGCCGGTGAGCGCTGCATGGCGATCTCCGCGGTCGTCGCGGTGGGCGCCATCGGTGACGAGCTCGTCGCCAAGATCAAGGAGCGGGCCGAGAAGATCAAGATCGGTCCCGGCAACGACCCGACGTCCGAGATGGGTCCGCTGATCACCGCGGCCCACCGCGACAAGGTCGCCTCGTACGTCACCGGCGCGGCGGCCCAGGGCGCCGAGGTCGTCCTCGACGGCACCGGCCACACCGTCGACGGCTTCGAGGACGGCCACTGGATCGGTCTTTCCCTCCTCGACCACGTGTCCACCGACTCGGACGCGTACAAGGACGAGATCTTCGGCCCGGTGCTCTGTGTCCTGCGCACCGAGACGTACGAGGAGGGCGTCGCCCTCATGAACGCCTCGCCGTTCGGCAACGGCACCGCGATCTTCACCCGCGACGGCGGCGCCGCCCGCCGCTTCCAGTTGGAGATCGAGGCCGGCATGGTCGGCGTCAACGTGCCGATCCCGGTGCCGGTGGGCTACCACTCCTTCGGTGGCTGGAAGGACTCGCTCTTCGGCGACCACCACATCTACGGCAACGACGGCGTGCACTTCTACACCCGTGGCAAGGTCGTCACCACCCGCTGGCCGGACCCGGCGGACGCCCCGGCGGGCGTGGACCTGGGCTTCCCGCGTAACCACTGATCGCCACTGGTTCCGCCGCTCTTCCGCGCCGACGGCCCGTACGAAGCTGTATCCGTACGGGCCGTCGGCATGCACGGAAGCCGTGTCCGGCTGCCCGGCCCGCTCTCACATGCGCCGCAGGCCCACGTACTGGAGCGCACCCATGGCCGCCACCGCCAGGCCCTGGAACACGATCCACCCGTTGCCGGCGCCCGTCGCCGTCAGCGCGTCCACGAGCACGGTCACGACACTTGCCACGGCCCAGGCCACGTTCAGGCCGATGACGACGGCGACCGCGCCGCGGCCGATGCGCTCCTGACGGGAGACGACCAGCACCCACAGGGCGTACACGGTGAGGAACACGCCCACCGCGTACTGCACGGACGGAGGCACGCCGAGGAACGAGTCCAGGACCGTGGCCAGCGCGAGGTAGCCGATGCCGTTCGCACCGGTGAGGACCACGTCCGCCACGAGGGCCAGGCGGAGAAGGCCATCGGAACGGGCGGCACCTGTGGCCGGGACCGTACCCACGTTCTGGGACGACATCATGAGGTCTTCCTTTCGTTGTCATGCGGTCACGCGGGCAACAAGCCGCCGCCGGTCCGCGCGGCCGAGGCAGGACGGCCCCGGACGGCGTCGTTCCCGGTGGAACGCACGCCCGTACACGGACGGTATGGACGGAGGGCGGAGGTGCTCAATTACCTCCCGGGTAATGGCCGGTCGTCCCGTCGGCCGCTCAGCGACGCACCACCTGGGCCGGATCGGGACCCAGCCCGGAAAGCAGAAGGGGGGAGCCGCGACGGCGCACCCCTTCGGCTCACTGCGTCACCGTGCGGCGTCCGCGGTCCTCTCGGCAGGGACCGCCTGGGCGATCATCCGCGCCATCGGAACGGCGCCCACCCGGCCTGAGACCATGAACGCGAACACCATCGTCGCCACCGTGATCACCGTGCCGAGCCACACCGTCGTCTCGACCGGCACGGTGTACGCCCCCACCGTCCGCACCACACACTCACCCAGCAGCGCCGCACCCCACACCCCGTGCTCGCTGTCGAGATCAGCTGTGACGGCTTCGAGTGGGCGCCGCGCCACGCCTGCCTGTCGAGCTACGTCCGCGGGGTACACCCCGACCGAGCCGCCTGGCAGCGTCAGTTGAAGCGGGCGCCCGCTCGTTTGCAGTGGGACCCCGAGCGAGACCTGCGTCTACAGCCCCTGCCGTACTGCTCCCTGTAACTCGGCCTCTCTGGCGAGGCCGTAAGACGCTACGCGGACGAGTGGACGGCCGCCATCCGCGTCGTGACCCCGCTCGCCCGCGAGATCCATGCCCTCGTCAGCGGTGGCGACATGGGCTCCGCCGCCCGACTGCTGCCGCAGGAACGCCCGTACCCCGTTAGAGACGATGCACGTGCACCCGCGTGTTCTCACTCGTGCCACTCCCCCTCGGAGGCAGGAAGGGGAACACCTCGGTTGGCGGCGGCGGCACGGGGTGCTGCCGCGCGACGTGCCGCACTCGACCACCACGATCACTACCCCTCTCAGGCATGTGTTCGGGGCATATCAATGGATCCCTGACCATGTATGGCAAGGTATGCCGACGACTCACGCCGGCCGGGCACTGTGTGGGACCGAGGTCCGGGCCGTTTCCGGGCACGGGGACCCCTGCGGTGCCGGAGGAGCCGGACAGCCGCAAGCCACACGGGACAGTCCCGTACGGCTCACGCCCGACTTTTCAGGAGTACTCCCGTGAACAGAAAGCGCCGTCGGCTCCTCTTGGCCGCCGTCGACCCCATGCTCGAGCCTGGGGAGCAGGTTGAGGTGACGGCCATCGTGGGCCTGAGTTCCGTCACCGTGCGGCGGACGGCGGCATTCGCGGCAGCCTCCGCGCTCCTGAGCGGTGGCGCAATGGCCGTGATCCCGACGCCGACCCCCATGTACTTGGCGATGACCGACCGCCGCATCTTCATCTTCCGCGCGAACCCGACGTTCGCCCGGCCGGAAGAACACCTGATGACGATCCCGCGCGCCGGTCTCGTCCGCTCGAAGATCAAGGAGCGGGTGCTCAACTCATCCTTCGTCATCTCCTCGATGGACAGGGAGCAAGGCCTGAAGATCATCTTCCCGCTGATCAGCCGCAAGGAGCGGAACGAGATATCGGCCGCCTTGCCCCTGGCCGACTGACTGCCTCGGACCGAGCATGAGCCTCGGCGGGACGGACGTCTGGCCGGCCAGCTCGTCGACCTGGCCAGTGCGTCGTGCCGTACGAGGCTCACTCAGGCTCCCGACGCCGAGCAGAAGTGAGCCACACACGTCCGTCCGCAGTGTCCAGGGCGGTGAAGCGACGCCAAGGCTGAGTCCCACGCAGATCGAGGCGCGCCGATGTCATTCCGGGCTGCCGGGCACAGGCTGGGGTTCGCCGCCGGTGGGCTCGAACTCGGCCAGCATCTGCTCCAGCGCCGCCTGGTCCGGCCCCACGAACGCCGATTCCCCGGCTGCCGAGCCCAGCGTGTCGATCATCGACCCGGTGATCCCGAGAGCTTCCGAACTCTCCGATTACGTAAGAGGAGTTCACCCCGACCGCGCCACCCGGCAGCGCAACCTGCGCCGGAGCCCGGCCCGCGTCCAGTGGGACCCCGAGCGCGACCTCCACCTGAATCCGCTCCCGTACCGTTCCCTGCAGCCGGGGCTCGACGGAGAGGCGGCGCGGCGGTACGCGGACGAGTGGACGGTCTCGATCCGTGACGTCACCCAGCTCGCCCGGGAGATCCACGGCCAGGTGCGGGCGGGCCGGCTCGACGAGGCGAGGGCACTGCTGCCGGCCGAGTTGCCGTACGGGACGGACGCGATGTCGCCCAGGGGCTGACCCGTCCTGCGCGACCTGACATTCTGCACGTGTCCACCGGGCTCCGAACGCGGAGACCGGTCAGGGGAGAGGGACGAGGGGAGACACCCGTGGAACCCACGCCTGCCCGGGAGCGGCACGACGCGCTTCCCGAAGGGCTCGCCGAGGCGATACGCGACACCGCCGAGGAGATAGCGGCGCTGCTGCGCGGCCGCGCGGACACGAGCGTGCCCGTCCCAGGATCCGAGTGGACGCTCGGTGAGGCGGCAGCCCATCTGGCGCAGGCCAACGAGCTGATGGCGGAGCTCGCCGCAGGCCACGAGCGCAGCTACGGGGACGGCACGCCGCAGAGCCTGGCGGCGGCCAACGAGCGCGCCCTCGCCGGGTTCGAGGAGCGTGGGGCGGATCCGCTGGCCGCAATGATCGTGGCGCAGGCGGCCGCATTTCTCCGGGCCGCGGAACGGCGGGCACCGGACGAGCCGGTGGCGACGCCGCTGGGTTCGATGGATCTCGCAGCGCTCGGCTCGTACCTGCTGACCCACATGCTCGGCCACGGCTACGATCTCGCCCGGGCGCTCGGCCGTCCGCACATGCTCGACCGCACCCGGGTCGAGCTGTCGATGCCCTTCATGCTCACGGCCATGCCGCGGGTCGTCGCCGCTGCAGCCGCCGGCCTGACCGCCCGCTACACGATCCGGCTGCGCGGCGGCTCCAGCTTCGGGGTGGCCGTCACCGACGGTGCGGTGGCCGTCAGCCGCGAGCCGCTCCGTCGCCCCGACTGCACCATTTCCATCGAGCCGGTCACCTTCCTGCTGATCGCTCTCGGCCGGTGCGATCCATGGGGGGCGATGGCCCGTGGCCGAGTGCTGACATGGGGCCGCAAGCCCTGGCTCGCACCCCGCTTCCCGGCCCTGTTCACGGCGCCCTGAGCCACGGAAACCCGCTCGCCGGACCGGACCAACCGGTGCTGTGATGACGCCATGACAGCACCGGCCGCCCCGCAGCATCAGATCCGCGCCCAGCACACGGACACCACCATCATCGTCTACCAGGCCTACTCACGCTCCATCGGCCTCCCCGCCGCCCGTGACGGACGCTTCCCCATCGCCTGGAAGCGCGACCGCATGACATGGATCAAGCCGAGCTTCCTGTGGATGATGTACCGCTGCGGCTGGGCCACGAAGGAGGGCCAGGAGACCGTGCTGGCCGTCGAGATCAGCCGCGAAGGCTTCGACTGGGCGCTGGGCAACGCCGAACTCTCCCACTACGTCAGGGGAGCCCACCCGGACCGCGCGAGCTGGCAGCGCAGTCTGCGCCGGTCCCCGGCCCGCGTCCAGTGGGACCCCGAACGCGACCTCCACCTCAATCCGCTCCCGCACCGCTCCCTGCAACTCGGTCTCACGGGCGAGGCGGCGCGGCGGTATGCCGATGAGTGGACGGTTTCGATCCGTGACGTCTCACCGCTGGCCCGGCAGGTCCACGAACTGGTCCGTGCCGGGAGGACCGACGCGGCAACGGCGCTCCTGCCGTGCGAGTCGCCGTATCCGACGGGCACTGTGCCCGTGCCGATGCGGGTCGGGCCGGAGGGCCGGCCGTGACGTGCTCAGGCCGCCGTCAGTGACCGGGTCGATCTGCGGATCTCCGTCATGAAGTCCACCACCTGCGGGTCCCTGCGCCAGCGGGCCAGGGAGCTGCTGTAGACCTGCAGGTACTCCATGCCGCGGACGCTGCCCAGCCGGGTGAACAGGGAGAGGGACTCACGGCCCAGGTGCAGGCTCTGGTCCAGGTTGCCCTGCTGGGCATGGGCGGATGCCAGGACGGAGAGGCGGACGCTGCGGGAGCGGAGGAAGGCGTCGCCCGGCATGCCGCCGGTGGCGTGCCAGGCGAAGGCGGCGCGGGGATTGTCGAGGTCACGGAAGACCTCGGTGGCGTCGGTGATGATCCTGGACTGGGTGAAGAAGCCGATCCAGGCCGGGCCCTCGCCGCCGGCGCCGCGTTCCTGGAGTTGCTCGGCGCGGGCGAGGCAGGCGCTCGCGGCCGGGGCGTCGCCCGCGCGGGCATGGGCCCTGGCCTCAATCAGCTTGGCGAACCCCGCCACCCGTGGCTCCAGCGCGCGGCCGCGCTGAAACGCACCCTGGGCCATGTCGATCGCCTCGGAGGTGAAGCCGCGCATCAGGGTCTGCATCGCCATCGTGCTGAGGATGTACGAGCCCAGGTCGGCGTCGCCCCCGGCGCGGGCGAGGCGCAGCGCCTGGATGAAGTGGCGTTGGGCGAGATGCTGCTGACCGGCGTCGAACGCGGTCCAGCCCGCCAGCCGGGCCATCTCCGCGGTCACCCCGAAGAGGTCCTGGCCGACCTTCTCCGAGTAGCTGCCCTTGAGCAGTGGGACGACCCGCCCGTACAGATACTCGGTGAGTGAGCGGGACTTCCAGTTGGCGCCGCCGAAGCGTGAATCCCACACCCGGGCGGCGTCGGCTGCCTCCCGTAGTTCCTTGATGTGCTCACCGACCACTACGGGCCCCTGGCTGCGCGACCGGGTCGCCTCCGCCGGGTCGATCAGCCACCGGGTGACCGGGGTGGCGAAGGCGGACAGCGCGAACGTCTGGCTCGCGAGAAACTGACGGCGGTTCACTGCACTCCAATACGATGCTGCTTCGGTCACCGCGTCGTCCTGGCGACGGGCGAACTCCAGGCCCAACTGAGAGGCGTCACCCTCCGCGCCCTGCATGCCGATGTCCTGCAGGGTCATCGGCCTGCCCAGCGCCTCGGAGAGCGACATACAGATGAGCCGGGGTATCGGCCATTTCGGCACCATTCCGCGTCGGCACCAGTTCGCCACCGAGGTGTGCGTGTAGTGGCTGGGCTTCCCGTCGACAAGGCACAGCTCATTCACCCGGTGAGCGAGGCGTTTGTGGCTCATTCCTGATTCCGCCACCAGCTTTTCCAACCATGGATTTCCGCGCTGTGTCACGTCCTGGGTCTCTGCCATGTCGCCTCCCTGGACCTCAGCATACCGAGGTCCAGGGCCAGTTGGGCCCAGTGCGCGAGTTGTGAGCCCCCCTGTGAGCCCTTCTGGGGTCCGCCGCATCGGGCTCCCATGGGGAGTGGGAATTCCGCAGTCGCGGAACATCGGAAAATCCTGAAAGGTGATGATCCAGGAATGCTCAAACTGATCGAATTGTCAGTGGTCCTGTCCCCGGAGGCAACGCTGGAGTTTCATATTCCGGTCGGTGCCGCCCTTTATATGATCTTCTCGTGGGTGCGCCGCCGGTAGCGGACGGCCATCAGTGTCCGCCGCTACGCCGTGGCGTCGAACTTCCACGTCAGCATGGCGAAGTCGCCGTCGTCCGCAGCGCCGCCGACCGGTAGGTCGCCCGTGCCGTCTCGTTGTCGAGGTCCACGCTGACTCACATGTCGTAGCAGCCCCGCTCTCGGGCGACGGCGGCCGGCGCCTCGGTCAGGGCGCGGCCGATGCCGGGGCGGCGGTAGGGGGCGTCGACCGCGGTCGCGGGTTCGGGAGCTTCGTTGCGGGGCCAACCAAGAACGAGATGGGGTGGAGGGGGCCGGGCGGGGGCGAGCCGGGCCGGGCGGGCATACCGCGTACGGAGTACGGCGGGGGAGCGCCGTACGCCGGAAGGAGGCCGAACACTTCCCCCTCGCGGCAGCCCGGGCGCGAGGGTCGTGCGCTTAGGGTCGACACATGCAGACCCCTGACTCCCGATGGCGCCGGTGGACCCGTGAGCGTGGCCGGTGGGCGGCGGCCCTGGCCGCGCTCGTCGTGCTCGCGGGCGCCGGTACCTGGACCGCGGTGGCCGACGACCGTGCGCCCGCCGTGCACCGCGAGGACCGGACGATGCGGATCGACGGGGTGTCCCTCGACACCTCGTACTTCACGTCCGGCGGTTCGGAGCGACGGCCCGCCGTGCTGATCGGGCACGGCTTCGGCGGCTCCAAGGACGATGTGCGGGCGCAGGCGGAGGAGCTGGCCGGTGCCGGGTACGCCGTCATGACCTGGTCGGCCCGCGGGTTCGGGAAGTCCGGCGGGGAGATCTCGCTCAACGCGCCCGACCGTGAGGTCAAGGACGTGTCCGGGCTGATCGACTGGCTGGCCCGGCGGCCCGAGGTGCAGCTGGACGCGAAGGGCGACCCGCGGGTCGGCGTCACGGGCGCCTCGTACGGTGGCGCGGTCTCGCTTCTCGCCGCCGGGTACGACCGGCGCGTCGACGCCATCGCGCCGGTGATCACGTACTGGAACCTCGCCGACGCGCTCTTCCCCGACGGGGTCTTCAAGAAGCTCTGGGCCGGGATCTTCGTCACCTCGGGCGGCGGTTGCGAGAAGTTCGAGAAGCAGCTCTGCGCCATGTACGAACGGGTCGCCGTCTCCGGGAAGCCGGACGCCGCCGCGCGTGCGCTGCTCAGCGAGCGGTCGCCGAGCGCCGTCGGCGACCGCATCAAGGTGCCCGCGCTCATCGTGCAGGGGCAGACCGACTCCCTCTTCCCGCTCGGGCAGGCCGATGCCATGGCGCGGACCATCAGCGGGAACGGTGCACCCGTCGCCGTCGACTGGATCGCGGGCGGTCACGACGGCGGGGACATGGAGAGCGGGCGGGTCGAGAACCGGATCGGGGCCTGGTTCGACCGCTATCTGAAGGAGGACAAGGGCGCCGACACCGGACCCTCCTTCCGCGTCACCCGTACCGGAGGCATCGACTCCACGGACGGGGCGGCGCTCCGGCGCGGGGCGAGCAGCGACACGTATCCCGGGCTGTCCAGCGGCGACCGGGAGATCGCGCTGACCGCGACGAGCAGCGGTCCGGACATCACGGGCGCAGGCGCAGGTACAGGTGCGGCGGCGGGTGCCGGGCGGACCGGTGGAGCCGCGGACCGTCGGACGCAGACCTTCCGCAACCCCGCCGGCGCCAACCCGCCCGCCATCTCCGCCGTCCCGGGCGTCGGCGGCGGCATCGCCCAGCTCTCGTCCCTCGGCGTCGGTCTGTCGATCGACTTCCCCGGCCAGTACGCCCGCTTCGACTCCGCACCGCTCGATACGTCGATGCGCATCACCGGATCGCCCACCGTCCGCGTGAAGGTGACGGCCGGGCAGGGCGACGCGGTCCTGTTCGGCAAGGTGTACGACGTCTCGCCGGACGGGAAGCAGCAGGTGCTGCCCGCCCAGCTCGTCGCCCCCTACCGGATCACGCCGGAGCGGCAGAACAAGACCGTCGAGCTGACCCTGCCCGCCGTCGACCACGCACTCGACGCCGGACACCGGCTCCGGCTCGTCCTCTCCGCCACGGACCTCGGCTACGCCTCACCGGCCGAGCCGACCACGTACAGCGTCTCCCTCGCCGGCCCGCTGACCGTTCCCACCGCCCCCGCGGTGAAGACGGCATCGGCCGCCCTGCCGTGGTGGACCTGGGGGCTCCCGGCGGCGGCCGCCGTCGTCGCTCTCGCCCTGCTGCTCACCGCACGGCGGCGTACCGCGACCCCCGCCCCCGACCCGGTGCTCGCCGAGGTCCCCCTCCAGATCACCGGACTGTCGAAGAAGTACGCCAAGTCCGCCGACCGGTACGCCGTGCAGGACCTCTCCTTCCGCGTGGAGAAGGGCCAGGTCCTCGGACTCCTCGGACCCAACGGCGCGGGCAAGACCACCACGCTCCGCATGCTGATGGGGCTGATCACGCCCGACGACGGCGAGATCCGCGTCTTCGGGAATGCCATCCGGCCGGGCGCGCCCGTACTGTCCCGGGTCGGCTCGTTCGTCGAGGGCGCCGGATTCCTGCCGCACCTGTCCGGGCGCGCCAACCTGGAGCTGTACTGGCAGGCCACCGGACGCCCCGCCGGGGACTCGCACATCGAGGAGGCCCTGGAGATCGCCGGGCTCGGTGACGCGCTGGCCCGCGCCGTGCGTACGTACTCCCAGGGCATGCGGCAGCGGCTCGCGATCGCCCAGGCCATGCTCGGCATGCCGGACCTCCTCATCCTCGACGAGCCGACCAACGGGCTCGACCCGCCCCAGATCCGCGAGATGCGGGACGTGATGATCCGTTACGCGGCCGGGGGCCGGACCGTCATCGTCTCCAGCCATCTCCTCTCCGAGGTCGAGCAGTCCTGCACCCATCTGGTGGTCATGGACCGGGGCCGGCTCGTCCAGGCCGGACCGGTCGCCGAGATCACCGGCTCGGGCGACATGCTGCTCGTCGCCACCGCCGAGGAGATCGCCGAACCGCTGGTGGAGAAGATCGCCGCACTCCCCGGGATCGACTCGGCCGTCCGCACGGACGACGGGCTGGGCCTGCTCGTCCGGCTCGACGGCGCGAACTCCTCCCGGCTGATCGCCGAACTGGTCCGGCTGGACGTGCCGTTGACGGGGGTCGGGCCGCACCGTCGCCTGGAGGACGCGTTCCTCACTCTGATCTCCGGAGGCTCCGCATGAGTGCCGCAGTCGATCTCACCCACGCCGCCGAGGCGCCCGGCTACCTGGCCCGGCGCACCCTGCCGCTGCGTGTCGAGGCGGTTCGGCAGCTGCGCAGGCGGCGCACTCTGCTGATGGGCGGGGTGCTGGCGGCGCTGCCGTTCATCCTGATCACCGCCTTCGCGATCGGCGGCACCCCGAGCTCCCGGGGCGGCGGCGACCGGATCACTCTGATGGACACCGCGACCGCGTCCGCCGCGAACTTCGCCGCGACCTGCCTGTTCGTCTCGGCCGGATTCCTGCTGGTGGTGCCGGTGGCACTGTTCTGCGGGGACACCGTCGCCTCGGAGGCCGGCTGGTCCTCGCTGCGCTACCTGCTCGCCGCGCCCGTGCCCCGGGCCAGGCTGCTGTGGAGCAAACTCGTCGTGGCACTCGGCTTCAGCCTGGCCGCGATGGTGCTGCTGCCGCTCGTCGCACTGGCCGCGGGAGCGGCGGCATACGGCTGGGGGCCGCTCGAACTCCCCACCGGTGGTGCGCTCGCGACCGGCGACACCGTGCCGCGGCTCGCCCTCGTCGTCGCCTTCATCTTCGTCTCCCAACTGGTCACCGCCGGGCTGGCGTTCTGGCTGTCGACGAAGACCGACGCCCCGCTGGGCGCGGTCGGCGGCGCGGTCGGGCTGACCATCGTCGGCAACGTGCTGGACGCCGTCACCGCGCTCGGCTCCTGGCGCGACTTCCTGCCCGCGCACTGGCAGTTCGCCTGGGCGGACGCGCTCCAGCCGGACCTGGAGTGGGGTGGCATGGCGAAGGGGGCGGCGATCTCGGTGACGTACGCCCTGATCCTTTTCGCTCTCGCGTTCCGCGGGTTCAGTCGTAAGGACATCGTGTCCTGACGTTGATGTTCCGCGGCGTCTCGCGCCGTTTCCGCCCGCCGTTGCCGCATCGAGACTGTTCCGCAACGTTTTCGTCTGCTCCCTGGCGCCGCCCCGAACGTCACATCCACAAGTGCTGACGCGATGGTTGGGGGTACGGGATGAAAGACCGGACGCATGGCCGGATGTATCGAAGGACGCTCGGACTGGTGCTGGCGGGCGGGATGCTGGTGGGCGGGGCGCTGCTCACCGGCTGCGGGGCGGGGGAAAGCGGGTACAACTCGTCCGCCAAACGTGCCGACGGTCCGCAGGGGACGAGCGGGGGCGGCCAGGTCGCCCCCGCGCCCGCACCCGGCGCCGAGGACGACGCCTCTCGGAAGGCGGAGGATCGGCCGGAGAAGCCCGTGGCGCCGGACTATCTCTCCACGTTCGCACTGGACGTGGACACCGCCAGTTACGGGTACGCGCGCCGCAAGCTCGACGACGGCGAGTTGCCGGGGGCGGAGACCGTACGGCCCGAGGAGTTCGTCAACAGCTTCCGCCAGGGCTATCGGCGGCCGGCCGGCAACGGGTTCTCGGTGACGGTCGACGGGGCACGTACGGGTGAGGGCGCGGGGGCCGGTGAATGGTCGCTCGTACGGGTCGGCCTGGCCACCCGAGTCGCGGACGAAGACGGCGAACGCCCGCCCGCCGCACTGACCTTCGTCGTCGACATCTCCGGCTCGATGGCCGGGACCGGCCGCCTCGACCTGGTGAAGAAGTCCCTTTCGATCCTCACCGACGAACTCCGCGACGACGACTCCGTCTCCCTGGTCACCTTCAGCGACAAGGCGAAGACACTGGTGCCGATGACCCGGCTGCGGGACCACCGCGGAAGGATCCGCGACGCCGTCGACTCCATGGAACCCACCGACTCCACCAATGTGGAAGCGGGTGTCCGGCGCGGTTACGAAGAGGCGGTCTCCGGCCACCGCGCGGGCGCGAACAACCGGGTCGTCCTGCTCTCCGACGCCCTCGCCAACACCGGTGAGACCGATGCCGACGCCATCCTCGAACGGATCGACGACGCCCGCCGCGAGTACGGCATCACCCTCTTCGGCGTCGGCGTCGGCAGCGACTACGGGGACGCGCTGATGGAACGCCTCACCGACAAGGGCGACGGCCACACCACCTACATCGGCGACGAGACCCAGGCCCGCAAGGTCTTCGTCGATCAGCTTCCCGCCCACATCGAACTGCGGGCCCGCGACGCCAAGGCGCAGGTCGCCTTCGACCCGAAGAACGTCAAGCAGTTCAAGCTCATCGGGTACGAGAACCGCAAGGTGGCCGACGACGACTTCCGCGACGACAGCGTGGACGGCGGCGAGGTCGGCCCCGGGCACACCGTGACCGCGCTCTATGCCGTACGGCTCCGGGACGGCGCCGCCGGGCATGTGGCGACCGCGACGGTGCGCTGGCTGGACCCGAAGACACGGGCGCCGCACGAGCAGTCGGGAACGGTCGAGACGGGTGCGATCGACGGCAGCCTGTGGGGCGGCGACAGCGACAAGCGGCTCCAGGTGGCCGCGGTGGCGGCGTACTTCGCGGAGCAGCTGCGAGGCGGCACACTGCCGGGTCAGCCGGGGCTCGGCGAACTCTCCACCCGGGCGGCGACGTTGGCAGCCGGCACCGAGGACAGTTCGGTACGGAAGCTGGCGACGGCGATCGCGCAGGCCGACCGGCTCCGGGGCGACGACAGGGGCCCCGGCGGCGGGGGTGAGCAGGAGGGCGAGATGGGCTGACCCGGCCGGGGGCTTTCCGGTCCGACGGCCACGGGATCGCTCACCTTCGGCCAGGGCACGCTGGGCACGGTCGCGAAGGGCGCGGCGCCGGGATCCCCCGTCAACCGCTGAGCCGTCGCGGAGGGTCCCGGGGGTAGGCCCAGCCCTACCCCCGGGACTCCGGCAGCACCGATGGTTCCGGCGCAGCAGCGTCTTCTACGGTGGGGCCATGCGCCCTCGGAACGTGTGGCAGGCCATGCAGGGACCCCGTTATCTGCTGTCGTCCTGGCCCTGGCGCTCGGTCGGATACCTGCTGAGCGGAGCCGTGGCAGGCGTCGTGGTGCTGTTCGTGATCACGCTCGGCGTGGTGCTCGCCGGTGCGCTCACCGTCGTGGTGATCGGGCTGCCACTGCTCGCGCTGACGACCCTCGCCGGCATTCCGGTGGGGGCCATCGAGCGGATACGGCTCCGCCTGATGGACCGGACCCCGGCGCCCGGCCCGCACCGCCGCCCGGCCGAACCCGGGCTGTGGAGTTGGCTCGCCTTCCGATACCGGGAGCCGGCGACCTGGCGGGAACTCGGGTACGCACTGCTCTGGGCCGTGGTCCTGTGGCCGCTCGACGTCCTCGCACTGGGTGGGTGCGTGGCTGTCCCACTGGCGCTGATGTCCACCCCCGCGGTGATGGAGGTGTACGGGAACGGCGAAGAGGCCCGCGTGGTGAAGCAGTGGACGGTCACCACCTGGCCCGAAGCCTTCGCCATCGCTGCGCTCGGCCTCGTACTCCTCGCGCTCGGCTGCTACGCGCTGGGCCTGCTGGCCGGGGCGAGAGCCGGACTGGCCCGCCTCCTCGTCGCCGACAGGGGCGACGACATGGGGAACAGGGTCACCGAACTCACCCGCTCCCGGGTCCGGCTGGTCGACGCCTTCGAGGCGGAACGGCGCCGCATCGAACGCGATCTCCACGACGGCGCCCAGCAGCGCATCGTCGCGCTCACCATGACCCTTGGACTCGCCCGCCTCGACGCGCCGCCCGGCCCCCTCGCCGACCAGTTGGCCAAGGCCCACCAGGAGGCCGGTCAGGCACTGGCCGAACTGCGCGAACTGATCCACGGCATCCACCCCAAGGTCCTCGCCGACTACGGCCTGGAAGCCGCCGTCTCCGACGCCGCCGACCGTTCCGCGACCCCCGTCGACCTGGAACTGGCGCTCCCCGGCCGGTTCCCCGAGGCCGTCGAGGGGGCCGCGTACTTCGTGGTCTGCGAGGCGCTGGCCAACGTCGCCAGGCACAGCGGTGCGAGCCGTGCCGAGGTGACCGGCGGCCACGCCGCGGGCCGGCTCTTCCTGGAGATCCGCGACGACGGGCGCGGCGGTGCGCGCACCGGTGGCGAAGGGACCGGGCTGACCGGTCTCGCCGACCGGGTCTCCGTACTGGATGGCAGACTTGCGCTGTCCAGCCCGCCCGGCGGCCCGACCCTGTTGCGTGTGGAGATTCCTTGCGAGTGGACCGATCGCTCCGCGTAGTGCTGGCCGAGGACAGCGTGCTGCTCCGTGAAGGTCTCATCGGACTGCTCACCCGCTGCGGCCACGAGGTCGTCGCCGCCGTCGGCGACGCGGAAGCGCTCCTCGCGGCCGCCGCCGCACACTCCCCGGACATCGTCGTGACCGATGTCCGGATGCCGCCCGGTCTCCAGGACGAAGGACTGCGCGCGGCGGTGGAACTCCGCGAGAAGCAGCCCGCTCTGCCGGTGCTGGTGCTCAGCCAGTACGTGCAGCGGACGTACGCCGCCGAACTCCTCGACTCCGGCGACGGATCCGGTGTCGGCTACCTGCTCAAGGACCGGGTCGGTCAGATCGAGGAGTTCATCGACGCCCTGCGGGAGGTCGCCGACGGCGGCACCGTCGTCGACCCGGAGGTCGTACGCCAACTCCTGCGCCGCCGCCGCGATCCGCTGGAGCGGCTCACCGCACGCGAACGGGAAGTGCTCGCCCTGGTCGCCCAGGGCAGGTCGAACGGCGCGATCGCCCGCGACCTGGTGGTCTCCGAAGCCGCGGTCGGCAAGCACATCGGCAACATCCTCGCCAAGCTGGACCTGCCGCCGGCCGACGAGACACACCGCAGGGTGCTGGCGGTGCTGGCGTTCCTTCGCGCGTAACTCCCCTTCCCGTGGCCGCCCGTGCGACAGCGCCGGCGTCAAGAAGGCCTCTTGCGACGCTACGGCCTGGACCTACTACCAGGCGGTCGACAAGCTCGGCTGCACGGCGGTGACGGACGCCGCGTAGCCAGTCCCGCGGTAAGCGCCTGCACATTCGCTCGCCCGTACCCGTACGTACACTTAAGAGGGCAATGTCACTCATTCCGGGTGCCCTGTGTCCTACGCGGGTTCGCGGAAGGAAGCGAGCGATGGCTGAGCAGCTCCTCATGGACAAGGCCGGTGCGGCACGGCTTCGGATGATCATCGAAGCGGGGGTTGGGCTGGGAGGAGTCGATCTGCTCGGTTTCGCCCTGGAACATGCGGTGACGGAGGCCGACGGACTGGGCGGGATGGTCCATGTGAGGGGCCCCAGGGGGCGGGGGCTGCTGCTGATGGCGACCAGCGGGATCGTTCGCACCGTGGCCCAGGACTGGGAAGAGATCGCGGTGGACGGCGACACCGCGCCCGCGCGTGCGGTGGCGGGTGGCGCCTCTGTATGGATGTCCGCTCTGGGCGGGCAGAGCATCCCCGAGGTCTCCGTGGCCCAGCGCAGCACAGAGGGCGGCACAGAACGCGCCGGAGAGGGCGGTACGGACGGCGGCGCACGGCACGGCGGCCGGGGCCCCGACAGCCCCCTCGGCCACCACCCCCACGCCGCCGCCCCCTGGTCGCCGCTCTCCGCGCTGCCCGCGGGCAGCGGGCTGCTGGCCGTTCCGCTCCTCACGCCGGACGGGGTCGTGGGCGCGCTGTCCGTGCTCACCCTCGGTGAGGGGCAGCCCACGCCGCAGCAGCGGTCGGCCGTCGAGACGCTCGCCGCCTGGGCCGCCCTGCGGCTGCGGGAGCCCTCGATGGGCTGGGGCAGGATCGACCCCGGGCGGCTGGGGAAGGAGCCACCCGTCACCCGGCTCCGACAGGCGCTGGAAGCGATCAAGGTCGGTTCCTGGGAATGGGACCTGACCACAGGGGAGCAGCTGTGGGACGAGTCGACGCTCGCCATCCTCGGTATGGCAGGGCAGTCCACGAACCAGCGCTTCGACACCTGGAGCGGGCTGGTCCACCCCGATGACCTGCCGTGGCTCCTGGTCGAGATCGAGCAGGCGATCCGTAACCAGCGGGTGTCCAGTTTGGAGTACCGGATACGCTGCCCGGACGGGACCACGCGCTGGGTCAGCTCGCGGAGCAGGGTCCTGCCGGGAGAGGACGGCCGGCCCGGTCGCATGGTCGGCACGGTGTGGGACACCACCGAGAGCCGGATCGCCCGGGACTCGGTCAGCCGCGCGCTGCGGCACATGAGTGACGCGTTCTTCGCGGTCGACAGCGAGTGGCGGATCACCTTCCTCAACATGGAGGCGGAGCGGCTCCTCGGAGCCTCGCAGGAGCTGCTCGGCCGGAACCTGTGGGACGCATTGGCCGAGATCGGCATCGACGCCGTGGGACTCGGCCTGCAGGCGTCGTACCGGCGGGCCGTCGACCGCGGGACCCCGGTCGGCTTCGTGGTGCGGTGGCCCACCAACCGGCGTCAGTACCAGATGCGGCTGATCCCGGTACCGGACGGCCTGATGGTGTACGCCACCGATGTCACCGAGATGCGGTCGCGTGAAGCCGAGTCCGTCGCCGCGGAGCGCGTCACGGCCGACCGCAACGCCCGCATCACCGCGCTGGCCGGTGCCCTCGCCGAGGCCCTCACGGTGCAGGATGTCGTGAATGCCGCCGCCGAGCGGATCATGGCGCCGTTCGGCGCCTCCGGTCTCGTCGTCCATCTCATCGAAGCGGACACGCTGCACGTCGCCGGGCAGGTCGGATACCCGGAGACGTTCTTCCGCGACTTCGAGGGAATGCCGGTCGGCGACATCGCCCCGCTCGACGAGGTGCATCGCACGAGAACGGCCGCCTTCATCGACTCGGTGGAGGAGTACACCGAGCGCTACCCCCGGATGGCCGGCCGCCCGGCCGAGGCCAGGAAGTCGTCCTGGGCGTTCCTGCCGCTGATCGTCTCCGGCCGCTCCGTCGGCTGCTGCGTCGTCTCCTTCACCGAGCCGCGGCGTCTCGGCGGTGAGGAAAAGGCTCTGCTCATCACGCTCAGCGGACTGATGGCGCAGGCCATCGAGCGTGCCCGGCTGTTCGACGCCGAACACATGAGGGCCCAGGCGCTCCAGCGGGGACTGCTGCCGAGCGAGCTTCCGAGGCTGTGCGCGGTCAGTACCGCCGCCCGCTATGTGCCCGCCAACGAGGGCATCGAGGTCGGTGGCGACTGGTACGACGTGATCCCGCTGTCCGGCGCCCGGGTGGCGCTGGTCATCGGCGATGTGATGGGACACGGCCTGTCCGAGGCGGCCACCATGGGGCGGCTGCGGACCGCCGTGCACACGCTCGCCGATCTTGAGTTCCCGCCCTCCGAACTCCTGACCCGCCTCAACCAGGTGGTGAACGACCTCGGCGACGACTTCTACGCCACCTGTTTGTACGCGGTGTACGACCCCGTCACCTGCACGTGCAAGTTCGGCTCCGCCGGGCACCCGCCGCCGGCCGTCGTGTACCCGGACGGCAACACCACATTCCTCGCCCACCGGCCGGATCCGCCGCTGGGCACCGCACGCCCGCCGTTCGAGACCACGGAGGTCGTCCTCCCCCGGGGCAGCCTGTTGGTGCTCTACACGGACGGACTGATCGAATCCGCCACCCGCGACATCGACCGGGGTATGCGCCATCTGACGAAGGCGCTCTCCGGTGCGGCGGCCGCCGCACGGGAGGACGACGCCGCGGGCAGTTCGCTCGGGCTGGAGCGGCTGTGCGACGAGGTCCTGGCCGAGCTGCTGCCGGGCACCCAGCTCATGGACGACGCCGCACTGCTCGTCGCCCGCACCTTTGCGATACCTGCCGACTCCATTGCCAGCTGGACACTTCCCGACGGCCCGATCGCCGCGAGCGAAGCACGTCACCATGTCCGGGACCAACTGGAGGGCTGGGAGCTCGACGAACTCGCCATGACCGCCGAGCTCCTGGTCAGTGAGCTGGTCGGGAACGCCGTCCGGTACGGCAAAAGCCCCATCGCCCTCCGCCTGCTCCGCGCCGAGCGGCTGATCTGCGAGGTCTCCGACGGCAGCCTGTCCACACCCCGCATCCGCAACGCGACGGAGACCGACGAGGGCGGTCGCGGACTGCAACTGGTCGCCGCCCTCGCCCACCGCTGGGGCGCCCGCTACACCGCCACCGGCAAGTGCATCTGGACCGAACAGCCGGTGTCCTGACCGCCGTTCCGGGAGGCGTACGCGCCCGGGGGCCGCTCCGGTCGGCCTCATGCGTCACACAGCCCCGGCCCAGCCGCGGCTGTTTCAGGACGTGCGGTACGGACATTCGCACGGCCGGAGTCCAGGGGCGGGGACCTACTCCGCTTCGCGCCCGTCCTCGGGTACGTCCGGGGCCCCGACCGCGGCCAGCAGGTGTACGGCTCGGGTCTCGGTGATCTCCAGCACGGCGAGTACGGCCGGCAGTGCGATGCTCGGCAGTACATAGCGCAGCAGCATGGAGATCCGTTGTTCCAAGTCCTTGCGTTCGCAGAGGACGTGGGACATCTCCTGGATGCCGGAGAAGGCGCCGGCCAGGAGCTGGGCGGCCTCCGCCGGATTGACGTGGGGCAGGACCTCGTTCTGCCGCTTCGCCTCGGTCAGCAAGGTTTCGAGCCGGGCGATCCAGGAGTGGAACGGCAGGCCGCGGTCCAGTTCACCGCCCCCCTGCTCCATCGCCAGCCCGACGCTCGCGCGCACCAGCGGCTCGTGACGGAGCCGGTGGGCCAGCACCAGGCCCTGGTCGACCAGCTCCTGGAGCTTTGTCAACTGCGTCGGCAGCGAACCGACTTCAAGCTGCGCCTCCATCACTCCGAGGGCCAGCTCCTCCTTCGAGGCGAAGTGGAAGTAGAGGGCCCCTTTGGTCACGCCGGCCCGTGCGAGAATCTCGCTGATGGTGGCGCTTGCGTAGCCACGCTCGTCGAAGACAGTGGCGGCAGCCAGCAGGATCGACTGCCGGGTCTGGATCGCTCGAGCTTGTTGGGCCATCAGCTGTGCGTTCCTGCCTCTCGTGGCGGTGTGATCTCGCGTACACCAGCCGGACTGTGGAAGAACCAGGTCCGTCGGTACCTTACCGTGGGGGAGCGAGGCACTCCCCCATGGATGAGCTGGGGGTATTTCCATGGTCCACATCGATTTGGCCGACACTGGCACCCTCGCCGAGACCGAACCATCCGGCCTCCACCGGTCGGCGATCCCTCCGCAGAGAGGCTGGAGAACCGACGTCTCGCATGAACTCGTTCACCGGTCCGACCCCAGGGACATCTTTCCCACCGCCTGGTGCAGGCTGAGCGATACGGAGTTCTCCGTATCGGCCCGATGGCCGCGCCCGCACCACTTCTTCGCGGCCGGATCGGGCCACCATCAGGATCCCCTGCTGATAGCCGAGACCATGCGGCAGGCGACGATGATGCTGGCCCACGCGGAGTTGGAAGTTCCGGTCGACGACCAGTTCGTGATGTGGGACCTGGCGTACGACATCGTTGTTCCGGATTTTTCCCTGGAGGTCGCGTCCGGAAAGGTCCTGATCGATCTGACCTGCTCGGATGTGCGGAAGCGGGGCAAGAGCATCGCTGCCATGCGGGTCGACCTGCGCTTCTGCCGCGGCGGCACCGTGCTGGCGACCAGCTCGGGACGGATCAGTTGCACATCGGCGCGCGCCTACCGCCGACTCCGCCAGGACAGTCTGGACATGATGGGCCGTCCCGTGCCCCTGTCGCCCGGTGCGGATCCGTACGAGGTGGGCCGGACGGAGGAGTCGGACGTCGTACTGACGCCGACACCTCAGCCGAACCGCTGGCGATTGCGGCTGGACACCACCCACCCGACCCTGTTCCGACGCCCGAACGACCATGTTCCGGGCATCGTGCTGCTGGAGGCGGCTCGCCAGGCAGCCGTCGCTGTCGTTCCGGGGCACACATTTCTCCCGACGTCGGTGGAGATCGCTTTCCATAAATACGCCGAACTCGACGGCGCCTGCTGGGTGGAGGCCGAGCTGATGCCCTTCGACGACAGTTCCCGGACTGTGGTGCGGGTACGCGGACAACAGGACGGCGAGCCGGTATTCACCAGCGAACTCACTCACACACATGGGGACGACCGGTCGTGACGCACATCCTCATCACCGGGGCGAGCGGCTTCGTCGGCAGACATGTGGTGGCGGCCGCGGACACCAAACCCGGCGTCCGGCTGCGTCTGATGGAACACCGGGCGCCCGTCGACGTCCCTGCGTCCGGCGCAGGCTCCGACATCGAAACCGTGCACGGGGACCTCACCTCCGTCGCGTCGTTGCGCGGCATCTGCGACGGGGTCGACGCGGTGATTCACTGCGCCTCGCAGATCAACGGGGACGAACGAACGGTCCGGTCCGTGAACGACCTCGGGACCCGGGCACTGGTGGAGGAGGCGGAGCGCGCAGGCGTCGCCCGCATCGTCTGTCTGAGCACGGCAGCCGTGTACGGACGCGGGCCGTTCACGGACCTGGCCCCCGGCCGGGCGCCGCTCGCCCCGGTCTCGCTCACCAGCGTTACGCGTGCCGCCGCGGAAAGCCATGTGCTGGCTGCCGGCGGGACCGTGCTGCGCCCCCATCTCGTCTATGGCGAGGGGGACCGCTGGGTGATCCCCGGTCTGTTCGCGCTGGTCCGGGAACTGTCGTCCGGTCTGGCCGGGTGCGCAGCCCGGCACTCCATGATCGATGTGCGGGCGCTGGGCCGGGCTCTGCTGGCCGCGGCGCTCTCGCCCCGGGAGACCGCGGGTATCCATCACGTCAACCACCCCGATCCGGTGGCCTGTTCCGATCTCGTGGCGGTGGTCTCCACCGCGCTCGGGCTGAAGTGGGCTGCCGCGGGCATCGCGCTGGACGAGGCCCGGGCACGGCTCGTCGAGTCACCGCGCCTCCTGCATTCCCTCCAATTGCTCGCCGTGGAGCACTGGTTCGCCGATGGTCGGGTGTGGGAGCTCCTCGACTGCGATCCCGGTGACGGCTTCAAAGCGGACTTCCCGCTCCATGCCGGCTGGTACAGAAACGTCCTGATGCCTGGCGGGCAGGGATGACCGGGCCGGACGGTGGGCCGACAGCAGCCCACCACCCGGTCCTCACCCGTCGGTCCACGCGGATGCCGTGGGCGAAACGGAAGAAGCCGTAGGGATCGCGGGCCTTCTTGACCGCGGCCGGCCGCGGGAGGCCTACACCCCCGTCCCGCGGACTCCCGCTTCGGGAGCGGCGGTTCCTTCCGCCACGACGGTCGCTCCTGCCCAGGCGTGCTCCATCGGACCGGTGGTACGAGATCAGCGACCTCGGCCGGAGCCGCTCTCGCCGCTGTTCGCCGTGCTTGCCGACCGGTCCCAGGCCAACCTGGAGCGGGTCGAGGAGGCCTGCCGCGCGTACGACGCCCCCGACGCGACCGGTGCGGTCACGGGCCGTCGCTCCCGAGCGTCCGTGTGGCGCAGGAGATCTTCGTTCTGACGGTTCGTCGCCGTCGTCGACAGGCTGACGTCCGCCGGCCCTTGCGACAACCTGTCTGCGCCGAACGGCCGACTCACCTTCACCCAGGGCGACATCTGCGATCGGTCGCCGCGGCCGGCCGTGCTGCCGGTCCACGATGCGATCGTGCACTTCGTGGCCGAATCGCCTGTGGACCGCTCCCCGGAGACCGCCGCGCCCTTCGCCCGTGCCGGTGTCCCCGGCACCCGGACGCCGCTGGAGGCCGCGCTGCGCGCCGGCGTTCCGCCGCTTTGCGCACGTCTCCACCGACGAGGTGTACGGATCCATCGAGCAGGGCGCGTGGACCGAGGACCGGCCGCTGAGACCGCATTCCCCGTACGCCGGGCCGACCACCCGGGACAAGGGCATCGTCTCCATGAAGGTGCGCCGCGCGCGGTGGCCGGTGAGCCCATAACGATGTGCCCGACGGACGGCCCGCCGGGACCTCCTCCACCTCGACGACGTCGCCCGCGCCTTCTCGGTCGCCCTCGACCGCACGGACGAGCCCGCCGGACGCCGCTGACTGCTCGGCGCCGACCACGGCGCCCCGCTCGGCGCCGTGTGCACCACGATTTACGAACGGGTCTCCGAACAGACCCGGATAGCCGGACAGTGCCGGACCCCACCCACCGTGACCTGGGGCCGGTCCGGCGCTTATGCGTTCGCTACAGCGGCCTCGCTACCGTGCCATGACCAGCAAAAAGGCCCTCCCGAGGGAGGGCCTGATGTCGTACGGGCAAAGTGCCCCCGGCAGGACTCGAACCTGCGGCCAAGCGCTTAGAAGGCGCCTGCTCTATCCACTGAGCTACGGGGGCCGGGCGGTGGCCTCGGTGGCCTGGATCCGGGCCGTTCCGTGACCTTGCCGGGACAAGGATAGGGCTCCGATCGCCTCGACCCGGTTGCTTCACCTGCGTGGCACGATGTGTAGGTTCGGTGAAGCGAACCGATAATCGCAGGTAGGGGCGGCTCGCGCATCGCTTTTGACGCCTCGCGCCCCGGGTGTTGTGCACTCGTTATGCCTGCGTCCCACTCGCCCCCTCTGTCCCGACGGCGCAATCGGCGCGCAGAGGGGGCTATACGCTTCAAAAAGGCGCCAAAATTGGGCATTCTTCGCATGTGGTGACCATGGACGTACGGCCTCAGCTCATCGACGCACTTTCCGCCCTGCGCGACCGTGTCGCCGCCGTGCGTCTCCCACTGCCGCTCCCTGGGGTGACACGCGCCCGGCAGACGAGGGTCGAGCTGCTCGCACAGCTCGACGGCTACCTGCTTCCCCGGCTCAAGGATCCCGAAGCGCCCGTGCTCGCGGTCATCGGCGGATCCACCGGCGCCGGGAAGTCGACGCTCGTCAATTCGCTCGTGGGGCGGCGGGTCAGTGAGGCCGGGGTACTCAGGCCGACCACCCGGATCCCCGTCCTTGTCTGCCATCCGGATGATCACCACTGGTTCGCCGGGGTCCGAGTGCTGCCGCAGCTGACCCGGGTCTGGCTGCCGCCGGGGGAACCCACGGATCCCGGCCTCCGCGACGAGCTCGCCGCGCTCGACGACGGCGCGGAGGAGGAGGGGACGACGCTGCGGGTCGAGACCGCCGCGAGTCTGCCGCGCGGGCTTGCGCTGCTCGACGCCCCCGACATCGACTCGCTCGTCGTACGGAACCGGGTGCTGGCCGCCGAACTCATCTGCGCCGCCGACGTCTGGGTCATGGTGACCACCGCCTCCCGGTACGCCGACGCGGTGCCGTGGCATCTGCTGCGTACCGCGAAGGAGTACGACGCCTCGCTCGTCGCCGTGCTCGACCGGGTGCCGCACCAGGTGATCGGCGAGGTCTCGCGGCAGTACGGGGCGCTCCTCACCAAAGCGGGACTGGGTGAGGTGCCCCGGTTCACCATCCCGGAACTGCCCGAGTCGGCGGGCGGCGGCAGCGGGCTGCTGCCCACCACCGCGGTTGCCCCGCTGCGCGCCTGGCTCAGCCACCGCGTGCAGGATCCGGCGGCCCGCCAGCAGGCGGTGGGGCGTACGGCGGCCGGGGTCATCGACTCGCTGGACGTACGGATGCCGGAGCTGGCCGGCGCCGTTGCCGCACAGTACGCCGCGGCCGTGCGGCTCACCGGCGTCGTCGAGGACGCCTACCAGAAGGAGGGTGCACGGGTCCGGCGGCGGCTGCGGAACGGGGGCGTGCTCGCAGGGGACGCCCGTACCCGATGGCGCGGATACCCGCACTACAGCACGTCCGAGGAACTCCTCGACGCGCTGGTGGAGAGCCTCGCCGCGCTGTTGCAGTGCGCCGTGGCCGCCGCCGACGAACAGATCCGGACCACCTGGCAGTGCGAACCCGCAGCCGGTGTGTTCGGGTTCGGGAACGCGGGCCGGGAAGCCGGGGTCTGGGGGCCCGCCGAGGACGTCCCGGGCCGGGTCGCCATGGCCGTACGGCGGTGGCGGCGGGTCCTGGAGGAGCTGGCCGAGGAAGAGGTGCGCCGGCTGGAACGCGGCGCCGCACCCGACGCCGAGACGGTGGCCGCGCTGCTGGCCGCCGTGCTGCTCGGCGGCCGTCGTGCCCGCAGCGCAGGGGAACAGCTCGCCGAACGCATCGGAGTCCAGGGCGCCCTGCGGCTGCGCGACAAGGGCGGGGTACTGCTGACGAGCTGTCTCGACCGGGTGCTGGGCAGCGAGCGCGACCGGCGGATGGCGCCGCTCGACGCGCTCGACGTGTCCCCGGAGCCACAGGCCGAACTGATCGCCGCGCTGTCCGTACTGCAGAAGGAGAGGTGGGAGTGTTGACTGCCGTCACTGACCAGGATCACGGCCAGGAGCAGGGCGAGGCCGGTGGTGTCGTCGTGTCCCAGGGCCGGCACGTCCCCGCGTCCGTGGGCCGGTGGGACGACGGGCTCATCGCCCGGCGCGCAGCGGTCCTCGCCGAGGACCCCGAGGACCCCGAGCCCGCCCCCGACGACGTACGTCCTCAGGTCGAGGCGTACGTACCCTCCGGCAGCCCGCTCCGGCCGCGGCTCGACGCCTTGCGCGAACTCGTCGGGCTGTCCCGGGCCCGGCTCGACGGGACCACGCTCGCCGAGGCGGGACGCGTGCTCGACGAAGCCGCCGCACGACAGCGGCTCTCCTCGCGGCACACCGTCGTCGCCATCGCCGGGGCGTCCGGCAGCGGCAAGTCGATGCTCTTCAACTCCCTCGCGGGCGCACAGATCTCCGAGACAGGGCTGCGCAGGCCGACCACCGCCGCGCCCCTTGCCTGCTCCTGGACCGACGGCGCCGCCGGGCTGCTGGACCGGCTGGCCGTCCCGGGACGGCTCAGGCGCAGGCCCCAGCAGGGCGGTACGGAGGCGGACGAGGGGCTCCAGGGGCTCGTCCTCGTCGATCTGCCCGACCACGACTCGGCAGCGGCCGGGCACCGCGAGCAGGTGGACCGGGTGCTGGCGCTGGTCGACGCGGTGATCTGGGTCGTCGATCCCGAGAAGTACGCGGACGCCGCCCTGCACGAGCGCTATCTGCGACCGCTGGCCGGCCACGCGGAGGTCACGTTCGTCGTCCTCAACCAGGTGGACCGGTTGCCCGGTGACGCCGCCGACCAGGTCCTCGACGATCTGCGCCGGCTCCTCGACGAGGACGGCATGGCGCTCGGCGAACACGGCGAACCGGGCGCCACCGTCCTGTCGCTGTCCGCGCTCACCGGGGAAGGCGTGGATGAACTGCGCGAGCTCCTCGGCCGGTTCGTGCAGGAGCGCACAGCAGCGGCGCGCCGGCTCTCGGCCGATGTGGACGCCGCGGCGGCGAAGCTGCGTCCGGTGTACGTCGCCGAGGGGCGGCCGGGTCTCGGGGAACGGGCCCGCGAGGAGTTCGCCGACCGGTTGGGGGAGGCGGTGGGCGCGGCCGCGGCCGGTCAGGCCGCCGAACGTGAGTGGCGAAGGAACGCCGGACGCGCCTGCGGGACGCCGTGGCTGCGGCTGTGGCGGTGGTACGAGTCCACCCGGCAGCCGGGAAGCCCGGACCGGTCGGCGGCCATGCCCGCGCCGACGGAGGAACAGCTCACCGCCCGGCAACGGGTCGAGCAGGCGGTACGGACGGTGGCGGACGCCGCCGCGGACGGGCTGCCGGGTCCTTGGGCGCAGGCGGTCCGCGAGGCCGCGGTGCACGGGGCGACGGGGCTGCCGGAGGCACTGGACGAGCTGGCCGAGAAGGCGGGAACGGCGGGGGACGGGCGGGCCAGGGGCGCGGGTGAGGACGCGGGACGCGGTACTGCGGCCGCGGTCGGCGGAGGGGGTGTCGTGGCCACCGGTGTGGCCGGTGCATCGGGTGTGGCGCACAACGGTCGGATGGGCGGCAAGCCGCCGAGGCCCGCGTGGTGGCCCGCCGCCGTGCTGGCGCAGGCGTCCATGACGCTGCTGCAGGTTTTCGGCGGACTCTGGCTGGTCGGCCAGATCATCGGCGTAGTCGAACCGGGACTGCTCACGCCCGCGCTGGTGATGCTGGCGGGTGTGATCGGCGGGCCGTTGGTCGAGTGGTCGTGTGCGGCGGCCGCACGGGGGCCCGCCCGGCGGTACGGGCAGGAGGCCGAGCGGCGCCTGCGCGAGGCGGCGGCGGCCGTCGGCCGGGCGAGGGTACTCGATCCGGTGGCGGCCGAACTGGTGCGGTACCGGGAGGTGCGCGAGCGGTACGTGGCGGTGACGGAGTTTTCCACAACCGGTCGGTAGTACACAGCCCTCAGCAGGATCCCCGCCTTCCCTTCAGCATGAGATCAGTGACCGCGCGGCAGCGGCCACGGAGCCGAAGGGGAGGCGGAGACATGAACGAGACCGTGGTGACACTGGTGGGCAACGCGGCGACCGGGGTGGAGTTCCGGGAGACCGCGACCGGCGGAATGGCGCGATTCCGGTTCGCCGTGACGGCCCGCCGCTGGGACCGGGAGAAACAGCTCTGGGCGGACGGGCACACCAGCTTCTACACCGTGTGGGCGTGGCGCACGCTGGCGGCGAATATCGCGGGCTCGGTCGCGGTCGGAGAACCACTGCTCGTGCACGGCCGGTTGAAGGTGCGCGAGGAGGAACGGGACGGACAGCGGCGGACGTTCGTGGACATCGAGGCGGTGGCGGTCGGACACGATCTGACACGGGGCACGGCGGCCTTCCGGCGGGTGCTGCGGGGCGACCCGACGCTGACGGCCCGGCCCGGCAGGAGGGAAGGGCCGGACGCGGTGGGAGATGAGCGGGGAAGGGGGAACGCCGCCGGGCGGGGGCGACGTCGGGCGGGAGCCGCGGCGGGGGAGGCGGCAGGGACGGCGGCGCGAGCGCCAGTGGGGGTGATGGTGCGTCAAGAGCAGATCCCCGAGCTGGCGTCGGCGCCGTGACCGTGTCCCTGGCCGTGCTCGGGGCGAGCGGAGCGGGGGTCGGCGGGTGGCAAACAGTTTCGGCGATAACGATTCTGATTCGGAATGGTTGTGCGACGGTATGACGGGGGACTGTGCTTCGTCGCTTCCTTAGGATTCCCCAGTACTCACGGGGCACTTGAGTCGACTGGCGGGGCAATCCCCACACGCGCATCAGGCGCGGAGGGCCCCGCCCAGAGGGGACATCTGTGTTTTCTGCTTCTTCAGCGACCATTTCATCGTCCGACACGGAGGCGAATCCGCCACGGAGCCGGGGCATCGCCCGGCTGGCCGCATCGGTGGTGGCATCCGGACTCGTCATAGCCGGGGCCCTCGTCGGCGCGGGCACCGCGGCCGCCGACGAGGCGCCGTACCACCAGGGCGGCGCCACCGCAGTCCTGGACGGGTTGAAGACCTACGACCGGGCAGTGCTCAGCACGGACGGGAAGAAGCAGGAACTACCCGCCGGGCTCTTCGAGATGACCGTCGACGGCGGCGGCAAGCTCAAGACGTACTGCATCGACATCCATAACCCCACCCAGGACCAGGCGAAGTACCTGGAGACCCCCTGGAACCAGACGTCGCTCGGCGCCAACAAGAACGCGGGCCGGATCCGCTGGATCCTGGAGCACTCCTACCCGCAGATCGACGACCTCGCGGCACTTGCCGAGCAGGCCGGCACCGGGCCGCTCACCGAGCAGACCGCGGCGGCGGGCACCCAGGTCGCCATCTGGCGCTACTCGGACGACGCCGATGTCGAGGCCACCGACAAGCAGGCCAAGAAGCTCGCCGACTGGCTGGAGGAGCACGCCGAGGACGCCGCCGAGCCCAAGGCGTCCCTCGCCCTGGACGCGGCCGCGGTCTCCGGCCGGTCCGGTGAGCGGCTCGGGCCGGTCACCGTCCGCACCAACGCCGGCCAGGTCTCGGTGACCCCGCCCGCCGACTCCGCCAGCGGCGTCACGGTCACCGACAAGAGCGGCAAGCCCGTCACCGCCGCCGCCAACGGCGCCGAGCTCTACTTCGACGTCCCGGCGGGCACCGCCGACGGCACCGCCTCGCTGACCGTCCAGGCCACCACCTCGGTGCCGGTCGGCCGGGCCTTCGCCGGAGTGACCAAGAGCCAGACGCAGATCCTGGCCGGGTCCAGCGAGTCCACGGTCTCCGCGACGGCCACCGCGACCTGGGCCAAGAAGGGCGCGATCCCCGCGGTCACCGCGAAGAAGAACTGCGCCAAGGGCGGCGTGGACGTCACCGCGAGCAACGAGGGCGACGAGGCGTTCACCTTCGAGCTGGCCGGCATCAAGCACACCATCGAGGCCGGGACGTCCGAGACCGTGACCGTCCCGGTCGCCGAGGACCAGGCCTACGACTTCACGATCACCGGTCCCGGCGGCTTCACCAAGACGTTCAAGGGCGTCCTGGACTGCAAGACCAGCGGCAGCTCCACCGGCGGCCCCGACACCCAGACCGTCGACCAGCCCGCCCCGGCTTCCGTGGGCGGCAGCTCGACCGGAACCGGGGGCGACCTCGCCGAGACCGGTGGCTCGAGCGCCACCCCGGTCATCGCGGGCATCGCCATCGCCCTGGTCGTCGGCGGCGGCGGCGCGGTCTTCCTCCTGCGGAGGCGGAAGACGCAGACCACCGCGGAGTAAACGAGTAAACAAAGGGTGACGCATCGGGACCACGCCGTCACGATGCGCTGATGGCAGCCCCGGTACGTCCACGCGTACCGGGGCTGTCGCGTACCGGAAGGCATCCACGGGACGTACCGTCGGCCGGACGGGTTTCCGTCCTGGGGTGGACGTCAGGCAAGATGGGGTGTATCTGCCCACACATCGATTGCCGGACGGTTTCTCTTGGCTGAGTACATCTACACGATGCGCAAGACGCGCAAGGCGCACGGCGACAAGGTGATCCTTGACGACGTCACGCTGAGCTTCCTGCCCGGCGCCAAGATCGGTGTGGTGGGACCCAACGGTGCCGGTAAGTCCACGGTGCTGAAGATCATGGCCGGCCTGGAGCAGCCGTCCAACGGTGATGCGTTCCTGTCGCCCGGCTTCAGCGTCGGCATCCTCATGCAGGAGCCGCTGCTCGACGAGTCCAAGACCGTCCTGGAGAACGTGCAGGACGGCGCCGCCGAGATCATGGGCAAGCTCACGCGCTTCAACGAGGTCGCCGAGCTGATGGCGACCGACTACTCGGACGCGCTCATGGACGAGATGGGCAAGCTCCAGGAGGACCTGGACCACGCCAACGCCTGGGACCTGGACGCGCAGTTGGAGCAGGCCATGGACGCGCTGGGCTGTCCGCCCGGCGACTGGCCCGTCGTCAACCTCTCCGGTGGCGAGAAGCGCCGCGTCGCGCTCTGCAAGCTGCTCATCGAGGCCCCGGACCTGCTCCTTCTCGACGAGCCCACCAACCACCTCGACGCCGAGTCGGTGAACTGGCTGGAGCAGCACCTCTCGAAGTACGCGGGCGCCGTCGTCGCCGTCACGCACGACCGGTACTTCCTCAACAACGTCGCCGAGTGGATCCTCGAGCTGGACCGCGGCCGCGCCATTCCCTACGAGGGCAACTACTCCACGTACCTCGACAAGAAGGCCTCCCGCCTCAAGGTCGAGGGCCGCAAGGACGAGAAGCGCGCCAAGCGGCTCAAGGAAGAGCTGGAGTGGGTCCGCTCGAACGCCAAGGGCCGGCAGACCAAGTCCAAGGCGCGTCTCGCCCGGTACGAGGAGATGGCGGCCGAGGCGGACAAGATGCGGAAGCTGGACTTCGAGGAGATCCAGATCCCGCCGGGCCCGCGGCTCGGTTCCATCGTCGTCGAGGTCGAGAACCTCTCGAAGGCCTTCGGCGACAAGGTCCTCATCGACGACCTGTCGTTCACGCTGCCGCGCAACGGCATCGTCGGCGTCATCGGTCCGAACGGCGCGGGCAAGACCACGCTGTTCAAGATGATCCAGGGCCTGGAGACGCCGGACTCCGGCGGCATCAAGGTCGGCGACACCGTCAAGATCTCCTACGTCGACCAGAGCCGCGCCAACATCGACCCCAAGAAGACCCTCTGGGCGGTCGTGTCGGACGAGCTCGACTACATCAACGTCGGCCAGGTCGAGATGCCGTCGCGGGCGTACGTCTCCGCGTTCGGCTTCAAGGGCCCGGACCAGCAGAAGCCGGCCGGCGTGCTCTCCGGTGGTGAGCGCAACCGCCTCAACCTGGCGTTGACGCTCAAGGAGGGCGGCAACCTGCTGCTCCTCGACGAGCCCACCAACGACCTCGACGTCGAGACCCTGTCCTCGCTCGAGAACGCGCTCCTGGAGTTCCCGGGTGCGGCGGTGGTCATCTCCCACGACCGCTGGTTCCTGGACCGCGTCGCCACGCACATCCTGGCGTACGAGGGCGACTCCAAGTGGTACTGGTTCGAGGGCAACTTCGAGTCGTACGAGAAGAACAAGGTCGAGCGCCTCGGCGCGGACGCGGCCCGCCCGCACCGTGCCACGTACAAGAAGCTCACGCGAGGCTGATCGTCTTGGCTCGTCACATCTACAACTGCCCGCTGCGCTGGTCGGACATGGATGCCTTCGGCCACGTCAACAACGTGGTCTTCCTCCGCTACCTGGAGGAGGCGCGCATCGACTTCATGTTCCGGCTGGCGCCGGGGGACGGCTCGCCTTCCTTCGCCGGCGGGTCCGTCGTGGCCCGGCACGAGATCGACTACGTGCGCCCGCTGGTCCACCGGCACGCGCCGGTGACCGTCGAGTCCTGGGTCACGAAGATAGGTGCCGCGTCCCTGACGATTTCGTACGAGATCAAGGACCCGGACCAGGTGTACGTGCGGGCCTCGACCGTCGTCGTGCCGTACGACCTGGCCGAGGAGCGGCCCCGGCGGATCTCCGCGGAGGAGAAGCTCTTCCTTCAGGAGTACCTGGCCGAGGAGCCCGCCGCCGTATGACGGTGCCCGTGCAGTCGCTGCAGTTCACCGATCCGAGGGAGGCGGCGGATCTCGCCGCCTTCCTCGGCCGCCTGCTCCACTACGACCGGGCGGCCGCCGTCCGGCTGCAGGCGGGCGGCGGCGCACTGGCCGTGTTCGGCAGGCCGCCGTCGTTCGAGGTCCTCGCGATCCGGACGGCGCGGCTGGCCGACCCGCTCGACTTCGACATCACCGTGTCCGCCGGTGAACTCCTCGAATCGTTCGACGCCGACACGGGTGATTCCCGTGGCGGGCTGCCCGCGCCCGTCACCGGGCCGCCGTGGACGGGGATGCTCCCGCCGCGCACCGGCTGGCAGGAACGGCCGGGACTGCCCGACCCCGTCTCCCTGCGTGCCGCCGTCACCGCCGCGGTGGCGGAGTTCCGCTCCCGCGACGAGGCGCTGCCCGAGGACCGCCGCACCAGGGCGGAACGGGACCTGATCGGCCGCGAGATATGGTCGCGCACGGTCGGCGGCACGGGACTCCCGCTGCGCGCCGTCCACGCGGCCCAGTCCCTCGGCTTCCTCCGCCCGGTCCCGGACTTCCCGGTCGCGCTGTTCGCCTCGGGACCGTGGCTGCGGCTGCGTACCCCGTTCGGGTCGATCGCCGTGCGCGGCGCAGGCGGCGGACTCGGCAACCTCGCGGTGACGATCGGCGCCCGCTGACGCGGAGCCGGAGCGGACCCGCGGGAGAGGCGCCCGTTACCCGCGCTGCTGGTCGTCCGGCCACACCCCGATGTGGTCCTGCTCCAGCTCCAGCATCACGCGGTGCTCCATCCCGAGCGTCTCCGTGTACTCGGCAGGCAATTGCAGCCGCCCCGCGCGGTCGAGCATCGCGTACGCGCGGGCCACCGGGGACTCCTGGCCCGTCGCCGCGTCCACCTCCGTACGGCGCAGCACCTCGGACGGCTGCGGCGAGAAGGAGCCGATGCGCCCTCACCCGCAGAAAGACGAGCCCCGTCACCCGGCCGCCCGACTCCGGCACCCGCACGCCCCCGCCGCTCCCCGGATGCTTTCAGAGCGCACCCGCTCCTGGACATCGCTTTCGCATGCGCCTTGATGCGATCGTGACCGTTGTCCGGTGGCGGAGCATCGCATTCCGCACGCGCGCATGCGTGCCGGAGGGGGGACGCGGCCGTGCCGTCAGCCGTCGGTGTTCACCATCGAGGCGGCGGCGTACGTGAGGTAGTCCCACAGCTGCCGCTCGTGCTCCGGGGAGAGCCCGAGCTCGTCGAGAGCCACGCGCATCCGGCTCAGCCAGGCATCGTGCGCGGCCCGGTCCACCCGGAACGGGACATGCCGCATCCGCAGCCGGGGATGACCACGCTGCTCGCTGTACGTCCGGGGGCCACCCCAGTACTGGATCAGGAACAGCGTGAACCGCTCCTCGGCCGGCCCCAGATCCTCCTCCGGGTACATCGGCCGTAGCAGCGGGTCCTCGGCGACCCCCTGGTAGAAGCGGTGGACCAGGCGCCGGAAAGTCTCCTCGCCGCCGACCTGCTCGTAAAAGGTCTGCTCCTGAAGCGTGTCGCGCGGAATCTCTGTCACCCGTCCATGGTCGCAGACGCACCGGCCGAGGTCCGGGGTCCTAGGACCCCCGGACCGCAGACCGGGACGGCTCAGTCCCCCCGGGGCACCCGGTTGTGCCCGTACCGCCGGGAGAGCAGCCCGCCGGCCGACGTGGATGACCGACCGGATCGGCCGGAAACGGCTACCGGGGTGGCGTGTACCTGCCGTTCGTCGGCTCCGGTCCACCGTCCGCCTCGTCGCCTCCGGCGATCCCGAGCGGGACAGTGGAGGTATGGGCCCACACCTGGATCAGTTCGCGGAGGCCGGCGCCGAGGTCCGGAGGGCGATGGTGCGGGGAATCGTCGCGGACGGGGAGCTGGAGGACCCCGCCTGGCGTGCCGCGTTCGAGGCGGTGCCCCGCCATCTGTTCGTGCCCTACTACTACGTGACCGGGACCAGCGGGCCCGAACGACTCTGGTGCGAGGACCCCGACCCGGCCCGGCGGGCCCAGTGGCTGCACGGCGCGTACGCCGACGGGGCGCTGGCCACCCGGATCCGGGACGGCGCACTCGTCTCGTCGAGCAGCCAGCCGTCGCTGATGGCCCGGATGCTGGAAGAGCTGGGCATACAGGACGGCCAGAGCGTTCTGGAGATCGGCGCGGGCACCGGCTACAACGCCGCGCTGCTCGCCCACCGCCTCGGCGACGACGCGGTGACCACGATGGACCTCGACCCGGAGATCACGGAGTCGGCGCGCAGCCATCTGTCGGCAGCGGGTTATCACCCGGCGGTGATCACCGGGGACGGGGCGCGGGGCTGCCCCGAGCGCGCCCCGTACGACCGGATCATCGCGACCTGCACCCTGCCGTCCGTACCGCAGGCCTGGCTGGCGCAGTGCAAGCCGGAGGCACGGATCCTGGCACCGTTCGCGACCGGTCTGATTCTCCTGCGGGTACGCAGGTCACCGCACGGTCCGTGTGCCGAGGGGCGGTTCCTGCACACGCCCGCGTACTTCGTGCCGCTGCGCGGGGCCGTGCCGCCGGAGCGCCACCCGCACACCGGCGGAGTGCCGAGGCGGGTCGCCGGGAACGAACTGTTCCGGTTCCTGCTGGCGCTGACCGGCACCACCCTCGACCCGCGTGAGGCCCTCTCCCTCTGGCAGCGCGAGAAGCGCCCCGAGCGGGAGAGGTTCGGCATCACCGTCCGGGACGGGAGGCAGTGGGCCTGGCTGGACGACCCGGAAGGGCCGTACGCCTGGCCACTGCTCGCCGACTGAGAGCCTGTCGGGTGACCTTCGATCGGATAGCGGACGCGGTCTGGTGCGTGCGATTCCAAGGCGGCGGGATGTCCTTGTAGCGGAGCTACTAGGACATTTCGGCAACGCGGGAAGCGTGCGTGCCAGGGCGTGGCCGCCCGATCAGAGGTCACCCGACAGGCTCTGAGGAACCCGGTCAGCCGCGGCGGATGGTGATCGTCGTCCACGCCCCGACATGCACCTGGTCGCCGTCCTGGAGGGGTACGGGGACGTAGGGCTGGATCGGGTCCTCGGCGCCGTTCAGCGTCGTGCCGTTGGTGGAGTTCTGGTCGACCACGGCCCAGCTGCTGTCGGGCTGCTGCACCAGCACCGCGTGCTGGTGCGAGACCCCCGGGTCCTCCGGCGGCACGGACAGATCGACATCGGGGGACTCGCCGGTGCTGTGCCGGCGACGGCCGATGGTGACCTGGTTGCCGGTGAGCGGCAGGCGCTGCTCCGGCGAGTACGCGGGCAGGTTGAGCCCGGTCGCCTCGGGGCCGCTGCGCTGCATCATCGCCAGGAAGTACTCACGGTCCGGGGCGATGACCGCAGTCCAGCCCGTGGGGGTCTGGTTCTGGTCCGGTCCCTGGTTCGGGCCCTGGCCCTGGAACGGCCGCTGCGCCGGGGCCTGCTGCTGCGAGGGCGGCGGCAGCATCCAGTCGTCACCCGTGGACTGCGGAGCCTGCGGCTGCGGCGGGGCGGGCGGACCGGGCCGCTCGAAGGACGGCGGCGCGCTCTGCTGCTGGAACGACGGAGCAGGAGGCGGGCCCTGCTGCCGGAAGGACGGCGGCGGCGGGCCCTGCTGCTGGAACGGCTGCGGCGGCTGCTGCGGGCCCGGCGCCGGGGGCCCCGGGGTGAGCGGCTCGGCCGGGCGGTTCACCTGGGAGGGCCGCGAGCTCTGGTACTCGAACGGGTCGCGCTGCTGCGGCGGCGTGGGCGGTCCCTGCTGCGCCTGGAAGCCGGGCGGCAGGTTCAGACCGGGCACGGGTCCGCCGGGGCCGGGTCCGCCCGGACCGCCGTGCTGCGGGGCGAGCGGGGTGTACGACGTCGCCGTGTTCGTGAGGAAGTTCCAGCGGCACTCCTCGCAGAACGGCGCCATCGTCTCACGCGGGGTGCGGCACTGCGGGCAGAGCTCTGCCTGCTGGGTGGCGTCGGAGCCGGGGCCCTGCGGGTAGCCGTATCCGGGCGCGGGCGGCGGTGGAGGCGGCGGGGGGACTGCACCCGCAGGCGCGCCGGCCCCGGCCATGCGATGGCCGCAGACCTCGCACCAGTCCTCGGAACCCGACTGGTGTCCGTTCGGGCAGGTCGGCATGTCGGCGCTTCCCCCTCTCCTCGTCCGGCCCGGGGGCCGTCATTGCTGATCGCTTCGCCACGCCGCTGAGCTGCGCGGCCCTCGTGTTACTTCTTCACGCGGACGGTCTTGGTGGAGCGCGTTTCGAGGGTCATCTCGTCGGCCTCCGCGACCTTCGCCTTCAGTCGCACAGTACCTGTCGCCGCATCGACGACGTCTACCACCTTCGAAAGCAGTTTCGCAGTGTCCTCGTTTCCGGACGCCGATGCCAGCTGCACCGCACGGCCGAGTTTCGCCGTCGCTCCGTCGAAGTCTCCCGACTTGCGGGCATCGAGACCCTGTTGGATGACTTGTGCCAGTTCCGCCTGGCCGGTGTAGTGCGCGACCTGCGGATTGATCGAGGTGGATGCCGCCATGTCGTCCGTCCACACCGCTCGAACCAGCCCCTGCGAGAGCACCTGCGGAGCCGCCGCCCCCGACGGGTCGGGGAGGAGCAGCGAGACACGGGCGGCGAGCATCTCCTGTCCGATCCCGGCCTCCGGCACCTGTACACATACGTGGTAGTCGCGGGACTCGTCACCCCAGGAGCCGGTCGGGTAGTCGCCGGCGCGCGGGCCCGCCTCGGTGCGGCGGTCGGTCAGTTCGGCGACCGTCGGCGCGACCTGCTTGACGAACTTGATCTCGACCCCGACGGGCGTCCACAGGCGCAGCGCCACGTCCGCGACCTCCTTGCCCATCGCGTTCTCCATCATCTGCGTGAAGTCCGCGGCGAGCCCCGCCGGGTCGGCGACGATGTCGGCCGTGCCGAGCAGCGCCGAGGCTATGGCTGTGACCTCTTTCACCTCCCAGTCGGTTCCGACTCCGCGGGCGTCACAGGTGAAGCGGCCCGCACACGCGTCGAGCGCGGCCCGCAGGTCCTTCGGCGACTCGTGCTCGTTGCGGCCGTCGGTGAGGAGGATGCCGTGCCGGATGTCCACATCGGCGGCACCGAGCAGCCGATCGGTCAGCCGCAGCCAGGTACCGATCGCCGTACCGCCGCCCGCGCTGAGCCGGCGCAGGGCCTCCTTCGCCTGGGCGCGGGTCTGTGTGTCGGCCACGGCGAGGCGGCCGTTGCCCGGATAGACCTCCTTGGCGATGTGCGTACCGCCGACCACGGCGAACGAGGTGCCGTCACGCAGGGTGTCGATGGCCGCGGCCGTCGCATCACGGGCGTTGCGCATCTTCGTCGGCGGGTAGTCCATCGAACCGGAGCAGTCCACCATGATCACCACGGCGGCGTTCGGCCCCCGGCCCGGCATCTGCCCCGGCGAGAGAGTCGCCCCGGTCAGCGGGACGCCACCGGTGGTGCCGCCGCCGGTGGAGGTGACGGTGACGATCGCGTTGACCTCGCGGCCGCCCTCCGGCAGATATTCGTTCTGGTACACGTCGACGGAGAACTGCGGCACGTGGGACTTGGAGAAGTTGGCCATCTGATCGGCTCCTGGCAAAGGTGGCAGAGCTGGCAAAGGTCGCGGGGGACAGGAGAGCGGGCAGTTCCGGACGTGGGGCCTTGGACCGACCGGCAGTTGGGGGGTGGCGTCACGGGGCTGGGGCACGCACCTCGCGGCGTTGTCGTCAATCACCAGGGCTCCGCCATGGCTCAATCCTCCGCCTTGCGATGCACGCACCC
>NZ_JBFAJH010000002.1:79980-442070 GCF_040655115.1 Streptomyces atratus | reverse complement strand
GGAAGAGGGCATGATCTTCAAGGGCGGCTCCGGCGCCGGCCTGAACCTCTCCCGTATCCGCTCCTCCAAGGAGTTGCTGTCCTCCGGTGGCAACGGTGTCCGCCCCACGTGCGTGGGTGCGGGGTCAGCCGCCGAGCGGGAGAGCGTTGGTCGACAGATTGTTGGCCTTCACGCCGCCGGCAGGCAGTCCGCCGAGCAGGCCCTTGAGCGGCGAGGTGGCGTCGTGGACGACCTTCGTCTGACCGCTGCCGAGGAGCTTGGTGGCCGTGTCCTGGCCCGGCAGGCTCTGAGCGGCGGTCCCCAGTGCGGAGCCGAAGGGGGTACCTCCCTGCTCGAGCGGAGCCGAGAGCTTGGGGGAAGGCATGGCGGACGCGGCGTCGGCGGGCAGCACGGACGCGGAGGCGGTGCCGGCCGCGGCAGCGGCGAAAGCGGCACCGAGAGTGGCGACACCAAGAGTCCTGGCAGCAGACTGCTTCATGTGGAATTCATCCTTGGGGAAGGGGATGTGAGCGGCTCTGCAAACTAGTCAGCCCGCGGCCCTTCCCGCAAACATGCCGGAACACGCCGAACGGCCGGGATCTGATCACCCCGGCCGTTCGACACAGGAGCGCGAATCAGCCCGCGGGGGACGAAGAACCGCTGGTCGCAGCGGTCTGCTCGAAAAGCCACTCGGACTTCAGCTCGGCGTATCCGGGCTTGATCACGTCATTGATCATCGCAAGACGTTCATCGAAAGGAATGAATGCCGATTTCATCGCATTGACGGTGAACCACTGCATGTCGTCGAGCGTGTATCCGAAGGCCTCGGCCAGATGCTCGAATTCCTGGCTCATGCTCGTACCGCTCATCAGCCGGTTGTCCGTATTCACGGTGAGGCGGAAATGGAGCCTCCGCAGCAGCCCGATGGGGTGGTCGGCGTACGAGGCGGCGGCGCCGGTCTGCAGGTTGGAGGTCGGGCACATCTCCAGCGGGATGCGCTTGTCCCGTACGTACGATGCGAGTCGGCCGAGCGTCACGCTGCCGTCCTCGGCGACCTCGATGTCGTCGATGATGCGGACGCCGTGGCCGAGCCGGTCGGCGCCGCACCACTGGAGTGCCTGCCAGATCGACGGCAGCCCGAAGGCCTCGCCCGCGTGGATGGTGAAGTGGTTGTTCTCGCGCTTGAGGTACTCGAAGGCGTCGAGGTGGCGGGTGGGCGGGTAGCCGGCCTCGGCGCCGGCGATGTCGAAGCCGACGACGCCGAGGTCCCGGTAGCGGTTGGCGAGTTCGGCGATCTCCAGGGCGCGGGCAGCGTGCCGCATCGCGGTGAGCAGGGCGCCCATTCTGATCCGGTTGCCGCCCTGACGGGCCCGTCGCTCGCCCTCGCGGAAGCCCGCGTTGACCGCCTCGACGACCTCCTCGAGGGTCAGCCCGGATTCCAGGTGCTGCTCGGGGGCGTACCGCACCTCCGCGTACACGACACCGTCCGCGGCCAGGTCCTCGGCGCACTCGGCGGCCACCCGGAACAGCGCGTCCCGGGTCTGCATGACGGCGCAGGTGTGGGCGAACGTCTCCAGGTAGCGTTCCAGCGAGCCGGAGTCGGCCGCCTCGCGGAACCAGATGCCGAGCTTGTCCGGCTCGGTCTCGGGAAGGGCTTCGTAGCCCGCGTCACGGGCCAGGTCGACGATCGTGCCGGGGCGCAGCCCGCCGTCGAGGTGGTCGTGGAGCAGCACCTTGGGGGCGCGTCGGATCTGATCGGTGCCGGGCACATGGAGGGTCGGGCTCATCATCTGGGCACTCTAACGCCTACGCGCGTAGAGCGCCGCCGTGCGGGACTTCCCGAAGTCGCGGACGGTCTGCTGCTGCCGGCCCGGGGACCTCCTGCCGAGCCAGGCGTGTTCGGTGCGCCAGCCGGTCAACTTCTTGTCGAGCCCGGCAGGGCCGCACCTCTCGCGAACCCTGGACGCGGCCTTCGACTCGGCGACGCACTGGTTCCGCACCCAACGACAGCAGTCCCACTCCTTGAGGAGGAAGGCGAGCGCGGTCGACGACACGCGAAGGCCGTAGGTGTACCGGGCGCTCCCGGACTCGCCCCCACACGTATTTGGTGTCGTCATCGTGGCAATCCAACTCCAACCGTCCGTCGTTCCGCAACTACGCTGGGGTCATGGACGAGAAGCGCATCACCCTCCGCCTCCCCACGACCTCCACACCCGCCTGCCCGAGCACGCACGCATCGACCGGCGGTCCCTCAACTCGGAAATCGTCCATCTCTCCTCGAGGTCACCCTCGACACTCCCCGGGGAGACGCCGGTTCGCCTGCCAGAGAACCGGCCCGACCTTCCCCGCAACGCGGGAAACCGGATTCCTCCCCACCTCGAAGGACGGGGCATCCTCCGGGGGCATCGGTGACCGCGAACACTGTTGGCGTACGCCTGCCCTTCTGACACTGTTCTGCCATGGGACAGCGCGCACTTCCCCTGCCTGCTCCGAGGCTGGGACGGGCCGTGAAGACGGCCGGAGCACAACCTGCGGTCAGCGGCGTGGTTCTGCTGCTCCCGGACGGCGAGGCCGACTCGCACCGCCGCCCCTCCCCTCTGTCGTACGCCCTCCAGCTGCCGCTGGCCCGCACCCTGGCCCGTGCCGGTCAGGAGGACGGGCTCGCCGCGCATGTCGTGCGCTACCGCTGCCGCGGTTGGAACGCCACGGACGCGCAGCTCGCGGCGGACGCGGAGTGGGCGGTGGAGGAGGTCGTACGACGCTACGGTGACATCCCCGTCTGTCTGGCCGGGCACGGCATGGGCGGCCGCGCGGCGCTGCGGGCGGGCGGCCATCCCGCGGTCAACTCGGTGCTGGCGATGGCCCCTTGGCTGCCCGAGGACCCGTCGGTGGAGCCGGTGAAACATCTGCTGGGCCGCCGGGTACTGCTCGTCCACGGCACGAACGACGCCCACTCCGACCCGGAGCTGTCGTTCCGGCTGGCCGAGCGGGCCAAGAAGACCAACCGGGACACCTGCCGCTTCGAGGTCCACTCGGACGGTCACGCGCTGCGCCAGCACCGGTCCGAAGTGGTGGCGCTGGCCACGGACTTCGTACAGGGTTCGCTGTTCGGCCGGGCCTACGCACGACCGGTCGCCGACGCGCTGGCGGCGCCGCCGCCGCTGGGGCTGCGGATGCCGCTGGCGGCGGGGTTCGGGCGGTCACTGCGGGCTTAGTGCCGGGTGCCGCCACCTGCACCGCCGCTACGAGCGCAAGGCCGCACACTTCCTGGCCTTCGGCGCCATCGCCGCCGCTCTGATCTGCTACCGCCGTCTTGCCAGGTAGACGGCCCACCAGTTCTTCCGCATCCCGTTGCAGCGAGCCGTTCTGCGAACAATCATGGCCGTCATGGAGCGACCGAGGCAGATCATCGAGTGCGGAGACTTCGTCCTGCGAGGCTGGCGGGGGCAGAGCGACTTCGCTCCGGCATTCAAGTTGATCGAGGAGTCTCTGGACCACCTGCGCCCCTGGGAACCGTGGGTCGCCGGTCACAGCGAGGAGCGCACCCGAGACTTCCTCGCGAAGTCCGAGTCGAGGTGGGCAAGCGGTGACGTGTACAACTACGCCATCGCCAAAGACGGCACTCTCATCGGCATGTGCCAGACCTACCGCGGGGCCGAACCTCAGGGCCGGCGCATGGGGTACTGGCTGCACCCTGCCGCCACCGGCCAGGGCATCGCCACGAGAGCGACAGCGGCCATGGTCACCGAGATGTTTACCCTGCCGGACGTGGAGTACCTGGAAATCGCGCACGACCTGGCCAACACCTCCAGCGCCGCCATACCGCGCCGGTTGGGCTTCACCGAAGTCCGACGTGAACAGGTAACGCCGCCCGCAGCTCCCTCTGGCAGCGGGATCGGCGTGGTCTGGCGGCTGAACCGTCCTACGCCGCCTGTTAACGGCACTCGCTGCCTCTGAATATCTGAACCCACCGAGCTCGGCTCCTGTCCCTTCGGCACCAAACGGGACGACCTCTTCGCTGAGATTGGAGGAGCTCACAAAATGGGCGCCCGAGGCGTTACCGGGCGACAGCACGGCCGTTCTTCGGGCGCATGAAAGCGGGCACGGCGATCGACGCCGGAACGAGACCTCGGCCTGTCTTTCCGCTCAGCCCGACGAGACGGTTTCTACGTAGACGGTGGCCACATCGCCGGCGTCTTCATCCGCCAACAAGGTGTGGCTGAAGAACCCCTTGGTCATGGAGCCGGCCTCGTACGAATTCACGGTCGCCACATCGTGCCCGGCCTTCACGGAGAAGTCCGAGAACTGGGCGCGCACGTCATATCCGGGCAGGGATTCGACGCCCATCCGCGCAAAATACGCGCTCACCCGACCTCGCGGGACTTGGAAGGCGAAGTGGGCAGTTCCCGCCGGACCGCCGCCGGGCCCATCGGTGCAGCGGTACACGTCGGTCACCCCTTCGGGTATCACGACGTTCCATGCCACGGCGGCGGCAGCGGAGTCCTCGCGGGTGGCTCGCTCGCAGTGGGTGCCCACGTCGGTCCACGACGGGGGGTGCAGGCCGAACCACATCAGGTATCCGCACCCGCCGAGGAAGAGCGGAGCAACCGCACCCATGCACACCCGCTTGGAAGGTCTTCGCACCACAGCCCCGATCCTTGGACATCCGGAATGTGATGCATGACTTTCGCACACACGCTCTACCGCCCGTCAATCGGGCAGCAGGTGCCCCCGGCGCGACAGCAGGAACTGTTTGAACGCCGCCACCGGAGGTGTGTCCGGGTGGCCGTCCAACCAGGCGACGCCGATCTCACGGGCCGCGCGGGGCGCCGTGACCGTGAGTTCGACCACGCCCGGGCGGGCCACCGCCGGGGGCGGCAGCAGGGCGACGCCCAGACCCGCCGCGACCAGGCCGCGCAGGGTCTCCGCCTCCTCGCCCTCGAACGCCACACGGGGCGTGAAGCCCGCCTCCGCGCACAGGTCGTCGGTGATCCGCCGCAGGCCGTAACCGGGCTCCAGAGTCACGAACGCCTCATCCGCCGCCTCCGCCAAACGGATCCGCTTGCGGGAGGCGAGGCGGTGGTCCTCCGGGACGACCAGGCGCAGCCGCTGCTCGTCGAGTCGGCGGGCGACCAGGTCGGGGGCGTCCGGGACGGGGGAGGTGAGGCAGAGGTCGAGGCCGCCGGCCCGGAGACGTTCGATCATCGCCTCGCCGTAGTTCTGCACCAGCTGGAAGCGGACCCGGGGGTGGTCGGCGCGGAAGGCGCGGAGCAGGGCGGGGACGGTCTCGGAGCCCATGGTGTGCAGGAAGCCGAAGGCGACCTTGCCCGCCGTCGGGTCGGCGTCCGCCCGTACCGAGTCCGCGGCCCGCTCCACCTCGGTGAGGGCCCGCTCGGCGGAGTTCAGGAAGGTGCGGCCCGCGGGGGTGAGCGAGACGGTACGGCCCTTGCGGGCGAACAGGGCGACGCCCAGGTCCTGTTCCAGCCTGACCATGGCCCGCGACAGCGTGGACTGCGGGACGCCGAGCTCGTGCGCGGCGCGCGTCACATGTTCGTGACGGGCCACCGCCTCGAAGTACGCGAGCCGCGGCGCGAGCACTGCGCGAATGTCTTCTTCGTAACTACTCGGTGACAGTCGAGGCTGTGAGCTGTGTTCATGCACCATGGGATTGATTATCGCAAGTTCGTGCATTGGACGCATGAATCAGAGAGATCTACTTTCGATGTATGCCTCCTGCCAGTACCAAGGCGTCCACCCTCACGCTGGACGCCTCAGCCCCCTCGTCGCCCGTCGCGCCCTTTTCCTCCCCTGACCGGCTGGAGCCCGGCCGGCCCGGCTACCGCCGGATGAGCTTCGCGCTCTTCGCCGCCGGTGTCGCGACGTTCGCACTCCTCTACTCCACCCAGGCGCTGCTGCCCGCCGTCTCCGCCGGATTCGGCGCCACGGCCGGACAGGCCAGCTGGACGGTCTCCGCGGCAACGGGTGCGCTGGCGCTGTGTGTGCTGCCGATGAGCGCGCTCTCCGAGCGGTTCGGGCGGCGGCAGATGATGACCGCCTCGCTGACGGTCGCGGTACTGGTCGGGCTCCTCGTCCCCTTCGCCCCCTCGCTGGGCTGGCTGATCGCCCTGCGCACCGTCCAGGGCGCTGCCCTCGCCGGACTTCCCGCCTCCGCGATGGCGTACCTCGCCGAGGAGGTGCGGCCGAAGGCGCTGGTCGCCGCGATCGGACTGTTCGTGGCGGGCAACAGCATCGGCGGCATGAGCGGCCGCATCCTCACCGGCTGGGTCGCCCAGCTGTGGGGCTGGCGGGCGGCGCTCGGCGCGGTCGGGCTGCTGGCCGTGGTCTGCGCGGCCGTCTTCCACTTCATGGTCCCGAGGGCCCGTCACTTCACGCCCGGCACGCTGAACCCGAAGGCGCTGGCGAAGACGGTGGGCGGACACCTCGCCGACCCGCTGCTGCGCAGGCTGTACGCGATCGGCGCACTGTTCATGACGGTGTTCGGCGCGGTCTACACGGTGATCGGCTACCGGCTGGTCGGCGAACCCTTCAACCTCCCGCAGGGCGTCATCGGCTCGATCTTCCTGGTCTACCTCGTCGGTACGGTGTCGTCGGCCACGGCCGGCAGGCTCGTCGCCCGGCTCGGCCGCCGGGGCGCGCTCTACCTGGCGGTCTCCACCACGGCCGCCGGTCTGCTGCTCTCCCTCGCCGACCGGTTGATCGCCGTACTGCTCGGCCTGGTCCTGATCACGGCGGGCTTCTTCGCCGGGCACGCGGTCGCCTCGTCGTCCGTGAGCCGGACCGCGACGACCGGCCGGGCGCAGGCATCGGCGCTCTACCAGTCCGCGTACTACCTGGGCTCCAGCGCGGGCGGCACGCTCGGCGCGATCGCCTTCCACGCCGGCGGCTGGGCGGGCACGGTGACGCTGGGGCTGCTCGCGGTCCTCGGCGTCGTCTCGATCACGCTGTACGGGTCGCGGGTCGCCCGCGCCGAGCGGCGGTGCCTCGTCCCGGTGGTGTCAGTACAGAACTGAGACATACATACGCACAACCGCCGGCTCCCCTTCGCGCGTCTATGAGGCGTAATCAACGCACTGCGACGCGAAGGGGAGTTGGCGTACATGGCAGTCGTGGGGAACAGACGGGGAGTCCGGACGCGGCGCGCGGTCGCGCTGTCCGTCGCCGGGCTGATGGCGGCGCCGGCGCTCGTCCTGGGCGGTGGCACGGCGGCGCAGGCGGCGTCCTGCACCACATCCACCGGGCCGTACCAGAAGCAGGTCGAGAACTATCTGCACCGGCCGGTCGACGGCAAGCAGTCGGCCGCCGACTGCACGGCGATCCAGTCCTTCCAGCGCACCTACGGGGTCACTCCTGACATCGGGTACGCGGGACCGGTCACCTGGCGGACGATGAAGACGCTCACGGCCCAGAAGGCGGCCGGCAAGAACCCCAACAAGGACGGGAAGTGCCCCACGAACAAGGGGCGCATCGCGTGTGTGGACCTGACCCGGCAGCTGAGCTGGATCCAGGACGGGTCGAAGCTGAAGTTCGGTCCGGTGCCGATCCGCAGCGGGCGGAACGGGTACGAGACGCGCACCGGGTCGAAGAAGATCTACCTGCGGCACATCAAGCACTGGTCGTCGCTCTATCACGTGTGGATGCCGTACTCCCAGTTCTTCGACGGCGGGCAGGCGTTCCACTCGGTGAATCTGAAGATGTGGAATCCGCCCGGTTCGCACGGCTGCGTCAACATGCGGGACGCGGACGCGAAGACATACTGGAATCTGCTGAAGAACGGCGACGACGTGTACGTATACGGGCGCAAGCCCGGGACGTGACCGGAAAAGCGGGCGGTTTCGGCACTTCCTGCCCCTGTTGTCAGTGCCCTGCGGTAGCTTCCGAAGTGCCGAAGTGAGCGGCGTCACAGTGCAACAGGGGTGGAGCGATGAGTGATCTGACGGCACCGGCGGACATCGACAGCCGTCTGGAGGGACACCGGGTCGAACTCACCGGTTACTGCTACCGCATGCTCGGCTCGGCCTTCGAGGCGGAGGACGCCGTACAGGACACGCTGGTGCGCGCCTGGCGGAATTTCGACAAGTTCGAGGGCCGTTCCTCGCTGCGCTCCTGGCTGTACCGGATCGCCACCAACGTCTGCCTGGACATGCTGAACGCGGGGAAGAAGCGGGCCCGGCCGGTGGACCTGACGGGCCCGACACCGCTCGCCCAGGCGGCGCTCAACCCGCTCCCGGAGAACACCTGGCTGGAGCCGATGCCGGACGGGCGGATCCTGCCGTCGGTGGCCGACCCGGCGGAGGCCGCGGTGGCGCGGGAGTCGGTGCGGCTGGCGTTCGTCGCCGCGCTGCAGCATCTGCCGGCCAAGCAGCGTGCCGTGCTGATCCTGCGCGAGGTGCTGGCGTGGAAGGCGAGCGAGGTCGCCGAACTGCTCGACACGTCGGTCGCCTCGGTCAACAGCGCTCTGCAGCGGGCGCGGGCCACGCTCACGGACCATCGGAGCGTGGCCGCCGACACCGCTGATCCGCTCGACGAGGAGCAGCGCAAGCTCCTTGAGCGGTACGTGGCGGCGTTCGAGGGCTACGACATGGCGGCGCTGACCGCGCTGCTCCATGAGGACGCCGTGATGACCATGCCGCCGTTCGACCTCTGGCTCCAGGGGCACGACGACATCACGGGCTTCATGGTCTCCATAGGTGCGGGCTGCGAGGGTTCTCACCTGGTGGCGACCGTGGCCAACGGCACCCCGGCCTTCGCGCAGTACAAGCCGAATCCGGACGGTCCGGGTTTCGTGCCGTGGGCGGTGCAGGTCATCGACGTCTCGGACGGTGCGATCACCGGCATGCACTGCTTCCTGGACACGCCCCGCTGGTTCCCGCTCTTCGGCCTGCCCGACCACCTCGAGGCCGGGGCGGCGTGACGCGGCGGCCTCGGCCGGGGCACGCGCTGGTGGCGGGCTGGGTGGTGCTGGCGCTCGGCGGCTGGGGAGTCACGCAGTGGCTGGGCGAGCCCGTCGCCACCGAAGGGCCGGGCCCGGTCGGTCCCCCTGCCCCCGGCGCCGAACCGGGACCGCGGCCGGAGCACTCGTACGACGCCTGCGACAGCCACGTGGTAGCGAGAGCGATGCCGACACCACACCCCACGGCCTCGGCAGCCCAGCTGCCGGCGGTGGACTGCGCGCGGGCCGACTGACGCCGGGGAGCCGGGCCAGGCACCTCAGAGCCTGTCGGGTGACCTCTGATCGGGCGGCCACGCCCTGGCACGCACGCTTCCGGCGTTGCCGAAATGCCCTGGTAGCTCCTTCCCCAAGCTCTCAGCTTCGTTCGAGCAGGGGAGACCCCATCCAAGGCCATCCCGGCGCCTTGGAATCGCACGCACCATGCCGCGTCCGCTCTCCGATCGAAGGTCACCCGACAGGCTCTCAGCCGTGCTCCCCCAGGTCCACCACATCGGCCAGCCCCACCAGGTCCAGCAGGTGCTGCAGTCCGGGCGGCACATTGCGCAGCCGCAGCCGTCTGCCGCCCGCCCGGCGCGCGATGAGCCCCAGCCGCGCTACCGCCTCGACCAGCGCCAGATCCGCCTGGACGACCCCGCCCACATCGCAGTCCACCCCCGCGTCCGGGTCGCGGACGGCGCCCTCGGGGTCGTGGAGCAGCGCCTCCAGTTCGGCGCAGAGTCCCGGCACGGCCGCACGTGTGACGCGGCCGGTGACGACGAGAACGATCGGGGTCGTGGCTTCCACATCAGGGAGACCAGAGCGGCGGCCGAAACTCATCGCTGCCCGCATCCGCACTTTCCCGGCGGGCCGCTCGCGTACCGACGGGACCGGCACGGTGCTGCTGCTCAACTGACCGGAAAGACCCCGGTGTCCAGTACCAGCGCGAACGGCTCGGGAAGCGTCAGCTTCTCCCCGTACTCGACCGCGGCCAAGACCCGGTAGGTACCGTCGGCGGGTTCGCCGTACAAGGTGGCGGTGGGTCGGCCGGAGTGCCAGGGGTCGAGGAGCAGGAAGAGCTCCACACCGGCCTTCGCGTATCCGTGCGCCTTGCCGATGCGGTCGTGGTTGGCGTTGGCCTGCGAGGTGATCTCGACGACGAGCCGTGCCTCTTCCGCCGGTACGCGGTTGCCCGGCCCGGTCGCCACGGCTCGCGGCACGACGACGAGATCGGGGATGTAGAGCCCGGCCCGGCCCGGCACGGCGACGCCGAGGGTCTGGTAGATCCCCCAGCCCTCCGGGATCACGGTGTAGAGCCTGCGCTGAAGCAGTTCCGCAGTGGTGTTGTGGTCCTTGGACGGCGGTGGCGACACGGTGACGATCCCCTCGATGATCTCCACCTTGCAGCCCTCGGGTGCGTCCGTCTCCTCCCAGATCCGGACGAGGTCGTCCCAGTCCTGGCCGTGGCCCGGCGCGGGGTCGACGGTGAGTGCGCTCATGGCGGTCTCCTCTATCGGTGCGTCACCGAGTCCAGCATGCCGAACGGGACCAGCGGCAGTCCACCGGTCCCGTTCACCCGTACGAGTAAACCGCAGGTCAGGCGATACGTTCCCGCACCACGGGGGTGGCCGTGAAAGCCGTGCCCTCCGGGGCGATGTCGAACGACCCTGGCAGGGCCTTCAGCGCGTACTCGAACTTCTCCGGGGTGTCCGTGTGCAGCGTCAGCAGCCGCTGGCCCTCGGTCACCGTGTCGCCCGGCTTGGCGTGCAGCTCGATGCCCGCACCCGCCTGCACCGGGTCCTCCTTGCGGGCCCGGCCCGCTCCGAGGCGCCAGGCGGCGACGCCGATGTCGTACGCGTCGAGACGGGTCAGTACGCCGGAGGTGTGGGCCGCCACCACGTGCTGCTCACGGGCGACCGGGAGCGCGGCATCCGGGTCGCCGCCCTGGGCGGAGATCATCCGGCGCCAGACGTCCATCGCGGAGCCGTCGGCCAGGGCCTTCTCCGGGTCGGCGTCCTTGAGTCCGGCCGCGTCGAGCATCTCGCGGGCCAGGGCGAGGGTGAGGTCGATGACGTCCTTGGGGCCGCCGCCGGCCAGGACCTCGACCGACTCGCGGACCTCCAGGGCGTTGCCCGCGGTCAGGCCGAGCGGGGTGGACATGTCGGTGAGGAGCGCGACCGTCCGTACGCCGCTGTCGGTGCCCAGCGCGACCATGGTGGAGGCCAGTTCGCGGGCGTCCTCAATGGTTTTCATGAAGGCGCCGGAGCCGACCTTGACGTCCAGGACGAGCGCCCCGGTGCCCTCGGCGATCTTCTTGGACATGATCGAGCTGGCGATCAGCGGGATGGCCTCGACGGTGCCGGTGACATCGCGGAGCGCGTACAGCTTCTTGTCGGCGGGTGCCAGCCCGTCGCCGGCGGCGCAGATCACGGCGCCGGTGGTGTCCAGGACGTTCAGCATCTCGGCGTTCGAGAGGTGGGCACGCCAGCCGGGGATGGACTCCAGCTTGTCGAGGGTGCCGCCGGTGTGGCCGAGACCGCGGCCGCTGAGCTGCGGCACGGCGGCGCCGCAGGCCGCGACCAGCGGGGCGAGCGGAAGAGTGATCTTGTCGCCGACGCCGCCGGTGGAGTGCTTGTCGGTGGTGGGGCGGGAGAGCGCGTCGAAATTCATCCGCTCGCCGGAGGCGATCATGGCGGCGGTCCAGCGGGCGATCTCCGTACGGTTCATGCCGTTCAGCAGGATCGCCATGGCCAGCGCGGACATCTGCTCGTCGGCGACCTCGCCGCGGGTGTAGGCGTCGATGACCCAGTCGATCTGCTCGGGGCTCAGCTCGCCGCGGTCCCGCTTGGTGCGGATGACGGAGATGGCGTCCATGTCCTGGGTGTCCTTCCGGCCGGTACGTACGCAAGAGTCCCGAATGACTCTACGCGCATAGAGGGTGGAGAGGGGTGTGGCCCTCCCGAATATTCAGGAGGGCCACGGGAGTTCTGGGCCTGTCTTGGGGATCAGGCCGGGCTCGCGGGCCCCGGCACGCACCGGACGCCGCTCACCGATCCGTCCTGATCCGAGAAGGCCCTACCTGAGATGGCCGGGCCCGAACGCCTGCGGCAGCATCTCGTCGAGCGTACGGAGGCCGTCCGGGGTCTCCAGGACGAGCTCCGGTCCGCCGAACTCGTACAGCAGCTGACGGCACCTGCCGCACGGGACCAGGATCTCGCCCGCCCCGTCCACACAGGTGAAGTGGGTCAGCCGGCCGCCGCCGGTGGCGTTCAGCTGCGAGACCAGGCCGCACTCGGCGCACAGGCCGAGTCCGTACGAGGCGTTCTCGACGTTGCAGCCGACCACCGTGCGGCCGTCGTCGACGCGTGCCGCGACGCCGACCGGGTAGCCCGAGTAGGGGGCATACGCCCGGGACATGGCCTCCCGGGCGGCGACACGCAGGGCGTCCCAGTCGACGTCGGCAGCCGCGGTCACTTGCCCTGGCCCTTCCGGTACCGCATACCGTCCGCCTTCGGCATCCGCAGCCGCTGCGCGGAGAGCGAGAGGACGAGCAGCGTGACGATGTACGGGGTGGCGCTCACGAACTCGGTGGGCACCGTGTCCGTGGCGAGGTACCAGACCAGTACGGCGGCGGCGATGACGGCGCTGATCGCACCCTGGACGAAGCTCTTGCGGTAGAGCTTCCAGGCGGCGAGTGCGGCCAGGACGACCACCAGCAGGAGCAGCAGCGCGTGGACGGACTCGCCGCCGTTGCGCAGCTGGAGCGCGTCGGCGAAGCCGAACAGGCCCGCGCCCATGGCGAGTCCACCGGGCCGCCAGTTGCCGAAGATCATCGCGGCGAGACCGATGTATCCGCGGCCGCCGGTCTGGCCCTCGTTGTAGATGTGCGAGGTGACCAGGGAGAGGAAGGCACCGCCGAGTCCGGCCATACCGCCGGAGATGATCACCGCGATGTACTTGTAGCGGTAGACGTTCACCCCGAGCGACTCGGCGGCGATCGGGTTCTCGCCGCAGGAACGCAGCCGCAGCCCGAACGAGGTCTTCCACAGGACGAAGAAGGTCACGACGAAGAGGACCGCGGCCAGAACCGTCAGCAGCGACACATTGGTGACCAGACCGCCGATGACACCGGCCACGTCGGAGACGAAGAACCAGTGGTGCTTCTCGATCGAGTGCAGCCAGTCGGACAGGCCGGGGATCGTCACCGAGGTGATGTCGTCGGCCGGCGGTGACTGTTTGGGACTGCCGCCCTTGGCCGCCGCCTCGCCCGTGTTGAACCAGAGCTTGGCGAAGTAGGTGGTGAACCCGAGCGCCAGGATGTTGATGGCGATACCGGAGATGATGTGGTCGACGCCGAACGTGACGGTCGCGACGGCGTGCAGCAGTCCGCCGAGAGCGCCGCCGATGACACCGGCCAGCACGCCGAGCCAGGGGCTGGTCTGCCAGCCGGCCCAGGCACCGAAGAACGTGCCGAGAATCATCATGCCTTCGAGGCCGATGTTGACCACACCGGCCCGCTCGGCCCACAGGCCGCCGAGACCGGCGAGCCCGATCGGCACGGCCATCGCGAGGGCCGCGCCGATCTGCCCGGCCGAGGTGACGTCCTGGGCGCCGGTGACGGCGCGTACCGCGGACAGCGCGAGCAGCGCGCCCGCGACGATCAGCAGGACGACGGGGAAGGAGAGGCGGGTGCGGCCGCCCTTGCCACCGGAGACCTTGGGGGCCGCGGGCGGCGGGGTGGAAGTCGCCGTGGCGGTCACGCCGACACCTCCTGCTGGTCGGAGTTACGGGCGGCCTGTGCGGCGAGTTCCGCGCCGACCTTGCTCTGCTGGCGCTTGAGTCCGTAGCGACGGACGACTTCGTACGCGATGACGACGCACAGGACGATGACGCCCTGGATGACGCCGACGATCTCCTTGTCGTACCCCTCGAACTCGAGCTTTCCGGTACCGCGCTCCAGGAAGCCCCAGAGCAGCGCGCCGAGCGCGATGCCGATGGGGTGGTTGCGGCCGAGGAGGGCGATGGCGATGCCGGTGAAGCCGATGCCGATGGGGAAGTCGCCGCTGTATTCGTAGCTGTCGTTGAGCAGCGTCGGCATGCCGACCAGGCCGGCCACCGCGCCGGAGATCAGCATCGACGTGACGACCATCTTCTTGACGTTGACGCCGCTGGCCTCGGCCGCGGAGCCGGACTGGCCGACGGTACGCAGATCGAAGCCGAACCGGGTGCGCGAGAGCGTGAACCAGTAGGCGATGCCCGCGACGACCGCGACGACGATGAAGCCCCAGACGGGCGTCGGGGTGGTCGGGAACTCGAAGAAGTGCGAGGACTCCGGGAGCGGGGTGGTGGAGATCTTCGTACCGGCCTCGTCGAGGTGACCGAGGCGGCCCTGCTGGAGCAGGTAGCCGATGATGGCGGTCGCGATGGCGTTCAGCATGATCGTCGAGACGACCTCGCTGACGCCCCGGGTGACCTTGAGGACACCGGCGATACCGGCCCACATCGCGCCGACGATCATCGCGGTGAGGATGATGAGCGGGATCTGCAGGGCGCCCGGCAGGGTCAGCGCGCCACCGACGGCGGCGGCGAAGAAGGCGGCGAGGCGGTACTGGCCGTCGACGCCGATGTTGAAGAGGTTCATCCGGAAGCCGACGGCCACCGCGAGACCCGCGAGGTAGTACGTCGTCGCCTTGTTGAGGATGTAGACCTGGCTGTCCGACTTCACCCCGTAGTCGAACATGATGCCGAACGCGCTGAACGGTTCCTTGCCGGTGGCGGCCAGCACGAGGGCGGTCACCAGGAAGGCGACCACGATCGCGAGTACGGGGGCCGCGATCCCCAGGAGCAGCCGCTCCTTGTCGAACTTCTTCATCGGTCCTCTCCCCCGTCCCGGGGGTCGGTGTCGGCGGCGTCCGGACCGGACTCCGCATCCGTCCCGGGCTCGGCGGGCGCTTCGAGATGGCCGGAGGCCGCTCCCGTCATCGCCGAGCCGAGCTCCTCCGGGGTGATGGTCGCCGGGTCGGCGTCCGCGACCAGGCGGCCGCGGTACATGACGCGCAGGGTGTCGGAGAGCCCGATCAGCTCGTCCAGGTCGGCGGAGATCAGCAGCACCGCCAGGCCCTCGCGGCGCGCCTCGCGGATCTGGTCCCAGATCTGCGCCTGCGCGCCGACGTCCACGCCCCGGGTGGGGTGCGCGGCGATCAGCAGCTTCGGGGCGTGGCTCATCTCGCGGCCGACGATCAGCTTCTGCTGGTTGCCGCCGGAGAGCGAGGCGGCGGTGACCTCGATGCCGGGGGTACGGACGTCGTACTCGCGCACGATCCGCTCGGTGTCCGCGCGGGCGGCCTTGAGGTCGAGGAACGCGCCCTTGCTGTTGGGGCGCTCGGTGACATGGCCGAGGATGCGGTTCTCCCAGAGCGGGGCCTCCAGCAGCAGTCCGTGCCGGTGGCGGTCCTCGGGGATGACGGCCATGCCGTCCTCGCGGCGCTTGCGGGTCGGCGTACGGGAGATGTCGACGCCGTCCAGGGTCAGTACGCCGGTGTCGAGGTGGCGCATGCCCATGATCGCGTCGACCAGTTCGGACTGGCCGTTGCCCTCGACGCCCGCGATGCCGAGGACCTCGCCCTTGTGGATGGTGAAGCCGATGCCGTCGAGCACGGCACGCACCACCCCGTCCGGGTCGGTGGCGGTCAGCCGCAGCCCTTCGACGGTCAGCATCGGGATGTCGGTGACGGTCGACTCGCGGGTCTCCGGCGACGGGAGTTCGCTGCCCACCATCAGCTCCGCGAGCTGCTTGGTCGTGGTGCGCTTCGGGTCGGCGGTGCCCACCGTCGTACCACGCCGGATGACAGTGATCTCGTCGGCGACCGACAGCACCTCGCCCAGCTTGTGCGAGATGAAGATGACGGTCAGGCCCTCGGCCTTGAGCTCGCGCAGGTTGTCGAAGAGCGCGTCGACCTCCTGCGGTACGAGGACGGCGGTGGGCTCGTCGAGGATCAGGGTGCGGGCGCCGCGGTAGAGGACCTTGAGGATCTCCACGCGCTGCCGGTCGGCGACCCCGAGGTCCTCGACCATGGCGTCCGGACGGACACCGAGACCGTAGGCGTCGGAGATCTCCTTGATCTTGGCGCGGGCCCGGTCGCCGATTCCGTACAGCTTCTCGGAGCCGAGGACGACGTTCTCCAGGACGGTGAGGTAGTCGGCGAGCATGAAGTGCTGGTGCACCATGCCGATGCCGCGCGCGATGGCGTCACCCGGGTTGTGGAACGAGACCTGCTCGCCGTCCACCGCGATGGTGCCCTCGTCCGGCTTCTGCATGCCGTACAGGATCTTCATCAGAGTGGACTTGCCGGCGCCGTTCTCGCCGACGAGAGCGTGGACGGTGCCGCGACGCACGGTGATGTCGATGTCGTGGTTGGCCACGACCCCGGGGAACCGCTTGGTGATGCCGCGGAGCTCCACGGCATGGGGACTGCTGGACGCGTTGATGGCGCACTCTCCTTGGCAGGAGCGGAGGGCGGAGGGCGGAGGCGATGGGGTGGGAGGCGGGGGAGCGAAAAAAGGTACCGCGCCCGGAACGCGCTACGCGCGTAGCGCCCCCGAATCGTTGGCCACCCGGCAGAAGGTGGCCGACCGTGCGCGTACGGCTACGTTCCGGTCCGGGCCGGAAGCCGTACGCGAATCGGGGCCCGGCCGAGGAGTCGAAGCAGCCAGGGGGTGCCCGCGACATCCCGCCCGGCCCGCCCTTCGGGCGGACGGCCGGATGTCGCGGGCACCCCCTGGCCCGGGCCCCGATCGTCGGGTCGGATCAGGTCGTGGTCTTGACCGTGATCGTGCCGTCGACGATCTTCTTCTTCGCCTCGTCGAGCTTGGCCTGGATGTCCGTGATGTGGTCACCCGTGGTGGTCAGCGAGACACCGCCCTTGGCCAGGGAGTACGACTGGACGCCGGTCAGCGGCTTGCCGTCCTTGACGGACTTGACCAGGTCGTAGACACCGGCGTCGACGTTCTTGACGACCGAGGTCAGGATCGTGTCCTTGTACTTCGCCAGCGCCGGGTCCAGGGCCTGGTCGGAGTCGACACCGATGGACCAGGCGCCCTTCTTGCCCGCGACGGCCTCGATCGAACCGGCACCCGAGCCGCCCGCGGCGGCGAAGATGACGTCCGCGCCCTTGTCGAGCATGCCCTTGGCGGCTTCCTTGCCCTTGTCGGGGCTGCCGAAGCCGGACAGGTCCGAACCGGTGGACAGGTACTGGATCTGCACCTTGGCCTTCGGGTTCGTGTCCAGGACACCCTGCTGGAAGCCCGCGGCGAACTTCTTGATCAGCGGAAGGTCCACACCGCCGATGAAGCCGACCTGGCCGTCCTTCGACTTCAGCGCCGCCGCGACACCGGCGAGGTACGAGCCCTGCTCCTCGGTGAAGACGATGGAGGAGACGTTCTTCACGTCGGAGACCGAGTCGACCAGACCGAAGTTGACCTTGGGGTACTTCGGGGCGATCTTGTCGACCGCGTCCTTGTACGCGAAGCCGATCGCTATGACCGGGTTGTAACCGCCCTCGGCGAGCGACTGCAGACGCTGCTCACGGTCGGCCGGGGTCTCACCGTTCTTGGCGGTGAGCTCCTTCGTCTCGGCCTTGAGCTCGGCCTTGGCCTTGTCGAGACCGCGGGCGGCGGAGTCGTTGAACGAGTTGTCGCCCCGGCCGCCCACGTCGTAGGCCATGCCGATCTTCATCTGGCCCTTGTCGGAGCTGGTGCTCTCGTCGGACGAGCTGCCGCACGCGGTGGCGGTGAGCGCGAAAGCCGCGGTGATGGCACACGCAGCGGTGATCTTGGATACCCGGCGCAAGGGAAGGCTCCTTCAAACCTGACCGAAGCGCCTCTTCCGGCGCTGGTTTCGCCGAGATCGTAACGCGCGTAGATGTCAGATAAAGCCCTGTACGGAAGCCGTTATCGGATCGTCGCGAACCGGGAGTGACCCGTCCGGTTACGAACGGTTGCCGTCGAGCAAAGCCGCAGCGGTGAAAAGCTCCACGCCAACGGTGATCGCCTCCTCGTCCGCGTCGAAATCGCCCCGGTGCAGATCAAGGCGCCGGGTGTCGCCGGGCGTACGCACCCCGAGCCGCGCCATGGCCCCCGGGACGTGCTCCAGATACCAGGAGAAGTCCTCCCCGCCGAGGCTCTGTTCGGTGTCCTCGATCGCATACGATCCGCGGCGCCCGGTCATCGCGGCGGCCAGCAGATCGGTCACGGCCGGATCGTTCACGACGGGCGGGACCCCGCGGATGTAGTCGATCACCGACTTGGCCCGGTGCATTCCGGCCACCTCGTCGATCGCGGCATGGACCAGATCCGGCGCCTCGCGCCACGCCGCCAGATCCAGGCAGCGGACCGTGCCCGACAGCTCGGCGTGCTGCGGGATCACATTGCACGCGTGCCCGGCCTCCAGCCGCCCCCAGGTCACGGCGAGCCCGGCCCGCGCGTCGACCCGCCGCGCCAGCAGCGCGGGCACCTCGGTGGCCACCTTGGCGGCGGCGGTGACCAGGTCGGTGGTCAGATGCGGCCGGGCGGTGTGCCCGCCGGGCCCGTCGAGCGTGACCTCCAGCCGGTCGCAGGCGGAGGTGATCGCCCCGACCCGCAGCCCGATCCTCCCCACGTCGACCTTCGGGTCGCAGTGCACCCCGATGATCCGCCCGACGCCTTCCAGCACCCCGGCCTCGATCGCATCGGGCGCGCCGCCGGGCAGCACCTCCTCGGCGGGCTGGAAGATCAGCCGCACGGGGTTCGGCAGCAGGCCCTGCCGGTCGAGCTCGGCGAGCACGAGCCCGGCGCCGAGGACGGTGGTGGTGTGAATGTCGTGTCCGCAGGCGTGCGCCCGGTCGGGGACGGTGGACCGGTACGGGACGCCGGTCTTGGTGTCCGGAATGGGCAGGGCGTCGATGTCCGCGCGCAGGGCGAGCATGGGCCGGGTGTCACTGGCCGCCCGTCGCCCACCACCCTTGTCCGAGCTTCGCGCCGCTCCCGATGTACCCACGTCGCACAGGAGCCCGGTTCCGGTGGCGAGCACCCGGGGCCGGAGCCCGGCCTTCTCCAGCCGGGCCTTGAGAGCAGCGGTGGTGCGGAACTCCTGGTTGCCGAGCTCGGGGTGCATGTGCAGGTCGCGCCGGAACGCGACCAGCTCGGCCCGCAGGGGTTCGGGCAACGTGCCGGGCAGAGCGGCGTCCTCGGGCAGGCCGGCATCGGAATCGCGGGACATCAACTGGTTCACCTGGTGAAGGGTAGGCCCCTTCCCCCCTCAACTGGCCACAGATCAACAAAAGTTCAGCCGCATAGAGGAACAAAATGTGGCGTCGGAGCGTGTGGCATGAGAAGGAGGTGGGTAAACTCACCAGATTTCCTCCAATGCCCCCACTGTCCCACTGTCCAGTTCCGGTGTGCGCCGGGTCTACGCCGCGTCGCCGGCGTACGCGGTTCGACTGCGTCGTGGACAGGGGCGGTCCCTTCGGGCCGCGGCCTCAGCTGTTCCTCGGCCGGTGAGACCGCCTGTCTCCGTGACGGTCCGCGCCGAACGAATCGAGGCGCATCGCCGGAGCACTGGCCGACCGCTGGGGGTGCTTCCAGGTCTGTGCCGCAGAAGGGCGTGTGCGCGGAGCTCACGTTCGTACCGTGTCCCCCCTCCACCGGGTCGCGGTTTTCCCTGACCCGGTTCCCTGCGACGCGGTGACGCACGACGTAAATGTCCTTGAAGTGCCAAAGAAATCACCCTTCCCAACCCCACCCTGCCTCCCGTCACCCGCACGGGTGAGCTTGGCCAATTGGGCTGGATTTCCGCCTGGTTGGTCGGCATATGCTCGCGGCGATCAACAACCCCGGACATGCGACGGCCCCCGGCCAGGACGGCAATCCTGATCGAGGGCCTGACCAACGAGGAAGCGAACCCTTCCCGATGGATACCCAGCAGATTACCGCCCCCTCGCGCGCCCCGTCCCGCGTACCCGGGAGCGCCACGCCGTCGTCCGGCGTCGTGCACATCAACTCCCGGCACACCAGCCGCTTCACGGTCGTCGGCAACCCGCGATCGGACTTGCCGCACACATCCAGTCGCTGCCCGCCGGAGCCAAGATCGGCACCAGGTTCCTCGCCGACCGCTTCCCGGAGAGGGGGACCCGCATCGCCGCCGCACTGCGCGAACTCGAGGCCCATGGTTACCTGCAGCGCACCCGGGAACGTCTCCCCGGCGGCCAGGTCGTCACCCGCACGGTCTCGTACCACCAGCCGAGCTCCGAGGCTGCTCGCACCACAGCGCCCAAGGTCCGGCCCAGGCGCGAGCTCAGTCCCAGGCGCCCGGCCGTGACGACGCTCCCGACTCCCGCACCGGCACTTGTCCAGCCCCCGCTCCCGGTGGCGTCCGCCCCCGTAACCGCACCTCGACCGCACCCCCTCCAGGACTGCGACGGATGCGACCGGCCCTTCCGCGCTCCCGGACCAGGGCGCTGTCGCGACTGCCGTACGGGCGTACAAGAAGCCGCCTGACACGAAAGCCACCACCCCACCGGCGCAACCAAAGGAACGTCGCATGGTCAGCTCGCCCCACGAGGCGATGCACCGCATCTTCCAGGAGTACCCGGGACTTTTCTCCCGTGTCTCCGAGGTACTGGGGGTCGAGATCGGACCACCCGCCTCGGCCACCGTCATGCTTACGGACCTCACCGAGAACAGGCCTCTCGAACGCCGCGTCGACACCCTGCTGCGCATCGACACGGCGGACGACGAGACCTTCCTCCTCGCGATCGAGGCCCAGGGCAAGAAGGACCCCGACAAACCCGCCAGCTGGGCGTACTACCTGTCCTACCTGCACACGAAGTACCGGCTGCCGCCCCTGCTGCTGGTCGTCTGCCAGGACCGCACCACCGCCGAGTGGGCGAGCCGCCAGGTCTCCATCGGCCCCCGGCAATGGGCCGCCCTCACCCTGCGGCCCCTCGTCGCGGGACCACACAACATGCCGGTGATCACCGACGTGGCCGAGGCCCGCAAGGACCTGGCGCTCGCCGCGCTGGCCGCGATCACACACGCCGGCGATCCGGACATCGGTGCCATACTGAAAACGCTGTCTGCCGCTCTGCGGGAGACCCCGGAAGCAATCGCCGACCCCATCGTCGAACTCACCGCACAGGGCCTGGGCAACCGCCCGGCCGCACAACAGTGGAGGAACCTGGTGGCCGTGGACCTTTCTTTCTACAAGTCACCGCTCTCGGAAGAAATCCGGGACGAAGGCCGGGTGGAAGGCCGGGTGGAAGGCCGGGTGGAAGGCCTCGCATACGCCATCCTTGCGATCTTCGAGGAGCGCGGTATTGACGTGCCCGACGAGGTCCGCGAGCGGATCACCCGCTGCGACGACCCTCAGGTCATGCACCCTTGGCTCAGCCGCGCCGTCACCGCTACCGCCGCTGCCGACATCTTCACCGAGGAGTAGCCCCGTCCCGCTGCGGCACAGGTAGTCCCCTCCGTGATCCGGTGAGTCCTCGTGTTCATGCCGGGCTCGGGGCTCACATTCAGCCCCGCCGCGCCGGGTCCGGAGCCGTTCTGCCATCCAACTCATAGCAGCAGCAAGTGACTTGGGTATGCGTCGAGGCCGCTCAGGCAGTACGCCCGGGCGGCCTCAGCCGTTCGCAAGGGTGCCTCAGGCCTCCGTCACCGCGGTGACCCGCCACGGGGCCAGCCGCTGCACGTCGCGGGCCGTCTCCGTGACACCGCTCAGGAAACCCTGCGCGCGTGGCGACGCCGTGTCACGCAGCCACTCCGGGGCGATGTCGCAGACCGCGACCTTGACCTCCGTGCCCGCCAGCGCCAGCGGCAGTGTGTGGACCACTGTGGACGGGAAGCTCAGGACAGTGCGGCCGATCGGGCCGCGGCGGGCGATGAGTTCCAGGGGGAGGTCCGGGCGGACGATCTCCAGGCCGGTGGCGGCTTCCAGGGCGTGGAGTTTGTCGGCGGACTCGCGGCGGTGCGCGAAGTAGCGGGTCGCGCCGTGGGTACGGGCCAGGGCGGCGACCGCCTCCAGGTACTGGGCCTGGTCGATCACGCCCGTCTCGGCCAGGGACGTGCCGACCAGGTCCGCGCCCTTGGTGAGGAGCGGTGGGCCGAAGCGGGCGCGGGTCCACGCGAAGGTGTTGGGGGTGACCGTGACGCCGGCCGGAGCCTCGACCGGCATGGCGGTGAACACCTCGACCTCGCGGGTCGCGGACGGGGTGAAGCGGCGGCGGGCGGTGGCAGTGACCGGGGCCAGGATCAGGTCGCGGGGGCCCACGCTGCCCCGTCGGTGCCAGCGCACCAGCCGCTCGCCACGGGCGAGTTGGGCGACGAACTCCATCGTCGCCGTGCCGTCGTCGACCACCGTGAGACGGCGGGCGCGGACCATGGACAGGAGGAGCTGCACGTAGCGGGAGAACGGGTCGCCGATCACGATCCGGTCCGCTTTGCGCAGTAGTCCCGTCAGGGCCCGGAGGGTTTTCAGTGGCGCGCCCGCCCCGCCGCGTGCCTCCTGCCAGCGGACGTTGACGCCCTCGTCGCGGGCCAGCTCCGCCATCCGGCGCAGCTGGCCGCGCGACATCGGGTCGACCGGAGGGAGGACGACGACCGTTATGTCCGCCAGGACGTGGTCGTCACCTCCCTCTGCGCAGGCCCACTCCAGGACGTTCAGGAGCTGGACCGGGCTCTCGACGAAGGCGAGGTTCACCGGTCGGCCCGTCAGACCGCGACCGGCTCGGCGGCCGGGGCCGCCTCGGTGTTCTCGGCGACGACGCCCGCGACACGGCGGAGCTTCTTCATCGGGCCGAGCTCGGACTCGTACACCTTCTTGACGCCGTCACCGAGGGAGGCCTCGATGGTGCGGATGTCGCGGACCAGGCGGGTCAGGCCCTGCGGCTCGACGGAGGCGGCCTGGTCGGAGCCCCACATGGCGCGGTCGAGGGTGATGTGGCGCTCGACGAACGCGGCGCCGAGGGCGACGGCGGCGAGGGTGGTCTGCAGGCCGGTCTCGTGGCCGCTGTAGCCGATCGGGACGTTGGGGTACTCCTGCTGGAGGGTGTTGATGACGCGGAGGTTCAGCTCCTCGGCCTTCGCCGGGTACGTCGACGTGGCGTGGCAGAGAAGGATGTTGTCCGAGCCGAGGACCTCGACCGCGTGGCGGATCTGGCGCGGGGTCGACATGCCGGTGGAGAGGATGATCGTGCGGCCCGTGGCGCGCAGCGAGCGGAGCAGCTCGTCGTCGGTGAGGGAGGCGGAGGCGACCTTGTGGGCGGGGACGTCGAACTTCTCCAGGAAGGCGACGGCCTCGGTGTCCCACGGGGAGGCGAACCAGTCGATGCCGCGCTCGGCGCAGTGGTCGGAGATGGCGCGGTACTCGGCCTCGCCGAACTCGACGCGGTGACGGTAGTCGATGTACGTCATCCGGCCCCAGGGGGTGTCGCGCTCGATGTCCCACTGGTCGCGCGGGGTGCAGATCTCCGGGGTGCGCTTCTGGAACTTGACGGCGTCGCAGCCGGCTTCGGCGGCCACGTCGATCAGCGCGAGGGCGTTCTTGAGGTCGCCGTTGTGGTTGATGCCGATCTCGCCGGTGATGTAGACGGGCTGGCCGGGGCCGGCGGTGCGGGTGCCGAGAGTGCGCAGACGGGAGGTGCTCATGGGGGTGTTTCCTTACTTGGTGGTGGAATCGGTGGGGGTGGGAAGGTGGCTGGTGAGGGTGGGACCGAGCAGCCACGCCGCGATTTCGCGGATGGCGCCGAAGCCGCCGGGGGTGGTCGTGACGGCGCGCGCCGCGGCGCGTACCGAGTCATGGGCGCTCGCTACGGCGACGGGCCAGCCTGCGAGGGCGAAGCAGGGCAGGTCGTTGACGTCGTTGCCGACGTAGAGCACCCGCTCGGGGGCGATGCCGTGCTCGTCGCACCACTGCTTGAGGGCGAGGTCCTTGCGGTCGATGCCGTGCAGGACGGGGACCTTGAGCTTGTGGGCGCGGGCGGCGACGACCGGGTTCTGCTCGGTGGAGAGGATCAGGAGGTCGAGACCCGCCTTGCGCAGGGCGGCGATGCCGAGACCGTCTCCGCGGTGGACGGCGACGATCTCGCGTCCGTCGGAGTCGATCAGGACCCGGTCGTCGGTCTGCGTGCCGTCGAAGTCGAGGACGACCGCGTCGATGTCCTCGCGGGCCGGCAGCGGTGACGGGTCCAGGAGCGGTGCGAGGGCGCGGGCGCGGGCCAGGTCGTGCGGGTCGTCGATCTCCAGGACCCGGGCGGGGTCGGTGGTGATCAGCGCGGTGTGACCGAAGAAGCGGTGCCGGTGGGTACGGAAGCCCGCGACGTCCATCGCGTAGGCGGCGCCGGTCTCCAGCAGGTCCTGGGGGCGGTCCTGGCGGCGCGGGCGGACGGCCTTGTCGTGGTTGACGCCGTAGGTGTCGTCCTCGACCGCGCTGCCGTCGCGCCAGATGAAGCCGTGGAACGGGGCGACGGTGACGGCCGTGTCGGCGCCGTCGCGGGCGACCGCGGCGGCCACGCCGTCGATGTCCTCGCGGGTGACGAACGGGCTGGTGCACTGGACGAGCAGCACCACGTCGGCGGTGCGCTCGTGCATCGCCTCGTACGCGTCGAGTGCGTGCAGGACCGCCGCCTCGCTGGTCGCGGTGTCGCCCGCGATGGCCTGCGGGCGCTGGACGCAGTGCACGCGCTCGGCGGCCCCGAGCGCGTCGCCCGCCGCCCGGGCCGCGTCCGCGATCGCCGCGTCGTCCGTGGTGACGACGACGTCCGTGACCTCGCGGGCGGCCAGGCAGGCGCGGACCGCGCGGGCGACCAGCGGTATGCCGCCGACCTGGGCGAGGTTCTTGGCCGGCACGCCCTTGGATCCGCCGCGGGCGGGGATCACGGCGAGCACGGTCGGGTTCGGCGTCGGTATCGGGGTCGGCGTCATGTCTGCTCCTGGATTCGTGGTCACAGCTCGCCCATCCGTCGGATCACGGGGGCGACCCGCTGGACGCCTTGTCGGTACGCGCCGCGCGCCGCTTCCCGTACCGCGTCGCGGACCGCGCCCCGCAGCCCGCCGGTCTCGCGCGGCGCGGCGGCACCGGGCAGCGGGTGGCCGTCGGGGGCCAGGTGGTGGCGGGCGAGGATGCCGGGCAGGTAGCCGGGGGCGGTGGCGGGTGTGTAGTACGGGGCGAGGCCGGGCAGGCGGGGCGCGGCCAGCAGTGCGTCGACGCGGGCCCGTGCGGTCTCGTAAGCCGTGTCGTAGGTGCCGTCGGCGGCGACGCCCTGGCCGGCCAGCCACTTCTCGTCGGGCTCCGGGTGGGAGCCGCCGTCGAGCCGGTCCCACGAGGTGAGCAGGCCCGAGCCGATGAAGTGGTGGTTGCCGAGGGTCTCGCGGACGCCGAGGTCGCTGAGGACCGCGGTGGGGATGCGCCGGTGGAGGGACTCCAGCGCGGCGGTCGAGGAGACCGTGACCAGCAGGTCGGTGCGGTCGAGGACCTCGCCCATGTGCCCGTACACGAGGCGGAAGTTGGGGGGCAGTCCGCCGGGCAGCTTCTCCGCGAGCCGCTGGTACGGGAGTTCTTCGATATGTGTGGTGTGCTCGCCGGGCTTGGAGCGCAGCTTCAGCAGCACCTCGCGGCCCGGGTGCAGCCTGGCGTGCTCGACGAGCCTGCGCAGCAGGTACGTACGGTCGGCGCGGGACGCCGGTACGGAGGGCTGGGCGGCGAACACCACGGTGTCGCGGCCCTCCTGCGGCCGGTGCGGGGCGCCGCCGAGGAACGGCAGTGCGGCCTCCGTGACGGCGGAGGCGTCGGCTCCCACTCCCTCGTACACGGCGCGGAAACGCTCCGCGTCGTGGCGGGAGTTGGCAAGGACGACGTCCGCGCCGTGCCGCAGCAGCAGACCGTCGGCGAGCTTCTCGTAGACGACACCGACATAGCCGGTGACGACGACGGGCCTGGCGGGCAGCCGCAGGGCGGCGAGGCCGTGCAGCATCGCCTGGACGGCGCCCCCGACGAGGGCGAGAACCACGACGTCGTACGCCTCGTCCCGCACGGTGTGCAGGAACTCGACGGCCGTCACTTCGCGCACCCGGCCGGTCTCGACGCCGACGTCACCGACTTCGGCGAGCTGGCGGGCGGTCGGGGTGGCCCGGCCACGCAGGAGCAGTCCGCTGATCTCGACCGGCCGTTCCGCTGCCCGGGGCGCGCCCGGGGACCCGGTGGTCAGGCGGCGCGCGGTGAGCGCGCCCCATTTCCACCGGGTGTCCGAGTCGGCGAGTACGGCGACCCGGAGCGCCGTCGTTCTGCTGGTACGTGGGGGCACGTCCTAGAAGTTAGGAAGGCATTTCGATTCGTGGCCCAACGCGACGGCAACAGATGGTTAACAGCCCGCCGACGCTTGGCGAATCGGCTTCACAAAAGGCCCTCAATCACTGTGGATTCGATCCGGTTCATCGTTCCGACACGCGTCGTTCACCTGCCGTCCCTCCTGGGGCCAGGGCAAATGACGAGCACCCGCCTAGCGTGAGACGGGTGGTTAAGCTCTCCGTCATCGTGCCGTTCTACAACGTGCAGACATACGCCCCCGACACCCTGAGGAGCCTGCGGGCCAACGCCCGCGAGGACTTCGAATTCATCCTCGTCGACGACTGTTCGACCGACGGGACCGCGGACATACTGCGCCGCGCGGAGGACGAGATTCCGGGGGTGGTCGTCAGCAGACACAAGCAGAACGGCGGGCTGGCCACCGCCCGGAACACCGGTCTGGACGCGGCCCGCGGCGAGTACCTCGCCTTCCTGGACGGCGACGACTGGGTGGCCCCCGGCTACCTCCCCGGGCTCCTGGCCCGGGCCGAGGCGCTGGGCTGCGACTTCGTCCGTACCGACCATGTGCAGGTCGACGGCAGGACCCGTACGGTGCACCGCGTACCGCACGGCCGGCGCGACGAGGTCATGGACCCGCGGACCGCGATCCTGCCCGCCGCGCGGACCACCTCGGTCGACTACCCGTACGCCTGGGCGGGCCTCTACCACCGCCGGCTCCTGGACCGCGGACTGCTGCACTTCACGGACGGTCTGCGCACCGCCGAGGACCGGCCGTGGATCTGGCGGCTGCACCGCGAGGCAGATTCCTTCGCGGTGCTCGGATTTCTCGGCATTTTCTACCGGCGTGGCGTCGCCTCGTCACTGACCCAGATCGGTGACGTGCGTCAGCTCGATTTCATTCGTTCATTTGATCAAGTGGTGAGGGAAACGGCGGAGGACCGCGATGCGCAGGCCCTTCTGCCGAAAGCGGTCCGCACCTATTGCGCCATCATTTCTCATCACATGAGCTCGATGGAGAGATTCGAACCCGCCGTGGCCCGAGCCCTGAAGTCGATGAGTGCGGCCGCACTCAAGCGGATGCCGCAGGACGTGCTGGACGAGGCCCTGGACTCGATGGACGTACAGCGCGCGACCCTGCTGCGCAGGCTGCGCCGCCGCCCGGTCGCCGCGAAGGAGGTGGCGGCCGCATGAGCAGCCGGACCCGTACGACGCAGATCTTCCTCGCCTCCACCCTCTACGGCACCGCCACCCTCGCGGCCGCGCTGGACGCGGGCGCCTTCGCGGACGCCGACCGCCGCATCCTGCTCGTCTCGAACAACGCGGCGATTCCGGAGACGACACCCGCCGTCGACGCGATGCCCGGGTTCGACGCCCTGCGCGGCCGGTTCGACGACGTGGTGTCGTGGAACGAGACCATCGCCCCGTTCCACCCGAGCGGCTGGGCCCCGCGCCCGGACGACGTACCGCTGTGGGAGCGTCATCTGCGCCTCGCGTGGGGACTCGGGGACGACACCGTCGAGCTCGCGATCGAGTCGATCCAGGTCAACCCGGCGATGGCGATCGCCCAGATGTTCACCGGCGCACCGATCGATGTGTACGCGGACGGGCTGATGAGCTACGGCCCGACCAGGAACAAGATCGATCCGCTGACCGGCACCCGGGTGCGGCGGCTGCTCCACCTCGACCTCGTGCCGGGGCTGAAGCCGCTGCTGCTCACGGAGTTCGGCGTCACGTCGCAGATCGTGCCGACCGAGGCGTTCCTCAAGGTGCTCGGTGAACTGGCCGACGCGCACGATGTGGTGGGGAGCGTGCCGTCCGTCGAGGCGCCGGCGCTGCTGCTCGGCCAGTACCTCTCCGCGCTGGGTCTGATCAGCGCCGCGGAGGAGGAGAAGCTGCATCTGCGCATGATGCGCGGGGCGGTCGAACTCGGCCACACCCGGCTGGTGTTCAAGCCGCATCCGACGGCGCCGGCGCAGTGGTCGCGGGCGATGGAGGCGGAGGCGGAGACGCTCGGCGCCGAGCTGACGGTGCTGGACTCGGGGGTGCTGACGGCGCCGGTGCTGGCCGAGGTGCTGTACCGGCGGATGCGGCCGGCGCTGGTCGTCGGCTGCTTCTCGACCGCGCTGCTCACGGCGTCGGCGTTCTACGGTGTGCCGGTCGCCCGGGTCGGTACGGAGATGCTGCTGGACCGGCTGTCGCCGTTCGAGAACAGCAACCGGGTTCCGGTGACGCTGGTGGACGCGCTGGTCCCGGACCTCGCCGACCGGCAGGCGGTCACAAAGACGGGGGCGGTGGCACCGGCCGAGCTGAACGAGCTGGTCGCCGCGGTCGGGTTCACGATGCAGCCGAAGATCTACCCGGAGCTGCGGCCGGCCGCGGAGCGGTATCTCTCCGCCCATCTCACGGCGACGACCTGGCGCTACTTCAAGCGCAAGCGGCTCACCTCGCTGGGGCTGCCGGGTGGAGTGCCCGCGCAGTTCGCGTTCCTGCCGAAGAACGCCGCGGTGCGCAGGGTTGCGCGGCGGGCGAAGTCGTTGCGGCGTGTTGTGCTCCGCTGAGACGGCTCGACCGGGTGCTCCGTCTCGAGCCCGCCCGGCGATCGAGGGCAGAAAAGGGGGGGCGGGGCGCCTGGTCGGCGCCCCGCCCCCCCTTTCGTCGTGCCGTCAGATACGCACGCCGCCCTGGATCACCCGGAGGTCCGCGGCGTTCGCCTCGGTGACCTTCCAGAGTTCCTGCTGCCTGCCGTGGACGTCGGCGACCGTCGCCGCATGGTCGTCCAGCAGCCCCGCCGCCCGCTCCGCGAGCCGCGCCCCGAGGTACCGGTCGTGGACGGAGATGCCCCACTCCGGGCGGTCGATGTCGGACAGGAAGTACGCCATCTTCGGGTGCGAGATCAGGCTGATGATCGGCGTACCGCAGCCGAACGGGATCATGCCGGCGTGCCCGCGCATCCCGATGACCAGCTTGGTCCGGGCGTACGTGGACCGGATCTCATGGTTCTCGAAGTCGTACATCGGGATCACCGGCAGTGAGATGCCGTGCTCGCGCCGCAGGTCGAACGCGATCCGCTCGTCGTCCAGCGAGTGCGCCACACACTTCACCTCGGCGCGCTTGCCGAGTTCCTTCACCGCGGTGGCCATCTCGGCGAGGAAGTGCGCGTAGTCGTGGCCGAAGCGGAGCCCGGACCGGTCGTACGCGGCGTTGATCAGCACGGTGTTCTCGCGCTGCACGGGGTCGGTCCAGCCGCTGACCAGCTGCCGGGTGACCGTGGTCGGGCAGGGCTGGAAGCGGACCTTGTCGTGCAGCGACGACGGCAGAAGCGCGCGGACCTTCTCGATGGAGCCGTGGTTGCGCAGCCCGAAGAACGAGGCGCGCTCCACCAGCTTCCGCAGGGAGGAGAGGAACCGGTCCCGGCCATGGCCGTACGCCTGTCCGTCGAAGGCGTTGAATCCGACGGCGTACACCATGACGGGTACGTCGATCCGCTCCAGCAGTTCGTCGGGGACGTTCCACTGCCAGCCGCTGTTGCCGTTCGGCGCGGTGTCCGGGATGAAGAGGCCACCGCCGCCGATGACCAGTCCGCGCCGGGCGTTGACCCGCTCCAGCGCGGCCTCGTCGAACAGCCGGTGGGCGTGGACCGAGTGCCAGCGGGCCGGGCCGGTGTCCTGGCCGAACGCCAGCCGGACGCTCTCCGGGAGCAGCTTGTCCCCGGCATTGCCCTGCCGCTCCATGTAGAAGGCGACATGCGCGAGCTGATCGGCGGCCGGTCCCTCCACAGGGGCGGGCGCGTCCTTGGTGCGCTTGTACATCAGCCGGTTCGCCCGGTGGGTCGGGTCGACGCCGAGCCCCTGGAGTGCGTACGCCGCCGCCGTGGCGTCGTCGCCGTGGATCCAGGCGATCTGGGCGAGCCGCGCGAAGGAGGTCGCGGCCCGGTTGGGCGCGGCGGCCGCGAGAAGGAGCTGGGCGCGGGCCTCCTCGTAACGGGAGACACTCATCAACGCGTGGCCGAGCACCTCGTGCGCCCAGGCCTCGTCGACGGGTATCCGGACGCTGCCGAGCAGGTCGGCCGCCTCCTGGTACTCACCGGCGGCGATGTGTGCGGCGGCGACCCGGCGGGCGCTCTCCGGGTCGGCGGTGCGGCGGACGTGCGGGGTGCCGTAGTGCACCAGCAGGTCGTGGTGCTTGGCGCCGGGCAGGGCGAGGTACGCGGCGTGGAACTCGGCGTCGGACAGCTCGAACTCGCGCCAGCGGTCCTCGGCCTGGCCGTAGCCCGCCTCGCCGCCCTGCCAGGGCTTGTGCCGCCCGGTGAAGTGCAGGATCGCGGTGGTGTCGGGCACCGGGAGGTCGCCGGAGAGCCGCCGCTTGACGAAGTTGTAGCGGGCGTCGAGCTGCACGAAGTCGCCGTCGAGGACGGCGTTCAGGATGCCCTGGTCGTGCTTGTCGAGCTCGTACGTGCCCTTGCGGCCGACCTCGTCGATCGTCGCGCAGAACTCGTCGCTCAGATACTCGCGCTGGATGACCAGCAGCCCGCTGTTGAGCTTGTGCTGTCCGAAGAAGAACTGCGGCACTGCGGCCAGGCCGTCGCGCAGCTCCAGCAGTTCGCCGAGACCGCCGAGGACCACCATGTCGGTGTCCAGGGTGATCACGGTGTCGTAGTCACGCACGCGGAACACGTCGAGGATGAAGTACGCCTTGCGGACCAGGTAGTTGTCCTGGTCGCCCTTGGCGTACGAGTCGTAGTGCTCGGCGTCGACCCGGCGGAAGTCGACGCGCGGGTGCAGCGCCCGGATCCGGGCGACGGAGGCGGGGCGCAGTCCGTCGTGCAGGACCAGGAAGTCCTCGCAGACACCCGGGTTGGACAGGGCGAGGCTGCGCAGCAGGGTCAGGAAGCCGGGCAGGTAGTTCTCGTCCACGAAGCTCGCGAAGGCGACGCGGCGCTTGCCGGTGAGCGCGTTCGCGGGGGCGGGGGTCCGGGGCACGGGCACGGGTGCGTGCGCGGTGGTCGCGGTGGGCGTCGTCATCGCAGTCTGATCCTCATATCGGTGACGCTCTGGGCGCGTTCCATGACCCACGCCTTTTCGCTCGTGTACTCGTGCACGGAGGTGATCGGCATCTTCATCGCGGCGGGCAGGCGGTAGGCCCCGCTCTCGTAGAAGTCGAAGCCGATCAGGTCGAGCTGCGAGCTGACGTCCAGGTAGTCCAGCAGCCACAGCATGTTGAAGCCGCTGGTGGGGATCGCCGGCCAGACGGCGGTGCCGACCTTGCCGATGTCCCGCAGCGGCCAGCGCAGCGATTCGTCGCCGAGGTACTTCTGGGCGCCCGGTACGAGCCGGTTGCGCAGCGAGTACTTCCAGTCGCCGGAGAGCCCGCCGAAGACCAGCCGGGTGTGGACCTTCCGGTCCCAGTTGAAGCCGTGCTTGTGGATGGTGGCGTGGATGTCGGTGCGCTTGCCGGTCGCCGACGGGTCGATCCTGTACGAGTTGAAGCGGACGACGAGGTCGTACGCGTCGATCTCGGCGCCCATCGAACTGCTTCCGACGCGCTGCGAGTTGGCGATCAGGCAGATCGACTTGCCCGCTATCCGGTTACGGAACTCGCCGAGTGTGATCCATTCGACGTCGCCGAAGGTGGGGTCGCCGATCGGGCCGCGCATCCGGGTCCGGCGCTGCTCGGCGTAGAGCGCGATCAGGTCGGTGAGAAGGGCGAGGTCGGTGGGGCTGATGGGGCTGCCGGCGCCACTGCCCGCCAGGCCGCCGGCCTCCATCGCAAGGCCCAGGTACTGGGACGCGGCCTCCTGGATCTCCGGCACCGGGGCTCCGGCCCGGTCCTGGGTGAGCAGCGCGCCGATCAGCCGGGGCCGGGCCGCGCGCCATTCGCCGCGCGCGTGCAGCTCCAGGCCTTCCGCCCAGGACTCGGTGACGGACCGGCCGGTGAACTCGGCGGCTTCCGGGCAGTCGCTCTCCAGCTTCCGCAGCAGTTCGTCCTGGCGCTCGGCGCCGGCACGCAGACCGGCGATCTTCGCCGCCACGCCGAAGCCGTCCTCGTCGGTGAGCCCGAGGTAGCGCTCGTACGCCTCGACCGCGGCGCTCTCCGCCCCCATCGCCTCCAGCGTGCGGGCCCGCAGCCGCCAGCCCGCGCGGGAGCGCCTGCGCTGGGTCAGCACGGTGTCCGTGATGAGGATCGCGAGCTTCAGCTCGTCCTCGTAACCGCAGTCCAGCGCCTTGTTGCCGACCGCGAGCAGCGGGTCGAGCAGTGCGTCGCCGAGCACGAGCGACGAACCTGTCCCGCCCTTGCCCGGGCGCCGCAGCAGTGGGAGCGGGGAGGCCGCGGCGGCCGTCTGCTCCATCGTGGCGTGGATGGCCAGCAGGTTCCGCAGCGCCTCCGCGAGAGCCGTACGCCGCCGGTCGAGCCCGGCGACCAGCTTCCCGCTGTGCGCGGCACAGGCGCGCAGGCAGGTCTCCAGTTCCGTCGGGAGGACGGTGGCGAGGTGGGACGTCCCGCCTTCGGGCGGGGCCGAGTCCCCCGCGTCACGTTGCCGTGGCCAGCGGGTGCGGGCTTTCGTCATGGCGCTCCAAGCGTCTGGTGCCCGTGGGGGGAAGGGGCGTGAGAAGGGCTACGGATGTTCGGAAACCGTGTGAGGTTCCATAGCACGCTAAGAAACTTGAACGGCCGCGAGATGAACTCGCCCTGTCAGCACGGGAAATTGCTCCCTTCCCGCTCGTTCCGGAGCCATCGGCGCCCTAGCCTGACCCTTCGCCGCTGTTGGAAGGGATGTCAGTGACCATCACTCCGGAGATGCCGGGCAGGACGACCGAGCGGGTTTCCACCGCCGCCGCGCAGGTGGGGCCCCGGTCACCGCAGGCGCGCCCCGCACCCCGGCTGCGGGCCCTCGACGGGCTGCGGCTGGTCGCCGCGCTGATGGTCGCGGCGTACCACTACGGGGGCCGGGGCGGTGAGATCACCGCGGCGTGGGGAGTCTCCGCCGCTTCCCTGTTCCCGTCCGCCCACACGTGGTTCGCCTACGGCTGTCTCGGTGTACAGATCTTCTTCGTCATCAGCGGCTTCGTGATCTGCATGAGCGGCTGGGGCCGTTCGCTCGCGTCGTTCTTCGCCTCGCGGGCGGCCAGGCTGCTGCCCGCGTACTGGGCGTCGGTCGTCCTCGTGACCCTGGTCTTCGCGCTGCCGACGGTGGCGTACGAGGCGGTCTCGCCCAGCGACGCGCTGGTCAACCTGACCCTGCTCCAGCAGCCGCTGGGCGTGGACCGGGTGCTGGGCGTGTGCTGGACGCTGTGGGCGGAAATACGGTTCTACGCCCTGTTCGCGGTGTGCGTCGTCCTGCCGGGGGCCACCCGGCGGCGGATCGTGCTCTTCTGCGCCGCGTGGACACTGGCCGCGGCGCTCGGCAAGGCATCCGGCGAGCCGCTGCTCGACGTGGTCCTGATGCCGGCGTACGCCCCGTTCTTCATCGGCGGCATCGGGCTCTACCTGGTCCACCGCAACCGGCGGGACGTCACGGCCTGGGGCATCGTCGGCGTCAGCTGGCTGCTCGGCCAGCACTACGCGGTGGCCGAACTGTGGCACCCGGCGGGTCCGCACGCCTTCTCGTACCGCTCGTCACTGGTCATCATCGCGATCGTGACCGCGGGATTCGCCGCGGTCGCCGCCGTCGCGCTGGGTGCCCTGGCCCGCTTCGACCACCGGTGGCTGACCGTAGCGGGAGCTCTGACGTACCCCTTCTACCTCGTCCATGAGCATCTGGGCTGGGTGGCGGTGAACACGCTCCATCAGCGCCTCGGGGTCCCCCCGTGGGCGACGGCGGCGCTCACGGTGGTGCTGATGCTGACGCTGGCCTGGCTGCTGCACCGGTACGTGGAGCGGTTCCTCACACCGCGGCTGCGCAGATCACTGACGGGCGGTCCGGGCCGCTCCGTCTGACACCCGCTCGGCGCACCCGTACCACTCCGCGATCCCCGCGCGACGACCAGCCGCAGACCGTGCGCCCGCGCTCTTCCCGGGCTCGCGGGGCAGGGCCATCCAGCCGCGCACCCGGAACCCCGCACGCCCGGACCGCCGTCCGTACGGGAAGGGCGGCGGCAGAGATCCACCGGGATGTCCCCGACGAGGAGGACGTACGCGCCCTCGAAGTCCTGCGGCGCGTGATCCACGACGCGGGCGGTGAGGCGTGGCACCGGTGAACCGGTGGCCGCCCGTCCGCCTCACACGCTGCTGAGCGAGAGCTTCGCCGCGAACCCGAGGAACAGCACACCCGCCGCCGAAGTGGCCCCGGCCGACAGCCGCTTGCGGCGGCGGAAGGCGGCGGACAGCCGGGTGCCGCCGAATATCAGCGCCGACAGGTAGAGGAAGCTCGCGATCTGCAGCAGCGTCCCCAGCAGCAGGAAGGACAGTGCGGGATAGGCGTACCCGGGGTCGACGAACTGCACGAAGAAGGAGATCAGGAACAGGATCGCCTTCGGGTTGAAGAGGCTCACCACCAGCGCCCGCCGGTAGGGACGCTCCACCGCCCCGGCCGCCGTCCCCGCCCCGCCCGGTCCGGCGGCCTCGTCCGCCAACTCGGCGATCTGCCGGTGCCGCTCGCGCCACATGGCAACCGAGGCCCGCAGCATGCCGATCGCCAGCCACGTCAGATAGCCCGCGCCCGCGTACTTGACGACGGCGAAGAGCACCGGCGTCGTCTGCAGCAGGGAGGCGGCGCCGAGCGCGGACAGCGTCATCAGCACGGTGTCACCGGTCCACACACCGGCAGCCGCCACATACCCGGTCCGCACACCGCGGCGGGCGGCGACGGAGAGCACGTACAGCGAATTCGGCCCCGGCAGCAGAACGATCAGCACGAGGCCGACGAGATAGGTCGGAAGATCAGTGACACCCAGCATGAACAGGAGTGTCGCACGGGGGTACGACACTCCGTTCGGGTGTCTCGGCGGACGGTACGGCCCAGCCTTCGCCGTCGAGAAGAAGGGAGATCATCCGTGCGGGCGGAGCCACCCTTCAGAACGCGTCCGTCGGCACGTAGACCCCCCACACCTCCCGCAGCGCGTTGCACACCTCGCCGACCGTCGCCCGCGCCGCCAGCGCGTCCTTCATCGGATAGAGGACGTTGTCCGTCCCCTCGGCCGCCTTCTTCAGCCGTCCCAGCGCCTCGTCCACCGCGTCCTGGTCCCGTTCGGCGCGGAGCTTCGTCAGCCGGGCCGCCTGCGCGGCCTCGATCGCCGGGTCGACGCGGAGCGGCTCGTACGGCTCCTCCTCGTCGAGCTGGAAGCGGTTGACGCCGACGACGACGCGCTCCCCACTGTCCGTCTGCAGGGCGATGCGGTAGGCGCTGCGCTCGATCTCGTTCTTCTGGAAGCCGCGCTCGATGGCATTGACCGCGCCGCCCATGTCCTCGACCTTGCCCATGAGGTCCGCGGCCGCGGCTTCGACGGCATCCGTCATCTTCTCGACGACGTACGAACCCGCGAACGGGTCGACCGTGGCGGTGACGTCCGTCTCGTACGCCAGGACCTGCTGGGTGCGGAGCGCGAGCCGGGCGGACTTGTCGGTCGGCAGGGCGATCGCCTCGTCGAACGAGTTGGTGTGCAGCGACTGCGTGCCGCCGAGGACCGCGCCGAGCCCCTGGACCGCGACGCGCACCAGGTTGACCTCGGGCTGCTGGGCGGTCAGCTGGACGCCCGCGGTCTGGGTGTGGAAGCGCAGCATCAGCGACTTGGGGTTCTTCGCGCCGAACTCCTCCTTCATCACCCGGGCCCAGATCCGGCGGGCGGCGCGGAACTTGGCGACCTCTTCCAGGATCGTCGTACGGGCGACGAAGAAGAAGGAGAGACGCGGGGCGAAGTCGTCGACGTCCATGCCGGCCGCGACGGCGGTACGGACGTACTCGATGCCGTCCGCGAGGGTGAACGCGATCTCCTGCGCGGGCGAGGCCCCGGCCTCCGCCATGTGGTAGCCGGAGATCGAGATGGTGTTCCACTTCGGGATCTCGGCCCGGCAGTACTTGAAGATGTCGGCGATCAGCCGGAGCGAGGGCCCCGGCGGGAAGATGTACGTGCCGCGGGCGATGTACTCCTTGAGGACGTCGTTCTGGATGGTGCCGGTCAGCTTGTCCGCCGGAACGCCCTGCTCCTCTCCGACCAGCTGGTACAGCAGGAGGAGCAACGCGGCCGGGGCGTTGATCGTCATGGACGTCGAGACCTTGTCCAGCGGGATCCCGCCGAACAGGACCCGCATGTCGTCGATCGAGTCGATCGCCACCCCGACCTTGCCGACCTCGCCGGACGCGATCGCCGCGTCGGAGTCGTAGCCCATCTGGGTGGGCAGGTCGAAGGCGACGGAGAGGCCCATCGTGCCGTTGGCGATCAGCTGCTTGTAGCGGGCGTTGGATTCCGTGGCCGTGCCGAAACCCGCGTACTGACGCATCGTCCACGGCCGGCCGGTGTACATCGACGGGTAGACACCGCGCGTGAAGGGGTAGGCACCCGGCTCTCCCAGCTTGTCATCGGGGTTCCACCCGTCGAGTGCGTCCGGCCCGTACACCGGCTCGATGGGCAGTCCCGACTCCGACTCGCGCGTCATCTGCTGTACCTCCCACTGAAGCTACCAACTGGTAACCAACGACCCTCGCGACGGACTGTAGCGGCGGGCGTGCGACCGGTGGAGGGGCACCGGCTGGGACCTTGCTCACAGGGTGCGTCCTCTGTCCCTCCCCACCGCACTCACCATCATGCGCGGGCTTTGGCAACCGGGCAGAGCGGGAATCCGTCCCAAGAGACAACGAAGGAGTCAGGGGGCCGAGGATGATATGGGCACACAGAACCCGGCGCGGTGAAGGAACGGCACACCGGGCAGGCGGTACGGCGGTGTCCGTCGCCGCCGTCCTGACGCTGGCCGCCACGACCGCGGGCTGCCAGGCGCATGCCTCCAGCGGTTCCGCGGCGAAGCCCTCGTCCTCGCCGAGGACCTCCGCCCCGGCGACCGACGATGCCAAGCCCGCCGCGTCCCCCTCGTCGTCGACCGCCGCGCCCTCGCCGTCGGTGTCCGCCGCACCGAAGCCCGCTCCGCAGGGCAGGACATTGATGGCGACCGGCTCCGAGGGCAAGCAGGTACGGGAACTGCAGGCCCGGCTCCGTCAGATCGGCCACTTCGACCGCAGCCCGACGGGCTACTACGGAACGGTCACCGTCGCCGCCGTGCAGTCCTTCCAGGGCAAGCGCGGCCTGTCCCGTACAGGCCGAACGGACACCCTCACCTGGCAGAAGCTGGTCGCCATGACGCGGAAGCCGACGGCCGCCGAGCTGAACCCGCCGACCTCCCGGCCCGCCGCCAGGCCCGACAAGCGCTGCATGACCGGGCGGGTGCTCTGCATCAGCAAGAACAGCCGGACCCTGTCGTGGATGATCGACGGCCGGGTCGTCTCCTCGATGGACGTGCGGTTCGGCTCGCAGTACACGCCGACCCGCGAAGGCACCTTCTCCATCTACTGGAAGTCCCGGCACCACGTGTCGACGATCTATCACACGGCCATGCCCTACGCGATGTTCTTCAGCGGCGGCCAGGCGGTGCACTACTCGGCGGACTTCGCGGCCCGCGGCTACAGCGGCGCGTCGCACGGCTGTGTGAACGTCCGGGACGAGGGAAAGATCGCCGCCCTCTTCGACCAGGTGCGGGGCGGCGACAAGGTCGTCATCTACTGGTGAGCGGGAGCGAGGTGAAGGGGGCGCGGGCGGGACCGGGGGAACGTGTCCCGCCCGCGCCAGGTGCGCTGAGCCGAAGGTACGGGGGGAACCCCGGCTCTGTGCGCTGCCGATGACCAGTCGGCTCACTCCGTACTGCGTCGACGGGCCGAAAAGTGTCACACCCTGCGCCGGCGGAGCGGTCGGAACGGCTCAGCCGCTGACCGAGGCGGTGGGCCGGACGGCCGGAGCTGTGGCCGCAGGGGAGGTGACAGCGGTCGGGGACGCCGGTGCCGACGGGGCCGGGGCGTCGGGCGTGTACCTGCGCGCGTCCGCGTCGGCACTGTTCTGCTGGTCGCCACCGTTCCCCTGCCCGTCGGCGCCGCTCCCCTGCTCCCGGTCGCCCTCGTCACCGGCCTTGTCGAACACGCGCTGACAGAACCCGTCCAGGTTGGCGGCGCCGTCGGCCAGCGTTTCGAGTTGGCGCCTGCGGGCACCGTCGAGCTTGCCGTCGCGGTAGTCGCGGCACGCCTTGAGGGTCCGGGCGAACGGGGCACTCGACGTGCCACCCTGGGCGCTACCGGGTGTGCCCTCGCTGCCGGTCGCGTCCGGTGAACGGGGGCCGGCGCTCTCGCCGTTCCGGGCGCCGCTCCCGTCCGGTGTTCCGCCCGGGCCGGACGTGCCGTCCCCGTCGCCCTTGCCCTGGTTCGTTCCCCCGGTGGAATCCGGGGAGGTGTTCACGTCCGGCGATCCCGACGGCGGAGCGGTCGTCCTGCCGGACCCGTCCCCGGAGCCCAGTTCCTCCGGAAACTCGGATGCCGACACCGAGGAGGCCGGCAGCGGGTCGGCGTGTTCGCCGAACGGGCCGGGAAGCACGCCCACACCTGCCGCGACGGCCACCCCGCCGAGCGCACAGCCCGCGAGGGAGGCGGCAAGACCGAAACGGACGGGACGGCTCCAGAGCCCCGCACGCATGCGGCCGCCCTCCGAGACCGACGGGCCGATGCGTACCGGCCCCAGCGTCCGGGGGTCACCGCCCTCCGCGGCGTGTCCCGCCGACGCCCGCGTCCCTGCGCGCGGGACCGACCGGAACACGGCCAGCGCGGCGGCCTCGCCCGGCAGTTCACCGGTGGCCGGGCGGCCACTGCGGGCGACCGCGCCCAGCACGGCCGCGAGCCGTTCGGCGTCGGTGCGCGCGTGGCCCTCGCCGGGATCGACCGGTTCGCCGCGTAGCAAACGCTCCGCCGCGTCCCTGTCAAGCCATGCGTACTGCTCGTCGGCCATCACATGTCCCTCTGCGTCCACGGACGCGAATCCGTCACACCGGCGGACGCCGCCAGACCGGTCCGGGAAAGGCGCTGCGCGGGCACCGCGCCGAGTTCCGCCGCAGAAGCTGCCGCGCTCCCGTGCGGCAGGCTTCCACGCGACGCGCCCTCCTCGCCACCGTCGTCGTCACTGTCCGCGCGGAGCAGCTCCGCCAGCCGTTTCAGTCCGCGGTGCGCGGCGGTGCGTACCGCTCCTGGCCGCTTGCCCAGCGTCTGCGCCGCGCTCTTCGCATCCAGGCCGACCACCACGCGCAGCACGACGGCCTCGGCCTGATCCTGCGGCAGTTGGGCGATGAGGGACATGGCGCGGTCGGTGGCCAGGGCTTCCATCGCCTCGTCGGCGGTGTCGGACCCGGCCGGCTTCTCGGACAGTTCGGTCTCGTCGCCGCCGATGGCGGGGCGCCTGCCGCGCATCCGCAGATGATCGAGGGCCCGGTTACGGGCTATCCGCGCCGCCCAGCCGCGGAACCGGTCGGCGTCTCCGCTGAACCGGTCGAGGTCGCGCGCTATCTGCAGCCAGGACTCGGACGCCACGTCCTCCGCGTCCGGCTCCCCCACCAGCGTGAGTATGTAGCCCAGCAGCCGTGGCTGCACGGCGCGGTACACAGAACGGAAGGCGTCCTCGTCCCCGTCCTGTGCCGCGAGCACCGCGGCAGTCAACTCCGCGTCGTCCCCCAGCACTCCCTCAACCCGCCCTGCTGTCCCGAATCGCAGCTGGTCATCACTGCCGCGCCACCCTGCGCGACTCAGCACGCTACGTCCTTCGCAGGGGCCGCGTCCATGACTTGCACAACCCGCAACGTTCACGGACACAGTGAGGTGTGACAGAAAACGCACTCATGGCGCTGAGAGGAGTACGGGGTCGCCCTGCGGCCCCGCGGAAGACGACCGGGGCCTCTCCTGTGGGGGGTGGCGGCCCCGGTCGTCCTCGTTCCCCCTCAGCTCTCTCTGTCCGGCCGGTCCAAGGTCCCGCCCAGCGCCGTTCCCGGAGGACGCCCTTCCAACCCGGTGACGGACCGTTCGGCGACTCAGTCGGCAGCGGTCCTGTCCTTGCCGTCGCTCCCCGTCCGGTTCCCGCTCCCTTTCGGCAGCGCCCGGCCGCCCTGTTTCCCCTCAGGCACGACCTTCTTCTCCGCCTCCCCCTTCGCGTCCCGGTTGCCCTGGACCTTCTTCGACTCCCTCGGTGACCGCTGCCCGAGGAGCCCGTCGCAGTAGGCCGTCACCGCCGCCTCCGACGCACCGCCCGCCGCCGCCTCCAGCCGTTCGAAGGCGGCGGCGTCCATGGCCTTCCCGCTGCCCCGGTCGCTGAGGTACACACGGCACAGCGCGGCATCGTCCTGTGCCCGGTCGGGCCGGCCGGAAGGATGCACGTCGCCGGAAGCGTTCGTGGCCCCCGGCGCCGCACCGTCGCCGTCCGGCCGCAGCGACTCCTCGCCGGAGGGACGCCCACCGGGTGTCGCGGGAGAGGTGCGCGGGGGGCGTACGGACTCCGCCCCGTCGGGCTCACCGCCACCGAAAGGTGCCGGAATCGCCCCCGACCCCGCGGCCACCGCGACCCCGCCGAGCGTCGTCGCAGCCACGAAGCCGCCGAGCATCACCCGAAGCGAGCGCACACCACGCCGTCGTTTCGCCGGACGCCAGTCGTCACGCCGACGCCGCCACCACACCACCCCGGCGTGCGCGCCCTCGTCCCGCGCGGCCACGAAGGCGGCGGTCGCGCGCTTCTCGTCGCCGGGGTCGAGCGCCCCGGTACGCCGCGCTGCCGCGAGCAGGGCGGCAAGTTCAGGTGTCTCCGGCGCTTCTGGCGGCCGCTGCGATTCGTGTCTCATTCTTCATTTCCCAGCGTCCGGCTCACCCTGTTTGTCACAGCACCTGCCGCACGGCCCGCGGACAACTGCCCCGCCAGCCTCTTGAGTCCACGGTACGCGGACGTGCGGACCGCCCCCGCACGCTTGCCGAGCACCCGCGCCGCCGCAGGACCGTCCAGACCGACGACCACCCGCAGAAGTACGGCCTCGGCCTGCTCGCGCGGCAGCGTGCCGATGATCTCCAGCGCCGCTTGGGTGGAGAGCGTCTCCAGCGCCGCGGCGGCCGTGTCGTGGCCGCCGGGCAACTGAAGCACGTCCTGTTCGATCAAGGTGGTACGGGGCCGCCGCTTCAGCTTCCTCACGTGGTCGAGCGCACGGTGGCGGGCGATCATCGCGGTCCAGCCGCGGAACCCGGCTCCGTCACCGCGGAACCGTCCCAGATCGCGGGCTATCTCCAGCCAGGCGTCGGAGGTCACGTCCTCGGCGTCGTCGCCGACCAGTCCGCGTACGTAGCCGAGGAGGCCCGGCTGCACCATCCGGTATGCGACGGCGAAGGCGTCCTTGTCCCCCTGCTGGGCACGTTCGACGGCATCGCCGAGCTCGGTGTCGTACATCTGCCTGCGGCGCTGCTCCCCGCCCGTGCCCAACACACTTCCCCACTCGACGCCCGATCCGGCACCGGCCACCGTGCCCGATTCCTGCCGACGCAGCCCCCCACTCTCCTTCTGCGCCCGGACCCAAAGAAACGTCACTGGTTCCCCATACGCGCAAGCTACCCGCATACACCCTTCCGCTGCGCTGTCCGACCGTGCAGCAGGAGATACAGCCGCTGCACCGATTCCTCCGCCCCTGTCTCGAAGCGGTTGATGACCTTGCCGAGCGGATTCCAGACCCGTCCGTCGGGCATCCGCACGCCCACCGCCTGCCGGAACAGCTCCCGTTGTGCGGCGTCGAAGTCCACCCATGTCCCACCGGCCCTACGCACGATCACCTCGCCGGTGTACGCCCCGAGCCCCAGCAGAGTCCCTGCGACCCGGTTCCGTCGCGGCCGATCCCGCCGCAGACCGTCGACGACCAGATCGACGAGCCGGAGACTGGCGACCGAGTAGTCCAGGGGCAGCCGATTGCGCGCCGTGAGCCGGGCGACGAACTCCGATGTGTAGGAGCGCATCACCGCCGCCTCGGGAAACGTTGTCCGGTCGTCCCCACCCATGATTCACCCTGCCCTTCGCGGTGCCGGCGATCACCGACACTGACCCAGCGCTCAGGGACCCGGGAACATCACGCGACAGACACTGTGTTCGTTCTCACGGTTTGGAACAGGAAGAATTGCTTCCGCTCGCACAACCATTACCCAATCCCGAGCGTTGCCGACGCCGAACCGGTTTCCGACCTCAGCCGATGACGATACGGGGATGGGTACCCGGCCTGATCCGGGCCCTGATCCGGTCCTTCGCGGCGCGTGGCACCGAGACACAACCGGCGGTGGCACCACTCCCGTTGACGTGCAGGAAGATCCTGCACGGCCGTCCGCCCACGCGGTCTTCGCTCCGGCCGGCGGCGTCGGCGGCCGGCGCCCGGCAGCCTGCCTCCGACTGCCGGAACTGCGGACCAGGTCAGCGCACGCCGGCAGGAAGCTCGATCTTCCCGTTGAACGTGCCCTGGTTCTCCTGCCGTACGTCCTGCTCGAACGTGATGTCCTGTCCGCCGTAAGGGATCAGAAAGCCGAACTCGAAGCGGTGACTCTTGACGCGGTACGTCGTCGCGTCCAGGACCAACACCTCCTCCAGGCCGGACAGGGTGAGCTGCGCGTCGCTCACCGGGATGCCGGCCGTGCGGAGCTGCTCGGCAGTGGGGTCGAACTCCCGCACCGCCTTCTTCACCCACGCACGGTCCCGGACGCCTGTCAGCTTCTGCTTGTCGCTGCCGACGCGGAGTTCGACCGTGCCGTCCACCGCGGTCAGCTTCACCTCGTCACCGGTGGCGGCCCGCACGTACGCCCGGAACTCCTCGATGGCCGCGACCGGGTCCTCGACCTTGTTCTGCATCCCGGGGTCTGAGGCGGGCGCGTCCTTCCACGGTGCGCCCCCATTCCTGAGGTACACCGCGCCGTCGACGACGTAGATCTCCTCGTTCTCCTTGGCCCCCTTGCTGCTGGTGCTCACGCCCTGCGAGTGCAGCGCCTCCGGCGCCATGCCACGCCGGACCGTGGCCCGGTAGGACGCAGCGCTCTCCTGGCCCCGCAGCGTCAGCCCTTCCTGCCCCTTCACGGAGAACGTCCACGCGCTTTCCTCCGCCATCGCCTTCTCGGCGAGGTCGAGGAAGTCCTCCGGCGACTCGGGCACGGAAGCGGTGGAAGGCTTCGGCGACTCCTTCGTCTCCGGGCTCTTCGACACGGCCGACTCCGACTGTGCGTCCTCAGTGCCGCAAGCGGCGAGCGAGAGCGACAGAGGGACAAGCAACACAGCACACCTGAAACGAATTCGCACGTACCCATTCCTTCGTCACGACCACCGAGCCTGCACGGCGGGCGGACTGTACAGCAGCATTCACCGTGCGATCACCCCCACGGACATACTTTCCGAATCAACCCGAATGCCTGCGGAGGGCCCACCAGGGGACGTGCGGTGAGCCCCGCGCCGCACTCAGCGGCTGTGACGCGTGTCACTCTCGGGGGAATCGGTGTGACGTTTGAGCCCCTGGCTTCGCTGGGTATCCCGGGCCGCCCGCTCGACAGGTGGGGCCCGATGAACGTCTGGGTACTTGAACTCTCCTGAGAGGTGGGGCATTTGAGCCCGCACAGTTCGCATGCGTACAGACCGATGAGCCTGAAGCGCCGCGCCTGGCTGACCCTCGGTGCCGTGGTGCTCGGCGGGGCGGGAGTGGTGACGGTCGCAATCGCCAACCCGTCCGACGGGCCGGCCGGCCCCCAGGGGCCGGAGCAGCGTCCGGCGAAGCTGCGGTCACTCGCGCTGGGCGGGGGGACGGCCACCGAACGGACGCTGCCGACCACGAGCACCGCGCCGTTCTCGCTGGTGGGCATCGGCTGGGACGGGGCAGCGAACGTGAACGGCGCCGCGCAGGTGCGGACCCGGGACGTCGAGACCGGGAAGTGGTCGCCCTGGCGGGAGTTGGAGTTGTCCGCCGACGGGCCGGACGGGTCCGAGAGGGCCGGTGCCCGGCAGGCGACCGAGCCGTTGTGGGTCGGCGCCTCGAACGCCGTGCAGGTGAAGGTGAACTCGGGCAGGGCGCTGCCGAAGGGGCTCAAGCTCCACATGGTGGACCCGGGCGTCAGCAAGGCCGAGTCCCGTAACCCGGCGGCCGCCACAACCGCTCCGGACTCCATGGACAACGCCGCGTTCGTCGCGGAGGAATCCGCGAGCCCCTCGGCGACGAACACGACCGATGCGCCCACGGGTACACCCACGGAGCCGGCCGCGCCGACCGACACCGCGACGGCCACGGACGCGGCGACGCCAACCGCCACCTCCTCCGCCTCCGAGACGGCCACCGCTTCGCCCACTCCGGAGCCGACGGCGACCGTACCCACCGCGCCGCCCTCGACCGTCAACCGGCCGCCGATCATCAGCCGCTCCCAGTGGGGCGCCGACGAGTCGCTGGTCGAGGACCCGCCGGAGTACATCGACAAGGTGCAGGCGGTCTACATCCACCACACCGTCGACACGAACAACTACAGCTGCGCCGACTCCGCCGCCATGGTCCGCGCGATCATGACGTACCACGTGAAGACCGAGGGCTGGAACGACCTCGGCTACAACTTCCTGGTCGACAAGTGCGGCCAGATCTTCGAGGGCCGCGGCGGCGGTGCCGACCTCCCTGTCAAGGGCGCCCACACCTACGGCTTCAACTCGTACTCGACCGGCATCTCGCTGCTCGGCAACTTCGAAACCGGCAAGCCGACCCAGGTCGCCCTGCAGTCCGCCGCCCGGGTCGCTGCCTGGAAGCTCGGCCAGTACGGCGTCAGCCCCACCGCCAAGGTGACGCTGACCCGTCTCGTCACCGACGCGGACGGCAACACCAAGCCGGCCGGTGACGTCACGTTCAACACCATCGCCGGACACCGCGACGGGTTCGCCACGGCGTGCCCGGGCGCCAACCTGTACGCCAAGCTCGGCGCGATCCGCACGTACGCGACCAACGGCACCCGCAACGCCGCGGTCCCGACCGCCGACTTCAACCGGGACGGCGTCACCGACCTGGTCGCCGGTCTCCCGAAGGCGGCGAGCAGCGCGGGCAGCGTCACCGTGCTGCCCGGCACCAAGGACGGCCCGAGCTCGGCCGCGAAGCGCAAGCTGGACCAGAACAGCGCGGGCGTGCCCGGCGGCTCCGAGTCGGGTGATCTGTTCGGTTCGTCCAACGCCTGGGGCGACGTGAACGGCGACGGGTACGCGGACCTGGTCATCGGTGGGCCCGGCGAGGACCTCACACAGGCCGACAACGGCACGGTCGTCGTGATGTACGGCCCCGGCCTCACGACCGGCAGGAGCTACTCGGTCACCGCGTCCGGCCGGATCGGCGGCGAGAAGCTCGGTACGACGGTCACCTCGGGCGACTTCAACGCCGACGGCAAGGCCGACATCTTCTCCGTCGCACCGGGCAAGCCGGGTCGCTGGTGGGCCTGGGACGGCAGGACCGGCGCGGCCAGGTCCGGCTACCTGAACACCGCCGCGTACACCGCTGCCGTGAGTTACGCGGCCGCGGTCACCGGTGACTTCAACAAGGACGGCTACGCGGACGCCGCCGTCAACTACCGCGACCCGAGCGGCATCGGACGACTGCTGTGGCTGAAGGGGTCCACCACCGGACTGCAGCGGGTCGGCATCCTCGATGCCCGCGGCGGACGCTCGCTGGCCGCCGGTGACCTCAACGGCGACGGCGCCACCGACCTGGCGGTCGGCCAGCCGTCCGCCACCGAGTCCGGACACACCGCCAAGGGCGGCGCGGTCACGGCCGTGTTCGGCTCGGCCACCGGTCTGACCTCCACCGGCCGCAAGACGATCCACCAGGACACCACCGGTGTACCGGGCGGCGGCGAGACCGGCGACGACATGGGAGCGTCCGTCTCCATCGGCGACGTCGATCTCGACGGGTACGGCGACATCCTCACCGGCGCACCGGGCGAGGACCTCACCCGCGACGGCGTGAACCGGAGCAACGCCGGCCAGGTCTTCCTGATCCGCGGCTCCGCCACCGGCCCCACCGGCACCGGCGCCGTCGGATACAGCCAGGACACCACGGGCATTCCCGGTGCCACGGAGTCCAACGACCGGCTCGGCTCGTCCGTGTCGCTGACGGACCTCTCCGGCTACACGCGGGCGGACATCGCGATCGGCGCGGACGGCGAGGACGCCGACAGCGGCACGATCCTGCAACTCGACAACACGAGCACCTCGGGCATCAAGGCCGACACCGGCCTGTACTACGGGGTGTCGGCGCTCGGTTCACCCACCGGGATCCGGATCGGGCTGACCCTGGCCCCGTAGCACCCGGGCCGCTCGCGTCGTTCGCACACATACTGGAGCCCCTCGGCCTGACCCGGGGGGCTCCTGCTTTGTGCGGAGCCTTTCGGGTCAGGCCCGGCCGCGGGCCTGGCGCGACACCACCGCACGCAGTACCCGGCGGCCTTCGGTCGACAGGTTGAGCGCCCGGCGCAGGGCAGCACCGCTGCCCACGGTGCCCGTGGTCTCCGCGAGGGTCTCCAGGATCTGGATCTGGCGACGCAGTTCACCGGCGAGAAGCGGACCGGCGTCTTCCGGGCCTTCGGTGCAGCAGCGGTTCAGCAGTTCGGTGCGGTCCTCGGACTCGGACTCGGACTCGGACTCGGACTTGGCCTCGGCCTCTTCCACGCCCGGGGCATCGAGCCGGCAGTGGGTCTCCAGCGCGGCAAGCGAACAGGCATCCGCCCACTCCCGCAGCTCCGGCGCCGCCCGGTCCACGGGTGCCTCGCTCAGCAGCTTCCGGATCTGTGGCGCCGCCCCCGCCGTATCGACCGCGGCATCCAGCACCGCGCGCACCTCCGCGAGGCGGTCCGGCCACACGGAGCCGTCCGCGCACCCTGCCCAGAGCGGGCGCAGCGGATCCGGATCGGCCCCGTCGGCGGGCTGCGGCAGGCAGCGGTCGAGGCAGGCGACCGCGCTCGCGGCGAGTCCCCGCTCGTCGGCGGCGGCCATCAGTTCCAGCAGGCTCATCGGCGTCTCCCGTCGGCCGCGCCCCCGTGAGTGCATGCACGGGAACGGAGCGCTTCCAGTTACCGCATTCAGCGCCGGATGGCTCAAAAGCGTCACTGGGGGGCCGAATAGCGTCGCTCAGTGGGCGCATCCCGCTACCGTTCCCAGGCGGTCCGACCCGGCAGGTTGAGCACAGCGTGAAGTGGCCCCCAGGGTTCTGAAACTTTCCGCAAGAACGCGCGGCTCCCTCCCCGGAGCGCGCGGCAAGCGGAATGCAGCCCCGGCCCGTCGTGCTGTCCATCGAGATCCGGTACGGCCGCCCGTTCAGCCCGCCTTGTCGATCGTCGCGGCCAGCGCCTGGAACTGACCCCAGCTCAGCGTCGGTCTCCTCGGGTCCCACAGCTTCTGGGCCGTGGCCCGCAGCGGCATCCGGATCCCCGCCGCCACCTGCGCGGGGGTCTGCGCCTGCGGCAGGTCGCCCCAGACCGCGAACCGGCCGCCCAGAATCTGCTTCGAGTAGCGGGCCGGTACCGGCTGCGTGCCGCGCAGGACGAGCGGGGTCCACTGTTCGTAGATCCGCTTCCCGGTCGGGTAGACGAACGCATTGGGCTGGCCGAGCACGTAATAGAGGAACTCGTCGTTGAGGTTCACCAGGCGCCGGCCCTCGCTCAGATACTCCTCCGGCGGCCGGGCACCGTACTCCTTGCCCGTCCAGTACTCGACCTCGATGTTCTTGTCGGCCTGGACGACCCCGTCGCGGAAGAAGCCGTCGTTCCAGGCCTTGGGCTGCTGCCCGTGCGGGCGCACCACCGCCGCGCGGTCGTTGAGCCAGCCGGTGGCGAGGTCCTTGATCCCGGCCGCCGGTCCGTACTTCTGCTGGGCGGCGCGCTGGAGCTGCGGGTACGAGGCGGCCGGGTTCTTCACCGTCAGCGCGCGGTACTCGTCCCCGCCCAGGTGCCAGTACGCACCGCCGAAGAGCTCCGTGAACTCGCCGAGCAGTTGGTCGACGAGTTTCGCCGCGCCCGGGTTGGAGATGTCGAGCGATCCGATCGAGCGCACGCCCGCCGTGTTGCGCAGCTGGAGGTCCGGATGGGCGCGCAGGACGGCGCCCAGATGGCCCGGGGAGTCGATCTCGGGGACCACGTCGATGTGCAGCCGGCCCGCGAGGGCGAGGATCTGACGGACCTCCGCCTTGGTGAGGTGCTGGGGCGACACCACCTCGGGGTGGGTGTCGGACTGGATCCGGAACGCCTGGTCGTCGGAGACGTGCAGGCCGAGCTGGTTGAGCTTGAGGTCGGCCATCTCACGCAGCCGGTCCTCGATCCAGCCGACGGTGTAGTACTTGCGCGCGATATCGAGGTTGAGTCCGCGCTGCGGCCGGTCCGGACGGTCGCGCACCTCGCCCTCGGGCATCACGCCGTCGGCGCGCAGCGACTGCTTCAGCGTGCGGGTTCCGTAGAAGACACCTGCCTGGTCGGGGCCGGTGATGACGACCCGCTGGTCGTGGGTCCTCAGGGTGTACGACTCGGGGGCGCCGGGGGCGCCGAGGGCCAGCTCGACATCGCCCGCACGGGCCGGGACGGCGCCGCGGTAACCGATCTTCAGCTCCTTGGCGAGCAGCTGCGCCTCGTCCGCGAGCGGTCCGCTGCCGTTGGCGATCACGACGGCGCTGGTCCGGCCCGGCCGCCAACCGGGGCCGCGGGCGGCGATGTGCTCGCGTACGGCGGGAATGGTCCGGGGCGCCGCGGAGAGCGGGTAGCGGGTCGGCGAGGGGGTGGGAGAGGCGTGCGAGGGGGCGCTGGCCGCGGGCGTCTCCCCCTGGCGTCCGGTGTCCGGACCTTCCGGCCAGACGACGACGGTGATCGTCACGGCGGCTGCCGCGGCGAGCGCCGCACCGGCCGCGAGGGCGCCGCGTGAGGGCGACATCGGTCAGAAACCTCCGGTTATGGCAGGCAACGGGGCAAAAGTAAGGAGATAACCGGGCATTCTCCTCGAAGAATCGTCCATCGGACGTTCTGAAACTCTCCCTTACGGGTGATATTCGTGCATCCGTCAGACGGTCGTTGCCCGGTCTCGATAGCGTTGGGGCACATTCGTCTCTCCCTTCACCCTGCATCTCCCTGGTATCGGTCCCCACTCACCACACCAGGCGCACAGAGGTGCCGATGCTTCGAGGAGCCCCACGCTGTCCAGGCCCAGCGAGTCCCACGCCGGCCTGCCGGAACCACCGCAGCGGCGGGCCGGCCGGCCCGCGGTCCCCGTCCAGAACTGCGGCCGGGCCGCGGCCCACGCCGGTGTCCGTCCCGTCGGCCTCGACCGGTTCAACACCGCGCCCACCGCCGCCGCCGAAGCCGCCCTGCTCAGCTGCTGCGGCAGCCCCCGCTGGGCGCAGCGGCTGGCCGCCCACCGCCCGTACCCCGACCTGGACGCCCTCCTCGCCGCCGCCGACGAGGCGGGGTACGACCTGGCGCCCGCGGATCTCGCCGAGGCGCTCGCCGCCGAGGTCTCCCCCGGACTGCACCACGCCGCACCGCACTCCGCGCATCTCGCGCTGAGCGCCGCGCATGCCGCGTACGAAAGTCGCTTCGGCCATGTCTTCGTGATCTGCCTCGACGCCTTCCACCCCGCCGAGCACCCGGACCAGGTGCTGGCCGGCATCCGGGCCAGGCTGGGCCACGAACCCGACGAGGAGCGGGTGGTCACGGCGGACGAGATGCGCCGACTCGCCCGGGGCCGCATCATCGAGCTTGTGACAGGCGCCGGACCGGCGGACCATCCGACGCGATCGGAGCGGCCGCCCCCAGGGCCTCGTCCGAAGGGCAGGCCCTAGCCCGTCCGTGCCTGTTTGATTGCCGCTTTGATCACACCAGAGGCCCCGGCGCGAACGAACCGACAAACCGTCGCTACGATGGCCGGGGCCGGTGGACCGTACCCGGCCGGGTCAGACCGACAGTCAAGCCGGCCGACCCCAATCCCCGCTCCCGGAGGGTTCTTCCGTGCCGGCTGGAACGCTGTACCGCGGCCGGGAAGGCATGTGGTCGTGGGTGGCTCATCGAGTCACCGGTGTCCTCATTTTCTTCTTCCTGTTCGTACACGTCCTGGACACCGCTCTTGTCCGCGTCTCCCCCGAGGCCTACGACGACGTCGTGTCCACGTACAAGACGCCGATCGTCGCGCTCCTCGAATACGGCCTGGTGGCCGCCATTCTCTTCCACGCGCTGAACGGTCTCCGTATCGTCGCCGTGGACTTCTGGGCCAAGGGCCCGCGCTACCAGAAGCAGATGCTCTGGTCCGCGGTGGGCATCTGGGTCGTGCTGATGGTCGGGGCCCTGTACCCCGTCCTCGGCCACGCCGTACGCGAAGTCTTCGGGAGCTGAGGCCAATGTCCACCGAGTCCTCCGCGATCGGCGCCGTCGAAGGCGTCAGCCTCTACGACGTCGACCACCCGGCCCCGGTCATCGAGCCCCCGCGCAAGCGGACGGGCAAGACCCCCAAGGGTTCGCGCACCAACTTCGAGATGTACGCCTGGCTCTTCATGCGCCTGTCGGGCATCGTGCTCGTCGTCCTGGTCATCGGCCACCTGTTGATCCAGCTCGTGCTGGACGGCGGTGTCTCCAAGATCGGCTTCGCCTTCGTGGCGGGCCGCTGGGCCTCGCCGTTCTGGCAGGTCTGGGACCTGGCGATGCTGTGGCTGGCCATGCTGCACGGCGCCAACGGCCTCCGTACGGTCATCAACGACTACGCCGAACGGGACAACACCCGCTTCTGGCTGAAGATGCTGCTGTACACCGCCACGGTGTTCACCGTCCTGCTGGGCACGCTGGTGATCTTCACCTTCGACCCGAACATCCGCTAGGCGCCGGGCCAGAGGGACCAGAGGAAATCATGCAGATCCACAAGTACGACACCGTCATCGTCGGCGCAGGCGGCGCCGGCATGCGCGCGGCCATCGAGTCGACGAAGCGCAGCCGTACCGCCGTGCTCACGAAGCTGTACCCGACCCGCTCCCACACGGGCGCCGCGCAGGGCGGCATGGCCGCCGCGCTCGCCAACGTGGAAGAGGACAACTGGGAGTGGCACACCTTCGACACGATCAAGGGCGGCGACTACCTGGTCGACCAGGACGCCGCCGAGATCCTGGCGAAGGAGGCCATCGACTCCGTCCTCGACCTGGAGAAGATGGGCCTGCCGTTCAACCGCACGCCCGAGGGCAAGATCGACCAGCGTCGCTTCGGCGGCCACAGCCGTAACCACGGCGAGGCCCCGGTCCGCCGGTCCTGCTACGCCTCGGACCGCACCGGCCACATGATCCTCCAGACGCTGTACCAGAACTGCGTCAAGGAGGGTGTGGAGTTCTTCAACGAGTTCTACGTCCTGGACCTGCTGCTGCAGGAGGACCCCGAGACCGGGCTGAAGAAGTCCGCGGGCGTCGTCGCGTACGAACTGGCGACCGGCGAGATCCACGTCTTCCAGGCGAAGGCGATCATCTTCGCCTCCGGCGGCACCGGCAAGTTCTTCAAGGTGACGTCGAACGCCCACACCCTGACCGGTGACGGCCAGGCCGCCGCGTACCGCCGCGGTCTGCCGCTGGAGGACATGGAGTTCTTCCAGTTCCACCCGACGGGTATCTGGCGCATGGGCATCCTGCTGACGGAGGGCGCCCGTGGTGAGGGCGGAATCCTCCGCAACAAGGACGGCGAGCGCTTCATGGAGAAGTACGCGCCCGTCATGAAGGACCTCGCGTCCCGTGACGTCGTGTCCCGCTCCATCTACACGGAGATCCGTGAGGGCCGCGGCTGCGGTCCCGAGGGCGACCACGTCTACCTCGACCTCACCCACCTGCCGCCGGAGCAGCTGGACGCGAAGCTCCCGGACATCACCGAGTTCGCGCGTACGTACCTCGGCATCGAGCCCTACACGGACCCGATCCCGATCCAGCCGACCGCGCACTACGCCATGGGCGGCATCCCGACCAACGTCGAGGGCGAGGTGCTGGCCGACAACACCACCGTCGTCCCGGGCCTGTACGCCGCCGGCGAGGTCGCGTGTGTCTCCGTGCACGGCGCCAACCGCCTGGGGACCAACTCGCTGCTCGACATCAACGTCTTCGGACGCCGGTCGGGCATCGCCGCCGCCGAGTACGCCGCGAAGAACGACTACGTCGAGCTTCCCGAGAACCCGGCACAGCTGGTCATCGACCAGGTCGAGCGGCTGCGCAACTCGACGGGCACCGAGCGTGTCGCGACGCTCCGCCTGGAGCTGCAGGAGTGCATGGACGCCAATGTGATGGTGTTCCGCACCGAGCAGACCATCAAGACGGCCGTCGACAAGATCGCCGAGCTGCGCAAGCGCTACCTGAACGTGTCCATCCAGGACAAGGGCAAGCGGTTCAACACGGACCTTCTGGAGGCCATCGAGCTGGGCAACCTGCTCGACCTGGCCGAGGTCATGGCGACCTCCGCACTGGCCCGCAAGGAGTCCCGCGGCGGTCACTACCGCGAGGACTACCCGAACCGCGACGACGTCAACTTCATGCGCCACACCATGGCGTACCGCGAGGTCGCCGACGACGGCACCGAGTCGATCCGGCTCGACTACAAGCCGGTCGTCCAGACCCGCTACCAGCCGATGGAGCGTAAGTACTGATGGCTACCCCGACTATGGACAAGGTGGAAGCGGAGTCCGCCGCCTCCCCGTACATCACGGTCACCTTCCGGATCCGCCGCTTCAACCCCGAGGTCTCCGACGAGGCCACGTGGCAGGACTTCCAGATCGAGATCGACCCGAAGGAGCGTGTCCTCGACGCCCTTCACAAGATCAAGTGGGACACCGACGGCACGCTGACGTTCCGCCGTTCCTGCGCCCACGGCATCTGCGGCTCCGACGCGATGCGGATCAACGGCAAGAACAGGCTCGCCTGCAAGACGCTGATCAAGGACATCAACCCGGAGAAGCCGATCACGGTCGAGGCCATAAAGGGCCTCACGGTCCTCAAGGACCTCGTGGTCGACATGGACCCGTTCTTCCAGGCGTACCGCGACGTCATGCCGTTCCTCATCACCAAGGGGAACGAGCCGACGCGTGAGCGTCTGCAGTCCGCCGAGGACCGCGAGCGGTTCGACGACACCACCAAGTGCATCCTGTGCGCCGCGTGCACCTCGTCGTGCCCGGTGTTCTGGAACGACGGCCAGTACTTCGGCCCGGCGGCGATCGTCAACGCGCACCGCTTCATCTTCGACTCGCGTGACGAGGGCGGCGAGCAGCGGCTGGAGATCCTCAACGACCGTGACGGTGTGTGGCGTTGCCGCACCACCTTCAACTGCACGGACGCGTGCCCGCGTGGCATCGAGGTCACCAAGGCGATCCAGGAAGTGAAGCGCGCGCTGATCACGCGTCGCTTCTGACCCTTCCGGTACGCGAGTTGCACAGGAGGCCCCGTTTTCCGTAGCAATGCTGCGGGAGGCGGGGCCTCCTGCTGCGCTGCGCAGGTCCGTTCGGTACGGTCGTGCGGAGCCGTAGACCGGTTCACCGCCCGGGGCAGCAAGGCGCGGGGCGCACAGGCTTGATCGAGAGCGGGGAACGTTGAGCGATCCGAATCCGTACGCGGACGACTCATACAGGTGGGGACCGCCCCAGCAGCCGGGCAATCCGCCCACCGTCGCGGACGGTCAGGGGTACGGCTACCCGCAGCAGCTGCCCGACGCCGCGGCCCAGCCGGGCCCGGCCTACGGCTACCCGGCCGTGAATCCGCCGGCCCAGCCGCCCGTGCCCGGTTACGGGTTTCCGCCGCAGCAGGGCCCGGGGCCCGGAGGCGGCGGGGCGCCGATGCTGTCGCTCGGGGACATCACCGTCATGAACGATTCGATCGTGACACCCTCCGGCACACTGCCGCTCAAGGGCGCGGTGTGGACGGCCACCGACATGTCGCGCACCGAGGAGAAGATCCCGACGGTCGCGATCGTGCTGGCGATCGTCTTCGCCCTGCTCTGCCTGGTCGGGCTGCTCTTCCTCCTGATGAAGGAAAAGAAGACGACCGGGTTCATCCAGGTCTCGGTGACGAGCGGCGGCCGGCACCACTCGACGATGATCCAGGCGACCGGCCCGGAGACGTTCCAGATGGTGATGGCTCAGGTCAACACCGCCCGCTCGATGAGCATCTGACGCGACGTACGCGAACCAGCGGACGGAGGCGGTGCCGGGGGCACTGGCACCTCCCCTCCCCGCAGGGCAGGGTGACGTCATGGGCCGCTTCCACCACACCGTCACCGTCGCCTCCGTGGAACCACCGGCTCGACGAGTGCGCCGAACCGGTCTGCGATCCCGCGGAGTCCACCCGGTCCCGCGGCCAGGAGGTCGTGCTGCCGGACGGGCGGGCGGTCCCCGATCTCCGGCTGGTCGGGGGCCGTCATCTGCAACCGGGCGCGCGGTACCGGTCCGCCGCGCCCGAGGACGCCGAGCTGGAGACGCTGGTCGTACGGGAGTGGCGGCGCGGCAGCGCGACAGCCGTGGAACAGGTACTGCGGACCGCCGAGTTCTCCGGCCGGGTGGCGGTGCGACTGCGCAACCCGGACCGCCCCGGGGCAGTGGAGATCGAGGGCCACATGCGTGGCCCCGAGGGGGCCTCCGGCTGGTCGGGTGCGCTGCGGCGCGGTTCGCGGAAGGCGGAGCTGGATCTGTCCGCGTGGTGGGCGGCGGCCGTGGCGCCGGGTGCGCCCCCGCCGGCCCGTGCCCCGGCGACGGCCCGGTTGGAGCACCGGCTGGGCCGTGCGCGGCCGACCCTCACCCCACGGGCGGCCGAAGCGGGCGGGTGGCGGATCGATGTGGCGCTGACGGTGCGCGGCCGCGGCCCGCTGCGGCCGCTCGCCGCGATCGCGCTGCTGTTCGTGCCGGCGCCGCTGCCGCGCGGGTTCGTGTCGTCGGTGGTGCAGGCGGCAGCCCGGTAGGACGAGGCGGTCGCCCGTCTGCGCGGCCGGAGCCGGGACGAACTCCGGGCGGAACCGGCCGAGTACGTCGGTCGGGGAGATCAAGGACGACGCGACGTAGGGCTGTTCTCCCCTCGGGTCGGGCCGGCCCTCGTGGCACTCAGCCGCAGTCGGCTCCGCCGCGGTCCTCCGCGACGACCATGATGCGGCGCAGCATGTCGTTGAGCAGGATGCGATCGTCCTTGTCGAGTACGCCGAGCAGCCGGTCCTCCTCGTGGCCGAGGAAGTCCATCGCGCCGAGCCAGGTCGAGCGGCCCTCCTCGGTGAGTTCCACGTCGACCCGTCGCCGGTCGGTGGTGGAGGGCGTACGGCGAATGAATCCCCGCCGTTCGAGCGCGTCCAGCCGGCCGGTGACGGAGGCGGGGGCGAGGTCGAGGTCGGCGGCGAGTTCGGAGGGGGCCGCCTTCCCGCCGCGTCCGGCGAGCTTGTGGAGCGTCTCGAACTCCTGGCGGTCCAGGTCGAAGTCGACCAGGGACTGTTCACGCACCCGCCGCAGGTGGACGGAGAGCTTCTTCATGCGGGTCACCGCCCCCTCGACATCGGGATCGAGGTCGGGAAGCACGGGCTTCCACCGCTCGACATGTCCGTCGGTCCAGTCGCGTCGCTCCATGAGGAAAGGGTACGCCCGGCGTTCACTCATGTTTCGACATCAGATATTTCGTTGACGAATAGTTCGGTATCGAAATAGATTCGCTCGCATGCCGCATCCCTTGCGCACGCGCGCCTTCCGCCTGCTCTTCATCGGCCGCACCCTCTCCCTCCTCGGTGACGCCGCCATCCCTGCCGCCCTCTCCCTCGCCGTCTACCTGGCCACCGGCTCGACCGCCGCCCTCGCCCTGGTGCTGGCGTGCGCGATGGTGCCCAAGCTGCTCCTGCTGCCGCTCGGCGGCGTCGTGGGCGACCGCTTCAACGCCCGCACGGTGGCGCTCACCGCCGATCTCGCACGGTGCGCCACCCAGCTCTTCGTCGGAGTGGAGCTGCTCGGCGGTGAACCGCGGCTCTGGCAGATCGCGGTCGCCGAGGTGATCGGCGGCGCGGCCGGCGCCTTCGCCATGCCGACCGTGTCGCCGCTGATCCGTGGCACGGTGGAAGCCCCGAGTCTGCTGCGCGCCAACTCCCTGATGGCGGTCGCCACCAGCGCGACCCGGCTCGGCGGCCCCGCCGTCGCCGGAACGCTGATCCTCACCGCGGGCCCCGGCTGGGCGTTCGTGCTGGACGGTGCGAGCTTCGCGGTGAGCGCCGCGCTGCTGTCCGTCATCAAGGTCCAGCACGTGCCGATACCGCGCCGTTCGATGCTCACCGATCTCAAGGAGGGCTGGGGCGAGGTCCGCGGCCGCGACTGGTACTGGACGAGCCTGATCGCCCACTCCGCATGGAACGGCGCGGCCGCGGTCCTGATGACCCTGGGGCCGGCCCTCGCCATCGAGGAGATGGGCGGCGAGGACGTCTGGATCGCCCTGCTCCAGACCGGCGCGGTCGGTCTCCTTCTCGGCTCGCTGCTGGCCGGGCGCGCCCGCCCGCGCCGCCCGGTCCTGGCCGCCAACCTGGGCCTCGCCACGTACGCGCTCCCCCTCGGTCTCCTCGCAGCCGGCGCCCCCGCCCCGCTGACCATCGCCGGATACGGCATCGCGCTGGCGGGGCTCGGCTTCCTCGGCCCGGTCTGGAACACCTCGGTCCAGTCCGCGGTACCCGCCCACGCACTGGCCCGCGTGACCTCGTACGACTGGCTGCTCTCCCTCGGCGCGATGCCACTCGGCTACGCCTTGGCCCCGGTCGCCGCCGCGGCCTGGGGCCCCGAAGTCCCGCTCACCGTAGCAGCGGTGACAGTCGGTACGGCCTGCCTGGCGACTGCGGCGGTACCGGGCGTACGACGCTTCAGGGCCACGGAGACGACAGCCGGGGCGGCCGGGGACAAGCAACCCGGAGTACCCGCTTGAACATGTTCAAATGCAGGTCTACAGTCCATGACAACAGCTTTTGAACGCGTTCAAAGGAGGATGGGGCATGGACCTCACTGTTGTCGCGTACGTCATCTACCTGCTGATCAGCGGGGGGCTCACCGTGTGGGTCGCCCGCACGCTGAGCCGTAATGGAAAGGTCTTCCTCGCCGACGTCCTGCACGGGAACGAGAAACTCGCCGATGCCGTCAACCACCTTCTGGTGGTCGGCTTCTACCTGGTCAACCTGGGGTTCGTCGCCCTCTACCTGAAGAACGCCGACGGGGTCGCCGACGCCCGTGGCCTCTTCGAGGCGCTCTCGGTGAAGGTCGGTGTCGTCCTGCTCGTCCTCGGAGTGATGCACCTCGGGAACGTCTACGTGCTCAACAAGATCCGCCGCCGCGGGCTGATGGAGCGTGAGCAGATTCCGCCGGTACCGCCGCAGGGCTGGACGGGCCCCGCCGGCCAGGGCCCGTGGGCCGCGCCCGCCGCAGGCCGGTGACCGGGCCGGTGGCGGTCACGGCCGACGGGGGGCGGACGCCCGTCGAGGGGCTCACCGTGCTCTACGACGCGCAGTGCTCGCTCTGCGTCCACCTGCGCCACTGGCTGATGAAGCAGCGTCAGCTCGTCCCGCTCGATCTCGTCCCGGCGGCCTCCGAGGAGGCACGGCGCCGCTTCCCCGGGCTCGACCACTCCGGGACGCTCTCCGAGATCACCGCGATCGGCGACCGGGGACAGATCTACCGGGGGACCTCCGCCTGGATCGTCTGCCTCTGGGCGCTGGCCGAACACCGCCCCAGGGCACACTGGCTGGCCACCCCCGCGGGGCTGCCGTTCGCCCGGGCGTCCGTGCTCGCCGCCGCGAAGTACCGGTCGCTGACGGCAGCACCCTGCGACCCCGGGGACGGAGCGTGCGGGGTCCCCGGCACGGAGGACCAGGACGGACGACTACCCTCGGGGCTGTGGTGAAGGAAGTGAAGGACGCGAAGGAAGCCAAAGCTCCCAAGAGCGAGCAGACCCGCACACTCATTCTCGAAACGGCGCTCCGGCTCTTCGAGGAGCGTGGTTACGACAAGACGACGATGCGGGCCATCGCACAGGAGGCAGGGGTCTCCGTCGGTAACGCCTACTACTACTTCACGGGGAAAGACGCACTCGTCCAGAGCTTCTACGACCGGCTCGCCGCCGAGCACGAGGCGGCGGTGCGGCCGGTCCTGGAAGGCGACAAGGACCTGGCCGTACGCATCCGCGGGGTACTGCTCAGCTGGCTCGACGTGGCCGAGCCGTACCACCGCTTCGCCGCCCAGTTCTTCAAGAACGCCGCCGATCCGGAAAGCCCGCTCTCCCCGTTCTCCGAGGAGTCGGTCGCGGCCCGGGAGGCGGCGATCTCCATTCATGAACGGTGCCTGCGCGGCTCCAGCACCAAGACCGACCCCGACATGACCGACGTGCTGCCGCAGTTGATGTGGCTGATACAGATGGGTCTGGTGCTGTTCTGGGTGTACGACCGGACGGAGGGTGCCGAACGCAGCCGCCGCCTCGTCGAGCGCACCGCACCGATCGGTGCTCGGGCGATCGCGCTCTCCCGGTTCCGGGTGCTGCGACCGCTCGTACGGCAGATCCACGACGTACTGGCGGACTTCCTGCCCGGGTCGGTGAAACAGCCGGCCACCACGCGGCCGGGCAGGAAGAAGGCATAAAGGGCCGGGCCGGCCGGAGACCTCGCACACGAGGTGCGGCAGTCTCCGGCCGGCCCCGACTTCGCGGATCCTGGGGCCAGGGCCCCTCATTTGGATCATGCCGGGCTCGCGGGGTCCGGCCTGATCCAAACGAAAGTCCCTAGATCCAGTTGAGTTCCCACAGCCGCCAGATGCCCGTTCCGTCCGACAGGTACTGCGAGCCGGAGACATCGGTCGTGGCGACGACGTAGTCCTTCTTCTGCCACAGCGGCACGAGCGGCACGTCCTCGCCGACCAGCGCCTGGAGCTCCTTGAAGTCCGTCGCGGTACGGCTCCGGTCGCTGTACTGCAGCGTCGCCGAAATCAGGTCGTCCATCTTCTTGCTGGTGTAACCGTTGTGAAGGCTGCTGTCGCGGCCGACGAGCGGCTGGCTGAAGGTGTCGGGGTCCGGGTAGTCGGGCAGCCATCCGACGGTGTACGCGTCGTACTTGCCGGCCGCGTAACCCTTCTGGAAGTCCTGCCATTCCACGGCCTTGACCGAGACCTTGAAGAGCCCGTTCGCCTCCAGCTGGCGGCGGAGCTCGGCGGTCTCCTTCGTGTACGCGTTGTCGGCGCGGTAGGCGAAGGTGATGTGCAGCGGGGTCTGCACGCCCGCCTCCTGCATCAGCCGCTTGGCGCGCGCCGGGTCGGGCGCCGGGTAGGCGTCGAAGAACGGCGTGCTGTGCCCGATGTAGCCCTGCGGGATCAGCGAGTAGAGCGGTTCGACGGTGCTCTTGTAGACATCTGTCACCAGCGGCCCTCGGTCGATGCTGGCCGCGATGGCCTGCCGGACCTTCTTGTTGGCGAGCGGGGTCCCGGGGCGCACATTGAAGACCAGGTTGCGGATCTCGGCGCTGCCCGCCTCGGTGACGCGCATGTCGGGGTCGCCGGGGTTCAGCTCGGCGAGCGTGGACGGCGGCAGCTGCCGGTGCGTCACATCGACCTGTCCGGACTTCCAGGCCGCCAGGAGCTCGTCCGACTCCTTGTAGTAGCGGACGGTGACCGGGACACCGGTCTTCTTCAGCGCGCCCTTGTAACGGGTGTTCGGGACCAGCTCCGCCTCGACGCCCGGTCGGTACGACTTCAGGACGTACGGCCCCGAGCCGTCGACCGTGGTTCCGGTGCGGAGCTTGTCCGCCGGATACTCGTCGCGGTCGACGATCGAACCGGCTCCGGTGGCGAGCTTCTGCGGGAAGGTCGCGTCACGCGAGGAGAGGTTGAAGGTGATCGTGCGGCCTTCGGACACCACGTTCTTGAGGCTGGGGAACAGGACCGACGGACCGACGTCCGTCTTGATCTTGATCATGCGCTCGATGGAGTACTCGGCATCGGCGGCGGTCACCTTCCGGCCGCTGGCGAAGGTCAGATCGTCGCGCAGTTTGCACTGGTACGTCTGGAGCTTCTGGCCGATGAATCCACAGCTCTCGGCGGCGTCCGGTTCCGGGACGATCGCCCCGGACTTGAACGTCATGAGGGACTGGTAGAGGTTGCTGTACATCGCCCAGGAACCGGCGTCGTACGCACCGGCCGGATCGAGGGACGTCACCTCGTCCGTCGTCCCGACCATGATCGGATCACTCTTCACCTCGTTCGAGGGAAGCAACTGCCAGGCGACGACGCCTGCGATGACCAAAACCGCGAGAATCGCGAGAATCCGTAGCCGGATCGACCGCATTGCCGTGCTCTCCCTTAACAGCCCTACCTGGGCAGATGTGCTCAGAAACGCACATCACCGTGCTCACGGTCAGCCAATCACACCATTTTCACATCCGGAAGAGGAAATCTGTACCTCATAGCCTTTTGTTCGACAGCTGAAACCTTGGCTGGGCCGAACGGCTGAAAACCGTGGAGGCACCGTGCAGTTGAGTCGTCCCTTTTATGCCGTTACGCCTGACGGGACGCCAGGTGCACGACGGTGATGTCGGAAGGGGCACCGACCCGCACGGGCGGGCCCCAGGCACCCGCACCCCGAGAGACGTACAACTGGGTGTCGCCGTAGCGCTCCAGGCCGGCGACCGTGGGGTTGGCCAGTTCGGCAACGTAGTTGCCCGGCCAGAGTTGACCGCCGTGGGTGTGGCCCGAAAGCTGCAGATCCACGCCGTACGCAACGGCGTCGTCGATGACGACGGGTTGATGGGCGAGGAGGACGGAGGCGCGGGTCCGGTCCCGGTCACCCAGGGCGCGATCGAAATCGGGGCCGCGCCCCTCGCCCTCCCCGGCGATGTCATTGACCCCGGCGAGATCGAAACCGCCGATCTCGACCCGGGCGTTCTCCAGTGGGTGCAGTCCCAATTCCCTTACCTGATCGACCCATTGGGCCGCACCGGAGAAGTACTCGTGGTTGCCGGTGACGAAGAACGCGCCATGACGGGCCTCCAGCCGTGCGAGCGGTTCGGCGGCCGGACCGAGGTCGGCGACGGAGCCGTCGACGAGGTCCCCGACGACGGCGATCAGATCGGGCTGCGTCCGGTTGATCGTGTCGACGATCCGCTGGGTGTGGGCGCGGCCAAGGATCGGGCCGAGGTGGATGTCGCTGACGACGGCGATCCGGAAGCCGTGCGCGGCGCGGGGCAGTCCGGCGAGTGGGACGGTGACGCGCTTGACACGCGGACCGCGCAGCACTCCGTAGGTGCCGTAGCCGACGGTGCCGAGCCCGGCGACGGCGGCCGCGCCCCCGACGGCACGCGCGACGAACAGGCGGCGGGAGGGGTCGGCGGGGCCCGTGTCGGGGGCGTCCGCGACGAGGGTGGCAGGGGTTCCGCTCACGGGCGCACGGGCCGGGGAGTTCCCCGTCACGGGCGTTTCGACCTGGGACGAGACGGTTTCGGACGAATCGCCCCCAGAGGCCGTACCGCCACCCGTCCGGCGCACGAGGACTCGTCGCAGAACAGGCCGTACCGCCTCGCCCACCAGCAGCGCCAGCGTCAGATACAGCAGCGCCGCCAGCCACAGATAGCCCGGCCAGGCGAGTACCTTCTGCAGCCAGAACGGCGCGCCCGCCCGCCCGGAAACCAGGGCGCCGACGCTCAGCAGCGGCAGCAGCCAGACCGCCACCGTGCCCGCCCGGCGCAGCGTGCCGCCCGGCGCCGTCGTGTCGGCGACGAGGCGGCGCCACACATAACGGTGCACACCGACGAGCAGTGCGAGGACCGCCAGCGCCACCGCAACGAAGACCACTGCCACGTGCACTCCCCCACCCATGTGCGGCTCTCGGTACGCCCACACCTCGTGCGCCGTGCGCCGTGCGCCGGCGCTTCGTACACCTATGTCCGGTCGCCGTCCGGCCGGTTATGAACGTTCGCGGCGCAGCGCCCTGAGTCCGCGGAACCCGATCACACCGACCGCCGTCCCCAGGAGAAAGGACGTGATGGCGAGCAGCAGATGCACCCAGAAGTACGCAGTCGGGTCACCCGCGTCGTCGAAGGCAAGTCCACTGCCGTCTTTCCATAGATTCTTGGCGAAAGTGACCCAAATGACCCAGCTCCACACCCCGAAGGCGAGCAGGAACCAGGAAACGGGGCGGCTGAGCTTCATGGATCCAGTATCACCACCACGCTCCGGCCCGAGCGCCCGGGGTGGGCTGACCCAGCGTTGCGCACGGCGGGTCAATAGGTCCGCGTCACTCATCACATCATCAGCCTGTACGTTTCCGACCGTGCCCGCTCTGAAAAAGACCGCGCTGACGGTCATCTCCGCCGCTCTGCTGTCCACGTTTGTCATCGGTCCCGCGTCGGCGGTCGGCAAGGACACCGCCGACGACCCGAAGCCGACCGCCCCGATGTCGAAGGTCGGCGGCGCGCAGCTCGGTCGGGTCGGCACCCAGGTCGAACTGGGGCCCGGCGCCCCGGTGCTGCCGAAGGACCTCACCGGCCGGTCCTGGATCGTCGCGGACGCGGAGAGCGGCGAGGTGCTCGCCTCGCACAACTCGCACTGGCGGCTGCCCCCCGCGTCCACCCTGAAGATGCTGTTCGCCGACACGGTCATGGACTCGCCCGAACTGCAGCCGAAGACTCTGAAGCACGAGGTGACGAACGAGGATCTCGCCGATGTCGGCGAGGGCAGCAGCCTGGTCGGCGTCAAGGAGCACCTGACCTACACGGTCCACGACCTGTGGCTCGGCGTCTTCCTGCGCTCCGGCAACGACGCGGTACATGTGCTGTCCGCGATGTACGGAGGCGTACCCAAGACCGTCGCCGCCATGCAGGCACACGCCGAGGAACTGCAGGCCCTCGACACGAACGTCGTGTCACCCGACGGTTACGACGCGCCCGAACAGGTCTCCAGCGCGTACGACCTCACCCTGTTCGCCCGCAGCGGGCTGCAGAAGCAGGACTTCCGCGAGTACTGCGCGACGGCCACGGCCGACTTCCCCGGCGAGAAGAAGAAGGGAAAGAAGCGCGCGACGTTCGAGATCCAGAACACCAACCGGCTGCTCACGGGCGCCGACGGCGTCGAGCCGTACAAGGGCATCGCAGGCGTCAAGAACGGCTACACCACGCACGCGGGCAACACCTTCACGGGCGTCGCCGAGCGCAACGGCAAGGTGCTGCTCGTCACCGTCATGCACCCGTCGTCCAAGGAGCCCCACGCCGTCTACAAGGAGGCCGCGAGCCTGCTCGACTGGGGCTTCGACGCGGCGGACAAGGTGACCCCGGTCGGCGAGCTGGTCCCCCCGAAGTCCGCGCAGACGGGCACCGGAAAGGGCGCGGAATCAGCCGACGGCAACAGCGCCACGGGTACCTCCGGTTCGGCGAGCAAGGGTGCGGGCAAGCACGGTCAGGGCGCCGCCGAGGCCTCCGACGGCTCCAGCGGGGTCGGGATCGCGCTGGGGATCGTCGGCGGGGTGCTGGTGCTGCTGGCCGGCGGCGTGTACCTGGTCAGCCGGCGCTGGCCGCTGCCGGACCTGGTGCGCCGCCTTCCTCGCCGCTGACGTCCGCGACGCCCTCCCTGATGTCCTTCCTGCTCCGCGTCGCCGTCCAGGCGGCGCAGAACAGCAGCAGCCTCGCGGTGAAGTTGATCCACAGCAGGAGGGCGATCGGCACACCGAAGGCGCCGTACATGCTCTTCGACGCGACACTCTTCATGTAGCTGCCGAGCAGCAGCTTGAGGAGTTCGAACCCGATCGCGCCGATCACCGCCGCCGTCAGCAGCCTGCGCCGCGGCGGCTTCACGCCCGGCAGCAGTGTCAGCAGATAGAGCAGCAGCAGGAAGTCGGCCACGGCCGCCACGAACAGGGCCACGATCTGCAGCAGCACCCCGCCCGCGCCACGGTTGGGGATGCCCAGCAGGTCGGCGGTCCAGCCGACCGCGGTGGAGCCCGCCGTGGAAGCGGCGAGGGTGACGAGCGCGGCTCCGCCGAGGCCGATCAGCAGTCCCGCGTCCTTGAGCTTACGGACGACCGGATTGTCCTGGTCCACATCGTCCTTCTCCCAGACCGCGCGCAGGCAGTCCCGCATGGCGCCGATCCAGCCGACGCCGGTGAAGAGCAGCAGCGCACCGGCGACCAGCCCGATCGTGCCCGCATTGGCCACCAGACTGCTGATGCCCAGCTGATCGGAGATGCCCGGCACCTGATCGGCGACCAACTTCTCGATCTTGTGCAGCTGCTCGTCGGAGAGCAGCACGGCGCCGATCGCCGCGCCGACCGCGATCAGCGGGAAGAGCGCCAGGAAGCTGATGAAAGTGATCGCGGCGGCGAGCCTGCTCCAGTGGACCCGGTCCAGCCGTTCGTACGAGCGCCAGGCGTGCGTCAACATCAGCCGGGCGACGAGGGGCCCGATGACGGGGAGATTCTTCAGCCAGTCCATGACGTGCGCGTACCCTCCTGGGCGCGGAAAACCGGTGTGCGGGTCCCGGGCGCGCAGGCGCCGGGGTGATGTCCGGCCGGGTCCGTGGGCGACACGGCCGGACGGACCAACTGCACCACAGAGCCGCGGGCACCGACGGCGACCCACACCAGGTACGGCCGAGGCGGAACCCGGCAGGCGGGACTCTCACGGACCGGCGACCGCCGGTCCGTCCATGGCCATCCGCACCAGCTCGATGACGGCGAGCGCCCGGTTGCCCGGCACCACGTCCTCGGGCGCGCCGGACGTGCCGCGGTCGGCGAACTCCGCGTACCACGGAACCACCAGGGACGAACGGGATCATCGACAGCTGACGTCAGAGCAGCCGGCTCGCGTCGGCCGTGCCGCCGCTTCCCCGGAGTACCTGGCCCTCTTCGAACCCGTCGCCCCTTCAGGCCGGAGCCTCGCACCCCACATCCGACACCACCCGTTCCCGGCCCTTCCCGAAGCGAACTCTTTCGCTCAGGAAAGGAAGTTGCGTGTCATTGATGGTTGACACTCGTTCAATCGCCCATTTCGGTGAGTTCTGTAACGCATCCCTCAAAGGTGTTTTCTCGGGCGATACGGTCACCACCATGTCTGCCGACACCGTCTCCCTGACCGGCTGGGGCCGTACCGCCCCGACGACCGCCCTGCGGTTCCGTCCCCGTACGTACGAGGAGGCGGCGGTCGCGGTGCGCGGCTGCGGACCCCGTGGTTCCATCGCGCGCGGTCTGGGCCGGGCCTACGGCGACGCGGCACAGAACGCGGGCGGCTCAGTCCTCGACATGACCGCGCTGAACCGGATCCGCACCATCGACGTCGCCACCGGCCTGGTGGTCTGCGATGCGGGCGTGAGCCTGCACCGGCTGATGGAAGTAATGCTGCCGCTCGGCTGGTTCGTGCCAGTGACCCCCGGGACGCGTTACGTCACCGTGGGCGGAGCGATCGGCGCCGACATCCACGGCAGGAACCATCACGTCTCCGGCTCCTTCTCCCGCCACGTACAGGACATGGAACTGCTGACCGCCGACGGCGGGATGCGTACGGTGCGGCCCGGCACCGCTCTCTTCGACGCGACCGCGGGCGGTATGGGACTGACCGGGGTGATCCTCTCGGCCACGCTCCGGTTCCAGCGCGTCGCGACGTCACTGATGTCGGTCGACACCGAACGGGCTGTCGACCTGGACGACTCGATGGCCAGGCTCACCGCCTCCGACCACCGCTACCGCTATTCGGTCGCCTGGATCGACCTCCTCGCCCGGGGCAGGGCGACCGGCCGCTCCGTACTCACCCGGGGGGAGCACGCGCCGCTGCATGTACTCCCAACGCGCGCCCGGCGCACACCGCTCGCGTTCCGTCCGGGACAGCGGCCCGCCGCGCCCGCGTTCGTACCGAACGGTCTGCTCGGCCGCGCCTCTGCCACCCTCTTCAACGAGCTCTGGTACCGCAGAGCCCCCACGTACCGCATCGGCGAACTCCAGAAGCTGTCCACGTTCTTCCACCCGCTGGACGGCGTGCCGCACTGGAACCGGATGTACGGCCGCGGTGGCTTCGTGCAGTACCAGTTCGTCGTCGGAAACGGGCAGGAGGAGGCGCTGCGCCGGATCGTGCGCCGGATCTCGCAGCGGCGCTGCCCGTCGTTCCTGGCCGTGCTCAAACGGTTCGGGAACAGCGATCCGGGCTGGCTGTCGTTCCCGATGCCCGGCTGGACGCTCGCCCTCGATCTGCCCGCCGCGCTGCCGGGCCTGGCCCGCTTCCTCGACGAGCTGGACGAGGAGGTCGCGGCGGCCGGTGGCCGCGTCTACCTGGCGAAGGACTCCCGGCTGCGCCCCGAGACGCTGGCCGCGATGTATCCGCGGCTGCCCGAATTCCGGGCGCTGCGCGCCGAACTGGACCCGGACGGGGCATTCCGTTCCGACCTCTCCCGCCGCCTCGGCCTCTGAGCCCACGCACTGCCCACTCCCGCTTCGCCCGCCGCCCGCCAGGAGTGTTTCCATGAAGGACGCCTTCGGTGCCCCGCAGTCCCTGCTCGTCCTCGGTGGGACATCGGAGATCGGGCTCGCCACCGCGCGCCGGCTGATCGCCCGCCGCACCCGCACGGTCTGGCTGGCCGGACGCCCCTCCCCCGCCCTCGAATCGGCCGCGGCCGAACTGCGGGAACTGGGTGCGTACGTCCGTACCGTCGCCTTCGACGCCCTCGACTCCGAGTCCCACGAGACGGCTCTCGGCAAGATCTTCACCGAGGGCGACATCGACATGGTGCTGCTCGCGTTCGGCATCCTCGGGGACCAGGAACGCGACGAGGAGGAACCCCTCTCCGCGGTCCGGGTCGCCCAGACCAACTACACCGGCGCCGTCTCCGCCGGACTGGTGTGCGCCGGCACACTCCAGGCGCAGGGGCACGGATCGCTGGTGGTGCTGTCCTCGGTGGCGGGAGAGCGCGCCCGGCGCGCCGACTTCATCTACGGGTCGAGCAAGGCGGGCCTGGACGCGTTCGCCCAGGGACTGGGGGACGCCCTCCACGGCACCGGGGTGCATGTGATGGTCGTACGCCCCGGCTTCGTGCGGTCGAAGATGACGGCGGGAATGCCGGAGGTACCGCTCGCGACAACCCCGGACGCGGTCGCGGACGCGATCGTGACGGGACTGCGGCGGCGTTCGGAGACGGTGTGGGTGCCGGGGGCGCTGCGGATCGTGATGTCGGCGCTGCGGCACCTGCCGCGGCCGCTCTTCAGGCGTCTGCCGGTCTGAGCGCAGCGCTTACGGACGCCTCAGAGCCTGTCGGGTGACCTTCGATCGGGGAGCGGACGCGGCATGGTGCGTGCGATTCCAAGGCGCCGGGATGGCCTCGGATGCGGTCTCCCCTGCTCGAACGAAGCTGAGAGCTTGAGGAAGGAGCCACCAGGGCGTTTCGGCAACGCCGGAAGCGTGCGTGCCAGGGCGTGGCCGCCCGATCAGAGGTCACCCGACAGGCTCTCAGCTCAGGGCTGCAGGGACGGCTCGTCCACGGAGCTGCCGCCCTGCGCGGGCACGGCGGGCGCGCCGCCCTCGGCCCCGAACGGGAACTCGTTGATCTGGCGCCAGACGGCGTCCGAGCCCTGCTCGTACAGCGCGAAGGAACCGCAGGTCCAGGACGCCTCGAAGTCGGCGAGTTCCTCGTAGGCCCGGTCCATGGCCTGCTCCGGGATGTCGTGCGCCACGGTCACGTGCGGGTGGTACGGGAACTGCAGCTCGCGCATCAGCGGGCCGGACGCGTCCCGCACCCGCTTCTGCAGCCAGGAGCAGGCGGACGCACCCTCGACGACCTGGACGAAGACGACCGGCGACAGGGGGCGGAAGGTCCCCGTGCCGGACAGCCGCATCGGGAAGGGACGTCCGCCTGTCGCGATCCCGGCGAGATGACGCTCGATCGCGGGCAGGTCGGCCGCCTCCGCCCCGGTCGGCGGGAGAAGCGTGACGTGGGTGGGAATGCCGTATGCGGCAGGGTCCCCGAAGCTCGCGCGCCGCTCCTGGAGCAGGCTGCCGTAGGGCTCCGGGACCGCGATCGAAACGCCGAGCGTAACGGTCCCCACGTCGTTCTCCTCACTCTTCGAAGTCGGTGACCGGCGTACCGTCGTCACCGCCGTCGATGGCTGGTTTCAGACCATCACCGGGGATGGTCTCCCACCGCCAGTGTGCAGCCTCGAGCCGTCAACTCGCCAGGGTCCTTGGACTCAGTGCTTCGCGGGCAGAAAGCCCATCCGGTCGTACGTCCGGGCCAGGGTCTCGGCGGCTACCGCCCGGGCCTTCTCCGCGCCCTTGGCCAGGATCGAATCCAGCGTCTCCGGGTCGTCGAGATATTCCTCGGTACGGGTCCGGAACGGTGTGACGAACTCGACCATGACCTCTGCGAGGTCGGTCTTCAACGCACCGTAGCCCTTGCCCTCGTACTTCTGCTCCAGATCCGCGATTCCGGTGCCGGTGAGGGTGGAGTAGATGGTCAGGAGGTTGCTGACGCCCGGCTTGTTCTCGACGTCGTAACGGATGACCGTGTCGGTGTCGGTGACCGCGCTCCTGACCTTCTTGGCCGTGGTCTTCGGCTCGTCGAGCAGGTTGATCAGGCCCTTCGGCGTGGACGCCGACTTGCTCATCTTGATCGACGGGTCCTGCAGGTCGTAGATCTTCGCCGTCTCCTTGAGGATGTACGGCGCCGGGATGGTGAACGTGTCACCGAACCGGCCGTTGAATCGCTCGGCGAGGTCGCGGGTGAGCTCGATGTGCTGGCGCTGGTCCTCGCCGACCGGGACCTGGTGGGCCTGGTAGAGCAGGATGTCCGCGACCTGGAGGATCGGGTACGTGAAGAGGCCGACGGTCGCCCGGTCGGCTCCCTGCTTGGCGGACTTGTCCTTGAACTGCGTCATCCGGGAGGCCTCGCCGAAGCCGGTGAGACAGTTCATGACCCAGCCGAGCTGGGCGTGCTCCGGGACATGGCTCTGCACGAAGAGCGTGCAGCGCTCGGGGTCGAGACCGGCGGCCAGCAGCTGGGCGGCGGCGAGCCGGGTGTTGGCACGCAGCTCCGCGGGATCCTGCGGAACGGTGATCGCATGCAGGTCCACGACCATGTAAAAGGCGTCGTGGGACTCCTGCAGGGCCACCCACTGGCGGACCGCACCGAGGTAGTTGCCGAGGTGGAACGAGCCTGCGGTGGGCTGGATTCCGGAGAGCACGCGGGGGCGTTCAGAGGCCATAGAAATCATTGTCTCAGGTACGGAACCGATCTCCGGCAGCCGGTGTATGAAAGGTGTGAGGACGCAGGAGGGGGCCCTGCAAAGGGGTCGGGAGGGGGGCCGCGCCGTCGAGGACGAGGGTGCGGACCGCGCTCTCGGGTGTGCCGGAGGGCAGGCCGAGGGGCGGGCCGAACAGCGGACCCGGGCTCCTGCCGAGGCGCCGGAAGCGGCGCCGGCAGGGGACGAGGCCGCGGTGATCGCTCGTGTGCGCGCCGGAGAGGCGGAGGCATACGCGCAGCTGGTGCGCGCCCACACGGGCGTCGCGTTGCGGGCTGCGGTCGCCTTCGGGGCGGGGGCCGACGCGGAGGATGTGGTGCAGTCCGCGTTCTTCAAGGCCTATCAGTCGCTCGGGCGATTCCGGGAAGGCGCGGCGTTCCGGCCGTGGCTGCTGCGGATCGTCGTGAATGAGACGAGGAACACACTGCGGTCGGCGGGCCGGGCGCGGGCGGTGGCCGCGCGCGAGGCGGTGCTGTGGGGCTCCGAGCCGGTGATACCGGAGTCGGCGGATCCCGCGGTGGCGGCGCTCGCGAAGGAGCGGTGGACGCTGCTGATAGCCGCGCTGGACGAGCTGAGCGAGGAGCAGCGGCAGGTCGTCACCTACCGCTATCTGCTGGAGCTGGACGAGGCGGAGACGGCTCAGACGCTGGGCTGGCCGCGGGGGACGGTGAAGTCCCGGCTGAACCGTGCGCTGAAGAAACTGGAGAAGAAGCTCAGGGCCGGGGTGGGAGGGGGTGACGTGGGGTGACGGGTGTGAATGATCCGGACCGGGCGCGCTTGCGGGCGGAGCTGCTGGCGCTGGGGCGCGGGATGGAGGTCCCGGAGCCGGAGGGCGGCGGGCTGACGATGGCCGAGCGGGTGCTGGCGCAGATCGTCGCCGAGGCAGTCCCGGTGCCCGTGCCGGAACCCCCGAGTCGGCTGGAGCGGGCCGGGGCGTGGACCCGTCGGCGGGCCCGTCTGCTGGCCGCGGCGCTCTCGGGGCTCCTGGTCGTGCTGGTGCTGACACCCACGGTGCGGGCGGCGGTCGCCGACTGGATCGGCTTCGGCGGGGTGGACGTGCGGTACGACCCGTCCGCGCCGGCCCCCGAGCGGCCGGGCGCGCCGGTGCCGGGCTGCGGGACCCCGGTGACGACGGCGGAGGCGGCGCGGCGGTCGGGCTTCCGCCCGGTCGTGCCCAGGGCGCTCGGTGCGCCGGACGCGGTGTCCGTGACGGGGCTGCCGGAGGGCCGGTGGATGGTCACGCTGTGCTGGCAGGAGGAGGGGCGGACGATACGGCTCGACGAGTTCGCGGCGCCGCTCGATCCGTACTTCACCAAGCAGGTGCGGGAACAGCCGGAGTGGCTGAAGGTGGCCGACGGCCGCGGCGGCGCCGTGGACGGTCTGTGGTTCGCGAGGCCGCATGTGCTGCGGTTCGGCATGGTCGACGAGGACGGCGTGCGGTGGTCACGGTCCCAGCGGACTGCCGGACCGACCCTGTTGTGGGTGGAGGACGGGCGGTTGACACTGCGACTGGAAGGCGTGGCATCGCGGGAACGGGCCCGCTCGGTCGCCGGTTCCGCGCTCTGACGGTCCGGAAAACCGGTCGGCCCGGGAGGGGAACCTGCGGGGCTCGGGCGGTGTACCAGAGGTGACACGGTACGGGCGGTCCGTACCGGGCAGCGCAAGGGGGACATCATGCGAAAGCCAGGAGGCCGGGTCACGGGACGGCGGCCCGGCGTTCGATCCACCCGACGGCCGGTGGGCCACTTCCTTTTTCTGCCACGGCTGGCCGTGGCGGTGGCGGCGGTGTGCGGGCTGAGCCTCTGTTTCGCGCCGGGTGCGTCGGCGGGCGGGCCGACGTCGGTACTGGTCACGTCACCGGACAGCGGGGAGGCGACCGCGCTCTCCGTCTCGGATCCCAGGTATGCCAGGCTGAGGGCGCTGCTGGGCCCCGCGAGCGACGGCGCCAAGAAGCAGCCCCAGAGCCTGGACGGGGCGGTGGGGACCCGGCAGATCAATGTGACCTGGATGGTCCATGACCTGGAGCCGATGCGGACCGACCGCGTCTTCCCCGGCGACGATCCGGACACGGTCTGGATACACACGGCCTCCGAAGTTCCCTATACCTACCGCGGGTACTGGCACCGGGCGAAGAAGCCGACGGAGCTGGCCGCGCTGTTCAAGCAGCTCGGGCTGCTGGGGAAGAAGAACAGCGAGGCGGCGTACGGGGCGCTGTTCCCGCAGCCGTGGGAGGACCGCGCGGCTGGCCCCGCACCGGCACTGCGGCCCGCCGCCTCCGCGTCCGCTGCCCCGGCGGCGGCCGGGGCCCCCGGCTCGTCCGACCGCTTCGACGGTGTGTGGTGGGCCGTACCCGGGCTGGTGGCAGGGGCGGCGCTCGCCCTGGCCCTGCGGTCGCTGGCGGCCCGTCGAGGCGGGGGCGGGGGCCGGTACGGCCGGGAGAGCGGCCCACGGCAGGAACTCCTCGACCTCTGACTGCGCAAACGCACGGGCGCGCCGTGGATTGAAGGTTTCCTCCCCAAGGATCCGACCGACGATACAAAGTGGGCATCCCCCCAGCCCACGCCGCACGACGAACGGAGATCCCGTGTCGACCACGGAAACTGCCATCGCCTCCGCCGAGGCGCACAGCGCGCACAACTACCATCCGCTTCCGGTCGTCGTCGCCTCGGCGGACGGCGCCTGGATGACCGACGTCGAGGGCCGGCGGTACCTTGACATGCTCGCGGGCTATTCTGCGCTCAACTTCGGCCATGGCAACCGGCGTCTGATCGAGGCCGCCAAGGCGCAGCTGGACCGGGTGACCCTGACCTCGCGCGCCTTCCACCACGACCGGTTCGCCGATTTCTGCACGCAGCTCGCCGAGTTGTGCGGCATGGAGATGGTGCTGCCGATGAACACGGGGGCGGAGGCCGTGGAGACGGCGGTGAAGACCGCCCGTAAGTGGGGCTACCGGGTCAAGAACGTCCCGGACGGCATGGCGAAGATCATCGTCGCCTCGAACAACTTCCACGGCCGGACGACGACCATCATCAGCTTCTCCACGGACCAGGAGGCGCGGGCGGACTTCGGCCCGTACACGCCCGGGTTCGAGATCGTGCCGTACGGGGACCTCACCGCGCTCCGTGCGGCGATGACCGAGAACACCGTGGCGGTGCTGTTGGAGCCGATCCAGGGCGAGGCGGGGGTGCTGGTGCCGCCGCCCGGCTATATCCCCGGGGTGCGCGAGCTGACCCGAGAGCGGAATGTGCTGTTCATCGCGGACGAGATCCAGTCGGGTCTGGGCCGGACGGGCAAGACCTTCGCCTGTGAGCACGAGGGCGTCGTGCCGGACATGTACGTGCTCGGCAAGGCGCTGGGCGGCGGTGTGGTCCCGGTGTCGGCCGTCGTCTCGTCGGCCGAGGTGCTGGGGGTCTACCGGCCCGGTGAGCACGGTTCGACGTTCGGTGGGAATCCGCTCGCCTGCGCAGTCGCACTGGAAGTCATCGCGATGCTGCGTACTGGTGAATTCCAGCAACGGGCCACGGAGTTGGGCGACCATCTCCATCAGGAGCTGGGGCTCCTGGTGGGCGGCGGCGCCGTGGAGGCCGTGCGGGGCCGCGGGCTGTGGGCGGGCGTGGACATCGTCCCGAGCCACGGCACAGGACGGGAGATCTCCGAGAAGCTGATGGACCGCCGGGTGCTGGTCAAGGACACCCACGGTTCGACGATCCGGATCGCCCCACCGCTGGTGATCAGCAAGGAGGACCTGGACTGGGGCCTGGAGCAACTCCGGGAGGTGTTGCGCGGCTGACGGGACGCGTGTGCCGCCCCCGGCCGGCGCTCGGAGCGAACCCGGCCGGCGGGCCCGTCGGGCGATTGCGGGCAAGGCGGTCGCCGGACGACTCGGTCGACTCCTGACGATCCCCCCGGCCCCCGTCCGGCACCGCGCTAGAGGATGACGTGGGGCAGGAAGCGGGCGTACTCGTCCGTGACCAGCCCCGCCGATTCCCGGATGCCCAGGCCCGCCGCCTCGTCCTCGACGACCCAGGCACCGAGCACCGTCCGATTGCCGTCGAAGTCCGGCAGGGGCGCCAACTCCTGGTAGCAGCACGGCTCGTCCCGTATCGAAGCGGGGCTCCCCGGTTCGTGAATCGTGACACCGGCGCCTTCGCGGCCGAGCAACGGTTTGGCGACATAGCCACGGCTGCCCTTTCCGTCCGCGGCCAGTTCGCGGGGGCCGTCGAGATAGGAGGGCAGCAGATTCGGGTGGCCGGGAAAGAGCTCCCAGAGGACGGCCAGCAGCGCCTTGTTGGAGAGGAGCATCTTCCAGGCGGGCTCGATCCAGCAGGTGGTGCCGGTTCCGCCACCGTTGTCGAGGGTGTCCAGGACATGCGGACCGAAGCGGTCGGTCGTCAGCCACTCCCACGGGTACAGCTTGAAGCAGCTCCGGATGAAGCGGAGCCGCTCGTCGACGAACCGCCCGGTCAGCCGGTCCCAGCCGATCTGTTCGACGGAGAGTGCCTCGGTGTCGATCCCGGCCTGTTCGGCGGTCTCGCGCAGATACGCGACCGTCATCAGGTCCTCGCCCAGTTCGTCTCCTTCGGAGTGGGCGAAGTGCAGCGGCCCCGGCGGCAGCAGTGCGGCCTGCCGCCGCCATGCGGCGACGAGACGCTCATGAAGGGAGTTCCACTGGTCGGCGTCCGGGAAGCGGTCCTCCATCCAGAACCACTGGGCGCCGGCTGCCTCAACGAGCGAGGTGGGGGTGTCGGCGTTGTACTCCAGCATCTTCGCCGGGCCGGTCCCGTCGTAGCGCAGGTCGAACCGGCCGTACAAGGACGGCAGTTCGGCGCGGCGCTGCCAGGATTCGGTGATCAGGGCGGCCAGTCGGCGGTCGGTGATGCCGAGCTCGGCGAAGCGGTCCCGGTCGACGATGTGCGCGGCGGCGGCCAGACACATGGTGTGGAGTTCCTCGACGACGTTCTCCAGTGCCTCGACCTCGGGCAGCGAGAAGACGTAGTAGGCACTCTCGTCCCAGTACGGGCGCAGGGATCCGTCCGGGTGGCGGGTCAGTGGGTAGACGATCCCCTGCTCCTCGACCGTCTCCTGCCAGCCGGGGCGCGGTTGTGTGGTGCAGCGTTCCACGACCGGTCAGCCGCCGCCCGTACCGGAGCAGCCGAAGCCGCCGCGGTCGACGGCGGACTTGTTGAAACTGCCGCCCTGCACGGTGCCGCCCTTGGAGGTGCCGCCGTAGTAGTAGTCACCCTTGCCGCTGCTGTTCTTGCACTCGTAGCTCGGCAGCTTGGAGTGGGTGACCGGGTCCACGCATCGTTTGTCCGGCTCCGAACCACAGGAGGTGATCGCCGCGGCGAGAACGCCCATGGAACCGAGCACCACCGTGCTCGACCTCAACCTGCGCTTGGCCATGTTTCCGTCTCCCCCGTTGTCCGATTCACGCCGTAGGAACATGTGTCAGATTAGAGGGCTGCTGGATTCGGCCGGAACCCGGTGGGACAGAACCGCCCACGTAGAGTCCTCCTGTGCTTCTTGGGATGATCTGCGCACTCGGATCCGCGGTCTGCTTCGGCACGGCTTCCGTCCTCCAGGCCGTCGCCGCACGGGCCGCCGCCGGGCCGGGGTCCGGTGCGGGGGTCGATCCGGCGCTGTTGCTGCGCGCCGTGCGGCAGTGGCGTTACCTCGCCGGACTCGCCCTCGACGGCTGCGGTTTCGTCCTCCAGATCATCGCCTTGCGCTCCCTGCCGATCTATGCGGTGGGCGCCGCCCTCGCCGCGAGTCTCGCGGTGACGGCCGTGGTCGCCGCGCGCCTGCTGCACGTGCGGCTGAGCCGTACCGAGTGGGCCGCGGTCGGTGTGGTCTGCGCGGGTCTCGCCATGCTGGGGCTCGCCTCCGGCGGCGAGGGCGATCGGACCGGCTCGACCACCCTGCGCTGGTCGATGCTCGGTATCGCTCTGGGTGTCCTGCTGATCGGCGCGGCGGCCGGGCGACTGCCGGAGAAGTCGCGCGCACTGGTGCTGGGGCTGGGGGCGGGGTGCGGTTTCGGGGTGGTCGAGGTCGCTGTGCGGCTGATCGACGACGTCTCGCCGTCCGCGCTGGTCGCCAACCCGGCGACGTATGCGCTGCTGTTGGGCGGAGGTGCGGCCTTCCTGCTGCTCACGTCGGCGCTGCAGCGGGGTTCGGTGACGACGGCGACCGCCGGCATGGTGATCGGCGAGACGATCGGCCCGGCGCTGGTGGGCGTCGTCTGGCTCGGGGACCGTACGCGCGAGGGCCTCGGCTGGCTGGCGGTCACCGGGTTCGCGGTGGCGGTGGCAGGCGCGCTGGCGCTGAGCCGGTTCGGTGAGGCCCCCGCGGACGTCATCGAGCCGGCCGTCCCGGGTGCGCGGTAGAACCTACTGCGCCGGCGCGGTCTCCCCGCCCCTACGGAAGCACCCGGCAGAGCGCCTCCAGGGTTCCTGCCCAGGCGCTGTCGGTCGGTGCCCCGTAGCTGATGACCAAGGCGTCGCTGCCCGCCTCCGCGTCCATGTGCCGGAAGCGGGCCAGGCCCTCCAGTGCCAGGCCCTGCCAGGCAGCAGCCTGGATCACCGCTCGCTCGGTGCCTTCCGGGAGTTCGACCACGGCGTGCAGACCGGCGGCGATCCCGCTGACGCGGAGCGCGGGGGCACGTTCGGCGAGCGCCGCGACGAGCTGGTCACGGCGGCGCCGGTAGCGCAGCCGCATGGAGCGCACATGGCGGTCGTAGGCACCGGACTCGATGAACTCCGCGAGCGTCAGCTGGTCCAGCGTGCTCGACACCCAGTCGACCTGACCCTTGGCCTCGGCCACCTCCCCCACCAGTCCCCGCGGGAGCACCATCCAGGCCAGCCGCAGCCCGGGTGCCAGGGACTTGCTGGACGTTCCCAGGTAGACGACCCGTTCCGGGTCGAGGCCCTGGAGGGCGCCGACCGGCTGCCGGTCGTAGCGGAACTCCCCGTCGTAGTCGTCCTCCAGAATCAGCCCGCCCGTGCCGCGCGCCCAGTCGACCGCCGCGGCCCGCCGGTCCGGATGGAGCGGTACCCCCGTGGGGAACTGGTGCGCGGGCGTCATCAGGACCGCGCCCACCCCACGCATCCCGGCCAGTTCCCCGGTCCGGGAGCCGAGTCCGTCGAGCGGCAGGCAGGGGGTGCGGAGGCCGGCGTCAGCGAGCAGCTTCCAGTGCATGTCCAGTCCGTACGACTCGACGGCCACCTCGCGCACCCGCCGCTGCCGCAGCACCTTCCCCAGCAGCATCAGGCCATGGACGAAGCCGGAACAGATCACGATCCGCTCCGGGTCCGCGTACACGCCGCGCGCCCGCGCCAGATAGCCGGCCAGTACGGTGCGCAGCTCGATGCGTCCGCGCGGATCGCCGTATCCGAAGGCGTCGTTGGGCGCGGCGGTCAGGGCGCGCCGGGCCGCCTTGAGCCAGTCGGCTCGTGGGAACGTGGAGAGGTCCGGCGAGCCGGGCACCAGGCTGTACGCGGGTCGGCGGCTCACCGGCCGGGAACGCGGCGCCGTCGTGGTCACCGGGCGCGGTTCGGCCCGCTGTGCGACCCTCGTGCCGGAGCCCTGCCGGGCGGTGAGCCACCCCTCGGCGACCAGTTCGGCGTAGGCGTCGGCGACGGTGTTCCGGGCGATGCCCAGATCGGCGGCGAGTGTGCGGGAGGACGGCAACCGGGTTCCGGGGGCCAGCCGCCCGGTCCGTACGGCCTCCCGCAGCGCGTCCATCAGCCCGGCCCGCAGCCCTGCCGCACCGGTCGGGTCGATGTGCAGGTCGGCTCCGAAAGTGGCCCAGGGATCCGTCATGGAAATGGACCATACCCGTGCGCCATCCACCCCGTACTGTCGTATCCGTGACCACGAACGAGCACTCCCACCCGACCTCCGACTACGCGCCCGAGCACAGCCCCCGCCTGCACTGGGCCCAGCTCGCCCCCGATGTCTACAAGGCCATGGTCCGGCTGGACGCGGCGTCCCGTAAGGGCCTCGACCCGGTCCTCGTCGAACTGGTGAAGGTCCGCGCCTCACAGCTGAACCGCTGCGCGTTCTGCCTCGACATGCACACCAAGGACGCGCTCGCGGCGGGCGAGTCCATCGAGCGGATCATTCAGCTCGGCGCGTGGGAGGAGTCGCGGCACTTCTATACGGAGAAGGAGATCGCGGCGATCGAGCTGACCGAGGCCGTGACGGTCCTGACCGACGGTTTCGTGCCGGACGAGGTGTACGAGAAGGCCGCGGAGCATTTCGAGGAGGCCGAGCTGGCCCAGCTGATCGCCGCCATCACGGTGATCAACGCCTGGAACCGGTTCGGTGTGACCACCCGTATGGTCCCCGGTCACTACACTCCCGGCGACAGCAAGCACTGACCCGGATCCGCAGATTCGGTCCGGTCCGGGCCGTGCCCCCGGTTCGCCGGTTCACCCCACCCCAGGAGCCCCGCGATGACTGTGTCCGTCTTCCGCGCGCTGCATCACGGCCGTGCCCCCGGTGACCCGTTGGTCCTCCCCGGCCCGTGGGACGCCGCCAGTGCCCGTGTCTTCGCCGACGCGGGCTTCCCGGCGCTCGCGACCCCGAGCGCCGGGGTCGCGGCCTCGCTCGGGTACGAGGACGGGGCGACTCCCGCCGCCGAGATGTTCGCGGCCGTCGCCCGGATCGTGCGCGCCGTCCCCGTACCCGTGTCGGCGGACATCGAGGCCGGTTACGGGATGCCGCCGAAGGAGCTCGTGGAGCGTCTCCTGGACGTCGGCGCGGTCGGCTGCAATCTGGAGGACTCGGCGGACGGCACCCTCCTCGACCCGCAGCGGCAGGCGGACCGGCTGGCGGAGGTGCGGGCGGTGGCGGGCGATGACCTCTTCGTCAACGCCCGTGTCGATACGTACGTACGCCGCGTCCCGGACGGCACGGACCCGGAGGCGGAGACGATCACCCGCGCCCGGCTGTACGCGGCAGCCGGCGCGGACTGCGTCTACCCGATCGCCGCGCCGCCCGAGTCCCTTCCCCGTCTGGCCGCCGCCGTCCCGGTCCCGCTCAACGCACTGGCGCTGCCGGACGGACCGAGCCCGCGCAGGCTCGGCGAGCTGGGCGCCACCCGCATCACCTTCGGCCCCGGTCAGCAGCGCCGGGCCATGGCGGCCGTACGGGAGATGGCCGAGCGGCTGCACGCCGACTAGCCGGGCGCGCGGCGCATCACTGCGAACCGGGCGAGCCTGCCGTGGCCTGTCGGCCCCCGAAGGCCGCCGGAGTCCGCCGGAGTCCGCCGGAGTCCGCCGGAGTCCGCCGGAGTCCGCTCCAGCATGGGCACCGCCCGCACCACGTTGCGGGAGCGGATCAGGGCGTACCAGGCGGGTTCGGACTTCTTCCAGCCGCCGGCGTACGCCAGGTGCCGCAGCCGCTCGTGCGTGCCCGGCTGGGCGGACGCGCCGCGCCAGATGTTGGGCCACCGGTAGAAGTCCCGGTACGCGCGCCGGTAGCCGTCCTCCAGCTGCCGCGGGGGTCGTCCCGCACAGATCCGGTTCGGGGCGGCATCACTTCCCTGGCGGGGCGTACGGTCCGCATATACGCGGCCGCCCCCGGCAGCAACGGCTGCCGGGGGCGGCGAGGTACGCGAAGGGCGTACGGACAGGACCGGGGACGACCGAATCCGGGACGGTCAGATCAGGCCGAGCTCGCGGACCGCGTCGCGTTCCTCGGTGAGCTCCTGCACCGACGCGTCGATGCGCGCACGGGAGAACTCGTTGATGTCCAGGCCCTGGACGATCTCGTACTTACCGTCCTTCGTGGTGACCGGGAAGGACGAGATGAGGCCCTCGGGCACACCGTAGGAGCCGTCCGACGGGATACCCATCGAGGTCCAGTCGCCGGGGGCGGTGCCGTTGACCCAGGTGTACACGTGGTCGATGGCGGCGTTGGCGGCCGAGGCGGCCGAGGACGCGCCGCGGGCCTCGATGATCGCGGCGCCGCGCTTGGCGACGGTCGGGATGAAGGTGTCGGCCAGCCACGCCTCGTCGTTGACGAGTTCGGCGGCGTTCTTGCCCGCGATCTCCGCGTGGAAGACGTCCGGGTACTGGGTCGCCGAGTGGTTGCCCCAGATCGTCAGCTTCTTGATGTCGGAGACGGCGGCACCGGTCTTGGCGGCCAGCTGCGAGATCGCGCGGTTGTGGTCCAGACGGGTCATCGCGGTGAAGCGCTCGGCCGGTACGTCCGGGGCGGCGGCCTGCGCGATGAGCGCGTTGGTGTTGGCCGGGTTGCCGACGACGAGGACCTTGATGTCGTCCGCGGCGTTGTCGTTGATGGCCTTGCCCTGCGGCTTGAAGATGCCGCCGTTGGCGGAGAGCAGGTCGCCGCGCTCCATGCCCTTCGTGCGCGGGCGGGCGCCGACGAGCAGGGCGACGTTCGCACCGGCGAAGCCGATGTTGGCGTCGTCCGTGATCTCGATGTTGCGCAGCAGCGGGAAGGCACAGTCGTCGAGCTCCATCGCGGTGCCCTCGGCGGCCTTCAGCCCCTGCGGGATCTCCAGGAGGCGCAGGTTGACCGGCACGTCCGGGCCGAGCAGGTGGCCGGAGGCGATGCGGAAGAGCAGCGCGTAGCCGATCTGGCCGGCTGCGCCGGTCACGGTGACATTCACGGGAGTGCGGGTCATGGCGATCTCCGTTAGACAGCTGGCGGTGGGGGTCCCTGCCCCTGGTGCTGGATATCCCCTGAATCTTGACGTGAAGAGATATCCAGCGATCAGGCTATCCGACCCGGGACCTCCCGGCCGCCAGGCCCCCTGTGGCACCGCACACAGCCGGTCACTCACCGCTCACCGCCCCGCCCGCTGAGACCGTACGCGCGGACCGGCCGCCGCACCCCCTGCCCTCCGGGCCCTGCCCCGTGCAGTCGGCGCCGCTGCACCCGACCCCGCGGTCACACCGTGGCGGAATGGTCACTTCCGTGCCACAGGCCCCTGGCACCCCTTGATACCTGACACCCCGTCGACAAAGCTGACGTCAGGTCGGAGCAAGGCCGCTCGAGTCGCCGCGTTCCGGGGACATCTGCGCTCCGGTGGGCTCCGGCCTCGGGTGTCCGTCCCTTCTCGGGGGAGGGGACGGACACCACAGATCGGCGTGCGGGCAGTCGGCGCGAAGCCGTCAGAGCGACGCGATCTCCTTCTGCAGGTTCACGTCGAGCACGTCCAGAAACTCCTCCGTGGTCAGCCACGGGGCGTCCGCGGAGACCAGCCGCGCCAGATCCTTCGTCATCCGACCGCCTTCCACGGTCTCGACGCAGACCCGCTCCAGCGCTTCGGCGAACGCGACCACCTCCGGCGTGCCGTCCAGCCTGCCGCGGTGGGCGAGTCCGCGGGTCCAGGCGAAGATCGACGCAATCGGGTTGGTCGACGTCGCCTCGCCGCGCCGGTGCCGGCGGTAGTGACGGGTGACCGAGCCGTGCGCGGCCTCCGCCTCGACGGTCCTGCCGTCGGGGGACGTCAGGACCGAGGTCATCAGGCCGAGTGAGCCGAAACCCTGCGCGACGACGTCGGACTGGACGTCGCCGTCGTAGTTCTTGCACGCCCAGACGTAGCCGCCCTCCCACTTGAGCGCCGAGGCGACCATGTCGTCGATCAGGCGGTGCTCGTAGGTGAGACCCGCCTGCGCGAAGTCCGTGCGGAACTCGGTGTCGAAGACCTCCTGGAAGATGTCCTTGAAACGGCCGTCGTACGTCTTGAGGACGGTGTTCTTCGTCGACATGTACACCGGGTAGGCGCGTGCCAGTCCGTAGCGGAACGAGGCACGCGCGAAGTCGCGGATCGACTCGTCGTGGTTGTACATCGACAGCGCGACACCGGCAGCCGGGTACTCGTGGACCTCGACCTCGACGGGATCGGAGCCGTCCTTCGGCGTGTAGGTCATGGTGAGGGTTCCCGGGCCCGGGATGCTCAGTTCGGTGGCGCGGTACTGGTCGCCGAAGGCGTGCCGTCCGACGACGACAGGCTTGGTCCAGCCCGGAACGAGTCGCGGCACGTTCTTCATGATGACCGGCTCGCGGAAGACGACGCCGCCGAGGATGTTGCGAATGGTGGCGTTCGGCGAGCGGTACATCGCCTTGAGCCCGAACTCCTCGACCCGCTCCTCGTCCGGCGTGATCGTGGCGCACTTGATGCCGACGCCGTACTTCTTGATGGCGTGGGCGGCGCCGACCGTCACCTGGTCGTCGGTGGCGTCGCGGTGCTCGATGCCCAGGTCGAAGTACTTCAGCTCGATATCGAGGTACGGCAGGATCAGCCTGTCCTTGATGAAGGACCAGATGATGCGGGTCATCTCGTCGCCGTCGAGCTCGACAACGGGGCGGGCCACCTTGATCTTGACCATGGAGCGGACACCTTCCTCTCACGCTTCGACCGCCGATTTATCTCGATGCCAAGATACTCGATATCGAGATATGTGGTGGCGGTTTTCTCCCCCTGCACAGAACCGCGGCCCCCTCGCACCTGTCGGTTGCGAGGGGGCCGCGGTGGGGCCGCACGGGCGGCGGTGTCAGCGGATCGTGAACCGGACCGCGTGCTCCAGGAAGGGGAGGTCGAGCCACGGCTTGGGCTGCGCCACGAGTGCGAGCATCACGATCAGGACCCCCAGGAGTCCGTACGTCACCAGGTCGGTGAAGCGGGAACGGACCGCGAGCATGCCCACCGAGGAGACGACGCAGCGGAGCACGGCGCCCCCGACGAGGGCCGCGCCGATCAGTATCGTGCCGATCCGGAAAGCCTCGGCGAAGGGGTTCAGGGCGACGATCAGCAGTCCGATCCCGGCCGTGCACAGCACCGCCAGCAGCGGCCACTGACGGGCCGGGGCGGGCGCGTCCCCGGACGCGGCCCGGCCGCCGCCCTCGGGACGGGCGGTGTCCCGGGTGAACGACGGGAACCGTCGCGACCGGCGCGGGGCGCCACCGGGGGCGGGGGCGGAGACGGCGCCGTCCGCGCCCCGGTCCGAGCCGGTGTCGTCGGAGCCCCCGCCCCCGGCTCCACTGTCCGGCTCACCGCCGTCGGAGCCGCGCACACTGCTGCCGGAACCGGCGCCCGCGGCTGCATCCGCGCCGCGAGCCACATCGTCCCGGGGACCTGAGCCCGATCCCGCATCGGAGTCGGGAGCCGAGACCTCATCGGACCCGGAAGCCGAGCCCGTGTCCGCACCGGAACCGCCCGCCGACCGGCTTCCCGGGTCGCCGTCCCGCCCTGCGTCCACGCCCCGCGCCCGCGCCGGGCCGGGCCGACCCGCCCGGGCACGGTCGCCCCCAGCCGCCCCGCCGGAGGTCTCCGTCACAGCCACTCCCTCACCCGGCGGCGCCGGAATCGCCCGGTCCGCCGCACCGGCCGGATCGGCCGGACTCGTACCAGCACCCATGGGGTTCCTTCCGGATCAGGTCAGCATCGGATCAGCCGGCAGACGCGGCAGACGCGTCGCGCTCGGCCGCCTCGACCACGTTGACGAGCAGCTGGGCGCGGGTCATCGGGCCCACACCGCCCGGGTTCGGGGAGATCCACGCGGCGACCTCGGCCACTCCGGGGTGCACATCGCCGACGATCTTGCCGCTCTCGTCCCGGCTGACGCCGACGTCGAGCACGGCCGCGCCCGGCTTCACGTCCTCGGGCTTGATGATGTGCGGCACACCCGCGGCGGCGACGATGATGTCGGCCTGCTTGAGCTGGGCGGAGAGGTCACGCGTACCGGTGTGGCACTGGGTGACGGTGGCGTTCTCGGACTTACGGGTCAGCAGCAGCGGGATCGAGCGGCCGATGGTGACACCGCGGCCGACGACCACGACGTGCGCCCCGTTGATCTCCACACCGTGGTGGCGGAGCAACTGGACGACGCCCTGCGGGGTGCACGGCAGCGGACCCGTCTCGTTCAGCACGAGGCGGCCGAGGTTCATCGGGTGCAGACCGTCGGCGTCCTTGGCCGGATCCATCAGTTCCAGGACACGGTTGGTGTCGATGCCCTTGGGAAGGGGAAGCTGCACGATGTAACCCGTGCAGTCGGGGTTCGCGTTGAGCTCCCGTACGACGTCCTCGATCTCCTCCTGGGTGGCGGTGTCGGGGAGTTCGCGCTGGATGGAGCCGATACCGACCTGCGCGCAGTCGCGGTGCTTGCCGTTCACGTACCACCGGCTGCCCGGGTCGTCCCCGACAAGCAGGGTTCCCAGGCCAGGGGTGATGCCCTGCGCCTTGAGGGCCGCCACGCGGACGGTCAGATCGGACTTGATCGCGGCTGCGGTGGCCTTGCCATCGAGAATCTGGGCAGTCATGGTGCCCATCCTCGCGGATGACCCCGCCCGCATACCAATTCTGGGTGTCGCCGGTTGCCATCAGGTTGCGCTTGCACAACACATACGGCTATTGACTGGACAAAAAGCCGATGTCAAGACCACGATGAGCCGCGCAGTACCGCGGGCAGTGTCGGGGGGACAGGCCGTTCCGATTGCACACCATTCCTCCGCGCGGACCGCGTCGTCCCCGCAAATTGTCAACGGAGGAATTTCGCCATGAGCAACGGCGACCCGAACAACCCCTATGGCCAGCCGCAGGCCGGGCAGCCGGGCTACGGCTACCCCCAGCAGGCCCCGCAGGGTGTGCCGCAGCAGGGATACGGCTACCCGCAGGCCCCGCCGGTGCAGGGCGGCCATGGCTTCCCTGGCGTGCCCACCGAGATGCCGGGCGGCGTGAAGGCGGCCCGGGTCATGCTCTACGTGATCACTGGCCTGCAGGTCATCGGCGCGGTCATCTTCGCGATCGCCGCTGCGGCCGTGAACGCCGCCAAGAACGACGCGACGCTCAAGGACGACGTTCAGTTCCAGCAGCTTGCCGACTTCTCCGGCGCTGCCCTGTGGGGCATCGTGGCCTTCGCAGTGCTGTGGGGCGTCCTTGCCGTATTCCTGGCCGTGAAGTTCGGCAAGGGGACCAACGGCATCCGCATCACGGCGATCGTCTTCGGTGCGATCACCGCGATTCTCGGTATCTACCCGTTCGTCATCTTCGGTCTCGTCCACACGGTTCTCGCCGTGCTGATCATCGTCTTCGTCGCGAGGGCCGACGGCAACGCCTGGTTCAACCGCCAGCAGCAGCCGCAGTACTGATCCGGCCGCGGGCCTGCCGGCCCGCCTTCGCAGCACCGCGGGCAGTGTCGGGGGGACAGGCCGTTCTGATTGTGCACCGTTCCTCCGCGCGGACCGCGTCGTCCCCGCACTTTTTGCAACGGAGGAAATTCGCCATGAGCTTCGGCGACCCGAACAACCCCTATGGCCAGCCGCAGGGTGGGCAGCCGGGCTACGGCTACCCCCAGCAGGCCCCGCAGGGTGTGCCGCAGCAGGGATACGGCTACCCGCAGGCCCCGCCCGTCCAGCCCGGTTACGGCTTTCCCGGCGCACCGGTCGAGATGCCGGGCGGCGTGAAGGCAGCACGCGTGATGCTGTGGGTGGTTGCCGCCTTCCAGATCATCGGCGCCATCATCGCCTTCGCGGGCATGAGCGCCGTCTCCGACGCGGTCGACAATGCCGGCACCACGGCTGACACCCAGACGCTCGAGAACTTCGGCAAGGGCATCCTGGCGTTCGTCGCCGTGCTCGCGCTGATCTTCGCCGGGCTCTCCGTCGCGCTGGCGCTCAAGATGAAGTCCGGCGGCAACGCCACCCGCGTCTGCGCCATCGTCTACGGCGCGTTCATCTGCCTCGGGGGCATCTTCCAGCTGCCCCTGGGCATCGTCACCATCGCGCTCGGCGTTCTGATCATCGTCTTCGTGGCGAAGTCGGACGGCGCCGCCTGGTTCCAGCGCCCGCGCGCCTGAGCCGACCGACCGCTGCGGTCGACGCAGTACACAGGCGCAGAATGGCCGAAGGCCGTAGCCCGTTGCGGGTTACGGCCTTCGGCCATTCTGCGCCCCCGCCGGCCGGCCGGTCCCCGAGCGCGAGCGGTGCAGCGCGGGCAGGGCCGACGCCTGGGCGACGAACGCCGAGGTCACCGTCTCCAGAGCGGGTCCGCCCGTCGGGAACACCGACCGCGACGGGCCCGCCGGACCGCTGCGGACGGCGTCGGCCGCCGCCCGGAAGAACATCGGACAGCGCCGAGGGCGCCTCCCGGAGACCGACTCCGCGAGACGCCCTCGGCGTTTCGGACCACTCAGTGGAAGAAGTGCCGCGTACCCGTGAAGTACATCGTCACGCCCGCCTTCTTCGCGGCCTCGACGACCAGCTCGTCACGGACCGAACCGCCGGGCTGGGCCACGGCCTTGATGCCGGCCGCGGTCAGGATCTCCAGGCCGTCCGGGAACGGGAAGAACGCGTCCGAGGCGGCGTACGCGCCGCGCGCCCGCTCCTCGCCCGCCCGCTCGACGGCGAGCTTCGCGGAGTCGACGCGGTTGACCTGGCCCATGCCGACGCCGACCGAGGCGCCGCCCTTGGCGAGCAGGATGGCGTTGGACTTGACCGCGCGGCAGGCCTTCCACGCGAAGGAGAGCTCGGCGAGCTCGTCCGCGGAGAGCGCTTCACCGGTGGCGAGGGTCCAGTTGGCCGGGTTGTCTCCGTCGGCCTGGAGCCGGTCGGTGACCTGGAGCAGCGCGCCGCCGTCGATCGGCTTGACCTCGACCTCGGAGCTCGGGGCGTCGGGGCAGCGCAGCACGCGGATGTTCTTCTTGCGGGTGAGGATCTCGACCGCGCCGTCCTCGTACGCCGGGGCGACGATGACCTCGGTGAAGATCTCCGCGACCTGCTCGGCCAGGGCGACGGTCACCGGACGGTTGACGGCGATGACGCCGCCGAAGGCGGACAGCGGGTCGCAGGCGTGCGCGTTGCGGTGCGCCTCGGCGACGTCGTCGGCGATCGCGATGCCGCACGGGTTGGCGTGCTTGATGATCGCGACACAGGGCTCGGCATGGTCGTACGCGGCCCGGCGCGCGGCGTCGGTGTCCGTGTAGTTGTTGTACGACATCTCCTTGCCGTGCAGCTGCTCCGCCTCGGCCAGGCCGCCGGAGCCGGAGGTGTAGAGCGCGGCGGGCTGGTGCGGGTTCTCGCCGTACCGCAGGACGTTGCTGCGCTCGTACGTCGTACCGAAGAAGTCGGGGAAGCCCGAGTCGTCGGCGGCGGCGTAGCCCTCCGCGAACCAGGAGGCGACGGCGACGTCGTACGCGGCGGTGTGCCGGAACGCCTCGGCGGCGAGCCGCTTGCGGGCGGTCAGGTCGAAACCGCCCGCCGCGACCGCGACAAGGACGTCGGCGTACCGCTCCGGACTGGTGACGACCGCCACGGACGGGTGGTTCTTGGCGGCGGCGCGGACCATCGACGGGCCGCCGATGTCGATCTGCTCGACGCACTCGTCGTCGGACGCGCCGGAGGCGACGGTCTCCTTGAACGGGTACAGGTTGACGACGACGAGGTCGAAGGGCTCGACACCCAGCTCGGCGAGCTGCTCGCGGTGGGCGTCCAGGCGCAGGTCGGCGAGGATGCCGGCGTGGACGCGCGGGTGCAGCGTCTTCACGCGGCCGTCGAGGCACTCGGGGAAGCCGGTGAGCTCCTCGACCTTGGTGACCGGCACACCGGCGGCGGCGATCCTCCCGGCGGTCGAACCGGTGGAGACGAGCTCGACGCCCGCCTCGTGCAGACCGCGGGCGAGGTCTTCGAGCCCCGTCTTGTCGTAGACACTGACCAGGGCGCGGCGGATGGGCTTATTCACCGACATGACCGAGATGAACCTTTCGTCCCTCAATGCGATAGCCGTTACGGGCGAGCCGCCCCACGACCTCGACGAGCAGCTTGCGCTCGACTTCCTTGATGCGTTCGTGGAGAGCGGCTTCGCCCTCCGGCGTGTCCTCTTCGGTCACCTCGACCACGCCCTGCGCGATGATCGGACCGGTGTCGACACCGTCGTCGACGAAGTGGACGGTGCACCCGGTGACCTTCGCGCCGTACGCGAGGGCGTCGCGCACTCCGTGGGCGCCGGGAAAGCTGGGGAGCAGGGCGGGGTGGGTGTTGACGAACCGGCCGCCGAACTCGGCGAGGAACCGCTTGCCCACGATCTTCATGAAGCCCGCGGACACCACGAGGTCCGGGCGGTGCGCCGCGGTGGCCGCGGCGAACGCCGCGTCCCACTCCTCGCGGGTGGCGTAGTCCTTGACCTTGCAGACGAAGGTGGGCAGCCCGGCGCGCTCGGCCCGTTCCAGACCGACGATGTTGTCGCGGTCGGCGCCGACCGCGACGACCTGGGCACCGAAGCCCGCAGGGTCGTCACCGATCGCGTCCAGCAGGGCTTGGAGGTTCGTACCCGAGCCGGAGACGAGTACGACCAGGCGGGCCGGGGCGGCGGAGGAGGGCGGGGAGGCCACGGCTGGGCCCTTTCTCGCGTGGTGAAGCCTCGCGTGGTGAAGCGGAGCGACGCTATTTGTACGGTCGTACGAAAGAATCGCGCCCCTGGATACGGGGAACTCTACGAAGGAGCCGACCGTCAGCAACGATACCGGCACATCGAGGGACCTCCACGGGACGGGGGTGAGGGGCCGGACCGAAGGAGAAGAGGGGGCCGGGCGGAAGGCACAGGCAGCCGCAGCCCCGCTCCCAGCTTTCGGCCCCTGATGGCCGGGAGGTAGCGTCAGGGGACAGCGAACCGCCCGCAGGGCGGAAATGACGAGATGGGGAAGACGTTCACCATATGCCGGACCGACGCCGCCGCACCGCCTTCCGCCTCCCCCTGCCCGAGCGGTCCTCACTGCTGCTGAGGGAAGGCCGGTCCCCCACGGGCTCCTCCTCTTCCCCGGACAAGGACGACAACCCGTTCGCCGCACCGCCGGAGAACCGCCCCGAGCAGCCGTGGCGGCCCCGCCATCCGTCGAACGGCGGGGCCGACGGAAACGGCGACGGAAAGGTGACCGGAAACGGCGACCGGGCACCGGAGGACGGCTCCTCCGACGACCGCCCCGTCTGGGGCAGCCAGTGGAGCAGCCACCAGCCGGGCCGTCAGAGCGGCGGCTTCGGCGGCCGTCCCGGTGGCCAGGGCGGACCGAACGGCCCGGGCGGCCCCGAGAACAACCCCGGCAGACTGCGCTGGGACCCGACCGACCCCGCCCAGCGCCGCGCCCGCTATGCGCTGCTCTCCGGCATGTGGGCCTTCTTCTTCGCGCTCTTCGATTTCCCGGAGATCGCGCTGCTGCTCGGCGCGCTGGCCGTGTACTGGTCGATCAGCGCGCTGCGCGCCAAGCCCAAGAGCGCGACGGCGGCGGACGGCGCTGCCGGGAGCGCCGCCGGTTCCTCCGGTACGGGCTCCGCTCCGTCAGTCGCTCCGGCCTCCGGACCCGGTGCGCCGTACGCACAGAACCAGAGCAGGCCGCAGACGACGGCTGCGGTCAGCGGGCTCGTCACGGCGCTGCTGGCGCTGTCGATCGTCGCGATGACATTCACGGTGCAGCTGGTCTACCGCGACTACTACACCTGCGTGAACGACGCGCTCACCAAGTCGGGACAGCTGGCCTGCAACGATCTGTTGCCGAAGCCGCTGGAGCCGTTCTTCGGCGTCAAGAACTAGCGCTTCCCCCCGGTTCACTCGTCGGCCTGGCCTCCGGAGGCCGGGCCGACGGCGTTTCCGGCCCTGCGAGGAGCGGGGCCCAAGGGGAATCCTCAACCGCTCGTTCCTGCCACGGATCGCTCGGCAGGAAGTCGTAGGCGTCCCGGCCCGCGTGCTCCTCCTTGCGGGGCGCGGAGGCCGGGGCGGGGGCGGACACGGAGCCGGCTCCAGGCGCAGGTCCGGTTCCGGACTCCGTCCCGGCAGCCGCGTCCTCGCCCCCAGGCCTGCGCCGCGGCCACCACCGTCGCCGCCGTTCCCCGCCCGGCTGCCCGCCCGGCTGCCCGGGCACCGTCGCATCAACCACCACAGGTGCCGCGGGGGCCACCGCTTTCTCCACCGCGTCGGCTTTCTCCACCGCCTCGGCGCTCTCCCCGTCGCTGCCGGACCCCCGCAGCCGCCACGCCCTCAGCAGCAGCGCCCCCGGCACACCGAGCAGCGCCGTCCATGCCACCGCCGCCGCGCCGGTCAGCCACCACACCGGGCCGAACTCCGCCAGCGCCCCGGTCCCCAGCGGACCGCCCGCCGCCGCGGTCAGCACCGCCGCACAGAGGCCGCATCCCAGCGCAGCCAGGGCCGCCGTCAGCGCGGTCTCCCCCGTGCCAGGGGCGGGCGCCGCCCTTCGTACCGTGAACCAGGCGATCGTCACCCCGGCCGCGACCGGTACCGCCGCGGCCGCCCAGTTCGGAGCCGTTCCGGTTCCGTGCGCGGGGACCGCCGCCAGCAGCGGGAAGTTCGGCAGAGCCGGTCGCCCGGTGAAGGCGAGCGGGGTGACCGTGGACGCCGTACCGAGGGCGAATCCCGGCCCCATCCCGTACGCGGCACCCCACATCGCCGCGTTCGGCACGAGCACCAGCGCCAGCAGCAGGACCGCGGCCCGGCCCGCCCAGTCGCCGGACAGCCGCAGGAACGAGTCCCGCACCGACTGCTCGTGCCACACCAGGGCAACCGCGACGAGCAGCGCCCCGCCACCCAGCAGCACCGCCGTCCCGGCCGCCGCCGACCGAAGCACCGCGTCCGCCCGCTCCACGAACCGGGACCGTGCCAGCGCCTCGCGCAACCGCACCGGCGCCCAGGCCGGCGGCGGTCCGATCGGGCGCCCGGCCGCCGCCCACACCCCGGAGACCGCCCCACCCGCCACCACGGGGGCCATCGGGAACAGGAGCGAGCCCGGCCGCGCGGACATCGGCCCGCCCTTCGCATAGAGGGCGACCGCCGTAGCGACCAACAGATACCCGGCCGTCACCAGGCAGAAGGCGCTCGCGCCCGACGGCAGGGTGCGCCCCTCGCCGGGCTCCATCGCGTCGCGGGCGGCCCGGTGCACCAGCCATACCAGCACCCCGGTGAGCAGGAGCGGGACAACGCCGACGGGGGCAGGGGTGCCACTGAGGGTGTCGGTCCTGACGAGTCCGGCGCCATGCGCCAGCAGCCAGATCCCGGCCGCCGTGTGGAGAGCCCCGCCGGGGCCGCTGTCAGGGGCCGGGGAGCTGATCCACACCACCATGGCGAGGACGGCGAGCGAGCCGAGTCCGAGCCCTGCGGCAAGCACCCCCCGCAGAGACGCGGATGCCAGTACGGCTGCCCTTCCCTGCTCCGCCGAGAGCGACGGGGTGCGTTCGGTCATGTGGATCACACCGCAATGCTCCCAACGACACGCGCTCAATCCATGTAACGAGCCATTAGCCGCTGTGTCGCCCAATATGCGGTTATGTACCTTTCCATCCCATGGGGGCCTGCCGGGGGCACCTCATGACCCGGAGCGCCACCGACGCGGCCGCTTCCTCCCCCCTGCCCTCCCCAGAGGAGCGGCGCCGGCTGCGTGAGGCGAAGTCACTGAGTGAGGAGCAGGTCGCTGCGGCCATCGGCGTCACCCCGGCCACGGTCCGGGCGTGGGAGGCGGGCCGCACCGGCCCCCAGGGGCGGAAGCGTGAGGCATACCTGAAGCTGATCGGCTCGAACGACACGGGCGGCACGCAGGCGCAGGGCACCCCGGAAAGCGCCCGTTCGGGTGGTCACGGCAAGCGGGCCGACCTGACGAAGCCGCCGTCGTCCCCGGCACCGGAAACGGCGGAAACGGCGCGGGGGGACGACCGGGCGGCCACCGACCGGCCGGGCGCCCCGGCACCCGCCCTCACACCCGCCGAGGCATTCGACGCCCTGTACGCGCACAACGCCGCCGCCCTCTTCCGCCAGACGTTCCTGCTGACCGGGCGCCGGAACCTCTCCAAGGAGGCCGTCGAGCGGGCCTTCGAGCAGGCCTGGCAACGCTGGCCCGAGGTCGCGGTGGACCGGGACCCCGGGGGCTGGGTACGGGCGGCCGCATACGAGTACGCGGTGTCGCCCTGGCACCGGCTGCGCCGGGCGCACCGCCACCCCGACCCGCCACCCGCCGCCCCCGGCGCGCGCGCCCTGCTCGACGCCATGCTCGACCTGCCGCCGTCGTACCGTCGCACCCTGCTCCTCTACGACGGTGTCGGCCTGGACCTGCCGGAGACCGCCGCGGAGACGGAGGCGAGCACTCCGGCGGCTGCGAGCCGGCTGATGAACGCGCGCGCCGCGGTGGCCGAGCAGGTGCCCGAACTGGCGGAACCCTCATCACCCACCGGACAGTCGGCGCTGCTGCACGAGCAACTGGGCGCGCTCGCCCTCACTCAGCCGGTGGCCGCGATGCCTGCGCCCCATGCCATCCGTGACGGCAGTGAGCACAAGGCCAGACTCTGGACGCGGGCGGCCATCGCCCTGACGGCCCTGATCGTCGGAATCGCGCTGATCACCATCGTGACGTCTCCGGTGCGGTACGGGGACCCACCCGCCGAGCGGGTCGGCGGCGTGCCTCCCCGCGGCGGTCCCCAGAAGCTGACCCCCCAGGACCTGGAGGTGCAGAAGAAACTCCACGAAGAGCCCTTCCGCGGCCCGGCGCGGCTGGTCCCGGACCTGAGATGACCGGAGCGCGCTCCGGTCGGCGCACACGAAACGGCGCGGGCCCGTACCCCCGGAGGAGGGATACGGGCCCGCGCCGTCTGTGCGGAGGCAGCCCCGCGAAGAGGTGATCAGGCGCCGAGGATCTCGCGCGCCAGCTTGGCGGTCTCGGTCGGCGTCTTGCCGACCTTGACGCCGGCGGCCTCGAGGGCCTCCTTCTTCGCCTGGGCGGTGCCGGAGGAGCCGGAGACGATGGCGCCGGCGTGGCCCATGGTCTTGCCCTCGGGGGCGGTGAAGCCCGCGACGTAACCGACGACCGGCTTGGTGACGTTCTTCGCGATGAAGTCCGCCGCGCGCTCCTCGGCGTCGCCGCCGATCTCGCCGATCATGACGATCAGGTCGGTCTCGGGGTCGGCCTCGAACGCCGCGAGGGCGTCGATGTGCGTCGTGCCGATGACCGGGTCGCCACCGATGCCGACGGCGGACGAGAAGCCGATGTCACGCAGCTCGTACATCATCTGATAGGTCAGCGTGCCGGACTTCGACACGAGACCGATGCGGCCGGGCTTGGTGATGTCGCCCGGGATGATGCCGGCGTTGGACTGGCCGGGGGTGATCAGACCGGGGCAGTTCGGGCCGATGATCCGGGTCTTGTTGCCCTTCGAACCGGCGTACGCCCAGAAGGCGGCCGAGTCGTGGACGGCGATGCCCTCGGTGATCACGACGGCGAGGGGGATCTCGGCGTCGATCGCCTCGACGACGGCGGCCTTCGCGAAGGCCGGCGGCACGAAGAGGACGGACACGTCGGCGCCGGTCTTCTCCATCGCCTCGGCGACGGAGCCGAAGACGGGTACCTCGGTGCCGTCGAAGTCGACGGTCGTGCCGGCCTTGCGCGGGTTCACGCCGCCGACGATGTTGGTGCCATCGGCCAGCATGAGCTTGGTGTGCTTCATGCCGGTGGCGCCGGTCATCCCCTGGACGATGACCTTGCTGTCCTTGGTGAGGAAGATAGCCATGGTGTTGGAGTCCCTCGTCCCTTACTTCGCAGCCGCGGCGAGCTCGGCGGCCTTGTCGGCCGCGCCGTCCATGGTGTCCACACGCTGCACCAGCGGGTGGTTGGCGTCGGAAAGGATCTTGCGACCCAGCTCCGCGTTGTTGCCGTCGAGGCGCACGACCAGCGGCTTGGTGACCTCTTCGCCCTTGCTCTTGAGCAGCGCGAGAGCCTGGACGATGCCGTTGGCGACCTCGTCGCACGCGGTGATGCCACCGAAGACGTTGACGAAGACGGACTTGACGTCCGGGTCGCCGAGGATGATCTCCAGGCCGTTCGCCATGACCTCCGCGGAGGCGCCGCCACCGATGTCGAGGAAGTTGGCGGGCTTCACGTTGCCGTGGTTCTCACCGGCGTACGCGACGACGTCCAGGGTCGACATGACCAGACCGGCACCGTTACCGATGATGCCGACCTCGCCGTCGAGCTTGACGTAGTTGAGGTTCTTGGCCTTGGCGGCAGCCTCGAGCGGGTTGGCTGCGTCCTTGTCCTCGAGTGCCTCGTGGCCCGGCTGACGGAAGTCGGCGTTCTCGTCGAGAGACACCTTGCCGTCCAGCGCCAGGACGTCGCCGGACGCGACCTTGGCGAGCGGGTTGACCTCGACGAGGAGCGCGTCCTCGGCGACGAAGGTGTCCCACAGCGTGACCATGACCTCGGCGACCTTCTCGGCCACCTCGGCCGGGAACTTCGCCTGCGCGACGATCTCGCGGGCCCTCTCGATCGTGACACCGGTGTTGGAGTCGACCGGGACCTTGGCGAGGGCCTCGGGGGTCTTCTCCGCGACCTCCTCGATGTCCATGCCGCCCTGCACCGAGGCCATGGCCAGGAAAGTGCGGTTCGTGCGGTCGAGGAGGTACGAGACGTAGTACTCCTCAAGAATCTCCGGCGCGGTCTCGGCGATCATCACCTTGTGGACCGTGTGGCCCTTGATGTCCATGCCGAGAATGTCGGTCGCCCGGGCGACCGCCTCGTCGGGGGTGGCGGCCAGCTTGACGCCGCCGGCCTTGCCGCGGCCGCCGACCTTCACCTGCGCCTTGACGACAGACTTGCCGCCCAGCCGCTCGGTCGCCTCGCGGGCTGCCTCAGGCGTGTCAATGACTTCACCGGCCAGCACCGGTACACCGTGCTTGGCGAAGAGGTCCCTCGCCTGGTACTCGAACAGGTCCACGCGCGTCCGTCCCTTTTCAGTGGTCTCGCGGTTCGTTTTCAGCGTGGGCGTGCCGCGAGGGGCAACGTGACTGCTCTGTCACAAGGAAGGCGCACACGGTTACCGAGTACGCGGCATGTCCATCTCGCAGGTTATCCCCGAGCCCCGCAGGACCCTAAATCACAGCTCACACCGAGGCGGTGATTACGGTCACAGACCGTGCTGGTGGCCGGGTCGCGGTGGACAAAACGACACGGGCCGCGACGGTGGAGCGAGGGCGGCCCGCGGCCGGGCGGCCCCACGGTCGGGACGCAGTGGTCCTGACACGGCGGGGAACCGCCCGGCCACGGGCCGGGACATACGTTCGCTGCTCCGAAGAGTCTCAGATCCCCTGGGCCGAGTACTCCGGAGCGGTGAAGGCGGCCTCCGCGTCGCTCAGGTAGGCGGGAGCGGTCGAGTCCGGACCCGCCGCTCCGTACGCCGCGTGCTCGACGGCCGGACGGGCGTCGCCGCCCGCCGTACCGACGAGACCGGCGGCGAACGGCTGCGCCTGTGCCCCGACACCCTGCGCCAGCGGCTTCACCAGGGCCGTGACGCCCTGGGCGAACGGTGTGACCGCGTTCCCGGTCAGCCCTTGGGCGAGCGGCTGCACCTCGGCGACGGCTCCCCCGGCGAACGGCTGGACCGCACCTGCCACCCCGTCGGCCAACGGTGCGACCTCGGGCGTGACGCCGTGCACGAAGGGCAGAGCGTCCTGTTCGACGACACCGTGGGCGAACGGCGAAACCTCGGAGACAACGCCCCGGACGAGGGTGCCGCCGTCCTCGAGCGCCTGGCCGACGACCGGCAGCACCGCGGATACGGCGTCGACGACCACGGGCGGGAGCACGGAGTCGAAGGTCTGCCCGACGAGCGGTCCGGCCTGCGCGAGAGCGCCGCGGGCGGTGCTCCGTGCCGTGGCCACGGCGCCGGGGACGGTGTTCTGCGCGTAGCCGGGGATCTGCTCGATCGGACCGAAGAGGTAGTCGATCGGGGCGTCGGGCGCGGTCGGGACGGCGTCGTACGTGGGGACGCCGTACGAGGAGACATCGAACCAGGGAACGTCGTAGCCGGGGAGGCCCTGCAGGTCCTGTGTCCCGTACGCGCCGGACAGGTCCTGCACACCCTGCAGGTCCGGCACGCCCTGCACGTCCGCGCCGCCGACGGCGCGGTCGACGGCGCTCCCGACCGTGCCGGTGGCGCCGGTGGCCTTCCCGTTGAGGCCGGTCACCTGCCCGGCCCGGCCGGCTGCCTCGGTGGCCTTGGAGACCGTGTCCCCGACAGCTGTCCTCGCCTCGCCGGCCGTCGTCCGCACGGTGTCCTCGAGGCCCTCGGCCCCGTCGACCCCATTGATCACATCGGTCGCGTCGGCCGCGTGATCGGGAGTGGACAGCGGGACGGAGACGGGCAGCTCGTCCGCGCTGGCTGCGGCGGTGCCGAGGGCCCACATTCCGGTGGCCGTGGCAGCGACAGCTATGGAACGGCGGATGTTCTTGTGCATGTGTGTCAGATCCTTCGCATGCGTTTCGACGGTCCGGAGCAGTCCGGACAGCGGGCAGACCTGTTCCGCCCCCGCGCGGCAGGTCGAGGCGGGGAACGGCCTGCCCTAGCCGGGGAATTCGACGATCTCGCCGGATCTGTCACGCATCGGGGCGGCGGTGGCCGGAAGACCGGCACCGCGTATGAGCCCGAAGGAGGCACCACCCGAGAACGGGACGGCGTGCTGGTCGCCGCCGCGCGGCACGTGCGTCACGGCGGTGGCGGGGCCACCGAAGCCGCCACAGGGGTCGAGCGGCACCTGCCCGGGCGCCGGCCGGTACTGCGGCACGGAGCCCTGTCGTTCCGTCCCCTTCGCGGTCACGCCGCTCAGCAGGACGGCGAAGCCCCGACCCGGGTCGGCCGCAGCGGTGTACGTGCTGACGGGACGAGGCGCGGGTGCGGCGGGGCGTGGGGCACTGCCTTCGGCAGAGCCGTGGGCGGGCGGCTCGATGGGGGAATGGGGAGGCAGCAGTCCTGTCGGCAGTGCCAACGGGTCCGGGAGCAGCCCGGCAGCCTGGCCGAGAGCCGTGCCGACGGCCTTCCCGACCAGTCGGCCGACCGGCCGGCCGAGGTCCTGGGCAGTGGCCCGCGCCGCCCCGGGGACCGGCCGGAGGCCGGAAAAGGTGGCGGAGCCCGCAGTGGCCGCAGCGGCAACGGATGGAGCAGGGGCGGTAGGGGCGGTGTCAGGCACGGCGAGCCTTTCGGCAGCCCGCGATTCCTCCGGCCGGGCGGCCGGAACGCGTGCCGCGACCGCGGCCGAGGCCTCGGTGGCGTCCGTGGCCGCTTCGGCGTCCGGAACGACTGACCGGGCGGCCGCCGCGCCGGCCTCGTGCGCAACTTCCGCCTTCACGACGGCATGTGACGGGACGGGCGCCTCTTCCGCGTGCGCCTCGGCCCCGAAGAGGACGCCCAGCGCCAGCAGTCCGCCCAGGAACAGCATCACCTGCAGCGTGCGCCGACGGCCGACCGGCCCGCGCACCGGGCGCGGGTCGGCGACTGAACGTACAACTGCTGTGGTCACGTCGGAGTGAGCCCTCCCAGAATGGCGCGGACTGCGGAGCGCAGTCCTTCGCGGGCGACGGGACGATGCTTGCACGACCCTCCCGGGTTGACGCAAGACCCTTGTTACTGATGGGTCTCCTTGTCCGGTATGGGAAGTGGCCTCTTCTCCAGTGCCGCGGCCATCACGTCCGGAAAGAGGTCGGGGGTGCACGCGAATGCCGGTGCCCCGAGCGCGCCGAGCGCCGCCGCGTGCTCGCGGTCATAGGCGGGCGCTCCCTCGTCGGACAGGGCGAGCAGCGTCACGAACTGCACACCGGACGCCTTCATCGCGGCCACCCGCTTCAGCATGTCGTTGCGGATGCCGCCCTCGTAGAGGTCGCTGATGAGGACCACGACGGTGTCGGCGGGCCGGGTGACCTGGGACTGGCAGTAGGCGAGCGCCCTGTTGATGTCCGTGCCGCCGCCGAGCTGGGTGCCGAACAGGACGTCGACGGGGTCGTCGAGCTGCTCGGTGAGGTCGACGACAGCCGTGTCGAAGACGACGAGCCTGGTCCGCAGCGTACGCATGGAGGAGAGCACCGCGCCGAAGACGGAGGCGTAGACGACGGAGGCGGCCATCGACCCCGACTGATCGATGCAGAGGATGACGTCCTTCTTCACCGCCTGCGCGGCGCGTCCGTAGCCGATGAGCCGCTCGGGGACGACCGTGCCGGCCCCGTCCCCGCCGGGAAGCAGGAGGTAGTTCTTGAGGTTGGCCCGGATGGTGCGGTCCCAGTCGATGTCGTGGTGACGCGGCCAGTTGATCTTCGCCGAGCGGTCGAGCGCGCCGGTCAGCGTGGCCCGGGTGCGGGTGGCGAGCCGCTTCTCCAGGTCGTCGACCACCTTGCGTACGACGGCTCGTGCCGTCTCCTTCGTCGTCTCGGGCATCGCCTTGTTGAGCGAGAGCAGTGTTCCGACCAGGTGGACGTCCGCCTCGACAGCCTCCAGCATCTCCGGCTCCAGCAGCAGCGCGGAGAGACCGAGCCGGTCGATCGCGTCGCGCTGCATGACCTGGACCACGGAACTGGGGAAGTACGTGCGGATGTCGCCGAGCCAGCGGGCGACGGACGGGGCGGAGGCGCCGAGTCCGGCCGAGCGCTCGCTCCCGCTGCGGCTGCCGGGCCTGCCCCCGCCGCCGTACAGCGCGTTCAGCGCACCGTCCATCGCGGCGTCCTGTCCGGTCAGGGTGCACCCGGTGGACTCGGCGCTGTCCGCGCCCAGCACCATGCGCCACCGGCGCAGCCGTTCGTCGTCCGCCGCGCCCCGCCCGGCGGCTCCCGGCCGCTCCGCGCCCGTGCTTGATCCCGTGACCGTCGTCATCCTGCTGCCCCCAGCGGTTCCATGGCGTTCTCGGCACCCTCTGCGCCCTCGGCGTCCAGTCCCAGCAGCAGCCGCACCACCGGCACCACCGCGTCCGCGCGCGCCTCGTCGAGGCCCGGGCCGAAGCCGGGTGCCGCCGTCCCGGCGGCGGTCGCCGCCGGTGCCCGGGCGGCCGGACCGCGTCGTACGAGCTCGCCGAGCGTGCGCCGTACGCCGGCTTCGTACGCCGAGAAGGTGCGGCGCAGCAGCGGGAGCACGTCGGTGAACGTGTCGGCGGGGACACCGGCCAGCCAGGCGTCGACCAGGCCGAGCAGCCGTTCGTCGTGGACAAGGAGCATGCCGCCCCCGTCGGCCCCGCCGACAAACCCCTCGATCCAGGCCGCCGCGTCGGCCGGAGGTGTGCCGGGCGACAGGGCGAGGCCCATCAGCCGTGCCGCGTCGTCCTCTTCGAGCCGCCCGTCGTCGAGGAGCAGCCGCGTCGAACGGCCCCGGATGACGCCCGCGACCGTGTCCCGGGCGGCCAGCTTGTGCAGCACGGCGGCCCAGCGCTCGCGAAGTCCGTCGGCCGGCACGGTTCCGGCGAGCAGCCCGATCGCGGTGTGGACGCCGTCCACCTTGCGGCGCAGTTCGGCGGCTCCGTCGGCGTCCAGCCCGGTGCAGGCGGGCGGCAGTCCGACGCAGATCCGCTCGGCGAGCCCGGCCGCGACCTCGCCGAGCGCCGCGGTGTCCGTGGACCGCACGTCCCCGTACCGAAGGGTGCGAGCGAGGGCGGGCAGGGCGTCGGCGAGGTGGCCGACGTCCGCGTCGAGCGCGGCGCGGTCGGCGAGGGCCCGCATCACCACGGGCAGTGCCTCGGGCAGTTCGGCGAGGAGACAGCGCTCGGCGAGCGCGGTGATCTCGGCGAGTGCGGTCGCCGAGACCGCCTGGGACCCGGCCTTGGCCGTCGCTGCGGAGAGCACGGTGGTGCCCCAGGTACCGGCCTCCGCGACCTGTACGTACAGCTCGGGTTCCCAGCGCAGCCGCCAGCTCTCCCGGAAGGTGCCGGTGCTCCCCCGCCCGGTGGCCGGTTCGCCCCAGCCGACGGCGAGGATCCGCAGCCGGTGGAGCAGCCGGCTGCGGGCCGCGTCGGTGTCCTTGCGCAGGTCGAGCTCCAACTCCCGCTCCAGCGCTTCCGGTTTGAGACGGAGCGTGCGCTGCTGTCGGGTGAGGTCACGCTGCAGGGGCACGGCAGGGGCGGTGTCCGGCACTTCGCCGAGTGTCTCGCCGACGATCAGCCGGTCCCGGACGAGCGCGAGCGGCACATCGGAGCCTTCGCACATCACGGCCCGGATCGCATCGGTCGTCTCGCTCAGCCCTGCCAGCGGGCGGCCGCGCATGGCGGCGAGGGTCCCGGCGAGCCGGACGGCCTCGATGACATGGGCGGACGACACGAACCGGTCCTCGTCGCGCAGGAGTCCGGCAACCTTCGTCATCCACCGCTCGATCGGGCGGTCGGCGACCTCGAAGAGGTGTCCGTACCAGCCTGGCGAGTCGATGCCCGCCCCGTATCCGCTGTGCCGGGCGAGCCGCCGATGCGACCAAGGCACCCAGGTCAGCTCGGCCTTGAGCTTGGGCAGCCCCTTGAGCAGGGCTCTGTCGGCGGCGAGTGTGGTCCTCGTACCGAGCGCGGGCACATGCCAGGCACCACAAACGACCGCGATGTCGTCACCGAACTCCTTCACCGCCCTGCGGAGTTGGATGCGCATGTACGCCTCGCGGACGGCGTCCCGGGGATGCCCACCGTCCCCGTACACATCGCGCAGGGCCGTCATCGCCTCGGCGAGCGCGGCGAACGGTGCCCGTGGGTCGACGGCCTCACCGCCCTGGGCGCGGTGTTCGACGACGTCCTCCCACCATCGCTCCGGGTCGTCGTATCCCGCTGTCTCGGCCAGTACGCCGATGGGGTCGATCGGGGCATGCCCGGGTGAGCATCCCGGAGCCGGCTCCCCGGCCACGCGCCCGTCCGCTTCCCCGCCCCCGTCCCTGCCCGGTTCGCGTTCCGCCGCCTGTGTCATGGCCAGGGAGTTCGCCGCGGGCAGGTCGATGAAGCGGACCGGCACGTCGTGCGCCAGCGCCCAGCGGATCGCGACCCACTCGGGCGAGAAGGCGGCCAGGGGCCAGAACGCCGCCTGTCCCGGGTCGTCCACGGCATGGGCGAGCAGCGCGACCGGCGGTCGCATCCGCTCGTCGGCCGCCAGCGGCAGCAGTGCGTCACCCTCGGGAGGCCCCTCGATGAGCACCGCTTGCGGGCGGGCGGCTTCCAACGCCGCACGGACGGCTCGGGCCGAGCCCGGCCCGTGGTGCCGCACCCCCAGCAGCAGCGGTCCGACGGGACGCGCGGCCCGGGTCATACGGATACCTCGCGGCAGGCGCGGTAGAAGTCCTTCCAGCCGTCCCGCTCCCGGACCACGGTCTCCAGGTACTCCTGCCAGACCACCCGGTCCGCCGCCGGGTCCCGGACGACCGCGCCGAGGATGCCGGCCGCGACATCGCCGGGGCGCAGCACTCCGTCGCCGAAGTGGGCGGCGAGAGCCAGGCCGTTGGTGACGACGGAGATGGCCTCGGCCGTGGACAGCGTGCCCGACGGGGACTTGAGCTTGGTGCGTCCGTCCGTCGTGATGCCGTCGCGCAGTTCACGGAAGACCGTGACCACCCGTCGGATCTCGGCCGTGCCGTCGGGCGCGGCCGGAAGGTCGAGCGAACGCCCCATCTGGTCGACGCGCCGGGACACGATGTCGACCTCGGCGTCGGGCGTGGCGGGCAGCGGCAGCACGACCGTGTTGAACCGGCGACGCAGGGCGCTGGACAGCTCGTTGACCCCGCGGTCGCGGTCGTTGGCCGTCGCGATGACGTTGAATCCCCGGACGGCCTGGACCTCCTGCCCCAGCTCCGGAACGGGGAGCGTCTTCTCCGACAGGATCGTGATGAGAGAGTCCTGCACATCGGCGGGGATGCGGGTGAGCTCCTCGATCCGCGCGGTCATGCCCTCGGACATGGCACGCATCAGCGGGCTGGGCACCAGTGCGTCGCGGCTGGGGCCGTGCGCCAGCAACTGCGCGTAGTTCCACCCGTAGCGGACGGCTTCCTCGGGTGTGCCCGCCGTGCCCTGGACGAGCAGCGTCGAGTCGCCGCTGACAGCGGCCGCGAGGTGCTCGGAGACCCAGGTCTTGGCGGTGCCGGGAACACCGAGGAGCAGCAGGGCCCGGTCGGTGGCGAGTGTGGTCACGGCGACCTCGACGAGGCGGCGCGGGCCGATGTACTTGGGTGTGATCACCGTGCCGTCGGGCAGGGTGCCGCCGAGCAGGTAGGTGGCGACGGCCCACGGAGACAGCTGCCAACGGGCGGGCCGCGGGCGGTCGTCGGCTGCGGCAAGGGCCTTCAGCTCATGGGCGAAGGCGTCCTCGGCATGCGGTCGCAGGGCCTGTACGCCGACGACGGCGGTGGTTTCGGACACGGTCATGGATCCCCCTCCAGATCGGTCGACCTGACGTGGTTCCCACCGTGCACCATGCCACTGACAATCGGCCCCGACCGCAGGTCAGGGCCGATCCAGCGGCTAGGGGCGGGGAGTTCAGCCGGCCACCGGCGAGACCGCGACGCAGCCGCCGGCCGTGATGAGTCCCTCGCCCTTGGCCTCCTTGATGACCTTGCCCTTGTGCGTGATCGAGCAGGCGACGTCGGCCCCGGTCTCGTCCAGGGCGATCGGCATGACGGCGGGCGGCATGATGCCGCGCAGCGTGACGGTCTTCCGCCACGGCAGGGTCGGGGACTTGACCGTCTCGATCTCCGGGTCCATGGCCTTGCCCCCGCCCGCGTGGAACTGGATCTCGTCGACGCTCGTACCGGTGACCTCGTAGGTGACTTCGTACGTCTCGTTCACGGCCTTGTCCACCTGATCGACGGACTCGGAGCAGGCCCCGAGGCCCACGGCGAGACCGAGGACGACGGCTGCGGAGACGGCAGTCCGGATGGTGCGGGCGTCACGGAAGTTGTGGATGCTGCGGACGGTGTGGCTCATCGGTCGATCCCCCCGGATTCAAAGGTCTTCACCTCGCAGCGAATCGCAAAGGGAGAGTAAAGTCAAGTTGCTTGCGCGAGACGAAATGGCAGGTCGGCGTGATCGTCAGTGGCGCGTTCTACCGTCGTTCCCATGCTGCTATCTCACGGGGGAGAACCCTTGCGCACCGCCGACCCGGCGGCGCGCTGGACGGTGGAGCAGGTCCTGGCCCTGTCTCCTGACGAGGCATCACGCAAGGCGGGGAGCAAGCTCGGTTCGACCGGACCGTGGTCGGGTGGCGGGTGTGACGGTTCGGGTGCGGTGTGGGGGCTGTGCAAGGGCAGCGGAAGCAAGCCGTATCAAACCGTGGTCGACACGACCGGCCCTGCGTACAGGTGCAGTTGCCCCAGCCGGAAGTTCCCGTGCAAGCACGCGCTGGGTCTGCTGCTGGTCTGGGCTTCCGGCGCATCGGCTCTGCCCGCGGGCGAGGTGCCGGACTGGGCCGGCGAGTGGCTGACGGGCCGTCGCATGCGCGCGGAGGCAAAGGGGGAGAAGGGCGGGCCGGCGGCGGGCGCCTCGACCGCGGGCCCGGCCGACCCGGAGGCCGCCCGGCGGCGCGCCGAGCGCCGGGCCGAGCGAATCACCGGCGGTGCGCAGGAGTTGGAGCAGCGGCTGATGGATCTGCTGCGTGGCGGTCTGGCGGCGGCCGATCAGTCGGGCTACGGGCTGTGGGAGGAGACGGCGGCCCGCATGGTCGACGCGCAGGCGCCGGGGCTCGCGGGCCGGGTCAGGGAGTTGGGGGCGATCCCGGCGTCCGGCCCCGGCTGGCCGGCGCGGTTGCTGCAGGAGTGCGCGCTGCTGCATCTGCTGGACACCGCGTGGCTGGGCATCGACCGGTTGCCGGAACCGCTGGCCGCGACGGTCCGTGCGCGGGTGGGGCTGACCTCCCCCGCCGGCGGTCCCCCGGTCCGTGACCGGTGGCTGGTCCTCGCCCAGTACGACACCCCGGACGGCAGGATCGTCACGCGTCGGATCTGGCTGTACGGCAAGGACTCGGGCCGCACCGCGCTGCTGCTGTCCTTCGGGGCGGCCGGGCGCTCACCGGGTCAGGCCCTGCCGGTGGGCGTCACGCTCGACGCCGAACTCACGCCGTATCAGGGGGCCGGGCAGCTGCGGGCGGAGCTGGGCTCGCAGTTCGGTGCGCCGGTGCCGTCCGGCACTCCCCCGCAGGGCTCCACGACCACAGCCGCGGCCGCCGCGTACGGGCGCGCCCTGCGGGACGATCCCTGGCTGGAGTCCTGGCCGGTGACCCTGCGCGAGGTCATACCGGTGCCGTCGGGCGACGGCTGGCAGTTGGCGGACGCGGCAGGCGGTACGGCCCTGCCCGTCGCCCCGGCGGCGCTGTCCCGGCCGGGCCTGTGGAAGCTCGTCGCGCTGTCCGGCGGCGCGCCCCTCACGGTGTTCGGCGAATGCGGCCACCGCGGCTTCGACCCGCTCGCCGCCTGGGCCGATGGCTCGGACGGCGGTGCGGCCGAGACCGTACCGCTCATCTGACCGTTCCTGGGCGGTGGGCAGGAGTGAGTCCTGGCTCACCGGTACACCCCGAACGGTCCTGGGCGCACTGGTCCTCCGCTTTCGCGTCCCGGTCGGCGACGCACATCCCGTATGCGGTCCGTCCCGGGCGGGCGGAATCCCTACGACCCGGCCATACGGGTGTGGCCGGAGGCGACGGGGAGACCCGAACCATCACTCCGGTGACACCGGGGCCCCGACCGCTGACGCCACACCCGGCGTCCCAGATCGCACCAGGAACGGTACCCAGACCTCACCTGGCATACCCGCAGCTCGTCACACCGCTCACCCCATCGTGTTCATGTTCGCCACAACGATGCACCTGCCCAGCACTTGTGAACCCCTCGAGGAGGACCGATGTCCAGTACAACCATCCCGTGGGAAGAGCTCGTCACCTCGGCGTTGCTCGGCACCGACCGCCGACCGTCCGCGACGGGCGGCGATCGGGGGCCGGTCGCGCTCCTGGACGCGGCGGCGCTCCACACCGTGCGGCGCAGAGCCGGACTGCTGCCCGCGCCCGCGGCCGCCCGGCCGGGGACGGCGTCCGCCGACCCCCGGCCACCCCTGCCGCCGGCCGCGCGGCGCAGACTCGCGCAGCTGCTCGCCGACCGTTCCGCGCCCGGCGGTACGGGCGGCCGTCGCGGCGCCGCACCGGATCTCACCGAGCTGATCCCGCAGTGGCTGACCACCGCCGGTCTGCACGGCTACCGGGCTCCCGCGGCGCTGCTCCCGGCATTGCTGGACGCAGCCCGCGCCCGTACCGACCTGCGGCCGCAGGCCCTGGCGTTCGCCGGGCCGCGCGGGCTGTGGCTGGCCCGGCTGAATCCCGAGTGGAAGTTCGCGCTGCGCGGCTCGTCCGGCGGCGCGCTGCTGCCCGAGGTGATGGACCCGGAGGCGGTGCGCCGGCTGTGGGAGGAGGGCCTGTTCGCCGAGCGCGTCGCCCTCCTCGGGGCCGTACGCGCGCATGATCCGGGGAGCGCGCTCGCGCTGCTGACCAGCACATGGCCGACGGAGCGTGCCGAGGACCGGCTGATGTTCGTGGACTCGCTGCGTACGGGGCTGTCCGGTGCGGACGAACCGTTCCTGGAGCAGGCGCTCTCCGACCGCAGCCGCAATGTCCGCGCGACGGCTGCCGAGCTGCTGTCCGCGCTGCCGGAGTCGGCGCTGGCCGGGCGGATGGCGGCCCGTGCGGCGTCATGCGTGAACCCGGACCTGACCGCCCGTTCCGCGTCCATCGCCGTGGAGGCACCGCATGAATGCGATGCGGAGATGCAACGCGACGGCGTGGTCGCGGCGCCACCGTCCGGCCGGGGCGAACGGTCCTGGTGGCTGGGCCAGTTGGTGGAGTCGGCCCCGCTGTCCACCTGGCCGGCACGGTTCGGCGGGCGTACGGCGCAGGAGATCGTCGCCCTGCCCGTCGCCGACGGCTGGGGCGAGGAACTGCACGCGGCGTGGTGCCGGGCGGCGGTGCGGCAGCGGGCCCCGGAGTGGGCCCGCGCGCTGCTCGGCGCCCCCTCCGTACCCCCGTCGCACGGCCGCGGTACGACGTCGCTCGCCGAGCGGTCCAAGCTCCTGGCCACCCTGCCCGGCGCGGAACGGGCCGCGTGGGTGGCCGGCTTCATTGCCGCACACGGGCTGTCCGAGGCGTTCCAGCTCCTGGGGGTCTGCACGGTTCCGTGGGCGGACCCGCTGGGCCGATCGGTCGTCGACGCACTCGACATCGCCCGCGACGCGGGGAGTTATCCGTGGAGCTTCAGCGGCGTGATGGGCCTCGCCGAGCGCTGCCTGAACCCGGCGGAGGCGGACCGCCTGGAGGTCCTCACGACGACACCGGACGAGCCGGAGGGCGCGTCGCCGGGAGCCGCCGGTTACTGGTCGGAGGCGTTCCAGCGCCTGGTCTCCACCCTCCGGCTGCGCGCGGCGATGGAGGCGGAGCTGATGCCGGTGGCGGTGTAGGGGTGCGGTGGCGGTGTAGGGGTGCGGTGGCGGTGTAGGGGTGCGGTGGCGCCGACGGCGGGCTGCGCCGCCTGCGCCACGCTGCGTCCTCGATCTCCCATGGCCTCGAGGGCATGGGGAACCCCCTCGACGGACTCGGCCTCGCACCGGGCCGGCGATCGAGGACACAGGGCACCGACGGGCGAGCTCCCCGGCCCGCCCGGGTCAGACGTCCGCGGGCTGGCGGACGTTGGCGTTCACCCAGTCGACGATCGAGCCCGTCGTCGCACCCGGAGTGAAGATCGCCGCGACGCCCAGCTCCTTCAGCGGTGCGATGTCCGCCTCCGGGATGATGCCGCCGCCGAAGACCTTGATGTCCTCCGCGTCGCGCTCCTTCAGGAGCTCGATCACCTTGGCGAAGAGCGTGTTGTGCGCGCCGGAGAGGATCGAGAGGCCGATCGCGTCGGCGTCCTCCTGGATCGCGGTGTCGACGATCTGCTCGGGCGTCTGATGGAGCCCGGTGTAGATGACCTCCATACCGGCGTCACGCAGCGCCCGCGCGATCACCTTCGCCCCGCGGTCATGGCCGTCGAGGCCCGGCTTGGCCACCACCACACGGATCGGACCGGTCACACCCATCACTGCCTCCACATGCGTCTCCCGTACCGGAAAGGGCCGGGGATGTGAACGAACGTTATCGACAGCATCCCGCAAGCCGCCGTTTCGCGGTGGGCCGGGAGGGGGAAATCACATCTGGGACATGTTCGCCAGGCCCCGTTCCCGCATCCGCGGCACACCTGCGGCGCGGGCCACGGAGGCAAGGGGAGCCGCTATGAGGTCGCCGTACCACCGCGCCGTCAGCCGCACGGCACGGTGGTACGGCTCGTCGGCAGGTGGTCCGACCAGCCACCCGCGCCTCCGCCGCGGCACCCCATGAGGGCATACGGGGACGTGAGCCGCCTCCCGTGCGCCGAAGCAGGAGGTCGGCCATGAAGGTCCTGCCTTTTCTTCCGCCACTGCTGCGCCAGTCCTGTCCGCGCCGCACCTGGCTGTCCTCGGCACTGCTGAGAGCCACCGCGCTGGACCTGATCGTGCTCGTCGGGCACGTGGTCCTCTACCCCTCGGGCATGACCGGGGAGCGGCGGGACGCGACGCCCCCGCCCGAACAGCCGCCCACCGCACCGGCCGGAACCCGGGCCCTGCCCATCGAGAGCCCCGAGCGGCGGCCTGTCGTGCTCCTGCACGGGTTCATCGACAACCGCTCCGTCTTCGTCCTGTTGCGCCGTTCCCTCGCCCGGCACGGCTGGCACCATCTGGAGTCCCTGAACTACTCACCGCTGACCTGTGACATCCGCACGGCCGCCGAACTTCTCGGCCGGCATGTCGAGGAGATCTGCTCCCGCACCGGTGACCACGAGGTCGACATCGTCGGCCACAGCCTCGGCGGCCTGATCGCCCGTTATTACGTGCAGCGACTCGGCGGTGACCGTCGGGTCCGCACCCTGGTCACGCTCGGTACCCCGCACGGCGGCACCGCCGTCGCCCCGATGGCCAGCGCGCACCCGATCGTGCGCCAGATGCGCAGTGGTTCCGCCCCGATCGAGGAGCTGCGCCGCCCCGCGCCCGGCTGCCGCACCCGGTTCGTGAGCTTCTGGAGCGAACTGGACCAGGTGATCGTCCCGGTCGAGGCGGCCTGCATCGACCATCCGGACCTCGATGCGCTGAACGTGCGCGTCACCGGGATCGGCCATCTCGCACTGCCGGTCCACCCGGCGGTCGCCGCCGGGATCCGGCAGGCCCTGGAGTCCCCGGAATCCACCACCGGACTCATGGGAACCACCTCGGTGGCCTGAGGGACCGGAGTCCCTCACGGGCACAAGGCCGCCACGCCGTGCCGGGGGCATACCCCGGGCACCATGGCTGCCCGGAGTGCGCTCACAAATAGAACGCGTTTCGAACATAGAGCCAAGGCTCTGTGCACAGTCCGCCGAAAGACGGCCGATTGCCCGTTTCCTACGGGCCCGGAACCTGAGGAAGATTGTCGCCGTCACGTACTGCCGGGTACAGTCGCGGCCACTGCTTTCCCCCTGGGATTCCCCCACCGGACCCCAGACCCAGGTCCTGCTGCCGAGGCGAGAGAGAAGTTGGTGAACGACCAGCACCCCTACGCCGGGTATGTCGGTTACGACAGCCACTCCACGGGCAGCTTCGACAGCGACCCGCTCTTCGGCTCCCTCCCTGGCAGCCACGACGGCACGTACGGCACCACCGGCTACAGCAGCGGCTACGACACCGGACAGGCCGGATACACCGGCCAGTACGACTCGACCCAGTGGGACACCGGCGCGCATCACACCGCCACGTACGACCCCTATGCCGCGTACGGGACCCAGCATCCGCAGCAGTACGACACCACCGCGGCCTGGATGCCGGAAGCCCCGGGCATCCCCGCGCAGGGCGGCGCTCCGGACGCGTCGGGCCAGTGGGACACCAACGGCTGGCACCAGAACGGCTCGTGGGCGACGACCGGGACGGCCAACTACGACACCGGCGCGTACGACGCCACCGCCTGGAACACCGGCGCCACGCCCGAACACGAACAGCAAAGCGTGCAAACCTCGCAGGAGTCGTACGAACCCGAACAGGCCGCGTACGAGGTGTACGAGGACCAGGGTTCCTACGCTCCGTACGAGCAGTACCGGCCGGACAGGACCGCGATGCCCGCGGAGCCCGCAGGCATCGCCGGGACCTCCGAGTTCGGCGTCGCCGACCTGGACCTCGACGCCGATGCGGAAGACGCGACGGATCATCCGGCGGACCACTCCGCCGGTATCCCCCGCCCCGCGAGCCGTCCCGTCACCCGCAGCGGCAGCGGCAGCGGCAGCCGCCGGCGCCGCACCCCCGCCAGGCGTTCCGCTCTTCTCACCGTCGCCGTCCCCTCCGCCTGTGTGATGAGCGTCGCCGGTATCGCCGCCGCCTCCGTCGGCGGACTCGGCAGCGGCGAGGACACCAAGGACGACACCACGTCGATGGCGGCCGCCGACCCCGGCAACGTCAAGCCGGTCGCCGCCAACAACCAGCTGGACACCCTGTTCGCCAACCTCAGCGCCGACGCCGAGAACTTCGCCGACCGCGCCAGCCGCACCCAGGAACGCATCGACCTGAGGGAGCGGCAGGCCGCCGAGAAGAAGAAGCGCGAGGAGGAGGCCGCGCGGAAAGAGGCGCTGCGGCCCAAGTTCCTCCTGCCGGTCAAGCAGCACGGCCTCAGCGCCTACTACGGCCAGGCGGGCGTCAACTGGATGTCCGTGCACACGGGCATCGACTTCCCCGTCTCGTACGGCACTCCGGTGATGGCCGCGACCGACGGCACCGTACGCACCCAGTGGAACAGCGCCTACGGGAACATGGCCGTCGTCACCATGGCCGACGGCACCGAGACCTGGTACTGCCACCTCAGCAGCACCAGGATCCGCTCGGGCCCGGTCAAGGCCGGTGACGTCATCGCATACTCCGGGAACTCCGGCAACTCCACCGGCCCGCACCTGCACTTCGAGGTCCGGCCCGGGGGCGGGGCGGCCATAGACCCACTGCCCTGGCTCCGCAGCCACGGCGTCAACCCGACCTGAGCGGCAGAGCCCGGCACAGCGCGAGTCCCGCCCGCCGACAAAGGGCGGGCACCAGCGCCCGCCCCGTCGGCTCTAGAGCTTCTCCACCGGCGCGTACCGCAGCAGCAGCTTCTTCGGCCGTTCGTCCCCGAAGTCGACCGTCGCCTTCGCCTGGTCGCCGATCCCCTCGACCGCCGTCACCGTGCCGAGCCCGAACTGGTCGTGCGTGACCCGGTCCCCGACCACCAGCGTGACCGTCGGCTTGTCCGAGGTGCGACGGGTCGCGAAGCCCGAGGGGCCCGAGCGGGCGCGCGACGACGACAGCGACGACGTGATCCCCGACGTCGGTCCGGCCGGGGCCGCCATCGGCCCGGTCCGCTTCCACTCCAGGTGCTGGTCCGGGATCTCCTCCAGGAACCGCGACGGCGGGTTGTACGAGGGCTGACCCCACGCACTGCGCATCGCCGCCCGCGTCAGGTAGAGCCGCTCACGGGCACGGGTGATCCCGACGTACGCGAGGCGCCGCTCCTCCTCCAGTTCCTTGACCTGTCCCAGGGCCCGCATGTGCGGGAAGACCCCGTCCTCCATGCCGGTCAGGAACACCACCGGGAATTCGAGCCCCTTGGCCGTGTGCAGCGTCATCAGCGTGATGACGCCGGAGCCGTCCTCGTCCTCGTCGGGGATCTGGTCGGAGTCGGCGACGAGCGCGACCTTCTCCAGGAACTCGGCGAGCGTGCCCGTGCCCGCACCTTCCTCCCCGGCGGACTCCCCCCGCTCCTGCTCGAATTCGAGCGCGACGGCGGCGAGTTCCTGGAGGTTCTCGATCCGCGTCTCGTCCTGCGGGTCCGTGGACGCCTGGAGCTCGGCGAGATAGCCGGTCCGCTCCAGCACCGCCTCCAGCACCACGGCGGGGCCCGCGCCGGACTCGACGATCGTGCGCAGCTCCTCCATCAGCGTGTTGAACCGCTTGACGGCGTTGGCCGAACGGGCCGCCATGCCGTACGCCTCGTCGACGCGGCGCAAGGCCTGCGGGAACGTGATCTTCTCGCGCAGCGACAGGGCGTCGATCATCGCCTCGGCGCGGTCACCGATACCGCGCTTGGGCACATTGAGGATGCGGCGCAGCGGGACGGTGTCCTCGGGGTTGGCGAGGACCCGGAGGTAGGCCAGGATGTCCCGGACCTCCTTGCGCTCGTAGAAGCGCACGCCGCCGACGACCTTGTAGGGCAGGCCGACGCGGATGAAGATCTCTTCGAAGACGCGGGACTGCGCGTTCGTCCGGTAGAAGATCGCGACGTCGCCGGCCTTCGCGTCGCCCGCGTCGGTCAGCCGGTCGATCTCGTCGGCGACGAACTGCGCCTCGTCGTGCTCGGTGTCCGCGACATAGCCGGTGATCCGGGCACCCTCGCCCGCGTTCGTCCAGAGGTTCTTGGGACGGCGGCTCTCGTTGCGCTCGATGACCGCGTTGGCGGCGGAGAGGATTGTCTGCGTGGAGCGGTAGTTCTGCTCCAGCAGGATCGTCGTCGCGTTCGGGTAGTCCTCCTCGAACTGGAGGATGTTGCGGATCGTCGCGCCGCGGAAGGCATAGATCGACTGGTCGGCGTCACCCACGACGCAGAGCTCGGCGGGGGCGTCGGCCTCTCCGGCCGGGCCGACCAGTTCGCGTACGAGCGTGTACTGCGCGTGGTTGGTGTCCTGGTACTCGTCGACGAGGACGTGCCGGAAGCGGCGGCGGTAGTGCTCGGCGACGTCGGGGAACGCCTGGAGCAGATGGACCGTCGTCATGATGATGTCGTCGAAGTCCAGTGCGTTGGCCTCGCGCAGCCGGGACTGGTACATCGCGTACGCCTGGGCGAGCGTCTTCTCGAAGCCGTCCCCAGCCTGGCCGGCGAAGGTCTCCTCGTCGATCAGCTCGTTCTTCAGGTTCGAGACCTTGGCCGTGAACGACTTCGGCGGGAAGCGCTTCGGGTCGAGGTCCAGATCGCGGCAGACCAGGGCCATCAGCCGCTTGGAGTCGGCCGCGTCGTAGATCGAGAACGACGAGGTGAAGCCGAGCCGCTTCGACTCGCGGCGCAGGATCCTTACGCACGCGCTGTGGAACGTCATGACCCACATGGCGTTGGCGCGGGGTCCGACGAGCTGCTCGACGCGCTCCTTCATCTCGCCCGCGGCCTTGTTGGTGAAGGTGATCGCCAGGATCTGGCCGGGGTGCACGCCGCGCTCGGCCAGCAGGTGGGCGATGCGGTGGGTGAGCACCCGGGTCTTGCCGGAGCCCGCGCCGGCGACGATGAGCAGCGGCGATCCCGCGTGCACGACCGCGGCGCGCTGCTCGGTGTTCAGCCCGTCGAGCAGCGCGGCGGAGTCGATGGCGGGACGGTGGGCGCCGTCCCGGTAGTACGCGTCCCGAGGCGGCGGGGGCACGTCGAAGACGCCCGCGAAGAGGTCCTCCGGCACCGCTTCGGGTGCGGAGTCCTCGGGGGGCGGCGGGGGTTCTTCCTCCGAGTGCTGGAGGCCGGCCAGGAAACTGTCGTCAAAGAGGCTGCTCATCGCCTCACGAGTCTAGGGCGACGCACCGACACTCTGCGGCCGCATGGGAAAGCGCGGCCGGAAGGTGCCACGTACGGAGAGCGCGCACCCACGCCCCGTAAGGAATTCGGGGGCCGGACCACCCCCTCCGGCCCCTTTTCACCAAGGTCACGAAAACGTATCGGGCATTTCGAACATCAACCTTCACAGCGGCACCACGGTTGGCTAGCGTGCTCCGTCGGGCGGCCCGTCCCCCCTTGAGGCGATCCACGCCGAGCGGGCCCCCACGCCGAATCCGGGCTGCCCACAGAGGGGTTCGGAACCGGGGACCCGCACGCACAACCGGGGTGAATCGGCCCGTATCCCCACGCGGACCGTAGGGCAGCCTTCCGTTCCGCCCGAACCCGACAGCTAACCCGGTAGGCGGTCCACGGAAGGAGATGCCGGCTTTGGCATCGCATCGCAAACCGCGCAGCCGGGTACGCACCACCAGCCCCGCCGTCGGGCTCACGACAGCCGCCCTGGCAGGGGTGACCCTGCTGTCGACCCAGAGCGCCACGGCCGCCCCGAGCGCACCCAAGCCCAGCATCGAGGACGTACAGAAGAAGGTCGACGACCTCTACCGGCAGGCGGGCACCGCGACCCAGCATTACAACAGGGCGAAGGAGGCCTCCGCCACGCAGCGCGGCAAGGTCGACGCCCTGCTGGAGGACGTGGCCGAGCGCGCCGACAAGCTGAACGAGGCGCGCAGGACGCTCGGCAACTACGCGGCCGCGCAGTACCGCACCGGCTCCATCGCGCCGACCGCCACCTTCTTCCTGGCCGACGACCCGCAGTCGTACTTCGACCAGAACCAGCTGATGAACCGGATGACCGCCCAGCAGCAGAAGGCGGTCACGGACTTCCGTACGCAGCAGGCAGCGGCGGCGAAGAAGCGCGCCGAGGCGGTGAAGAGCCTGGAGACGCTCACCGAGTCCCAGGCCACGCTCCGGACCAGCAAGCGATCCGTCCAGAAGAAGCTGGGCGAGGCGCGAGCGATGCTGTCGAAGCTGACGGCCGAGGAGAAGGCGCGGCTCGCGGCACTGGAGCGCGAGAAGGAGGCGGAGGCCAAGCGCAAGGCGGAGGAACTCGCCCGTCGGCAGGCCGCCGCCAAGGCCGAGGCGGACCGCAAGGCCGCGGAGGCGGCGAAGGCGGCCGGCTCCACCGGCGATACGGGGACGGACACGGGCACGGGGACCGGGACCGGGACCGGATCGGACAGCAGCGCCACCACGAAGGCCGAGAAGGTTCTCGCCTTCGCCCGCGCCCAGATCGGCAAGCCGTACGTCTGGGGAGCGACGGGCCCCTCCTCGTACGACTGCTCAGGGCTGACCCAGGCCGCCTGGAAGGCGGCGGGCGTCGACATCCCCCGCACCACCTGGGACCAGGTGGAGATCGGCACCCGGATAGCCACGGTCGACCTGCAGCCGGGCGACCTCGTCTTCTTCTACGACGACATCAGCCACGTCGGCATCTACAAGGGCGACGGCATGATGATCCACGCCCCGAAGCCGGGGGCGAACGTCCGCGAGGAGTCGATCTACTACATGCCGATCTACGGCAGCGTGCGCCCGGCGTAGCGCCCGGCCTGCGTGCGGAAGTGATCCCCTGCCGGATCCGGCGGGGATCACTTCCGCACGCGGACGGTCCGGCTCAGGTCCAGAGCGTCGCGATGAAGATGTTGGCGACCGTCAGCCCGCCGACCGCCGCGAAGACGCCCTTCTCGGCCTTCTCCTCGTCCCGCTTGACGTAGACCAGCGCGAGAATCACCACCAGGACCGCCAGCTTCACGCCGATCTTGATGTTGTTGACCGGGTGGTCGTCGGCCTGATTGAGCCCGACCAGCGCGACACCGGTGACCAGCATGGTCAGTGCACCGTGCAGCATCGCCGGGACGAAGCGTGCCGTGCCCGCGCCCATCGCCTTCATCTGGGTCAGGAAGCCGCCCAGGAGGGAGGCGATGCCGATGATGTGCAGCGCGACGAAGACATTGATGAGTACGTCCATGAGGCCGCAGCCTAGCCGTGGCCATATCACCCCTCTTCGGCGCGGTGGGGACTCCTTGGCATTTCGCTTGCATCTGTACCAATTGCCTGACTCTGGTGTAATTTTCCAGTCACCCAACGACAACACATTGCCAAATTCGGGCAATAGCCGTCATTGCGACTCTTCCCCACGCCCCGGGCCTAGCGTCCCTACAGGTGGCCGACTTCACCGCCGCTCCGCACCCGGACGGCAGCCCGGTCACCCCGCCGAGAAAATCCGGCGGCGGACCGCTCCCCCTGTTGGCGTCCCGCCGCCGGACCTCAGCGGCCCGCCGGTAGGCCCCGACGGGCAGTCGACGCAAGGAGCCCCGCCCCGTGGCAGCGCATCGGAAACCCAGGCAGCGCCCGCACACCGGCTCCGCCGCCCGCACCGCCGCCGCCCTCGCCTTCGCCGGGGCCGCGACCGCCGCCGCCCTGCCCGGCTCCGCGCACGCCGACCCACAGCCCACCCCCACCCGGACCAAGGCCGAGCTGGACCGGCTGTACCACGACGCCGAGGTCGCCACCGAGCAGTACGACGGCGCGAAGGAGAAGGCGACCGCCGCAGCCAAGGCCCTCAACGCACTGCGTGACGAGGCCGCCCGCAGAACCGAACGCCTCAACACCTCCCGCGACGCACTCGGTTCGCTCGCCGCCGCGGAGTACCGCACCGGCGGCCTCGACCCCGCCGTGCAGCTGGCGCTGTCCTCGGACCCCGACCAGTATCTGCAACGGGCCTCGTACGTGGACCGGGCCGCCGACCGCCAGGCGGCCGAGGTCTCCCACGTGCAGCGGCAGGTCACCGAGATCGCCCAGCTGCGCACGGAGGCGAAGGACGAGCTGGCGGCCCTCACCGCCCGACGGGCCGAACTGAAGAAGCACCGGACGACGGTCAGGGCCAGACTGGCCGACGCCCGGAAGCTCCTGGACACCCTCTCACCCGCGGAGCGCGCCGACTACGAACGCTCCGGCACCGCCCGCGCCGCCGCCCGCGCCGATCGCAGCGCCCCGCGCTCAGGCGCCGCCCAGGCCCCCAACGCCCGCGCCGCGGAGGCCATCGCATTCGCCTACGACGCGCTCGGCAAGCCGTACGTGTGGGGCGCGACCGGACCGTCCTCATTCGACTGCTCGGGGCTGACCCAGGCCGCCTGGCGCTCCGCCGGCGTCTCCCTCCCCCGCACCACATACACCCAGATCAACGCCGGCCGGCACATCTCCCGCTCCGAACTCGCCCCCGGCGACCTGGTGTTCTTCTACTCCGGGATCAGCCATGTCGGTCTCTACATCGGCAACGGGCAGATGATCCACGCACCGCGCCCCGGAGCGCCGGTCCGCTTCGCGTCGATCGACGACATGCCCTTCGCGGGAGCGACCCGGGTCGCATAGGATCCCTCGCTCCGCAGTTCGCGGTCCTGCGTCCGGAATCCCACCGGACCGGTCGAAGGGGAACCCCGCATGCCCATGGACACCGACATCCAGACCCACGCCCGTACACTCGCTCTCCGCTCCCCCGACCATCTCCGGGTCGGCCCGTTCACCGTCCGCCACAACCCGAACTGGTCGCTGAAGTACGCCAATTACGCGATCCCCGACCGGGACGCCGAACCGACCGCGGCCGACGTGCGGGAGCTGATCGCCGCATTCCGCGAACGGGACCGGATGCCGCGCCTGGAGTACCTGCCCGGCTGGGCACCCGCGGTCGAACCCGCCCTTCTCGCCGCCGGGTTCACCGTCGAGGACCGGGCGCCGATCCTGGCGTGCACACCCGGCGACCTGCTGCCGCCGAAGCCCGTCGACGCCCTCGTGCTCGCCGAACCGGCCGGCGACGCCGAGTTCGCCGCCGCCGCCCGCGTACAGCACCACGGGTACGGCGGGACCGGGGAGCCCGAGGGCGGCGAGGCCGCGTGGCTGCGCGACGCGGTGGCGGGCGGCGGCGTGGCGGCGCTCGCCACCCTCGACGGCACCCCGGCGGGCGCGGGCGGCTGCTCGGTCCCCGTCGACGGCCTCACCGAACTGGCCGGCCTCGCCGTCGCCGCCGCCTTCCGCCGACGCGGCATCGGCGCCGCACTCTCCGCCCACCTGACCGCGGCGGCGTTCGCGCGGGGCTGCCGGGCGGTGTGGCTCGAGCCGGCCGACGCCGCTGTGGAAAGGATCTACGCGGGCATCGGCTACCGAAGGATCGGCGAGAAGCTCAACATCTCCATCGACCCCGAACGGGAGAACGGCTGACTCAGAGGGACCGGCAATTGGGGGGTGGGAGAAGGAGCGGGGCTGGGTGCGTGCAGCTGCAAGGCGGAGGATTGAGGCATGGCGGAGCCATGATGATTGACGACAACGCCGTAGATGTGCGTGCCCAGCCCCGCGACGCCGCCCCCAATACCGGTCCCTCTCAGACCAGCCGTCGGGCCGTCGCCCACCGCGTCAGCTCGTGCCGGTTCGACAGCTGGAGCTTGCGCAGCACCGCCGAGACATGCGACTCGACCGTCTTCACCGAGATGAACAGCTGCTTGGCGATCTCCTTGTACGCGTAGCCGCGCGCGATCAGCCGCAGCACCTCGCGCTCGCGCTGCGTCAGCCGGTCCAGGTCCTCGTCGACCGGCGGCGCGTCCGTCGAGGCGAACGCGTCGAGGACGAAGCCGGCCAGCCGGGGCGAGAACACCGCGTCGCCCTCCTGCACCCGGAAGACCGAATCGACCAGATCGGTCCCGGTGATCGTCTTGGTGACGTAGCCCCGGGCGCCGCCGCGGATGACACCGATGACATCCTCGGCGGCGTCCGAGACGGACAGCGCCAGGAACCGCACCGGGTTCTCGACCGCGCCCATCAGCGGGGCGCAGCGGCGCAGCACCTCGACGCCACCGCCGCCCGGCAGGTGCACGTCGAGGAGGACGACCTCGGGGCGGGTCGCCGTGATGACGGTGACCGCCTGGTCGACGTCGGCGGCCTCGCCGACGACCTCGACGCCGGTCTCCTCGGTGCGGCCGATCTCGGCCTGGACTCCGGTGCGGAACATCCGGTGGTCGTCGACGAGCACGACCCGTACCCGGCGCTCCGGGCCCCCGGTCGCTTCGGTGTTCTCGGTCATTGACTCGCCCTCTCCATCTCCAGCTCGACTTCCGTGCCCCCGCCGGGCACCGAACGCAGCCGCGCGGTACCGCCGTTGCGCTGCATCCGGCCGATGATTGATTCTCGTACGCCCATTCTGTCCCCCGGGACGGAATCCGGATCGAAGCCCGGTCCGCGGTCCCGTACGGAGACGAAGACCGTGCGGCCCTCGACCTCCGCGTAGACCTGCACGGCGCCGCCCTCGCCACCGTACTTCGCGGCGTTGACCATCGCCTCGCGCGCGGCCTGCATCTGCGCGGCGAGCTTCTCGTCGAGCGGGCAGTCGCCGACGACGACGACCTCCAGCGGAACGCCGTGTTTGTCCTCGACCTCGGCGGCGGCGCGTCTGACCGCTTCGGCGAGGGTCTCCGGTTCGTCGCCCTCGTCCTTGCCGGTTCCCTCGGGGTTGTACAGCCAGTTGCGCAGCTCGCGTTCCTGGGCGCGGGCCAGTCTGCGGACCTCGCTGCCGTCGTCCGCGTTGCGCTGGATCAGGGTGAGGGTGTGCAGCACGGAGTCGTGGACGTGAGCCGCGACCTCGGCGCGCTCCTGGGCCCTGATGCGCATCAGGCGTTCCTCGGACAGGTCCTGGGTCATGCGGACGAGATAGGGACCCGCCAGCAGTGCGATGCCGGTGAGAACGGCGATCGCCGCGGTCAGCACATTGCCGAGCTGGGCCGCGGAGCCGCGTACCACCATGAAGACGGCGAGTCCCAGGCCGACCAGGGCAACCCCGGCCAGCGCCCGGGCCAGATGCAGCACCCGGCGGCGGCGGCCGACCTCCATCCAGCGGGCCCGGCGGGCGTTGTCCGCCTGCCGCCACACCAGGACGGAGCCCGCGCCGATCAGCAGCGTCGGCCAGATGTAGCGGTCGGCCTTGCTGCCCATGTCGACGTTGCCGACGAAGATCACGGCGCCGACGAGGAGCGCGAGGAGCGCGAACACCTGCCCCTTGTCGGGCTTGCGGAGCCTGCGCCGGCCGTCGGGAGCCGTCTCGAAGACGGAGCGCGGCGCGTCGACGCCGCCGACGCCGAGCGGGACGACGATCCAGAACACGGCGTAGAGCAGGGCCCCGAGGCCGTCCGCGAAGAACAGTCCGAGGAAGACGAACCGCACCCAGGCGACGGGCAGCCCGAGGTGTCCGGCGAGACCACGCGCGACGCCGCCGAGCATCCGTCCGTCGGCGCTGCGGTACAGCTTGCGCAGCGGTGGCTCCTCCGGGTCGGCGCTGAGGGAGCTTGCGGCTCGGGGCGTGGCGGTCGGCATGCCCCGATCGTCACATGGACGGATGAGCGGCGGCATCAGGGTCTGCCCCCACTTCGACCCTGAGACGGGCAGATCGCACCTGCCGCACGCCCGGTGACGGCCCCTTCAGGGTCCGGGGGGACCAATATCAGGGATCGGCCAGGGTCGGCGCGGGTCCCGTCGGCGACGGCCGCGCGTCACCATGGAGACATGACCGTTCCCCAGGACGCCGCGCCCGGCGTCGCACCGCAGCCCGCGCCGAGACCGCAGCTGCGGCGCAGCTCGCGGCAGAAAGTGGTGGCCGGGGTGTGCGGCGGACTCGGCCGGTACTGCGACGTGGACCCGGTGATCTTCCGGATCGTGATCGGTGTCCTGTCGGTGACCGGTGGCGTCGGCCTGATCTTCTACGGCTTCGCGTGGCTGCTGCTCCCGTTGGAGGGCGAGGAGGAGAACGAGGCGCGCAGGCTGCTGTCCGGCCGGGTCGAGGGGGCGTCGCTGGTAGCGGTGCTGTTCGCGCTGATCGGCTGCGGGCTCTTCCTGTCCATGCTGGGCAACGGGGGCATTCTGGCGTTCTCCGCGATGCTGACGCTCGCGGTCATCGGCTTCAGCGTGTGGACGCAAACCCGCAGGACCGCCGCGCCCGAGGACCCGCTGCATCCGGCGGCCGCGCAGGCGGTGGCGGACGCCCCGCCGGAGGTGAAGGCGCCGCCGTCGCCGGGCGGCCCTTCCTGGTGGCGGGATCCGATCGTCAAGGACGGCACGTCAGGGCCGGTGGGGCCGGGCTATCTGTGGGGTCCGGCGGGCGCGGTGGCCGACAGTCCGCCCGTACGTCCCCGCAGGGCGGCGGAAACCCCGTATCGCGCACCCGAGCCGGCGCGGACCGACCGGGGGCCACGCTCGATCGGCGGCCTGGTCCTCCTGCTCGCGCTGGTCGCGGGCGGTCTGGGCACGGGGCTGAGCTGGCACACGCATCCGTTCGGCACGAGCCTGCAGTTCGGCCTGGCCGCAGCGCTCGCCGTGTTCGGCGCGGGGATGGTGGTCAGCGCGTTCCTCGGCAGGACCGGGTTCGGCACAGTCCTGCTGGCCGTGATCACGGCGGCGCTGCTGGCGGGCGCGGCCGCGCTGCCGAAGGACATCAGCACCCATTGGGTACGGGACGAATGGCGCCCGTCGTCGGTCGCCGCGGTCCAGCCGCGGTATCAACTGGGCACCGGTGTCGGCACGCTCGACCTGTCGAAGGTGGTGGTCCCGAAGGGCCACACGGTCCGGACGCAGGTGGGGGTCGGCGCGGGCCGGGCGGTCGTCGTCGTACCGAGGGCGGTGACGCTCCAGGTGCGGGCGGACGCCGGAGTGGGCAACATCCGGCTGCCGGGCGATCCGCCGGGCGATGTGGACGTCAGCCCGTCGCCGAAGGAACACCGCACGATCGACCCGCCCGCGGGCGTCACCCCGGCGGGCACGGTCGAGCTGGATCTGGAAGTCGGTATCGGACAGGTGGAGGTCATTCGTGCTGCGTCATGAGATCCGGCCGGGGCGGGCGGTCGCGGGCGTCGCGATGCTCGCCCTCGCCACCGGTTACGCGGCGGACGCGGCGGGCACCTGGGACGCCCCCTGGGTCTTCTTCTTCCCGGTGTTCTTCGGCGGCCTCTGGCTCGCCGCGACCACGACGTGGATCAGCTACCGTATTCGTCGCCGTCGCGACGCGAGGAATGCGTCCACGGAGAACGACGCGGCGCCGCCGAGCACCAGCGGCAGCCAGGCCATGAGGTAGGCCAGGTCGTTGCCGAAGTAGTACGGCTTGACCTGCCAGCTCACGGTCAGCCACAGGCTCAGCGAGATCAGCGCCCCGCCGAGTGCGGCGAGCCGGGCCCACAGCCCGATCAGGGTGCCGATGCCGACGGCGAGTTCACCGAAGGCGATGGCATACCCGAAGGCTCCCGGGCCCTTCAGCGCGAGGTCGACGAGGGCCGGGATCGCGGCGGAGTCGCGGACCGCGTGCAACGTCTCGCCGATGGAGCCGGGTCCGGCGGCGCGGAAGAACGAACTGTCCGTCAGTTTGTCGAGCCCGGCATAGACAAAGGTGACACCGAGAAAGATCCGCAGCGGCAGCAGGGCATGTTCCCGCGCCAGCTCCCGGACGCTTCTCGCCTCGCCCGGACCGCGCATATTCGTGCCATACCCATGCATAAGGACCCCGCCTTCCGTCGACCTGTCACCAGACCATACGTACGCGGCGAACGGGATGCTCAGATTCCCTGCGGTTCGATCAGACGCAAGCGGCGGCCGGGGGGAGGGCCGATCGGGTCTCAGTCCGTGACGTCGATCTCGACGCGGTTCGTCTCCACTCCCGCGGCTGTCACGACCTGGACGTCCACCCGCCCGGGTTCCACCTCCACCGGGACCGGCACGGTGAGCACGGTGTCGGTGGGGTTGGCGAAGCCGCCGGTGACCGGGATCAGCGGGACATGGACATGGACCCGGCCGATCCGGACCACCATGCGGGCCAGCCGGTCGGGGGCCCCGGCGCCGGGCGGTACGAAGCCCGCGCCGCGGATCTCGATGTCGTCGCCGGTACGGATCGGCGCGTCCAGGTCACCGGCCTCCCGGGCCCGTACGACGGACAGCACGACCGGGCGCCCGCCCTCCGCGTACTTCCCCGCGAAGTACGTCGCCGCGGAAACCGCCACCAGCAGGGCCAGCCCCCAGGGCAGATCGGGCAGTTGCTCGGGCCGGCGGGCCAGCCGGACCGCGGCGAAGAGGACGGCGACGGCGCTCACCAGCACGTACTGCACATCCGTGAAACTGCCGCGCCCGGAGTCGTCGGTGAGCAGATCGGCGGCGCGCGGCCGGTCGGCCCGCAGCTTCTGCAGGCGCTGCGCGAGGACGCGTACGGTCACCACCCGGCGTACGAGCACGGCGACGGCGCACACCAGCGCCAGCACCGTCAGCACCCCGGCGCCACGCGCCAGATCAAGACCGTCGATCAGCGCGTCGCGCTCCGCGTGGCCGGAGGCCCCTGCCAGCTGCAGCGCGAGGACGAGCACGGAGAAGACGGCGAGCAGCACCCAGGCGACGGCGACCGTACGGGAGGTGGAGAGCCGGTTGTCCTCGCCGATCAGCGGGGCGAGGACGCCGCCGCGGGCCCGGTGGAACCGGGCGGCGCCGGTCAGCAGTGCCGCGGTGACAAGGCCGGCGAGCAGACCGGCGGTGCGGGCGGTCGACCAGCCCGCGCCGATCGCGGTGACCGCCTCGCCGATGACGAGCACGGCGACGCTCCCCCAGACGACGGCCAGGGTGCGCCGCCAGACCTGGTAGAGCCAGGCGTCGCCCGCCTCCCGGCCGCGTTCGGCGACCGTGCGGGCCGACTCGGTCAGCTCGTCGGAGACCCACTGGCGGGTCGCGGACGCCGACTGGGCGACGCCGGTCGGCAGTCCCTGGCCCGCGGCCAGTCCGTCCCGTTTGGCCAGGAAGGCGGCCACCGCGCGCCGGTGTCCCGCGCGCGCTCCGTGCGGGCAGTCGCCGCACGTACAGCCACCGCCGTGCGCGTCTTGTCGTGCCTCGTCCAACGCCACGGAGAACGCCGTCCTTTCCCGCCCAGTACTGCCAACTGACCACCGATTGCTGCGAATTGTGCCGTACGGGACGGGCCGGGACCGCATCGGGGCGACCGGGACGCGCAGATCGTCAGAACGTTCGAGCGATCCGCTTCCACAGCGGCTGGTAATTGATCCAGGCCACCAGGTCGCTGCCGAGCTGTTCGCGGGTGGCGACGGCGTCCCGGTGCTCGATCAGCACCGGCTTCCCGGCCGCCCGCGCGGTCAGCTGCACCTGGCAGGAGCGCTCCATGGTCAGGAACCACCAGGCGGCCGCGTCCACCGAGTCGCCGACGGTCAGCAGCCCGTGGTTGCGCAGGATGATCGCCTTGCGGGTGCCGAGCGCGGCCGCGATCCGGCGCCCCTCGTCCTCGTCGACCACGACCCCGGTGTAAGGCTGGTAGACCGCGTGATCCTCGTAGAACGCGCAGGATTCCTGGGTGATCGGCTCGATGAACTCGCCGAGCGTGGACAGCGCCCGCCCGTGCAGGGAGTGGGTGTGCGCGACGGCGACGACGTCCGGGCGCGCCCGGTGCACCTGGGCGTGGACGGCGAACGCCGCCTGATTGACGTGGTGGCGCCCCTCGACGACCTGCCCGTCTCCGTTGACCAGGATCAGGTCCTCCGGACGTATCCCGTCGAAGGGGGCACCGAACGGGTTGACCCAGAAGCAGTCGGCGAACTCCGGGTCCCGCGCGGTGAGGTGACCGGAGACCCCGTCCTCGTATCCGTACTCACCGAACAACCGCAACGCCCCGGCCAGCCGCTCCTTGCGGTACGCGCGTTCCTCGCCGGCCGACTCGTGGACGGGCGGCATCGCGAACTGCAGCTGTTCGACGGGTATCGGCGTGGGCTCGGACATCGTGACTCCTCGGGGCTCCCAGGGCATTCGGTCGGAAGCTACCGCCGGTCACCGCAGGTGGCCAGAGCGATCACGTACCGATTCACGCACCGGTCCGGGTACTACGGATTCGGACCCCCGTTCACCTGCTGAGCACGAGGTAGGCGAGGCCGAACGTTCCCCGGTAGCCCCCGTAGTACCCGGTGCGCCGGTCGTCGACCGCTGCGACGACACCGTCGTGCAGCCGATGCCCCGGGTTGGCCAGCGCCCAGCGCTCGCCCCGCCCGATGTTGGCGTTCGCCTCGAAGAGATCCCATTCGCGCTGGTCGGCGACGGTCACCTGGAGCGGCCGCAGCCCGACGGCCTCGGCCTGCCGGATCAGCTCCAGCAGCGAACCGAAGTCCCCCGGCCCGGCCCCCAGCCCGGCCAGCGCCCGCTCGGACGGTTCGCGCTCCCAGAACCCTTCCCCGAACAGCACCCGCCCGCCGGGCCGCACGGCCGCCCGCAGCGCCTTCAGCGCCTCGGGGGTGGAGCCGGGCCAGGCGTGCGAGGCCCCGATGGACACAGCCAGGTCGTAGCCGTCGTCTCCCCACTCGGCGGCGGGCGTCTCATGGAACCGTACGCGCTCCGCGAGTCCCCGCTTCCCGGCGAGCGCGCGCCCCCGCGCCACGGCCTCGGGATCGGTCTCGACGCCGTCCCCGGTGCTCCCGGGCGACGACTCCACCAGCCGCATCAGCAGTTCGCCCCAGCCGCTGCCGAGGTCCACGATCCGCGCCCCGGGACCGGGAGCGCAGGCCTCGACGAGCTGGGCGGCATGCTCCTCGGAGAGCGGGGTGTTCCAGGTCAGTCGGTCGTTGTGGGCAGCGGACATCAGGGCGCGGATCTCATCGGCAGACATGAGGGTGCAGCCTGGCACAGATGGGCGGAGCGGTTCTGCCCATTCTTCATGGGCGGCGGCGGTTGATCGCAGTGAGGTCGATCTCGATGGGGAAGGACACGTCCGGCTTCAGCTCGTTGTGGTGGATGCCGGTGGCCACGTAAGCCCTGAGCGGGATCGAGTTCGCAGACGTACACGACCGGCAGGCCCTCGTTCTGCTCCACCCGCCAGAAGAACCGCACGCCTGCGGCGGCGTATGCGCGGGGCTTGACCTCACGGTCGGAATGACGTCCTCCGGGGGACGGGACAGTCGTACTTCTCGTCCGACTCGAACTCGGGTGCGGCGCCCATGGTTGCTCCCACAGGAGTGCGTCCCGTCCCTTGAGCCGGCGTACCCAGCGGATACGGCAATGCCGCCGCTCGGACGAATGAGCGACGGCACCACGTTGACCTTGCGGGGAGGCTTACTCCCACTCGATGGTGCCCGGCGGCTTGCTCGTCACGTCGAGGACGACGCGGTTGACGTCGGCGACCTCGTTGGTGATGCGGGTGGAGATCTTCGCCAGGACCTCGTACGGCAGGCGCGACCAGTCGGCCGTCATCGCGTCCTCGGAGGAGACGGGGCGCAGCACGATCGGGTGACCGTAGGTGCGGCCGTCGCCCTGGACGCCGACCGAGCGGACGTCGGCCAGGAGGACCACCGGGCACTGCCAGATGTCACGGTCGAGTCCGGCCGCGGTCAGCTCCTCGCGGGCGATGGCGTCGGCCTCGCGCAGCAGGTCGAGCCGGTCCTTGGTGACCTCGCCGACGATCCGGATCCCCAGGCCGGGGCCGGGGAACGGCTGGCGCTGGACGATCTCCTCCGGCAGGCCGAGCTCCTGGCCGACCATCCGGACCTCGTCCTTGAACAGCTGGCGCAGCGGCTCGACGAGCTGGAACTCGATGTCCTCGGGGAGGCCGCCCACGTTGTGGTGGGACTTGATGTTGGCGGTGCCGGTGCCGCCGCCGGACTCGACGACGTCCGGGTAGAGCGTGCCCTGCACGAGGAACGCGACGTCCTCGCCGGCCGCGCCCGCCTCGGCGACGAGCTCGGCCTGGGCCTGCTCGAAGACGCGGATGAACTCGCGGCCGATGATCTTCCGCTTCTGCTCGGGGTCGGAGACCCCGGCCAGCGCCTTCAGGAACCGCTCCTCCGCGTCGACGACCTTCAGCTGGACGCCGGTGGAGGCCACGAAGTCCTTCTCGACCTGCTCGCTCTCACCCTTGCGCATCAGACCGTGGTCCACGTACACGCAGGTCAGCTGGGAGCCGATGGCCTTCTGGACGAGGGCCGCGGCGACCGCGGAGTCCACGCCGCCGGAAAGGCCGCAGATGGCGCGCTTGGTGCCGACCTGCTCGCGGATCAGCGTGATCTGCTCCTCGACCACATTGGTCGTGGTCCAGGTCGGCTCGATGCCGGCGCCGCGGTAGAGGAAGTGCTCCAGGACCTGCTGTCCGTGCGTGGAGTGCAGGACCTCGGGGTGGTACTGGACGCCGTAGAGCTTCTTCTCGTCGTTCTCGAAGGCGGCGACCGGTACGACGTCCGTGGACGCGGTGACGGTGAAGCCCTCGGGGGCGGCGGAGCAGGCGTCACCGTGCGACATCCAGACGGACTGCTCGGCGGGCGTGCCCTCGAAGAGCGTGGAGCCGGTCTTGGTGACGGTCAGCGGGGTGCGGCCGTACTCGCGGGCACCGTTGTCGTCGACGGTGCCGCCGAGCGTGGTGGCCATCAGCTGGAAGCCGTAGCACATGCCGAAGACCGGGACCCCGGCCTCGAACAGCGAACGGTCGAGGCTGGGCGCGCCCTCCGCGTACACCGAGGAGGGGCCGCCGGACAGGATGATCGCCCGGGGGTTCTTGGCCAGCATCTCGGCCACCGGCATCGTGGACGGGACGATCTCGCTGTAGACCCGGGCCTCACGGACGCGTCGGGCGATGAGCTGGGCGTACTGCGCGCCGAAGTCGACAACAAGGACCACGTCGGGTGTGGTGTCGGGGGCGGCGGGGGGTGCTGCTGGCACGGGGGCGGCCTTCCGGCGATGAGAGGGGGGTCGGTTTCGCCAATTCTACCGGGGTTGCGAGGGAGGCCCTCTTCCGCGCCTTCCGGGATACGGGCGGAAACCCTCCGGGCCCCGGCCGGAACGGGGCGCGCGACCGTGCCGGCGGCGTCTCAGCATCCGGGCCCCGCGTTGGCCGACCGGCCGGCGCGGGTCCATACTGGCGCCATGCGTCAGCACACGACCTTCGTCTTTACCTATGGCATCCGGCCCGCCGGCTGCCATGGTCGTGCTGCTTGAGCAACTGACAAGCAACGTTCCAGGCGCCCCGGGCCGACAGGCCCGGGGCGTTCTGCGTTCGGGGCTCGACCGCTCCGGGGACCACATCCCACCAGGAGTCACACCATGAGCAACAGCACCGCCGCCGCCGAGAAGACCCTCATCGAGAGGACCGGTGCGAACACCGATGAGGCCGCCGAGCTGATCGGTGACGCGCGCGAGCGCATCGACGCCCTCGACGACCGGATCATCGGGCTCGTCCAGGAACGGATGGCCGTCTCGGCGGTCATCCAGGAGGCGCGGATCACCTCGGGCGGCCGCCGGGTCAACCTCTCCCGCGAGATGGAGATCCTCGGCCAGTACCGGAACGCACTCGGCAAGCCCGGCACCTCGCTCGCGATGACGCTGCTGGAGCTGTGCCGCGGCCGCGTGTGACTTCCCGCAGGCCGGCCGCGTGGGGATGGGCCCCAGCTGCCGGGCGCGCCGCGGCAGGCAGGGCCTCCAGGGTCCCGGAGGCGTATCCGAGTTCGGGTCGACTCTCACCCGTACGGCGCGTGACCGGGGGCTCGGTGGCTTCGTTGGTCCCGGTGTCCGTGCCAGCCAGGGGCGGCTCAGGAGGAAACCACGCGTGGCTCCGCTGGAGCGTGTGGCGTACTGCAGGTACGCCGTGGGACCGCGCCCCAGCGTGCGTGACCGGTCGGCAGGGGACAGCAGCCCGGTCACCCCAAGAGCGGTCGGCTCCGGGGACGCCCGGAGCCGGCCGTATCCGGTCGAAACGGTTGCGTGGGACGCAGCCCGTCCAGCACGACGCAGAGAGCACGTCCCCGTGTCGCACCACCCACGACGTGGGCCGACACCTCGTACGCGTCCCCTGTCCGCCTGGGGGCGCCGACCCGACGCACCGCCTTCCCGCGGCGCTACCCCCCGGCGCCGCCCCTCGGCACCGGCACCGCCCTGACGTCGGCGCTGATCGGCAAGGGCCCCGTGGACCGGTTCGCACCGGACCGTGGGGCCCTTGGTCATGGAGCGACGGCGGATTCCCGCAGGTCGCGCACGCGCCGCGGAAAGTCACGTGACGCGCGTCACATAAGGATTCTGCGAGCGCCTGGACAACCTTTGCGGCGGGTGGCTGGTCATGCATGCAGAACAACGGCCCCACCCGTGACCCCACCGCGGAAGGCCTGTCCAACCAGGCCAGGTCTCCGGCACGCTCGCCGGGACCGGTTCGTCCTCCGCGGTGCCGATGTTCGCCCTCGCCGGCGGCGCGGCCGTAGTGCTCGGCGCCGGTGCGATGTCCGTCGTGCGCCGCCGCGTAACGGGCGACGTCACCGGTAGGCGTGAGGGGCTGCACTCGGAGGGGGGTGCAGCCCCTTTCCGCTGTCCTGGTCCGGCCCGATCCGAAAGAGAGGCCCTACCGCTTCTTCTTCGGCGGGACCGTCGGCAGACCCAGGAACGGCAGCTTCAGCGCGCCGAACGCCTCCTTCGGCACCGCCGGTGCCTTCGGCTCGACCGCGGCCAGCCGCTCGTACGCCTCGCCCTGCGCCGGGCGCGGGTCCGCCTCGCCCTTGTTGGGCCAGAACGACATGGCCCGCTCCGCCTGCGCGGTGATGGTCAGCGACGGGTTGACGCCGAGGTTCGCGGAGACCGCCGAGCCGTCGACGACCGAGATGCCCGGGTGCCCGTACAGCCGGTGGTAGGGGTCGATGACCCCGTCCTCCGCGCTCCCACCGATCGGGCAGCCGCCGAGGAAGTGCGCGGTGAGCGGGGTCCCCATCAGTTCGCCGACGTTCGACCCGGCGAAGCCGTTGATCTCGTCGGCGAGCAGCGAGGCGCTGCGCGTCGCCTCCTCGATCTGGGTGGGGTTGGGCGCCCCGTGCCCCTGCCGGGCGGTGAGCAGGCCCTTTCCGATGCCGCTGGGCTTGCGGTACGTCGTCAGCGAGTTGTCCAGCGACTGCATGACGAGACCGATGATGGTCCGCTCCGACCAGCGATGGTTGGAGAGCGACCGGACGGCGAGGGCCGGATGCTTGGCCATGTTGCCGAGCCAGCCCAGCACCCGGCGGCCGCCGTACGGGACCTGGAGGATCGACAGCGAGCCCATGGCGTTGGAGCCCTTGCCGTAGCGGACCGGCTCGATGTGGGTGTTCTCGTCGGGGTGGATCGACGACGTGATGGCGACGCCCTGGGTGAAGTCGGCCTTCGCGGTACCGTGCTTCCTGCGGTAGCGGCGGTCGCTGGTCCGGGAGCCGACGAGCGCCTCGGAGTTGGTACGGGTCAGCTCGCCGAGCCTGGCGGAGAGCCGGGGCAGCAGCCCCTTGTCCTTCATGGTGTGGAGCAGGGTCTGGGTGCCGTACGTGCCCGCCGCGACGACCACCTTGCGGGCGCGCAGCAGCGTCGGCCTGCCCTTCTTCCGGCGGTCCGTCGGGACGGTCGTGACGTGGTACCCGCCCTCCGGGTCGTCCGTGATCGCGACGACGGAGGTCATCGGGTGGATGACGGCTCCGGCCTTCTCGGCGAGGTGGAGGTAGTTCTCGTTGAGGGTGTTCTTCGCGCCGTGGCGGCAGCCCGTCATGCATTCGCCGCACTCGGTGCAGGCCTTGCGGACGGGGCCCGCGCCGCCGAAGTACGGGTCGGCGACCGTTCCGCCGGGCTCCACCTTCGCCGTGCCGTCGGCGTCGTTGCCGTCGCCGAAGAAGACACCGACCGGGGCGAGATGGAAGGTGTCGCCGACGCCCATGGCCTGCGCGGCCGCCTTCAGATGGACATCGGACGGGGTCATCGTGGGGTTGAGCCGCACCCCGAGCATCCGCTTGGCCTGGTCGTAGTACGGCGTCAGCTCGTCCTGCCAGTCGGTGATGGAAGCCCACTGGCGGTCCTCGAAGAACCGGGCCGGCGGGACGTACAGCGTGTTGGCGTAGTTGAGGGAGCCACCGCCTACGCCTGCCCCGGCGAGCACCATCACCTTGCCGAGCAGATGCACGCGCTGGATGCCGAAGAGCCCGAGGGCGGGGGCCCACACGTAGTTCTTGATGTCCCAGGAGTTCTTGGGGAGGGTGCCGGGGGTGAAGCGGCGGCCCGCCTCCAGGACCCCGACCCGGTACCCCTTCTCGCTGAGCCGCAGGGCGGACACCGCGCCGCCGAAGCCCGATCCGACGACGAGGACGTCGTAGTCGTACGCCGCGTCGTCGGTCTCGCCGGCCGGTCCGGCCTGATTCTGGGCAGGGCTGTCCTGGGACATGGCTCTCCTCGGTGCGAAAAGGACAGAACGTGCTGCGGTGCTACGGGGTCAGCGCAGGCGGAACGCCTTCATCGCCTTCAGGCTGCGGCTCATGAACGCCGCGTACTTCTCGTCGTCCATCCCGAAGGACGGGGCGAGCGGGATCAGCCTCTGCTCGGCGACGGTCTGGGCCTCGGTGTACTTGAGAATGCCCTCGGAGCCGTGCCGCCGGCCGAGGCCGGAGTCCTTCATGCCGCCCATCGGGGACTGCACGCTGCCGTACGCGGGGGCGTACCCCTCGTTGATGTTGACCGTGCCGGTCCGCAGCCGGGCGGCGACCCGGTGGCCGCGCCGGGAGTCCTTGGTCCAGACGCTGGAGTTCAGGCCGTACGGGGTGGCGTTGGCGAGGGCGATGACCTCGTCCTCGTCGGAGAAGCGGTAGATGGAGACGACCGGGCCGAAGGTCTCCTGGGAGCAGACGGCCATCGGCGCCTCGACGCCGTCGAGGATGGTCGGCTCGTAGAACAGCGGGCCGATGTCGGGGCGGGCGGCGCCCCCCGCGACGAGTGTGGCGCCCTTCTCGACGGCCTCCGCCACATGCTGCGTGACGGTCTCCAGCTGGCGTTCACCGACGAGCGAACCCATGTCGGCGCCGTACGCGAGGGAGCTGCCGAGCCGCATGGCCTTCGTACGGGCCGCGAACCGCGCCACGAAGTCGTCGGCGACCGACTCGTGGACGTACAGCCGCTCGATGGAGACGCAGAGCTGTCCGGCGGAGGAGAAGCAGGCGCGGACGGCGCCCGCGGCGGCCTTCTCCACGTCGGCGTCCTTCAGGACCAGCATGGCGTTCTTGCCGCCGAGCTCCAGCGAGACGCCGACCAGGCGGGCGGCGGCTCCCTGGGCGACCTCGCGGCCGGTGCGGGTGGAGCCGGTGAACGAGACGTAGTCGGCGTGCTTGACGACCTCGGGGCCGACGACCGGTCCGTCACCGAGGACGACCTGGAACACCTCGGCGGGCAGCCCGGCCTCGATCAGCAGGTCACGGGCCCAGAGCGCGGTGAGCGCGGTCTCCGTGTCGGGCTTCATCACGAGGGCGTTGCCGGAGACGAACGCGGGCAGCGCGTCGCCGACGGACAGCTCGAACGGGTAGTTCCACGGCGCGATCTGGCCGACGACGCCGCGCGGCTGGCGCAGCTCGGTGACCTTGGTCAGCGTCGGTACGACGCCGGTGTGCCGCTTCGGCTTCAGATACGAGGACGCCCTGCGCCCGTAGTGCCGGGCGGCGACGGCGACCGCCTGTATCTCCTCGTGGGCGTGCAGGCGGGCCTTGCCGGTCTCCAGCTGGATGAGGTCGAGGACCTCGGCCTGGCGCTGGAGTACGAGGTCGTGGAAGCGGAGCAGGACGGCTGCCCTGGCCCGGACGGGGGTGGCGGCCCAGGCGGGCTGGGCGGCGCGGGCCCGCGCGAAGGCTTCGGCGACGTCCTCGGGGGTGGACTCCGGCAGGTCGGCGAGCTTCTCCCCGGTGAACGGGGTGTGGTTCGCGGTACGGCCGGAGCCGACGACACCGCGGGTCAGCTGGGCGACCACCTCGGGCGTCACCACATCGGCAGCTGTGCGCGCGCCCGCGGGGGCGGCGGCCACAGGGTTCGAACCAAGGTGGGCCACAGAGGCCTGCGAGTCCGTCATGGGGCGAGGGTATGTCCGGCAGCACACTTTGGGTACCCGCCGGTAACAGGTTTTCACAGTCCCCACAAACAGAGCCAGCGATCACTGGCGGCATATTTGCTGATCAGGAGCTATCCACCCGTCCGGACAGCTCAGCCGCCCGTTCGCGAAACAATCGCGCGGCAGCGGAACGCGGTCCTCAGCGGGCCGCGGTGAAGGAGTCCGGTGCCGCGTCGAACTGCTCCCTCGCCGTCGCGGTAGCTTCCGCGGATTGGTTCTCGGCCACGGCAACTCCCCTGCTCCCCCTGGTTCTCCGTGCGCTCATCATGCCGCACGCACAGGCACCGTCAGCCGGCGTCACCCGGGGCGCGCCAGCCCCGCAGCATCGTGTCGAACTGGTCCCGCGTCGTGTCCCAGTCCCCCGCCGGACCCGACATGTACAACGCGTACTCCGGGCCGCCGTCCTGCGCGAAGTACATCTGGTCGATCGCGTGGCGCGGGCCGGGGTGATCCTTGGACTCGGTCCAGGTGAACTCCCAGAGGGAGCCGGGACGATCGCGGTAGGGGTTGGAGTGGAGGGTCTTGCGCTCATAGGCGGGCAGCCGCTCGGTGAGCTTCTTCTCCAGGTCCACCATGTGCAGGTACGGGTTGTCGAAGTCGGGCTCCGGGTCGACGCTGATCCGGATGCAGTGCTCGCCGTCGTCCGGGGTGTAGTCGACGTTCTGGCCGACCACCCGGCGTTTCCAGCCGTCGGGGACGACCAGGCCGAACCCTTCGGGGTCGTGCACCGGGTGCCAGCCGTCGGGCACGTCCTCGGCGGACGGGCCGGGCCCCGGATCCTGGGACGAGGTGCGCGGCGGAGTGCCGGTCGCATGGACCGTTCCGCCCTCCGTGCCGCCCGTCCCCGGGCTCTCGCCGAACTTCATCGCGGCCAGCCCGGCGCCGCCGCCGACCAGTGCGGCAAGGGCGATGACCAGGATCGCCGTACGCCACAGGCCGCGGCTGCGACGGGTCACCGGGGCGGCGGTGGCCAGCAGTACGGGGCCGAGCGCCTCCGTCCCGGTGCCGGCCGTGCGCCCCGCGTCAACCGGTCCCGTCGCCCGCAGGACATCCTCGGGCACCCGCTGCGTCGGTACGTACGCCTGCGCCGCCCGGGGTTCCCGCCCCTCCATCGCGTCCAGCAGCATCCGTTCCGTCTCGGCAGCCGAGGGCCGGTCCACCGGATCCTTGCGGAGCAGCGCGATGATCACCGGGCCGAGCGCGCCGGCCAGGGCGGTCGGCGGCGGTTCCTCGGCAACGACGGCCTGCATGGTGGAGATCGGTGACGTACGGCGGAACGGCGAGCGCCCCTCGACCGCGGAGTAGAGCGTGGCGCCGAGCGACCAGAGGTCGGAGGCCGGACCGGGATCGCCGCCGCGTACCCGTTCGGGTGCCAGGTAGTCGATGGACCCGACGAGTTCACCGGTCCTGGTGATGGTCGAGTCGCCCTCTATCGCGGCGATACCGAAGTCGGTGAGGAGCACCGAGCCGTCACGGGCGAGGAGTACGTTGCCGGGCTTCACGTCCCGGTGCAGCACACCGGCGCTGTGCGCGGCGCGCAGCGCGCTCAGGACATGGAGGCCGATCCTGGCCGCCTCGCGCGGCGCTATCTCGCCACTCTCCTTGGCGGCGTCGGCGAGTGACGGCCCGTCGACGTACTGCATGACGATCCAGGGCCGGTTGTCGTACTCGACCACGTCATGGACGGTGACCACACCAGGATGGGTGATGCGGGCCGCGGCGCGGGCCTCCTTCTGGGTCCGGGCATGGAGCACGACCCGGTCGGCCTCGGCGACGTACAGTCCGGCGGTCAACTCCTTGACGGCGACCGTGCGATGCAGTACTTCGTCGTGGGCGCGCCACACCTTGCCCATGCCGCCGCGCCCCAGGACTTCACCGAGCCGGTATCTTCCGGCCAGTACCAGCCCCGCGTCCGTTCCTTGTGATCGTTCCACGATTCCCCGCCCCGTTTCCTTCGGCTGCCAGGTTACGGAGAGGAAGTACGGCCACGGAACCTCGCACCGCTCACGAAACCGCACTGTGATGCTTGTCGCGCGGGCGGCCTTCTTACGCCGGCGCCTCAGGAGTTCACACGGTAGGAGGCGATGGCCTGTTCATAGACGGCGGTCACCTTGTCCCGCTCGTTCTCCGGGCCGATCACCTGGATGACGTGGTAGCGGCCGTCGACGATCATCGCGAGGTTGCGGACGTACACCTCGCGCCCGGTCTCGTCCTGCCAGGTGAACTGCCCCTCCGCCATGGCCTGCCGGCCGACGTCGATACGGCGCAGCCCGGTCGCCGATGACCAGCTGGAGTCCCGGAAGGGCTGCAACTCCCTTTCCTTGTCGCTCTGGTAGACGAGGGGGTCGCCGCCGTTCGCCTCCACGGTGTCGCGGCCGGGCACGACCAGCAGGCTGAACCCGTCGCTGCCGTACCTGACCTGACGGTCGGCGCCGCCGGCGCTGCGCTGCCAGCCCTTGAGCACGCCGACCTCGAAGCCCTCGGCGTCCTTGCGCAGGGTGTATCCGGGTGCGAGCGCGACGGCCGAGCGGCTGGTCTGCGGCTGCTCCGCGCCGGGCGACTGGGACGGAGACGGCGGCTCGGACTGTGCCGGGGGCTTTCCGTCGGAGGTATCGGGGGCGCCGCTGTCCGAGGCCGCTGGGGTCGAGCCCTTGGAGCCGGAGGGGGAGCCCTGGCCGGCACCACTGTCCGCCCTGGGCATGAACATCACGGCGTACGCGATGGCGGCGGCCAGGCCGAGCAGGATCAGGGCGAGCAGGAGCCGCCCGAGTCGCCGCGGCGCACGCCCCTCGCTCTGCCGGGGGCGGGACGGAGTGCGCAGCGCCTTGGGGCCCTTGGGCTCGCGGGCCGGCCGCGGCTTCTCGTACCGCTCGGGTCCCTCCCTCGTCTGGCGGTGGCGGCCGTGCGCAGAGGCGCCGCCCATGCGGCCGCGGCGCTTGCGGACCAGCTCGCCCCGGCGGCGTACGACGGGCAGCCGGGTGCCGTCGACGGACGGCAGCGGCACGACGTCGAGACCGGCCTCGGGCTCGGGCGCCGACCGTACGAGGGAGCGCAGCCAGCCGCTCAGCTCCTCGAAGTCCGGACGTTCGGTGGGGTCCTGACGCAGCAGCGATTCGACGACCGGGCGCAGCGGACCGCACTCCTCGGCGAAGGCGGGCGGCTCGCCGCAGACCATCTGGACGAGCTCGGCCGCGTTCTCCTCGGGGTACGGGGCGTGGCCCTGGACGGAGCGGTAGAGCAGGGCTCCGAGCGCCCAGAGGTCGGTGGCGGGGCCGATGGGCGGCGCCAATTGCCAGTTCTCGTGCACCGGTCCGGCCTGCTCGGGTGCCCAGCGCTCGGTGACGGCGCCGACGACGGCGATCCGAGCCTGCCGGGCGCGCTCGGCGGCGAGGGTGGTGGCGGGGCCGCGGTAGGCGGGCGCTCCCTGGTCATCGGCGACGATGTCGTCCCAGCGGCCGGAGGTGGGGTGCTGTTGGGACTCTCGCTGCTGAGGTGCGGGGTTGCCGTGGCGACGGGCGTCGGCGCGCAGGGCGTCCTCGTTGGAGCCGCCTGCGGAAACAGGGCGCCCGAAGTCGGCGCCGTCGCCCCACGAACCGATCAGGTGCATCCGCCGGTTGGGCGGCACCTGGCCATGGTGACCCCCGTCGCCGCCGTCGCTGCCGTACGGGGGGTCGTACTCGTCGTCGTCCTCGTCGTCGTACGGGTCCGTCGCGCTGGGGCCCCACCCGCCCGTCAGCTGCGGGCGGCCGGTGTCGGGCGGTCCGGGACGCTGGACGGGGAGGCTGCCGGTCTCGTTCGCCTCCCCCGGCTCGCCGGGGGAGGCGCGTCGCTGGTCCTCGCTGACGCGTGCGGCGGCTCGGGCGCCCGCGCGGTAGGCGGCGATGGCTCCGGCGCGCGCGGCTCGCAGCTGCGCGGAGCCGTCTGTGCCGGGGGCGGCCGTGTCGGGGTGCAGGGGCGACCGTACGGCTTCCAGTTCACCGGCCGGACCGCGCGAGGACGGCAGCTCGACGGGCCCGGCGGCCGGGGCGGACGGTACGTACGGACCGGTCGGGCCCGACTCGAGTGCGGGCCGCCCGTACCCGTTCTCGTCCTCGGGCTGCGGCGTCGGCACGTACCCGCACAACGCCTCCTCCGCCGCACCGGCAGCCAGACCGGTCAGCATGACGCGTCCGTCGTCGCAGATCAGCACCGTACGGGCGGTGATGTTCCGGTGGGTCCAGCCGTGCGCATGCAGTACGCGCAGGGCCATCAGCACGTCGGAGCCGATCTCGGCGGCCCGGTACGGATTCAGCGGCCGCTCGGCAAGCAGCGCGGCCAGCGGGCGGGCCGCGACCAGTTCGCTCACGATCCAGAGCGATCCGTCCTCGGCGAACACGTCGAAGACCTGGTCGAGCCTCGGATGGTCGGGCACCTGGGCCGCGGCCTGCGCGGCCTCGATCGCGCGCCGGACCGCGGGGTCCGTGGACCGTCGCACCGTACGCCCGCCGACCCGCCGCACGGCCGGCGGCAGCCCGTCCCCGTCGAGCACCTCGGCGTCCACGACCTCCGGCAGCGGCACCTGCCGCACCAGGACTTCCTGTCCGCTGTATGTGTCGAACGCCCGGGTCTCGACCAGTTCGTACTCGTCGGAAGGCGGCCGCGGCAGGCGGTAGCGGTCGGCAAGCACCCGACCCGCATAGTCGTCCACGACGCCTCCCCAGAGCGCGCTGTCCCCCCGGTCACCGAGACCGCATCAACCGTCAATTGCGGTCACACACTGCGCAATTCGCCTACGGTTATGACTGCGTACGGTCCTCGGTCTCTCACCATACGTGGCAAGCGCCGGCCGCGCGGCAGGGTCGGCGCAACCCGCCGCTCAGTCCTTGGGCCGGAACGTGGCGAACGCCGTCTCACGCAGGGTCCGGCACTCCTCGCCGTTCCACTCGCTCGCCCTGCAGCTGATCATGATCGAGTAGCCGTGCGTGGCATCGACCTTGAAGCCCCGGTTGAGCACCCGGCTCCGCTGCCCGTTCTCATTGCGCTCGAACTGCCAGTCGGCGACGGTCGGATAGCCGTTGAAATCGACCGTCTTGATCCCGAGGTGCCGGTAACCACTGCTGGTGGCCGCGATGTAGCCCTTGGCCGCGTTCCAGGCCGCGGCGGCGTCGTCCTTGGGAGAACTGTTGTAGTCGACCTGGACACGCGGGTAGCCACCGTTCACGGCGTAGATCCGGCCGGAGTTGGCGCCCGCGATCTTGTAGGGCGTGAAGCTCTTGGGCATCGCCATCACGAAGTGGAACCGCTTGTCGGTGACCGTCTTGTAGCCGTCGGGCAGCGCGCCCGCCTTGTCCGATCCCTTGGGCTTGGAGTCGTCCGCCCCCTTGCCCGAGCCGTTGTCCTTGTTCTTGCCCTTGTCCTCCCCCTGATCGGCGCTCGGCTCCTGGCCCTGCCCGGGGTCCTGGTCCTTGCCGGAGCCGGCGCTCGCGGAAGCCCCCGCCGAGGCCGACGCCTTGCCGGAACCACTGCCCCGGTTGTCCGTGTCGCCCCCGCCGAGCGAGAGCGCCAGGACGGTGCCGAGCACGACGAGCACGACGACGGCCGCGATGATCGTCAGGGTGCGACGGGGCACCACGTCCGTGAGGGACGCGCGGCCCGGCGCGTTCGACGTGCCGCCCGGGCGCTGCGGCGGTACGCCCCCGGAGGCGGAGGCCGCCGGAACCTTCGGCCGGGCCGGAGCCGTGGAAACGGCAGAGGGCGCGACGGAGACAGGAGCGGCGACAGCCGCACCCGCTCCGGGCGCCGCCTTCGCGGTCCGTACGGAGCGCAGCGCACCGCGCAGCCGGTCACGGGTGCCCTCCGCCGCCTCACCGGACTTCGACGCTCCCTTGGTGCGGGGAGCGGCGACGCTGCCGGGCAGCGCCATGACCTGGGTGGAGTCGGCCGGCGGGGGCACCACCGGGGCCGGCTTGTCGGCGGCCTGGATCACATCGTTGAGCAGGGCCCGCGCACCCGCGTCGTCGAGCCGCTGCTCCGGGTCCCTGGCGAGCAGGCCGTAGATGACCTCTTCCAGAGGACCCGCGTTCTTGGGTGGGTCGAGCGGCTCGGTCATCACCGCGGTCAGGGTGGCGATCGCCGACCCCTTGTCGTAGGGCGGGGAGCCCTCGACGCTCGCGTACAGCAGTCCGCCGAGCGACCACAGGTCCGCGGGCGGCCCCGGCTTGTGCCCGCGGGCGCGCTCCGGCGAGATGTACGAGGGTGCGCCGACGAGCATGCCCGTCGAGGTGACGGACGGGTCGCCCTCGACCTGGGCGATGCCGAAGTCGGTCAGCACGACCCGGCCGTCCTCGGCGATCAGCACATTGGACGGCTTCACATCGCGGTGCAGAATGCCCTCGCGGTGCGCAGACCGCAGCACGTCAAGGATGGCGAGACCGACCTCGGCCGCACGCTTCGGCGTCAGCACACCGTCCTCGCGCACCGCCTCGGCGAGCGACTTGCCCTCGATGAGTTCCATCACGATCCACGGCCGGTCGTCCTCGTCGACCACGTCGTAGACCGTCACCGCACCGTTGTTGCGGATCCTGGCGATCGCCTTCGCCTCGCGCAGTGTGCGCGTGATGAGCCGACGCTTCTCGTCCTCGTCGATGGCCGACGGGAACCGCAGCTCCTTGACCGCGACCGTGCGGCCCAGCGTTTCGTCGACGGCACGCCAGACCGTGCCCATACCGCCCCGGCCGAGCACCTCCCCGAGCCGGTACCTACCCGCAAGGAGACGTCCATCCGTGTCCCGTTGGGGCTCCCGTGCCTGCTCCGCCTCCGACATGCGTCCCCTCTGCGATCAACCCGCCCTGGCAGAGCGTTCATTGTCCCTCACCCCGGGACCGGTCGTGGTGCCGGGTCCGGGTCCGTCATGATGTGGCCGGAGGAAGGGACTCCCTGCCATGCCGACACTCAGGGCGCTGCGCGCCACCCTGGTGGTGCTCACGCTGTTCGGCCTTGGAACAGCGAGCCTGCCCAGCGAACCACACCTCACGCCCGCAGCCGCATACCTGCCCCGGCTCGTCGCCGGGGGCGGCGCCCCGGCCGCGGCACTTCTCGCCCAGGACGCCTCCTCCGCCCATCGCACCACCTACCGTTCGACGGGCCCCGGGATCCGCTCGGCGGACCGGTTCCGGGCAGGCAGCATCACCAAGACGTTCGTCGCGACGGTCGTCCTCCAACTCGCCCGGGAGCGCAGGCTGCAGCTGTCGGACACCGTCGACCGTCATCTGCCCGGGCTGGTACGCGGCCACGGCAACGACGGCCGCCGCATCACCCTGCGCGCGCTGCTCACCCACACGAGCGGCCTCTACAACTACACCGCGGCCCCGGACGCGCCCCCTGTCTCCGCCGTCGCCGCGATCCATACGGCCGTGGCCCACCGCCCCACGAACACCGACGGCAGTTACTCCTACTCCAACACCGATTACGTCCTGCTCGGCCTGGTTGTTCAACGCGTCACCGGACACGGCTACGCCACCGAGATCAGACGCCGCATCATCGACCCCCTCCGCCTCACCGGCACGTCGCTCCCCGGCGCCCGCACCGACCTGCCCGCCCCGCACGGGCACGGCTACTCCCGCGACCCGGCCGACGGAACCCTCCGCGATGTCACCGCCCTCGATCCGCGCACCGCGGGCGCCGCCGGAGAGCTGATCTCCACACTCGCCGATCTGAACCGCTTCTACTCGGCCCTGCTGGGCGGTCGCCTGCTGCCGCCCGCCCAGCTGAGCACCCTGCTGAACACCGGGACGACGCACGGGATCTACGGCATGGGCATCTACCCGCAGGAGCTTCCGTGCGGTACGACCGTCTGGGGTCACAACGGCCGCATCGCGGGCAGCTACGTCCGTACCGCAGCCACCCGCGACGGCCGGCACACCCTGACGTTCCGCGTCAACACGGACTCCCTGACCGGAGCGACCCTCGAACCGGCGCTCCTCGAAGCCGAGTTCTGCCCTGCGGGGCGGAACCGTCACCGCACCTCCTGAAGGGCCACCGAGCGGCTCGGACCGGCTGTCGAACCGGCTCAGATGGGCACGATGTCCGGCGCCCCGAGCCGCGCCGCGTCCGCCGTCAGGTCGTCCGGCTGACGCTGCGACTCCCGCTCCGCCTGCACCCGCTTCTCGTAGTGCTCCACCTCCCGCTCGATCTGCCCCTTGTCCCAGCCCAGGACCGGCGCCATCAGCTCCGCGCATATCCGCGCGGAGCGCGTGCCGCGGTCGAAGGTCTCGATGGAGATCCGAGTCCGCCGCGTCAGGACGTCGTCGAGGTGACGGGCCCCCTCGTGCGAGGCGGCGTAGACGATCTCGGCCTTCAGATAGTCGTCCGCCGCCGGCAGCGGCTCGCCCAGCGAAGGATCGGCGACGATCAGCTCCAGGATCTCCTCGGTCATGGACCCGAACCGGTTCAGCAGATGCTCCACCCGGGCGACATGCAGCCCGGTGCGGGCCGCGATCCTCGCCCGCGCGTTCCACAGCGCCCGGTAACCCTCCGCGCCCAGCAGCGGGATGTCCTCCGTGACACAGTCGGCGACCCGCTGGTCGAGGCCGTGCACCGCCTCGTCCACGGCGTCCTTCGCCATCACGCGGTACGTCGTGTACTTGCCGCCCGCGACGACGACGAGCCCCGGCGCCGGGTGCGCCACCGTGTGCTCGCGCGACAGCTTGCTGGTCGCGTCCGACTCGCCGGCCAGCAGCGGCCGCAGCCCTGCATAGACACCCTCGACGTCATCTCTGGTCAGCGGGGTGGCCAGGACCGAATTGACGTGTTCGAGGAGGTAGTCGATATCGGCGCTGGACGCCGCCGGGTGCGCCTTGTCCAGGTCCCAGTCGGTGTCCGTCGTCCCGATGATCCAGTGGCGGCCCCACGGAATCACGAACAGCACGGACTTCTCGGTCCGCAGGATGAGCCCGGTCGAGGAGTGGACGCGGTCCTTCGGGACGACCAGGTGGATGCCCTTGGACGCCCGGACGTGGAACTGTCCGCGCTCACCGATCAGCGACTGGGTGTCGTCCGTCCACACCCCGGTCGCATTGACCACCTGCTTGGCCCGGACCTCGTACTCCCTGCCCGTCTCGACGTCCTCCACCCGCGCGCCGACGACCCGTTCGCCCTCACGCAGGAAGCCGATCACCCGCGCCCGGTTCGCCACCTGTGCGCCGTATCCGGAGGCCGTGCGCACCAGCGCCGCCACGTAGCGGGCGTCGTCCATCTGGGCGTCGTAGTACTGCAACGCCCCGACCAGCGCGTCCTTCCTCAGTGCGGGCGCGACCTGCAGGGCCCGACGGCGGGAGAGGTGCCGGTGCACGGGCAGCCCGCGACCGTGCCCCGACGACACCGACATCGCGTCGTACAGCGCGACGCCCGAACCGGCGTAGAGCCGCTCCCAGCCCTTGTGCTGCAACGGATAGAGGAACGGCACCGGCTTCACCAGATGCGGGGCGAGCCGCTCCAGCAGCAGTCCGCGCTCCTTCAGCGCCTCCCGCACGAGCGCGAAGTCGAGCATCTCCAGATAACGCAGCCCACCATGGATCAGCTTGCTCGATCTGCTCGACGTGCCGGACGCCCAGTCGCGCGCCTCGACCAGTCCGGTCGAGAGCCCTCGCGTCACCGCATCCAGCGCCGTCCCGGCGCCGACCACGCCCGCCCCCACGACCAGCACGTCCAGTTCGCGCTCGGCCATCGCGGCGAGCGCATCGGCGCGCTCCGCAGGTCCCAGTGTCGCTGTCCTCACCGTTGCCTCCCGGTAGTTCGGGGTGGGTCCGGCACGGGGCTGCGGTCCGACCGGGGGGTCGGGCGCCCGTACCCACCTCTCGATTCTGTCCGCGGTCCGCGACTTCAGCCACCGCCTGTGGACAACACCCGGGCGACAGGACCCGCACAATGCGACATATAGGTCATATTTACGCCTAGTCTGACATTGCGCTGTCCCCAGCGGTTGCGCTTTCTGCCCTCATGGTCTTAGGGAAGGACGGCCACCTCTATGCCCGCAGACCTCGCCGTCATCGGACTCGGTCACCTCGGCCTGCCCCTCGCCCAGGCCGCCGTCGCCGCCGGTGTCCACACCGTCGGCTACGACACCGACCCACGCCCGTTCACCGAGCTCTCCGCCGGCCGCACCCCCGTCGAAGGCTCCCTCACCGCCTCGGAGATCCGCCGGATGCTCTCGGGGGGCTTCCGGCCCACCACCGACCCGGCCGAACTGGGCCGGATCCGTACCGCCGTGATCTGCGCGCCGACTCCCCTCGGCGCCGACCGCACGATCGACCTCACCGCCGTCGGTGACGCCACCCGCGCCCTCGCCGCCAGACTCCGCCCGCACACCACGGTCCTGCTGGAGTCGGCCGTGCCCCCCGGCACCACCGAGAGCTTCGTGCGCCCCCTCCTCGAAGAGGGCTCAGGACTGCGCGCCGGACGCGACTTCCACCTCGCCTGCTCCCCCAGCCGTCTCGACCCGGGCAACCGCGCCCACGTCTACGCCAACACCCCCAAGGTCATCGGCGGCCTCACCCCCGCCTGCACCGAATCGGCCGCCGCGTTCTACGGCCGGCTCACCGACAAGGTCGTACGCGCCCGCGGGCCGCGCGAGGCCGAGATGACGAAGGTTCTGGAGACCAACTTCCGGCACGTCAACATCGCCCTGGTGAACGAGATGGCGGTGCTCTGCCACGACCTCGGCGTCGACCTCTGGGACGTCATCCGGTGCGCCGAGACCAAGCCGTTCGGCTTCGAGCCCTTCCGCCCGGGCCCCGGCGTCGGAGGCCACTGCGCCCCGGTCGACCCGGGCTATCTCCCGTACAACAGCCGCACCCCCGGCCACCCGCTGCGGATGGTCTCGCTGGCCCAGGAGATCAACGACCGGATGCCGAGCTACGTGATCCAGCGCTGCGCCACCCTGCTGAACGAACACGGCAAGTCCGTCCGCGGCGCCAGGGTCCTGCTCCTCGGCGTCACCTACAAGCCGGACCTCGCCGACCAGGAAGCGTCTCCCGCCCGGGAGATCGCGACGCGGCTGATGGACATGGGCGCGCAGATCGGTTACCACGACCCTCACGTCCTGGACTGGCGCGTACGCGAACTGCCCGTCCCGCGCGCGGACTCGCTGTACGAGGCGGCGGCGAGCGCGGACCTGACGCTGCTGCTGCAGCACCACCGTACCTACGACCTCCAGGGTCTCGCCGTGAAGGCCCAACTCCTCCTGGACACCCGTGGCGCCACCCCGGCCGGAGCCGCGCACCGGTTGTGAGCGCAGTTCCCCCAAGGATTTGGGGATACCACCATGAGTCAGCCCGTGCCACCGCCGAACCAGCCGTACGACGCCTCTCCCGTCGGCAACCCGTTCGCGGGCCAGCAGCCGGGTCAGCCCGGCGTCCCGACCGGCAACCCGTTCGCCGGTCAGCAGCCGGGCCAGCCGGGCCAGTTCGGCGGCGCGCCGTTCGCACCGGCCGGTCCCGTCCGTAACAGCATCGGTCTCGGCCTGCTCGCCGCCGTCGTCGCGGCGGCCGTCGCCGCGGGCGTCTACGGCGCGATCGTCGGCGCCACCGAGTACCAGATCGGCTACGCGGCCGTGGGCGTCGGCTTCCTCGTCGGCTTCGCAGCGGGCAAGGTCGGCGGCCGCAACCCCGCGCTCCCGGTCCTCAGCGCGGTGCTCGCGCTGGTCTCCGTCTACTTCGGGCAGCTGCTCGGTGAGGCGATGATCGCCGCGAAGAAACTCCCGGTCACCGTCTCCGAGCTGTTCCTCGACCACTTCGGTCTGCTGAACGACGCGTGGAAGGCCGACGCCGGCCCGCTCACCTTCGTCTTCATCGCGATCGCCGCGTTCTCCGGGGCCAAGAAGGCCGCGGGCTGATCCGGCTCGTACGGGAGGGCCCGGACCGCTGATGCGGTCCGGGCCCTCCCGTAGGTCCGGGAACGATCAGCGGCGGTGCTGCGAGTCCGCCACCGTCACCTCGACGCGCTGGAACTCCTTGAGGTCGCTGTATCCCGTCGTCGCCATCGCCCGGCGCAGCGCACCGAAGATGTTCATCGAACCGTCGGGGGTGTGCGAGGGACCCGTGAGGACCTCTTCCGTCGTGCCGACGGAGCCCAGGTCGACCAGCTTGCCGCGCGGCACGTCCTCGTGGACGGCCTCCATGCCCCAGTGCCGGCCGCGCCCGGGCGCGTCCGTCGCGCGGGCCAGCGGGGAGCCCATCATCACGGCGTCCGCACCGCAGGCGATCGCCTTCGGCAGGTCGCCGGACCAGCCGACGCCGCCGTCCGCGATCACGTGCACGTACCGGCCACCGGACTCGTCCATGTAGTCGCGGCGGGCCCCGGCCACATCGGCGACCGCGGTCGCCATCGGGACCTGGATGCCGAAGACGTTGCGCGTGGTGTGCGCGGCGCCGCCGCCGAAGCCGACGAGGACACCTGCCGCGCCGGTCCGCATCAGGTGCAGGGCCGCGGTGTACGTGGCGCAGCCGCCGACGATGACCGGAACGTCGAGCTCGTAGATGAACTGCTTGAGGTTGAGCGGCTCCGCCGCGCCCGAGACGTGCTCGGCGGAGACCGTTGTACCGCGGATGACGAAGATGTCCACACCCGCGTCGACGACGGCCTTGGAGAACTGAGCGGTGCGCTGCGGCGAGAGCGCGGCGGCGGTGACGACACCGGAGTCGCGCACCTCCTTGATGCGCTGCCCGATCAGCTCCTCCTGGATCGGAGCCGCGTAGATCTCCTGGAGACGGCGGGTCGCCGACTCCACGGGCATCTCGGCGATCTCGTCGAGGAGCGGCTGCGGGTCGGCGTGCCGGGTCCACAGGCCCTCGAGGTTGAGGACACCGAGGCCGCCCAGCTCGCCGATCCTGATCGCGGTCTGCGGGGAGACCACGGAGTCCATGGGAGCGGCCAGGAACGGCAGCTCGAACCGGTAGGCATCGATCTGCCAGGCGATCGAGACCTCCTTCGGGTCGCGGGTGCGGCGGCTCGGAACGACGGCGATGTCGTCGAATGCGTACGCCCGGCGGCCGCGCTTGCCGCGCCCGATCTCGATCTCAGTCACGATGGTGTGGCCTTTCCCTCTACGTCTGCGTTGTCCAGTATCCCCGACACACGGCTGAGGGGCGGTCCCAGGAACCCCGGACCGCCCCTCAGCTGCGCTGTTGCGTTACTTCCTGCTGTAGTTCGGTGCTTCGACCGTCATCTGGATGTCGTGCGGGTGGCTCTCCTTGAGGCCCGCCGAGGTGATCCGTACGAACCGGCCGTTGGCCTGGAGCTCCGGGACGGTGCGGCCGCCGACGTAGAACATCGACTGGCGCAGACCGCCGGTGAGCTGGTGGACGACCGCGGAGAGCGGGCCGCGGTACGGGACCTGGCCCTCGATGCCCTCGGGGACGAGCTTCTCGTCGGAGGCGACGCCCTCCTGGAAGTAGCGGTCCTTGGAGAACGACTTGCGGTCGCCACGGGTCTGCATCGCGGCGAGCGAACCCATGCCGCGGTACGACTTGAACTGCTTGCCGTTGATGAAGAGCAGCTCGCCCGGGGACTCCTCGCAGCCCGCGAGCAGCGAGCCGAGCATCACGGTGTCCGCGCCGGCCACGAGGGCCTTGGCGATGTCGCCGGAGTACTGCAGACCGCCGTCGCCGATGACCGGGACACCGGCCGCCCTGGCCGCGAGCGAGGCCTCGTAGATGGCCGTGACCTGCGGGACGCCGATACCGGCGACGACGCGGGTGGTGCAGATCGAACCGGGGCCGACACCGACCTTGATGCCGTCGACGCCCGCGTCGATCAGCGCCTGGGCGCCATCACGGGTGGCGATGTTGCCGCCGATGACGTCGACGCCCGACGCGTTCGACTTGATCTTGGCGACCATGTCGGAGACGAGGCGGGAGTGGCCGTGCGCGGTGTCGACGACGATGAAGTCGACGCCCGCCTCGACGAGCGCCTGGGCCCGCTCGAAGGCGTCGCCCGCGACGCCGACGGCGGCGCCGACCAGCAGCCGGCCTTCCTTGTCCTTCGCGGCGTTCGGGTACTTCTCGGCCTTGACGAAGTCCTTGACGGTGATGAGGCCCTTGAGGACCCCGGCGTCGTCGACCAGCGGAAGCTTCTCGATCTTGTGGCGGCGCAGCAGCTCCATGGCGTCCGCGCCGGAGATGCCGACCTTCCCGGTGACGAGCGGCATCGGCGTCATGACCTCGCGCACCTGGCGCGAACGGTCGGACTCGAAGGCCATGTCACGGTTGGTGACGATGCCGAGCAGCTTGCCCGCGGCGTCGGTGACCGGCACGCCACTGATGCGGAACTTGGCGCACAGCTCGTCGGCGTCGCGCAGCGTCGCGTCCGGGTGCACCGTGATCGGGTCGGTGACCATGCCGGACTCGGAGCGCTTCACCAGGTCGACCTGGTTGGCCTGGTCGGCGATGGAGAGATTGCGGTGCAGCACACCGGCGCCGCCCTGCCGGGCCATGGCGATCGCCATGCGGGCTTCGGTGACCTTGTCCATCGCTGCGGAGAGCAGCGGGATGTTCACCCGTACGTTCTTGGAGATGTACGAGGAGGTGTCGATCTGATCGGGCGCCATGTCGGACGCGCCGGGCAGCAGCAGCACGTCGTCGTATGTCAGCCCGAGCGTCGCGAATTTCTCGGGCACTCCGTCGACGTTTGCAGTCATGACACCTTCCCCAAATAGCCTTGATCGGTGCGGATGTCCATGCTAACGGCCTCCGGGGGTGTCTCATTCCACGATCAAGATCACCTGGGGGTTCTGTAGCTTCGTACGGAACCTGCGTGCGAGGAAATCCGGCGCCGTTCTACTGCTCGGCAAGGGCGCGCAGCCTGCTCAGTGCGCGGTGCTGGGCGACCCGGACCGCGCCCGGCGACATGCCGAGCATCTGTCCGGTCTCCTCGGCGGTCAGACCGACCGCGACCCGCAGAACCAGCAGTTCACGCTGGTTCTCCGGGAGGTTGGCGAGGAGCTTCTTCGCCCAGGCGGCATCGCTGCTGAGCAGCGCACGCTCCTCGGGCCCGAGTGAATCGTCCGGCCGCTCCGGCATCTCGTCGGAGGGCACGGCCGTCGACCCCGGGTGTCGCATCGCGGCCCGCTGCAGATCGGCGACCTTGTGGCCGGCGATGGCGAAGACAAAAGCCTCGAAGGGCCTGCCGGTGTCCTTGTAGCGCGGCAACGCCATCAGCACCGCGACACAGACCTCCTGCGCCAGGTCCTCCACGAAGTGGCGAGCATCACCGGGCAGCCGGTTCAGCCTGGACCTGCAGTAGCGCAGCGCGAGGGGGTGGACATGGGCCAGCAGATCATGGGTGGCCTGGGCGTCGCCGTCGACGGCACGGTGCACCAGGGCACCGATCACCGTCGTCTCGTCGTCACGCATCGGACCATGGTGCCTCGACGCCGTGTCATCCGCGGCACCGCGTCCGTAGTTGTGCACCGAAGCGTTATGAGCGGGTGCGCCGGAAGTCATGTCCTGCGCCCTCCCCTTCCGCGCGTCCGAATCGTTCCCGAGGAACTCCACATCTCAAGGATGCGTCATCGGCCGGGAAGCGTCACATACCGAGGCTGCCGGGCGACCGATCGACGCCCTGCCGCCCCCGTCACCCCGTCACCCCGTCCGCCACGGTGCGGACGGGGAAGCGGCCGACTACCGGTCATGGCCGGTCATCAGCGGACCAGGCCCCAGCGGAAACCGAGCGCGACAGCGTGTGCCCGGTCCGAGGCGCCGAGCTTCTTGAACAGCCGCCTGGCATGCGTCTTCACCGTGTCCTCGGAGAGGAAGAGCTCGCGCCCGATCTCCGCGTTGGAACGGCCATGGCTCATCCCTTCGAGCACTTGGATCTCACGCGCGGTGAGCGTGGGTGCCGCACCCATCTCGGCGGACCGCAGCCGACGCGGGGCGAGCCGCCACGTCGGATCGGCCAGCGCCTGGGTGACGGTCGCCCGCAGCTCCGCGCGGGAGGCGTCCTTGTGCAGATAGCCGCGGGCACCGGCGGCGACCGCGAGCGCGACACCGTCCAGGTCCTCCGCGACGGTCAGCATGATGATCCGGGCCCCGGGGTCGGCGGAGAGCAGCCGCCGGACCGTCTCCACACCCCCCAGACCGGGCATGCGTACGTCCATCAGAATCAGATCCGAACGGTCGGCCCCCCAGCGGCGGAGTACTTCCTCGCCGTTGGCCGCCGTCGTCACACGCTCGACGCCGGGCACGGTCGCGACCGCCCGACGGAGCGCTTCTCGGGCAAGCGGGGAGTCGTCGCAGACGAGGACGGATGTCATGACCGTCCTCCGCAGCTGATGCGCGTCACCTTGAACCTCCAGGCTGATACAAGTCGTCACCTGTGCGGTTGACGCTCTCGGACATCTGCCCGATCGCTTCTTCTGCCAACCGCCTCCGCACTCTCAACGACGGTCACTCGAAAGAGTTACGGGTCCGAGGACCGAGTTCGGCACTCTACGTGACTGACCGAATACAGCGGAGAGCCGCGCGGATGGTCAAGCCGTCAATCGAACTTTCACTGGAACGTATGCCCCATTTAGCAGGTTTTCTTCCCTTTTGCTGGTGTCTGTGGCTAGATTCGCAATCAGTCATATTTACATCTACTAGCACCGTAGATGTACGGTCATGGGCACCGGTCCAACGACGAACGACAACGACGTTTCCGACCCAGCATGGTTTCGAGGGGACAAGCAATGGCAGATTTCTCCCGCCTTCCCGGACCCAACGCCGATCTGTGGGACTGGCAGCTGCTGGCGGCCTGCCGTGGGGTCGACAGCTCGCTGTTCTTCCATCCGGAGGGTGAACGGGGAGCGGCACGGAGCGCCCGCGAAAACTCAGCGAAAGAGGTCTGCATGCGCTGCCCGGTACGCGCCGAGTGCGCAGCGCACGCACTGGCGGTGCGCGAGCCCTACGGAGTGTGGGGCGGACTGACCGAGGACGAGCGCGAGGAGCTCATGGGGCGGGCCCGCACCCGGCTGATCGCGGCAGCGGCACCTACAGGGATGGTCGCCCCATCCGGGCACGGCTGACCCTTCCGCACCCCGCACAACAACGGAAGAAACGTTCCTGCACCGCATGTCTGCGGGCGCGGGCCACCGGCATGTGCCGACCCCGGTCTAGCGGGCAGCCGCCAGGGACAGCTGGTCCAGCGTGGCCGCCACCGCGGGGACCTGGGCCAGATCGGGAAGAGTCAGCGCGACGATCTCGCGTTCGATCGCCGGCTCCACCGTCACGGTACGAGCCCCCTTGGGGCGCACCGACTCGATCGCGAGTTCCGGAAGCACGGCCACTCCCAGACCGGCGCCGACCAGACCGATCACCGCAGGGTAGTCGTCGGTGGCGAAGTCGATCCGGGGGATGAAGCCGGACTCCTCGCAGACCTCCACCAGCTGTTGGCGGCAGCGCGGGCAGCCCGCGATCCAGGACTCGTCGGCCAGTTCACCGATCCCCACCGCGTCCGCACCGGCCAGCCGGTGCCCGTCGGGAACCAGGCCGATCAGCCGGTCGGTGAGCAGCGGGCGCACGACCAGGTCCTCCCACTCGCCACCCGAGGCGCCGTAGCGGAACGCCAGCGCGATGTCGCAGTCACCCTCCCTGAGCATCTCGACCGAGCGCGGCGGCTCCGCCTCGACCAGGGAGACCCTCGTCCCCGGGTGGGCGGCGCGCAGGGCGGCGAGCGCCCCGGGGACCAGGGTGGAGCTGCCGCTGGGGAACGAGACGAGCCGGACCCGGCCGGCCCGCAGCCCGGCGATCGCGGCGACCTCCTCCTCGGCGGCGGTCAGCCCGGCGAGGATGCCGGACGCGTGACGCACCAGCGCCTCACCCGCCTGGGTGAGCCGCATCTCGCGGCCTGTGCGGATCAGCAGCGGGGTGCCGGCGGAGGATTCCAGGGCCTTCATCTGCTGGCTGACCGCGGGCTGGGTGCACCCGAGTTCGCGCGCGGCGGCGGAGAACGAGCCGGTGGCGGCCACGGCGCGCAGGACACGGAGATGACGGGCTTCGATCACCCTTCAACCATAAGGGCAGCTTGGGACAGATGCGAATTATTGGCATGCGACTTTGAGGGTGAGGTCGCTAGCGTGCGGCGTATGGAACTGCTGAGCGTGAATGCGGGACGGCCCAGGGCCGTCGACTACACCGACGCCGCCGGTGGCGTGACCGGGATCGACAAGCAACCGGCCGACGGCCCGGTGCGGGTCACCGACCCCGGCCCCAAGGGCACCGGCGGCAGCGGGGTGGCCGGGGACGCGGTGTGCGATCTGCGCCATCACGGCGGCTCGGACCAGGCGGTGTACGCCGTCGCCCGCGAGGATCTCGACACCTGGGAGCGTTCGCTCGGCCGCCCGCTGGCCAACGGCGCGTTCGGCGAGAACCTGACGACCGCCGGACTGGACGTGAGTGGCGCGAGGATCGGCGAGCGCTGGCGGATCGGCCCCGATCTGGTCCTTGAGGTGACGTCGGGTCGCATTCCGTGCCGTACCTTCGCCGGTCATCTCGGAGAGAAGCGCTGGGTCAAGCGGTTCACGGAGGCGGCCGCTCCGGGTGCCTACCTCCGGGTGATCGAGCCGGGCGAGATCCGCGCCGGGGACCCGGTCGAGATCGTGCACCGGCCGGACCACGACGTCACCGTACGGATGGAGTTCCTGGCGGCCACGGTGCGACGGGACCTGCTGAAGGAGCTGCTCGTGGCCCGGGACGCACTGCATCCCGAGACGCTGCGCGCCGCCCTGACGTACGTGGAGTCGCGGGCACCGGGCGAGTGATCAGTGGGGTGTGCGGGGCACTAACGTGCCGCGTATGACGACTGCACTGATTACGGGCGCGACCGCGGGAATCGGGGCCGCCTTCGCGCGACGTCTCGCGGCCGACGGGCACAACCTGGTGCTGGTGGCGCGCACCACCGAGCGGCTCCGGGAACAGGCCACCGAGCTGCACGACCGGCACGGCATCGAGGCCGAGGTGCTGACCGCCGACCTCTCCGAGGACGACGGGATCGCCTCGGTCGAGGCACGGTTGACGGACCGTCGGCACCCGGTCGACCTTCTGGTCAACAATGCCGGGTTCGGCAACAAGGGCCGCTATCTGGATGTGTCGATGGCGGACGAGCTGAAGATGCTGAAGGTGCACTGCGAGGCGGTGCTGCGGCTGACCTCGGCGGCCGCGGCGGGGATGAAGGAACGCGGGCGGGGCGGGGTGGTCAATGTGGCCTCGGTGGCGGCGTTCGTACCGCGCGGGACGTACGGCGCGTCCAAGGCGTGGGTCGTTCAGTTCACCCAGGGCGCGGCGAAGGACCTGGCCGGCTCGGGGGTGCGGCTGATGGCGCTGTGCCCCGGCTTCGTACGGACCGAGTTCCATGAACGCGCCGGGATGGGAACCGACAACATTCCGGGCTGGATGTGGCTCGACGCGGACAGGCTGGTCGCCTCGGCGCTGGCGGATCTGGCGCGCGGGAAGTCGGTGTCGATCCCGGACGCGCGGTACAAGGCGCTGATGGGGCTGGTGAAGGTGGCGCCGCGCGGCCTGCTCGGAGGGGTCACCTCCAAGACAGGCCGCAAGTACGGTCCGCAGTAGGGCGGTCGGACGGTGTGCGGATTACTCGACGCCGCGGCCCGCGTAGGTATCGGTGTCGAGATCCGCATTTGTGGAAGGTGTTGTTTTGAAGTTCTCTCCTCCGCGAGCGGGGAGATTCCTGCCTACCTTGCGGTGGCGGGTTGGACGCGTTGCCGCGCCTGACGACTGCGCCTTCCGGCAGCCGGGATCGCCACGAGGCCGATCCGGTAGAGATGCAGGACATTGCGGCCCGCGTTGTGGTCGGCGTTGCCCGACCACCCGCAGTCCGGGTTCTTGCAGACGAATACCGCCTGGCTCTCCCGGTTCCCTGGCGTGGTGACACCACACATCGAGCAGCGCTGGGAGGTGCCGGGGGCTGGGACCTTGACCAGGTTGCCGCCGCGCCGGGTGAGCTTGTAATCGAGCATGGCGACCATGCGTCCCCAAGCCTCGGCGAGGATGGACCGGTTGAGACCGGCCTTCCGCGCGACGTTCTTGCCGGGTCGGTCGATGGCGCCCTTGGCGGATTTGACCATGTTCGTGATCTGTAAAGCCTCCACCACGACGGTGCCGTACGTGCGGGCGATAGTCGTAGTGGTCTTGTGCTGCCAGTCCTGACGTCGGCGCTTGGCTTTCGCGCGTAGCCGGGCAATCTGGTCGTACACATGCTGCAAACGCTTCGATGCCTTCTCGCCGCGCTTGCGGTACTGCCGGAGCGCGGCGGAGCGGCGCTCCAGGCACAGAAGTTTGGCCTGCTCCCTGTCAGTCAGCCACGCACCGTGCTCGAACTTCCCGCCGTCGGACAAGGCGAGGGGGATAGTTACGCCTACATCGATACCGACTTCCGGGCCCTTATGAGGCTCGGGTTCAGGTTCGAGGGTCTGAACGCGGAAGGAGATGTGCCAGCCGAGGTCGTCCTTGACCAACCGAGCCCCAGTGATCCGATTGTTCTGGTCGGCACGCTTGCCGACCGGCAGGTCCTTCGTCCAGCGGAACCGGACCCGGCCGACCTTGGGGATGTTGACCACGCCCCACCTGCGATGGACGCGGACGATGTTCAGATGCTGCCCCTGTGGGATGTCCAGGGACATGACCGTGCGGATGCGGGTCTTGAAGTTCGGGGCGTCCGCACGGCCGCCCCAGCAATTCTTCCACGCCTGCACGTACGTCTTCAGCACCGCTTGCGCGGCCTGAGCCGGGACAACGGCAAGGAAGTCGATGTCCTTGCGGGATTGGCGTATCGCGGCATCCGCATGGGCCAGGGTCCGCTGGTCCTTCGGCATCATCTGCCACCACGCGTGCAGGAGATTCCACATCGCCCGGGCAGCGTGTGCCTGCTCATCGAGCTTGAGACTGAGGGCAGGAGTCATAGCAAGCCGGGCACGATGCCCGAACTGTCGCTTCACCACTGCCTGCTCGCTCATGAACACGAAGCCAACACTGACTCACGAGACCTCATGGGACTTGAACACCGATGCCCGAACTTGCCCCACGCGAGCCAGTATCTGCACATGCGCAAACTCTTTGCCGTCGCAAGACGATCACGACCCCACTCCAACCCAATTCGCGGTGACGCGATGTCTCACAATTCCTCCGTACGAACAGTCAGGGTCGAGTCGGCATCGCCGGAATCCTGGACTCGGATTGATCGAACGTCAATGGATTACGTTTGAATGATCGAAACTGCCATCGTTCGATCACGCTGGACTAGGGTCGATCCCAGGGTCGGATCACTGCGAGGGGACTGCTGCCGTGCGCGAAACTGCCGCTGAACGTCATGACCGGCTACTGGGGCTGGTACGGGAACGGGGCTCGGCCCGGGTCTCCGATCTCGCCTCCCAGCTGGGCGTCTCGCCCGTCACGGTGCGCCGGGACGTGGAGGACCTGGCGGGCCGGGGCCTGTTGGACCGGGTGCACGGATCGGTCTCCTGGCCGCAGGACCGTGCGGCGCCCGGCGCCGCCTCCGGCGCGGCCACCGGTACGAGCAGCGGCCTGGTCCTCGGTATGCTCGCGCCCTCTGCGACGTACTACTTCGCCGAGGTCATCCGCGGGGCGCACGAGGCGGCGGCCCGGGCCGGGGCCCGGTTGATCCTGCGGATCTCGGACTACCGGCCCGAGGAGGACCACGCGCGCACCGAGGGACTGCTCTCGACGGGCGCCGAGGGCCTGCTGATCGCTCCCGGCTGGCAGCATCCCGGCGACCCGGCGGCGTTCGGCGACTGGATCGCCGCGCTGCCCGTGCCCACGGTGCTGCTGGAGCGCCGGCCCGCCGCGGGCTCGCGGCTGGACGGCCTGGACCGGGTCTGCTCGGACCACGCCCACGGGGTCCTGCTCGCCGTACGCCACCTGGTGGAACTGGGCCACGGGGCACCGCTGCTGATGGCCCGCGCCGACTCCCCGACGGCGGTCGCGGTGCGGTCCGGATACACGGAGGCGCTGGCCGTGCTGGGGCTGCGCGCCCCGCAGGACGTGATCGATTCGGTACCGGCGGAGCTGGCTCCCGATGCCTTCGAGGCGGCGGTGCAGGCGCTGCGCGAGGCGGTCGGCTCGGGGGTGGCCACGGCGGCGCTGATCCACAACGACGTGGACGCGATCCAGGTGGTGCAGCGCCTGGCCGAGCTGGGCGTGCGGGTGCCGGACGACCTGGCGCTGATCGCGTACGACGACGAGGTGGCGGCGCTCGCCGACACCCCGCTGACGGCGGTGGCGCCGCCCAAGCGCGATGTGGGTCGCCATGCCACCGAACTGCTGGTGGAACGGCTGGGCGAGAGGACGGGCGCGCCGCGGCGCCATCTGACGCTGCTGCCGCAGCTGCGGGTCCGCGACTCATGCGGTTCCCCCCTCCCATGACACGCCCCCGCAGCCCTCCCCGCTGCTTCCGCCCTCCCGCTTCCGTACGTAACTTATTTGATCTTTTTTCGATCAATCAATCTTTCGCTCTTGACTTCGGTCACGACTGGTTCAAGGATCACGGCCAACGCCAATGTCGTCGCCTGTTCAGGAGCCTCGCTGTGAGCCGCAGTTCGAGCAGAACGTCCCTTGCCCTCGTCGGCGCCGCCACCGCCCTCGCCGTTCTCACGGCCTGCGGCGGCAGCGGCGACGACGACGACGACAGCGCCGCCCCCGGAAGCGACGGCAAGCCCGTCAGCATCACCTTCTGGGGCTGGACCAAGGGGTTGCGTGCTGCTGTCGGTTTGCTGAGCCGAGGTGAGTGGTGGCGTGCGGGAGTGAGTCCTGGCGGTGTATTCGCGGGGGTGGGAACGGGGGTTCTGGGGCCGAATGGGTGACCTTGGTGGCTGCTGCTCGTTGGGTCGGGTGGCAGGTGTCCGGCCTGGGAGGGGTGATGTGGTGGGTGGTCTGCGGAAATTGGCCGTTCCCGTCGTGGTGCCCGGGCCTTGCGGGGTGGCGATCCGGGACCGGCTGGGGCACCTCACCCCCCACGACGAGATGGTGCTGCGCGCGGTCGGTGCGCACCAGGGTGCGCTGGCTTCCGGTGATCTCAAGGCTCGCTGTGCGGATGGTCTGGAGCACAGCGCTCAGACGTGGGCGGCGCGTAAGCGGGAGCTGACGGCATTGTCGTCGTCGCGGATCGCGGGTGCGATCACCAAGGCCACGCACGATCAGTGGGCGCTCGCGCGCCGTGGCCAGGCGGCGCATATCCAGAAGCTGGCGGCCGGGATCAAGACGCTGCGGCACCGCCTGTCCCTCCCGATCGGGGAGAAGGGAACCAAGCGCGCGACGGGCGGTTACCAGTCGAAGAACGAGTGGTTCCGCAAGTCCCGCCGCCTCGCGGCACTCAAGGCGCGGCATGCTGCTGCTGTGGCCGACTGGCAGGCCGGGCGGGTGCGGGTGGTGCGGGGCGGTAAACGTCTCCTCAACACCCGCCACCACCTCACCCGGGCCCAGCTCACCGAAGACCAGTGGCGGGAACGGTGGGAGGCGGAACGCTGGTTCATCGCTGCCGACGGCGAGTCGGGGAAGCGGTTCGGGAACGAGACGATCCGCGTCACCCCGGACGGCGAAGTGTCCATCAAGCTGCCGGCCCCGCTCGCGCACCTGGCCAACGCCCAGCACGGCCGGTACATCCTCACCTCCCGTATCGGCTTCGCGCACCGGGGCGCGGAGTGGGCCGACCGCATCGAAGCGAACCGGGCCGTCGCCTACCGCATCCACCTCGACACGGAGCGAGGCCGCTGGTATCTCACCGCATCCTGGCAACGCCCCGTCGTCCAGACCATCCCGTTGGAGACCGCCCGCGCCCGGGGCATGATCGGCGTCGACACCAACGCCGACCACTTCGCCGCCTACCACCTCGACCGGCACGGCAACCCCATCGGCGACCCGCACCACTTCCCCTACGACCTGTCCGGCACCGCCGCTCACCGCGACGCACAGATCCGCCACGCGCTGACCCGCCTGATCAACTGGGCGGTGCGTGCCGGGGTCGCCGCGATCGGCATCGAAGACCTCGACTTCACGCCCGAGAAGACCCGGGAGAAGCACGGCCGCAAGAAGCGGTTCCGGCAGCTCATCTCCGGTATCCCGACCGGGAAGCTCAAGGCCCGGCTGGTGTCGATGGCCGCTGAACACGGCCTGAGCATTGTCGCGGTCGACCCGGCCTACACCAGCATGTGGGGTGCCCAGCACTGGCAGAAACCACTGGCCACCCCACGCCGAAAGATGTCCCGTCACGATGCCGCCGGTATCGCGATCGGACGACGCGCCCTCGGACACCCGGTCCGGCGTCGGACGGCACCGCCCCCACACGACCGGAGTGATCGTGCGGGGCATCGGACCGTCCAGGCCGAACCAGGTCACCAGGGGCGTGAGGGAACCCGCCCGCCCACAACGGACCACGCCCCTGGAGGCGTGCCGCCGAGCGGGAAGCGAAAGCGGGAACCCAGTGCATCCAAAACCGTTCGGGATGCGCCCAGTACGCAACAGTGGCTCCAGGACTCACTGTTGCACACTGGTTAGGAACGGTACGCCTTCGACAAGTACGAATTCCGCGGCAAGGAGAAGCTGTTCGGCCTGGTGCTGATGGGCGTATTGGTCCCCACCACCGCGCTCGCCCTGCCGATGTATCTCCTGGCGTCCAGGACCGGCCTGGTCAACACCTACTGGTCCGTGCTGATCCCGGTCCTCGTCAACCCGTTCGGCGTCTACCTCGCCCGGGTGTTCTCCACCGGCTACATCCCGAACGAGGCGCTGGAGGCCGCCCGTATCGACGGCGCCGGCGAGCTGCGCGTCTTCTGGTCGATCGGGCTGCGCATGGTCATGCCGGGCTTCGTGACCGTCTTCCTCTTCCAGTTCACCGCGATCTGGAACAACTTCTTCCTCCCCCTCGTGATGCTGTCGGACCGCAAGCTGTTCCCGCTGAGCCTGGGTCTGTACTCCTGGAACACCAACACCCACGGCGAGCCGAGCTTCTATCCGCTCGTCGTCACCGGATCCCTCCTCGCCGTGATCCCCCTGATCGTCGCCTTCGTCTCCCTGCAGCGGCACTGGAAGGCGGGTCTGACCGCCGGAAGCGTCAAGTGACCGTTGCCCGCCCCCTGAGCCGAGCGCCCTTTGAGGAGTCCGAGTTCCACCATGCCCCACGCCACTGACAACCGGCCGAAAGCCCTGCTGGCGATGGGCCCCGGCATCGCCGACCGGCTCCTCGCCGACCGCCACCGCGCACGGCTGGCCGCCCTCACCCGTACGGATCCCCGATTCGTCGCCCACGACCTGGCCGACCCGGCACCGGAGACGGCCGCCGCGCTCGCCGAGACCGAGGTGCTGCTCACCTGCTGGGGTGCGACGCCGCTGACTGCGGAGGTGCTGAACGGCGCGCCGCGGCTGCGGGCCGTGGTGCACGCGGCCGGTTCCGTGAAGCACCACATCACGGACGCCTGCTGGGAACGCGGGATCGCCGTCACCTCGGCGGCCGGAGCCAATGCGCTGCCCGTCGCCGAGTTCACCCTTGCCGCGATCCTCTTCGCGGGCAAGCGGGTGCTGCAGGCCGCGCAGCGTTACGCCGCCCTGCGCACCGGCCACGACTGGCTCCAGGAGCTCGACGGCTCCGGCAACTACCGCCGTACCGTCGGCATCATCGGCGCATCCCGCATCGGCCGACGGGTGATCGAGCTGCTGCGCCCCTTCGACCTGGACGTCCTGTTGTACGACCCGTACGTCGACGCGGCGGAGGCGGCCCGGCTGGGCGTACGGCTCGCGGCGCTGGACGAGCTGTGCGCACGCAGCTCCGTCGTCTCCGTGCATGCGCCGCAGCTGCCGGAGACGCACCATCTGATCGGCGCCGCGCAGCTGGCGGCGATGGCGACGGGCACGACGCTGATCAACACGGCGCGCGGGTCGCTGATCGACGAGCACTCCTTGCTTCCGGAGCTGCGGAGCGGGCGACTGCACGCGGTGCTGGATGTGACGGATCCCGAACTTCCGCCCGCGCTCTCGCCGTTGTACGAGCTGCCGAATGTGCTGCTCACTCCGCACATCGCGGGGTCGCTGGGCGATGAGCTGCACCGGATGGCCGACCATGCGCTCGACGAGATGGAGCGGTTCGCGTCCGGTCTGCCCTTCGCGGACCCCGTGCACGCCGGAAGCCTGCAGCACTCGGCCTGAGCCCAGAACGTCGAAAGCCCCCCATCTCACTAAACTGGAAGAATCCCACCCACACTGCAGGACCGGGAGACGCCATGAGATTCGTACAAGTAATCGACTGCAAGACGGAGCGGTTCGACGACATGGACCGCCTCATGGACGAATGGGTCGAACGGACCAAGGGCACCCGGACGGCCACGCACAGCCTCATCGGCAAGGACCGCTCCGACGGGTCCCACTTCGTCGAGATCGTCGAATTCCCTTCGTACGAAGATGCGATGGCGAACTCGAAGCTGCCGGAGACCGACCAGATCTTCCAGGAGATGGTGGCGCTCTGCGAAGGGATGCCCACCTTCACCGACCTCGATGTGGTCCGTGACGAACAGTTGAACCAGACACTGTCGCGCCGGTTCTTCCACGAGATCGCCGTCGGGGGCAACCTCGAAGCCATCGACGAGGTCTTCGCGCCCGACTACATCGACCACGACGTCGCCAAGGAGCAGGACACCGTGATCGGGTCCGACTCCCTGAAGAACGACGTGATCCGATGGCGCGCGGCCTTCGACTTCACCCTCAGTCTGGACCGGCAGGTCTGCGAGGGTGACGACGTCGTGACGCTGTGGACCTGGACCGGCACCCACGAGGGTGACTTCATGGGAATCGCCCCCACGGGCAGGCAGTGCACCATGACGGGCACCACGATCTTCCGGTTCAAGGACGGCAGGATCCAGGAAGGCTGGTGGCACGAGGACCTCCTCGGCCTGATGCGCCAGCTCGGCGCGCTCGACTGATCCGTCTGCACAGGACAGCCGAAGGCCCCCGTTCCCAGCGCTGAACAGCGGGGACGGGGGCCTTGTGCGGCTGTGAGCCGAGGTGGCAGCGCGTCAGTGCGAGTGACCGTGGCCGCCGTGACCGGCGTCGGCCTCTTCCTCGGCCGGCTTCTCGACGACCAGGGTCTCGGTCGTCAGCAGCAGCGACGCGATGGACGCGGCGTTCTCCAGCGCGGAGCGGGTGACCTTGACCGGGTCGATGACGCCGGCCTTCACCAGGTCGCCGTACTCGCCCGTCGCGGCGTTGAAGCCCTGGCCCTTGTCGAGCTCGGCGACCTTCGAGGTGATGACGTAACCCTCGAGGCCGGCGTTCTCGGCGATCCAGCGCAGCGGCTCGACCGCGGCGCGACGCACGACCGCGACGCCGGTGGCCTCGTCGCCGGTCTTGTCGAGGTTGCCCTCGAGGACCTTGACGGCGTGGACCAGAGCGGAGCCACCACCGGAGACAATGCCCTCCTCGACCGCGGCGCGGGTCGCGGAGATGGCGTCCTCCAGACGGTGCTTCTTCTCCTTGAGCTCCACCTCGGTGGCGGCACCGACACGGATCACGCACACGCCGCCGGCCAGCTTCGCGAGGCGCTCCTGGAGCTTCTCGCGGTCCCAGTCGGAGTCCGTGGCGTCGATCTCGGCCTTGATCTGGTTGACCCGGCCCTTGACGTCGCCGGGCTCGCCGCCGCCGTCCACGATGGTCGTGTCGTCCTTGGAGACGGTGACACGGCGGGCGGTGCCCAGCACGTCCAGACCGGCCTGGTCGAGCTTGAGGCCGACCTCCTCGGCGATGACGGTCGCACCGGTGAGGGTGGCGATGTCGCCGAGCATGGCCTTGCGACGGTCACCGAAGCCCGGGGCCTTCACCGCGACGGCGTTGAAGGTGCCACGGATCTTGTTGACGACCAGGGTCGACAGGGCCTCGCCCTCGACGTCCTCGGCGATGATCAGCAGCGGCTTGGAGCCACCGGCCTGGATGACCTTCTCCAGCAGCGGGAGCAGCTCCTGGATCGAGCCGATCTTGCCTTGGTGGATCAGGATGTACGGGTCGTCGAGGACGGCCTCCATACGCTCCTGGTCGGTCACCATGTACGGGGACAGGTAACCCTTGTCGAACGCCATGCCCTCGGTGAACTCGAGGTCCAGACCGAAGGTGTTGGACTCCTCGACGGTGATGACACCGTCCTTGCCGACCTTGTCCATCGCGTCCGCGATGAGCTCGCCGACCTGCGAGTCCTGCGCGGAGAGCGCGGCCACGGCGGCGATGTCGGACTTGTCGTCGATCGGTCGGGCGGTCGCGAGGAGCTCCTCGGACACAGCCTTGACCGCGGCGTCGATGCCCTTCTTGAGGGCGGCCGGGGAGGCACCCGCGGCCACGTTGCGCAGGCCCTCGCGGACGAGCGCCTGGGCGAGCACGGTGGCGGTGGTGGTGCCGTCACCCGCCACGTCGTTGGTCTTGGTCGCCACCTCCTTCACCAGCTGGGCGCCGAGGTTCTCGTACGGGTCGTCGAGCTCGACCTCGCGCGCGATGGTGACACCGTCGTTGGTGATGGTGGGAGCGCCGAACTTCTTGTCGATGACGACGTTGCGGCCCTTGGGGCCGATCGTCACCTTGACCGTGTCGGCAAGCTTGTTGACGCCGCGCTCAAGGGCGCGACGGGCGTCCTCGTCGAACTTCAGAATCTTCGCCATGGCAGCTGAACTGTCCTCTCGAACGAACTGCGCCCCTGACCGCCCGGCTTGTTATCTCGCAGGGGACCAGGGGCGCAGAACGGAAGCAAACGTGTGTGAATTACTTCTCGATGATCGCGAGCACGTCGCGAGCCGAGAGGACGAGGTAATCCTCGCCGTTGTACTTCACCTCGGTGCCGCCGTACTTGCTGTACAGCACGACGTCACCGGTGTTGACGTCGAGCGGCAGACGCTCGCCGTTCTCGAAGCGGCCCGGGCCCACGGCCAGGACGACGCCCTCCTGGGGCTTCTCCTTGGCGGTGTCCGGGATGACCAGGCCAGAGGCCGTGGTCTGCTCGGCGTCGAGCGGCTGGACCACAATGCGGTCCTCAAGCGGCTTGATGGCAACCTTGGAGCTGGTGGTCGTCACGATCCGGCCTCCCCCTTCGGAGATCTCGGGGTTAACTGCGGGGTTAACTGTCTGGGGTGGCGATCAGATGGGTCCGTCGTCGCGGGTGCCGGACCTGCCGATCGCACAGTACTGCTGGCACTCTCCACTGGGGAGTGCCAGAGCTGAGACTATGACCGCGATTAGCACTCGGTCAAGCGGAGTGCCAATTCAGTGCGGTCGTGGCGTCACAGCACCGGATCGTCTCGATCGGGACAACGTACGGGGAACGCAGGAACGGACCGCACCGTTCCGTACGACGGCGGGAGATGCCGGACGTCGCCCCCGCGTCGGCGCCCCGTCGTCGGGACAGGTCCCCACATCGGCGAGGCGGCCGAACCGCCGCCGATGGACCGGGGCGGGGCCCTTGACCGCCTTCCGGGGCGATCACCCGGGTGGCCGTCGCGATCACCGTCGCGCTGCCGCGCGTGCGTGACGGTGCGGACCGGGGACTGCGACTACCGTCGCTCGCAGTCCATCCCCGCACCCACTCCGCCGGACGGCACCGGCCGGTCCGGCCACCAGCGTCTCAGCGGCGGAGACAACCGCGCGTGCCCGGAATCCTGCGACCGACCCCGTCGGCCGCAGGAGACGACGACCATCGACCCCGCCGCCCCGTGATCACCCCGCACACCCGCCCGCCGCTCCGACTCCCGCCCCGCCGCCGGTCCCGGCGTCGGGTGCGGCCGGCTCACCTTCTGCGCGGCCTTCAGGCCCAGTCGTTCGATCGGGTCGACCGACTGCGCGCACCCGGCGGTGGCGACCAGGAGCGCACCGGTTGCCAGCAGTCCGGCGAGCAGCCGGTGCGCCCTTCTCATACGTAGTCCTCCAGCCGGGCCACGGCGTACCCCTTGTCCGTGATGGTCTTCATGACCGCGCGGATCAGGTCGGCCATGGAGCCGCCCCAGTCCTTACGGCCCCTGAAGTGCGTGAGGATGATGTCGCCGGGGTGCAGATCGCGGTCCGGCTCGCGCCACTCCATGCGGTCGGGGAACGCCTCCTCGGCCCAGAGGAGCACGGCCCTGATGCCACAGGACTGCGCGATGCGCAGTGTGTCCCCGTTGTAGGTGCCGTACGGCGGGCGGAAGAGGGTGGGCCGCCTGCCGAACTCCTTCTCGATGATGTCCTGCTGGCCGCAGATCTCGCTCTTCTGCTCACTGGAGGAAAGGCCGCGCAGGTAGGGGTGGTTGAGCGTGTGATTGTTGAGCGTGACGCCCCGGTTCTGCATCTCCTTGAAGTAGCCGTAGTCGTTGCGGACCAGGTAGTCGCTGAGGAATGCGCTGTACGGGATGTCGAGCTCGGCCATCATCCGCAACAGCTCGGGGTCCTTGTTGTCGCCGTCGTCCAGCAAGACGATGCGTTCCCCGGTGGGGACGGTGGTGATGACGGGTGGCAGCGAGTCGTCGCCGCCCTCGACCTCGAACCCCTTGCGGGTGGTGAGGCGCGGTTTCCCGGCGGGCGGTGCGGGAGGGGCCAGCGGTGTGTCGGCCAGCCCCCACTTCCTGGCCGCCACCGCGCGTGCGGCCTGCGTCCGCTGGGCGGGGCCGCCCGGATGGCCGGCGGCGGGTCCGGCCGCCCCGTGCCCGCCGCCGGACTCGGACGCGCAGCCGGAGGCGGCCGCGGCGACCAGGAGTGCGGCCAGGACCACATGGCCCGGTCCGCGCCGCATCGCGCCCAGTCCATGCCTCCTTACGCGTAAATCTTCCTTTTGTCGTACATCCTGCATGGTTTCGCATACTGTCAGTGGCTGCTCGACCGCTCCGGCCGACACCGCCGCCGGGCCCGCGCGGTCCCCCGGCTGGCTCACAATGGGCCCGTGAACGCCTTCGATCCGACCGACCCGACCGACCCGCTCGCCGCCTTCACGGCCCTGCGCACACCCGAGGGCGAGGCACTCCTCGCCGAGCTGCGGGCGTACGACCCCTCCCAGGAGCTCGCCACCGCCACCCGGCTGCGCCGCAGCCATCCGGCCCCGCTGGTGTCGGCGGCGCTGGGGCAGGCGCGCCTGCGGCAGCGGGCCGTGTCGAAGTTCGGCGCCGAGGACGCGTACCGGATGTTCTTCACGCCGAACGGTGTCGAGCAGGCGACCCGTACCTCGGTCGCCACCTACCGCGCCAGGCGCTTCGCCGAAGCGGGCGTACGCAGCGTCGCCGACCTCTGCTGCGGGATCGGCGGTGACGCCCTCGCCCTCGCCCGTGCGGGCGTCCGCGTCCTCGCCGTGGACCGCGACCCGCTGACGGTCGAGGTGGCCCGCGCCAATGCCGCCGCGCTCGGTCTCGACACCCTGATCGACGTGCGCTGCGCCGATGTCACCGAGATCGACACATCCGCGTACGACGCGGTCTTCGTCGACCCGGCCCGGCGCGGCGGACGCGGCAGGATCTTCGACCCCGAGGCGTACTCACCGCCGCTCTCCTGGGCGACCGGCGCCGCGCTGGCGGCCCCCCGCGCCGCGCTGAAGATCGCCCCCGGCATCCCGCACGAGGCAATCCCGGCGCAGGCGGAGGCGGAGTGGATCTCGGACGCCGGTGATGTGAAGGAGGCGGTGCTCTGGTTCGGCGAAGGGTTCGCCCCGGGCTCGTACCGCGCCACCCTGCTCCCGGCGGGCGCCACCCTGTCGGCCCCGGCCGTGCTGCCCGCCCCGCCTGTCGGACCGGTGGGCCGCTATCTGTACGAGCCGGACGGCGCCGTCATCCGCGCCCATCTGGTCGCCGACATCGTGGCGCGGTCGGGCGGCCGGCTGGTCGACGAGACGATCGCGTACGTCACGAGCGACGAGCCGTACGACTCCCCGTACACGGCCGCGTACGAGATCACCGACCGGCTGCCCTTCAACATGAAGAAGCTGAAGGCGCTGCTGCGGGAACGGAAGGTCGGCGTCCTGACCGTCAAGAAGCGGGGCTCGGCCGTCGAACCGGAGGAGCTGCGCCGGAAGATGAAGCTGCAGGGCCCGAACGCGGCGACGGTGTTCCTGACCCGGGTCGCCGGGGCGCCGACCATGCTGATCGGCCACCCCGTGCGGCCCGGCACGCCTGAGAGCTTGTCGGGTGACCTCTGATCGGGCGGCCACGCCCTGGCACGCACGCTTCCGGCGTTGCCGAAATGCCCTGGTGGCTCCTTCCCCGAGCTCTCAGCTTCGTTCGAGCAGGGGAGACCCCGTCCAAGGCCATCCCGGCGCCTTGGAATCGCACGCACCATGCCGCGTCCGCTCTCCGATCGAAGGCCACCCGACAGGCTCTCAGACCGACCGGTCCAGAAGATATGAGCACCCATCAGTACCACTCCATGTGACACCGTTCCTGGGCGGTGGGCAGGAGTGAGCCCCGGCTCACCGGCACGCCCCGAACGGTCCTGGGCGCACTGGTCCTCGGCTTTCGCGTCCCGGTCGGCGACGCACATCCGTATGCGGTCCGTCCCGGGCGGCCGGAATCCCTACGACCTGGCCATACGGGTGTGGCCGGAGGCGACGGGGAGACCCCGAACCATCACTCCGGCGACACCGGGGTCCCGACTGCTGACGCCCCACCCGGCGTCCCAGACTGCTACCCGCACCTCACCTGGCATACCCGCAGCTCGTCACACCGTTCACCCCATCGTGTCCACGTTCGCCACAACGATGTGTCTGCCCAGCAGTTGCGAACCCTCCCCCTGCGCGGATCCTGCTACGCGGCCAGGACAGAGGCGGATTCAGCGGTGAGCACCGCCGCCGACGGAGAACAGCGGCTCGGGCCCTGGCGCCCCGACGAGCACCCTCAGCACCCAACGGCGGTGCGCGAACGCCTTGGTGACGCCGATCAGACCGAGCAGCCAGCCGATCATCCCGAGTCCCATGACGAGGGCGACCGCACCGTAGGTGTCCTCGGGGGCCTCCGCACCTGCCGGAACGGCCACGCAGGCGTACAGCCCGACCGCGCACAGCACGAACGACGACAGCATCCAGGCGAGGCTCGCGCCGGGCGCCCGCAGTCGCAGGTCACCGTCCGGATCCCGGTCCAACTCGCCCCAGGCGTCGAGCAGTCGGCGGATCTTCCGGTCGCGGCGCAGACCGACGACGACGAAGACCACCGACGGTACGACGCAGCAGGCGCCCAGAGCGGCGAGGACGACGCCGAGGACGACGCCGAAGATGTCGTACGACTCCTCGAACGTGAGGACCGCGGTCCCCACCAGCGACCAGCCGAGCGCGCACAGGGCGCCCCACAGCCACAGCACCACCAGCCGGCCGCGCCCCACATGCAGGGTGACCAGTTCACCGAGGACGACCGCCCGGTCGGCGAGCAGGGCCTCCCTGCCGGGCCAGGAGCGTATCTCGACGGGCGGAGGAGGCGGCGGCAGTGTGCGGCGAGACATGGGCCAGACCCTACCGACCGGGTGCGGGCACAGTTTCGGCGTGGCTTGCGGTGAAGCGCGCTCCAGCTCGTAACGTCCGAATGCGACCAGCTGACCGGAAGCACGCACGTAGCGAGGGAGAACCCTGTGCAGTACACGCTGTTCGGCCGGACCGGCCTGCGGGTGAGCGAGCTGAGCCTCGGCTCCATGACCATCGGCGAGGACTGGGGATGGGGCGCGGACAAGGAAACCAGCGCCCGGATCGTCGACGCGTACGCGGACGCGGGCGGCAACTTCATCGACACCGCCAACAACTACACCAACGGCAGTTCGGAGACGATCCTCGGCGAGCTGCTCGAAGGCCGCCGGGACCGGTTCGTACTCGCCACGAAGTACAGCTGCGCCACCCGCACGGGCGATGTGAACGCGGCGGGCAACCACCGGAAGAACCTGGTCCAGTCGGTGGAGGCGAGCCTCGCCCGGCTGCGTACCGACCGCATCGATGTCCTGTGGGTGCACGCGCGGGACAACTTCACCCCGGTCGAGGAGGTCATGCGCGCCCTCGACGACCTCGTACGGTCCGGCAAGGTGCTCTATCTCGGGGTGTCGGACTGGGCGGCGTGGGAGATCGCGCAGGCGAGCACGCTGGCCGAGCTGCGGGGCTGGACCTCGTTCGCCGGTTCGCAGCTGCGGTACAACCTGCTGGAGCGCACCCCGGAACGAGAACTGCTGCCGCAGGCCCGCGCCTTCGACCAGGCCGTGCTGGCGTGGAGCCCGCTCGCCGCAGGCAAACTCACCGGGAAGTACCGGCGCGGCGAAACGGGCCGGCTGGACTCGCCCGCCTTCGACAACCGGGCCGATCGCCGGGAGGAGGCGGTCCTCACCACGGTGCTGGAGGTCGCCGAACAGGGCGGCTGGAGCCCGGCGCAGGTGGCGCTGGCGTGGCTGCGCGGACGGCCCGGGAACATCATCCCGATCGTCGCCGCCACCAAGGTGAGCCAGCTCGCCGACAATCTCGCCAGTGTCGATGTCACGCTCGACGCCGACGCGATGCACCGGCTCGACGCGGCGAGCGAGGTGTCGCTCGGCTTCCCGCACGACTTCCTGCGGGAGCCGGGGGTCACGAGGAACGTGTACGGGGACCTCTGGACGGACATCACAGACCGGCGCTCGACCTACCGCCGGGCGGCGAACGAGATCCGCTAGCGGCGCAGGCGCGTACGGTGACGGCGGCCCCCTGGGGACGGCTGAACGGGGACCCGGAGCGGCCGATCGCGGCGACCGACGGGATCGCGGCGGCGCTGGTCCGACGAGGTGAGTCCGGAACGGGGACGGGCGGGGCCGGTGGCGACGGGGATCCCGCCCGTTCCGTACGGTCTCAGCTGTCCGACCGGCCGTCCGGGTACTCGCTGTACCCGTCGAGTCCGGCGTCCGCGCTGTCGTACTCGGAGTCGTCGGCGCCGTCGCCGCCCGCCCCCGACTCGGGGCTGTAGTCGTACTGGTCGGACATGATGACTCCTCTCGCGACGGGCGCCCGATGCGCCCCGGTCACGCGGTCAACGAGGCTGCCGGACCGGCCGGTGCGCCCGCGCGACCCGGGCCACCTCAGTGGCGTACAGTCCGGTCGGCCGGTAGACCGATTCCCGCCCATGGTCCGTCAGTTGCCGCTCACCGGGGCGACTTTGGGGCACGTGTCGCACACCGCGGCCCACCGGGCCCTGGTCCGCATCGGCCGGGAGCCGCCGGCCGGGCGCCGCGGACGCCGTCAGGCGTTGCGCAGCGCCTCGATGTCGAGCTTCCTCATGCCGAGCATGGCCTTCATCGCCCGGTCCGCCTTGGCCGGGTCGGGGTGGGAGAGCGCCTCGGACAGCCCGCGCGGGACGATCTGCCAGGACAGCCCGTACTTGTCCTTGAGCCAGCCGCACTGGCTCTCCTCGCCGCCGTCGGTGAGCCGGTCCCACAGCTCGTCGACCTCCGCCTGCGTCTCGCAGTCGACGGCCAGCGAGATCGCCTCGGTGAAGGGGAACTGCGGACCGCCGTTGAGCGCCACGTACTCCTGGCCGGCCAGCCGGAAGTCGACGGTCATGACGGTGCCCGGCTCACCGGGCGACGACTCGGTGTAGTGCGACACGCCGAGCACCTTCGAGTCGCCCCCGAAGACGGAGACATAGAAGTTCGCGGCCTCCTCGGCCTGGTTGTCGAACCACAGGAAGGTCTTGATCTTCTGCATGGCCTGCTCCTCGGCTGTCCGTACGGGCGTTGGCTGTGCAAGGTAGACCGGGCGGGGCGCGGAAACTCATCGCGCCGCGCCGGATCCCTTCTCCGCCCGGGCCAGCAGCAGCGCCCGCTCACGCGCGTTCCGGGTCAGTTCCGCCGCCCGCAGGAACTCCGCCCGTGCCTCGCCCGTGCGCCCCAGCCGCGCCAGCAGATCGCCGCGCACGCTCGGCAGCAGGTGGTACGTGCTCAGCGCCGGGTCCCCGGCCAGGGCGTCGACCAGCGCGAGCCCCGCCTCCGGTCCCTCCGCCGTCGAGACGGCGACCGCGCGGTTCAGCTCGACGACCGGCGACGGGGCCGCCTTCAGCAGCAGCCCGTAGAGCGTGGCGATGACCGTCCAGTCCGTCTCCTCGTACCTCACCGCGTGGGCGTGGCACGCGGCGATCGCCGCCTGCAGGGCGTACGGGCCCGGGGCGTCGCCCACCGCGTTCGCCCGCTCCAGGGCCGCGTACCCGCGCCGGATCAGCAGCCGGTCCCAGCGGGACCGGTTCTGGTCGGCGAGCAGCACGGGCGCACCCTCCGGCCCGGTCCGGGCCGCGATGCGGGACGCCTGGAGTTCCAACAGGGCCACCAGACCGTGCACTTCGGGTTCCTTGTCCATCAGTGCGGCCAGCACCCGGGCCAGCCGCAGCGCGTCCTCGCAGAGCGCCGGGCGCAGCCAGTCGTCGCCCGCGGTGGCCGAGTAACCCTCGTTGAAGATCAGATAGATGACTTCGAGGACGGAGCCGAGCCGGGCCGCGCGCTCGGGGCCGTACGGCACTTCGAAGGGAACGCCCGCCCGGCCCAGGGTGCGTTTCGCGCGGACGATGCGCTGGGCGACGGTCGGCTCGGACGCCAGGAACGCCCGGGCGATCTCGTCGGTGGTGAGTCCGCCGAGCAGCCGCAGGGTGAGCGCGATCCGGGCCTCCGTCGACAGCACGGGGTGGCAGGCGGTGAAAATCAGCCGCAGCAGGTCGTCGTCGATGCGGTCGGGGTCCTCGGCGTTGTTGAAGTCCCCCGGATCGGGCGGCGGCACGGTCTCCCAGGTCCGCCCGACCTCGGCCAGCTTCCGCGCGTACGTCTCCTTGCGGCGCACGAGATCGATCGCGCGGTGCTTGGCGGTGGCCATGAGCCAGGCGCCCGGTCTGTCCGGGACACCCGACTCCGGCCACTGCTCCAGCGCGGCGACCAGAGCGTCCTGCGCGAGCTCCTCGGCGATGCCGACGTCCCGCACGATGCGGGCGACACCGGCGATGATCCGCGCGGACTCGATCCTGAATACCGCCTCGACCGCCTGCGTCGCGCTTGCTTCCGTCACGGCCACCCATCAGAGCAGCCGTACCGGGGCGGAGCAAGCGCGGCACTAGTGCCGTGACCGGCAATGTTTGCCCCATCAGGAGCGTCGTCCGGTGCGTGCGATCGCAAGGCGGCCGGAAGTCCTTGGATGGGGTCTCCCCTGCTCGAACGGAGTTGAGAGCTTGGGGAAGGAGCTACCAGGGCTTTTGGCCAACGCGGCGAGCGTGCGTGCCGGACGGTGCGACGGGGCAAAGCTTGCCGGGAGGGGCACTAGCTCTCGGCGATCTCACGGACCTCGGAGGTGACGGTCCAGTTCTTCGGGTGGATCTCCAGGAACCGCTTGGTCCACTCCAGCGCCTCGGCCATGTCCTTGCACTGGGTGATGGCGTAGCCGCCGACGACTTCCTTCGTCTCGGTGAAGGGCCCGTCGGTGTAGCTCAGCTTGCCGCCCTCCCAGGTGACCCGGGTCCCCTGCGAGGTGGGGGTGAGCCCGGCGGTCTCCAGCATGACCCCGGCCTTGGTGATCTCCTCGAAGAGCGCGCCCATGCGCGCCTCGAAGTCGGGGTCGGGGGCCTCGGAGGGGAGGTTCTGCTCATCGATGCGGATCATCGACAGGAAGCGCGGCATGGTGACTCCTCGGTACAGGAGGGCGGGGGCTTTCCCTGCTTCTCACCCTTGCGTCGAACGGGAGACGCCGCAATCGACACACTCGCCCGAAGAAATTGAAGAAGTTTCCGGGAGACTTCTCCGGACTACCGCAGGGACGCCCACAGCTTGCTCGCGGCCGGTTCCCGCGCCACCACCCGTTGGGGTCGGACGGGGCGGCGACGACGGGCAAGCGTCTCTTCTCTCCGGTCACGTCGAGGAACGTAGGTCCGCATGATCACGGCGGGAACCGTTGTTCGGTTTTCCTTCGGAAAATCTCAGGATCCCTTGAGTTTTCTCATGTTCCGCCGGTGGAGTCGCCGACTGCCTCGAACCGCCAGCGGTGCACCGCCCGGGTGATCAAATCGGCTGCGGGTTCGGGCAGCTCGGGCAGCTCGGCGTCGTATGCCGCCTCCCACCAGGTGATGACCAGCACCCGGTCCTGCGGGGCGCGCAGCAGCTCGTACCGCAGCGGCTCGCCCGCCAGCTCACCGGCGCGGGCCCGGGCCCACTCCAGCAGTTCGGCGCCCCGGCCGACCACGGCCCGGGCCTCCCACATGAGGGCGACGGTCATGAGTAGAGGTTGTCCTTGCTGATCTCATGCACATGGTCGTGGTCGTGGGCGTGCGCGCTGCCCGGCACATGCGAGTCCGTCACCGGCAGCGACGAGTCCGCCGACAGTTCCAGGTCGGACGGGGGACGGTTGCGCGCCACCATCTCGGCGCCCAGAGCCGCGACCATCGCCCCGTTGTCCGTGCACAGTCCGGGCCGCGGCACCCGCAGCCGGATACCGGCCCGCTCGCACCGCTCCTCGGCGAGCGCCCGCAGCCGCGAGTTGGCCGCGACGCCGCCGCCGATCATCAGGTGGTCGACGCCCTCGTCCTTGCAGGCCCGGACGGCCTTCCGGGTGAGCACATCGACGACCGCCTCCTGGAAGGACGCCGCCACGTCGCGTACCGGCACCTCCTCGCCCGCGGCCCGCTTCGCCTCGATCCAGCGGGCGACGGACGTCTTCAGACCGGAGAAGGAGAAGTCGTACGCGGGGTCGCGCGAGCCGCTCAGTCCGCGCGGGAACGCGATCGCCCTGGGATCGCCCTCCTTCGCCAGCCGGTCGATGACCGGGCCGCCGGGGAAGCCGAGGTTCAGCACCCGGGCGATCTTGTCGAACGCCTCGCCCGCCGCGTCGTCGATGGTCGCGCCCAGCGGCCGTACGTCGTCGGTGATGTCCGGCGCGAGCAGCAGCGAGGAGTGGCCGCCGCTGACCAGCAGCGCCATCGTCGGCTCGGGCAGCGGGCCGTGCTCCAGCTGGTCGACGCAGATGTGCGAGGCCAGGTGGTTCACCCCGTACAGCGGCTTGTTCAGGGCGTACGCGTACGCCTTCGCCGCCGAGACGCCGACGAGCAGCGCGCCCGCCAGCCCGGGGCCGGCGGTGACGGCGATGCCGTCGAGGTCGCGGGCGCTGACGCCCGCCTCCTTCAGGGCGCGTTCGATGGTCGGGACCATCGCCTCCAGGTGCGCGCGGGAGGCGATCTCCGGGACGACGCCACCGTAGCGGGCGTGGGTGTCGACGCTGGACGCGACGGCGTCCGCGAGCAGCGTCGTACCGCGGACGATGCCGACGCCGGTCTCGTCGCAGGAGGTCTCGATGCCGAGTACGAGCGGTTCGTCAGCCATCAGTCAGTCCCAGTTTCCTGTACGTGCTCTGGTGCGGGTTCTTGTACGTGGAGGCGCATGACGAGCGCGTCGACATTGCCCGGCTGGTAGTAGCCGCGGCGGAAGCCGATCGGTTCGAAGCCGAAGCGTTCGTACAGCCTCTGCGCACGCGTGTTGTCGACCCGGACTTCGAGGAGCACCTCCGCGCATTCGAAGGCCGTGGCGTGCTTCAGCAGATCGGTGAGGAGTTCGGAGCCCAGCCCGCCGCCCCAGTGGTCGCGGGTGACGCCGATCGTCTGGACGTCGCCGAGGTCACCGGCGGCGGCGAGTCCCGCGTACCCGACGATCCGCCCGGTTTCCGGGGACTCGGCGACGACATAGCGGCGGGTGGCCCGCAGCCCGCGGGCGTGCGCCAGCTCGGACCAGAACATGCCGGCCGACCAGGCGTCCTCCGGGAACAGCTCGTGTTCGAGCTGCAGCACCGGGTCGATGTCCCACCAGCGCATCTCACGCAGTTCGGCAGTCCGGCTCGTCACTTCGGGGTGACCACCTTGTAGTTCTTCGGGACCTGGGCGTCGGGCCGGCGCAGATACAGCGGCTGCGGCGGCAGCAGCTCCGCTCCCGCGGCGAGCCGCTCGGCGGCCAGGGCGGCGAGCGCACCGGCGCTGACGTGCTCGGGACCGCGGGCGTCCGGGAACGCGTCGGGGTAGAGCACCGCGCCCGCCCCGACCACCGGGAGCCCGGCGAGCTGTTGGGCGATGTCGGCGGGACGGTCGACGGCGGGTTCGCCGACGCGGGTACGGGGGTCCTCGTACCGCGCCCAGTAGACCTCCTTGCGGCGGGCGTCCGTGGCCACGGCGAACGGGCCCTCCAGGCCGCCCTGCCCGGCGGCGTACGCGAGGCCGTCCAGCGTGCACAGCCCGTGCACCGGTACGGACAGCGCCGAGCCGAACGTCGCGGCGGTCACCAGACCGACCCGCAGACCGGTGTACGGGCCGGGGCCGACGCCCACGACCACACCGGTCACGGCGTCGAGTCTCACCCCGGCCTCGCCGAGGACCCGGTCGACGGCGGGCAGCAGCAGCTCCCCGTGCCTTCGGGCGTCGACCTGACCCGACTCGGCGACGACGGAGTTCCCGTCGTGCAGGGCGACGGTGACGGCGGGGGTGGCGGTATCCACGGCGAGCAAGAGCACGCAAACAGCCTACGGCTCCCCCGACGGCTCCATGGCGCCCCGTACGGCGTCCCGTTCCCACCGGTCCCTGCTGCTACCGTCACCGGGTAGACGCGGGGTACGACATAAACGCTTGTACGACATACGGACGTCGGCGAAAGGGGCGCGCACGGTGGCAAGGGGCAGCTCGGGAATCGTGGCCGGGCTCACCGCGGCGGCAGTCGCCGCGGTCGGTTTCCTGGCCTACCAGGCATCGGCGAACGCCCCCGACTCCGTCGCCGTCCCCAGGGCGAAGGCGTCCAGCAGCGCCCCCGCCGTCGGCCGTGCCGAGCCGAAGGAGAAAGAGCGTCCCACCACGCTGCCCGCCGAATCCGGGACCGGAGCGCGGGTGGTGTACGCGCTGGGCGACCGGCGCGTGTGGCTGGTCGACGCACAGGGGAAGGTGACCCGGACCTTCGCCGTCATGCCGAGCGCCGTGAACCCGCGGCCCGAGACCTACAAGGTGCGTTCGCGCACAGGCGTCATCAAGGGCTCGGACGGCGTGCCGATCGAGCACGTGGTGCTGTTCGCGATGGCCGACGGGGGTGTGCCCGTCGGGTTCAGTGCGGCACAGGACGGCTCCATGGAGAGCCCGGACCCGAAGCTGAAGACCGGCGGGGTACGGATGAAACGCGCGGACGGCGACGCGATGTGGACGTTCGCGACGGTCGGCGCCACGGTGGTCGTCGTCCCGTAGGGCCACCGGGGACGGGGAACGGACACCCTGGATGGCATCCGGCGGATCACGGCCGGGGCCGCGCCTGATCCGCGGCACGCCGCCTACGCGGCGTTGCGCTCCCCGTCACACCCCTGGGACCCCTGCTGCTCCTGAGGCTCGTGCCGCTCCTGGCGCTCCTGCCGTTCCTCCGACGGCGGCGTCGAGACCGCGCTCGCCGCGGCGCAGGCCGCCAGCAGATCCTTCATCGACACCGCGGACGTCTCTGGCGGCTGCGGCTGCGCTTCACGCTCGGGCGTCGGCATGGGGATGCCTCCTGGGGCTCCGGTGGAAGGCATGGTTAGGCAGACCTAACCAGCTCTCGCCATCCATGTGACCACGCCCGGGCCGCCCCGCGCAACAATGTGCCGACAGCCCGTCGGCAACGTGTCGGTGCGGTCTCAGCGGCCGGCTTCCAGCGCCGCCCCCAGTCCTGACCAGCGCTCCCCGATCCCGACCAGCGTGACCGAGCGCCGTTCGTCGTCCGTGTCGCCGACCGCGCGGTGGATCTGCACCTGCAGCCGGTCGTCCGAGAGCTCCTCGACCTTGCCGTCGCCCCACTCCACGACCACCACCGACTCCGGCAGCGACACGTCGAGGTCCAGGTCCTCCATCTCGTCGAGGCCGCCGCCCAGCCGGTAGGCGTCGACATGGACGAGCGCCGGACCGCCACGCAGCGACGGGTGGACACGGGCGATCACAAAGGTGGGCGAGGTGACGGCGCCGCGCACCCCGAGCCCCTCGCCGAGCCCCCGGGTCAGTGTCGTCTTGCCGGCGCCGAGCTCGCCGCTGAGCATCACGAGGTCGCCGGGGCGCAGCAGACCGGCGATACGGCGGCCCAGTGCCTGCATCTGTTCGGGGGACGTGACATCGAGACGGGCTGCGACCTGGGCCGGTGCGGTCACGGCCGCCGGGACGTGCGCGGTCTCAGGTGCCGGGCTGTTGTGCGGTGCTTCCATGCCCGCCAACGTTAGTCCTTGCCGGTACGGCTCCGATCCGTACCAGCAGGTCCGCCAGCCGGTCGGTCACCGTCTCCGGGTGCTCCAGCATCACCAGATGCCCGGCGTCCGGGACGATGACCAGCTCCGCGTCCGGCAGCTCGTCGGCGATCACCTCGCTGTGCGAGCTGGGCGTCACCAGGTCCTTGTCGCCCGCCAGGATCAGCACCGGCACGTCACGGAACGCGGGCAGCGCCGCGCTCTTGTCGTGCTCGGTGAAGGCCGGGTAGAACTCCGCGACCACATCGATCGGCGTGGACTCGATGAGCCGCTCGGCGAACCGCTCGACCGCCGGGTCCACGTCCCGGGAACCGAACGAGTACCGCTTGATGAGCCCGGCGAACAGATCGGCGGTCGCCCGCCGTCCCCGCTCCACCAGCTCCGGCTGCGAGCCGAGCGCCTTCAGCACCCCGGGCAGCACCCGCCGCACGGCGTTCACTCCCGCGACCGGCAGCCCGAAGCTGACTTCGCCGAGTTTCCCGCTCGACGTACCCACGAACGCGACGGCGGCGACCCGGTCCCGGATCAGCTGCGGGTGCTGGTCGGCGAGCGCCATGATCGTCATGCCGCCCATCGAGTGGCCGACGAGGATCAGCCGGCCCTCGGGCGCGGCCGCGTCGATGACCGCCTTCAGATCACGGCCGAGCTGGTCGATGCCGACCGTCACGCCCTGCGTCTGGGCCCGGCCGCGCTCGGACCGGCCGTGGCTGCGCTGGTCCCAGTGCACGGTGCGCACCAGGCCGCGCAGCGCCGCCCGCTGGAAGTGCCAGGAATCCTGGCTGAGGCAGTAGCCGTGGCTGAAGACGACGGTGACGGGCCCGGGGACCTTGCGGCCGAAGAGCCGACGGCGGCGCGTTCCGGTCCCGGAGGGCCCGGCGCCCGCACCTGCCGCGGCGCCCGCGCCCGTACCGCCGTCGGGTTCGACCTCGTCCGTCTCGTAGTACAGCTCGGTGCCGTCGTCGGCGGCGGCCCGGCCGGGCATGCCGCGCAGCGAGCCGTACGGCCCCGAGGCGTCCAGCGCCAGCCTGGCCCGCCTGCGCATGCCCCGGCCGACGGTCATCCGCTCCACCGCGACACCGGCCGCCGCACCGGCGGCGATCACACCTATGGCCGCTCCGGCGATGCCCGCCCGGCGCCAGCCGACCGCTGAAGCGGCCGTCGCCATCGCGTCCCCCGCGCTGATCTCGCTCACCGTGCCGTGCTCCTCGTCGGTCGTTGTCCGTCAGGTCAGGTCAGGACGTGCAGGACAGAACAGATCAGAGAGAACCGGTCGGGATCTCGTTCAGATAGACACGCGGCACACGGCCGCCGATGCGGGTGACGATCTCGTACGCGATCGTGCCGGCCGCCTCCGCCCAGTCCTCGGCGCTCGGCTCGCCCCGGTCCCCCGGGCCGAAGAGCACCGCGTCGCTGCCCACCTCGACGGTGTCCCCGTCGAGGTCGACCACGAACTGGTCCATCGCCACCCGACCCGCGACCCGCCGCCGGACGCCGCCGACCAGGACCGGGCCGCGCCCGGAGGCGTGGCGCGGGATGCCGTCCGCGTAGCCGAGCGGAATCAGGCCGAGCGTCGTTTCGGCGGACGTCGTGCAGTGGTGCCCGTAACTGATGCCGTGACCGGCCGGCACCTGCTTGACCAGGGCGACCGACGCGGCAAGCGTCATCACGGGGCGCAGCCCGAAGTCGGCCGGGGTGCCCAGCTCCGGGCTGGGCGAGATGCCGTACATGGCGATGCCGGTCCGTACGAGGTCGAAGTGCGACTCGGGGATCGTCAGCGTCGCCGGGGAGTTGGCCATGTGCCGCACCTCGGGTTCGACGCCCGCCTTCTCCGCGTGCGCGACCATGTCGCGGTACACCGCCAGCTGGGCGGCGATCGACGGATGACCGGGCTCGTCGGCGCAGGCGAAGTGGGACCAGAGACCGGTGACCTTCACCGTGCCCTCGTCCTCGGCGGTGCGGGCGGCAAGGACCAGCTCGGGCCAGTCGGCGGGCTGGCAGCCGTTGCGCCCCAGTCCCGTGTCGGCCTTGAGCTGGATACGGGCCGGGCGTCCGGCCTCCCGGGCCGCGGCGACGACCTCCCGCAGCGCCCACATACCGCTGACCGACACATCGATGTCGGCCTCGATCGCCTCGCGCCAGGGGCCGCCCGGCGTCCACAGCCAGCACATCACCCGGCCGCCGAGCCCGGCGGCGCGCAGGGCGAGCGCCTCGTGCGGGGTCGCGGTGCCGAGCCAGGTCGCCCCGGCTTCGAGCGCGGCCCTGGCGCAGGGCACCGCCCCGTGCCCGTACGCATCGGATTTGACGACGGCCATGAGTTGCGCGCCGGCCGCCCGGACGCGCAGCACGCGCACATTGGCGCGCAGTGCGGCGAGGTCGATCTCGGCTCGGGCTCTCAAGGACGCTGTCTCGTTCATCGCGCCCAGTCTCTCAGAGGCGTACGACGGGACTCCCGGGGGCGCGTCACCGGTGGCGGCAGCGGTCGCGAAGCCGCTGATGTCACCGATGGTGCAGCTCATGTTCCACATGGTCGACGAGGACCGGGACATGACTGTGCGGGACGTCCTTCACCGCTGTGACGAGAGTCACCGGCCCGCCCGTGCGGACCAGTTCGACCAGCTCCCGCACCGCCGCCGTGTGGGAGGGGTCGACGAGCTCGGCGCGGTAGCGGTCCACGAAGTCGTCGTAGCGGGTGCCGCTGCGGTCCTCGTGGTACCAGGAGCGGAGTTCGTTCGACGGGGTGAGGTCCTTCAGCCACCGGTCGATCCGTGCCCGGTCCTTGGCCACGCCGCGGGGCCAGAGCCGGTCGACGAGGACCCGGGTCCCGTCACCGTCCTCCTGCGGGTCGTACACCCGGCGTACGCGTACGGAATCACTGCCCACAGTCGATCACTCCTCACCGGCGCTCATCTGCGGTTCCGTGTCTGATGCCCAGGATCGCTCAGGCCCGCACCTCACGCCACGCCGCGGGGACCGTGTCCGCGACGTCCTGGGCGGAGACCGGGCCGCCGTCCGAGGCGTAGCGGGCGGCGAGGCCGTGCAGGTAGGCGCCGACGGAGGCGGCGTCGCGCGGGTCGAGACCCGCGGCCAGCAGGGAACCGGTCAGCCCGGAGAGGACGTCGCCGCTGCCCGCCGTGGCCAGCCAGGAGGTGCCGGTCGGATTGACCCGTACGGGAGTGCGTCCGCTGCTGTCGGCGACCAGGGTCGTCGACCCCTTGAGCAGCACGGTGGAGCGGTAGCGGGCGGCAAGCTCCCGGACGGCGGCGAGCCGCCCCGCCTCGACCTCCTCGCGTGGGACGCCGAGCAGCGCGGCGGCCTCCCCGGCATGCGGGGTGAGCAGCGTCGGCGCGGTGCGCGACCGCACGACAGAAGCGTCGAGCAGCCGCAGCCCGTCCGCGTCGACGAGGACCGGGACCTCGGTGTCCAGCACATCGGCGACCGCCGAGACGGCGTCCGTACCGTCCCCGAGCCCGGGTCCGACGACCCACGCCTGCACCCGCCCCGCCTTCGACGGCGGGCCCGTGTGGACCAGCGTCTCCGGATGCCGGGCGATCACGGCACCGGCGCCCGGACCGACGTACCGCACCGCGCCCGCACCGCCCCGCAGCGCCCCGCCGACGGCGAGCACCGCCGCGCCCGGATACCGCGCGGACCCGGCGACGATACCGACGACACCGCGCCGGTACTTGTCGCTCTCGCTGCCGGGAAGCGGCAGCAGCGCGGCGACGTCGGCGTACTGCAGCGCCTCCAGATCGGGTACGCCGGGCAGCTCGTCGCCGAGCCCGATGTCGACGAGGTGCAGCGCACCCGCCCGGTCGGCGGCCGGGTCGATGAGCAGCCCCGGCTTGTACGCCCCGAAGGTGACGGTCGCGTCGGCCCGCACGGCGTCGCCGAGCACCTCCCCGGTGTCCGCCTCGACGCCGCTGGGCAGGTCGACGGCGAGGATCGGCACCCCGGTCGCCTGGAAGGCCCGCACCAGCGCGGCCGCGTCCGGGCGCAGCCCGCCGCGCCCGCCGATGCCGGTGATGCCGTCGACCACGAGATCGACACGGCCGACCTGGTCCGTGCCCACCTGTGCCGCGTCCTCCGCCCGCCCGCCCGCCGCGCGAAGCGCCGCGACCCCGCCCTCGTGGGCGCGGCCCGGCGAGGTCAGCAGGGCGCGGACGCCCGCGCCGCGCCGCGCCAGCCGGGCGCCCGCGTACAGCGCGTCGCCGCCGTTGTCGCCGCTGCCGACGAGCAGGACGACCCGGGATCCGTACACCCGTCCGTTACGCCGCAGCACATCGCCGCAGGCCACGGCCAGTCCCGCGGCGGCCCGCTGCATCAGGGCGCCGTCCGGCAGCCGCGCCATCAGGGCACGCTCGGCGGCCCGGACGGTCTCCACGCTGTACGCAGTTCGCATACGGTCAACCTTCCGCGATCACCACGGCCGACGCCACCCCCGCGTCATGGCTCAGCGAGACGTGCCAATGCCGTACGCCCAGCTCGGCGGCGCAGGCGGCGACGCTGCCACGGACCCGCAGCCGGGGCTGCCCGCTGTCCTCGACGTACACCTCTGCATCCGTCCACAGCAGCCCGCCCGGCGCACCGAGCGCCTTCGCGACGGCCTCCTTGGCGGCGAACCTGGCGGCCAGCGAGGCGACTCCGCGCCGCTCGCCACTGGCCAGCAGCAACTCCCGCTCCAGGAAGAGCCGCTGAGCCAGATGCGGCGTACGCTCCAGCGCCGCGCCGAACCGCTCGATCTCCGCCACATCGATCCCGACCCCGATGATCACGCGCTCACTCACTCATTCCTTGGGCTCACTCGACGGTCACGGACTTCGCCAGATTGCGCGGCTGGTCCACCTCGTTGCCGCGGGCGGTGGCCAGTTCGCAGGCGAAGACCTGCAAGGGCACGGTCGCCACCAGCGGCTGAAGCAGCGTAGGCGCAGCGGGAATCCAGATCAGATGATCGGCGTACGGAACGACCGCCTCGTCGCCCTCCTCGGCGATGACGACGGTGCGGGCGCCGCGAGCCCGGATCTCCTGGATGTTCGACACGATCTTTTCGTGGAGCACCGAACGCCCGCGCGGCGACGGCACGACCACGACGACCGGCAGATCGTCCTCGATCAGCGCGATCGGCCCGTGCTTGAGCTCGCCGGCGGCGAAGCCCTCGGCGTGCATGTAGGCGAGTTCCTTGAGTTTCAGCGCGCCTTCGAGGGCGACCGGATAGCCGACGTGGCGCCCCAGGAAGAGGACGGTGTTCTTGTGCGCGAGCGAACGGGCCAGCGCACGCACCGGCTCCATGGTCTCCAGGACCCGTTCGACCTGCCCGGGGACCTCGGAGAGCTGCCGGACGACGGTCCGGATCTCGTCGCCCCACTTCGTACCGCGGGTCTGGCCGAGATACAGGGCGACGAGGTAGCAGGCGACGAGCTGGGTCAGGAACGCCTTGGTCGAGGCGACGGCGACCTCCGGCCCGGCGTGCGTGTACAGCACCGCGTCGGACTCACGCGGAATGGTCGACCCGTTCGTATTGCAGATGGCGAGGACCTTCGCCCCCTGCTCGCGGGCGTGCCGCAGCGCCATCAGCGTGTCCATCGTCTCGCCGGACTGGGAGATCGCGATGACGAGGGTGCGCTGGTCGAGGATCGGGTCGCGGTAGCGGAACTCGCTGGCGAGCTCCGTCTCGCAGGGCAGCCTGGTCCAGTGCTCGATGGCGTACTTGGCGATCATCCCGGCGTGGTACGCGGTCCCGCACGCCACGACGACGACCTTGTCGACCTCCCGGAGCACACTCGGCGCGATGCGCACCTCGTCGAGGTGGAGCGAGCCCGAGCGGTCGATCCGCCCGAGGAGCGTGTCGGCCACCGCCTTCGGCTGCTCGGCGATCTCCTTGAGCATGAAGTAGTCGTAGCCGCCCTTCTCGGCGGCGGAGGCGTCCCAGTCCACGTGGTACTCACGCACGTCGGCGGGCTGCCCGTCGAAGTCGGTGACCGTGACGGACTCCCGGCGCAGCTCGACGACCTGATCCTGCCCCAGCTCGATCGCGGACCGGGTGTGCGCGATGAACGCGGCCACATCGGAGGCCAGGAACGCCTCCCCCTCCCCCACCCCGACCACGAGCGGTGAGTTCCGCCGGGCTCCCACCACCACATCCGGCTCGTCTGCATGCACGGCCACCAGGGTGAACGCCCCTTCGAGCTGCCGGCAGACCTGTCGCATCGCCTCCGCCGGGTCACCGGTCGACGAGTACGCCTCGGCAAGCAGATGGGCGACGACCTCGGTGTCGGTCTCGGACGCCAGATCATGCCCGCGCTCGGCGAGTTCGGCGCGCAGCCCGGCGAAGTTCTCGATGATCCCGTTGTGCACGACGGCGACGCGGCCCGCGTTGTCGAGGTGCGGGTGGGCGTTGGCATCGGTGGGCCCGCCGTGGGTGGCCCACCGGGTGTGCCCGATCCCGGTGGTCCCGGCCGGAAGAGGCTGTTCGACCAGCGCCTTCTCCAGATTGACGAGCTTGCCTGCCTTCTTCGTGGAGGCCAGACCACCGTCCGCGAGAACGGCGACACCCGCGGAGTCGTACCCGCGGTATTCGAGGCGCTTCAGCCCCGCGACGACAACATCAAGCGCGGACTGCCCACCGACGTACCCGACGATTCCACACATAACGATCCTTTCGTGGTCGCCCTCCCCTCGCTTGGCATCGTCGCAGAAGGGGCGCGGGGCGGCCGGGATCACTCGTCGGCCCAGTCACTGCGATCCTCTGCGAGCGGCAGCCCCGGATCCGCTTCCCGCTCCCGCGCCCACCGCCGAAGCTCCGCGATCTGCCGCCCGCTCAGGCCGTAGGCCTCGAACTCGGCGTGAGCGTCGATCAGGTCCCGGGGAAGTCCGCGGTCGGCCGGGGCGCGCACCTTCGTCCCGACCGGATCCTCGAACGCCTCGCCACATATATGGATCGAATTCCCGGCGCAGGACGCTAGCCCTCCGTCCCCACTGCCCGCCGTGCCTCGGCCACCACTTCGGGATCGGTGACGAAGTGGGTGTCCTGCTCGGCCGACGCGCCCCCGGCGCCGAGCGGTACCCAGCCGCCGCCACGCCGGGGCAGCGCCCTGGTCTTGGCGGAAAGGTGGACGGCGGCCGCTCCGGCGGAGATCAGGGCCGGGATGTCGGCGGGGCGCACCCCGCCGCCGGCCATCACCTGCACCCCGGGTGCGGCGGCGGCCATCGCGGCGATCGCCTCCAGCCCCTCGGCCGCGGTGGGGGCGCCGCCCGAGGTGAGGACCCGGGTGAGGCCGAGCGAGGGCAGCAGTGCGGCGGTCCCCACCGGGTCGGCGGACTGGTCGATGGCGCGGTGCAGGGTGATGTCCACCGGGCGGCCCGAGGCGCGGGCCGCTTCGGCGAGCCGGGCGACCGCCACGGTGTCCAGGGCGCCGTCTGCGGTCAGCGCGCCGATCACCACGCCGGAGGCGCCGGAGGCGATGACGGACCGCACCTCGGCGGCCATCAGCGCGATCTCCTCCGCGCCATGGACGAAGTCGCCGGGCCGGCACCTGACCAGCACCTGCACCGGCAGCCCTTCCCCGGCGACCGCCTCCACCAGGGCTGCCGACGGGGTCAGGCCGCCCAGCTCCAGGGCGACGCAGAGCTCGACCCGGTCGGCACCGTTCTCCCGGGCGGCGCGGGCGCCGGCCGGTGAGGTGACGGCGATCTCCAGGGCGGGACGTGCGGTCACTCGTCGTCCCCGGTCAGCGGCTGGTCGGAGGCGGGAATGATGCGGGCCGACAAGTCCGGGTCGGCCATCTCGCGGTCGAAGGGGAACATCGGGCGGCGGATGCGGTGGTGGCCCAGGCGTACCAGGTCCTGGTCCACACCGCCGGGGGTGAGCGCCATCTTCCAGCCGACCGACATGTCGAAGAGCTCGGGCTCCAGGTAGCCGATCTTCACGATCACGATGTCGGCGCCGCGCGGGTCGAGGTCCAGGTCGGTGAAGTCGTGCTCGTGGTGGTAGGGCTTGCGCAGCTTGGTGAGGATCGCGTACACGCTGCCGACCCGGATGACGACCTCGGTCCCGGCGTCGCGGTCGCCGTGCCGGACGGCGTGCACCACACCGGTCAGGGTGACGGGGCCCGCGTGCCGGTCGTCCACCTCGGCGCCCGCGGTGACCGTGACGGTGGCGCCGACACCGGCGGCGACGGCGGTCTCGACGGCAGCCGGTCCGGGCACCGAGGCGTAGATGACGGTCGGGCCGTCGTCCTTCTGGAACTCCGGGCGGGTCAGCAGCCGGGTCAGGCCCCAGGTCACGTCGCCGGCGCCGCCGGCGGTCGGGTTGTCCCCGGTGTCGCTGATGAAGTACGGGCACTGGTCGGAGGCCAGGGCCTCGTCCAGGATGGCGTCGAAGGTGCCGGTCGGGGCGACGAAGTCGAAGTCCTCGCGGGCCTTCCAGAAGCCCTGGGCCAGGCGCTCGGAACCGGCGGACACGGTGGCCAGGTCGGTGCCGGTGACCACCACCACGGCGCGGTTGCGCGGTTCGTCGGCCCAGGCGTAGCCGACCCATATCGCGGCGTCGATCACGCCGTCCATGGCCTCGACCTCGTCCACGGCCGCGTACACGCTCCTGGCCGGCTCGATCCGGGTGGAGGTCTGCTCGCCGGCCAGCAGCACCGGCACCGGCACCCAGGCCTTGACCGGGCGGGGCGCGCCGGAGGTCAGCAGGTCCACCAGGTTGCGGACGGCCCGCTCCTTGGTCTCCATGTGGTCCTCGTGCGGGGCCATCCGGTAGCAGGTGATCAGGTCGCTGCCGTGGGCGAGTTCACGGGAGACGTTGCCGTGCAGGTCCATCGAGGTGGAGATGATCACGTCGGGGCCGACGGTGGCGCGGATGCGCTCCAGCAGCACCGCCTCGGCGTCGTCGATGCCCTCCACGGTCATGGCGCCGTGGATGTCGTACCAGAGGCCGTCCGGCTCGGGCAGCGCGGCGAGCCGTTCGATCAGCTCGTCCGTCAGCTCGGCCCAGGCGGCGGCGGTGACGGTGCCGCCCGGCAGCGACTTGCCGACCAGGGCACCGTGCCAGTCGGCCGCCTCGCGCAGTTCCTCACCGGCGGTCAGGAAGGGGTAGCGGTCCAGCACTTCGGCGCCGCGCGAGGGATGGAAGGCGGGGGCCTGGGTGCGAGCGGGAGAGAAGGTGGACGACTCGATGCCGAGTCCGGCTATGGCGATGACCGGGCGGGCTGCGGCGGTGCGGGATTGCGACATGGCTCCTCGTAGGGGGTGGGGCGTCAGGCGTGGCGGGGCGCCGGGGCGCGGAATTGGTCGGTGCCGCCGACCTCGCGCAGCGCGAGGGCCAGGGCGCGCTGCAGGGCGAACTGCCCGGCGCCGACCAGTCCTGCGTCGGCGCCCAGGCTGGCCCGTTCGATGGTGAGGTGTTGGGTGACCAGCGGGTGGCAGCTCTCGTAGAGCTGGCTGCGCACGGCGGCGACGAACGGCTCCAGGGTGGAGAGAATGCCGCCGAGGTAGACCGCGTCCGGGTTGAAGAAGTTGACGTTGGCGGCGAGCACTTGGCCCAGGTAGTCGCCGGCCCTGCGGACCGCGCGGGTGGCCTCCGGGTCGGCGTCGACGGCCAGCCGGGCCACGTCCTCGGTGCTGCTGACGTCGGCCCCGCGCTCGCGCAGGATGCGGACCAGGGCGGCCCCGGACGCCACGGTTTCCAGGCAGCCGGTGTTGCCGCAGGAACAGGGGATGTCGGCGCCGCCGTCGATCCGGATGTGGGTGATGTCACCGGCCGCGCCGGTGGCGCCCCGGTAGAGACGTCCGTCGGCGATGACGCCGGCGCCGATCGCGGAGCCGATCTTCACCATGATCGTCTGCCGGTGCTCGGCGGGCCGTACGGTGTGCTCGCCGATCGCCATGCAGTTGGCGTCGTTGTCCACGGCGGCAGGGACACCGAAGCGTTCCTCCAGCCAGGCGGTGACCGGGAAACGGTTCCAGCCCGGCATCCGGGACGGCAGGACGACCGAGCCCGACGCGATGTCCACCGGCCCGGGCAGCGAGAGCCCGACCCCGCGCAGCCGGCCGCGGCCGCGCTGCTCGGCCAGCGCCTCCAGGGTCTCGGCGAGCCGGGGCAGGGCCGCCTCGGGGCCGTCGGCGATCACGAAGGGGACGGTCGAGACATCGGTCAGACCGCCGCCGGGCAGCACCACACCGATCCGGGCGTGCCGGCCGCCGAGGTCGGCGGCGACGGCGAACTCGTCGTTGCTTCCCAGTCTCAGCACTTTGCGGGGGCGCCCGCCGGTGGAGGACTGGGTGCCCTCCTCGGCGATCAGCCCGCGCTCCACCAGATGGGCCACGGTGAGGGAGATGGTGGAGGCTGCGGCCCCCAGCAGTCCGGCGAGTTCGGCGCGTGACGAGGCCTGGCCCGATGCGACGAGTTCCAGGACCCGCGCGGCGAGGGCTGGGGTGCCTTTCGCGGCCTTGCGGTCCCATGCACTTATTTCAGTCATGTACGAAGTAACTTCCGCAACGGTGTGTGTGGCGAAGACAATACGCCCGCACTTGGCGCGGGGGAACAGCTTCGCGAAGGAAGTGAGCCCTACCTGAAACCCGTTCAATCCACCCAAATTCACCCAAAGAAGAAGGGGGATCGGGGCGAGTGGGCTTTTTTCGGAGGTGCAGTAACTTACTTTTTACTAATTCTTGTTTGTTTCTTCGACGTGTCCGACGTTAGCTGTCGTGAACGCAGTGCCGGTCCCGGGACACATACGGGTCCTTTCACTCTGAGGAGAGTCATGTTCCTTGCTCACACGGCGAACAGCCGCCGCTGGGCCCTCGTCACGGGCGCCGTTGTCACCGCGGGCGCTCTGCTGACCGGCTGTTCCGGCGGCGACACCTCGTCGTCCGCCTCGGGCTCGTCGGACACCATCAACTACGCGCTGCCGGCCAACTTCACGCCGAACTGGATCCTCCCGATCGGTACCGCCGCGCACCTGAACACCAACAACTCCTCCATATCCCAGTCCCTCTGGGAGCCGCTGATCGCGTACGACGGCTCCACCGGCAAGGTCGGCTGGAACAAGGACAACTCGCTGGCCACCGCAGCCGACTTCGCCAAGGACAGCAAGAGCGTCACGATCACGCTCGGCGACCGGCACTGGAGCGACGGCAAGCAGATCACCTCACGCGACGTGGAGTTCTGGTTCAACCTGGTCAAGGCCAACAAGGCCGACTGGGCCAGCTACAGCCCGGGTAAGGCGCCGGACAACTGGACGTCGCTGAAGACCGTCGACGACACGCACTTCACCATCACCTTCGACCAGGCGTACAACCAGCAGTGGATGCTCGCCAACGAGTTGAGCATGATCCGCCCGATGCCGCAGCACGTCTGGGACAAGACCGGTGACTCGGGCACCGTGTCGGACCTCGACCGCACCACCGCGGGCGCCAAGAAGGTCTGGACGTACCTGAACGACGTCGCCAAGAAGATCTCCGGCTACGCCACCGACCCGCTCTGGAAGACGGTCAGCGGCCCGTACACCATCAAGTCGTTCTCCACGGCCGGCAAGGTCGAGCTGACCGCCAACGCCAAGTACGACGGCGGCGGCAAGGCCAACATCAAGAACGTGAACCTGCTGCCGTTCACCACCACGGACGCCGAGAAGAACGCGCTCCGGGCAGGCACGGTCGACTACGGCTACATCAACGCCACCGACCTCAGCCAGGAGTCGTCCTTCGCTTCCAAGGGCTACACGGTGAAGCCGTGGTCCGGCTGGGCCATCACCTACATGCCCTACAACTTCAACAACCCCGCCATGGGCGCGGTCTTCAAGCAGCTCTACGCCCGCCAGGCGATCCAGATGTCGGTGGACCAGACCACGCTCTCCAAGGTCGTCTTCAACGGCACCGCGGTCTCCACCTACGGCCCGATCCCGCAGGGCCAGAACTCGTCCTTCGTCTCGCCGGAGCAGAAGAACAACCCGTACCCGTTCTCCACCACCAAGGCGAAGAAGCTGCTGACCGGCCACGGCTGGACCGAGCAGAACGGCACCATGGTGTGCACCGCCCCGGGCACCGGCGACAGCCAGTGCGGCGCCGGCGTGGACAAGGGCACCAAGTTCCGGATGCAGGTGCTCTCGCAGTCCGGTTCGACCGTGACCGACAACATGATGAGCGCCCTGCAGTCGTCGTTCGCCAAGACCGGCATCGACTTCACCATCAAGACCGCCCCGGTCAACTCGGTCCTCTCGCAGGCCGGCCAGTGCACGGCCGACCAGGCCGGCTGCAAGTGGCAGCTGTCGTTCTTCGGCACCGCGGGCAGCTGGTACTTCCCGGCCTACCCGAGCGGTGACTCCCTCTTCGCCACCGGCGGCGGCTCCAACTTCGGCAACTACTCCAACTCCGCCGTGGACAAGCTGATCACCCAGACCACCACCTCCTCCTCCGACGAGGCGGTGCAGAAGTACAGCGCCGCCCTGGCCAAGGACCTCCCGGTCGTCTGGCTGCCGGAGCCGGACTACCAGGTCTCCGTGGTCAAGAACGGCCTGGGCGGCTTCGCCCAGGACTCGCTCGCCAACTTCCACCCCGCCATGTGGAAGTGGACCACCAAGTGAGCCCGGTCGGTGACCGTACGTACCACTGAGCCGAAGCGACCGGAAAACACATGAGCACTTCCTCGTACCTGATCAGACGGGTCCTCCAAGCCGTCGTGGTGATCGTCATCGTGACGATCGTGGTCTTCGGTCTGCTGCACGCCCTGCCCGGGGGTCCCGCTCGCGGGATCCTCGGCCCGCAGGCCACGGCGCAGCAGATCGCGTCCTTCAACCACGAGCAGGGCCTCGACAAGCCACTCCCCGTGCAGTACTTCTACTACCTGAACCAGCTGCTGCACGGCGACCTCGGAACCTCGTACACCCTCAATGAGCCGGTCTCCCAGCTCATCTCCGAGCGGCTGGCCAAGACCCTGGTCCTCACCGCCCTGTCGGCGATCGTCGGCCTCGTGCTGGCCATCCCGCTGGGCATGTGGCAGGCCGTCCGGCGCAACAAGCCCGTCGACTACGTCATCACCACGCTGAGCTTCATCGCCTACTCCACACCCGTGTACTTCCTCGGGCTGATCCTGGTGCTGGTGTTCAGCCAGGCGCTGCCGTGGTTCCCGTCCCAGGCCCCGCAGGGGGACACGCTCGCCCAGGTGTTCTCCGACCCGCTGGCGCTGGTGCTGCCGGTCGCCGCCGGTGCCGCCTCGATGATCGCGGTGTTCAGCCGCTACATGCGGGCGGCCACCCTGGAGAACCTCTCCGAGGACTACGTCAGGACGGCGCGGGCCGGCGGCTCCCGCTCCCGCTCCATCCTGTGGCGGCATGTGTTCCGCAACTCGCTGACGCCGGTGATCGCCATGCTCGGCTACTACGTGCCGGTGCTGTTCGGCGGCGCCCTGGTGGTCGAGCAGCTCTTCAACTACCCCGGCATGGGCCTGCTCTTCTGGACCGCCGCGCAGTCCTCCGACTACCCGGTGCTGCTGGGCTGTGTGCTGGTCATCGCCATCGCCACGGTGGTCGGCACGCTGCTCGCCGACATCGTCCAGCGGATCATCGACCCCCGAGTGAAGGCAGGTCGGGCATGAGCGCCGTCATCCAGCCGGGTCAGGCGCCCGGCACGGCCACCGCCACCGCCACCGGTACGGTGTCCGGCTCCCGGCTCGCCGTCCGGCGCTTCCTGCGCAACCGGCTCGCCGTGGTCGGGCTCGGCGTCGTGGTCTTCTTCTTCCTGCTCTGCTTCGCAGGTCCGCTGGTGTACTCCACCGACCAGACCCACACGATGCTCCAGCAGGTCAACCTCGCCCCCAGCGGTTCGCACTGGCTCGGCACCGACGCAGTCGGCCACGACGAGCTGGGCCGGCTGATGTACGGCGGCAAGGTGTCGCTGATCGTCGGCCTCGCCGCGGGCATCCTGGCCACCGTGATCGGCACCCTGTGGGGCGCCGCCGCCGGCTACGCGGGCGGCTGGATCGACGCGGTCATGATGCGGATCGTGGACGCGGGGATCGCCATCCCGGCGCTCTTCATCCTGCTGGTGGTTTCGGCCATCACCACCCCGGGCCTGACCGGGCTGATCGTCATCCTGGGCTTCGTCTCCTGGCTGGTGCCGTCCCGGCTGATCAGGGCCGAGACGCTGACCCTGAAGAACCGCGACTACGTCCTGACCCTGCGGGCCATCGGCGGGACGCACTCCCGGGCGATCACCCGGCACATCCTGCCGAACTCGGTCTCGACCATCATCGTCGCGACCACCTTCCAGATCGCCGACGCCATCCTGCTGGTCGCCTACGTCTCGTACCTGGGCCTGGGTGTCCAGCCGCCGGCCACCGACTGGGGCGGCATGCTCTCGGCCGGTCTCACCGCCGCCTACTCCGGCTACTGGTGGCTCATCCTGCCGCCGGGCCTGGCCATCATCCTGGTGGTCTGGGCGTTCAACGCGATCGGGGACGGACTCCGCGACGCATTCGACGTGAGGGGACGCGGATGACCGCCACCCAGGGCTCCGCCGCCCCGTCGGCCGGGCCGATTCTCGAACTCGACGACCTCGGCGTCGTCTTCACCACCGAGACCGGCGAGGTGCCGGCCGTCCGGGGCGTCTCCCTGCACGTCAGCTCCGGCGAGACGCTCGCCCTGGTGGGCGAGTCGGGCTCCGGCAAGTCCACCATCGCGCTGGCCGCGATGGGCCTGCTGGCCGGCAACGCCCGTGCCACCGGCTGCGCCACCATCGCCGGCACCCAGGTGGTCGGTGCCCATGAGGCCGACCTGGCGGCGCTGCGCGGCCGGACCGTATCCATGGTGTTCCAGGAGCCGGCCACCGCGCTGGACCCGCTGACCCGGATCGGCAGGCAGATCGCCGAGGTGATCCGCAACCACCGCGAGGTGTCCGCCAAGGACGCCGCCGCCGAGGCCGTCGAACTCCTGCGCAAGGTCGGCATCCCCGAGCCGGAGAGGCGGGCCACTGCCTACCCCTTCCAGCTCTCCGGCGGACAGCGCCAGCGGGTGGTCATCGCCATGGCCATCGCCAACGAGCCGTCCCTGCTGATCGCCGACGAACCGACCACCGCGCTGGACGTCACGGTGCAGGCCGAGATCCTCGACCTGCTGCGCCGGCTCGCCGTCGAGACCGGCACCGGCGTCCTGCTGGTCACCCACAACATGGGCGTGGTCGCGGACTTCGCCGACCGGGTCGCCGTGATGTACCACGGCGAGATCGTGGAGACCGGACCGGTCGAGGACGTGCTGCTCCGCCCGTCCCACGACTACACCAAGCGGCTGCTGGCCGCAGTGCCCCGGCTGTCGGTCGCCGAGGCGGGCCGGCCGGTGGCGCCGGCCGCCGTCACCCGCCCGGACACCGAGCCCGTGGTCGAACTCCGCGACATCTCCGTGGTGTTCGGCCGTGGCAAGGGCGCCGTGCGGGCTCTGGACGGGGTCTCGCTCGCCGTCCACGCCGGGGAGACCCTGGGCCTGGTGGGCGAGTCGGGCTCCGGCAAGTCCACCGCGTCCCGGGTCGCGCTCGGTCTGATCCCGCCGACTTCCGGCACCGTCTCGCTGTTCGGCACCGACCTGGCCGGCACTCGGTCCCGGGCCCGCCGGGCGCTGCGGGCCGGTATCGGCGTGGTCCTCCAGGACCCGGTGGCCTCACTGGACGCCCGGATGACGGTCGGCGAGTGCATCGCCGAGCCGCTCAGGGTGCACCGCCGCGAGCTCTCCGCCAAGGACCGCCAGAGCAAGGTCTCCGCCGTCCTCGACCGGGTCCGGCTGCCGCGTGAACTCGCCCGGCGCGCCCCCCGGGAGCTGTCCGGCGGTCAGCGCCAGCGGGTCAGTCTGGCCCGCGCCCTGGTCCTGGAGCCCCGTCTGCTGGTCGCCGACGAGCCCACCAGCGCACTCGACGTGAGCGTGCAGGAGGCGGTGCTCGAAGTGATCTCCGAGCTCCAGGGCGATCTGGGCTTCGCCTGTCTCTTCGTCTCCCACGACCTGGCCGTCGTACAGCACTTCGCCCAGCGCGTCGTGGTGATGCGGGCGGGCCGGGTCGAGGAGCAGGGCGCCACGGGCGCGACCCTGCTGCACCCGGAAACCGACTACACCCGCCGGCTGCTGGCCGCCGTGCCGGTGCCCGACCCGGTGATCCAGCGCGGCCGCAGAGCCGAACGCCTGGCCACCCTCGCGGCCGGCCGGACGGAGGCCCAGGGGTGAGCGCCCATGACCGTACGCTCTTCGCCGGAGTGGACATCGGCGGCACCACCACCCAGGTGGCGCTCTGCGCCGAGGACCTGACCGTGCTCGACCGCGCCGAGGTGGCGACCCCGGCAACCGACGGCGGCCAGGCCATGATCGCCGCGGCCCTGGGCGCGCTGGCCCCGCTGCTGGAACGCACCCCCGGCCGCCTCGTCGGCGGCGGGGTCGGCGCAGCCGGCCTGGTGGACTCCGTCACCGGCCGCATCCTGGTGGCCAGCGACTCCTTCACCGGCTGGGCCGGCTTCGCGGTGACGGACGCCGTCGAGGAGGCGCTGGGCGTCCCGGTCTTCCTGGACAACGACGTCAACGCCTTCCTCCACGGGGAGGTGTCCGGCGGCGCCGTGCGCGGCGAGTCGGACGTCCTCGGGATGACCCTGGGCACCGGGGTCGGCGGCGCGCTGTGGACCGGCGGCGCGCTGTTCGCCGGGCCGCACGGCGCGGCCGGCGAGATCGGGCACATCCCCGGCTTCGGCGATCTGCTCTGCTCGTGCGGCGGCCGGGGCCATCTGGAGACCCTGGCCTCCGGCCGTTCCATCGGCGCCCGTTACGCGGACCGCACCGGCCGCCGGCTGACCGCCCGCGAGGTCGCACAGGCCGCCGACCACGGTGACCAGGACGCCCTCGCGGTGTACCGGGCCGCCGGCGCCGGGATCGCCCGGGCGATCGTGATGACGGCCGGCGTCGTGGACATCACCACGGTGGTGGTCGGCGGCGGGGTCAGCCGCGCCTGGCCCCTGCTGGAACCCCTCATCCTCGCGTCGCTGGCCGCCGACCCGCCGGTCAGCGGCCACCCGGTCCGGCTGGTCAGGGCCGCCCTGGGGGCCGACGCGGTACCGGTCGGCGCCGCCGCCCGGGCCCGGCAGGAGCTGACGGCGCAGGTCGGCATCTGAGAGAACCCGGCCGCGGGCGCCACGAGCCTGCTCCGACGCCACGAGCCTGTGTGCCGTGGCGCCGGAGCGGGCTCTTCGCCGTCCCTCCTCCGACGCCGGACGATCACCGTGTCATCCAGGAGATCGAGGCCTTCCGTGCCGAGTTCCAGGCATCAGCCTGTCCGCCCAGCTGGGAGGGTCAGCTGAGGAGCCTGCTCGGCAATCCCGGTCAGGAGACGCCTCTTCCGCCCGAACTACGGCGAGAAGTTGGTGTTGCGGTGAAAACCGCAACAGCGCAGCCTGATGCCCGAGCGTGACGCCGACTCCGTCCCCCGGCCGGCGTCCTCGCCGGAAGGCGGCGGGCTGAAGAGCCGGATCCGGTCCGTACTGAGCTCGCTGCGCATCGGCCGCCGTGGCTGATACGGGGCTCGTACAGGGTCTGAGGGCGCCTGCCCGGCGGCCGGCGCCCACAGGCCCTGCGCCCCGTGAACCTTTCTGTGCCCTGCGGGGAACAAGGGGTGACACGCTCACCGACCGAGCCCCCAGGAGCCCCTGTGACCGGACCCCCGACCGGACGGCCGAGCGCCGAGGCCGATACCGACGACGCCGGGATCGTCGCCCAGTCGCTGGAGCAGCCGGAGATCTTCGCCGGGCTCTACGACCGCCACGCGCCCGACATCCACCGGTACGCGGCCCGCCGCCTCGGGGAGGGTGCGGCGGACGACATCACGGCGGAGACGTTCCTCATAGCCTTCCGCTCCCGGCGCCGCTACGACACCGCTCACCGCAGTGCCCGGCCCTGGCTGTACGGCATCGCCGCGAACCTCATCGGCAAGCACAGACGCGGCGAGGAGCGGAGCCTGCGCGCCCTGGCCCGTACGGGACAGGACACGGTCGCCGCCTCCTGGAGCGACCGCTCCGACGACCGGATCACCGCCCAGGTGCCACTGGCCGGAGCGCTCGCCGCGCTCTCCCCGGGCGACCGCCATGTGCTGCTGCTCGTCGCCTGGGCCGACCTCGGATACGAGGACGTCGCACGGGCGCTGGACGTCCCGCTCGGCACCGTACGGTCCCGCCTCAACCGTGCCCGTCGCAAGGTCCGGGAGGCGTTGCACACCGACCCCGCGTTCACATCCGACGTCATGGAGCTGAGCCCGTCATGGACGAAATGACCCGGCTGCGCGAGCTGCGCGCAGATGCCCCCGTCCCCGAGCGTGCCGCGCTCGCTCCCGGCCGGCAGCGGCTGACGGACTCCCTTGCCGGCGGCCGGCGCATCCGCCGGCTGCGTGCCGACTGGCGCATCGCGTCGATCGGCGCCGCGGCGGCGATCACCGCGGCCGCTCTGCTGACCACACAGATCGGCGCGGACGGTCCCACCCAAGGGTCCACCGCGGCGGCCCCCCTGACCCTGGACAGTCCGGCCGAGGTACTGAACCGGGCCGCCGACGAGCTGGCGAAGCAGCCGGCCGCGCCGGAACCGCGCGACGACCAGTGGATCTACACCCGGACGAAGATCGTCCAGCGGGAGCCCGAGGGGGGCTCGGCCGCCGTGGGCGGGTTGTTGTACCGGTCGGGCTCGGCCGCCGCGGGCCGGTTCTCCTACGACCCGGATTCCTGGGTTCCGTACGACAACTCCGCCGCTGCGAAGAACGGCAAGGACACCGACTACCGCACGGCCCGCCAGGACTACCGGGCCGCCGATGAGCTGCCCGACGACCCGGCACGTCTGCTGGCGAAGGTCCGCTCCCTCTATCCGACTGGCCACACCGCCGAGAGCCCTCCGGAGGCCGAGGCCCAGCACAGCTTCCGCGCCATGGGTCTGATGGTCGCGACGTACCCGATCGCCCCGGACGCCCTCGCCCGGCTCTACCGTGCGCTGGCCGCCGTCCCGGGGGTGAAGGTCACCGACCATCTCGTGAAGGACGCCGCAGGGCGCGATGTCATTGCCATCACCCGGAAGGAGGACGGCTCGCACGAACGGCGCGAGATCCTCATCAACCCCCGGGACTACAGCTACGCGGGCATGCGCTTCGTGGCCGCCGAGGACTACGAGATGAAGGCCCCCGCCGGGATGAAGCTCCCGACCGAGAAGTACAGGGCCGGGGAGGTCCTCAACAGCGAGGCGCGGATCCGGGCCGCCGTCGTCGACGCGAAGGGCCAGAAGCCCTGACCCCAGCGGTACGAGGCAGGCCGGTGTCCGCGACAAGGGTGCGGACACCGGCCCGCAGCCCGTTCCACGTGACCGACTCCACCCCCCACTCCGTCACAACTCCCGCGACAATGAACCCGTGATCACTTCGCCGCCACGGAGCACCCACCGACACGCCGAGCACGCTTCGACGCCGTACGTCGATCTGTCGCGCGCCGAATGGAGCGCCCTGCGCGACAAGACGCCACTGCCGCTGACCGCCGACGAGGTGGAGCAGCTGCGCGGCCTCGGGGACGTCATCGACCTCGACGAGGTGCGCGACGTCTACCTGCCGCTCTCCCGGCTCCTCAACCTCTACGTCCAGGCCACCTCCGGCCTGCGCGGCGCCCTGAACACCTTCCTCGGGGACGCGGGCAACGGCCACGGCGAGCAGCGGGGCACCCCTTTCGTCATAGGGGTCGCCGGCAGTGTCGCGGTCGGCAAGTCGACCAGCGCCCGTATCCTCCAGGCGCTGCTGGCCCGCTGGCCCGAGCACCCGCGGGTCGAGCTGGTGACCACGGACGGGTTCCTGTTGCCGATGAAGGAGCTCCAGGCGCGCGGGCTGATGTCGCGCAAGGGGTTCCCGGAGTCGTACGACCGGCGCGCCCTGACCCGTTTCGTCGCCGACATCAAGGCCGGCAAGGACGAGGTGACGGCGCCCGTCTACTCGCACCTCATCTACGACATCGTGCCGGGCGAGCGGCTCACCGTACGCCGCCCCGACATCCTGATCGTCGAGGGCCTCAACGTGCTGCAGCCCGCGCTCCCCGGCAAGGACGGCCGCACCAGGGTCGGGCTCGCCGACTACTTCGACTTCAGTGTGTACGTGGACGCGCGCTCCGAGGACATCGAGACCTGGTATCTCAACCGTTTCCGCAAGCTGCGCGAGACGGCCTTCCAGAACCCGTTCTCGTACTTCCGCACGTACACCCAGGTCTCCGAGGAGGAGGCCATGGAGTACGCGCGCACGATGTGGCGGACCATCAACAAGCCGAATCTGCTGGAGAATGTGGCACCCACACGCGGTCGTGCCACTCTGGTGCTGCGCAAGGGCCCGGACCACAAGGTCCAGCGTCTCTCGCTGCGCAAACTCTGAGTCCCCGAGCCTCCCCGGGAGTGTCCCGCGTGCTGCATCTGCGCCTGATCGTCCCTCACGACCGCACGGACGAGGTGGTGCACCTCATGCGGCGCACCGTCGGCACCACGCATCTGGTGGTCATGCCCGGTGTCGCCGTCGACCCCGCGGGCGATGTCGTGACGTGCGACGTCGCACGCGAGGCGGGCGACGAGCTGATCACCGCGCTGCGCGGGCTCGGCATCGACAAGTCCGGCTCGATCACCGTCGAGAACACGGACCTGACACTCTCCGCGCACGCCGACCGGGCCGAGGAGGAGGCGCCGGGCGAGGGCGTGGACGCCGTGCTGTGGGAGGAGCTGACGGACGCGACCCACGAGGAGTCGACGTTCAGCGTCACCTACGTGGCGTTCCTCTCGATCGCCACGATGCTCGCGGCCTGCGGTGTGATGCTGGACAACGCGATCCTGATCGTGGGTGCGATGGCGGTGGGCCCGGAGTTCGGGCCGCTGGCCGGCATATCCACGGCGCTGGTGCAGCGCGCCCCGCGCCTGGTGTGGCGGTCGCTGTGGACGCTGGTCGGCGGGTTCGCCGTCGCGATGGTACTGACGGCCGGGTTCGCCTGGGTGATGAACGACGTCGGGCTCTTCACTGAGGCGATGATCGAGGCGAAACGACCCAATACCGCGTTCATCTGGCAGCCGGACTGGATGTCGCTCGTGGTGGCGTTCCTGGCGGGCATCGGCGGGACGCTCTCCCTCACCTCGGCGAAGTCGGGGGCGCTGATCGGTGTCGCGATCTCGGTGACGACGGTGCCCGCCGCCGCCAACGCGGCGGTGGCCTTCAGCTACCAGGACCTTTCGCAGACGTGGGGTTCGGCGGGCCAGCTGGCGGCGAACCTCAGCGGGATCGTTCTCGCGGGCACGCTGACCCTGCTGGTCCAGAAGGCGCTGTGGGCGATGCACCGCCGCCGGGCCCGGACTGCCTGACACGACGGCGCGGGGGCCGGCGACGGGCCTCCGCCCGGCACCCGCCGCACACGACGCCGCCCGGCGCCTCTCCAGGAGAACACCGGGCGGCATCTCACCGTCGTACGGCGGAGGTCACCCCAGGGCGGACTTCACCACGTCGGCCAGCCGCCCGGCCACCGAGCGTGCCTGATCGATGTCGGCCGCCTCGACCATGACCCGTACCAGCGGCTCGGTGCCCGACTGACGCAGCAGTACGCGCCCGGTGTCGCCCAGCTCGCGCTCGGCCTCCTCGACCGCGGTGGCCAGCTCCGGGGAGGTGGCGACCCGGGACTTGTCGACGTCCGGGACGTTGATCAGGATCTGCGGGAGCCGCTGCATGACACCGGCCAGGTCGGCGAGCGTACGGCCGGTGGCGACGACCCTGGCCGCCAGCAGCAGGCCGGTCAGCGTGCCGTCACCGGTCGTGGCGTGGTCGAGGACGATGACATGGCCGGACTGCTCGCCGCCCAGCGCGTAGCCCTCCGCCTTCATCGACTCCAGTACGTAACGGTCGCCGACGGCGGTCTGGACGAGATGGATGCCCTCCCGCTCCATGGCGACCTTGAAGCCGAGGTTGGACATGACCGTGCCGACCACGGTGTCCTTGCGCAGCTGCCCGGCCTCGCGCATGGCGAGAGCCAGCACGGCGAGGATCTGGTCGCCGTCGACCTCCTCGCCCGACGCGTCCACGGCGAGGCAGCGGTCGGCGTCGCCGTCGTGCGCGATGCCGAAGTCGGCGCCGTGCTCGACGACGGCGGCCTTCAGCGGCTCCAGGTGGGTGGAGCCGCAGCCGGCGTTGATGTTCAGGCCGTCCGGATCGGCACCGATCGTGATCACCTCGGCGCCGGCCCGCGCGAAGGCCTCGGGCGAGACCCGGGCGGCCGCGCCGTGCGCCTCGTCGAGGACGACCTTCAGTCCGTCGAGCCGGTTCGGCAGGACCGCGACGAGGTGGGCCACGTACCGGTCGAAGCCCTCGGCGTACTCCGTGACCCTTCCCACGCCGGCGCCGGTCGGACGCGCCCACGGCTCACCGGTGCGGTGCTGCTCGTAGAGCGTCTCGATCCGGTCCTCCAGCTCGTCGGAGAGCTTGTGACCACCGCGGGCGATGAACTTGACCCCGTTGTCCGGCATGGCGTTGTGACTGGCCGAGAGCATCACGCCGAGGTCGGCGCCCAGCGCGCCGGTGAGGTACGCCACCGCGGGGGTGGGCAGCACACCGACGCGCAGGACGTCCACGCCCGCACTCGCCAGACCGGCCACCACGGCGGCCTCCAGGAACTCTCCGGACGCGCGGGGGTCACGGCCCACCACTGCGGTCGGCCGATGTCCCTCATGGGTGCCCGCCTCGGCGAGCACATGCGCCGCAGCGACCGACAGACCGAGCGCGAGCTCGGCCGTCAGATCCGCATTGGCGACGCCGCGCACACCGTCCGTGCCGAAGAGTCGTCCCACTGGTGTCCTCCGAAGATGCTCCGAAACCGAACTGCACAAACAAAGCAAGTCATGACAGACATGACCCGGAACGACGCAAGGCAACATAAAGAGCCATGCCGGATAAAGAGCCATGCCAGCACGGCGGGCCTATGAACGTCTGATGCTGTTATACGCCCGAGGGTGTCAATAGACGAACGCCCCGGGGCACAAGGAGTGCCGCCGGGGCGAACGTGTAAAGCAGGCGAGCAGGCGGATTAGCGCTTGCTGTACTGCGGGGCCTTACGGGCCTTCTTGAGACCGGCCTTCTTGCGCTCGACCGCACGGTCGTCGCGGGAGAGGAAGCCGGCCTTCTTCAGCGGGGCGCGGTTGTTGTCCACGTCCGCCTCGTTCAGCGCACGGGCGACACCGAGGCGCAGCGCACCGGCCTGACCCGAGACGCCGCCACCCGAGATGCGGGCGATGACGTCGTAGCGGTTGTCGAGCTCGAGCACCTTGAAGGGCTCGTTGACTTCCTGCTGGTGCACCTTGTTGGGGAAGTAGTCCTCAAGGGTGCGACCGTTGATCTTCCACTTGCCGGTGCCCGGAACGATCCGGACGCGGGCAATGGCGTTCTTGCGACGGCCAAGGCCGGCGGCAGGCTGCGGCTCGCCGAAGCGGGACGCCAGCGACTCGCTGGTGTACTCGCCCTCGACGGGAACCTCGGACTCGAAGGTGGTCACCTCGGCGAAGACCTCTTCGCCCTCGGTGCCCTCGATGGGGTTCTCAACAGTGGTCTCGGCCACGATTCTCCTCAGATCTTTCTTTACGTCTTAGGGGGAGGCCGGAACTACTGCGCGACCTGGGTGATCTCGAACGGGACCGGCTGCTGCGCAGCGTGCGGGTGCTGGTCGCCCGCGTAGACCTTGAGCTTCGAGAGCATCTGACGGCCCAGGGTGTTCTTGGGGATCATGCCCTTGATGGCCTTCTCGACAGCCTTCTCCGGGTTCTTGGAGAGGAGCTCGTCGTAACGCACGGAGCGCAGACCACCCGGGAACCCGGAGTGGCGGTACGCCATCTTCTGGGTCTTCTTGTTGCCGGAGAGGTGAACCTTCTCGGCGTTGATGATGATGACGAAGTCGCCCATGTCCATGTGGGGGGCGTAAATCGCCTTGTGCTTGCCTCGGAGGAGGTTCGCAGCCGTGGTGGCCAGACGACCCAGGACGATGTCCTGCGCGTCAATGATGTGCCACTGGCGCGTCACATCGCCGGGCTTGGGGCTGTACGTACGCACTTCGTAGCCTTCGCTTCTTCAGTGGATGAGGTCCAGACACATGGCACCCCTGAAGCGATCATGCAGCTGGGGCCCACAATGCCGGGAACGCTGTCCGTATGCGAGCCACTGGTAACTGCTCCAGAGAACCTACGTAAGGGCTCTTCGCGTGAGAACGACGAAGCCGATACGTATAACAACCCCCGACAGTACCCGCCCCGCCCGGGACGGGTCAAAACGCGCCGGCCCTACCGCTCCCGCTCGACCCTGCGCTCGTCCCAGACCGGCTCCACGGTCTCCCGCACCACCCCGTCGGACCCGAACACCAGATAGCGGTCGAACGACTTTGCGAACCACCGGTCGTGCGTGACCGCCATCACGGTCCCGTCGTACGCCTCAAGACCGTCCTGCAGCGCCTCCGCCGACTCCAGGTCCAGGTTGTCCGTCGGCTCGTCCAGCAGCAGCGCCGTGGTTCCCGCCAGCTCCAGCAGCAGGATCTGGAACCGTGCCTGCTGCCCGCCGGACAACTTCTCGAAGGGCAGGTCGCCCTGCCGCTCGAGTTCGTACCGGCGCAGTACGGACATGGCCCCGCCCCGGTCCTTCGCGTGCTCCGTCCACAGGATCTCGACGAGCGTGTGCCCCATCAGCTCCGGATGGGCGTGCGTCTGCGCGAAGTGCCCGGGCACGACCCGTGCGCCGAGCTTCCACTCCCCCGTGTGCGCGACCGGTTCACCGGCCAGCAGCCGCAGGAAGTGCGACTTGCCCGACCCGTTCGAGCCGAGGACGGCGACCCGTTCCCCGTAGAAGATCTCCAGGTCGAACGGTTTCATCAGCCCGGTCAGTTCGAGCCCCTTGCAGGTCACGGCCCGCACCCCGGTCCGGCCGCCGCGCAGCCGCATCCTGATGTCCTGCTCGCGCGGCGGCTCCGGTGGCGGCCCCGCGTCCTCGAACTTCTTGAAGCGGGTCTGCATGGCCCGGTAGCGCGACGCCATGTCGGGGCTGATCGCCGCCTGCTGCCGCAGCCGGTGGACCAGCGCCTTCAGCCGGGCGTGCTCCTCCTCCCAGCGCCGCAGCAGCTCCTCGAACCGGGCGAACCGGTCCTTCCGGGCCTGGTGGTACGTATCGAAGCCGGCGCCGTGCACCCACACGTCGCTGCCCGCCGGGCTGGGCTCCACGCTCACGATCTTCTCGGCGGCCCGGGACAACAGCTCCCGGTCGTGCGAGACGAACAGCACCGTCTTCCGCGTCTCCTTGAGCTTCCCCTCCAGCCACCGCTTGCCGGGGACATCGAGATAGTTGTCCGGCTCGTCGAGCAGCAGCACCTCGTCGGGACCGCGCAGCAGCGCTTCGAGCACGAGCCGCTTCTGCTCACCGCCACTGAGCGTGCGGACCTCGCGCCACTGCGCCTTCTCGTACGGGACACCGAGCGCGGCCATGGTGCACATGTCCCAGACGGTCTCGGCCTCGTACCCGCGGGCCTCCGCCCAGTCGCTGAGGGCCTGCGCGTACGTCATCTGCGCGGCCTCGTCGTCGACGGTGAGGATCAGCTCCTCGGCCTTGTCGACGGCCTGCGCCGCCTCCCGGATCCGCGGCTGGGCGACGGAGACGAGCAGGTCCCGGACCGTACGGTCGTCCCGCACCGAGCCCACGAACTGCGGCATCACCCCGAGTCCGCCGCTCACCGACACCGTGCCGCCGTGCGGCTGGAGCTCCCCGGACAGCAGCCTCAGCAGCGTCGTCTTCCCGGCGCCGTTCGCCCCCACGAGGGCGACGACGGCACCGTCCGCGACCCGGAACGAAGCATCGCCGAGCAGCACCCGCCCGTCCGGTAGGTAGTACTCCAGGTGGCCCGCTTCAAGATGTCCCATGCACAGCATTGTCACGGCCCGCGAAGCCCTGGCCCAACCGGTTTATGCCTCCTCTAGGATTCGCCGCATGAGCTTTGGGCAAGGGGGGCCCTCCTGGGGGCCCGGAGGCAATCACACTCCGGACTGGGCAGCGCTGGCCGATCAATCCGCCGCGCGGAGTCGTCGCAGGAAATGGCTGATGATCGGCGGCGGCGTGCTCGCCACCGCCACGATCGCGGCGATCGTCGCCACAGCCGTCATCTCGGCCAACAACAACGGCGGCTCCACCGGCTCGGACAGGAACGCGAGCCAGTTGCCGGGACCCGCCGATCTGCCGACCGACTCGGCGGAGCCCGAGCCGTCCTTCTCCACGGTGGCTCCTCCGCCCCCGCCGGACCCGAAGGACTACATCTCCGACGTGAAGAAGGACAGGGCGCCGATCTCCATCGACTCCTTCTACCCCGGCAAGAAGCTGGCGGTCGGCGACCGCGTCTACGCCAAGGGCGCCACGCACCGCACGACGAACTGCGCCGCGACCACACAGGGCGCGCTCGGCTCGATCCTCACGAACAACGGCTGCGACCAGGTCATCCGCGCCACGTACAGCAAGGCGGCGGTCGCCGTCACCGTCGGCGTCGCGGTCTTCGAGACGGAGGCGCAGGCCAAGAAGGCGGCGCAGCAGGCGTCCGGCGGTCTGGCGTCGCTGAGCGGCGCGGGCGTGCCGACGTTCTGCCGCGGCGGCTCGATCTGCCGACGCACCGCCAACTCGTACGGCCGCTACGCCTACTTCACCATCGGAGGCTTCACGAACGGCACGAACGTCACCAAGGCCGACAAGGACGTCTTCACGGTCGGCGACGACCTGACGAACTTCACGTTCCGCCAGATCCGCCACCGCGGTGAGGTCCAGGCCTCGGCGGCGGCGACCGCGCCCACCGGCTGACGCGGCCCCGGAGGGTGTCGCACACCTGCCACGACGACAGTGATCGACGGCGTCGCGCTCCCCGACCGGCAGCCGTCCGGTGACCGACGTCACACGCGTCGACATCGACGACCCCGAGGCCGACATGGATGGCGAGCAGTGCCTGCCGTACCGGGGCGCGCCCTTCACCGGCGAGGCCGAAGAACGCCTGGGGGGCTCGTTGTCAGCCTTGACTGCTACGTCGACGGGGCACAGCACGGTCGCTTGCCCAGCAGCTGTGAACCCCTCGCCGCGCCTCAGCAGCAGCCGCCCCCCGGCAGCGTCCGCATGTTGCGTGCCTGCTTGTTGCGCGCGGCGAGCAACTCGTCGGCCGGATAGGCAACCTCCTCCAGCGTCAGTCCGTGCGGCCGCACCACGTGCACCCCCGGGTCCCGCACCCCCGCCGCCAGCACCTGGGCAGGCCACGGATCGGGGCGGCGTCCGTCCCCCACGAACAGCATGGCGCCGACCAGCGCGCGCACCATGTTGTGGCAGAAGGCATCGGCCTGCACGGTCCCCGTGATGACTCCGGACGCCTCGTCCCGTACCCACCTCAGCTTCTGCAGCGTACGGATGGTCGTCGCGCCGTCACGCTTCTTGCAGTACGCGGCAAAGTCGTGCTCCCCGAGCATCCTGGCCGCGGCTGCGTTCATCGCGTCCACGTCCAACGGCCGGTCGTGCCAGAGCACATGCCCGCGGGTCAGGGGATCGGCACCGCCGGGCCGGTCCGAGATCCGGTACGCGTACCGACGCCACAGCGCCGAGAAGCGCGCGTTGAACCCCGCCGGAGCCTCGGCCACCCGCCAGATCCGTACGTCGGGGGCCATACGGCCGGCCATCCGACGCAGCAGCAGCGCGCCGTGCTCGGCCCACACCTCGTCCGGCAGATCGACATGCGCGACCTGGCCGCGGGCGTGCACCCCGGCGTCGGTGCGCCCGGCGACCGTCAGGTCGTACGTCCGGTCGGACCGGGTCACGGTACGCAGCGCGTCCTCGATCTCCCCCTGCACCGTGCGCCGCGCCGTCTGCTTCGCCCAGCCGGAAAAGTCCTTGCCGTCGTACGCCAGGTCCAGTCGCACCCGCACGAAACCGGGCTCTACTTCGTCACTCACCCAACGATCCTCTCAGGCCCGAACGTACGGAACGGGCCCACACCGCCCCGAAGGGTGATGCGGGCCCGTCCAGTGGTCTCAGAACGCTCAGGCGTCCTTGGCTTCCACATCAGCCGCTTCCGCGGCGGGCGCGTCGGCCTCGGCCGGCTTGGCGTCCTCGACGACCTCGGCGGACTCGTCCTTCTTGAGGGAGTCCTCCTTGACCGCACGCTTCGTCGCGGCCTCGGCCTCACCGGTGGCCTGCTGCGCCACGGTCAGCGCCTCGACCAGCTCGATGACGGCCATCGGGGCGTTGTCGCCACGACGGTTGCCGATCTTGGTGATGCGCGTGTAACCACCGGGGCGGTTCTCGTAGCGCGGCGCGATCTCGGTGAAGAGCGTGTGCACGATGCTCTTGTCCGTGATCGTCTGCAGAACGAGGCGACGGTTGTGGATGTCACCCTTCTTCGCCTTGGTGATCAGACGCTCGGCGACCGGACGCAGGCGGCGGGCCTTGGCCTCGGTCGTCGTGATGCGGCCGTGCTCGAACAGCGACTTCGCGAGGTTCGCGAGAAGCAGACGCTCGTGCGCGGCGCTGCCGCCCAGACGGGCACCCTTGGCGGGACGCGGCATGGTGTTTCTCCTTGTGTGCTGCACCGGCCGTATCAGGTACCGGTGTCAGTTCCCGTGAAGCGGCCGCTCCACGGAAGTCCATGGGCCATCCGGACACCATCTCGGCCGATGAGATCAGTCATCGGCCGGGATCAAGCCCGTCCGGCGGTTGAGGCAAAGCCCCCACCCGGTCCGGTCCGGGGCGCCCGGAAACCCCGGGCGCCCCAGCCGGAGGCGTACTAGTACTGCTCGGTCTCGACGAAGCCCGCGTCCGCGTCGTCGTCGGCGCCGAAGGCGTCGGCGGCAGCGGTCGGGTCGAATCCGGGCGGGCTGTCCTTGAGCGCCAGGCCCATACCGGCCAGCTTCGCCTTGACCTCGTCGATCGACTTCGCACCGAAGTTGCGGATGTCGAGCAGGTCGGCCTCGGAACGCGCCACGAGCTCACCCACGGAGTGGATGCCCTCACGCTTGAGGCAGTTGTACGAGCGGACCGTGAGCTCCAGCTCCTCGATCGGCAGCGCCAGGTCGGCAGCGAGCGCGGCGTCCGTCGGCGACGGGCCCATGTCGATGCCCTCGGCGTCGATGTTGAGCTCGCGGGCCAGACCGAACAGCTCGACCAGAGTCTTACCGGCCGACGCCATGGCGTCACGCGGGCGCATGGCCTGCTTGGTCTCGACGTCGACGATCAGCTTGTCGAAGTCGGTGCGCTGCTCGACACGGGTCGCCTCGACCTTGTACGTGACCTTGAGCACCGGCGAGTAGATGGAGTCGACCGGGATACGGCCGATCTCCTGGCCCGCCTGCTTGTTCTGGACGGCGGAGACGTAGCCGCGACCGCGCTCGACGGTCAGCTCCATCTCCAGCTTGCCCTTGCCGTTCAGCGTGGCGAGGACCAGGTCCGGGTTGTGGACCTCGACACCGGCCGGCGGGGCGATGTCAGCAGCGGTGACCAGGCCGGGACCCTGCTTGCGCAGGTACATCACGACCGGCTCGTCGTGCTCCGAGGAGACGACCAGCTGCTTGATGTTGAGGATGAGATCGGTGACGTCCTCCTTGACGCCCGGCACGGTGGTGAACTCGTGCAGGACACCGTCGATCCGGATGCTGGTGACAGCAGCGCCGGGGATCGAGGAGAGGAGCGTGCGGCGGAGAGAGTTACCGAGGGTGTAGCCGAAGCCCGGCTCCAGCGGCTCGATCACGAACCGGGAGCGGAACTCGTCGACGACCTCTTCGGTCAGCGACGGACGCTGAGCGATAAGCATGCTGTGGTCCTTCAGTCGTGGGCGCCCACTATTTGACGCCCCCAGATACTGACAAGGGTACGGGCGGCACGACCCGAAAGAGCCGTACCGCCCGGACCCGCGAGCTCTGCTACTTGGAGTAGAGCTCGACGATCAGCTGCTCCTGCACCTGGGTGTCGATCACCTGGCGCTCGGGCAGGGAGTGCACGAGGATCCGCAGCGTCGACGGCACGGCTTCGAGCCATGCCGGGACAGTGCGTTCGCCGGCCTCGGCCTGAGCCACCTGGAAGGGGGTCAGGGTCTTGGACTTCTGGCGGACCTCGATGACGTCGTTCACGGCGACGCGGGCCGACGGAATGTCGGTCTTCGTGCCGTTCACGGCGATGTGTCCGTGACGCACCAGCTGACGGGCATGGTCGCGGGACTTGGCAAAGCCGGCCCGGTAGACCACGTTGTCGAGGCGGGTCTCAAGGATGCGCAGAAGGTTCTCACCGGTCTTGCCGGTCTTCTGGTTCGCTTCCTTGTAGTAGTTCACGAACTGCTTCTCAAGGACACCGTAGATCCGCGAGCACTTCTGCTTCTCACGAAGCTGAAGAAGGTACTCGCTGTCCTTGGTGCGCCCGCGTCCGTGCTCACCCGGGGGGTAAGGACGGATCTCGATCGGGCACTTCGCGCTCTCGCACTTGCTGCCCTTAAGGAACAGCTTCTGCTTCTCCCGACGGCAACGCTTGCAGTCGGCCCCGGTGTATCGCGCCATTTTCCAGTTGTCTCCGTTGCTTCAGTGCGTCAGACGCGACGGCGCTTGGGCGGCCGGCATCCGTTGTGCGGAGTGGGGGTGACGTCCTGGATCGAACCGACCTCGAGGCCCGTGGCCTGGAGGGAACGGATCGCGGTCTCGCGGCCGGAGCCCGGACCCTTGACGAAGACGTCAACCTTGCGCATGCCGTGCTCCTGCGCGCGGCGGGCGGCCGACTCGGCGGCCATCTGCGCGGCGAAGGGGGTGGACTTGCGCGAGCCCTTGAAGCCGACGTGGCCGGCGGAGGCCCAGGAGATCACGTTGCCCGAGGGGTCCGTGATCGAGACGATCGTGTTGTTGAACGTGCTCTTGATGTGCGCGTGGCCGTGAGCAACGTTCTTCTTTTCCTTGCGACGCACCTTCTTGGCTGCGCCCTGACGTCCCTTGGGGGGCATGTCTTTACTCCAGATGGAGAGGGGAGGTGATCGGTCCTACAGCGAAGACCGCTGGATGCTGCAACGGCCCGGGGATCCGGACTGCCGCAGTGCGTCCGCTGAGGACTACTTCTTGCCCGGCTTCTTCTTACCGGCGATCGCGCGACGCGGACCCTTGCGGGTACGAGCGTTCGTGCTGGTGCGCTGGCCGTGGACCGGCAGGCCGCGGCGGTGACGCAGACCCTGGTAGCAGCCGATCTCGACCTTGCGGCGGATGTCGGCCTGAATCTCGCGGCGGAGGTCACCCTCGGTGCGGAGGTTGGCGTCCACGTACTCGCGGATCTTGACCAGGTCCTCTTCGGCCAGGTCGCGAACGCGCGTGTTCGGGTTCACACCCGTGGTGGCGAGGATCTCCTTGGACCGGGTGCGCCCGATACCGAAGACGTAGGTGAGGGCAACCTCCACGCGCTTTTCGCGCGGGATGTCAACACCTGAAACGCGTGCCATTCAATGGCTCCAGTTGTCATTTCGGGGGTCTTCCGCAATACCACTCCCGGCCGCCGACCGTCCCCGAAAGGGAAGCGGTGGTACGTCCGGGTCCCCGGCCCCCGCCGGAGGTGTCGTCAGCCGAAGCGTGGACGGGCACTGCGTATGTACGTATTACGTGCGTCGCGCGAAGTGCTGCGAGATGCAGGGGGTCGTGCTTCAGCCCTGGCGCTGCTTGTGGCGCAGGTTGTCGCAGATGACCATGACCCGACCGTGACGGCGGATCACCTTGCACTTGTCGCAGATCTTCTTGACGCTCGGCTTGACCTTCATGGGATGTCAGGTTCTCCGGGTCAGTGCCACCACCCCGCCGTAGCAGGGCGTGGGCAAGATCTACTTGTATCGGTAGACGATCCGGCCACGCGTCAGGTCGTACGGAGAGAGCTCCACCACGACCCGGTCATCCGGAAGGATACGGATGTAGTGCATCCGCATCTTGCCGCTGATGTGCGCGAGGACCTTGTGACCGTTCTGGAGCTCCACCTTGAACATGGCGTTCGGGAGGGACTCGATCACGGTGCCCTCAATTTCGATGGCACCTTGCTTCTTGGCCACGCTTCGCCTTTCGAATCGGCTACCTTGATCGACTCTCCGCTCCGTATGCGGACACACGGATGCACGAGAGCCGACGAGTCAGTCTACGTCAGCGGACCCCAAAAGACGAATCCGTCAAGTTTGCCCATCGGAGTAGATCCTTAGACCTGCCCGGGGGCGCGTTCTCAGCCGGTGGGCCCCTCAGCCCAGCGGGTCCGGCGCGGCCTGGATCCCGTACTCCGCCAGCTTCGCGCGGCCGCAGTCGGGGGACGTCAGGACCAGGGGGCCCTGCTCGGTCAGGGCGATCGAGTGCTCCCAGTGGGAGGACCAGGTGCCGTCGGTCGTGATGACCGTCCAGTTGTCCTGCAGCACCTCGGTCTGCGGCGTACCGAGCGAGACCATCGGCTCGATGGCCAGGCAGACACCCGGGACCAGCTTGATGCCCTTGCCGCGCTTGCGCGCGACGTAGTTCAGCAGGTGCGGATCCATGTGCATCTCGGTGCCGATGCCGTGGCCGCCGTAGTCCTCGATGATCCCGTACTTGCCCGTGGCCGGACGCGGCTGGCGGCGGATGTAGGACTCGATCGCCTTCGAGATGTCGACGAGGCGGTTGTTCACCTTCATCGCCGCGATCCCGGCCCACATGGACTCCTCGGTCACCCGGGACAGCTCGACGAGCTCCGGAGCGTGACCGGTGCCGACGAACGCGGTGTACGCCGCGTCGCCGTGCCAGCCGTCCACGATCGCGCCGGCGTCGATGGAGATGATGTCGCCGTCCTTGAGGACGGTCTCCTCGTCCGGGATGCCGTGCACGACGACCTCGTTGACCGAGGTGCAGATGGTCGCGGGGAATCCGCCGTAGCCGAGGAAGTTCGACTTCGCACCGTGGTCGGCGATCACCTTGCGCGCGACCTGGTCCAGGTCGTGGGTGGTGGCGCCGGGCACCGCCGCCTCGCGGGTGGCCGCGTGAATGGCAGCGACCACCAGCCCCGCCTCACGCATCTTCGCGATCTGCTCGGGGGTCTTGATCTGCACCATTGCGCGGCGCCTCTCTGCATCGAACGGTCACGGGTGCGGCGTACTCCACGATACGGCGCAAACAGTCGGCCGCGGCGCCCAAGGACGCCGCGGCCGTCTGTACAGGTATTACGGGGTGTTCCTCAGCCCTCGCGGTCCTTCTTGAGGGCTTCCATCGACCGCTTGGTCACGTCCTCGACCTTGCCGAGCGCCGAGATCGTGACGACCAGGCCCTGGGCCCGGTAGTAGTCGATGATCGGCTCGGTCTGGGTGTGGTACACCTCGAGCCGGGTCCGGACCGTTTCCTCGCTGTCGTCGTCGCGCTGATACAGCTCGCCGCCGCAGGTGTCACAGACGCCCTCGGCCTTCGGCGGGTTGTACGTCACGTGGAAGACGTGCGCACTGTCGTTGCGGCAGATACGCCGCCCCGCGATGCGCTTGACGACCTCGTCCTCGGGGACCTCCAGGTCGAGAACCGCGTCCAGCGTCACGCCCTCGCTCTTGAGCATCTCGTCGAGCGCCTCGGCCTGCCCCACGTTGCGCGGGAAGCCGTCGAGCAGGAAGCCGTTCACGGCGTCCGGCTGGGACATGCGGTCCTTGGCCATCGCGATGGTGACCTCGTCCGGCACCAGCTGCCCCGCGTCCATGTAGGCGCGAGCCTGCTTGCCAAGGTCAGTGCCCTGGCTGATGTTGGCGCGGAAGAGATCGCCCGTGGAGATGTGCGGAATCGACAGGTTCTTGGCAAGGTACGCAGCCTGCGTTCCCTTGCCGGCACCGGGCGGCCCGACGAGGACGATTCGCATCAGCGGAGGAACCCTTCGTAATTGCGCTGCTGGAGCTGACTCTCAATCTGCTTCACGGTCTCCAGGCCCACACCCACGATGATGAGGATGCTCGTCCCGCCGAACGGGAAGTTCTGGTTAGCGCCACCGAAGCCTGCCAACGCCATCGTCGGCACCAGAGCGATCAGACCCAGGTACAGCGAGCCCGGCCAAGTAATCCTGTTGAGCACGTAGCTCAGGTACTCGGCAGTAGGTCGACCAGCCCGGATACCCGGGATGAAGCCACCATACTTCTTCATGTTGTCGGCGACTTCCTCGGGGTTGAACGAAATCGCCACATAGAAGAAGGCGAAGAAGACGATCAACAAGAAGTACGCCGTGATGTAGTACGGGTGGTCACCCTTGACGAAGTGGTCCTTGATCCATGTGGCCCAGCCCGCAGTGGAGTTGGAGAACTGGACGACCAGGGCCGGGATGTAGAGCAGCGAAGAAGCGAAGATGACGGGAATCACACCCGCCTGATTCACCTTCAGCGGGATGTACGTGGACGTACCGCCGTACGACCTGCGGCCGATCATGCGCTTCGCGTACTGCACCGGGATACGGCGCTGGGCCTGCTCGACGAAGACCACGAGGCCCACCATCACGAAGCCGACCAGGATGACGGTGCCGAACTCGATCCAGCCGTCGGCCAGCTTGCCGCTCTGCTTGATGGCCCACAGGGCGCCGGGGAAGCTGGCGGCGATCGAGATGAACATCAGGATCGACATGCCGTTGCCGATGCCGCGGTCGGTGATGAGCTCACCGAGCCACATGACGGCTGCGGTGCCCGCGGTCATGGTGATCACCATGACGATGGTCGTGAAGATCGAGTGGTTCGGAACGATCTGGTCGGCGACCGGACAGCCGCTGAACAGCGCGCCGCTGGTGGCCGTGGCCACCAGGCCGGTGCCCTGGAGGATGGCGAGCGCGACGGTCAGATAACGCGTGTACTGCGTGATCTTGGCCTGGCCGGACTGCCCCTCCTTCTTGAGCGCCTCGAGTCGGGGAATGACCACGGTCAGCAGCTGAAGGATGATGCTGGCCGTGATGTACGGCATGATGCCGAGCGCGAAGATCGTGATCTGCAGCAGTGCACCACCGCTGAACATGTTCACCAGGCCGAAGAGGCTGTTGTTGCCCTTGCTTGCCTGGTCAACACAGGTCTGGACGTTCTCGTAGCTCACTCCCGGTACCGGGATGTGCGCCCCGAGCCGGTAGAGCACGATGATGCCGAGCGTGAAGAGCAGCTTCTTGCGCAGGTCGGGCGTCTTGAACGCCCGGGCGAACGCGGTGAGCACGGTGCCTCCTGCGACCCCCGCGCAGAGCGAGAGGTGACGGTCTTGAGGATCGACGAATACGAAAGAGTCAAAGATTCCCGGGCATGCGCCCAGGGGTTACCACAGCAACAGTGCACGCCACCTTACCGGCGACCATGCCCCCCTAGGAACGACCAACCGGGGATGCCCCAAATAAGAGGCATCCCCGGTCGGATGTTCAGGCCATCGAGTTGTCCGAGTTGTCTCAGACGAGCTCAGTGACGGTGCCGCCGGCGGCGGCAATCTTCTCCTTGGCGGAGCCGGAGACGGCGTCAACCGAAACCTGCAGCGCCACGGAGATCTCGCCCTGTCCGAGGACCTTGACGAGGTGGTTGTTGCGCACCGCACCCTTGGCGACCAGGTCGGCCACGGTGACCTCTCCACCCTCGGGGTAGAGCGTCGCGAGCTTGTCCAGGTTCACCACCTGGTACTCGGTGCGGAACGGGTTCTTGAAGCCCTTGAGCTTCGGGAGACGCATGTGGAGGGGCATCTGGCCACCCTCGAAGCGCTCCGGAACCTGGTAACGGGCCTTCGTGCCCTTGGTACCACGACCAGCGGTCTTACCCTTGGACGCCTCACCACGACCCACACGGGTCTTGGCGGTCTTGGCGCCCGGGGCAGGCCGGAGGTCGTGGGCCTTCAGCGGGTTGTTCTCCGCCATGTCAGTCGACCTCCTCAACCGTCACGAGGTGGCGGACGGTGTGAGCCATGCCGCGGAACTCGGGACGGTCCTCCTTGACAACCACGTCGTTCAGGCGCTTGAGCCCGAGCGAACGCAGGGTGTCGCGGTGGTTCTGCTTGCTGCCGATGTACGACTTCGTCTGCGTGATCTTGAGGCGAGCCATTACGCACCCGCTCCCGCACGTGCACGAAGCAGAGCCGCGGGGGCGACGTCCTCGAGCGGCAGACCACGGCGAGCCGCGATCTCCTCGGGACGCTGCAGGCCCTTGAGGGCCGCCACGGTCGCGTGCACGATGTTGATCGCGTTGTCGGAGCCGAGCGACTTCGACAGGATGTCGTGAACGCCGGCGCACTCCAGAACGGCGCGCACCGGGCCACCGGCGATAACACCGGTACCGGGGGAAGCAGGCTTGAGCAGAACGACGCCCGCAGCCTTCTCGCCCTGGATCGGGTGAGGAATGGTGCCCTGGATACGCGGAACCTTGAAGAAGTTCTTCTTGGCTTCTTCCACGCCCTTGGCAATGGCCGCGGGAACTTCCTTGGCCTTGCCGTAACCGACACCGACGGTGCCGTCACCATCGCCCACCACGACCAGCGCGGTGAAGCTGAAGCGACGACCACCCTTCACAACCTTGGCGACGCGGTTGATCGCGACAACGCGCTCAACGTACGCGGTCTTCTCGGCGGCAGCTGCGCCGCCGTCACGGCCCTTCCGGTCCCGCCGCTCGCCGCCACCGGCACCGCTTCCGCGGCGCTGGGGTCCAGCCATTGGATTTACCTCTCTCTGTTACGTCCGCTGTGCGTAGGAACCGGGGCTTAGAACTTCAGCCCGGCTTCACGGGCGGCGTCAGCCAGAGCGGCAATCCGCCCGGCGTACTGGTTACCACCGCGGTCAAACACGACGGCCTCGACGCCTGCGGCCTTGGCACGCTCAGCGACCAGGGCGCCGACCTGCTTGGCCTGGGCGCTCTTGTCACCCTCGCCACCACGGATGGACACGTCCAGGGTCGACGCCGACGCGAGCGTGTGGCCCGCGATGTCGTCGATGACCTGAGCGACCATGTGGCGGTTGGACCGCGTCACGACCAAGCGCGGACGCTCCGGCGAACCGGAGATGTGCTTGCGGACGCGGATGTGGCGACGCTTGAGGGCGGCACGCTTGTAGGCGTCGCCCTTGGCGATCTTTACACCGTATGCCATGGCTACTTACCAGCCTTTCCGACCTTGCGGCGGATGACCTCGCCGGCGTACTTGACGCCCTTGGCCTTGTACGGGTCAGGCTTCCGCAGCTTGCGGATCTTGGCCGCGGTCTCGCCGACCTTCTGCTTGTCGATGCCCTCGACGGAGAACTTCGTGGGGGACTCCACCTTGAAGGTGATGCCCTCCGGGGCCTCGATCAGGATCGGGTGGCTGTAGCCCAGGGCGAACTCCAGGTTGGAGCCCTTCGCCTGGACGCGGTAACCGACACCACTGATCTCGAGCGCCTTGATGTATCCCTGGGTCACGCCGGTGATCATGTTCGCCACCAGCGTGCGGGACAGGCCGTGAAGGGCCTTGTTCTGACGCTCGTCGTTCGGGCGGACAACGTGCAGGACGCCGTCCTCACCCTTGGTGACCTCGATCGGCGCGGCAACGGTGTGCGTGAGGGTGCCCTTGGGGCCCTTCACTGCGACCGTGCGGCCATCGATGGTGACGTCCACACCGGCGGGAACCTGGATGGGGAGCTTGCCGATTCGCGACATGAGCTATTCCTCCGTTCCCGACTACCAGACGTAGGCGAGGACTTCCCCACCTACGCCCTTCTTGCTGGCCTGCTGGCCGGTCAGGAGACCGTGGGACGTGGAGATGATCGCCACGCCCAGGCCGCCGAGGACCTTCGGCAGGTTGGTGGACTTTGCGTATACACGCAGACCCGGCTTCGAGATTCGCTTGATGCCGGCGATCGATCGCTCGCGGTTCGGGCCGAACTTCAGCTCGAGGACGAGGTTCTTGCCGACCTCGGCGTCCTCGACCTTCCAGCCGGTGATGAAGCCCTCCTGCTGGAGGATCTCCGCGATGTGCGACTTGATCTTGCTGTGCGGCATCACGACGGAGTCGTGGTACGCCGAGTTCGCGTTACGCAGACGCGTGAGCATGTCTGCGATGGGATCAGTCATGGTCATGAATTGGCCTTCGGCCTCTCTCGCCGGGGTTTCCTGTATGCGCCATCCCTCTCCCCACTCACTGGCGGGACGGGTGCGGTGCGGGGACCTACGGCGTAGTAAGTCGGTCTAGGGCGGCAGGCGCCCAACCCTTCAAGCCTACGGCATGAAGAGCCGGACTCCTGCCGACCAGATGCTTACCGAGAGCTTCCGGGTAGTCCCAACGCCCAAAGGGCGAAGAAGATTTACCAGGAACTCTTGGTCACGCCCGGCAGCTCGCCACGGTGCGCCATCTCACGAAGGCACACGCGGCACAGGCCGAACTTGCGGTAGACGGAGTGGGGCCGGCCGCAGCGCTGGCAGCGGGTGTACCCGCGGACGCCGAACTTCGGCTTACGGGCGGCCTTAGCGATCAGAGCCTTCTTCGCCACGGTCAGTTCTCCTTGAACGGGAAGCCGAGGTGACGAAGGAGGGCACGACCCTCGTCGTCATTGGTCGCCGTGGTGACCACGGTGATGTCCATGCCCCGGACCCGGTCGATCTTGTCCTGGTCGATCTCGTGGAACATGACCTGCTCCGTGAGACCGAAGGTGTAGTTGCCACGGCCGTCGAACTGCTTCGGCGACAGGCCACGGAAGTCACGGATACGCGGCAGCGCGAGCGACAGCGTACGGTCCAGGAACTCCCACATCCGGTCACCGCGGAGGGTGACGTGGCAGCCGATCGGCTGACCCTCGCGCAGCTTGAACTGCGCGATGGACTTGCGGGCCTTGGTGACGGCCGGCTTCTGGCCCGTGATCGTGGTGAGGTCGCGCACGGCGCCATCGATCAGCTTGGAGTCGCGGGCGGCGTCGCCCACACCCATGTTGACCACGATCTTGACCAGACCGGGGATCTGCATGACGTTCTCGTACGAGAACTCCTCACGCAGCTTGCCGGCGATTTCCTCGCGGTAGCGCGTCTTGAGACGCGGCGCAGTGGTGGCAGTCATCAGATGTCCTCACCGGTCCGCTTGGCAACGCGGATCTTGTTGCCCTCGTCGTCAAAGCGGTAGCCGACGCGGGTGACGACCTTGTTGCCGTCCTTCTCCACAACCAGCTGAACGTTGCTGACGTGAATCGGGGCCTCAGTGGTGACAATGCCGCCGGTCTGCGAACCGCGAGCCGTCTGACCGGCCTTGGTGTGCTTCTTGACCCGGTTGACACCCTCGACGAGGACGCGGTCCTGAGCAGGGTAGGCAACGATGACCTTGCCCTGCTTGCCCTTGTCCTTACCGGTGATGACCTGAACCAGGTCGCCCTTCTTGATCTTCATGCTTACAGCACCTCCGGCGCGAGCGAGATGATCTTCATGAACTTCTTCTCGCGCAGCTCACGGCCCACCGGGCCGAAGATACGGGTGCCGCGGGGGTCGCCGTCGTTCTTCAGAATGACGGCGGCGTTCTCGTCGAAGCGGATGTACGAGCCATCCTGACGACGACGCTCCTTGACGGTGCGAACGATGACGGCCTTGACGACGTCACCCTTCTTCACGTTGCCACCGGGGATCGCGTCCTTGACGGTGGCGACGATGACGTCACCGATGCCCGCGTAGCGGCGACCCGAACCACCGAGAACACGGATGGTGAGGATTTCCTTCGCACCCGTGTTGTCGGCGACGCGAAGTCGCGACTCCTGCTGGATCACGTCTATCTCCTGATCGTCTGCCGGTTCCCGGCGGGGTTCGAACCCTGAACGGGTCGAACCCCACCGAGCCTGGCGGAACTTGCCTGAGGGGAATGCCCCTCAGGAATTACTTGGCCTTCTCGAGGATCTCGACGACGCGCCAGCGCTTCGTCGCAGACAGCGGCCGGGTCTCCATGAGGAGGACACGGTCGCCGACGCCCGCAGCGTTCTGCTCGTCGTGAGCCTTCAGCTTGTTCGTACGGCGGATGACCTTGCCGTACAGGGCGTGCTTGACACGGTCCTCGACAGCGACGACGACAGTCTTGTCCATCTTGTCGCTGACGACGAGACCCTCACGGGTCTTGCGGAAACCGCGGTCGGTGTTCGTCTCAGTCACAGTCTTCTCGCTCATCAGGCGCTCTCCACCGTCTCGATGCCCAGCTCGCGCTCGCGCATCAGGGTGTAGATCCGGGCGATGTCCTTACGGACGGACTTGAGCCGGCCGTGGTTTTCGAGCTGACCGGTCGCCGCCTGGAAGCGGAGATTGAACAGCTCTTCCTTGGCCTCGCGGAGCTTGTTGAGGAGCTCCTCGTTGCCCAGCTCGCGCAGCTCGGACGCCTTGGTACCGGCCGACATCACGACTCACCTGCCTCGCGCCGAACGATCCGGCACTTCATCGGAAGCTTGTGAGCAGCGCGGGTGAGCGCCTCACGAGCAATCTTCTCGTTCGGGTAGGACAGCTCGAACATCACCCGACCCGGCTTGACGTTCGCGATCCACCACTCGGGAGAACCCTTACCGGAACCCATGCGGGTCTCGGCCGGCTTCTTCGTCAGGGGACGGTCCGGGTAGATGTTGATCCAGACCTTGCCGCCACGCTTGATGTGGCGGGTCATCGCGATACGAGCTGCCTCGATCTGGCGGTTCGTCACGTAGGCCGGGGTCAGCGCCTGGATGCCGTACTCGCCGAACGCAACCTGCGTGCCACCCTTGGACATACCGCTGCGCTTCGGGTGGTGCTGCTTGCGGTGCTTGACCCTACGGGGGATCAGCATTTCGGTCAGGCCTCCGTTCCGGTGCTCTCAGCCGGAGCAGCGGCGGCGGGAGCGTCGGCCTTGGGGGCCTCGGCTGCCGGCGCGGACTGCTGCGGCTTGCGACCGCGACCGCCACGCTCGCCACCGCGGCCACCGCGACCGGCCGGGCGGTCAGCGCCGCCACGGGCCGGGCGGTTGCCTGCGCGGGCAGCAGCGTTCTCGGCGCGGACCTCGGCGATGTTCTTGACGTCGCCCTTGTAGATCCAGACCTTCACACCGATGCGGCCGAAGGTCGTCTTGGCCTCGAAGAAGCCGTAGTCGACGTTCGCACGGAGCGTGTGCAGGGGCACGCGGCCCTCGCGGTAGAACTCCGAGCGGGACATCTCGGCGCCGCCGAGGCGGCCACCGCACTGGATCTTGATGCCCTTGGCGCCGGCCTTCATCGAGCTCTGCATGCTCTTGCGCATCGCACGACGGAAGGAGACGCGGGAGGAGAGCTGCTCGGCGACGGCCTGGGCCACCAGCTGAGCGTCCACCTCGGGGTTCTTGACCTCGAGGATGTTCAGCTGGACCTGCTTGCCGGTCAGCTTCTCCAGCTCGCCACGGATGCGGTCGGCCTCGGCGCCACGGCGACCGATGACGATGCCCGGGCGGGCGGTGTGGATGTCAACGCGGACGCGGTCGCGGGTGCGCTCGATCTCAACCTTCGAGATGCCGGCCCGCTCCATGCCCTTCGTCATCATGCGACGAATGGCGACGTCTTCCTTGACGTAGTCCTTGTACAGCTTGTCGGCGTACCAACGGGACTTGAAGTCCGTGGTAATGCCGAGCCGGAACCCGTGCGGGTTTACCTTCTGGCCCATTACCGGGTTCCTTCCTTGCTGCTGACGACCACGGTGATGTGGCTGGTCCGCTTACGGATCCGGTAGGCACGACCCTGAGCACGCGGACGGAACCGCTTCAGGGTCGGGCCCTCGTCCACGTACGCCTCGCTGATGACCAGCGAAGAGGCGTCGGTGTGGTCGTAGTTGTGTGCAGCGTTGGCAATGGCGCTGTCCAGCACCTTGCCAACCGGCACGCTCGCGGCCTGCGGGGCGAAACGCAGGACCGCCTGAGCCTCCGTGGCATCCATGCCACGGATGAGGTCCACCACGCGGCGGGCCTTCATGGGCGTGACGCGGATGTACCGCGCCTGGGCCCTGGCTTCCATGGTTGTCCCTTCGGTGTAAGTCATAGTCGTTCCACCCCGCGGTTAGCGGCGCTTCGACTTCCGGTCGTCCTTGACGTGGCCGCGGAAGGTGCGAGTCGGCGAGAACTCGCCGAGCTTGTGGCCGACCATCGACTCGGTGACGAACACCGGGACGTGAATCTTGCCGTTGTGCACCGCGATGGTGTGACCCAGCATGGCCGGGACGATCATCGAGCGACGGGACCAGGTCTTGATGACGTTCTTGGTGCCTGCCTCGTTCTGTACGTCCACCTTCTTGATGAGGTGGCCGTCGACGAAGGGCCCCTTCTTGAGACTGCGCGGCATCTAAACCCGCTCCTAGCGCTTCTTGTTCGTCTTGCGGCGGCGGACGATGTACTTGCTCGATGCCTTCTTCGGCGAGCGAGTACGACCCTCCTTCTGACCCCACGGCGAGACCGGGTGGCGACCACCGGAGGTCTTGCCCTCACCACCACCGTGCGGGTGGTCAACCGGGTTCATCGCGACACCGCGGACGGTCGGGCGAACGCCCTTCCAGCGCATACGGCCGGCCTTGCCCCAGTTGATGTTCGACTGCTCGGCGTTGCCGACCTCGCCGATCGTGGCGCGGCAGCGGGCGTCGACCAGGCGGATCTCACCCGACGGCATACGAAGGTGGGCCATGGTGCCCTCCTTCGCCAGCAGCTGCACGGAGGCACCTGCGGAACGGGCGAACTTCGCGCCGCCGCCGGGCCGCAGCTCGATGGCGTGGATGGTCGTACCGACCGGGATGTTGCGCAGTGCCAGGTTGTTACCGGGCTTGATGTCGGCGGCCGGGCCGTTCTCGACACGGTCGCCCTGCGTCAGGCCACGCGGCGCGATGATGTAGCGCTTCTCGCCGTCCGCGTAGTGCAGGAGCGCGATGCGCGCGGTGCGGTTCGGGTCGTACTCGATGTGCGCGACCTTGGCCGGCACGCCGTCCTTGTCGTGACGACGGAAGTCGATCACTCGGTAGGCGCGCTTGTGGCCACCGCCCTGGTGGCGAACGGTCACACGACCGGCGTTGTTACGGCCGCCCTTGCTGTGCAGGGGGCGGACCAGCGACTTCTCCGGCGTGGACCGCGTGATCTCGACAAAGTCGGCGACGCTGGAGCCACGACGGCCCGGGGTCGTCGGCTTGTACTTGCGGATACCCATTTCTCAGTCCTCGTCCGATTCCGGACGACTCGACCTCCGTCAGGAGGTCGGGCCGCCGAAGATGTCGATACGGTCGCCCTCGGCGAGGGTCACGATGGCGCGCTTGGTGTCAGCGCGCTTGCCGAAACCGGTCTTGGTGCGCTTGCGCTTACCCTGCCGGTTGATCGTGTTGACCCCGGTGACCTTGACCGAGAAGACCGCTTCCACGGCCTGCTTGATCTGGGTCTTGTTGGAGCCGGGCGCGACGATGAACGTGTACTTGTTCTCGTCGAGCAGCGCGTAGCTCTTCTCGGAAACGACCGGCTTGACGAGAACGTCGCGCGGGTCCGTGAAGGTCTTGCTGGTTACGGTCGCCTCGCTCATCAGGCGTCGCTCCCTTCGGTCTCATCGGCCTTGGGGCCAGACACGAAGGACTCGAAAGCGGCCTGGGTGAAGACCACGTCGTCGGAGACGATCACGTCGTACGTGTTGAGCTGGCCCGGCTCCAGGATGTGCACCTGGGGCAGGTTGCGGGCGGACAGCCACGCGGCCTCGTCGGCGCGGTCGACGATCAGGAGCAGGTTCTTGCGCTCCGAGATCTTGCCGAGCAGCGTCTTCGCGGCCTTCGTGGAGACTGCACCGTCGACCACGCCGGTGACGACGTGGATACGGGAGTGGCGTGCCCGGTCGGAGAGGGCACCGCGCAGGGCGGCGGCCTTCATCTTCTTCGGGGTGCGCTGCGAGTAGTCACGCGGCTGCGGGCCGTGGACGACGCCACCGCCGACGAACTGCGGTGCGCGGGTCGAACCCTGGCGGGCGCGGCCGGTGCCCTTCTGGCGGTACGGCTTGCGGCCGCCACCACGGACTTCGCCGCGACGCTTGGTCTTGTGCGTGCCCTGACGGGCAGCAGCCAGCTGAGCGACAACGACCTGGTGGATCAGCGGAACGCTGGTCTTCGCGTCGAAGATCTCCGCGGGGAGCTCGACGGTACCGGCCTTGTCGCCTGCCGGCGAAAGGATGTCAATGGTGCTCATTACCTCAAGCCCCCTTGGCCGCGGTACGGACCAGGACGAGGCCGCCGTTCGGACCGGGGACTGCGCCCTTGATGAGGAGCAGACCCTTCTCCGCGTCAACCGCGTGGATGGTCAGGTTCTGGGTGGTGACACGCTCGTTGCCCATGCGACCCGCCATGCGCATGCCCTTGAAGACACGGCCGGGGGTGGCACAGCCACCGATGGAGCCGGGCATACGGTGCACACGGTGGGCACCGTGGGACGCCTTGCCACCCTTGAAGTTGTGACGCTTCATCACACCGGCGAAGCCCTTGCCCTTGCTCTTGCCCGTGACGTCAACCTTGACGCCGGACTCGAACACTGCGGCAGTGACCTCCTGGCCCAGCGTGTACTCGCTGGCGTCAGGGGTGCGGAGCTCCACCAGGTGGCGGCGCGGGGTCACGTCGGCCTTGGCGAAGTGGCCCTTGAGGGGCTTGTTCACCTTGCGCGGGTCGATCTCGCCGAAGGCGATCTGGACCGACTCGTAGCCGTCGCTGTCGTTGGTGCGGACCTGGGTGACGACGCAGGGCCCGGCCTTGACGACGGTCACCGGGACGACCCGGTTGTTCTCGTCCCAGACCTGGGTCATGCCGAGCTTCTCGCCCAGGACGCCCTTAATGTTCTTAGCCATCTCGCGCGTCACCTCAGAGCTTGATCTCGATGTCGACGCCGGCCGGCAGGTCGAGACGCATCAGCGAGTCAACCGTCTTCGGCGTGGGGTCGAGGATGTCGATGAGGCGCTTGTGCGTGCGCATCTCGAAGTGCTCGCGCGAGTCCTTGTACTTGTGCGGCGACTTGATGACGCAGTACACGTTCTTCTCAGTGGGCAGCGGCACCGGGCCCGCGACCGACGCACCAGTGCGGGTCACCGTCTCGACGATCTTCTTCGCCGAGGAGTCGATGACCTCGTGGTCGTAGGCCTTGAGCCGGATGCGGATCTTCTGTCCCGCCATGGCTACTAGTAGTCCTGTCTCTCGTAACGCTCTGGAACCCGGGGGTTCTCGTAACTCCTCCTCCGACCCACGCGGTCGGGCGTGTCGCATCCCCTCTACGCAGATCTCCCGAAGGATTTCCCAACCAAGGGGGTGCGGGCCGTGGACCGCGCTGTGCTCAATCAAGAGCGTCGGGGGTGGAACACCCACCGGGTGCCTGGTCGGCGCCCCACTTACGCTTCCCGAAAGATTCCCGTACGTCCGGCCCACATGGGGCCGACGAGTACTGTGGGACTCGCTTCCGGTCCTCCCGGCGGGAGGCGCGCAGCATTGACACTCAACCGAGCAACCTGGTCAGTGTGCCATAGCGGGTATGGCGCTGGCCAATCGGGCGGAGGATCTTACCCCCCGTGCTCGGGTGGTCAAACGCGGGCGAGCGCCGGCAGGGAGCTGCGGCGATGCCGATCCACTCGGACTCCGGCGTTCCGGCCCGGCCGCCCGCCGTGACCGACACCACATCGCCCGTCCGGGGGCAGCACTGCTCCGGTCGGGTGCACGCGGGGTTCTGGAATACTCCGTGCGGTGACGAGCACCACGCCCACCTGGACCCTGCGCCCCGCGGACCCCGCCGACGTCGAGCAGATGGCCGAACTCCGGGCCGTCGTCATGCGCCCCGACCTGGAGCGCCTGGGCCGCTACGACGAGCATCGCGTGCGACAGCGGCTGCGGGACGTCTTCGCGCCGGAGCACACCTCCGTCGTGGTCGCCGACGGCGTGTTCGCCGGCTGCGTCACCCTGCGCCCGGTCGAGAGCGGCTGGTGGCTGGAGAACTTCTATCTCTCCCCCGCGCTCCAGGGCCGCGGGATCGGCGCCGCCGTCCTGCGCGGCCTGCTGGAACGCGCCGACGCCGCAGGGGTGGACGTCCGCCTGGACGTCGTCCAGGGCAGCGCCGCCCGTCGGCTGTACGAGCGCCACGGGTTCACCCGGGAGCGCGAGGACCCGATCGATGTCTTTATGGTGCGCCGGCCCCGCGTGTAGCCGCGACAAGGAACGCGACCGCTCCGATCCCCGTCTAATCTGCCGCGGGAAGCGGCACTGACCGGCTGCTTCGACGGAGTGAGCGGACGGAGCACGGGGCGTGAAGGATCGAATCGGCCTGGAACCGGGCCGTGCCGGGGTGCGGCGGCGCAGCGTCGTGGCGGCCGCCGCAGCAGCCGCCCTGATGGGCGTCGGCGCCTGTTCCGTACCGGCCCCCCGGCGCAGTGACCCCATGGCCGACCCGACGCCCGGAATGGTGATCGGCGACGCCCGGAAGTCCCTGCTGATGCAGATCCTCGCCCACCCGGACGACGACCTGTACTTCATGAACCCGGACACCCAGCAGGCTCTGGACGCCGGGACCCCGGTGGTCTGTGTGTACCTCACCGCCGGTGAGGCCATCGGCATCAACCGGATTCCCGGCGCGCCGCGGCCCGCCGCCGACAAGGCGGCGTACTCCTCCGCCCGGCACCAGGGGCTGCGCCAGTCGTACGCGATCCAGCTCGGGCTGCCGATGTTCACCGCCTGGCAGAAGTCCGTCATCGCGCCGGCGGACGGGCTCCGGGCCGAGATCAACACCCTGACGCACGGCGGGCGCCGGGTCGAGCTGATCTTCCTCAATACGGCGATGCACACCGGCCGCGGCCGCCTGGGGCTGCCCAGCCTCTGGCACGACCGGGAGCTCGGCCTGCCCACCGTCGTCGCCGAGGGCTCACCGCTGAAGCGAGTGTGCTCGTACACGTACGACAAGATGATCGACGTCCTCGTCGGACTCCTCGACCACTACCGGCCGACCCTCGTCCACACCATGGATCCGGACCCGGACATCCAGCACAGCACCGAGGCCGTCCGCCGCCGGGACAGCGAGCAGCCCGGCTACTCCGACCACCCCGACCACACCGCGACCGCCTCGTTCACCTGGGCGGCGCTGATCCGGTGGGTGGCCCGCGCCACCGGGGACGGTGGGCCCGTGCCGCGGTTCGTCACCGCGGCGTACCGCGGCTACTACAACCGCCACTGGCCGAAGAACCTGACGTACCGCGTGCTGAAGGAGAAGGCGGCGCACCTCGTCCCGTACGGGGGCGAAGCCGACTGGCGGTGCGGGAACGTGGCGGGCTGCGGGGACTACAACGTGGGCGGCGACAGGCCGCTGACCAACCGCAAGGGCTGGGTCCGCTCCACCCGTTACCGCTACCCGGGCCCCCGCCCCGCCCTCGCCGCCGGAACGGACGGGCGGCTCACCGCGTACGGAGTTCTCGGACTGCGGGCGGTGCGGTGGCGCGAGAGCGCACCCGGCAGCGGGGTCTGGGACGATCCCGACGATCTCGGCGGCGGACCGCTGGCACCGGTGCTCGGCGGGGCGACGACGGCGGACGGCAGGCAGCTGCTGTTCGGGCTGCGCTTCGCGGCGCTCGGCGGGCACGGGGCGGCCGACGAGCGGGAGATCGTGCTCCTCGAACAGAGCTCCCCCGGCGGCGGGTTCCGTGCCTGGGAGGGGCTGGGCAATCCAGAGCGGGGACAGGACGCCGGCCGTCGGATCGGCGTCCCGGTCGCGGTCACCACCCCCGTCGGGCGGGTCCATCTCTTCGTACGGAACGCGGAGAAAGGTCTCAGCACCCGGGTACGGGACACGTCCGGCCGGTGGAGCGGGTGGCGGGACATGAGCGGGGGCGAGATCCAGGACGGGCTGTCCGCCGTGGTGGACGACGCGGGGTGTGTCCATGTCTTCGCGGCGGGCCGTTTCGCGGTGCATCACTGGACGCAGGACGCGCCCGGGGACGCACTGACCGCGCGCACCCGGATCAGCGGGGTGCCGGTTCCGGGGGACGGTCCAGGAGCGCTTCCGGCATCGGGCGGGTCCGCCGACCTGTTCTACCGTGCGGCGGCGAAGGCCGCGATGACGACCGTACGGACCGGGGAGACGGCGCAGGGGACGGGCGTCGACGGGCGCGGGCGGATCATCGAGGACCGCATCGGCTTCGACGGGTACGGGCCGGTCACCGCAGGCGGGTCGCCACGCGGCCCGGTGCTGCTCGGCCGCACCGAGAAGGGCCTGATCCAGCTCCGTACCGCCCGAGGGATCTTCGTACGCAAGCGCGGGCCGGTGGCGCTGGACGGGCCCGCGCTGCACGTCGCGAAAGACGGCCGGCCGACAGCGGTGGCACTGGGGGTCGACGCCCGCCCGTGGCTCTGGCGCCCCCAGCAGACCTGACGACGCGGGTGGGCACCTGCCAGAGGGCAGCGGCTGTCACCCTCTGATCATGATCAAGGTGCTGATCGCCGAGGACATGACGGTCGTACGGGAGGGACTGGTCTCCGTGCTGGCGCGCGAACCCGGTATCGAGGTCGTGGCCCAGGCCGCCCGCGGGGACGAGGTCCTCGCCACCGTGCTGGCCGCCCGGCCCGACGTGGCGGTGCCGGAAGTCGCCGTGCCCGGCCAGGACGGCATCACCACAGCACGTCAACTCGCCGACCGACTGCCGTCATCCCGCAGCCTCATCCTGACCGTCCTCGACCGGCCGGGCCATCTGCGGGCGGCCAGGGAAGCGGGCGCCGCCGCGCGACACCGTGGGCTGACTCGGGACCCGCATGACGTCGGTCAACGCCGAAGGGCCCCGGTCCACCGCTAGCGCGGCGGGCCGGGGCCCTTCTTGGTGCTCTGTGCGGAGCTACCAGGTCAGACCGTCAAGTAATTACTTGAGGATCTTGGTGACCTGGCCGGCGCCCACGGTCCGGCCACCCTCACGGATGGCGAACTTCAGGCCCTCTTCCATGGCGACCGGCTGGATCAGCACGACGTTCATGACGGTGTTGTCGCCCGGCATGACCATCTCGGTGCCCTCGGGAAGGGTCACAACGCCCGTTACGTCCGTGGTACGGAAGTAGAACTGCGGGCGGTAGTTGTTGAAGAACGGGGTGTGACGGCCACCCTCGTCCTTCGACAGGATGTAGGACTGGGCCTCGAACTCGGTGTGCGGCGTGACCGAACCGGGCTTGATGATGACCTGGCCGCGCTCGACGTCCTCGCGCTTGATGCCACGGAGGAGCAGACCGACGTTCTCACCGGCCTGGCCCTCGTCGAGCAGCTTGCGGAACATCTCGATGCCCGTGACCGTGGTGGTGGTCTTCTCCTGCTTGATACCGACGATGTCGACGGTCTCGTTGACCTTCAGGACACCGCGCTCGATACGACCGGTGACGACGGTGCCACGACCGGTGATCGTGAAGACGTCCTCGATCGGCATCAGGAACGGCTTGTCGACGTCGCGCTCGGGCTGCGGGATCGACTCGTCGACGGCCTTCATCAGGTCGAGGACGGTCTGGCCCCACTCCTTGTCGCCCTCAAGAGCCTTGAGCGCCGAGACCTTGACGACCGGCAGGTCGTCGCCCGGGAACTCGTACTCGGAGAGGAGCTCGCGGACCTCGAGCTCGACGAGCTCCAGGATCTCCTCGTCGTCCACCATGTCGGCCTTGTTCAGGGCGACGACGATGTACGGAACGCCGACCTGGCGGGCCAGGAGCACGTGCTCCTTGGTCTGCGGCATCGGGCCGTCGGTGGCGGCGACCACGAGGATGGCGCCGTCCATCTGCGCGGCACCCGTGATCATGTTCTTGATGTAGTCGGCGTGACCCGGGCAGTCGACGTGCGCGTAGTGACGCGACTCCGTCTGGTACTCGACGTGCGCGATCGAGATCGTGATACCGCGCTGGCGCTCCTCGGGAGCCTTGTCGATCTGGTCGAAGGCCGAGGCCTCGTTCAGGTCCGGGTACGCGTCGTGCAGCACCTTGGTAATGGCGGCCGTGAGGGTCGTCTTACCGTGGTCGATGTGACCGATGGTGCCGATGTTGACGTGCGGCTTAGTCCGCTCGAACTTCGCCTTCGCCACTGGGTCCTCCTGTGGAGTGGTTCTGTACGCCTTGCTTCATCGGCGCCAGGTGATCTTTGCTGGGATGCCGGGGCCAGGGGCATTCACCGCATTGCTTGCGCTCTGCGACGAATGCCCCATCAGGCTCCGGTGACAAGCCTAAAGCGTGAGCTCGGGAGAGTTACTCGCCCTTGGCCTTCGCGATGATCTCCTCGGCGACGTTCCGCGGAACCTCGGCGTAGGAGTCGAACTGCATCGAGTAGCTTGCGCGACCCGAGGTCTTGCTGCGGAGGTCTCCGACGTAGCCGAACATCTCCGAGAGGGGCACGAGGCCCTTCACGACGCGAGCGCCGCTGCGCTCCTCCATGGCCTGGATCTGGCCACGGCGGGAGTTGAGGTCGCCGATCACATCGCCCATGTAGTCCTCGGGCGTGGTGACCTCGACGGCCATCATCGGCTCGAGGAGCACGGGGGACGCCTTGCGGGCACCCTCCTTGAACGCCTGCGAACCGGCGATCTTGAAGGCGAGCTCGGAGGAGTCGACCTCGTGGTAACCACCGTCGAGAAGGGTGACGCGGACGCCGACCATCTCGTAACCGGCCAGGATGCCGAACTGCATGGCTTCCTGAGCACCCGCGTCCACCGAGGGGATGTACTCACGGGGGATGCGGCCACCGGTGACCTTGTTGACGAACTCGTAGGACGCGTCGCCACCCTCGATGGGCTCAAGGGCGATCTGCACCTTCGCGAACTGGCCGGTACCACCAGTCTGCTTCTTGTGCGTGTAGTCGATGCGCTCGACGGCCTTGCGGATCGTCTCGCGGTACGCGACCTGCGGCTTGCCGACGTTCGCCTCGACGCGGAACTCGCGCTTCATGCGGTCGACGAGCACCTCGAGGTGAAGCTCGCCCATACCACCGATGATGGTCTGGCCGGTCTCCTCGTCGGAGTGCACCTGGAAGGACGGGTCCTCCTCGGAGAGGCGCTGGATGGCGACACCCAGCTTCTCCTGGTCACCCTTGGACTTGGGCTCGATGGCGACCTGAATGACCGGCGCCGGGAAGTCCATGGACTCCAGGATCACCGGGTTCTTGTCGTCACACAGCGTCTCACCGGTGGTGGTCTGCTTCAGGCCCATGACGGCGATGATGTCACCGGCGCCCACCGACGCGATCTCCTCACGCTTGTTCGCGTGCATACGGTAGATCTTGCCGATGCGCTCCTTCTTGCCCTTGACCGAGTTCAGCACCGCGGTGCCGGCCTCGAGGCGACCGGAGTAGATCCGGACGAAGGTGAGCTTGCCGAGGTGCGGGTCGCTCGCGATCTTGAACGCCAGGCCGGAGAACGGCTCGTCGTCCGAGGGCCTGCGCTTGACGACAACCTCGGGGTCCTTGACGTCGTGGCCCTCGATGGCCTCGACGTCCAGGGGGGAAGGCAGGTAGCGGACGACCGCGTCGAGCAGGGGCTGGACGCCCTTGTTCTTGAACGCCGTGCCACAGAACACCGGGGTGACGGTGACGGAGCCCGCGCCGCCCTTCGATGCGAGGGTGATCCGACGGATCGCCTCGTGCAGCTGCTCCTCGGTGGGCTCGACGCCCTCCAGGTACAGCTCCATCATCTGGTCGTCGTTCTCGGAGACGGCCTCGAGCAGCTTGCCGCGCCACTCCTGAGCTGCCTCGATGTGGGTGTCCGGGATGTCGACGGTGTCGTACATCTCACCCTTGGCGGCCTCTTCCGGCCACACAAAGGCCTTCATCGACACGAGGTCGACGACGCCCTTGAAGTCGGCCTCGGCGCCGATGGGGAGCTGCATGACGAGCGGGACCGCACCGAGGCGGTCGACGATCATGTCGACACAGCGGTGGAACTCGGCACCCGTGCGGTCGAGCTTGTTGACGAAGCAGATACGCGGAACGCCGTAGCGGTCCGCCTGACGCCAGACAGTCTCGGACTGGGGCTCGACGCCCGCCACACCGTCGAACACGGTGACAGCGCCGTCGAGGACGCGGAGCGAACGCTCCACCTCGACGGTGAAGTCGACGTGACCCGGGGTGTCGATGATGTTGATGGTGTGGTCAACATCATTGAGCGGCCAGTGACAGGTCGTCGCGGCGGACGTGATCGTGATGCCGCGCTCCTGCTCCTGCTCCATCCAGTCCATCGTGGCTGCGCCGTCGTGGACTTCACCGATCTTGTAGGAAACACCGGTGTAGAAGAGGATCCGCTCAGTGGTGGTCGTCTTGCCCGCGTCGATGTGGGCCATGATCCCAATGTTGCGGACCTTGGCCAGGTCAAGCGAAGTGGTGGCCATAAGGCTCAATCTTCTCTCGGTCTCGATGTGGGTAGCGACTACCAGCGGTAGTGCGCGAAGGCCTTGTTGGACTCGGCCATCTTGTGGGTGTCCTCGCGCTTCTTGACGGCAGCGCCAAGACCGTTGGAGGCGTCGAGCAGCTCGTTCATGAGCCGCTCGGTCATCGTCTTCTCGCGGCGGGCGCGGGAGTAACCCACGACCCAGCGCAGCGCGAGGGTGGCGGCGCGACCGGGCTTGACCTCGATCGGCACCTGGTAGGTGGCGCCACCGACACGGCGGGACTTGACCTCGAGCGAGGGCTTGACGTTCTCAAGCGCGCGCTTCAGCGTGATGACCGGGTCGTTGCCGGTCTTCTCGCGGAGGCCTTCCATGGCGCCGTACACGATCCGCTCGGCAGTGGAACGCTTGCCGTTGAGCAGGATCTTGTTGATCAGCGAGGTGACAAGAGGAGAACCGTAGACCGGGTCGATGATGACCGGGCGCTTCGGGGCGGGGCCCTTACGAGGCATTCTTACTTCTCCTTCTTGGCGCCGTAGCGGCTGCGGGCCTGCTTGCGGTTCTTGACACCCTGGGTGTCAAGGGAGCCGCGGATGATCTTGTAACGAACACCCGGCAGGTCCTTCACACGGCCACCACGCACGAGCACGATGGAGTGCTCCTGCAGGTTGTGTCCCTCACCCGGGATGTAGGCCGTGACCTCGATACCGGAGGTCAGACGCACACGCGCGACCTTACGGAGGGCCGAGTTCGGCTTCTTCGGGGTGGTCGTGAACACACGCGTGCAGACGCCGCGGCGCTGGGGCGAACCCTCAAGCGCGGGCGTCTTGTTCTTCTCGACCTTGTCCTGCCGGCCCTTCCGGACCAGCTGCTGGATCGTAGGCACTACTTCTCCGGTTTCTGTGTGCCGTTCGTGAAACTAACCTGGAACGTCACCGACCCACGCGGTCGGGTGTGTCGAATGCTGCGGACTCCTGCCCGGGGGCAGGAGGGGCACAGATCGCGGTGGCCACTGACAGACTCGCTGTGCGGTTGAGGACACGCACACGAGCCCAGGCACACCCCAGGCACAAGGTCTGAGCGTACCTACCTCACGGACTCCGGTCAAAACAAATGCTGTCCGCCGGGACACGCAGGACAGAGCGTCGCGTCCCGTTCACCACCTGGTACAAACCAGTCGTTCCGCGCACATGCCCCAGTCACTTTCAGCATCCTCGCGTCCCACCGGCAGGCGGGGCGCGCCGAGGGGCACTCCCCCTCGCTGACCACCCAAAAACTCCCGGCTCGCCCCGAACAGCATGCGCGAGAACCAACTCCGCATGATCCAGGCCCTACGGCCCGCTCGGCCAGTTGCCCGGCAAGGACGGAGAGCTACGAGCGGGAGGGGCCGGAGAAGCTCGCCCTGCGGGCGCTGAGCGACGTTCTGAACCAGCGGTTTCCCGGGTTGGTCCAGCAGGACCCCGCGACGCCACAGCTGCCGCTGGGTGCCCGGGCGGGACCGCACACGGGACCGGCGGTACGGGACACACTGCCCCGCCGCCGTCCGGCGAGCCGCGGCATTCCGGGCCGCAGCCCGCCCGGCCGACGGCGCGGGGTGCCGTACCCGCCGAGCCGGGCACACCGGCCCGGCTGTTCCCCAGCCACCCCGACCACCCGACCCGGCTGCACCGCCTGCAGCCCGGACGCCGACCCCACGCACGCCGAAGGGCGGTCACCCCGTACGCAACGGGGTGACCGCCCTTCAGTCGTTCAGACCTTCGAACGACTCGCTTACTGGTTGTACGGACCGTAGTCGTAGTCCTCCAGCGGAACGGCCTGGCCGGAGCCCGTGCCGAACGGCGAGTAGTCGATGTCGTCGTAGCCGACGGCCGAGTACATCGCGGCCTTGGCCTCCTCGGTCGGCTCGACCCGGATGTTGCGGTAACGGGCCAGACCCGTACCGGCCGGGATGAGCTTACCGATGATGACGTTCTCCTTGAGGCCGATCAGGGAGTCCGACTTGGCGTTGATCGCCGCGTCGGTCAGAACCCTGGTCGTCTCCTGGAAGGACGCCGCCGAGAGCCACGACTCGGTGGCGAGCGAGGCCTTGGTGATACCCATCAGCTGCGGACGGCCGGAGGCGGGGTGACCGCCCTCGGTGACCACACGACGGTTCTCGGTCTCGAACTTCGACCGCTCGACCAGCTCGCCCGGCAGCAGCTCCGCGTCGCCGGACTCGATGATCGTCACCCGGCGCAGCATCTGCCGGATGATGATCTCGATGTGCTTGTCGTGGATCGACACGCCCTGCGAGTTGTACACCTTCTGGACTTCGCCGACCAGGTGGACCTGGACCGCGCGCTGACCGAGGATGCGCAGCACGTCGTGCGGGTTGGTGGCACCCACGGTGAGCTTCTGGCCCACCTCGACGTGGTCGCCCTCGCCCACGAGCAGACGGGCACGCTTCGAGATCGGGAACGGCGTCTCGTCGCTGCCGTCGTCCGGGGTGACGACGATCTTCTTGGTCTTCTCGGTCTCCTCGATACGGATGCGGCCGGCCGCCTCCGAGATCGGGGCGACACCCTTGGGCGTACGGGCTTCGAAGAGCTCGACGACACGGGGCAGACCCTGGGTGATGTCGTCACCGGCCACACCACCGGTGTGGAAGGTACGCATCGTCAGCTGGGTACCGGGCTCACCGATGGACTGGGCGGCGATGATGCCGACCGCCTCACCGATGTCGACCAGTTTGCCGGTGGCGAGCGAGCGTCCGTAGCAGAAGGCACAGGTGCCGACCGCGGACTCACAGGTCAGGACCGAACGGGTCTTGACCTCCTCGACGCCGGCGCCCACCAGGGCGTCGATCAGGACGTCACCGAGGTCGACGTTGGCAGGCGCGATGACCTTGCCGTCGACGACGACGTCCTCGGCGAGCATGCGGGCGTAGACCGAGGTCTCGACGTCCTCCGTCTTGCGGAGCACACCGTCCGCACCCTTGACGGCGATCTTCAGCTTGAGGCCACGGTCGGTGCCGCAGTCCTCCTCGCGAATGATCACGTCCTGCGAGACGTCCACCAGACGACGGGTCAGGTAACCCGAGTCGGCGGTACGCAGGGCGGTGTCCGCCAGACCCTTACGGGCACCGTGCGTGGAGATGAAGTACTCCAGAACGGTGAGGCCCTCACGGAAGGACGCCTTGATCGGACGCGGGATGGTCTCGTTCTTGGCGTTGGACACCAGACCACGCATACCGGCGATCTGACGCATCTGCATCATGTTTCCTCGGGCACCCGAGTCGACCATCATGAAGATGGGGTTCGTCCGCGGGAAGTTCGCGTTCATCGCCTCGGCAACCTCGTTGGTCGCCTTGGTCCAGATCGCGATGAGCTCCTGCGTGCGCTCGTCCTTGGTGATCAGACCGCGCTCGTACTGCTTCTGGACCTTTTCGTCCTGAGCCTCGTAACCCGCGACGATGGCCTTCTTGGCCTCGGGCACGACGACGTCGGAGATGGCCACGGTGACACCCGAGCGGGTCGCCCAGTGGAAACCGGCCGCCTTCAGGTTGTCGAGCGTCGCCGCCACGATGACCTTGGGGTAGCGCTCGGCCAGGTCGTTGACGATCTCGGAGAGCTGCTTCTTGCCCACCGAGTAGTCGACGAACGGGTAGTCCTCGGGCAGCAGCTCGTTGAAGAGCGCGCGGCCCAGGGACGTACGCAGCCGGAACGTGTCGCCCTGCTGGTACTCCTGCTCGCCCTCCTCGGCGACCGGCGGCACCCAGCCACGCGGCGGGATGGTGCCCACCGGGAAGCGGATGTCGACCTGCGCCTGGAGCGACAGCTCGCCGGCGTCGAAGGCCATGATCGCCTCGGCCGTGGAACCGAAGGAACGGCCCTGGCCGATGACCTTGCGCTCCTCCTCGTCCGTGGTGAGGAAGAACAGGCCCAGCACCATGTCCTGGGTCGGCATGGTGACGGGACGACCGTCGGCCGGCTTCAGGATGTTGTTCGAGGACAGCATCAGGATGCGGGCCTCGGCCTGCGCCTCCGCGGAGAGCGGCAGGTGCACGGCCATCTGGTCACCGTCGAAGTCCGCGTTGAACGCGGTGCAGACGAGCGGGTGGATCTGGATGGCCTTGCCCTCGACCAGCTGCGGCTCGAAGGCCTGGATGCCGAGGCGGTGCAGGGTCGGTGCACGGTTCAGCAGCACCGGGTGCTCGGCGATGACCTCTTCGAGGACGTCGTACACCACGGTGCGGCCGCGCTCGACCATGCGCTTGGCCGACTTGATGTTCTGCGCGTGGTTCAGGTCGACCAGGCGCTTCATCACGAACGGCTTGAAGAGCTCCAGCGCCATCGCCTTCGGCAGACCGCACTGGTGCAGCTTCAGCTGCGGACCGACGACGATCACGGAACGCGCGGAGTAGTCCACACGCTTACCGAGAAGGTTCTGACGGAAACGACCCTGCTTGCCCTTGAGCATGTCGCTCAGGGACTTCAGCGGGCGGTTGCCCGGACCGGTGACCGGGCGACCACGGCGGCCGTTGTCGAACAGCGCGTCGACGGCCTCCTGCAGCATCCGCTTCTCGTTGTTCACGATGATCTCGGGAGCACCGAGGTCAAGGAGACGCTTGAGGCGGTTGTTGCGGTTGATCACACGGCGGTACAGGTCGTTCAGGTCGGAGGTCGCGAAGCGGCCACCGTCCAGCTGCACCATCGGACGCAGGTCCGGCGGGATGACCGGCACGCAGTCGAGCACCATGCCCTTGGGGCTGTTGCTGGTCTGCAGGAACGCGGAGACGACCTTGAGGCGCTTGAGCGCACGGGTCTTCTTCTGGCCCTTGCCGGTACGGATGATCTCGCGGAGGCGCTCGGCCTCCTCGTCGAGGTCGAAGGACTCCAGGCGCTTCTGCAGGGCAGCGGCACCCATGGAGCCGTCGAAGTACGTGCCGAAGCGGTCACGCAGCTCGCGGTAGAGCAGCTCGTCGCCCTCGAGGTCCTGGACCTTGAGGTTCTTGAAGCGGTTCCACACCTCGTCGAGACGGTCGATCTCGCGCTGCGCACGGTCGCGCAGCTGCTTCATCTCACGCTCGGCACCTTCGCGCACCTTGCGGCGCACGTCAGCCTTGGCGCCCTCGGCCTCGAGCTCGGCCAGGTCGGTCTCGAGCTTCTTGGCGCGGGCCTCCAGGTCGGAGTCGCGACGGTTCTCGACCTGCTGACGCTCGACGGAGACGTGCGCCTCCAGCGAGGGCAGGTCACGCGTGCGGCGCTCCTCGTCCACGAACGTGATCATGTACGCGGCGAAGTAGATGACCTTCTCGAGGTCCTTCGGCGCGAGATCAAGCAGGTAGCCGAGGCGCGACGGGACGCCCTTGAAGTACCAGATGTGGGTGACGGGAGCAGCAAGCTCGATGTGGCCCATGCGCTCACGACGCACCTTGGCGCGCGTGACCTCCACGCCACAACGCTCACAGATGATGCCCTTGAAGCGGACACGCTTGTACTTGCCGCAGTAGCACTCCCAGTCCCGGGTCGGACCGAAGATCTTCTCGCAGAAGAGTCCGTCCTTCTCGGGCTTGAGCGTGCGGTAGTTGATGGTCTCCGGCTTCTTCACTTCGCCGTGCGACCAGGTCCGGATGTCGTCCGCGGTGGCAAGGCCGATCCGCAGCTCGTCGAAGAAGTTGACGTCGAGCACTTGTCGTCAATCCCTCTTTCGGGGTCGAGTCTCAATCAATGGTCTGAACGGGTCCGGGGAGAGCCGGCCGCCCCTGAGCGGGGCGACCGACCAGCCCGTCAGACCTCTTCGACGCTGCTCGGCTCGCGCCGGGACAGGTCGATACCGAGCTCCTCCGCCGCGCGGAAGACGTCCTCGTCCGTGTCGCGCATCTCGATGGACATGCCGTCCGAGGAGAGCACCTCCACGTTGAGGCAGAGCGACTGCATTTCCTTGATGAGCACCTTGAAGGACTCGGGGATGCCCGGCTCGGGGATGTTCTCGCCCTTGACGATGGCCTCGTAGACCTTCACGCGGCCGGTCACGTCGTCGGACTTGATCGTCAGCAGCTCCTGGAGGGCGTAAGCGGCGCCGTAAGCCTCCAGCGCCCACACCTCCATCTCACCGAAGCGCTGTCCACCGAACTGAGCCTTACCACCCAGCGGCTGCTGGGTGATCATGGAGTACGGACCCGTCGAACGAGCGTGCAGCTTGTCGTCGACGAGGTGGTGGAGCTTGAGGATGTACATGTACCCGACCGAAACCGGGTCCGGGAACGGCTCACCGGAGCGGCCGTCGAACAGCTTGGCCTTGCCGGAGGGCTGGACCAGGCGGTCGCCGTCGCGGTTCGGGATCGTGGCCTCGAAGAGACCGGAGATCTCGTCCTCGCGCGCACCGTCGAAGACGGGCGTGGCGACGTTGGTGCCGGGGGCGACCTGGTCGGCGCCGATGGCCTGCAGGCGCTTGGCCCACTCGTCACCGAGGCCGGAGACGTCCCAGCCGCGGCTGGCGAGCCAGCCGAGGTGGATCTCCAGGACCTGTCCCGGGTTCATTCGGGACGGGACACCCAGCGGGTTGAGGATGATGTCGACCGGGGTGCCGTCCTCCAGGAACGGCATGTCCTCGATCGGGAGGATCTTCGAGATGACGCCCTTGTTGCCGTGACGGCCGGCGAGCTTGTCACCATCGGTGATCTTGCGCTTCTGCGCGACGTAGACGCGAACCAGCTGGTTCACGCCCGGCGGCAGCTCGTCGCCCTCTTCGCGGTCGAAGACGCGGACGCCGATGACCTTGCCGATCTCACCGTGCGGCACCTTCAGCGAGGTGTCGCGCACCTCGCGCGCCTTCTCACCGAAGATCGCGCGGAGCAGGCGCTCCTCGGGGGTCAGCTCGGTCTCACCCTTGGGCGTGACCTTGCCGACGAGGATGTCACCGGCGACGACCTCGGCACCGATACGGATGATGCCGCGCTCGTCGAGGTCGGCGAGGACCTCTTCGGAGACGTTCGGGATGTCCCGGGTGATCTCCTCCGGGCCGAGCTTGGTGTCACGGGCGTCGACCTCGTGCTCCTCGATGTGGATCGAGGAGAGGACGTCGTCCTGCACGAGGCGCTGCGACAGGATGATCGCGTCCTCGTAGTTGTGACCCTCCCACGGCATGAACGCCACGAGCAGGTTCTTGCCGAGCGCCATCTCACCGTTCTCGGTGGCCGGCCCGTCGGCGAGGACCTGGCCCTCGATGACCCGGTCGCCCTCGGAGACGACGACCTTCTGGTTGACCGAGGTGCCCTGGTTGGAGCGCGAGAACTTGGCGATGCGGTACGTGGTGTACGTGCCGTCGTCGTTGGTGACGGTGATGTAGTCCGCGGAGACCTCCTGGACGACACCGTCCTTCTCGGCCTTCAGGACGTCACCGGCGTCGGTGGCGCAGCGGTACTCCATGCCCGTGCCGACGAGCGGAGCCTCCGACTTGATCAGCGGCACCGCCTGACGCATCATGTTCGCGCCCATGAGGGCACGGTTGGCGTCGTCGTGCTCCAGGAAGGGGATCATCGCGGTGGCGACGGACACCATCTGGCGCGGCGAGACGTCCATGTAGTCGACGTCGTCGCCCGGGATGTAGTCGACCTCTCCGCCACGACGGCGGACCAGGACACGGGGCTCGGTGAACCGCATGTCCTCGGAGAGCGTCGCGTTCGCCTGGGCGATCACGAAGCGGTCTTCCTCGTCGGCGGTGATGTAGTCGACCTCGTCGGTGACCCGACCGTCGACGACCTTGCGGTACGGCGTCTCGATGAAGCCGAACGCGTTGACACGTCCGTACGAGGCGAGCGAACCGATCAGACCGATGTTCGGGCCTTCAGGGGTCTCGATCGGGCACATGCGTCCGTAGTGGGACGGGTGCACGTCACGGACCTCGAAGCCGGCCCGCTCACGGGAGAGACCACCCGGGCCGAGTGCCGACAGACGGCGCTTGTGGGTGAGACCCGACAGCGGGTTGTTCTGGTCCATGAACTGCGACAGCTGGCTGGTGCCGAAGAACTCCTTGATGGAGGCGACGACCGGCCGGATGTTGATCAGGGTCTGCGGCGTGATCGCCTCGACGTCCTGGGTCGTCATGCGCTCACGCACGACGCGCTCCATACGGGCGAGACCCGTACGGACCTGGTTCTGGATGAGCTCGCCGACGTTGCGCAGACGACGGTTGCCGAAGTGGTCGATGTCGTCGGTCTCGACGACGATCGTCCGGCCGGACTCGCCGACCGTCTCGGTCTCCCCGGCGTGCAGCTTGACCAGGTACTTGATGGTCGCGATGACGTCGTCGGTGGTGAGCACCCCGGCGTCCAGCGGCTCATCGGCGCCGAGCTTCTTGTTCACCTTGTAGCGGCCGACCTTCGCGAGGTCGTAGCGCTTCGGGTTGAAGTAGAGGTTCTCGAGCAGCGTCTGGGCAGCCTCGCGGGTGGGCGGCTCGCCCGGGCGCAGCTTGCGGTAGATGTCGAGCAGCGCGTCGTCCTGGCCCTGGGTGTGGTCCTTCTCCAGGGTGGCGCGCATGGACTCGTACTCGCCGAACTCCTCGAGGATCTGCTCGGTGGTCCAACCGAGAGCCTTCAGGAGAACGGTCACGGACTGCTTGCGCTTGCGGTCGATGCGGACACCGACCATGTCGCGCTTGTCGATCTCCATCTCCAGCCAGGCACCCCGGGACGGGATGATCTTGGCGGAGAAGATGTCCTTGTCGGACGTCTTGTCGATGGAGGAGTCGAAGTAGACACCCGGCGAGCGGACGAGCTGCGACACGACGACACGCTCGGTGCCGTTGATGACGAAGGTGCCCTTGTTGGTCATGAGCGGGAAGTCGCCCATGAAGACCGTCTGGGACTTGATCTCGCCGGTCTCGTTGTTGGTGAACTCGGCCGTGACGAAGAGCGGGGCGGCGAACGTGAAGTCGCGCTCCTTGCACTCGTCGATCGAGTTCTTCGGGGGCTCGAAGCGGTGGTCGCGGAACGTAAGCGACATCGACCCGGAGAAGTCCTCGATCGGTGAAATCTCCTCGAAGATTTCCTCCAGGCCGGACTTGGTGGGGACGTCCTGTCCACTGTCCAGAGCAGCCTCGACGCGAGCCTTCCAGGCGGCATTGCCGAGGAGCCAGTCAAAGCTCTCGGTCTGCAGCGCGAGGAGGTTCGGAACCTCGAGGGGCTCCTTGATCTTTGCAAAAGAGATGCGCAGCGGGGCGGTGCTGGCACCGTTGTTCGTATTCGCGGTCGAGGCGTTGCGCGAGGCGGCCAAGAGGGGGTCCTTCCGAGGGCTCGGACTCACTACGCGCGTACCGGTCCCAAGTTGGACACGGAGACAGAAATCCCAGGTCAGGGAGGATCGGCCATCGGTGCTCAAGCGTGGGCATGCCCCTGGTGACGGGCAGGAGGCAGCTAACAGGCAGCGCAAAGGGTCAGTGTAGCCAAACGGCACACTGATGTCCAGTCCGGGTTCTCAGAGACCCTTGTAGCTCGCAACAGCTGTTCTCAACACCTATGAATCGCCCTCGCGCGGGATGCGCTCTTCTTTACTGCCCTCTTCGTCATCGATCCATGCCTCGGATTCGGATCGATGTGACGACGCGTCCTGAGAATTGCGCGCCGCGTGCGGTTCGTCAAGGCCCCCCTGCCAGGACAGAGCCCCCGAGACCGTCACCCGCCGCCCCTCGGCATCGGCCGGCGGCCCCGAGAGGCGTACGGCGAAGATCACCATACTCGTCAACCACGGAAGAGCAAGGCAACCGCCTCGGGTACGCCGAAGGGCGACCACCCGTACGGGTGGTCGCCCTTCGCGACGTCCGTGCCGTGCGGCACGAGCAGTCCGGACGAGTCAGAGGACTCGCAGGGTCACTTGACCTCGACCGAGGCGCCAGCGGCCTTGAGGGAGTCGGCAGCCTTCTCGGCGGCCTCCTTCGCGACCTTCTCGAGGACCGGCTTCGGGGTGCCGTCGACGAGGTCCTTGGCCTCCTTCAGACCCAGGGAGGTCAGCTCACGCACGACCTTGATGACCTGGATCTTCTTCTCGCCGGCGCCGGTGAGGATGACGTCGAACTCGTCCTGCTCCTCGACGGCCTCGGCGGCGGCAGCGGCGCCACCGGCGGCGGCAACGGCGACCGGAGCGGCAGCCTTGACGTCGAACTTCTCCTCGAACGCCTTGACGAACTCGGAGAGCTCGATGAGGGTCAGGGTCTCGAACTGCTCGAGCAGCTCGTCCTGGGACAGCTTCGCCATGATGGCGTCCTTCCACTAAGTCGGCAGGTGCCGGGTGTATATGAAGGCGGGCGTACGGGCCCGCTGCGAGCCGTGGGGCGGAGTGTTACTCCGCCACCTCGGCGTCGGCGGGAGCCGGCGTACCGGCACCGCCCTGCTCGACCTTGGCGCGAAGAGCGTCCGCGGTGCGGACGAACTCCGACAGCGGGGCCTGGAACGTCGCCGCGGCCTTGGCCATCGACGCCTTGATTCCACCGGCCACCTTGGCGAGCAGAACCTCGCGGGACTCGAGGTCCGCAAGCTTCTTGATCTCATCGGCGGACAGCGCCTTACCGTCAAGGACACCGCCCTTGATGATGAGGTTCGGGTTGTCCTTGGCGAAGTCACGAAGACCCTTCGCCGACTCCACCGGGTCACCGGTGACGAAGGCAACCGCCGTCGGGCCTGCGAACAGGTCGTCCAGCGTGTCGATCCCGGCCTCGTTGGCCGCAATCTTGGTCAGCGTGTTCTTCACCACGGCGTACTGGGCGTTCTCACCGAGCGAACGGCGCAGCTCCTTGAGCTGTGCCACGGTGAGACCCCGGTACTCGGTCAGCACGGCGGCGTTCGAGCTGCGGAACTGGTCCGCGAGCTCGGCTACCGCGGCAGCCTTGTCGGGCCTTGCCATGAGCGTCGGCCTCCTTCCGGGTGATGAGGACCGCTCAGAAGGGGCCGGGAAAGACGAACGCCCCGGCACAAGTGCCAGGGCGTAGCTCCACCGGACAGAGTCCGGGAGCTTTCCACAGTCACCTGCGCAGGTCGTCCGCACTCAACGGATCCTTCGGTCACTGCCCCCTCTTGCGAGAGTGCAGCAACGACCAGCGGTCTTTGGCTTCTGGAGGAGAATACGCGACCGGGGTCGCGCCGAGCAAATCCGTCCCGGTTCGGGCGGTGCGGGAGGTTTAGGACGCGCCCGCGGTGCTGTTCCTCTGCTGCTCCACGAGCCTCTGGAGGACGACCACGTCAGCACCGCTGCCACCGCGACCGACAGTCCCACGCGTCGCGCGGTACTGGTCCTCCTGTCCGCTCCACACCTCGTTGGACCGTCGCCCCGCGCCGGCGCGGGGCGACGGCTGCTCGTGCGCACGGATACGGGGACGGACCCCGCACCTCGAAAGGTTGCGGGGCCCGTCAATGTCACACGTGACACGGCTGCCGTACGAGCACGGAGGCTCAGACGGCGGCCGGGTCCTCCTCGACGAGGAGGTTACGGGTGCGGTTGGCGTCCAGCGGGATGCCGGGGCCCATCGTGGTGGCCAGGGTGGCCTTCTTGATGTAGCGGCCCTTGGCGGCGGACGGCTTCAGACGGAGGATCTCCTCCAGCGCCGCGGCGTAGTTCTCGACCAGCTTCGTGTCATCGAAAGAGACCTTGCCGATGATGAAGTGCAGGTTCGAGTGCTTGTCGACGCGGAACTCGATCTTGCCGCCCTTGATGTCGTTGACAGCCTTCGCGACATCGGGGGTGACCGTACCGGTCTTCGGGTTCGGCATCAGACCACGCGGACCGAGCACGCGGCCGAGACGGCCGACCTTGCCCATGAGGTCCGGAGTGGCGACGACGGCGTCGAAGTCCAGACGGCCCTTCGCCACCTCGTCGATGAGCTCGTCGGCGCCGACGATGTCGGCGCCCGCGGCTTCCGCGGCCGCAGCACGGTCACCGGTCGCGAAGACCAGGACCCGGGCGGTCTTGCCGGTGCCGTGCGGGAGGTTCACGGTGCCACGGACCATCTGGTCGGCCTTGCGCGGGTCTACACCCAGGCAGAACGCGACCTCGACGGTGCCGTCGAACTTGGTGGTGGCGGTGTCCTTGGCGAGACGGACGGCCTCGAGGGGGGCGTAGTTCCGCTCCCGGTCGATCTTGGCGTCCGCAGCGCGGAGGTTCTTGCTGCGCTTCACTTCTGCTCCTGTGGTTTCAGGTGTGGAGGCGTGGTGCGGGCCAGCGCTTGGCCCTGCCACTGAAGGACTACGGGGCTGATCAGCCCTCGACCGTGATGCCCATCGAACGGGCGGTGCCGGCGATGATCTTCGACGCGGCGTCCAGGTCGTTGGCGTTCAGGTCGGGCAGCTTGACCGTGGCGATCTCGCGGACCTGGGCGCTCGTGAGCTTCGCGACCTTGGTCTTGTGCGGCTCGCCGGAGCCCTTGTCCACACCCGCGGCCTTGAGGATGAGCTTGGCGGCCGGCGGGGTCTTCGTCACGAAGGTGAAGGAGCGGTCCTCGTAGACCGTGATCTCCACCGGCACGACCATGCCACGCTGCGACTCGGTCGCGGCGTTGTAGGCCTTGCAGAACTCCATGATGTTGACGCCGTGCTGGCCGAGCGCGGGGCCGACCGGCGGGGCCGGGTTGGCCGCACCGGCGTTGATCTGGAGCTTGATAAGCCCCGTGACCTTCTTCTTCTTGGGAGGCATTGCTCTCTCCGGGTCCTAGTGAGAGTTTTTCGCCGTCATCCGGTCATCCGGATGCAGGCATACCGCACAACGATAACGGGTATAGCTGCGCGACCAAAAACCGAGCAGGTCAGAGAAGCTGTGAAGCCTCTCTGACCTGCTCGGTAGGCATGTGTCCAGAAGTCGGCGGAAACCGCTAGTTCTTCTGGATCTGGTCGAAGCTGAGCTCGACCGGGGTCTCGCGGCCGAAGATCTCGACGAGGCCCTTGACCTTCTTCGAGTCGGCGTTGATCTCGTTGATCGTCGCCTGCAGCGTCGCGAACGGGCCGTCGGTGACGGTGACCGAGTCGCCCACCTCGAAGTCCAGTACCTGGACCTCGACCTTGCGGGACGGGACGGGCTTGCCCTCGGCCTCCGCGGCCTCGCGGGCGGCCTTCTCCTCGGCCTCAGGGGCGAGCATCTTGACGATCTCGTCCAGCGTCAGCGGGTACGGGTCGTAGGCGTTGCCCACGAAACCGGTGACGCCGGGCGTGTTGCGGACGACGCCCCAGGACTCGTTCGTCAGGTCCATGCGCACCAGGACGTACCCCGGGAGCTTGTTCTGACGGACGTTCTTCCGCTCGCCGTTCTTGATCTGGACGATCTCTTCCTCGGGCACTTCGGCCTGGTAGATGAAGTCCTCGACGTTGAGCGAGACAGCGCGCTGCTCCAGGTTGGCCTTCACACGCTTCTCGTAACCGGCGTACGTGTGGATGACGTACCACTCGCCGGGGAGACCGCGGAGCTCGTCACGGAGCGCGGTGACGGCGTCGACGGGAGCGGCCGGCTCAGCCTCTTCCTCGACCTCCTCGGACGCGCTGTCCTCGTCCTCGGAGTCGGTAGTCTCATCCTCGGAGTCGGTCTCGTCCTCGACGTGCATGGCGGCCTGCTCGGCGGGCTCGCCCGCGGCGGCGTCGCCGGCTTCGGCCTGGTCCGGCTCCACAGCGTCCGCCGCCTCGACGATCTCGACCTCGTCCTCGGCGGACTCGACGGCGCCCGCCGTCGAGTCGACGGTGTCGTTCAGGTTCGGGTCAGACACGGTGGCTGCTTCTTCCTGGATACAAATGGGTGGAACATGCGAAAGAGGCGCCCTGGGGGCGCCCTCCGCGGGATCAGCCGAAGACGTACTTGATGACCCGCTGGAATCCGAAGTCAATCACGGTAACGAGACCGATCATGACGACGACGAAGACAATCACCACGGACGTGTACGTCGTCAGCTGGTTGCGAGTCGGCCAGACAACCTTGCGCAACTCGGCGATGATCTGGCGGTAGAACAGCGCGAGACGGCCCAGAGGACCCTTCTTGCCGCGCTTGCCGCCCTTCCGAGTCTTCTTCTTCGACTCGGGCACTTCATCCTCAGCATCAGGCATGTCGATGGAGCCCACGGCGTCCGTCACGCTTCTCACCTGATTCCGGGTCATGGCCGTGCCGCGCCCGGTGGAGCCGCACGGCGATGCATTGAAGTACGTACATGCGCACACATCCTGGCGAAGGAGTGTGTAGCAGGGCCGGAGGGACTTGAACCCCCAACCGCTGGTTTTGGAGACCAGTGCTCTACCAATTGAGCTACGACCCTTTGTGGTTTCCACCAACCTACCGCATCTTTCCCCGTACCCCGGGTGCAGCAACGGTGTGGCTGGTGAAGGCCAACGACAGGTGAGTGTACGTGCTCAGCGGCCCGGCGTCGAACAGATAGCTCCCGACAACTCGTGGCCGCATCGTGTCCGCATGCTGTCCGAGTCCTGTCCGGTCCCTGAAACCCATGCGCCGACCGGGATCGAGGTCTGGGACCATGGGGCCCATGAGCGCTGCAACTTCTCCCTCCGAGCGCCGGGTCTCCGCCCGCATCGGTGCGATCTCCGAGTCCGCCACCCTCGCCGTCGACGCCAAGGCCAAGGCTCTCAAGGCCGCCGGCCGTCCGGTGATCGGCTTCGGTGCCGGCGAGCCCGACTTCCCGACCCCCAGCTACATCGTCGACGCCGCGGTCGAGGCCTGCCGCAACCCGAAGTACCACCGCTACACCCCCGCCGGCGGCCTCCCCGAGCTCAAGGCCGCCATTGCAGAGAAGACGCAGCGCGACTCCGGTTACGAGGTCGACGCCTCCCAGATCCTGGTGACCAACGGTGGCAAGCAGGCCATCTACCAGGCGTTCGCCGCGATCCTCGACCCGGGCGACGAGGTCATCGTCCCGGCGCCGTACTGGACCACCTACCCCGAGTCGATCCGTCTCGCCGGCGGTGTCCCGGTGGACGTCGTGGCCGACGAGACCACCGGTTACCGGGTCTCGGTCGAGCAGCTGGAGGCGGCGCGCACCGAGCGCACGAAGGTCGTCCTGTTCGTCTCCCCGTCGAACCCGACCGGTGCGGTGTACAGCGAGGCCGACGCCAAGGCGATCGGCGAGTGGGCCGTCGAGCACGGCCTGTGGGTGCTGACCGACGAGATCTACGAGCACCTGGTCTACGGCACCGCGAAGTTCACCTCGCTGCCGACGCTCGTGCCCGCCCTGCGCGACAAGTGCATCGTGGTCAACGGTGTCGCCAAGACGTACGCGATGACCGGCTGGCGCGTGGGCTGGCTCATCGGCCCGAAGGACGTCGTCAAGGCCGCGACCAACCTGCAGTCGCACGCCACGTCCAACGTCTCCAACATCGCGCAGGTCGCCGCGCTGGCCGCCGTCTCCGGGAACCTGGACGCGGTCGCCGAGATGCGGACCGCCTTCGACCGCCGCCGGCAGACCATCGTGCGGATGCTGAACGAGATCGACGGCGTGCTGTGCCCGGAGCCCGAGGGCGCGTTCTACGCCTACCCGTCGGTGAAGGCGCTGCTCGGCAAGGAGATCCGCGGCAGGCGCCCGGCCACCTCGGTCGAGCTGGCGGCCCTGATCCTGGACGAGGCCGAGGTCGCGGTCGTTCCGGGCGAGGCCTTCGGCACCCCGGGCTACCTGCGGCTGTCGTACGCGCTGGGCGACGAGGACCTCGTCGCGGGCGTGTCGCGGATCCAGAAGCTGCTGGGCGAGGCGAAGGCCTGATCGGCTTCGGACACGCGAACGGGTCTCCGGTGAAATCCGGAGACCCGTTTATGCGTTCAGGCAACACTCGTTCGGTGACTCGGGCTGCCTGATCCGAGAACTTTACGGCAGGATCTTCGAGTGACTCCTCCCCCTTCAGCAGGGGGCTTCTCACTTGGCCTACTGTGCGGCCTCATGACGTACGAGCCCTGCCCGGCGCCCTAGCGGCACAGGTCGGAGCGTAACAGTTACGGAGGGTAATTGGACGCCGTTCGCAACCTTCACCTGCTGCCCAAGGCCCATCTGCATTTGCATTTCACCGGGTCGATGCGGCCCACGACACTGCTCGAACTCGCCGACAAGTACGGCGTACGCCTGCCGGAGGCACTGACCGGCGGCAAACCGCCCCAGCTGCGGGCCACCGACGAGCGCGGCTGGTTCCGCTTCCAGCGGCTCTACGACATCGCCCGGTCCTGTCTGCGGGCGCCCGAGGACATCCAGCGGCTGGTGCGCGAGGCGGCCCAGGAGGACGTCGCCGACGGCTCCGGCTGGCTGGAGATCCAGGTCGACCCCACCTCGTACGCCCCGCTGCTCGGCGGGCTGATCCCGGCGATCGAGATCATTCTGGACGCGGTGGACGCCGCCGCCCGCGAGACCGGGCTCGGGATGCGGGTGGTGATCGCCGCGAACCGGATGAAGCACCCGCTGGACGCGCGGACGCTGGCCCGGCTCGCAGTGCGCTACGCGGACCGGGGCGTCGTCGGCTTCGGGCTCTCCAACGACGAGCGGCGCGGGATGGCGCGCGACTTCGACCGGGCCTTCGCCATCGCCAGGGAGGGCGGCCTGCTGGCGGCCCCGCACGGCGGCGAGCTGGCCGGTCCGTCGAGCGTGCGGGACTGCGTGGACGACCTCGACGCGGCCAGGATCGGCCACGGCGTACGGGCCGCCGAGGACCCGCGGCTGCTGCGCAGGCTGGCGGAGCGCGGGGTGACCTGCGAGGTGTGCCCTGCGTCGAACGTGGCACTGGGCGTCTACGAGAAGCCGTCGGACGTACCCTTGCGCACTCTGTTCGAGGCCGGGGTGCCGATGGCGCTCGGCGCGGACGACCCGCTGCTCTTCGGGTCCCGTCTCGCCGCGCAGTACGACCTCGTACGGCGCCACCACGCGTTCACGGACGAGGAGCTGGCGGAACTGGCGCGGCAGTCGGTACGGGGGTCGGCGGCGCCGCCCGACGTACGGGAGCGGCTCCTCTCCGGGATCGACGACTGGCTGGCGAAGCCGGCCTGACAGCGCAAGGGCCGGGAGACGGGCCCACGCGAGCCCGCACCGGCCCGGCTACACCCCGATTCCGTACAGCACCGTCCGCGCCACGGACGCGGCAAACTCGTCGAGTGACTGCGGCGGCCGGCCCTCCTCCGTCGCGTCGTACGCGAACGCGCGCTGGACGCAGGCGCCGAGGAGCAGCGACGCCGCGGCATAGGTGTCGGCGCCGGACCGGACGCGGCCGGCGGACTGTTCGCTGCGGAGGTAGCCGGCGACGCCCTGGATCGGCAGGTGCGGGCCGGTGCCGAGCTCGCGCATGACCGCGTCGTGACGGTGCTTGAGCCGCGGCTCGGCGTACAGCGAGGCGGCGATCGGGAAGCTCTGGGCATAGAACAGTGCCGCCTCGCGAGCGATCTCGGTGAGGTTCTCCTCGACCGTCCGCTCCCCCGCCGCCGGGTCGGCGGTCAGCCGTCGCAGCAGCGGGTTGAGCTTGGGCAGCCGCTCCTTGAGCACGGCCACGAACAGCTCCTCCTTGCTCGAGAAGTGCTTGTAGAGCGCCGCCTCCGAGCAGCCCGCGGCCCTGGCGATCTCCTTGGTGGTGGCCCGGACCAGGCCGATGGTGAGCATCAGCTGGTGGGCGGCGTCGACGATGCGGACGCGGGCCGGCTTCTGCTCCATGTGCACTCCAATGAAGCTTGACGAGGTGGTGAGTATCCACTCACTGTAGGGGTGAGTGAATACTTACCCACCCCGGGAGGGTGCGCAATGAGGATCACAGTGTTCGGTGCGACGGGCGGTGTCGGCCAGGAGATCGTCCGCCAGGCGGTGGCGGCGGGCCATGAGGTGACGGCGGTGGTCCGTGATCCGGCGCGGCTGCCCGTCCCGCTCTCCGGTGTACAGGTCCACGCAGCGGCGCGCGTCGACGATCCGGAGGCGCTGCGCGAGGCGGTCGCGGGCCGGGACGCGGTGCTCTCCGGGCTCGGCTCGCGCGGCCGGAAGGCCGACGGTGTCACCGAGCGGCTGACCCGGTCGGTGCTGGCGGCGATGGAGACCGAGGGGACGCGGCGGCTGCTCGTGGTCAGCGCGGCCCCGGTCGGCCCCCGGCCGGCCGACGACCCGCTGGTGGACCGGATGCTCCACAGGGCGGTCGGGGCGATCCTCAAGGAGGTCTACGCGGACCTGACGCGGATGGAGGCCGCGCTGGCCCGGAGTGCGACGGACTGGACGTCCGTACGGCCGCCGAAGCTCACCAACGGGCCGCTGACGGGGAAGTACCGGACAGCCTTCGGCAGCAGCCCCCGCGGCGGCCGGACGATTTCACGGGCCGATGTGGCACACGCGATGCTGGCACTGATCGACGATCCGGCCGCGGTGAAGCAGGGCGTGGGCGTGGCGTACTGAGCCACGCGTCTTCTACAGGCTCACGCCGACCGTCACGGGTTCGTTGACGAGCGTGACGCCGAATGCCTCGTGCACCCCGGCGACGACCTCACGGGCGAGCGCGAGGAGGTCCTCGGTGGTCGCGCCGCCGCGGTTGGTGAGCGCGAGGGTGTGCTTGGTGGAAATGCGGGCCGGACCCGTGCCGTAGCCCTTGGTGAAACCGGCCTTGTCGATGAGCCAGGCCGCGGAGGTCTTGGTGCGTCCCCCGTCCACGGGGAAGGCGGGGGGCGTCACTTCGGGGCCGAGCCGGTTCCTGGCGCGGGCGAGGAACGCCTCGTACTCCGCCTCCTCCAGGATCGGATTGGTGAAGAAGGAGCCGGCCGACCAGGAGTCGTGGTCCTCCGGGTCAAGCACCATACCCTTGCCGGCGCGGAGCCTGAGCACCGTTTCGCGGGCGGCCGCGGCGGGCACGCGCTCGCCCTGCCCGACACCCATGGCGCGGGCCGTTTCGGGGTACTTCAGGGGGGCGGACAGACCGCCCGCTTCTTCCAGCTCGAAGCGGACACGCAGCACCACGAAGCGGTCGGGTTCGGCCTTGAAGCGACTGTGCCGGTACGAGAATGCGCACGCGGCGTTCGGGATGGTGACCGTTTCGCGCATGTACCGGTCGTAGGCGACGACCTCCGTGATGGTGGAGGAGACTTCCTGGCCGTAGGCGCCGACGTTCTGGATCGGTGTCGCACCGGCCGAGCCCGGGATTCCGGCCAGGCACTCGATGCCCGCGAGCCCGGCGTCGACGGTGCGGGCGACGGCGTCCGTCCAGACCTCTCCGGCGGCCAGTTCCAGCGTCGCACCGTCCAGGGCGAAGCCCTCGGTCGCGATGCGCAGGGCGGTGCCGTCGAAGCCCTTGTCGCCGATGACGAGGTTGCTGCCGCCGCCGATGACGAGGAGTGGAGTGCCGCTCTCGTCGGCCTCGCGCACGGCTTCGATCACCTCGGCATCGGTCGTCGCCGTGAGGAGGCGGGCGGCGGGGCCGCCGAGCCGGAAGGTGGTCAGGGGGGCGAGGGGCGCGTCGTGGAGTTCCTGCACGGGGACAAGAGTACGGTCCGTACTCCCGCCGCTCGGGCGGGACCACGGACCGTACGCACGGGGCCGCGGATCAGGCGGCGACGGACATGCGCTCCCCCGCCGTCCCGTCCGCCGTCTCCGGCGCCGGGGCCGAGGCGTGGCGGCGGCCCGGGATGAGCAGGGCGACCAGGGCGGCCAGCGCCACCACGCCGGCGCCTATCCACACCGCCGGGACGGTCCCGTCCGTGAAGGACCGCGCGGATTCGTACCCGCCCTGCGAGGAGAAGACCGTGGCGAGCACGGAGACCCCGAGGGCTCCGCCCACCTCGCGCAGGGCGTTGTTGGCGCCGGAGGCGATGCCCTGCTCGGCGGGACGGACGCTGGACATCACAAGGCTGGCGGCGGGCGCGAAGTACATGGCCATGCCGACGCCTCCGACGATCAGACCGGGCAGCTGCGAGGCGTACGAGGCGTCGGGGGCGATGACCAGCGCGAAGAGGGCGAGCCCGGCCACGACCACCGGGCGGCCGCCGAAGCGGTCGGAGAGCACCCCCGCGACGGGTGCGACCAGCATCGGCATACCGGTCCAGGGCAGCATCCGCAGGCCGGCCTCGGTGGGCGAGTAGCCCAGCACGCCCTGGAGGTACTGGCTGAGCAGGAAGATCGACCCGAACATCCCGAGGAACATCAGCAGGCCGGCCATGTTGATCCCGAAGAAGGCGCGGCTGCGGAAGAGCCGCATGGGCAGCATCGGGTTCTTCGCGTGGAAGCCGTGGTGGATGAACCCGCCGATGAGCGCGGCACCGGCGACCAGGGCCGTGAGGACGGAAGGGCTGGTCCAGCCGTCGGAGTTGGCGTTGACCAGGCCGTAGACGATGCCGAAGAGTCCGCCGCTGACCAGGAGTGTGCCGGGGATGTCGAGCCGCGAGTCCGGCGCGTACGACTCCGCCAGACGCAGTCGCGCCAGGGGGAGCAGCGCCAGGCCGATCGGGACGTTCAGCCAGAAGATCCACTGCCAGGACAGGTGCTCGGTGAGGCTGCCGCCGATCAGGGGGCCACTGGCCACGGCCAGTCCGGTGACGGCGCTGAAGACGCCGAGCGCGGTACCGCGACGGGCGGGTGGCACGGCGGCCGTGAGCAGGGTGAGCGTCAGCGGCATCATGATCGCCGCGCCCACGCCCTGGACGGCCCGGAAGGCGATCAGCTCGTTGATCCCGGGAGAGAGTGCGGCCGCGGCGGAGGCCCCGGTGAAGACGGTGAGCCCCGTGAGGAAGAGCCGGCGGCGGCCGAACCGGTCACCGAGGGCGGCCCCGAGCATCAGCAGGACGGCGAAGGTGAGGGTGTAGGCGTTCACCGTCCATTCGAGCTCCGCCAGTTCGCCGCCGAGACTCTTGCGGATGGAGGGCAGGGCGGTGGTGACGACGAGGTTGTCGAGGGCCGCCATGAATCCGGCGACGCTGGTGATGACGAGGGCCCAGACCGCTCCTGAGCGGCCTGTCGTGTGTTGGTCCACTGCTCCCCTGGGGGTTAGTTATCAATGACTAACTTCTCTCGGCAGAAAACCGGGCGGAACCCGGGTCGCACTGTTCAGGCGATCGGCCTGGCCGATTCATAGAACCCCGACCAGATCCGGTGACCGGCCGGGAAGCCGAGCGAGGTCAGCGTGTTGACGAGCATGCCGTACGCGAGGAACGTCGTCGTCTCACTGACATCGGCGCCGAGCGCGAGATGGATCTCGTCCCACATCTGCAGCCAGCCGGCGCGTGTCGACTCGCCGAACTCATGATCCCCCGAGGCCTCGGCCGCCGCGACGGCCGCGTACATCTGCATCTGCATGAGCAGCTTGTCCGGGTCGTCGACGATCAGACGCTGATACGCGACGGCCATGGCGTGCAGCGCCTCTTCGCCCTCAAGTCCTTCGGCCGCATCGGAGAAGACCTTCCGGGTGTCCGCGAGACAGCGCTCGGTGGCGGCGAGGAACATGGCCTGCTTGTTGGGGAAGAGGCGGAACAGGTACGGCTGCGAGACACCGACCCGCTTGGCGATCGCCTGGGTGGAGGTGGCGGCGTAACCGCCCCGGGCGAACTCGGTGATCGCCGCACGAATGACGCTCTCGCGCCGCTCTTCCGCACTCATCCTTGCCATGCCGATGAAGTTAGTACTCAATCACTAACTTCGTCAACCGGTGCGCCGGGAGGGCATGCGCAAGGGGCACCGCCCCACGGACAGCGCCCCTTACGCCACACTCAACGGCTTCAGCCGAGCCGCACCACGGCGCGGGACATCCCCAGCACCTTCTTGCCCTCACTCATCGCCGTCAGGTCCACCCGCACCTGCTTGTCGTCCAGCAGGGCCGCCACCTTGGCGCTGACCTCGATCACCGCACCCTTGTCGTCGTTCGGCACGACGACCGGCTTGGTGAACCGCACCCCGTACTCGACGACCGCACCCGGGTCACCGACCCAGTCCGTGACCACCCGGATCGCCTCGGCCATGGTGAACATGCCGTGCGCGATCACATCCGGCAGCCCGACCTCGAGGGCGAACTTCTCGTTCCAGTGGATCGGATTGAAATCACCGGAGGCGCCCGCGTACTGCACCAGCGTCGCGCGGGTCACCCGGAAGGACTGCGCCGGCAGCTCCGCACCGACCTCGACCGACTCGTAACTCACCTTCGCCGTCATCACGCCTCCTCGGCGGCGCGCGCCACCAGCTTCGTCCACGCGGTCACGACATGCTCGCCGGCCTCGTCATGGACCTCGCCACGGATGTCGAGGATGTCGTTGCCCGCCATGGACTTGACGCCCTCGATCGTCGAAGTGACCGTCAGCCGGTCCCCCGCCCGCACCGGACGCACATACGCGAACTTCTGGTCACCATGCACCACACGGCTGTAGTCCAGGCCCAGCTGCGGATCCTGCACCACCTGCCCCGCAGCCTTGAAAGTGATCGAGAAGACAAAAGTGGGCGGCGCGATCACATCGGAATGCCCGAGTGCCCGGGCCGCGGCCGGATCGACGTACGCGGGATTGGCGTCTCCCACCGCCTCGGCGAACTCACGGATCTTCTCCCGGCCGACCTCGTACGGCGCGGTGGGCGGATAGGTCCGCCCGACGAAGGACTGGTCGAGCGCCATGGGCTCGCTACCTCCTGATGAAAGACGAAAAGGCCGATGAACAATCCTGCAAGGGACAGTCCCATACAACGACACGAGGCCGCCCCCAGTGGGGACGGCCTCGTGTACGAGCCTGATTCAGCGGGTTTCGCGGTGCGCAGTGTGCGAGTTGCAGCGCGGGCAGTGCTTCTTCATCTCAAGACGGTCCGGGTTGTTACGCCGGTTCTTCTTGGTGATGTAGTTCCGCTCCTTGCACTCCACGCAGGCCAGCGTGATCTTCGGGCGGACGTCGGTGGCAGCCACGTGAGTGCTCCTTGGACGGACGGATGGACGGGTGAACGCAAAAAAGAGTAGCCGATCGAAGGACCGACCCCACAATCGGCTACCGTAAGTAGCGGTGACCGGACTTGAACCGGTGACACAGCGATTATGAGCCGCTTGCTCTACCGACTGAGCTACACCGCTTTGATGACGGATCCCCCCGCCGTGAGGCGGGGTTCTCCGATCACCAGAGCCCCAATACGGAATCGAACCGTAGACCTTCTCCTTACCATGGAGACGCTCTACCGACTGAGCTATTGGGGCGAGCGATGAAGACATTACACGGTCCTCCGCCGATCGCCCAAATCCGTTTCGGAGCCCCCCGCCGAAGCGATGACCGGCCCCGCCCCGATCCTCTGACCGGCCACCGATCCACGGCCTTCGGACGGCCCGGCCAGGAGCCCGACCGGCGGCCGGAACAGGCGCCTGATCAGCAGCTCGACCGGCGACGTGATCCACGCGCGGCCGGTCCCGGAACGACCACCGCGCCGGACCCTCCCAACCACCCCGCACACCTCACGAGGCCACGCCGGTACGACTATTTCCCTCCTGCTCGAACCGGGACGAACACACCCCTAGGCTCGACTCACTCTGCGTGATCTTGTCACCCTCCCAGGAGCGCGATGCCCGACAGACGGCCGCGGCAGCCCGACGACCACGCCGACGCCACCACCGAAGCCAACGCCCTGATCCTGTGCGGCGCCCGGCTCACCGACGGCCGCATCGTCGACGTACGGCTCGGCGGCGGCCGCATCGAGGCCGTCGGCACCACGGGCAGCCTGACCGCCCCCGGCGCCCGCGTCGACCTGCGTGGCTATCTCCTGCTTCCCGCCCCCGCAGAACCCCACGCCCACAGCGACACCGCATTCACCGCGGACAGCACCGGACCCGACAGCTCCGGACCCGCCTCGCACCACCCCGAGGACATCCAGCGCCGCGCCACCGAAGCCGCCCTGCTGCAACTCGGCCTCGGCGCCACCGCCCTGCGCTCACACGTACGGATCGGGGACGTCACCGGACTCTCCGGCCTCGAAGCAGTACTCCAGGCGCGCCGCTCCCTGCACGGCCTCACGGAACTGACCCCGGTCGCCGTACCCCGCCTGCTCACCGGAGTCGCGGGCGCCGACAGTCTCTCCATGCTGCGCGACGCGGTGAAGACAGGAGCCGGCGTGATCGGCGGCTGCCCCGAACTCGACCCCGACCCGGCCGGATACACCGAAGCCGTCCTGGAGATCGCCGCCGAACACCACTGCCCCGTCGACCTGCACATGGACGGTGCCGACCCAGCCCGCCTCGCCCGGCTCGCCGCCATGGCCGCCGGACACCGGCCCGGCGTCTCCATAGGCCCGTGCGCCGGCCTCGACCGGCTCCCCCCGGAAACCGCGACCCGCACCGCCGATCAACTCGCCGCCGCCGAAGTGACCGTGATCTGCCTCCCCCAGGGCGGCTGCTGCGGCGCAGAACGCAGGGGCACCGCCCCCGTACGGCTGCTGCGCGCCGCCGGAGTGCGCGTAGCAGCAGGCAGCGGGGCACTGCGCGACGTGGCGAACCCGGTGGGCCGCGGAGACCCGCTGGAGGCCGCCTACCTGCTCGCCTCACAGAGCGGCCTGCGCCCCGAGGACGCATACGACGCCGTCTCCACGAGCGCCAGGAAAGCCATGGGACTGCCCGAGATCCGCGTCGAGGCGGGCTTCCCCGCCGAACTCCTCGCCGTACGGGGCGAAGAGCTCTCCGGCGCGCTCTCGCTCGCGTACAGCCGGATCGTCGTGCACCGCGGACGCGTGGTGGCCCGCACCAGCGCGGTCCGCGAGTACTGCGACTCCGAGACCGTCGTCGCACTCGATCTGCCCCGCCAGGCCCGTCCTGGCCCCGGGCCGGACGGCGGATCCTGAGCGGGGCGGCGCGGCGCGGCGTACGGTCGTGACTATGCGCATTGTCATCGCAGGTGGACATGGTCAGATCGCGCTGCGGCTGGAGCGGCTGCTCACTGCGCGCGGAGATGAAGCGGTCGGCATCACCCGCAGCCCGGAACAGAGCGAGGACCTCCGGTCGGCAGGCGCCGAACCGGTTGTCCTGGACCTCGAGTCGGCCTCCGTGGAGGACCTGGCCGAGGTGCTGCGCGGCGCCGACGCCGCGGTCTTCGCGGCCGGCGCGGGCCCGAACAGCGGTACGGCCCGCAAGGACACGGTGGACCGCGGCGCGGCAGTCCTGTTCGCGGACGCGGCGGAACGCGCGGGCGTACGGCGCTGCATCGTGGTCTCCTCCATGGGCGCCGACCCGGACCACCCGGGCGACGAGGTCTTCGACGTCTATCTGCGGGCCAAGGGCGCCGCCGACGCGTACGTACGCTCCAGGACCGCACTCGACTGGACGATCCTGCGCCCCGGAATGCTCACCGACGACGCAGGCACCGGGCAGGTCCTGCTGGCAGTCTCGACGGGGCGCGGAACGGTACCGCGTGACGACGTTGCGGCGGCGCTGCTGGAACTGCTGGACACCCCCGCGACCGCGGGACTGACCCTGGAACTGATCTCGGGGAACGTGCCGTTGGCAGTGGCGATGAAGGACGTCGCGGGGAACTGAGCGGGGCGACGAGGGAGGAGCGCAGAGCCCGAACGCCCCCCGCTCTCCCTCGTACGAAGTTCCTTCGGTCGAACGGGTGACCATCCACCGCCCGCGTCGTTGATCCTCCCGACGGCCCGTAAGCCCCGCCGGGAGGAGGACCCATGCGTCGCTCTGCGGCCCTGATCCGCACAGCCACCTGCCGCGTCGCACGCGGCCTCCGCAAGGACACCAAGGGCTCCGCTCACAGTCGCGCGGATCCGCTGCCGTCCGCCCTCGTTGCCGTCAGGACTGCCGTCACTGCCGCTGTCGCAACGGCTCCGGAGGGCGCATTGAGCCCGCTGGGTTCGGGCAGCTCGGAAAGCCAGCCACCGCTCACGGTCCACTCCTGAGGCCGCGCCTGCGTGGTTGCTGCTGTCACCGTCTCCTGCGGTCGCGGGGCGATCCGTAGCGGTGCAGTGTGGAAGGCGTGGGCTCCAGGCAGGGACGTGCGGGTCTCGGGCAGCCGTGGCAGCCAAGCCACCTGCTGCTGCTGATTCCTGTTGTGCTCATCGTGGTGATCACTGCCGCGGATCTCGCGAGTGGGCCAAACATCGTTCTCGGCCCCCTGCTGGTGGTCGCGCCCGCGCTCACCGCGTGGTTCGCGGGCCCCTGGACGACAGGTGGCATCGGGGTCCTGGCCATGGCGGGTGAGGCGGTCAGCGGCTGGCACACCGGAGCGCTGTCCTCGCGGAACGTGGTGGTGGAGATGATCGCTATCGCGGTGATCACCTCGTTGATCGTGTTCCTGTGTGCGGTGCGCGACCGGCACGCACGCCAGATGGCCCGGGTCCGGTCGGTCGCCGAGGCCGCCCAGCGGGTGCTGATGTGGCCGCTGCCGAGCCGGCTCGGCCCGCTGCGGCTCGCCTGTGTCTATCTGGCTGCCGAGGAGGAGGCCGATGTCGGCGGCGACCTGTATGCCGCCGCCCGCACCGACAACGCGGCCCGCGTGATGATCGGCGACGTGCGGGGCAAGGGCCTGCCCGCCCTGGGCGAGGCCGCCCTCCTGCTCGGCGCCTTCCGCGAGGCCGCCCACCAGCACGCCTCCCTGCCCGATCTGGCCGCTTCCCTGGAACGGAGCATGACCCGCTACCTCGCCGACTTCGAGCCGGAGGGCGAGGCGGGAGAACGCTTCGTGACCGCTCTTCTGGTCGAGATCGCCGACACCGAGCCCCTGGTCCGCATGACCAGCTGCGGTCACCCGGCACCCCTGCTGCTCGGCCCGGACAACACCGTCCACGTGCCCCGCCTCCACCCCGGGCCCCCACTTGGCGTCGGCGTCACGGATCCCGACAACCACGTCGTCGATGTCCTGCCCTTCGGCCCTGGGGACACGCTGGTCCTGTACACCGACGGTGTCATCGAAGCCCGTGACCAGAACGGCGTCTTCTACCCGTTCGCGGAACGCGCAGCCCAGTGGACCGACCAGCCTCCCGAGGCGCTGCTCCACCACATCGAACGCGACCTGCTCGCCCACACCGGCGGACGCCTCGGCGACGACGTCGCCCTCCTCGCCATCCGCCGGGCCCGCATCCCGCACCCGGACCACCACCTTCAGCGCGTCCAGCGCGACACGCCGGCGTCAGCGGGCAGCAGCTGTGGGACATAGCCGCCGAGGGCCTGGTCGAGATCTACTTCCGTGACCGCGGCCGTCGCGCGCATGGTCTGCTGGTGGAGTTCACCGACATCGGCCTCGTGGTTCCCCCGTTGCCTCTGTCCGATCGGGCACGCAACGGGCACGCAGGGCTCGGCATTCCGCTCGTACCGCTGTCGATCTTCGCCTTCTTCCGCTCCGTCATGGGGGCGTAGTTCGTGGTATCGCGTCCCGACGTACGCGGCCTCCACCGCGCTCCCACCCCCAACCGACCCCCGACTCCCATCCCGTACGCCGACGACCCACACACCGTGGAGCAGGCGTCGTTCATGGCGGACGGGATGAAAGCTCCCCGCGCACGCCACGATGGACCCGCAGTCGGAAGCGGCGCCCCCTCATCCCGGTGCCGGCCGGTCCTCCGCCGGAGGCACTGTTCCGACCTCGGCTGTGCCGTCTCAGTCCAGCCCCGGCCTGGTCTCCGTCCCCTTGTGGGCGCGGGCGGGCGACGGCGCGCCGCCCTGGTGACGAAGGCAAGGAGGGCGGCGCGGCGGCGACCGACCGGCGCCGCCGGGCTGTGCGCGGCACCTCCGATCCTCGATCGGCCTGTTTGCAGTTCAGGAGGCCGGGAGCGATGGCGAGCGAAGCGAGCTCTCGATGGAGGAGAGAAACTCTTACCGCGCTCGCACAGTGACGGCTTTCAAGAACACTGCGATTGGAGCGGCTTGACCTCGCAGAGGCAGAAGCCGTGTCCCTCCTCACGCGTCGTCTCCATGATCTTCGCCATGCCGGGGTTTCGTTCTGGCTGAGTTCCGGCGTGGACCCGATGGAGTGCGCCCGGCGGACGGGGCACACGATCGCAGTCCTCTTCCGCGTCTACGCGAAGGTGCTGGCACCGACGCAGGAGCGAGCCAACCATCGGATCGATGCGGCGCTGCGTGAGTGGAACGAACCGGAGTGAGGATGCCACCTGTCCCCCCGGCAGACAGGTGGGAGACACGGCCTGATCAAAGGCGGGACACCGGCGATACGAGGTGAGACAAGCCGCCCGTTTCGGCCTCCTCCCTCAGGCACATCCGGAGCATGCAGAAACCCCCGCTGATCTGCTGTGTTAACAGGTCAGCGGGGGTTTCCCGTTCTGTGGCGGCGCCAGGGTTCGAACCTGGGTAGGCTGAGCCGGCAGATTTACAGTCTGCTCCCTTTGGCCACTCGGGCACACCGCCTCGAACGACGCGTCGGAACCTCGTTGAACGGGGCTCCTTGGCGACGACGTAAACGATACCTGATGCCCCGGGGTGCTCCGCCACCTGATTGATCAGTGCTCATGGCCGTGGGCGATGGCTAGGCTTTACGTCGTTCCCCCAAGCATTCGACGCAAGGAGCCACACGTCATGGCCGACTCCAGTTTCGACATCGTCTCGAAGGTCGAGCGGCAGGAGGTCGACAACGCCCTCAACCAGGCCGCCAAGGAGATCTCGCAGCGTTACGACTTCAAGGGCACGGGCGCCTCGATCTCCTGGTCGGGCGAGAAGATCCTGATGGAGGCGAACGGCGAGGAGCGGGTCAAGGCGATCCTCGACATCTTCCAGTCCAAGCTGATCAAGCGGGGCATCTCGCTCAAGTCGCTGGACGCGGGCGAGCCGCAGCTGTCCGGCAAGGAGTACAAGATCTTCGCCACGATCGAGGAGGGCATCTCCCAGGAGAACGCCAAGAAGGTGGCGAAGATCATTCGCGATGAGGGCCCGAAGGGTGTCAAGGCGCAGGTCCAGGGCGACGAGCTGCGGGTCAGCTCGAAGAGCCGGGACGACCTGCAGGCCGTCCAGGCGCTGCTGAAGGGCCAGGACTTCGACTTCGCCGTGCAGTTCGTGAACTACCGGTAGGTCCGTCTCCCGGTCGTCCGTCCGGGCGCGGGTGGGGCAGGCCGGGAGAGGTGCGCCGGCCCGCCTCGCATCCCATCGGACGTACTGTCCGAATACCGCCGGTCGCAGGTGGCGGGCGGACGCAGACTTGTCCGTACGGAAAGGCGATTCGGATGATTCGTCACCCCGTACGGAGAGGAGAGGGACCGGCCATGACCATGTACGCGACCGTCGACAGCCCGCTGGGTGAACTGCTGCTGGTCGGCGAGGAATCACCGGTCGCCGTCGACGGTGTGGCGCTCGAGTCGCTGTCCCTGCCGGGTCAGAAGGGCGCCGTGATCGTCCAGGACGGGTGGATCCATGCGCCGGAGGCCTTCGCCGGGATCGCCGCGCAGCTGAGGGCGTACTTCGAGGGGCGGCTGACCCGCTTCGACATCACGTACGCGGAAGGTCGGGGCACGGAGTTCCAGCGGCGGGTGTGGGGGGCGCTGGACACCGTCCCGTACGGGGAGACGGTGTCGTACGGGCAGATCGCCGAGCGGATCGGCGCACCCGGGGCGGGCGTGCGGGCCGTGGGGACGGCGATCGGCCGCAATCCGCTGCTGGTCGTGCGCCCGTGCCACCGAGTGATCGGCGCGGACGGGGCTCTGCGGGGTTACGCGGGCGGGCTGGAGCGCAAGGAGCAGCTCCTGGGGCTGGAAGGTGCTCTGGCGGTGCGCTGAGCGGCTGTGTGCCGGGTTTTTGCGCACGGAGCGGTTGCGCGCCGAGCGGCTGTGTACGGATGGACGGTGGGCTGAATGACGGGTCTCTTCCCCAGGCCGCGGGCTGTCGTGGCGCCGGGGGCCGTGCATGTGCCGGGGTGGTTGCCGGTGGAGCGCCAGCGGGAGCTGGTCGAGGCGTGCCGGGAGTGGGCGCGGGGGCCGGTGCCGCTGCGGCACACGGTGTTGCCGGGCGGCGGGGTGATGTCCGTCCGGACGGTCTGTGTGGGGTGGCACTGGCAGCCGTACCGGTATTCGCGGACCGCGGATGATGTGAACGGGGCGCGGGTCGCCGAATTCCCGGACTGGCTGGCGGAGCTGGGGCGTGCGGCGCTGGTCGAGGCGTACGGGGAGGAGAGCCCGGTCGAGACGTACGCACCGGACACGGCGCTGATCAATTTTTATGACGGCGCGGCGAGGATGGGCATGCACCAGGACAAGGAGGAGCGGTCCGGTGCGCCGGTGGTCTCGCTCAGCATCGGTGATACGTGTGTCTTCCGCTTCGGCAACACGGAGGACCGTGGACGGCCGTACAAGGATGTGGAGTTGGCTTCCGGGGACCTGTTCGTGTTCGGTGGGGAGTCACGTTTCGCGTTCCACGGTGTGCCGAAGGTCTGTCCGGGGACGGCCGATCCCGCGACGGGCATGAGAAGTGGTCGGCTCAATCTGACCCTGCGCGAGACCGGGTTGGGTGCCTGAGTCGCGGACGGGTGTCAGTGGCGGTCCCGGGAGTTCCCGAAGAGCAGCCGGTAGACGATGAGCAGCACCAGCGAGCCGCCGATGGCCGAGATCCATGTCGCGGTGTCGTAGAAGTTCTCGGATATGGGGTGGTCGAGGAAGCGTGAGGAGATCCAGCCACCGATGAAGGCGCCGGCGACTCCGATGAGGGTGGTGCCGACGAGCCCGCCCGGGTCGCGGCCCGGGAGCAGCACCTTGGCAATGATTCCGGCAAGCAGTCCGAGAATGATCCAACCGATAATGGTCATGCTGCCGAACCTACCCCTCACTTGGTTGTGAAACCCAAGACGTCGGACGGGCGTGGACGGTTGCTGGACGAGCAGCAGGTCACAGCCTGTTCATATACGGCTGGTGCAGTCCGGCCAGGGCTGCGGGTCCATTGCTTCGTCGTCGGCGTCCTCCCCGTACCAGCCGGTTCCGTCCAGCCATGTGCGCAGCCAGGTGGCGAGATCGGGCTGGTCGGTGTACGTGACGTGGCCGTTTCGGCGGATGCGCTGCCCGGCTCCCCCGTTGCCTCCTGGTCGTGCTGTCGTCCTATCGGGTGGCGAACGGCTGGTCCGTGCGGACGATTTCCTTGCCGAAGGGCATGAGGGAGACCGGGAGCATCTTGAAGTTCGCGGCGCCGAGTGGGATGCCGGTGATCGTGATGCAGAGGGCGATTCCGGTGGTGATGTGACCGAGGGCCAGCCACCAGCCTGCGAGAATCAGCCAGAGGACGTTGCCCACGCAGGAGGGTGCGCCGGCGTCGCGGCGGTCGACGACGATGTAGCCGAAGGGCCACAGTGCGTAGATGCCGATGCGGAAGGCTGCGAGACCGAACGGGATCGTCTCCATACGTTCCCGATCACGCTGCAAGGGCGCTCCGGTTCCGTCTGAAGGTGTGACCTGCTGATACTGGTGGTAGCAGGACCGTACGGGCGGACCCACCTGGAGAGGTGTCGATCATGAAGCTGTTCAACCTGCTGCTGAACATCATCTGGCTCGTCTTCTGCGGCATCTGGATGGCGATCGGCTACCTCATCGCCGCGCTGATCTGCTTCGTCTTGATCATCACCATCCCATTCGGCATCGCGTCCCTACGCATCGCCGGCTTCGTTCTCTGGCCGTTCGGCCGCACCACCGTGGAGCGGCCGGGCGCTGGAGTCGGGTCGCTCATCGGGAACGTGGTCTGGGTGATTTTCGCGGGATGGTGGCTGGCTCTAGCCCACTTGGTCACGAGCATCCCACTGTTCCTGTCGATCATCGGTATCCCTTTTGGGTGGGCCAACCTGAAGCTCATCCCGATCTCGCTCATGCCGTTGGGGCGTGAGGTGGTCCGATCGGACGATGGGTTCGCCGGACGATAGACGCTGACCAAACCCAACACGGACCCCGGCGAGACACCCCAGAACGGCGCGCCCCTGACCCCCCTCATCCATTGAGGGGGGTGGATCCAGTGGCTGACACACAGGTCATCTGGCTCCCGGGCAAGACGTTGTCTCCTGCCGAGCGCGCGTTACTCCTGCGCATTCTGTTCGGGCCACGGGGACGTCGTCAGCGGAACTCCGGAAACACCGACGGCGCGTCAGATACCCGAGCTGCTTTGGACGTTCAGACACACATCCCGGCAGCGGCCGGCACCGCCCCGGGGCCGGCCGACTGATGGGGAGTCGACGTGTCCCGCAGGACCAGCCATATGACGTTCAGGATCGTCTTCATGGGCGACGACCTGCCATCTGCTCAAGTCGGGCGATGCGCTCCGCCATCGGCGGGTGCGTGGAGAACATCTTGGACATGCCCTGGCCGGGACGGAAGGGGTTCGCGATCATCATGTGGCTCGCGGTCTCGATCTTCGGCTCTGGCGGCAGGGGGAGCTGTTTTGTTCCGGCGTCCAGTTTGCGCAGGGCGCCGGCGAGGGCCAGGGGGTCGCCGGTCAGTTGGGCACCCGAGGCGTCTGCCTCGTATTCGCGGGAGCGGCTGACGGCGAGTTGGATGACGGACGCGGCGAGCGGGCCGAGGATCATGATCAGCAGCATGCCGAAGATACCGGGGCCTTCGTCGTCGTTGGACCGGCCGACCGGGATCAGCCATGCGAAGTTGACCAGGAACATGACGACGGAGGCGAGTGCTCCGGCGACTGACGAGATCAGGATGTCGCGGTTGTAGACGTGGCTGAGTTCGTGGCCGAGGACGCCTCGCAGTTCGCGTTCGTCCAGGATCTGCAGGATGCCTTCGGTGCAGCACACTGCGGCGTTGCGCGGGTTGCGGCCGGTGGCGAAGGCGTTGGGTGCCGGGGTCGGGGAGATGTAGAGCCGTGGCATGGGCTGGCGGGCCGCGGTGGAGAGTTCGCGGACCATGCGGTAGAGCTGTGGCGCCTCGAATTCGCTGACCGGGCGGGCCCGCATGGCCCGTAGTGCGAGTTTGTCGCTGTTCCAGTAGGCGTAGGCGTTGGTGCCGACGGCTACGAGGAGCGCGACGATCAGGCCAGTACGTCCGAAGAAACTGCCGATGACGATGATGAGTGCGGACAGGCCCCCGAGGAGTACGGCGGTTCTCAGCCCGTTGTGCCGGCGGTGCACGGTACGCCCTCCAAGTGGTGCAGCAGGGGAACCCTTGCTTGGTGGTGCTCCACTCCCCAGTGGAGCCTCCTGTACTGGTCAACGCCAGGCGAGGAGAGCTAGTTCCCTTGTGCGCGCGACCGGAGGGCAGGGCCTGTCCGGCTGTTCGGGCCGGAGCAGGCACTGGGCCGTACGGGTGTCGAGGCGGGGTGCGGGCGGGAGGGCGCCGGGGCGGGTCAGCGCTGGGCGGGGAGTCCGGCGAGCGCGAGGGCCTCGGGGTCGGGCTTGATCTCGCTGGTGCAGTGGGCGCAGCGGGAGGCGATGGCCGGGATCGCCGTGTAGCAGCGGGGGCAGTCGCGCAGGGCGGCCTTGATGTCGATCTTCTCCTCGGCCTTGGCCGAGAAGCGGTCCTGGACCTTCGTCATGGGGACGACGACGCAGAAGTAGAGGACGGCGGCGGTGATCAGAAAGGCGATGGCGGCGCTGACGAACAGTCCGTAGGGGAACTTCACGCCCTCGACCTGGAAGGCGGCCCTGCTGAAGTCTCCGGTGCCTCGGGTGATGACTCCGATCAGCGGCACGATGAATGCGTTGCTGAATCCTGTGACGACTGCGGTGAACGCGGCTCCGACGGCGAGCCCGATCGCCATGGAGATCACGTTTCCGCGCAGGACGAAGTCCTTGAACCCGTTCAGCACTGCCCTGGCTCCTCTTTTGTGTGTACGTATGCGTGGTGTGCGGGCATGACCCTGCCCTGCGTGGCCCGGCCGGGGCAAACCGATCTTGGGCGGGGTCGGTGCGTGGTCAGAAGAGGTTGACCGCGGCGAACCTGAGCACCAGCTGCGGGGCTCCGGAGAGCACGATGCCGACGGCGGCGGTGAGGGCGATCGCGGCGGTGAGGGACACCGGTGCTGTCACGCGCAGAGTGGGTGCCGTGCCCGCTGCGCCTGCCAGAGCCGCCGCCTCGGGCTCTTCCGGTCCGCGGAAGAGTGCCGTCGTCCACTGGAGGTAGTAGTAGAGCGCGATCACGACGTTGACGGCCATGACGACCGCGAGCCAGCCGAGGCCTGCGTCGACGGCGGCGGAGAAGACCGTGACCTTGGCGAAGAGACCGATGATGCCTGGCGGCAGTCCGGCGAGGCAGAGCAGGAAGAAGGCCATGGCGAGGGCGGCGAGGGGGCGGGTGGCGTACAGGCCGCGGTAGTCGGAGAGACGGTTGTCCGGGCTCGTGCGGGAGACGAGGGCGGCCACCGCGAAGGCACCGAGGTTCACGACGGCGTACATGAGGGCGTAGGCGACGGTGGAGCCGATCTGGTCGTCGCTGGAGTACGCGGCGGAGGCGATCGGCACCAGGAGATATCCGGCCTGGGCGACGGACGACCAGGCGAGGAGGCGTACGGCGCTGCGGGTGCGGGTGGCGGTCTGGCGGAGGGCGGCGACGTTGCCGATGGTCATGGTGAGTGCGGCGACGACGGCGAGTGCGGGGCCCCAGACGTCGGCGTATGACGGGAATCCGATCACGGTGACGAGGATGAGCCCGGAGAAGCCGACTGCTTTGCCGACGACCGAGAGGTAGGCGGCGACGGGGAGCGGAGCGCCGACATAGGTGTCGGGGACCCAGAAATGGAAGGGTGCGGCGGCCGTTTTGAAGGCGAAGCCGACGAGGGTGAGGGCGACGCCCGCCTGGGCGAGGGTGTCGAGCTGTCCGGGGACGTCGTCGAGGCGGGTGGCGAGCTCCGTGAGGTGGAGGGTGCCGGTTGCCGCGTACACGAAGCTGACGCCGAGGAGCGTGACGGCGGTCGCGACGACGGAGGAGAGGAAGAACTTCAGGGCCGCCTCGGAGGAGCGCCGGTCGCCACGCTTGATGCCGACGAGGGCGAAGGCGGGCAGGGAGGCGACTTCGAGGGCGACGACGAGGGTGGCGAGGTCGCGGGCGGCGGGCAGGAGTGCGGCGCCGGCCGCGGAGGACAGCAGCAGGAACCAGAACTCGCCCGCGGGGAGCTTGCGGGTGTCGCCGAGGGAGAGCAGTGCGGTGAGCAGGGCGCCGCCGAGGACGAGGACCTGGATGATCAGGGCGAAGTGGTCGGCGGTATAGCTGCAGGCCGTGCCGGTGCCGGTGCCGGCGGTGAGACAGAAGGTGGAGTGGTCGCCGTCGCGCAGGGGGACGAGGAAGGCGAGTGCGGCGACGAGGCCGGCGATGGTCGCCCAGCCGAGCAGCGGCTTGCGCTGCTGGGGAAGGAAGAGGTCGGCGACCAGGATGATCAGGGCGACCGTCGCGACGATGACGGGGGGCGCGATGGCGAGCCAGTCGACGGACTGGACGAGGCTGGTGGTCTCGGCCGCTGTGGTCACGACTTCCCTCCTGCGAGGAGCTTCTGCACGGCCGGGTCGGTGAGGCCGAGGAGGATGGCGGGCCACAGGCCGGCGAGGACGGTGAGGGCGGCGAGCGGTGTCCAGGCGGCGAATTCGTACGTCTGGATGTCGGCGATGCGGTGCGGTTCGTCGCGCTTCTCGCCCATGCAGACCCGTCGTACGACGATGAGCATGTACGCGGCGGTGAGCAGGGTGCCGAACGCGCCGATCGACATGAAGGTGAGGAAGGCGGGGCGGCTGAGGCCGTCGGCCGGGTCGAAAGCGCCGAACAGGGCGAGCATCTCGCCCCAGAATCCGGCGAGGCCGGGCAGGCCGAGCGAGGCGACGGCGGCGAAGGCGAGGAGACCGCCGAGGCGGGGGGCTCGGCCGTAGAGGGCGGCCCCGGTGGCGCCGGAGAGGGTGTCGAGGTCGGCGGTGCCGTAGCGGTCCTTGACCGCGCCGGCCAGGAAGAACAGCAGGCCGGTGATGAGGCCGTGGGCGATGTTGGCGAAGAGCGCGCCGTTGACGCCGGTGGGGGTCATGCTCGCGATGCCGAGGAGTACGAAGCCCATGTGGCCGACGGAGGAGTACGCGATCAGGCGCTTGAGGTCCCCCTTGGAGCCGGGACGGGCGAGCGCGAGGCAGGCGAGGGATCCGTAGACGATGCCGACGACGGCGAACGCGGCGAGGTAGGGCGCGAAGGTCTGCATGCCGTCAGGGGCGATGGGGAGCAGGATGCGGACGAATCCGTACGTGCCCATCTTCAGCAGGACGCCCGCGAGGAGCACCGAGCCGACGGTCGGGGCGGCGGTGTGGGCGTCCGGGAGCCAGCTGTGCAGCGGCCACATCGGGCTCTTGACGGCGAGCCCGATGCCGATGGCGAGAACGGCGATGACCTGCACGGACGAGGTGAGTCCACGGCCGTTGTCAGTGGCGAGTGCCACCATGTCGAAGGTGCCGCTCTTCAGTCCGATGAGGAGCAGGCCCAGCAGCATGATCACTGAGCCGAGCAGTGTGTAGAGGATGAACTTCCAGGCGGCGGCCTGCTTCTGCGCGCCGCCCCAGCGGGCGATGAGGAAGTACATCGGGATGAGGACCATCTCGAATGCCAGGAAGAACAGCAGCAGGTCGAGGACGGCGAAGGTCGCGAGGGTGCCGGACTCGAGGACGAGGACGAGTGCGACGAAGGCCTTCGGGGAGGGGCCCTCGGGCATTTTGAAGTAGCTGTAGAGCGCGCAGAGGAAGGTCAGCAGCGCGGTCAGTACGAGAAGGGGGAGCGAGATGCCGTCGATGCCGAGGTGGATGCGGACGTCGAGCGCCGGGATCCAGCTGATGTCGGTGGTGGCCTGCATCGTCGAAGGGTGGTCGTGGTCGAAGCCGAGGGCCAGGACGATCGCGGCGGCGAGGACAGCGCCGGTGACGGTCACGCCGTGGCGGAGCACCGCCTGGTCGGGGCTCTTTCCCTTCAGTCCGGGCGGGGCGGGCAGGAGCGCGGCGACGGCGCCGATGAGCGGGCCGACGACGATGAACGCGAGAAGGAACTGCATCACGGATTCGCTGATATCGATCACGGCTCACGACCCGGCGTTGACATTGGCAAAAACGACGGCGGCGATCGCCAGGACAAGGGAACCGGCGAGCAGTGCGCTGAGGTAGGTCTGCACGTTGCCGGTCTGGGCGCGGCGGACGGCGGTGCCGAGCCAGCGTGCACCGGTGCCGGAGCCGCGTACGTAGGTGTCGACGACCTCGCGGTCCAGGAAGCGGACGAGGCTCGCCGCGGCCTGGACGGGGCGGACGAACAGTTTCGTGTACAGGGCGTCCAGGTGGAAGCCGGTGGCGGCGTGGCGGTGGAGCGGGCCGAGCAGGAGCCGTCCGGGGTCGGCGGGGTCGGGTGCGCCCGGGGTGTCGCCGTATCCGGCGGTGTGGTGGGTCATGGCCTCGGCCTCGACGAGTGCGGGTTCGGCGTCGGGGTGGGCGACGACGGCACCGGCCGGGGTGCGGGCGGCGAGGGCCGTGGTGTGGCGCCAGGCGCCGTAGGTGACGAGGCCGCCGACGAGGCCGACACCGGTGGAGAGGACGGCGGTGGTCAGGGTCGGGGTGAGGCTGTGGCCGTCGAACCAGTCGGTGATCACACCGACGGTGAGTCCGAAGGCGATGGTGGGGATGGCCAGGACCCAGAGGACGGCGGTCATCGCGACGGGCTGCCTGCCGTGGTCGGGGGTCGCGGCGCCGCGGCCGCGGAACGCGAGGAGCCAGAGGCGGGTGGCGTAGGCGGCGGTGAGGACGGCGGCGAGCAGTCCGGCGACGAGGACGGTCCAGCCGGCGGCGGCCGGGGCGACGTGGCGTTCGCCGAAGGCGGTGTGTTCGGCGGCGACAAGGACGGCTTCCTTGGAGAAGAAGCCGGCGAACGGCGGGATGGCGGCGAGCGCGAGGAGGGCGACGGTCATCGTCCAGTAGGCGTCCGGGATGCGCTTCGCCAGGCCGCCCATGCGGGACATGGCGGTCAGTGAGTTGGTCCCGGCGGCGTGGATGACCACGCCGGCCGCGAGGAAGAGGACGGCTTTGAACGCGCCGTGGGAGAGGAGGTGGAAGACGGCGGCCCCGCGGTCGCCGACGGCCAGGGCGCCGGACATGTAGCCGAGCTGGCCGATGGTCGAGTAGGCGAGGACGCGCTTGATGTCGTCCTGGGCGAGCGCGGCGAGTCCCGATCCCATCATCGTGACCGCCGCCATGACGGCGAGGACGACGAGGGCGGCGCCGGATTCGGCGAAGACGGGGAGGAGCCGGGCCACGAAGTAGATGCCGGCGGCGACCATCGTCGCGGCGTGGATCAGCGCGGAGACGGGAGTCGGGCCGGCCATCGCGTCGGGCAGCCAGGTGTGCAGGGGGAACTGTGCGGACTTGCCCGCGACGCCGGCGAGGAGCAGCAGGGCGATGAGGGTGGGGTGGTCGAGCCCGCCGTTGGCGACGGCGCCGAGGATGCCGGTGATGCGGAAGGTGCCGGTGTCGGCGGCGAGCGCGAACAGGCCGATCAGGAAGGGGACGTCGCCGAGCTTGGTGACCAGGAACGCCTTGAGGGAGGCGGCGCGGGCTTCGGGCGTCTCCCAGTAGTGACCGACGAGGAAGTACGAGCAGATGCCCATGACTTCCCAGCCGACCAGCAGCACCATCAGGTCGCCGGAGTAGACGACGAGCAGCATGGCGGAGGTGAAGAGGGAGACCAGGGCCGCGTACGAGGGGTAGCGGGGGTCGTCGCGCAGGTAGGCCGTCGAGTAGATCTGCACGCAGGTCGCGACGAGGCCGACCAGGACGGCGACGAGGACCGCGAAGCCGTCGAGGTGGAGGGCGAGGTCGATCGGGACCGAGCCGGTGGGGGTGAGCCGGGTCGACGCGTCGATGGCCGGGCCGCCGCCCTGGCGTGCGGCGACGACGGCGGCGATGACGGCCGTGGCGAGGGTGGGGAGGATCGCGAGGGGGCGTACGTAACCGGGGGCGGTGCGGCCGAGGAGCAGGCCGGCGGCGGCGCCCAGGAACGGAAGGAGGGGGACGAGGACGGCGAGGGTCGTGGTGGTCACGCGGTGGCCTCTGCCTTCTTTGCCTTCCCTGCCGGAGCAGTGGCCTGGTCTTCGGTGCCGGTGGTGTCGTCGTCCTCGCCGCCGGGGAGGGTTTCGGCGGCGTCGGTCTCGGCGGTGTCACGGAGGCGGTCGACATCCGCGCTGCCGCGGTTGCGGTAGACGGCGAGGACGATCGCGAGGCCGATGCCGATCTCGGCTGCCGCGATGGCGATGGTGAAGAGGGTGAGGGCCTGGCCGGAGTGCAGGGCGTCGCGGAGCCAGACGTCGAAGGCGACCAGGTTGAGGTTGACGGCGTTGAGCATCAGCTCGACGGACATCAGGACCAGGATCGCGTTGCGCCGTGCGAGGACTCCGTACAGCCCGGTGCAGAAGAGGAGGGCGGCGAGCACTGCGGGATAGGCGAGGTGCATCAGCTCTGCTCCTTACTGCGCTTGCGGGACAGGACGATCGCGCCGACGAGGGCGGCGAGCAGCAGGACGGAGAGTGCTTCGAAGGGCAGGACCCAGTGCCGGAAGAGGAAGGCGCCGGTGGCTTCGGTGGATCCGTGTGCCGGTCCGTCGAGGTCGATCCAGGTGGTGCGGAAGGCGTCCACGACGACCCAGACGAGGGCGCCTGCGGCGGCGGTCGCGACACCGAGGGCCGCCCAGCGGTTGTCGGAGTCGGCGTCCGGGGAGCGGCCGATGGGGGCCTTGGTGAGCATCAGCCCGAAGAGAAGGAGGACGACGACGGAACCGACGTAGATCAGTACCTGCACCCAGGCGATGAATTCCGCGGTCAGCAGGAGGTACTCGACGGCGAGGCCGCCGAGCGCCACGACCAGCCAGAGGGCGGCATGCACCAGCTGTTTGGTCGTGACGGTGATGAGGGCCGCGCCGAGGGTGGCGACGCCGACCAGGACGAAGGCGATCTCGATGCCGGTCGGGGAGAGGAAGACGGGGTGGGCCGCGGCTGCTGCGAGGGTCACTCCTTTCCTTCCTCTTCTTCCTGCTGCGGGGTCTGCTGAGCTTGCTGGGCTTCCTGGGCGCGCTGGGCTTCGAGCTTCTCCGCCGTCTTGCGGGCGGCGGCGATCTCCTTCGGCTCCTCCGCGCCCGGGTCGAGTGCGGGCGGCTCGGGCACCGTCCACATCCATTCGCGGAGCTTGTCCCGCTCATGGGTGAGTTCGAGGATGTCCGTCTCCGCGTACTCGAACTCCGGCGACCAGAACAGCGCGTCGAAGGGACAGACCTCGATGCAGATACCGCAGTACATGCAGAGGGAGAAGTCGATGGCGAAGCGGTCGAGGACGTTGCGGCTGCGTTCGCGGCCGCCCGGTGCGGCGGCGGGCACCGTCTCCTTGTGGGAGTCGATGTAGATGCACCAGTCCGGGCACTCACGGGCGCAGAGCATGCAGACCGTGCAGTTCTCCTCGAACAGCCCGATGACGCCGCGGGAGCGCGGCGGGAGTTCGGGCTGGACGTCGGGGTACTGGGCGGTGACCGTCTTCTTCGTCATCGTCCGCAGGGTGACGGCGAGGCCCTTGGCGAGGCCTGAGCCGGGGATCGGAGGCATTAGCTGATCGCCACCTTCACGATGCCGGTGAGCGCGATCTGCGCGAGAGCGAGCGGGATGAGCGTGGTCCAGGCGAGCTTCTGCAGCTGGTCCTCGCGGAGGCGGGGGTAGCTCACCCGCAGCCAGATGACGACGAAGGCGAGGACCGCGATCTTGAGGAGCGTCCAGACCCAGCCGAGTCCGTCGGCGCCGAGCGGGCCGTGCCAGCCGCCGAGGAAGAGGACGGTGGTCAGTCCGCACAGGACGACGATGCCCGCGTACTCGGCGAGCAGGAACAGGGCGAAGCGGAGGCCGGTGTACTCGGTGTACGCGCCGAAGATGATCTCCGAGTCGGCGACCGGCATGTCGAACGGCGGGCGCTGCAGTTCGGCGAGTCCGGCCACGAAGAAGACCAGGGCGCCGACGATCTGCCAGGGCAGCCACCACCAGTGGAAGGCGTTGACGATGCCGGGAAGGGAGACGGTGCCCGCGGCCATCGCGACCGAGGCGGCGGCGAGCAGCATCGGAAGTTCGTACGCGAGGAGCTGGGCGGCGGTGCGGAGGCCGCCGAGGAGGGAGAACTTGTTGGCCGACGCCCAGCCCGCCATCAGTGAGCCGAGCACTCCCACGCCCATGACGGCGAGTACGAAGAAGATGCCCGCGTCGACCACCTGGCCGACCGCGCCCTCGCCCGGGCCGATCGGAATGGCGACGAGTACGAGGAGGTACGGGAGGAGGGCGACGGCGGGAGCGAGCTGGAAGATGCGGCGGTCGGCCTCGGCCGGGACGATGTCTTCCTTCTGCGCGAACTTCACGCCGTCGGCGACGAGCTGGGCCCAGCCGTGGAAACCACCCGCGTACATGGGGCCCAGGCGGCCCTGCATGTGGGCCATCACCTTGTGTTCGGTCTGGCCCACGACGAGGGGGACGGTCATGAACACCGCGAAGACGATGATGAGCCGGAGGGCGACATCGAGTACGTCGTTCACGCGGTATCGCCTCCGGCGGGGTGGTCGGGGTTCTCGGGGTGGTCGGGGTTCTCGGGGGTGGCCGCGGATTCGGTTCCTTCGGGGGTGGGGCCGCTGCGCGGGGCCTCTTCCCCACCCGCCTCTTCCCGAACCGGGGGCCGGGGCGTATCCCGTTCGGGGGTGGGGCCGAAGGCGGGGCGGGCGTGGTGCCAGGGCGCGTCCGCGCTGCGGGGCTTGGACGCAGGCCCCGGGGCTGCGGTCTCCGGCGTCGGTCCCGAGGGCGCGGTCTCCGAGGGTGCCGTCCCCGGAGCTGCCTCGTGGGGCACTGTCGGTTCGGAGGCCTTCGAGTCCGGAGCCGCGGTGCCCGGAACGTCGGACTTCGGCGTGGTCGCAGAAGCCGCCGGTTCCGTCGCTGCCGAGCTCTGCTCCACCGGCGCCGCCTGCTGGCTCGCCGAGCCCTGGGACGCGCTGCGGGTGCGGCGCGGGGCCGCGGTCGGCGTGGTGGCCTGCGGGGTGGTCCCGGTACCTGCGGCGGCCGGGGCGGCCGGCTCGGGCTGCTGGCTTGCCGAGCCCTCGCTCACACTGCGGGCCCGGCGCACGGGGCGGTCGCCCGCGGGGCGGGCTGCTCGGGCCGGACGGGTCGGGGCGGGTGGGAGCTGGCCCTTGAGGGGCCCCCATTCGTTCGGGTCGGGGACACCCGGCGGCAGCATGGTGCGCCGCTTGGGACCGCCGTGCTCGGACTCGCCCGGTTCCTTGGCGCCCGGCCATGCCTTGGCGACCCTCGCCGCCAGGACGAAGTCCTTGCGCAGCGGGTGGCCTTCGAAGCCTTCGGGGAGGAGAAGGGGGACCAGGTGCGGGTGGCCCTCGAAGTCGATGCCGAACATTTCGTGGGTCTCGCGCTCGTGCCAGGCGGCGCCCGCGTAGACGCCGACCGCGGTCGGAAGGACCGCGGCGTCGTGCGGCACGGTCGTACGGAGCAGGAGCCGGCGGACCTTGCCCGCCGTCGGGGCGGCGACATGGGCGCAGACGCGGAAGCCGGTGCCGGGTTCGTCGACTGCGCTCAGCCAGTCGAAATAGGTGCAGCCCAGCAGGGAGCGGGCCGTTTCGAGGGCGTTGGTCCAGGCGGCCGGCGGGACGTCGACGGTCAGCAGGTCGTAGGCGTGCTCCGCCGTGGCGTCCTCGCCGAAGAGTTCGGTGACGGCTTCCGGCAGGCGGTCGTAGGCTTGCGCAGTTTCCGGGTCGGTCACTTCTGCTCCTCCCCCGGGGCCGACGGGGCGGCGACCAGGCCGCTGCGGAGTGCGGCGGTGGAGGGGCGGCCGCCGCCGGTCGCGTACCGCTCGCCCAGCGACTCGCGGGCAATCTTCTCCTGGAGCTTGAGAATGCCCTGGAGCAGGGCTTCCGGGCGCGGCGGGCAGCCCGGTACGTACACGTCGACGGGGATGATCTGGTCGACGCCCTTGGTCACGGAGTACGAGTCCCAGTAGGGGCCGCCGCAGTTGGAGCAGGCGCCGAAGGAGATGACGTACTTGGGCTCGGGCATCTGCTCGTACAGCCGCTTGACTGCCGGGGCCATCTTGTCCGTCACCGTGCCGGAAACGATCATGAGGTCGGCCTGGCGGGGTCCCGGTGCGAACGGGATCACGCCGAGGCGGATGAAGTCGTGCCGGGCCATGGAGGCGGCGATGAATTCGATGGCGCAGCAGGCGAGCCCGAAGTTGAAGACCCAGAGGCTGTAGCGGCGGCCCCAGTTCAGGATCACCTTCATGGGCTCCGGTGCGAGCCGGGAGAGCGCGCCGAGCCGTTTCGGTTCGGGCAGCAGCGTCGGTTCGGGCCGGTGCAGCGGCTCGGGGGTCTGCGGGCTCGTCACGTCCATTCGAGGACGCCCTTCTTCCATGCGTAGAGCAGTCCTACGGCGAGGAAGCCGAGGAAGATGAACATTTCCACCAGTGTGGTCGCACCGTATCCGGGTGCTGCAAATACAGTCGCCCATGGGAACAGGAAGATCGAGTCGACAGCGAAGATCACATAGAGGAATGCGTAGACGTAGTAGCGGATCTGGGTGTGTGCCCAGCCCTCGCCGACGGGGTCCACGCCGCATTCGTAGGTGAGGAGCTTCTCCGGTGTCGGTACCACGGGGCGCAGCAGTCGGCCCGCTCCGAAGGCGACGGCGACGAACAGCACGCCGATCACGGCGAGTAGTCCGACGACCGAGTAGCTGTGGAAGTAGTCCGACGCGAGAACGGTCGATTCCGGCAGGTCCGCCACGTAGGCCACGTCCGCCCCTCCGCTCCCTCGTGCCTGTTCGAGTCTGTACGCACGGGAGTCTAGGCCCTGTTAAAGAAGCGGTAAGCAGCCGCGTCGGGCAACGGGTGGGGTTATCCCTACTTCGCCCCACCCATGAACCCCATGGCGTGCGCAGGTCCGGCCCGGCAGGCTGGGCGCATGACCATGAACCCCCCGGCGCCCGACAACGACCGGCCGCCGCCCGCCCGCTTCGCGCTGGATCCGTGGACGTGGAAGGAGATCTCCTATCTCCTGTCCAACCTGCCGATGGCGGTTGCCGGGTTTGTTTACACAGTTTTCATGATCGGTATCGGGGTGGGACTTTCCGTCACTGTGGTGGGTCTGCCGTTGCTCGCCGGCGGGCTGCAGGGGGCGCGGCTGCTCGGCAGGGCGGAGCGGGGCCGGGCCCGTGCGCTGCTCGGGGTGCGTATCGACGAGCCGAGCGCGACCGCGCTGGGCCGCCGTGACCGTGGCGTCTTTCCGTGGCTGTGGTCGAGTCTCAAGGATCCGGTGGGCTGGCGAGCGGTGCTTTACACCTTCATGCGGCTGCCCTGGGGCGTGCTCACGTTCGTGGTGTCGTTCCTGAGTCTGTTCGTCCTGTGGCCGGTGCTGCCCTTCACGGCGCGGCTGCTGACCAACGCGGACCGGGCGATGGCGCGGGGGCTGCTCTCGCCCTCGGACGAGCTGGAGCGCAGGATCGCCGAGCTGGAGTCGGACCGGGGTGTGGTCGTGGACACCGCCGCCGCCGACCTGCGGCGCATCGAGCGCGATCTGCACGACGGCGCGCAGGCCCGGCTCGTCGCCCTCGCCATGGGGCTGGGTCTGGCGAAGGAGAAGCTGACGCAGGACCCCGAGGCCGCCGCCCGCATGGTCGACGAGGCGCACGGCGAGGTGAAGGTCGCCCTGCAGGAGCTCCGCGACCTCGCCCGGGGGATCCATCCCGCCGTCCTCACCGACCGCGGCCTGGACGCCGCGCTCTCCGCCATCGCCTCCCGCTGCACCGTCCCGGTCACGGTCGAGGTGGACCTGGCGTCGCGGCCCGCGCAGGCCATCGAGGGCATTGCCTACTTCACTGTGTCCGAGCTGCTGCAGAACGTCAGCAAACACAGTGGGGCGGGTTCGGCGTCCGTCGAGGTGTGGCGGTCGGGGGAACGGCTGCTGATCCAGGTCAGTGACGACGGCCGGGGCGGGGCGCGGATGGACGGCGGTACGGGGATGTCCGGGCTTGCGGAGCGGCTGGGGGCGGTGGACGGGCTGTTCGTCCTGCGCTCGCCGGTCGGCGGGCCGACGACGGTCGCGGCCGAGCTGCCCTGGCGGGACCGGGGCGGGGACGGCGCGGGCACCGCGAAACGGCCGTAGGGCCTTTCTTCTCGGATCGTGCCGGGCCCCGCGGGTCCGGTACGCGCGTCGGACCCGGCTCCCTGATTCCGGCCTGATCCGAAGGAGGGGGCCATTCCTCGGCCTGGGGGGTGGGGAAAACCCCCGGTCGAGAAGGGATACCGGCCTCATGGTGCGGAGTCCCGCAGGACAGCACTCTTGACGTACCGGCCTGTACGGGCTGTCGAAGAGGAACCACTCCACCCGCCGAGCAGAGAAACGGACGGCACCATGGCCACGGCATACGGACCGGACACTCGCGACCCTCAGCGGTCCGGTGCCGGCCCCGAGGACCACCCCCCGGTGAAGAGCGTCGTTCCGGCGGTGCTGCGCGCGCCGTTCGAGGCGAGGACCTGGCGCGAGTTCGGCTATCTGTTGCTGAGTCTGCCCATCAGTGTGGTGCTGTTCGGCCTCGCGGTCTCACTGACCTCCGCCAGTGCTGGTCTGCTGATCACGTTCCTCGGCATTCCGCTCCTGGCCGGCACCCTGGCCATGTGCCGCGGTTTCGGTGCGATGGAGCGGGTCCGGGCGCGGGGGCTGCTGAGGCTCCAGGTGGCGGATCCGGCGCCGGTGCGCGGCAGGACCGGAGGGCTGATGTCCTGGGTCGGCGCGGTGCTGAGGAACGGGGCGTCCTGGCGGCACCTTCTCTATGCACTGCTGCACTTCCCGTGGGCGGTCTTCGCGTTCACCGTCTCGTTGAACTTCTGGGCGTACGGGTGGGCGGCCCTCACGTATCCGTTGTGGCAGTGGGTCTTCCCGGCGTACGCGGGGGTCGACGGCATCCAGCTGTACGGCGACGCCACGCACGACATCTATCTCGACTCGCCCTTCGAGCTGGCCATGACCAGTGCGTTCGGTCTGGTACTCGTGCTCGTCACCCCGTGGATCATCCGTGGTCTGACGTCCGTGGACCGGGTGATGGTGTACGGGCTGCTCGGGCCGTCCCGGCTGGCATCGCGCGTCTCGGAGCTGGAGTCGGACCGGGGTGTGGTCGTGGACACCGCCGCCGCCGACCTGCGGCGCATCGAGCGCGATCTGCACGACGGCGCGCAGGCCCGGCTCGTCGCCCTCGCCATGGATCTGGGTCTGGCGAAGGAGAAGCTGACGCAGGACCCCGAGGCCGCCGCCCGCATGGTCGACGAGGCGCACGGCGAGGTGAAGGTCGCCCTGCAGGAGCTCCGCGACCTCGCCCGGGGGATCCATCCCGCCGTCCTCACCGACCGCGGCCTGGACGCCGCGCTCTCCGCCATCGCCTCCCGCTGCACCGTCCCGGTCACGGTCGAGGTGGACCTGGCGTCGCGGCCCGCGCAGGCCATCGAGGGCATTGCCTACTTCACTGTGTCCGAGCTGCTGCAGAACGTCAGCAAGCATGCGTACGCGACGCGTGCGACGGTTGATGTGTGGCGTACGGCCGACCGGCTGATGCTGCAGGTCACCGACAACGGGCGTGGTGGCGCGGACCTGTCGGCGGGCAGCGGTCTGGCCGGTCTGACCGAGCGGCTGGACGCGGTGGACGGCATCCTGGCCGTCGACTCCCCGGTGGGCGGGCCGACGCGGGTCACGGCCGAGCTCCCGTGGCGCGGCTGAGGCGGACCGTCCGGCCCGCCGACGCCACCCGTCTCCCCTCCTCACGACCGTCTCCTCGCCCCACCCGTCCCTTCAACCATGCGGCACCGTCCCCATCCGCGGGCCGATGCTGGGATGCTTGAGGGGCCAGGGGACGGATTTCCGTCGGCCGCGGGCCGACGGACCAGTGCAGTGGGGGAAACAGCGTCGTGGTGGAGGACAGGGTGCGGGTGGTCATCGCCGAGGACTCGGTACTGCTGAGGGAGGGGCTCACCCGGCTGCTGACCGATCTCGGGCATGACGTCGTCGCCGGGGTGGGGGACGCCGAGGCGCTGATCAAGACGGTGAGCGATCTCGCCGCGCAGGACGAACTGCCGGATGTGGTCGTCGCCGATGTGCGGATGCCTCCGACCCACACCGACGAGGGCGTGCGGGCGGCGGTGCGGCTGCGCAAGGAGTATCCCGGCATCGGGGTCCTGGTCCTTTCGCAGTACGTCGAGGAGCAGTACGCGACCGAGCTGCTGGCCGGCAGCAGTCGGGGGGTGGGGTATCTGCTGAAGGACCGGGTCGCCGAGGTCCGTGAGTTCGTCGACGCCGTGGTCCGAGTGGCGCAGGGCGGTACGGCGCTGGACCCTGAGGTGGTGGCGCAGCTGCTGGGCCGGAGCCGTAAGCAGGACGTCCTGGCCGGGCTGACGCCGCGCGAGCGCGAGGTGCTCGGTCTGATGGCGGAGGGGCGGACGAACTCCGCGGTCGCCCGGCAGCTGGTGGTGAGCGACGGCGCGGTGGAGAAGCACGTCAGCAATATTTTTCTGAAGCTCGGGCTCTCGCCCAGTGACGGGGATCACCGTCGCGTTCTGGCCGTTCTGACCTATCTCAAATCCTGAGAACCTGACACTTCGTCAGGTAATGTGCGGGCGGTCGGGGCCCAGGACCAAAGGATGAGCACCGAGAAGCAGCAAGCCACGTCGACAGGCGACCCCGGGGGGTTGAAGAAATATGGCAAAACGGTACAAAGATGCGTCTCATCGTGACGTCCACCATGTGACCGTTCCAGGGAAGGCGACCCTTACCGACGTAGGGTGGGCCTTGGGACCGCCGGCGGGCCGGACGGTTCCGAGCCGCCGCCCCGAGGGAGGTCCAGTTCAGTGACCAGCCAGGTCAGTAGCCCAGCCGGACAGGCTGACGAGGCCGATGACGCCGATCAGGCCAGTGAGACTGTTCTCGGGGGGCAGCGCGCCCCCCGTTCCGAGAAAGCGGGCGTCGGCGAGAAGGAGATCCGCCGCCTGGACAGGGTGATCATCCGTTTCGCGGGTGACTCCGGAGACGGCATGCAGCTCACGGGTGACCGGTTCACCTCGGAGACGGCGTCGTTCGGGAACGACCTGTCGACGCTGCCGAACTTCCCGGCCGAGATCCGGGCCCCCGCAGGCACCCTGCCGGGCGTCTCGTCGTTCCAGTTGCACTTCGCCGACCACGACATCCTCACGCCGGGCGACGCACCGAACGTGCTGGTCGCGATGAACCCCGCGGCGCTGAGGGCGAACATCGGCGATGTGCCGCGCGGCGCCGAAATCATCGTCAACACCGACGAGTTCACCAAACGCCCGATGGCGAAGGTGGGCTACGAGACCAGTCCGCTGGAGGACGGCTCGCTGCAGGCGTACAACGTCCATCCGGTGCCCCTGACGACGCTGACGATCGAGGCGCTGAAGGAGTTCGGGCTCTCCCGCAAGGAAGCCGAGCGCTCGAAGAACATGTTCGCCCTCGGGCTGCTCTCCTGGATGTACCACCGGCCGACCGACGGCACCGAGGCGTTCCTGCGGGCGAAGTTCGCCAAGAAACCGCAGATCGCCGAGGCGAACGTGGCGGCGTTCCGGGCGGGCTGGAATTTCGGTGAGACCACCGAGGACTTCGCGGTCAGCTACGAGGTGGCGCCCGCGACGCAGACGTTCCCCACCGGTACATACCGGAACATCTCCGGGAACCTGGCCCTGTCGTACGGGCTGATCGCCGCGAGCCGGCAGGCGGACCTGCCGCTCTACCTGGGCTCGTACCCGATCACCCCGGCCTCCGACATCCTGCACGAGCTCAGCAAGCACAAGAATTTCGGCGTCCGCACCTTCCAGGCGGAGGACGAGATCGCGGGCATCGGTGCGGCGCTCGGCGCGGCGTTCGGCGGTTCGCTCGGGGTGACGACGACGTCCGGTCCGGGTGTGGCGCTGAAGTCGGAGACCATCGGCCTGGCCGTCTCGCTCGAACTGCCGCTGCTCATCATCGACATCCAGCGCGGCGGCCCGTCGACCGGTCTGCCGACCAAGACCGAGCAGGCGGACCTGCTGCAGGCGATGTTCGGGCGCAACGGCGAGGCCCCGGTGCCGATCGTGGCGCCGAAGACGCCGGCGGACTGCTTCGACGCCGCGCTCGACGCCGTCCGGATCGCACTGACGTACCGCACGCCGGTGTTCCTGCTCTCGGATGGATATCTCGCCAACGGATCCGAGCCGTGGCGGATCCCGGAGGTCGACGAACTCCCCGACCTGCGCGTGCAGTTCGCCTCCGGACCCAACCATGAGCTGGCCGACGGCACCGAGGTCTTCTGGCCGTACAAGCGCGACCAGCACACCCTGGCCCGCCCGTGGGCCGTCCCCGGCACTCCCGGCCTCGAACACCGCATCGGCGGCATCGAGAAGCAGGACGGCACCGGCAACATCTCGTACGACCCCGCGAACCACGACTTCATGGTCCGCACCCGCCAGGCGAAGGTCGACGGCATCGAGGTCCCCGACCTGGAGGTCGACGACCCCTCCGGCGCCCGGACCCTGGTGGTCGGCTGGGGCTCCACGTACGGCCCCATCACCGCCGCCGTCCGCCGGCTGCGGGCGGAAGGGCAGCCGATCGCGCAGGCCCATCTGCGCCACCTCAACCCCTTCCCGCGGAATCTGGGCGAGGTGCTGGAGCGTTACGACAAGGTGGTCGTCCCGGAGATGAACCTCGGCCAGCTCGCCACGCTGATCCGGGCGAAGTACCTGGTGGACGCCCACAGTTACACCCAGGTCAACGGAATGCCGTTCAAGGCCGAGCAGCTCGCCACGGCTTTCAAGGAGGCCATCGATGCCTAACACCGACCAGGCACTCCCCACCGGGCTCCCGGCACTGCAGCTGGTACCCAAGGCCGAGGCCAAGCAGTCCATGAAGGACTTCAAGTCCGATCAGGAAGTGCGCTGGTGCCCCGGTTGCGGTGACTACGCGGTCCTCGCCGCCGTGCAGGGGTTCATGCCCGAGCTCGGTCTGGCGAAGGAGAACATCGTCTTCATCTCCGGTATCGGCTGCTCGTCCCGGTTCCCGTACTACATGAACACGTACGGGATGCACTCGATCCACGGCCGGGCCCCGGCCATCGCCACCGGGCTGGCGTCCTCGCGGCGTGACCTCTCCGTCTGGGTCGTCACGGGCGACGGCGACGCGCTGTCCATCGGCGGCAACCACCTCATCCACGCGCTGCGGCGCAATGTGAACCTGAAGATCCTGCTGTTCAACAACCGGATCTACGGGCTCACCAAGGGGCAGTACTCCCCCACGTCCGAGGTCGGCAAGATCACCAAGTCGACACCGATGGGCTCGCTCGACGCCCCGTTCAACCCGGTGTCGCTGGCCCTCGGCGCGGAGGCGTCCTTCGTCGCCCGCACCGTGGACTCCGACCGCAAGCACCTCACCGGCGTGCTGCGCGAGGCGGCCGCCCACCCCGGCACGGCGCTGGTGGAGATCTACCAGAACTGCAACATCTTCAACGACGGCGCCTTCGAGGTCCTCAAGGACAAGGACCAGGCCGAGAACGCGGTGATCCGGCTGGAGCACGGGCAGCCGATCCGCTTCGGCACCGGGCAGTCCAAGGGCGTCGTGCGCGACCCGGCCACCGGCGACCTCAAGGTCGTCGAGGTCACCGCGGAGAACGAATCGCAGGTCCTGGTCCACGACGCCCACGCCGCCAGCCCCACCACGGCGTTCGCCCTGTCCCGGCTCGCCGACCCCGACACACTGCACCAGACCCCGATCGGGGTGCTGCGCAGCGTCGAGCGGCCGGTGTACGACACGCGGATGACCGAGCAGCTGGACACCGCGGTCGAGCAGAACGGCAAGGGCGATCTGGCCGCGCTGCTCGCCGGCAACGACAACTGGACGGTCGTCGGCTGAGAACCTGTCGGGTGGCCTTCGATCGGAGAGCGGACGCGACATGGTGCGTGCGATTCCAAGGCGCCGGGATGGCCTTGGACGGGGTCTCCCCTGCTCGAACGAAGCTGAGAGCTTGGGGAAGGAGCCACCAGGGCGTTTCGGCAACGCCGGAAGCGTGCGTGCCAGGGCGTGGCCGCCCGATCAGAGGTCACCCGACAGGCCCTGATCCGCCGGACACCCCCTGGGACGCCGTGAAGCGCACCGTACGGGTGCCCGGCCGGGGAGTCTTCACCGCTCCCGGCCCGGCACCCGATCTCATGTGCCCATGGCCCTGGACCGTCCCGCGTACCGCATCAAACGACACCTGCTCGGCAAGCCCCTCACCACCGAGCGCATCAGTGAGGAGAAACTGAACAACCGGACGGCGCTCGGGGTGCTCGCCTCGGACTGCATCAGTTCGTCCGCGTACGGCTCCGAGGAGATGCTCCGGGTCCTCGTGCCCGTCGTCGGGGCGGCCGCCTTCACCCTCCTCATGCCGGTGACCGGCGCGATCCTGCTGGTCCTGCTGCTTCTGACGCTCTGCTACAGCGATGTCGTCATGATCTACACGCGGGCGGGCGGCTCGTATGTCGTCGCCCGGGAGAACTTCGGGCCGAACGTCGCGCAGATCGCCGCCGTGGCGCTGCTCGTCGACTACATCGTGACCGTCGCCGTCCAGGTGTCGGCCGGCACGAACGCCCTCATCTCCCTCGCCCATCTGTCCGGGGGCGGCTGGGCCGGCCTGGACCATCTCCAGCTGCCGGTCTCCGTCGCGGTGATCGCGCTGCTCGCGTACGGGAATCTGCGCGGCATCCGCGAGGCGGGCCGGGCCTTCGCGCTGCCCGCCTATCTGTTCATGGCCGCGGTCGGTCTGGTGCTGCTCGTCGCCACGGTGCGCGGGCTGACGAGCGGGCTGCCGCACGCCGATCTGCATGCCGCCGGGGTGGTTCCGCTGGGATCACCCGGCAGCGGCTGGGCGTACGGCGCCTCGCTCTTCATCGTGCTGCGCTCCTTCGCCAACGGCGGCTCGTCGCTCACCGGACTCGAAGCGATCTCCAACGGCATCTCCGCGTTCCGTGAACCGCAGGGCCGCAACGCCCGCCGCACCCTCATCGCGATGAGCTGTGTACTCGGCGTCCTCGTCCTCGGCGTCTCCACGCTGGCGCACTTCACGCATGCCGTCCCGTACGCCGACGGCACACCCACCGTCATCGCGCAGGAGGCCCATCTCGCCTTCGGTGCCGGCCCGGCCGGGACCGCTGGGCTGGTCTTCGTCCAGCTGGCGACCGCGCTGGTCCTCTACACGGGCGCCAACACGCCCTTCACCGGCTTCCCGTTCCTCGCCAGTTTTGTCGCCGAGGACCGTTTCCTGCCGCGGGTGCTGACCCGGCGCGGACACCGTCTGGCCTTCTCCAACGGGATCATCGCGCTCACCGTCGTCTCGCTGGCGCTGCTGCTGGTCACGGGCGCCAGCGTGGACAAACTGGTGGCGCTGTACGCGATCGGCGTGTTCACCGCTTTCACCATGGCGGGGGCCGGGCTCACCGCGTACCACCTGCGCCGCCGCGAGCGGTACCGCCGGCTGAAGATCGCGGTCAACGGACTGGCCGCGGTCATCTCGGCGGCCGTGGTGCTGATCTTCGCGGTCACCAAATTCACCGAGGGCGCCTGGCTGGTCGTGATCGTCTTTCCGCTCGGCGTCTGGGCGCTGATGCGGATCAACCGCGAGTACCGGCGCGAGGCCGCCGCACTGCAGAGCCTCCAGGCACCGGGCGCCGACCGGCCGCGGGTCCGGCGCCATCTGGTGTTCGTCCTCGTCGAGACGCTGGACCTGGCGACGCTGAAGGCACTGCGGTACGCCCATGAGCTGCGCCCGGACGAGATCCGGGCGGTGCACTTCGCGGTCGACGAGGCGCACGGCAGGCGGCTGGCCGCCCGCTGGGAGGCGACGGCCGCGACCTCCGTGTCGCTGGAGCTGGTGGCCTGCCCCGACCGGCGGCTGCGCCATGCGATGCGGGAGCTCGCGACCCGCACCACGGCGGACGGACAGACGTCGCTGACGGTACTGGTGCCGCGGCGGCTGTACTCGAACGCGCTCGGGAAGCTGCTGCACCGGGGCACCGCCGAGGCAATGGCGAAGGCGCTGGTCCAGCTGCCGCACGTGGCGGTGACGATCCTGCCGTTCGATGTCTCGCAGGCGCTGCGGGCGCTGGAGGAAGGACGGGCTCCTCAGCCGGACTGAGAGCCTGTCGGGTGACCTTCGATCGGAGAGCGGACGCGGCATGGTGCGTGCGATTCCAAGGCGGCGAGATGTCCTCGAATGGGGTCTCCTCTGCTCGAACGAAGCTGAGAGCTTGGGGAAGGAGCTACTAGGACATCTCGGCAACGCGGGAAGCGTGCGTGCCAGGGCGTGGCCGCCCGATCAGAGGTCACCCGACAGGCTCTGAGCCTGCTTCCGGGCGTCGTACGACTCGCGGGCGGCGTGTACGGCGTCGACACGCCGCTCCGTCCAGCGCGCCAGCGCCCACACCTGCTCGGCGGCCTCCTTGCCCAGCTCGGTGAGCGTGTAGTCCACCCGGGGCGGGATCACCGGCTTGGCATCCCGGTGCACGAAGCCGTCGCGCTCCAGCGTCTGGAGGGTCTGGGCCAGCATCTTCTCGCTGACGCCGCCGACCTCGCGGCGCAGCTCGCTGAAGCGGTACGAGCGCTCCAGCAGCGCGGCGAGGACGAGGACGCCCCAGCGGCTGGTGACGTGTTCGAGCACCAGGCGGGAGGGGCACATCCGCCGGTTCACATCGGGCACCTTGCTCACGCTCATACCAGTACCTTACTTCGAAGTGGGTACTTTCTTCTGGTTAGTGCATCCCCTAAGGTGAGCGAGAGAGAGCAAACAAGGATCAGAGCCATCAAAGAGGAGAAATCCCCCATGAGCATCGTCGTCACCGGAGCTACCGGAGCCCTCGGCCGTCTTGTCGTCGACCGACTGCTGGAGACCGTGCCCGCCGACCGGATCGCCGCCGTCGTGCGCAACAAGGAGAAGGCCGCCGGCCTCGCCGCCCGCGGCGTCGAGCTCCGGGTCGCCGACTACGACCGCCCGGAGACCCTCACCGACGTCTTCAAGGCCGGGGACCGGGTCCTGCTCATCTCCGGCAGCGAGGTCGGCAGGCGCGTACCGCAGCACACGGCGGTCATCGACGCGGCGAAGGCGGCGGGCGTCGCGCAGCTCGCGTACACCGGCGTACTGGGCGGCCCGGACGCCGACTTCCAGCTGGCCGCCGAGCACAAGGTCACCGAGCAGCTGATCCTCGACTCCGGCCTGCCGTACACCTTCCTGCGCAACGGCTGGTACACGGAGAACTACACGGCGAACCTCGCCCCGGTCCTGGAGCACGGCGCCGTCGTCTCCAACGCGGGCGACGGCCGGGTCGCCTCCGCCACTCGCGCCGACTACGCGGCCGCCGCGGCCGCCGTACTGACCGGCGAGGACCACCTCGGCAAGGCCTACGAGCTGAGCGGCGACGTCGCCTGGTCGTTCGCCGAGTACGCGGCCGAGGTGGCGAAGGCCACCGGCAAGGAGATCGCGTACAACAACGTCCCGGCCGCCGTGCACCAGGAGATCCTGGTCGGCGCCGGTCTGCCCGAGGGCTTCGCCGCGATCCTCGTCGACGTCGACGAGGCGATCGCGCGCGGTCTGCTCGCCGGTACGAGCGACGACCTGGCCCGTCTGATCGGCCGCCCGACGACGCCGATGGCCGAGACGGTGGCCGCCGCGGTCGCCGCCGGCTGAGCCCTTCCTCAGGACCGGACGGACCCGGTGTCATGACCGTATGGCGATACGGCTATGACACCGGGCCCTCCCGGCGTTACCGTCATGCAGTCGACAGAGCAGTTGACGCGAGGGATGCCGGGGAGGGCCCGTGAAGGGGACAAATGAACAGCGGGCGGGCTTGCTGTCCGGCATCGGCGCCTATGGTCTGTGGGGAATCGTCCCGCTCTTCTGGCCGCTGCTGAAGCCGTCCGGCGCCATCGAGATCCTGGCCCACCGCATGGTCTGGTCGCTCGCCGTCGTCGGTATCGCGCTGCTCGCGCTGCGCCGCTGGGCGTGGATCGGCGAGCTGATACGCCGGCCGAAGAAACTGGGCCTGATCACGGTCGCCGCGGCCGTGATCACCGTCAACTGGGGTCTGTACATCTGGGCCGTGAACAGCGGCCACGTCGTCGAGGCATCGCTCGGCTACTTCATCAACCCCCTGGTCACCATCGCCATGGGCGTCCTGCTCCTCGGCGAACGGCTGCGCCCCGTGCAGTGGGTGGCGGTCGGCACGGGCGTCGCGGCCGTGCTCGTGCTGGCGATCGGTTACGGACGTCCACCGTGGATCTCGTTGACGCTGGCGTTCTCCTTCGCGACGTACGGCCTGGTGAAGAAGAAGGTCAACATGGGCGGCCTGGAGTCGCTCGCCGCCGAGACAGCGGTGCTGTTCCTGCCCGCGCTCGGTTATCTGCTGTGGCTCGGCCTGCAGGGCGACTCGACGTTCGTCTCCGGAGGCGCCGGCCATGCAGCGCTGCTCGCCGCGACGGGTGTCGTGACGGCCACGCCGCTGGTCCTCTTCGGTGCGGCGGCGATCCGCGTCCCCCTCTCGACGCTGGGCCTGCTGCAGTACCTGGCGCCGGTCTTCCAGTTCGTCCTCGGCATCCTTTACTTCCACGAGGCGATGCCGCCTGAGCGCTGGGCCGGGTTCGCGCTGGTGTGGCTGGCGCTCACGCTGCTCACGTGGGACGCGTTCCGGACGGCGCGGCGGACGAGGGCGCAGGCCGCGCGGCTTGCGGCGACGGCATCGAGGACGGCGCCGGAGCAGACGTCTCCGGAGGCCGGCGCGGGCTCCTCCTCGTACGCAGCCCGAGAGCAGTGATCAGCGCGCCCAGCGTCACCATCGCCACCGGCACGACGAGAGCCGCGCGGAAGGCGTCCAGGGTGGGGGGTGGCTCCGCGCGTGCCGTCCGTTCCCGCCGAGGCGAGCCCGTACACGGCCGTCACCGCGGAGATGCCGACCGCCGGGCCGAACGGGGTCGAGGTGTGGACGGCGGTCGTCACGAGGGCCTCACCGACGACGCGGGGCACGCACGCTCGGCGTACGGGATCACCGAGGACGCCCTCGTCCTGGCCCGCCCCGACAACGTGTGGGGCTGATCGAGCGGGCCACGGACCACGGGGCCGTCGCGGGCCACCTCGACAGCGCCATCAATGTGCCGCTACGGCTTGCGGCCCACCCCACTGTAGGCATCGACTGACGTCGAGGTGCCGGACGCACTGCCGGGTTCAGGGCGCCACTGCGTGACCTGGGCGATTCCGGGGTCGACCAGGTCGAGGCCGTCGAAGTATCCGGTGATCTCTTCGAGACTGCGCACGTAGTAGGGGACCGCTCCGCTGGAGTTGTACGCCTCCGACGCTGCGACCATGCCTGCGCTGGTGGAGGTGGAGTCGCTGATGACCAGATAACTGCCGGACGGCAGGCCTGCCATGAGTTGGGATATGAGACCTCTGGCCTGGTCGTAATCGGCGACGTGGCCAAGAGTATTGAGGATCATGAGGGCAACCGGCTGAGAGAAATCAAGCGTCTTCGCGGCGGCCTTCAAGACGGCCTCGGGCTCATACAGGTTGGCGTCGAGATACGCCGTTTCTCCCTCAGGCGTGCTGGTGAGCAGCGCGCGGGCATGGGCCAGTACCAGCGGATCGTTGTCGACATACACGATCCGCGCATCCGGTGCGACCCGCTGGGCGACCTCATGGGTGTTGTCGGCGGTCGGCAAACCGGTTCCAATGTCCAGGAACTGACGGACCCCCTGCTCCCCGGCCAGATACCGGACCGCGCGCCCGAGGAAGTGACGGCTCGTGAGTGCTACGTCGACGAGTCCGGGGAAGATCTCCTTGATGTGGTCTCCGAGCTCACGGTCCGGCTCGTAGTTGTCCTTGCCGCCCACGAAGTAGTTCCAGAAGCGCGCGGAGTGCGGCGTACTCGTGTCGATCCGTGCGCGTATCTCCGCGGCGGAATCGAGTCTGGGGTCACGGTCTGACACGGGGGTGCCTCCTGCGGGTCGTTGTTCAGGCGATCACTCACAACCTAGACGTTCCCGCAGCTCTGTGCGCACGCTTCCGGCCGTCCCAAGTTCTCGTCATGGGCGGGGCTTTGGCGGGTGTCACCAGCACATGGACTCAGGACCGACAGCAGTGATCGGCATGCACGATCGATCGCTCGCTCTGCGTAGTTCCTGCGCATATGCTCCTGCCGGGCTGTCCACCGCGCCCCGATCCCCGACCGTCCGCGCAGGTCAGGGCCGTACGCCCGGAAGCGGATCTCCCTAGGGTTGTGGCATGCCCACACCCACATATGCCCTCGTCGCCACGGACCTGGACGGCACCCTGCTGCGCCGCGACGACACCGTGAGCCCCCGCTCCCGTGCCGCGCTCGCCCGGGCCGCCGCGGCGGGGGCCCGCCACATCATGGTCACCGGACGGCCGGTGCCCGGTATACGGGACCTGCTCGCAGGGCTGGAGTACCGGGGTCCGGTGGTCTGCGGGCAGGGCACGCAGCTGTACGACGCCGGGGCCGGGCGGATCATTCGCGCGGCCACCCTGGACCGGGACCTGGCCGACACCGCGCTCGGCAAGATCGAGGCCCAGGTCGGGCCGGTGTTCGCGGCCGTGGACCAGGACGGAACCGACGGGCGGACACTGATCGAGCCGGGGTACCTGATGCCCCACCCCGCATTGCCCGCCGTACGGGTCGGCCACCGCGAGGAACTGTGGGCGGCGCCGATCATCAAGGTCCTCGTCCGCCACCCCGATCTGACGGACGACGCCCTCGCGGACGCGGCCCGCGCGGTCGTCGGCGACCTGGCGACCGTCACTCTGTCCGGCCCCGGCACAGTCGAACTCCAGCCGTACGGCGTCGACAAGGGCACCGGGCTGGCCCTGGCGGCCGAGGCCCTGGGCGTGGATCCGGCGGCCACGATCGCCTTCGGCGACATGCCCAACGACCTGCCGATGTTCCGCCGGTCCGGGCACAGCGTCGCGATGGCCAACGCCCACCCCGAGCTCAAGGCGGCAGCGGACGAGGTGACGCTGACGAACGAGGCGGACGGGGTCGCGGTGGTGCTGGAGCGACTGTTCGGCTGATCCCGACCCGTGCGCGTGTTCCCGGCGGCGCACCGGGCGCCCGGTTCAAACATCTATGCACGTGCATATAATGTGGACGCGCATAGTCGGTGCGCGCAATGCATCCGATGCATCCATGGGGAGACGCCGCCATGACCACCACTCGTTCGTTCCTGTTCCTGCTCGGCAGCAGCCGTTCCGACGGCAACACCGAGGAACTCGCCCGGCTCGCCGCCGAGCAGCTGCCTCCCGAGACCGAGCAGCGCTGGCTGAACCTGAACGAGCTGGCACTCCCCGACTTCGAGGACCTGCGGCACGAGGGCGACGGCAGCTACCGCGCGCCCACCGGGAACGCCGCCACCCTGCTGGACGCGACGCTCGGCGCGACCGATCTGGTGCTGGCGTCGCCGCTGTACTGGTACGCCATGTCCACCTCCACCAAGCGGTACCTGGACCACTGGTCGGGGTGGATGCGGGTGCCCGGCGTCGACTTCAAGGAGCGGATGGCCGGGCGGACCCTGTGGGGCGTCACCGCGCTGGCGACGGCCGACCCGAGCGTGGCCGAGCCGGCTACCGGAACGCTGCGCACGATCGCGTCGTACATGCGGATGGAGTGGGGCGGGATGCTGCTGGGGCTCGGCAACCGGCCCGGTGACGTACTGGACGACACGGCCGCCGCCACCCGCGCCAAGACCTTCTTCGGCTGACCGGAGCGCCGGCCGTCAGTTGCCGGGCCCGCTCCGGTACCGCCGCACCGGGAACGCGACCACCAGCGCGGCCACCACGGCGACGACGGCCGGTTCGGCCGTGCCGATCCCGGAACCGGACACGAGCAGCACGGCCGGCAGGATGACGAGGGCCAGGGGGTGTCCGGCCCTGATCCGCCGGACATCCCGTAGGTGATCCCGTCAAACCGGTCGGGGGACGGCTCGCCCGGCCGACGGCACGGACGGGCCCGGCGAACGCCCGCCCGCTCAGGCCGTGATGTCCTTCGCCGTGAAGCGCGCCCACGCCGCCGAGCCGAACACCGCCGCGTACAGCCCCTGCAGCCCCAGGTTCTTGACGATCCCGTCCCAGTAGACGGGATCGCGCAGCAGGTCCGCGAAGGACATCCAGTAGTGCGGGAAGAGATACGGGTGGATGCCGCTCAACTGCGGAATCGTGTCCAGGATCTGCACGGTGATCAGCACCCCGACCGTCGCGGCCATCGCCGCGATCCCGCTGCCGGCGAGTGTCGAGACGAACAGCCCGAGCGCCGCGAACCCGATGAGTGACGCCGCCACCGTCACCGCGATCAGGCCGGCCCGCAGCAGCCCCTCGCCGACGCCGATCCGGGTCCCGGAGATCGTCGTGACTTCCCCGACCGGGAAGAGCAGCGCCCCGACGGCGAGCGCCGATACCGCCACGACGAGGGTCGCGGTCAGGCAGAACGCGAGGGTGGCCGTGTACTTGGTGAGCAGCAGCCGGGTCCGGCCCGCGGGTGCGACCAGCAGATAGCGCAGGGTGCCGGCACCGGCCTCGCCCGCGATCGCGTCGCCCGCGACGACGCCGACGGCCAGCGGCAGGAAGACCGGAAGCGTCACCGCGAGGGCGGCGAAGACCAGGAACAGGCCGTTGTTGGTCACCTGGGAGAGGAACGCCGGGCCCCCGCCGTGGGGCGGTCCGGCAGGCGAGCCGTCGCTCGTCTGGATCCTCACCGCGATCCCGATCAGTACGGGGACGGCGGCCAGCACCCCGAGCAGCGCGAGCGTGCGCCCCCGGCGCAGGGTCGTGGCCAGTTCGGAGCGGAGAATCCCGAATGTCCACAGCGGGTTGCGGGACCGTCCCGCCCGTACGGGGGCGACTTCAGCCTGCGACATCGAAACCCTCTCCGGTGAGTGCGACGAAGGCGTCCTCCAGCGAGGCCCGCTCGACGCCGAAGGACCGTACGCGTACGCCGCCGTGGACCAGCGCCCCGCTCAGGTCGGCGAGTTCGACCTCGCGCGGTGGGGGTTCGGCGGTGACCCGGTCGCCGTCGACGGCGATACCGGTGACGCCGTGTTCCTTGAGGACACGGGCGGCGTCGGCGGGGTCGGGGGTGGTGACGGCGAGCCGGCCGCGGGTGCCGGCCGCGAGGTCGGCGACCGGACCCTGGGTGATCAGCCGCCCGCGGGCCATCACCGCGGCGTGTGTGCAGACCTGTTCGATCTCGTCGAGGAGGTGGGAGGAGAGAAAGACGGTGGTGCCGTCCGCCGCCAGTTCCCGGACCAGGGTGCGGATCTCGCGCATGCCCTGCGGGTCGAGTCCGTTGGTCGGCTCGTCCAGGACGAGGAGGCGGCGCGGCTGCAGCAGGGCGGCGGCGAGCCCGAGGCGCTGCTTCATGCCCAGCGAGTACGCCCTCGCCTTCTTGCCCGCCGCGGCGGCGAGCCCCACCCGGTCCAGGGCGGCGGCGACCCTGGCGTGGCGCGTGCGCGGATCGGCGGTCGGGTCGGCGGAGTCGTACCGTACGAGCTTGTCCCGGCCGGTCAGGAACCCGTACAGCGCGGGTCCTTCGATCAACGCCCCGACCTGCGGGAGTACGGTGCGGGCGGCGCCCGGCATGGGGTCGCCGAGGACCCGGGCGGTGCCGGACGTCGGGGCGATCAGCCCCATCAGCATCCGGATCGTGGTGGTCTTCCCTGAGCCGTTGGGCCCGAGGAAGCCGAAGACACTGCCTTCGGGGACGCCGAGGTCGAGTCCGTCGACGGCGAGCTGGCCACCGCGGTACCGCTTGGTGAGACCCCGGGTCTCGATCACGGCCGTTCCGGTCCGGGTCACCACCGAGGACTCGGTCACGGCACCGGGCTCTGTCATGCGCAACTCCCCATGGTTCGGGTCACGGAACGCCCCGCCGTACGGAGGGTACGGCGGGGCGGTGGTGCGGTGCGGCAGGTGCGGGAACGTCAGTTGGCGGCGTCGGCTGCCTCGACGAGCGCGTCCTTGGTGACCGCACCGACGTAGACCTTGCCGTCGTCCGTCATCAGGGCGTTGACCAGGCGGGTCTTGAAGACCGTGCCGGAGCCGAACTTTCCGGTGACCTTGTCGCCGAACGAGTCCAGGAACTGCTGGGCCGCGGGCGGAACATCCGCGGAATTCTCCGACGAGGGGAGCCCCCCGCCGCCCGGTGCCTCGATCGCGTAGATCGCGCCCCAGCCCTCGCCGATGACCTTCGCGCCCTCTCGGCCGGCGAACCCGTCCAGACCGGCCAGGCCCTCCGGCCCCGTCGCGCCGTTCTTCTCCGCCCGCTTCTCCGTCTTCGCCTCGTCCGCCTCGGTCACCTTGGTGCCCTTGGGCGGGGTGAACGTGAACGAGGACGCGGCGGGCTTGCCGAAGTCGACGCTGGTGAACCCGGCGTCGATCGCCGCCTTGCCGCCGCTGCTCGGGGAAAGGGTGAACTTCAGCGGTACGCCGTTCTTCGCGTCGACCGCGACCGTGATCGCGCCGATCGTCGAGCCACCCTGCTTGGGCTTGATGACCAGCTTGTACGCGTCGCGCCCGGCGACCTGCGCCGTGCCGCCGACCGTGACCGAGGTGGTGGAGTCCGCCGCCTTCAGCGCCTGTTCGGCCAGCGCCTTCGGCGTGGCCGGCACGCCGTCCGGGGTGGTGTGCCCGCCGCGCTTCTCCGCGTCCGGGGCCTTGTCGATGGTCGCGTGGTACGCCTCGTCGGACTTGCTGTCGTACGCCCAGAGCTGGTCCCCGTTGCGGATCACGCTGTACTCGGCGGCGCTGTCCAGGATGGAGACGCGCTGCTTGTCGGGGCCGTCGGCGGCCACCCGCAGCGTGTGCGTGCCGGAGGCGAGCTCCGTCAGCCTGTCCTTCGGGGCGGCGCTCGAACCGCCCTGCTCGTCGCCGCCGGCGCTCCGGGCGAACGACTCGGTCAGACCGCCCAGCGACGGGATGCCGAGGTCGGTGCTGACCCGCACCGTGCCGGAGAGCTGCTGGGTGTCCGAGGCGGCGATCTTCTCGATGAGCTGCTGTGCGCTGATCTTCGGCAGCTGGGGATCACCGGAGTCCGCGAGCGCCGGGACCAGACCGATCGTCGCGGCCGCCACCCCCGCCACCGCGACGGGGACGACGTAACGGGCCGCCTTTCTGCGGGCGGCCGTGGTGCTCGTGGCGCTGCCGGTGGTCTCTGCGCTGTCGTTCGGTGCCATGTGTGCCCTACCTCCGTGGTCGGCGGCTTCCGTCCGGATGCACTCGCCCACTCCATGCCGCCGTTCTCACCCGATGTGGTCAGGAGTGGTTGTTCTCCATCTGACCAAAATCACCGGGCGGAATCATCAGCCCCCGGAAGCAACCGCGCATACCTCTTCGGTATGACACCACACGGTCGTCCCTCCCCCGACCCGTAGGGGGAGGGCCGTCGAACGTCCCCGGGTCCGGTCGTCAGGACCGGGAGCCTCTCGTCCGGATCATGCCGGCTCGCGGGGCCCGGAAGACCCTAGCCCGCGCGGTGCACCACGGCGTCGCACAGCTCTTCCAGTGCGGCCTTCGCGTAGCACTCGGGGAGCGACTTCAGGGCCGCCCGCGCCTCCTCCGCGTACCGGACGGTGTCGCGTCGGGCCTGCTCCAGCGCCGGGTGCGCACGCAGCCGGCAGAGCGCCTCGGCCAGCCGGTCGTCGTCGCTCAGGTCGCCGTCCAGCAGCTCCAGGAGCTCCAGGTCGTCCGGCTTGCCGCCGGCCGCCGCCTGCGCGCGCAGGCGCAGGACGGGAAGCGTCGGGATGCCTTCGCGCAGGTCCGTGCCGGGGGTCTTGCCGGACTCGTGGCTGTCGGAGGCGATGTCGAGCACGTCGTCGGCGAGCTGGAAGGCGACGCCCAGCCGTTCCCCGTACTGGGTGAGGATGTCCACGGCGGACTCGTCGGCGCCGGCCATCATCGCGCCGAACCGGCAGGCCACGGCGATCAGCGAGCCGGTCTTGCCGCGCATCACGTCGAGGTAGTGGTCGACCGGGTCGCGGCCGTCGCGCGGGCCCGCGGTCTCCAGGATCTGTCCGGTGACCAGGCGTTCGAACGCCTCGGCCTGGATGCGTACGGCCTCCGGGCCGAGGTCGGCCAGGATGTGCGAGGCGCGCGCGAAGAGGAAGTCGCCGGTGAGCACGGCCACCGAGTTGCCCCAGCGGGTGTTGGCACTGTCGACGCCGCGGCGTACGTCCGCCTCGTCCATCACGTCGTCGTGGTAGAGCGTCGCGAGATGCGTCAGCTCGACGACCACGGCGGACGGCACGACACCCGGCGCGTCCGCGTCGCCGAACTGGGACGCGAGCATCGCCAGGAGCGGCCGGAAACGCTTGCCCCCGGCGCGTACGAGATGCTGCGCGGCCTCTGTGATGAAAGGGACTTCGCTCTTGGTGGCATCCAGCAACCCCGCCTCGACAGCGGCCAAACCGGTCTGGACAGCGGCCTCAAGAGCCTGGTCCCGCACGCTCAGTCCGAACGGCCCGACGACGGTCACGAGGGGATCTCCTGTCTGCTGGCGATCACACGGAATGTCGATGTGTCGCTGTCATCACTCAAGTCAGCGTATCCGGTCCCGTTTGGATCACCGTGGGCGCCTTCCCGCCACCATCGGTATGTTCGTGATCAGCTCATACGATCAGGAGTAGCCCCTTTGTCCCACAGCACTGCCGCTCACGACCTGGCAGAGCCACCACCCGCCGACGACCACGTCTTTTCCGGCCGGCCACGGGGCTGACGACCCTGTCCGGCCCGGAGGTCCGGGGCGGTTCTCGTTCCTCGGCACACAGGCCGTCCCGGTCCTCCAAGTCGCCGCACGGCGGCGAACCGGCACCGTGGCGAACGGCACCGCGACGCCGGCCGGTGCGGCCGGCATCGCGGCCGGCCCCTGGCTCAGGCGCACCATGCACCCCGCCCACCGAGGTACCGCCATGCACATCCGGACCACATTCCCGTATGACACCACCCATGAGGACGTCCGCATCCTGCTGCCGGACGGCACACGGCTGTACGCGCGGATCCGGCGGCCGGTCAACGGCGACCCCGTGCAGGCCGCTCCTGGAGTACCTGCCGTACCGGCTGAGCGACTGGACGGCACCGCGCGACTGGCAGCGCCACCCCTGGTACGCGGGCCACGGCTACGCCCCTACTGGCCGTGGATCTGGCCGCAGGCCGGTTCGACCGCTTCACGCCGGACGCGGACGGCAGCTTCGTCGAACTGCCGGTGCGCCGCCACACCGAGGATCCCTCGATCAGGTTCGAGCAGGCGGAACTGTCGGAGCCGCTCGGGGTCGTCCAACCGGTGACACTCGACGAGCCGCGACCCGAGCGGCTGGTCGTCCGCGATGTCGCCCAGGGCGAATGGCGGCTGGAGGTCGACCCGCGCCACGGCGGTACCCGCGTCCACCCGGACGGTCTCGAATTCACCGAGGACGCGGTGGAGACGTAAACGATCCAGGAGAACGACCCGCTGTCCGCCCGCACCCGCTCCGACCGGACGATCCGGCTGCACCGGCCGGAGATGGCCTGGGACGCGCGGATCGAGACGCGGTCCGAGATCCGTGCGGACGAGCCGACTTCATCACGTCCGACGAGGTGGTGTGCAAGGACGGCGGCGAGATCGTCTTCCACCGGACCTGGGAGAAGCGGATCCCGCGCACAGCGGGCTGAAGAGACCGCCGCACCCCCACTCATGTGGGGGTATGCCGGAACTTTCCGGTCATTGCGCGCAGTTGAGGCACTGCCGCGGGGCAGCGACACCGACGTAACGTGTCCCCCAAGCGACCTGGAAAGCGAGGCAGCAACAGATGCCCGAGCAGAGCAGCCCGCTCGATCTGGCCGAGGGCGACCCCTTCGGTCCGCACAACCTTCCGTACGGGGTGTTCTCCACCCACGACCACCCCGAGGACCGCCGGATCGGCGTCCGTATCGGCAACCACGTACTGGACGCCGGAGCCGCTGCGCACACGCTCGGCTCGCCCTGCACCCAGCTCCTCACCCAGCCGGACCTGACCGCGCTGCTGTCGGCGGGCCGCACGGCGTGGCGGGACGTCCGGCGGGCATTGACCGCGTGGGTGACGGTCCCGGCGCACCGCCCGGACATCGAGCCACTGCTGCACCCGCTCGGGTCGGTGACGCTCCATCTGCCGTACGCGGTCGCGGACTACGTCGACTTCTACGCCAGCGAGAACCACGCCACCAACGTCGGAAAGATCTTCCGGCCGGACGGTGCCGCACTGACGCCGAACTGGAAGCACCTCCCGATCGGTTACCACGGCCGGTCCGGCACCGTCGTCGTCTCCGGCACGGATGTGGTGCGCCCATCCGGTCAGCGCAAGGCGCCCTCCGACACCGCCCCGCTCTTCGGCCCCTCGGTCAAGCTGGACATCGAGGCCGAGGTCGGCTTCGTGGTGGGTGTCCCCTCGGAGCAGGGGCGACCGGTCGCGCTCGGCGAGTTCCGCGACCATGTCTTCGGGCTCTCGCTGCTCAACGACTGGTCGGCGCGTGACCTCCAGGCGTGGGAGTACGTCCCCCTGGGCCCGTTCCTCGGCAAGTCCTTCGCCACGTCCGTATCGGCGTGGGTGACGCCGCTCGAAGCGCTGGAAGCGGCCCGGATCGCCCCGCCCGCCCGGGACGTCCCGCTGCTCCCGTACCTCGACGACACCGGCGAGGAGGAGCCCGGCGGCCTCGACCTGCGGATCGCGGTCGCGATCAACGGGCAGCTGGTGGCCGAGCCCCCGTTCGCCACCATGTACTGGACGGCGGCCCAGATGCTGGCCCACATGACGGTGAACGGCGCCTCGCTGCGCACCGGCGACCTGTACGGCTCCGGCACGGTCAGCGGCGCCGAGCCCGGACAGCGCGGCTCGCTCCTGGAGCTCACCTGGAACGGCAGTGAACCGCTGGAACTCCCCGAGGGCAAGCGGACCTTCCTGGAGGACGGCGACACCGTGACGATGACGGCCTGGGCACCGGGACCGGACGGCACACGGGTCGGCCTCGGCGAGGTCACGGGACGGATCGTGCCCGCGTCGTGAACCCCACTCTCCCGGAGCCCACGCTCCCCGAGGAACTGCTCCTGCTTGCCCTGGACCCGCGGCGCGGCAAGCCGTACTGCCGAAACCGTTTCCTGGAGTACGCGGTGGCGGGCGCGGTCCTCGCGGAGCTGGAGCTCCACGGCCGGATCGCCGAACAGCTCGGCCGGATACGGGTGATCAGTCCGCTCGCTCCCCAGGACCCGCTCCTCGCGCAGGTCCTGGGGAGCCTGCCCGCCCCGGACGAGGGCGGGCTCGCGGGCGGCGTCAGCGCGAAGCGGTGGATCCGGCGGACCGGCCGGTACGTCGAGGAGCTGTGCCTGGAGCATCTGGTGGGCCGCTCGGTCCTGCGCAGGGAGACCCACCGGCTCCTCGGTCTGCTCCCCTACCACCGCCACCCGGCGGCGGACCCGGCCGGACCGGCCGCGGTCCGGGAACGCTTCGCGGCCGCCGAGGCAGCCGGCTTCCCGGACCGGCGCAGCCGCACACTGGCCGCGCTGATCTCGGCGACCGGCCTGTCGGGCGCCGTGGCACAGGGCGGCTGGAGAAGCCGTTCGACGATGCGCGACCTGGTGCACGACGAGTGGACCGCGTACGCGGTGCGCCAGAACGTACGCCAGGACAAGGCCGACCGGAACGGCACAAGTGCGGGGGGCGGCGGGGGCGGCGGGGACGACTGACCAGGGCAAGGTGGCCGGGGACAGGCGCCTGACCGGTGGCTGACCGGGGCAGAGGCCGGCCGGGTCTCCCGACGGTCAACAGTGCGCGGGGCGTTCACACGTTCGGTGGAGCCCTATCCCATTCCCGGCGGATACGCTGGAAAGTCCCGCGAGACTCCGACGCATGGGAGCACTGATGAGCGTCGAACCCGAGGCCCCCGAGCCGCGGTGGGCGGTTCCGCCCGTGGGCGGCTGGACCGCCGATGACCTGGACCGGCTTCCGAATCTGCCTCCGCACACGGAGCTGATCGACGGGAGCCTTGTTTTCGTGAGTCCGCAGAGCCTGTTCCGTTCACGGGCGGTCGACTTCTTCAACTGGCAGTTGCAATCACTGGCACCAGGCGACCTTGAGGTGGTGCGCGAGTTCACCATCGACATCGACCGCTACAACCGGCCCGAACCCGACGTGATCGTCGTCGACGGCGAGGTCATTCAGGACCCGGACCAGACCCGCTTCCCCGCGGAGTCGGTACAGCTGGCCATCGAGGTCGTGTCTCCCGAGTCGCGGTCGCGGGACCGGGAGACCAAGCCGGTGAAGTACGCCCGGGTCAAGATCCCGCACTTCTGGCGGGTGGAGAACCAGGACGGCCGAGCCGTGGTCTACGTCTTCGAGCTGGAACCCGCCACCGGCGCCTACATCTCCACCGGCATCTTCCACGACCGGATGAAGGTCTCCGTGCCCTTCCCGATCGATCTCGATCTCACCGCGATCACCCCGCGACGGCGGGCGGCGGACCCGGAGTAGTCCGGCCCCCGCCGCCCGGCCCCGGGGCTCACTCGTACTCGGGTGGTTCCTCGTCCCAGCCGAACTCCGGGTCCGCCGCCGGAACCGCCTGCGCTCCCGGAACCGGGGCCGACGTCGGGGCCGGAACCGGGGCCGACGTCGGGGCCGGAGCGTGGTGCGGGACCGGTGCGGGTACCGCCTCCGGCTCCTCGGGCCCCGCGTCCCCGAACAACACCAGCACCTCCAGCACCCCCTCCCCGTATGTCGCCAGCTTCTTCTCGCCCAGGCCGCCGACACCACCCAGCTCCTCCAGGGAATCCGGCCGCACCGTCGCGATCTCGCGCAGCGTCGCGTCGTGGAAGATGACGTACGCCGGGACGCCCTGCTCCTTCGCCCGGGCGCCGCGCCAGGCGCGCAGCGCCTCGAAGACCGGTACGGCCTCCGGGGCCAGTTCGGCGACGGCCGCCGAGGCCTTCGCCCTGCGTTCGCCCTTCGAGGAGCGCGACGCGGGCTTCGCCGCCTCTTTGCGGAGCCGCACCTCGCGCTCGCGGCCGAGCACCGAGCCACTGTCCTCCGTCAGCACCAGCGTGCCGTACTCGCCCTCGACCTCCAGCAGGCCCTGGGCCAGCAACTGTCGGACCACGCCCCGCCATTCCGCCTCGGACAGCTCCTCGCCGATGCCGAAGACCGACAGCTGGTCGTGGTCGAACTGGATGACCTTCGCGGTCTTGCGGCCCAGCAGGATGTCGATGATCTGGCCCGCGCCGAACTTCTGGCCGCGCTCCCGCTTCAGCCGGACCACGGTGGACAGCAGCTTCTGCGCGGCCACCGTGCCGTCCCAGGTCTCGGGCGGGGCGAGGCAGGTGTCGCAGTTGCCGCAGGCCGCCGTCTGCGGCTCTTGGCCGAAGTACATGAGCAGTCGGGCGCGGCGGCAGTCGGCGGTCTCGCACAGGGAGAGCATCGCGTCGAGGTGGGCGGCCGCGCGGCGGCGGAACGCCTCGTCGCCCTCGCCGCCCTGGATCAGCTTGCGCTGCTGGACGACGTCCTGGAGGCCGTACGCCATCCAGGCCGTGGACGGCAGCCCGTCGCGGCCCGCGCGGCCGGTCTCCTGGTAGTAGCCCTCGACCGACTTCGGCAGGTCGAGGTGGGCGACGAACCGTACGTCCGGTTTGTCGATGCCCATGCCGAACGCGATCGTCGCCACGACGACCAGACCGTCCTCGCGCAGGAACCGCGCCTGGTGGCGCGCACGCGTCCCGGCGTCCAGACCCGCATGGTACGGAACCGCCTCGATGCCGTTGCGGCAGAGATACTCGGCGGTCTTCTCCGTCGAATTGCGCGACAGGCAGTAGATGATGCCGACATCCCCGGCGTGCTCCTCCTTCAGGAAGGCGAGCAGCTGCTTCTTCGGATCGGACTTCGGCACGATCCGGTACTGGATGTTGGGCCGGTCGAAACTGGCGACGAAGTGTTTCGCGTCGGGCATGCCCAGACGCTGGGTGATCTCCTGGTGCGTGGCGTTCGTCGCCGTGGCCGTCAGGGCGATCCGGGGCACGTCGGGCCAGCGCTCGCCGAGCACGGACAGGGCCAGATAGTCCGGCCGGAAGTCGTGGCCCCACTGCGCGACGCAGTGCGCCTCGTCGATGGCGAAGACGGAGATCTTTCCGCGGGCGAGCAGATTGAGTGTGGAGTCCAGGCGGAGCCGCTCCGGCGCGAGGTACAGCAGGTCGAGCTCACCGGCGAGGAATTCCGCCTCCATGACCCGGCGCTCGTCGAAGTCCTGCGTGGAGTTGATGAACCCGGCGCGCACACCGAGCGTCCTCAGCGCGTCGACCTGGTCCTGCATGAGCGCGATCAGCGGTGACACGACAATGCCCGTACCGGGTCTGACCAGGGCCGGGATCTGGTAGCAGAGGGACTTCCCGCCACCGGTGGGCATGAGGACGACCGCGTCCCCGCCCGACACCACATGGTCGACGACCGCTTCCTGTTCGCCGCGGAACGTCTCGTACCCGAACACCCGGTGCAGCGTCTGCTGCGCTTCGGTCTCGGCGCTCTCGGTCACATCCATGGTCCCGCCCGTCCCGCTCATCGCTCTGTCCCCCGGGGTCCGTCCCGTTCTGTCCTGCGCCGTCCCCTGCCACGATAAGCGCCGCCGGGGACAACGCCCGCCACGCTTGACATACCGCGCTGCCTGCCGGTCCCGGAACGCCGATCGCCGGGCGGTCTCGGAATCGAGCCCGCCCGGCGATCGCGAGTGGAACGGCAACCGGGAAACCGGTCGGCCGCTCCGCGTCACCTCACGAACACTCCCGACTGGCTCGCCAGGTCGAGGAAGTACTGCGGGGCCAGGCCCAGCACCAGGGTGACCGCGACGCCGACCGCGATCGTCGTCATCGTCAGCGGGGACGGGACGGCGACCGTCGGGCCGTCCGCCTTCGGCTCGCTGAAGAACATGAGCACGATGACCCGGATGTAGAAGAACGCGGCAATGGCCGACGAGATCACACCGACCACGACCAGGCCGCCCGCGCCGCCCTCCGCCGCCGCCTTGAAGACCGCGAACTTTCCGGCGAAGCCGGAGGTCAGCGGGATACCGGCGAAGGCCAGCAGATACACCGCGAAGACCGCGGCGACCAGCGGGGAGCGCCGTCCGAGGCCCGCCCACTTCGACAGGTGTGTCGCCTCGCCGCCCGCGTCGCGCACCAGCGTGACGACGGCGAACGCGCCGACCGTCACGAAGGAGTACGCCCCCAGGTAGAAGAGCACCGAGGAGATGCCACTGGGGGTCGTCGCGATGACACCGGCGAGGATGAAGCCGGCGTGCGCGATGGAGGAGTAGGCCAGCAGCCGCTTGATGTCGGTCTGGGTGATGGCGACGATCGCACCGCCCAGCATCGTGACGATCGCGACGGCCCACAGCACCGGGCGCCAGTCCCAGCTGAGGCCCGGCAGCACCACGTACAGCAGGCGCAGCAGCGCACCGAACGCGGCGACCTTCGTGGCCGCGGCCATGAACCCGGTGACCGGGGTCGGGGCGCCCTGGTAGACGTCCGGGGTCCACATGTGGAACGGGACGGCGCCGACCTTGAAGAGCAGCCCGGTCAGGATCATCGCGCCGCCGATCAGGAGCAGCACGTCGTTGCCCATGGTGTCGGCGAGCGCCGGGTCGATCTGGGTGACGGAGCCGTCGACCACGTTGGCGATGGTCGCGTACGAGACGGAGCCCGCGTACCCGTACAGGAGGGCGATCCCGAAAAGCAGGAACGCCGACGAGAAGGCGCCGAGCAGGAAGTACTTCACCGCCGCCTCCTGCGACATCAGCCGCTTGCGGCGGGCGACGGCGCACAGCAGGTAGAGCGGGAGGGAGAAGACTTCCAGGGCCACGAAGAGCGTCAGCAGATCGTTGGCCGCCGGGAAGACCAGCATGCCCGCCACGGAGAAGAGGACCAGCGGGAATACCTCGGTGGTGGTGAAGCCCGCCTTGACCGCGGCCTGCTCGCTCTCGCTGCCGGGCACCGAGGCGGCCTGTGCGGCGAACGAGTCGACGCGGTTGCCGTGCGCCACGGGGTCGAGCCGGCGCTCGGCGAAGGTGAAGACGGCGACCAGCGACGTCAGCAGGATGACGCCCTGCAGGAACAGGGTGGGGCCGTCGACGGCGATGGCACCCATCGCGGCGATGTGCGCCTTCGTCGTGCCGTACCCCCCGGCCGCGAGGCCGATGACCGCGGCGAACGCGGCGGCGAGGGCGACGACGGTCAGGAAGACCTGTGTGTAGTAGCGGGCCCGGCGCGGCACGAAGGCCTCGACGAGTACGCCGACGACGGCGACACCGATCACAATGAGGACCGGGGTCAGCTGGGCGTACTCGATGACCGGCGCCTTGAACTTCTCGTCCGGGGCGGCCGCTGTCACCTCGCCCGCCATTGTCCACAGGCTGTGGACAGCTGTTGCGCTCACTTGGCGGCCTCCACCTCAGGCTGGGGGTCCTTCTTGTGTACGTCCGACATGGTGTGCTGCACCGCCGGGTTGACGATCTCCGTGAGCGGCTTCGGGTAGACGCCCAGGAAGATCAACAGCGCGACGAGCGGGAGGACCACCACCAGCTCCCGGACCTTCAGGTCGGCCATGCCCTGGACCTCGGCCTTCACCGGGCCCGTCATCGTCCGCTGATAGAGGACGAGGACATAGAGCGCGGCGAGCACGATGCCGGAGGTGGCCACGATGCCGGCCGCCGGGTAGGCACTGAACGTGCCGACCAGGACCAGGAATTCGCTGACGAACGGCGAGAGGCCGGGCAGCGACAGAGTGGCGAGTCCGCCGATCAGGAACGTGCCTGCCAGAACCGGCGCCACCTTCTGCACCCCGCCGTAGTCGGCGATGAGCCGCGAACCGCGCCGGGTGATCAGGAAGCCCGCCACCAGCATCAGCGCGGCCGTCGAGATCCCGTGATTGACCATGTAGAGCGTGGCGCCCGACTGGCCCTGGCTGGTCATCGCGAAGATGCCCAGGATGATGAAGCCGAAGTGCGAGATCGACGCGTAGGCGATCAGGCGCTTGATGTCGCGCTGGCCGACGGCGAGCAGCGCCCCGTACACGATGCTGATCAGCGCGAGGACCAGGATCACCGGCGTCGCCCACTTGCTGGCCTCCGGGAACAGCTGGAGGCAGAAGCGGAGCATCGCGAAGGTGCCGACCTTGTCGACGACCGCGGTGATCAGGACGGCGACCGGGGAGGTCGCCTCACCCATGGCGTTGGGCAGCCAGGTGTGCAGCGGCCAGAGCGGGGCCTTCACCGCGAAGGCGAAGAAGAACCCGAGGAACAGCCAGCGTTCGGTGCCGGTCGCCATGGAGAGCGAGCCGCTTGCGCGGGCCTCGGCGATCTCGGAGAGCGAGAAGGTGCCCGCCACCACGTACAGGCCGATGACGGCGGCCAGCATGATGAGCCCGCCGACCAGGTTGTAGAGGAGGAACTTGACCGCGGCGTACGAGCGTTGCGCCGCGGCGTTCTCGTCGCTGCCTGTGTGGGCCCGGTCCCCGAAGCCGCCGATGAGGAAGTACATCGGGATGAGCATGGCTTCGAAGAGGATGTAGAAGAGGAAGACGTCGGTGGCCTCGAAGGAGAGGATCACCATCGCTTCGACCATCAGGATCAGGGCGAAGAAGCCCTGGGTGGGACGCCAGCGCGAGGACTTCGTCTCCAGGGGATCGGCGTCGTGCCAGCCGGCCAGCATGACGAACGGGATCAGCAGGGCGGTGAGCGCCAGGAGCGCCACCCCGATGCCGTCCACACCCAGTTCGTACCGGACGCCGAAGTCCTTGATCCAGGCGTGCGATTCGGTGAGCTGGTAGCGGGCGCCGCCGGGCTCGAAGCGGGCGAGCACGACGCCCGCCAGGACGAGCGTGGCCAGCGAGAAGAGCAGCGCCAGCCATTTGGCTGCGGTGCGCCGGGCGGCCGGGACGGCGGCGGTGGCGATCGCGCCGATCGCCGGGAGCGCCGCCGTCGCTGTCAGGAGGGGAAAGGACATGGTGATCAGACCGCCCTCATCAGCAGGGTCGCGGCGATGACGACCGCCGTACCGCCGAACATCGAGACCGCGTAGGAGCGGGCGTAGCCGTTCTGCAGCTTGCGCAGCCGGCCGGAGAGCCCGCCCATCGATGCGGCCGTGCCGTTGACGACCCCGTCGACCAGGGTGTGGTCGACGTACACCAGGGAGCGGGTGAGGTGCTCGCCGCCGCGGACCAGGACCACGTGGTTGAAGTCGTCCTGGAGGAGATCACGGCGGGCGGCCCGGGTGAGCAGCGAGCCGCGCGGGGCGACCACCGGGACCGGTCCGCGCCCGTACATCGCCCAGGCGATGGCCACGCCGATGACGAGCACCACCATGGTGGCGGCGGTGACGGTCGCGGCACCGACCGGGGCGTGCCCGTGGTCGTGTCCGGTGACCGGCTCCAGCCAGTTCAGGAAGCGGTCGCCGATGGAGAAGAAGCCTCCGGCGAAGACCGAACCGAACGCCAGGACAATCATGGGGATCGTCATCGACTTCGGGGACTCGTGCGGATGCGGCGCATGACCTTCCGCGTCGGGCTGCCAGCGCTTCTCGCCGAAGAACGTCAGCAGCATCACGCGCGTCATGTAGAACGCGGTGATCGCGGCTCCCAGCAGCGTGACGGCGCCGAGGATCCAGCCCTCGGTGCCGCCCTTGGCGAACGCCGCCTCGATGATCTTGTCCTTGGAGAAGAAGCCGGAAAGTCCGGGGAAACCGATGATCGCCAGATAGCCGAGACCGAAGGTGATGAAGGTGACCGGCATGTACGTCCGCAGGCCGCCGTACTTCCGCATGTCGACCTCGTCGTTCATGCCGTGCATGACCGAACCGGCGCCGAGGAAGAGCCCGGCCTTGAAGAAGCCGTGGGTCACCAGGTGCATGATCGCGAAGACATAGCCGATCGGGCCGAGCCCGGCGGCCAGGATCATGTAGCCGATCTGCGACATCGTCGACCCGGCGAGGGCCTTCTTGATGTCGTCCTTCGCGCAACCGACGATCGCACCGAACAGGAGCGTGACGCCACCGACGACCACGACGGCCAGCTGCGCGTCCGGGGCGGCGTTGAAGATCGCGCCGGACCGGACGATCAGGTAGACGCCCGCGGTCACCATGGTGGCGGCGTGGATGAGGGCCGAGACCGGGGTCGGGCCCTCCATCGCGTCACCGAGCCAGGACTGCAGCGGCACCTGGGCCGACTTGCCGCAGGCGGCGAGCAGCAGCATCAGGCCGATCGCCGTCAGCTTGCCCTCGCCGGTCTCCCCGGTCGAGGCCAGGACGGGACCGAAGGCGAACGTGCCGAACGTGGTGAACATCAGCATGATCGCGATCGACAGGCCCATGTCGCCGACCCGGTTGACCAGGAACGCCTTCTTGGCGGCGGTGGCCGCGCTGGGCTTGTGCTGCCAGAAGCCGATCAGCAGGTACGACGCCAGACCGACGCCCTCCCACCCGACGTACAGCAGCAGGTAGTTGTCGGCGACGACCAGCAGGAGCATCGCGGCGAGGAACAGGTTCAGATAGCCGAAGAAACGGCGGCGGCGCTCGTCGTGCTCCATGTAGCCGATCGAGTAGATGTGGATCAGGGTGCCCACACCGGTGATCAGCAGCACGAACGTCATCGACAACTGGTCGAGCTGGAAGGCCACATCGGCCTGGAAGCCCTCGACCGGGATCCAGCTGAACAGCTTCTGGTGCATCGCCCGGTCCTCGACGCCCTCTCCGAGCATGTCGAGGAAGAGCACCGCACCGAAGACGAACGACGCGGCGGCGAACAGGGTGCCGAGCCAGTGGCCGGAGCGGTCCAGCCGTCGGCCGCCGCAGAGCAGCACGGCCGCTCCGAGCAGGGGCGCCGCGACGAGCAGCGCAATGAGGTTGTCCACGATTCAGCGTCCCCTTACAGCTTCATCAGGCTGGCGTCGTCGACCGAGGCCGAGTGGCGGGAACGGAACAGCGACACGATGATCGCGAGCCCGACCACGACCTCGGCGGCGGCGACGACCATCGTGAAGAAGGCGATGATCTGGCCGTCGAGGTTGCCGTGCATCCGGGAGAAGGTGACGAACGCGAGGTTGCAGGCGTTGAGCATCAGCTCCACGCACATGAACACCACGATCGCGTTCCGCCTGATCAGCACCCCGGACGCGCCGATGGTGAACAACAGGGCGGAGAGATAGAGGTAGTTGACCGGATTCACTTGTTGACCTCCTCTTCGTCCTGGTCACGGCCGAGCCGCTCCTCGGAGCGCTGCTCCAGCGCCTTGAGGTCGGCCAGCGACTCGTTCGACACGTCGCGGATCTGGCCGCGCTGCCGCAGTGTCTGCATGACGGTGAGCTCGGACGCGGTGCCGTCCGGGAGCAGACCGGCGATGTCCACGGCGTTGTGCCGGGCGTAGACACCGGGGGCGGGCAGCGGCGGCAGGTGCTTGCCGCGTACGCGCTCCTGCGACATCTCCCGCTGGGTCCTGGCCCGTTCGGTGCGCTCCCGGTGGGTCAGCACCATCGCGCCGACCGTCGCCGTGATCAGCAGGGCGCCGGTGATCTCGAAGGCGAAGACGTACTTGGTGAAGATGAGGCTGGCCAGCCCCTCGACGTTTCCGCCGTGCGCGGCGTTCGCGGTGCCGAGTCCGTTGAAGCTGTTCAGTGAGGCGTTGCCGATGCCCGCGATCAGCAGGACGCCGAAGCCGAGTCCGCAGCCCGCGGCCAGCCAGCGCTGGCCCTTGAGGGTCTCCTTCAGCGAGTCCGCCGCCGTGACACCGACGAGCATGACCACGAAGAGGAACAGCATCATGATCGCGCCGGTGTAGACGACGATCTGTACGACGCCGAGGAAGTAGGCGCCGTTGGCCAGGTAGAACACCGCCAGGACGATCATGGTCCCGGCGAGGCTCAGCGCGCTGTGCACGGCCTTCTTCATCAGCACGGTGGACAGCGCGCCGATCACGGCGACCGTGCCGAGCACCCAGAACTGGACGGCCTCGCCGGTCGATGTGGTGGAGGCCGCTGCGGCCAGCCCGGTCATGCGTCCACCTCCTCGTCCTTGGCCGCCTGCTCCTTGGACTCCCCCTTGGAGAGCGCGACCTGGCGCTCCGTGCCGGGCGCCGCCTCGGTGACCAGCCCGCGGTAGTAGTCCTGCTCGTCCATGCCCGGGAAGATCGCGTGCGGAGTGTCGACCATGCCTTCCTCCAGGCCCGCGAGCAGCTCGTCCTTGGTGTAGATGAGGCTTTCGCGGGTGGTGTTGGCGAGCTCGAACTCATTGGTCATCGTGAGCGCCCGGGTCGGGCACGCCTCGATGCACAGTCCGCAGAGAATGCAGCGCGCGTAGTTGATCTGGTAGACACGGCCGTAGCGCTCACCCGGGGAGTAGCGCTCCTCGTCGGTGTTGTCCGCGCCCTCCACATAGATGGCATCGGCGGGACAGGCCCAGGCGCACAGCTCGCAGCCGACGCACTTCTCCAGCCCGTCCGGGTGACGGTTGAGCTGGTGCCTGCCGTGGAAGCGCGGCGCTGTCACCTTCTGCTGTTCGGGGTACTGCTCGGTCAGCCGCTTCTTGAACATGGCCTTGAAGGTCACGCCGAAGCCGGCCACAGGATTCTGGAACTTGTCCCCAGGGGACTCCGATGGCTCAGACACCGTCAGCCTCCTTTCCGTCACTCGGACTTCCACCAATCTGACTGCCGTCACTCTGAGTATCCGACCCGCCACTGACAACGAGCTCCCGCTCGTTCCGTGGCCTGCGGCGCGGTACCGGCGGCAGGGTCTGGCCGGGCAGCGGCGGCACCGGGAATCCGCCCGCCATCGGGTCGAACTCCGGCCCGGGCCCGGCTTCCGCCTCGGCCGCCTCGGCCGCCTTGGCCGAGCGGTCCCGGAAGATGTCGGCGACGAAGGAGATCAGCAGGATCGCGATCACGGCCCCGGCGACGTACAGCACGATCTTCGAGAAGTCGTAGCCCTCGTTGCGCAGCGCCCGCACGGTCGCGACCAGCATCAGCCAGACCACGGAGACCGGAATCAGGACCTTCCAGCCGAGCTTCATCAGCTGGTCGTAGCGGACACGGGGCAGCGTGCCGCGCAGCCAGATGAAGAAGAACAGCAGCAGCTGGACCTTGAGGACGAACCAGAGCATCGGCCACCAGCCGTGGTTCGCGCCCTCCCAGAAGGTGCTGATCGGCCACGGGGCCCGCCAGCCGCCCAGGAACAGCGTCGTGGAGACGGCGGAGACGGTGACCATGTTGACGTACTCGGCGAGCATGAACATCGCGAACTTGATCGACGAGTACTCGGTGTTGAAGCCGCCGACGAGGTCGCCCTCGGACTCCGGCATGTCGAACGGGGCGCGGTTGGTCTCACCGACCATGGTGACGATGTAGATGATGAACGAGACCGGCAGCAGGATGATGAACCAGCGGTCCTGCTGTGCCTCCACGATCTTCGAGGTCGACATCGACCCGGAGTAGAGGAAGACGGAGGCGAACGCGGCGCCCATCGCGATCTCGTACGAGATCATCTGCGCGCAGGAGCGCAATCCGCCGAGCAGCGGGTACGTCGATCCGGAGGACCAGCCCGCCAGCACGATGCCGTAGATCCCGACCGACGCGACCGCGAGGACGTAGAGCATCGCGATCGGCAGGTCGGTGAGCTGCATCGCCGTACGGTGCCCCAAGATCGAGACCTCGTTGCCGGACGGCCCGAACGGGATCACGGCGATCGCCATGAACGCCGGCACGGCGGCGACGATCGGCGCGAGGACGTAGACGACCTTGTCCGCCCGCTTGACGATGACGTCTTCCTTCAGCATCAGCTTGATGCCGTCGGCGAGCGACTGGAGCATGCCCCAGGGGCCGTGCCGGTTGGGGCCGATGCGCAACTGCATCCAGGCGACGACCTTGCGCTCCCACACGATGGAGAAGAGCACGGTCACCATCAGGAACGCGAAGCAGAACACCGCCTTGATGACGACGAGCCACCAGGGGTCGGTGCCGAACATCGACAGATCCTCGGCGGCGAGTACGGCGCGGTCGGGTGCCGCGGCCAGTTGAGCGAGGGCAGTCACGCTCGCACCTCCGGTGTGACGTCGGGAGTACCCGGTGCGGCGGGGCCGATCCGGACCAGACCGCCGGGGTGGACACCGGTGTCGGCCGGTACGCCCCGCCCGACGGAGTTCAGCGGCACCCAGACCACCCGGTCCGGCATGTCGGTGACCTGCAGCGGGAGTTCGACGCTGCCGGACGGTCCGGTGACGGCCAGCAGATCGCCGTCCTTCACACCCGTCTCGGCGGCGGTGACGGCGGAGAGCCGGGCGACCGCGGCGTGCCGGGTGCCGGCCAGCGCCGCGTCGCCCTCCTGGAGCCGCCCCTGGTCGAGCAGCAGCCGGTGGCCCGCGAGGACCGCCTCGCCGTCGCCGGGCCGGGGCAGCGGCTGCGCCGACTCGTGCGGGTCGGTGGCGCGTGTACCGGTCCAGCCGCCGAGCCGGTCCAGCTCACGGCGTACGGACCTCAGATCCGGCAGCGCGAAGTGGACGTCGAGCGCGTCGGCGAGCATGTGCAGCACCCGGGCGTCGGTCGGCGCGAGTGTCCGCGTCATCTGTTCGGGCTTCAGCGCCGCCTCGAACATCCGGGCCCTGCCCTCCCAGTTGAGGAAGGTGCCGGACTTCTCGGCCACCGCGGCGACCGGGAAGACGACGTCGGCCCGCTCGGTGACCTCGCTGGGCCGCAGTTCCAGCGAGACGAGGAAGCCGACCTGGTCCAGCGCCTCCAGGGCGCGGGCCGGGTCCGGCAGGTCGGCGGTCTCCACCCCGGCGACGAGCAGCGCGCCCAGTTCGCCGGTGGCGGCGGCCTCGACGATCTGGCCGGTGTCGCGGCCGAACCGGGAGGGGAGTTCGGCGACGCCCCACACGGCCGCCACCTCGTCCCTGGCACGCGGGTCGGTGGCCGGGCGGCCGCCGGGCAGCAGCGACGGGAGCGCGCCCGCCTCCACCGCACCGCGCTCGCCGGCCCGGCGCGGGATCCACACCAGCCGGGACCCGGTCGCGGTGGCCGCCCGTACCGCGGCGGTCAGCCCGCCCGGCACTCCGGCGAGGCGCTCGCCCACCACGATCACGGCGCCCTCGCCGCGCAGCGCCTCGGCCGCCGCGGCTCCGTCGCCGTCTAGTCCGACGCCGCCCGCGATCGCGTCCAGCCACTCGGTCTCGGTACCGGGCGCGGCCGGCAGCAGCGTGCCGCCCGCTTTCTCCAGACCGCGGGTGGCGTGCGAGGCGACGGCGAAGGTGCGCTGGCCGTGCTTGCGGTGGGCCTTGCGCAGCCGCAGGAAGACGCCGGGCGCCTCCTCCTCGGACTCGAAGCCGACCAGCAGGACGGTCGGGGCCTTCTCCAGCGAGGTGTACGTGATCCCGCTGCCTCCCCCGAGTTCTCGGCTTCGCTCGAACAGGGAGGTGCCCCCCTGGTCGCGTCCACGCCCGGCGACGCGGGCGGCCAGGAAGTCGGCCTCCTCGCCGCTGTGCACCCGGGCCCGGAAGTCGATGTCGTTCGTATCGAGGGCGATCCGGGCGAACTTGCTGTACGCGTATGCGTCCTCGACGGTCAGCCGGCCGCCGGTGAGGACGCCGGTCCTGCCGCGTGCGGCGGCGAGCCCGGTGGCCGCGGCAGCCAGTGCCTCGGGCCAGCTCGCCGGTTCGAGGACACCGTCCGCGTTCCGTACCAGCGGCGTCGTGAGCCGGTCCCGCTGCTGCGCGTAACGGAAGCCGAAGCGGCCCTTGTCGCAGACCCACTCCTCGTTGACCTCGGGGTCGTTGGCGGCGAGCCGCCGCATGACCTTGCCGCGCCGGTGATCGGTGCGGGTCGCGCAGCCGCCCGCGCAGTGCTCGCAGACCGACGGCGACGACACCAGGTCGAAGGGGCGGGAGCGGAACCGGTACGCCGCCGAGGTCAGCGCCCCGACCGGGCAGATCTGGATGGTGTTCCCGGAGAAGTACGACTCGAACGGGTCGCCCTCGCCCGTGCCGACCTGCTGGAGCGCGCCACGCTCGATCAGCTCGATCATCGGGTCGCCCGCCACCTGGTTGGAGAACCGGGTGCAGCGCGCGCAGAGCACGCACCGCTCACGGTCCAGCAGCACCTGGGTGGAGATCGGGACGGGCTTCTCGAACGTGCGCTTCTTGCCGTCGAAGCGGGAGTCGGCGCCGCCGTGCGACATCGCCTGGTTCTGCAGCGGGCACTCGCCGCCCTTGTCGCAGACCGGGCAGTCCAGCGGGTGGTTGATGAGCAGCAGCTCCATCACACCCTTCTGCGCCTTCTCGGCGACCGGCGAGGTGAGCTGCGACTTGACCACCATGCCGTCGGTGCAGGTGATGGTGCAGGACGCCATCGGCTTGCGCTGGCCCTCGACCTCGACGATGCACTGGCGGCAGGCGCCGACCGGGTCGAGGAGCGGGTGGTCGCAGAAGCGCGGGATCTCGATGCCGAGGAGTTCGGCGGCGCGGATGACCAGAGTGCCCTTGGGCACGCTGATCTCGATGCCGTCGATCGTCAGCGTGACAAGGTCCTCGGGCGGGACCGCCGCCTCGCCGCCCCCGGAGGGCGCACTTGTGGTGACTGTCATGCGTTCACCCCCTGGTGAGCGTTCTTGTCGTCGGCCCAGGCGGTCGACTTGGCGGGATCGAAGGGGCAGCCCCTGCCGGTGATGTGCCGCTCGTACTCCTCGCGGAAGTACTTCAGCGAGGAGAAGATCGGCGAGGCGGCGCCGTCGCCGAGGGCGCAGAAGGACTTGCCGTTGATGTTGTCGGCGATGTCGTTCAGCTTGTCGAGGTCGGCCATCTGTCCCTTGCCGGCCTCGATGTCGCGGAGCAACTGGACCAGCCAGTAGGTGCCTTCGCGGCACGGTGTGCACTTGCCGCAGGACTCATGGGCGTAGAACTCGGTCCAGCGGGTGACGGCCCGCACGACGCAGGTCGTCTCGTCGAAGCACTGGAGCGCCTTGGTGCCGAGCATGGAACCGGCGGCGCCGACGCCCTCGTAGTCGAGGGGCACATCGAGGTGCTCGTCGGTGAACATCGGGGTGGAGGAGCCGCCCGGGGTCCAGAACTTCAGCCGGTGGCCGGCGCGCATGCCGCCGCTCATGTCGAGCAGCTGGCGCAGCGTGATGCCGAGCGGGGCCTCGTACTGTCCTGGGCTGGCGACGTGGCCGCTGAGCGAGTACAGCGTGAAGCCCGGGGACTTCTCGCTGCCCATCGACTTGAACCAGTCCTTGCCCTTGTTCAGGATCGCGGGAACCGAGGCGATGGACTCGACGTTGTTCACCACGGTGGGGCAGGCGTACAGACCGGCGACCGCGGGGAAGGGTGGCCGCAGCCGGGGCTGGCCGCGTCGCCCTTCGAGCGAGTCGAGCAGTGCGGTCTCCTCACCACAGATGTACGCGCCCGCGCCCGCGTGCACGGTGAGCTCCAGGTCGAGCCCCGAGCCCAGGATGCTCGTCCCGAGGTAGCCCGCCTCGTACGCCTCGCGTACGGCCTCGTGCAGGCGCCGCAGCACGGGGACGACTTCACCGCGCAGATAGATGAAGGCATGCGAGGAGCGGATCGCGTAGCAGGCGATCACGATGCCTTCGATGAGGCTGTGCGGGTTGGCGAAGAGGAGCGGGATGTCCTTGCAGGTCCCGGGCTCCGACTCGTCGGCGTTGACCACCAGGTAGTGCGGCTTGCCGTCGCCCTGCGGGATGAACTGCCACTTCATGCCGGTGGGGAAGCCCGCGCCGCCGCGGCCGCGCAGTCCGGAGTCCTTGACGTAGGCGATGAGGTCGTCCGGGGACATGGCGAGGGCCTTGCGCAGCCCCTCGTAGCCGCCGTGCCGCTGGTAGGTGTCCAGGGTCCAGGACTCCGGCTCGTCCCAGAAGGCGGAGAGGACGGGCGAGAGCAGCTTCTCGGGGCTGGCCCCGCTGCCGTTGCCGCCCCCGTCGTTGATTTCGGCTGCCAACGTCATCACTCCCCCTCCTCTGCTGCGGGACCGGTCGCGCGGTCCTGGTCCTGCGGGGCGTCGGCGCGGGCCGTCTCGCCGCGCGGGGCGACGACCTTCGGGTGCAGCTCCTCGCCCTTCGCCAGCCGGAGGCCGACGAGCGAGGCGGGGCCCGCTCCGCCGGTCGCCTCGACGGCGCCGGGGCGCTGGTCGGGGAAGCCGGCCAGGATCCGCGCGGTCTCCTTGTACGAGCAGAGAGGGGCGCCGCGGGTGGGTTCGACGGTGCGCCCGGCGATGAGTTCGTCGACGAGCTGCGTCGCGCTCTCGGGCGTCTGGTTGTCGAAGAACTCCCAGTTGACCATCACCACGGGTGCGAAGTCGCAGGCCGCGTTGCACTCGATGTGTTCGAGGGTGACCTTGCCGTCCTCGGTCGTCTCGTTGTTGCCGACGCCGAGATGCTGCTTGAGCCGGTCGAAGATGGCGTCGCCGCCCATCACCGCACACAGCGTGTTGGTGCAGACACCCACCTGGTAGTCGCCGCTCGGCTTGCGCCGGTACATCGTGTAGAAGGTGGCGACCCCGGTGACCTCGGCGGTGGTGAGGCCGAGCAGTTCGGCGCACAGCGCCATGCCGGTACGGGAGACGTACCCCTCCTCGGACTGCACCAGGTGCAGCAGCGGCAGCAGCGCGGAGCGGCTGTCGGGGTAGCGGGCGATCACCTCCTTCGCGTCCGCTTCGAGCCTGGCGCGCACCTCGGCCGGGTAGGCGGGGGCGGGGAGCTGCGGCATCCCCAGACTGACTTCCTGACGTGCTTCGGTCACCGGTCGACGCCTCCCATCACGGGGTCGATGGACGCGACGGCGACGATGACATCGGCGACCTGGCCGCCCTCGCACATCGCCGCCATGGCCTGCAGATTGGTGAAGGACGGGTCGCGGAAGTGGACCCGGTAGGGGCGGGTTCCGCCGTCCGAGACGACATGCACGCCGAGCTCGCCCTTGGGCGATTCGACGGCGGTGTACGTCTGTCCGGCCGGGACCCGGAAGCCCTCGGTCACCAGCTTGAAGTGGTGGATCAGGGCCTCCATGGAGGTACCCATGATCTTCTTGATGTGGTCCAGCGAGTTGCCGAGCCCGTCGGGTCCCAGCGCGAGCTGAGCGGGCCAGGCGATCTTCTTGTCGGCGACCATGACCGGTCCGGGGGCGAGCCGGTCGATGCACTGCTCGATGATCCGCAGCGACTGCCGCATCTCTTCCAGACGGATGAGGAAGCGGCCGTAGGCGTCGCAGCTGTCGGCGGTGGGGACGTCGAATTCGTAGGTCTCGTAGCCGCAGTAGGGATCGGTCTTGCGCAGGTCGTGCGGGAGTCCGGCGGAGCGCAGGATCGGGCCGGTGGCGCCGAGCGCCATGCAGCCGGTCAGGTCGAGATAGCCGACGTCCTGCATGCGTGCCTTGAAGATGGGGTTGCCGGTGGCGAGCTTGTCGTACTCCGGCAGGTTCTTCTTCATGGTCTTCACGAACTCGCGCAGCTGGTCGACCGCGCCCGGCGGCAGGTCCTGGGCGAGTCCGCCGGGCCGGACGAACGCGTGGTTCATCCGGAGCCCGGTGATCAGCTCGAAGAGGTCGAGAACGAGTTCACGATCGCGGAACCCGTAGATCATGATCGTGGTCGCGCCGAGCTCCATGCCGCCCGTGGCGATGCACACCAGGTGCGAGGAGATCCGGTTGAGCTCCATCAGGAGCACGCGCAGGACGGTCGCCCGGTCGGGGATCTGGTCCTCGACGCCGAGGAGCTTCTCGACGCCCAGGCAGTACGCCGTCTCGTTGAAGAACGGCGTCAGGTAATCCATGCGCGTGACGAACGTGGTGCCCTGCGTCCAGTTCCGGAATTCGAGGTTCTTCTCGATGCCGGTATGGAGGTAGCCGATGCCGCAGCGGGCCTCGGTGACGGTCTCGCCGTCGATCTCCAGGATCAGCCGCAGCACGCCGTGCGTGGACGGGTGCTGGGGGCCCATGTTGACGATGATGCGCTCGTCGTCGGACTTGACCGCCGACTCGACGACCTCGTCCCAGTCGCCGCCGGTGACTGTATATACAGTCCCCTCGGTCGTGGCGCGAGGCGTTGCATGGGGAGTAGTCATCAGGAGTACGACCTCCGCTGGTCCGGAGCCGGGATCTGGGCGCCCTTGTACTCGACGGCGATGCCACCGAGCGGGTAGTCCTTGCGCTGCGGGAAGCCCTGCCAGTCGTCCGGCATCATGATCCGGGTGAGGGCCGGATGCCCGTCGAAGATGAGCCCGAAGAAGTCGTAGGTCTCGCGCTCGTGCCAGTCGTTGGTCGGATAGACCGCGACGAGCGACGGGATGTGCGGGTCGCTGTCCGGGGCCGAGACCTCCAGCCGGATCAGCCGGCCGTGAGTGATCGACCGCAGGTGATAGACGGCGTGCAGCTCGCGGCCCTTGTCGCCGAGGAAGTGGACACCGCTCACCCCCGTACAGAGCTCGAAGCGCAGGGCCGGGTCGTCGCGCAGGGTTCGCGCCACGGTGAGCAGGTGCTCGCGGGCGATGTGGAAGGTGAGCTCGCCGCGGTCGACGACGGTCCTCTCGATGGCGTTCCCGGGAAGCAGGTCCTGCTCCTCCAGTGCCCCTTCGAGCTCGTCGGCCACCTCGTCGAACCAGCCGCCGTACGGCCGGGACGTGGCGCCCGGCAGCGTCACCGTGCGGACGAGACCGCCGTAGCCGGAGGTGTCGCCGCCGTTGTTGGCGCCGAACATGCCCCTGCGTACGCCGATGACCTCGCCGGTCTCGTCGCGCGGCGCCGGTACGCCGTTGTTGTTCTGCTCGTCGCTCACCGCAGCAGCCCCTTCATCTCGATCAGGGGAAGCGCCTTGAGTGCCGCGTCCTCCGCCTCGCGGGCGGCCTCCTCCGCGTTGACCCCGAGCTTGGAACCCTGGATCTTCTGGTGGAGCTTGAGAATGGCGTCCATCAGCATCTCGGGGCGCGGCGGGCAGCCCGGCAAATAGATATCGACCGGAACAATGTGATCAACACCTTGCACAATGGCATAATTGTTGAACATTCCACCCGATGATGCGCAAACTCCCATGGAGATAACCCACTTGGGGTTCGGCATCTGGTCGTAGACCTGCCGCAGGACGGGCGCCATCTTCTGGCTGACCCGCCCCGCCACGATCATCAGATCCGCCTGCCGCGGCGATCCGCGGAAGACCTCCATCCCGAATCGGGCCAGGTCGTAACGCCCGGCTCCGGTCGTCATCATCTCGATGGCGCAGCAGGCGAGGCCGAAGGTGGCGGGGAAGACGGAGGATTTCCGCACCCAGCCGGCGGCCTGCTCGACAGTGGTCAGCACGAAGCCGCTGGGCAGCTTCTCTTCGAGTCCCATGGTGTGCCCCTCAGCCCCTCAGTCCCATTCCAGGCCGCCGCGACGCCATACATACGCATAGGCGACGAAGACGGTGAGCACGAAGAGCAGCATCTCCACGAGCCCGAAGATCCCCAAGGCGTCGAAGGTGACCGCCCAGGGATAGAGGAAGACGATCTCGATGTCGAAGACGATGAAGAGCATCGCCGTCAGGTAGTACTTGATGGGGAAGCGGCCGCCTCCGGCTGGAGTGGGGGTGGGTTCAATACCGCACTCGTACGCTTCGAGCTTTGCTCGGTTGTATCGCTTCGGGCCGATAAGCGTGGCCATGACCACGGAGAAGATCGCAAACCCTGCCCCGAGGGCGCCGAGCACGAGGATGGGCGCGTAGGCATTCACGCTCCTCGCTCCTTCCAGTCGTCCTTGACCGTTGGACCGCATCGGGCGACCGGCTCGCCACCTCACCAAGATCGTGCACATGTGAGGCAGTTCACAAGCCCGACTGCCCCGCATCCTATGCCTGCCGTCCTGTGATCTGCGACACGGGGTGCTACACCGACTTTGTGATCTCCACCACCTGGCAAAGGATCATGAAGTCGAGTGAGGGGTGATCTTCGTACGCACAGCGGCCGCGTGATCACGAGACGTGACATCTGGTGTTGTTCTTGCTGGTCAAGGCGATGCTCCTTTAACAATCAGACGCCTCGCCCAGCAAATTGGCAATGGACGGCGGGGGGTGATATGCCGATCCGCCCCATTCTGGGGTCACCCGCGCGAGGGGTGCGCGGGGAGCGATGTGGACGGCTGATCACATTCATGACCTTTCGGACGAAAGGTCACTCACCACACCGACCACCGCCCCGACCGCCCCGCCGTCGACGCCACCGCACGCGTCGGCCGCTCGTATGCCCGCCGCGTAACAGTCACACTGTGACCTGCGTCACTTCGCGCGACCTTCAATAAAAGCGGGCTTGGCCATCGGTGTGAACGGATGGTAAGCGACGGGCAATTCGGACGAATTGCTGAAAGTCCGTGATCACAGCGGTGATGAAGCGTGACCGATTTGCCCGTTACGGCGTCAATAAGGGCCGCCAGAAAGCGGATTCACAGATTCCGAACGTAACTGTGTCGCAACACACGTTTCTTGAAGGAAACCCAGGAGCCCTGATAGCGCTAGTACTCATGTCCCTCACCGCTCACATACCCAGCCACCGGAAGCCCCGTCGAAGCGCCCCGAAAACGGCACTGCGGGCCGGAGTTGCCGGTGGCGTCCTCAGCACCATCGCGGTCGCAGCCGCTGCCGGTCCCGCCCAGGCCGAGCCGGTGACCCGGACCATCGAGATGCCCACCCTCACCTCCGGGCTCTCCACCGCCGTCGCCGCGTCCGCCGAGGCCACGCAGCAGGTGGCCCTGGACCTGGAGACGCAGGCCCACGAGGACGCCGCGGCCACCAGCGCGGCCAAGGCCGCCACGAAGGCCAAGGCCGAGGCGGTCCGCAAGGCAGAGGCCAAGAAGAAGGCAGAGGCGGCCGCCAAGGCCAAGGCGGAGGCCGCCCTGCGCGCCTCCCGCTCCGAGGCCCGCACGACGCTCAGCGCGTCCGGCTCCACCGCCGTGGCCTCCTCCTCGTCGAGCGCCACCGGCTCCGCCGCCTCCGTCGTCTCGTTCGTCCGGGCCCAGGTCGGCGACGCGTACGTGTCCGGCGGCACCGGCCCCAACTCCTGGGACTGCTCCGGCCTGGTCCAGGCCGCGTTCCGCACGGTGGGCGTCGACCTGCCGCGCGTCTCGCAGGCCCAGTCGACCGCCGGCACCCAGGTCTCGCTGAGCAACCTCCAGCCGGGCGACATCCTGTACTGGGGCGGCGCGGGCTCCGCGTACCACGTCGGCGTCTACGTGGGCGGTGGCCAGTTCGTCGGTGCGCAGAACCCGAGCACCGGTGTGGTGCTGCGCCCGCTGAGCTACGACCCGCCGTCGGGCGCGGTCCGCGTTCTCTGATTCACAAGCGCGCGAACACGACGAAGGGCCGTCACTCCCCCGCTCGGGAGCGACGGCCCTTCGTCGTGGAACGGGCGGGCCCGGTACTGCCGCCGACGCCCAGGTACCTTTTCCGTTCCCGGATCGGCCTGTGCACGCAGGCCCGGTCGGGGTAACTTCGGTCCCATGGTGCGACCCCGTACACGCCCTCCGTACGAAGCCGACGAGCGGACCCAGTTGCTCGGCTGGTTCGACATGCAGCGAGCGGTCGTTCACTGGAAGTGCGAGGGGCTGTCCGAGACGGATGCGCACCGGGCCGTGCTGCCCGCCTCGCCCCGTCTGACCGCCGCCGGGCTCGTCTCGCATCTGCGCTGGGTCGAGCACTACTGGTTCGAGGTGATGTTCCTCGGCCGGCCCGCCGTGGGGCCGCGGTTCGACCCGGACACCGAGGATGCCGACATGCGGGTCGACGGCATTCCACTCGCGCAGCTCCTCAAGGAGTACGAGCAGCAGTGCGCCGTCACCGACGGCATCGTCGCCGGCCACGCCCTGGAGGACGTGGGCCGTCACCCCGACTTCGAGATCGCCGAGGCGAATCTGCGGTGGATGCTGTTCCACATGATCGAGGAGACCGCCCGGCACGCCGGTCACCTCGATGCCGTACGGGAGATCATCGACGGCGAGAAGGGCTACTACTGACCCGGCCGGGGCGCCGACCGCTCCGGCTCCGTACAGCGGGACAACGGGCTCGACGCCCTCCACGCAGCACGGAGATCGCGGGCGCCCCGCTCGTGGACCGGGCGAGGAAGCGAACGGGAGGGGCGGTCAGGCCTTCGGGGCCACCTTCGAGAGGCCGTTGATGATGCGGTCCATCGCGTCGCCGCCCGTCGGGTCGGTGAGGTTGGCGAGCATCTTCAGCGTGAACTTCATCAGCAGCGGGTGCGTCAGTCCGCGTTGGGTGGCGATCTTCATGACCTTCGGGTTGCCGATCAGCTTCACGAAGGCGCGGCCCATCGTGTAGTAGCCGCCGTAGGTCTCCTTGAGGATCTTCGGGTAGCTGTGCAGCGCCAGTTCGCGCTGGGCGGGGGTCGCGCGGGCGTGCGCCTGGACGATCACGTCCGCGGCGATCTGGCCCGACTCCATGGCGTACGCGATGCCTTCACCGTTGAACGGGTTGACCATGCCACCCGCGTCACCGACGAGCAGCAGCCCCTTGGTGTAGTGCGGCTGGCGGTTGAACGCCATGGGGAGCGCGGCGCCACGGATGGGCATCGTCATGTTCTCCGGGGTGTAGCCCCAGTCCTCCGGCATGGACGCGCACCACGCCTTGAGGACCTCACGCCAGTCCAGCTCCTTGAAGGCGGACGACGAGTTGAGGATGCCGAGGCCGACGTTGGACGTGCCGTCGCCCATGCCGAAGATCCAGCCGTAGCCGGGCAGCAACCGGTCCTGGGGACCGCGCCGGTCCCACAGTTCCAGCCAGGACTCCAGGTAGTCGTCGTCGTGGCGTGGGGAGGTGAAGTACGTACGGACCGCGACACCCATCGGGCGGTCCTCGCGGCGGTGCAGGCCCATGGCGAGCGACAGCCGGGTGGAGTTGCCGTCGGCGGCGACGACGAGCGGGGCGTGGAAGGTGACCGGGGTCTTCTCCTCACCGAACTTCGCGTTCACGCCGGTGATGCGTCCGGTGCGCTCGTCGATGATCGGGGCGCCGACGTTGCACCGCTCGTACAGCCGGGCGCCCGCCTTCTGCGCCTGGCGGGCCAGCTGCTCGTCGAAGTCGTCGCGCTTGCGGACCAGTCCGTAGTCCGGGTACGAGGCGAGGTCCGGCCAGTCCAGCTGGAGGCGGACGCCGCCGCCGATGATGCGCAGCCCCTTGTTGCGCAGCCAGCCGGCCTCTTCGGAGATGTCGATGCCCATGGCGACGAGCTGCTTGGTGGCGCGCGGGGTGAGACCGTCGCCGCAGACCTTCTCGCGCGGGAAGGCGGTCTTCTCCAGCAGGAGAACGTCGAGTCCGGCCTTGGCGAGGTAGTACGCGGTCGTGGAGCCGGCTGGGCCTGCCCCGACGACGATCACATCCGCGCTGTGTTCGGAGAGGGGCTCGGTCACGGTCGGATCTCCCGAAGACTCGAAATCGCGTGCCGCGCGGCACCTGTCCCGTGCAGTCTATGGGGGGCCACCTGGAGCCGGAGGGCGGGTGGGTGCGGGTGAGTCGCGGCCGACCCGGTCCGGATACCCGCTACCCCCTCGCGGACGGTGCCGGCACGATCATCGTCCGTGACAGTCAAGAAGATCACCACCTTGCGCGGCTCCCTCATAGCCGCCACCCTCGCCCTGCTCTGCTCCAGCGGTATGTCCCGGTCCAGCGTCACGTCATGGAGCGTCTGGTCGACCGCAGGGCGGTCGTCGCGAGTACACGGGTGTCGGCGGCTACGGCATGTACGCGAAGCAGGGCCCGGGGCTTCAGACAGCCTTGGAACCCCGGTGGAGCGCGACGACGCCGCCGGTGAGGTTCCGCCAGGCCACCTTCGACCAGCCGGCCTTCCGGAGCATGTCCGCGAGGGCCGGCTGGTCGGGCCAGGACTGAATGGACTCGGCGAGATAGACGTACGCGTCCGGGTTGGAGGAGACGGCTCGCGCCACCGGCGGCAGCGCGCGCATCAGATACTCCTCGTACACCGTGCGGAACGGCGCCCACGTCGGATGCGAGAACTCGCAGATCACGACACGACCGCCGGGCTTCGTCACCCGGTACAACTCGCGCAGCGCCGCCTCGGTGTCCTGGATGTTGCGCAGGCCGAAGGAGATCGTGACCGCATCGAAGACATCGTCACGGAAGGGCAGCTTCGTGCCGTCGCCCGCCGTGAACGGCATCCACGGGTGCCGCTTCTTGCCGACCTGGAGCATGCCGATCGAGAAGTCGCACGGCACGACGTAGGCCCCGGCGTGGGCGAACGGCTGCGAGGACGTCGCCGTGCCCGCGGCCAGGTCGAGGATCTTCTCCGCCGGGCGGGCGTTCACCGCCTTCGCTACCTCCTTGCGCCACAGCCGGGCCTGGCCGAGCGACAGCACATCGTTGGTGAGGTCGTAGTTCGCCGCCACGTCGTCGAACATCGAGGCGACTTCGTGCGGCTGCTTGTCCAGGGATGCTCGGGTCACCCGCCCATTCAAGCAGCCCGGCCGCGGACGCCTCGCGCCGGTCGTGCGTCGGCGCCCGGAGCCGCTCGGAAGCCGGCTTCAACCTTTTGGGCGCGACGCCACTCAGTACAGGGGTGAGACCACCCAGAAACCGGAGAGGGGGACAGATGATCGCAGAGCGCAGTCGGGACTCCACCGGCTTCGAGGAGTTCGCCCGGGCGAACCAACGGCGTCTGTACCGGACCGCATATCTGCTGTGCGGTGATGCGGAGAGCGCCCGCGATCTGACGCAGACGACGCTCGCCAAGCTGTTCCAGCACTGGCACCGGGCGAGCGCCGCCGACCATCCCGCCGCCTATGCGCGCACCGTCCTCACCCGGACGTATCTCGCCGAGCGCCGACGGCGGCTCCGCGACTTCCTGGCCCACAGCCGGGTCGACGCCCCACCCCCCGTGGTGGGTCCCGAGCTGACGGTGACGCTGTTGACCGCCCTGGCCGAACTGCCGCCCCGCGCCCGGGCGATGGTCGTCCTGCGCTACTGGGAGGACCTGGGCGTGCAGACGGTCGCCGAGCTGCTGCGCTGCAGCGAGTCCACCGTCAAGAGCCAGTGCTCGCGCTCGCTCGCCACGCTGCGTACGCGGCTGGGCGACCGGTACCTCTACACCACCCGCAGCTGAGGAGAACCGTCATGGACATGTTTTCGCACGGCGCGCCGGAGGAGACCGGGACGCAGCGGATCAGGGAGGCGATGACGGAGGCGGCCGAGGGAGCGCCACCGCTGCCGGACCTGGTACCGGTCGCACTCGCCGAGGGGCGCAGGCGCCGCACCAGGGTGCGGGCGGCCATCGGCGCGGGGGTGGCCGGGGTGGTGGCGCTCGGGGTGTTCGGTGCGACGCTGCCGTCCTGGGGCACGGGCAACGGCACCGCACAGGTCGGGGCGCCCGCCCCGGGCCGCAGCGACGCGTCCGCGTCGCCCACCCCCACCGGGCCCGCGAGCGACGTCGTCAAGCCGACCTCCGTTCCCAGCGAGCCTCCGCGCACGCCGGTGCACGTCGAGCCCACCCCGGGCGAGTCGTCCATGGCGGACCTGCCCGCCGCCGAGCGCAGGCGGCTGGAGCAGTTCCAGCAGGACGCGGCGGCCTTGTTCGACACGATGCTGCCCGCGGCGTTCGGTACCGTCCGCCCGGTCGATCTGGCGGTCAGCCGGTACCAGGGCGCGTCCAAGGGCAGCGTCTTCCCCGTCGTCTTCTCCGTACGCCCCACCGGTGACTCGTCCGGCAGCCCGGAGGGCGCCCCCTGCCAGGACATCCCGGAGAAGAAGTACCGGTGCGAGGAGGCACAGTTGCCCGACGGCATCGTGGCCCGCGCCGTCACCGCAGCCGGGAACTCGAAGGACGGGAAGGACATCGTCGGTGTGAGCGTCCGCTTCGAGTTCGGGCACAGCACCGTCCTCCTCTCGGCCGACGGCGACGACTCCTCCATGGTCTCGGCGCCGGTCACCGCGGACCAGTTGCTCCACATCGCACGGGACCCCCGCTTCCTGAACCTGGTGCGTTACGCGGACGCGTACCCGATGGAGCCGAAGCAGGAGTCCGTCCGTGGTGGGTGAGGCACGGGGACGCCGGGCGCGTGGCCGCGGCCGCGGCGCGACCCGGCGCGCCCGCCGCCGACGGACCCGGATACGGGTGGTGGGCGCCGTGCCGGTGCCGGGCGCGCTGCTCTGCGGGGCGCTGGTGTGGGGGCCGTGGGGCGGCGGGGACGGGGCGTCGGCGGCGTCGAACACCCCGCGGCCGTCGGTGACCCGGTCGGCCACGGCCGTCGAGCCCGGCTCCCGTTCCGTGCCCGGCAGTCCGGAACCCGTCGGCTCGACAGCCGGCTCCCGCGACGGCGAGAAGAAGGCCGAGCCGCAAAAGCGTGCGGCCGGGACGCGGAACCCGTCCGGGTCCGTGTCCGCCCACGGCTCCGGCACGTTCGTCACCGCCGCCCCGGCGTCCGCGGCCGCTCATGGCACGGGCACCGTCCACCGCTACCGCGTCGAGGTGGAGCGGGGCAGCGGTCCGGCTACCGGTCCGGCCGCCGCCGCGGTCTCCGGGGTGTTCGCCGACCCCCGCGGCTGGACCCGCACCGGGCACGACGCGTTCCAGCAGGTCGGCTCGGGCCCGGCCGGTCTGGTGATCCGTATCGCGACGCCGGACACCGTCGACCGGCTCTGCGGGGCGTACGGGCTGCACACGCGGGGCGAGGTCAACTGCCGCGTCGGCAGCACGGTCGTGGTGAACCTGAAGCGGTGGATGCAGGGGTCGCCGCAGTTCGGCGGGCCGCTCGCCGAGTACCGGGCACTGATCATCAACCACGAGGTCGGCCACTGGCTGGGCCACGGCCACGAGACCTGCCCGGGACCGGGACGCCCCGCGCCCGCGATGATGCAGCAGATCGACGGGTTGCGTGGGTGCGTCGCCAACGCCTGGCCGTACACGGCCACGGGCAGGTACCTGGGTGGCCCGTCCGTTCCCTGACGGGCTCCGGAGCGACTACCGCCGCCGGTACACCAGCCGCCCGCCCAGCACCGTGGCGATGCACGCCCCGGCGCCCGCCGCACAGAGCGCGTCCTCGTCCGGTACGTCGAAGACGGCGAGGTCGGCGCGGCCGCCGACGGTGAGCGGGCCGTGCACGGAACCGGACAGGTCGTACCCCTCCACGAACGGGTCCAGGCTCGGTTCGCCGACCAGGATGCCGGGGGCGCCGACGGCCGAGACCTCCGTCAGACCCGAGCGGGCCACGGCGGTGCGGACGGCCGGGTCGTGGAAGCGGCCCGCGAGGTGCGTCGTGCCGTGCCGCAGCATCTGCTGCAGTCCGCGCCGTACGCTGCCCGCCCGCCGCGCCGCGTCCATCTCCCCGGCCAGCCGTTCGAACGCCTCGCCCCACAGCGGCCGGTCGCCGAGCTCGTCCGCCTCGCGCGGGTCGGGATGGTAGCAGCGGGTGAGCAGCCAGAGCCCGTGCCACTGCCGCAGTCCCGGTGTGATGACGCCCGGCCAGGTGCGGACCCGGGCCGCCGGGTGGGCGGCGACGACCTCGTCGTACGGTCCCACGGCGACGATCCGGTCGCCGTCCACGGCGACCGCGCCCTGCGTGACGGCAGCCGCGCCGACCGGAAGAACCAGCGGCGCGGCGTGAACGGTCAGCAAAGCAGCCCCGGACCGGCCGGCACATGGGGGGCGGCGTCGCGGGGCTGGGCACGCGCATCTGCCGCGCTGTCGTCAATCACCATGTTCCCCGAGCTCTCGGCTTCGCTCGAGCAGGGGAGGCCCCATTCGCCATGCCTCAATCCTCCGCCTTGCAGGTGCACGCACCCGGCCCCGTTCCTTCTCCCACCCCCCATGTGCCGGTCGGCCTCAGTTGGCGCTGAGGAGCTTGAGCTCCGGGTGCGCGGTGCCGCCCTCGATCGCGGTGGACGAGATGTGCGAGACGACGCGCTCGTCGACCGGGTCGTTCGCCGGGTCGTCGTGGACGACGAGGTGCTCGTACGTCGTGGCGCGCTGCGCCGGGACACGGCCCGCCTTGCGGATCAGGTCGATGATCTCCAGGCGGTTGGAGCGGTGCTTGGCACCGGCGGAGGAGACGACGTTCTCCTCCAGCATGATCGAGCCGAGGTCGTCGGCGCCGTAGTGCAGCGACAGCTGGCCGACCTCCTTGCCGGTGGTCAGCCAGGAGCCCTGGATGTGGGCGACGTTGTCGAGGAAGAGCCGGGCGATGGCGATCATCCGCAGGTACTCGAAGAGCGTGGCCTGCGTCCGGCCCTTCAGGTGGTTGTTCTCCGGCTGGTAGGTGTACGGGATGAACGCGCGGAAGCCACCGGTCCGGTCCTGTACGTCGCGGATCATCCGCAGGTGCTCGATGCGCTCGGCGTTCGTCTCGCCGGTGCCCATCAGCATCGTGGAGGTGGACTCGACACCGAGCCGGTGCGCCGCCTCCATGATCTCCAGCCAGCGCTCGCCGGACTCCTTGAGCGGGGCGATCGCCTTGCGTGGCCGGGCCGGCAGCAGCTCGGCGCCGGCGCCCGCGAAGGAGTCGAGACCGGCGGCGTGGATCCGCTGGATGGCCTCCTCCACGGAGACCTTGGAGATCCGGGCCATGTGCTCGACCTCGGAGGCGCCCAGCGAGTGGATGACCAGCTGCGGGAACGCCTTCTTGATCGCGGAGAAGTGCTCCTCGTAGTACTCGACGCCGTAGTCCGGGTGGTGTCCGCCCTGGAACATGATCTGCGTGCCGCCGAGCTCGACGGTCTCCGCGCAGCGGCGCAGGATGTCGTCGAGGTCGCGGGACCAGCCCTTGGCGGTGTCCTTCGGTGCGGCGTAGAAGGCGCAGAACTTGCAGGCCGTGACGCACACGTTGGTGTAGTTGATGTTGCGCTCGATGATGTACGTCGCGATGTGCTCCGTACCGGCGTAGCGGCGTCGGCGCACGGCGTCGGCGGCCGCGCCCAGCGCGTGCAGGGGCGCCGACCGGTAGAGGTCGAGGGCCTCCTCCGGAGTGATCCGGCCGCCTTCGGCGGCTCGGTCGAGGATGGGCTGGAGGTCGGCCTTCTCGGTCACCGGGCTGTCACCTTTCGGCGGTTTTTCAACGGATCCATGGACCGGTTCAGCCTACGCCAGCCCCTCCCGGGGTCAGTTGTCGGACCGGGCGAGTGTGCCGTACGGAAGTCCCGCGCCCCGCTCCTCGGACCGGAAGCGGAGTGTGCCGTCCTGGGCGAGGGTGAAGGTGACGTCGGTCGTGGTGTCCGTGCAGAGCCCGGCGGTACCGGGCCGGTCCGGGTCGGCGCGCTCCCGGAGCGTCAGTTCCTCGGCGGTACCGGAGGAGAGCTCCGCGATGCTGTTGCAGCTGACGGTCACTCCGAGGGTGGAGATGGTGGTGTTCATCCGGACGACGTCCGTGCCCTTCTTCCCCTCGGTGAACACCGCGGTCAGGGTGCCGTGCGGCTGTCCGGTCGTCTTCTCGGTCAGCGGCCCCTTCCAGGTACCGACGAAGGTCTTGGGCAGCGCGGTGACCTGGCCCGGGCCCGGGCCCGCCGGGTTCGGCGACGCGCTGGAGGACGCAGCGGGGGGTTGGGCGACCCCTTCGCCGTGCTCGGCGTCGCTGCCGCCCGGCAGCAGGTCGAGGAGGAGGGCGCTGCCGACGGTCACGGCGGCGAGCGCGCCCGCCACGGCGAGGGCGACGGTGCAGCTGAGCCTGCGGCCGCGGCTCCGGTCGGTGGGGCCGGGTCCGGAGTCGGCGCCGACGGTGACGGAGAACCGGGAGCCGGAGGTGCGGGGGCCGGGCAGCCCGCCCGAGGTGTGGTCCCCCCCGGCCTCGGCCGACGGGAACGTCCGGGGCGGGCGGATCGGCTCGATCGGCGGCCCGAACACTCCGAGCGCGCCGTTGCCGTCGGCGGAGCCGTGGGCGGTGAGGGAGGCGTTGCTGAACGGCACCGGTCCCGACTGCACGGGCCCGTCCTGCGGTTCCAGGTCCAGCAGCGCCACCGCCGAGCGGCTGACCTCACGCTCCAGCGGTCCGGGGAGCCAGCCCGCCGCCACCGCTGCCGCCGCCCCGCCGGGTACCAGCTGCCGGGCGAGCTCCGTCGGGGTGGGCCGGCGCGCCGGGTCCTTCGCCAGACAGGTGGCGATCACGTCCCGCAGCTCGCCCTCGATGTCACCGAGCTCCGGTTCCTCGTGCACCACCTTGTAGAGGAGCACCGCCGAGGAGTCGCCGAGGAAGGGGGCGTCGCCCGTCGCCGCGTACGCGAGCACCGCGCCGAGCGAGAAGACATCGGCGGCGCCCGAGATCTCCAGACCCCGGATCTGCTCCGGTGCCATGTAGCCGGGCGAGCCGACCGAGACCCCGGTGGAGGTGAGCGAGGCGGTGGCGTCGATCGCGCGGGCGATGCCGAAGTCGATGAGGCGGGGGCCGTCGAGGGCGAGCAGGACGTTGGACGGCTTCACGTCGCGGTGGATGAGCCCCTGCCCGTGTACGGCGGCCAGGGCCTCCGCCAGTCCGGCGCCCAGGGCCCGTACCGCCTGCTCGGGCAGTGGCCCGTGCTCGGTGACCGCGGCCGACAGCGGGGGTCCGGCGACGTAGCCGGTGGCGACCCACGGCACGGGTGCGTCCGGGTCGGCGTCCAGGACGGGCGCCGTCCACTGGGCGCCGATCCGCCGCGCGGCGTCGACCTCGCGCCGGAACCGGGCACGGAACTGCTCGTCGAGTGCGAAGTGCGGATGGACGACCTTGACCGCGACGGTGCGTCCGCCCGCGCTGCGTCCCAGATACACCCGGCCCATGCCGCCCGCACCGAGTCTGCCGAGCAACCGGTAGGCACCGATGGTGAGCGGTTCGCCGGCTTCCAGCGGCTGCATATGGACTCCCCCTGTGGACCGGCCGGACCTCCGACCGAAGCCTAGGGGTCGGAGGTCCTGCGATCACAGAGAAACCATCGGCCGATTTCACCCCTATGGGAACGAACCGCGGATTTCGACACGGTAAAAGGCGCGAATGAATCGTTCACTCGATCGAATCCGGGACTCGACCCCGACTCACCTCGTACGCCGTCCCCTATTCGGGATAGGGCGTACGAGCTGTCCGGCCGCGGCATTCGCGGCATTCGCCGGAAAGGAATCCGCGGGCAGTGCGATAAACAGCGCGGGAGGGAACGGGGAAGCCCGGAAGAAGCTTCAGTATTCACCTCGTGCCCGGGGCCATTCCCCCCGCGCAGCGGCCGCTGCCGGATCAGTGGTCGAGCAGCTCGACGTTCACGTCCACCGGGAAACCGGTCGTCGCCCCGGTCCGGCGGGCGAACTCACGTACGCCCGAGAGCTGGTCCGGACCGAAGCGGAAGTCCAGCGTCGTGAAGTACCGCTCCAGCAGTTCCGCGTCGAAGACCTCCCACCGCGCCGCCGTCTCGGCGACCTTGGTGACCTCTTCCAGCGACAGGTCCCGCGAGGCGAGGAACGCCCGGTGCACCTCCTCCACCATGGCCGGGTGCGCGGCGAGATAGTCCTTGCGGGCCGCCCAGACCGCGAAGACGAACGGCAGCCCCGTCCACTCCTTCCACATCTGCCCCAGGTCATGGACCTGCAGACCGAGGCGCGGCGCGTCGTGCAGTGAGGCGCGCAGCGCGGCGTCGCCGATCAGCACGGCGGCGTCCGCCTCCTGCATCATCAGGCCGAGGTCGGGCGGGCAGGTGTAGTAGTCCGGCGTCACCTCGTACCGTTCGGCGAGCAGCAGCTGAGCGAGGCGCACGGAGGTGCGCGAGGTCGAACCGAGTGCCACCCGGGCCCCGTCGAGCTGCTCCAGGGGCAGCTGCGACACGATCACGCACGACATGACGGGCCCGTCGCAGCCGACCGCGATATCGGGGAAGGCGACGAGCTGATCGGCGTTGCGCAGGTACTCGACGAGGGTGATCGGGCCGATGTCGAGGTCACCGCGTACCAGCTGCTCGCTGAGCTTCTCCGGGGTGTCCTTCGACAGCTCCAGGTCGAGCAGGGTTCCGGTCCGTGCCAGGCCCCAGTAGAGGGGGAGGCAGTTCAGGAACTGGATGTGACCGACGCGCGGCCTGCTGCGACGGTCGTCGCCTGCTGCGGGAGAGACGGTTGAATTGTCCACATCGCGAGGCTAGACCCGCGCGGGCATCCCGCCGCCACCGGGCCTCCGGGGCTCGCCCGAACCCACTCCCCCATGCGTTCCGGCCCCGCGCCCCGACGCGCCTTCGGGGCACCTCCGCGTCACCCGAACGACACCCCGGAGCCACCTCCGGCCCCCGTCTTCGTCGGCCCTTCGGCAGGGCAATCAAACATCCGGGTGAAGTGATCTTTCCCTCTACCGTTCCGCGCACGCTGCGTGCTAGGCTCGACGCAAGTTGCAGTTTGGTTTCCCTTGCAGTACAGAGCCTGCGGAGCATGTAACCCGCAGGCTTTTGTAGTTTTCAGACTTCTTTGCAGGTTCTGGAGCAGGGCAACCCTTTGGCCCAAGGAGGGCTTATGGCTACCGGAACCGTCAAGTGGTTCAACGCTGAAAAGGGCTTCGGCTTCATCGCCCAGGACGGCGGCGGCCCGGATGTCTTCGTCCACTACTCCGCGATCAACGCGTCCGGGTTCCGCTCCCTCGAGGAGAACCAGGTCGTGAACTTCGACGTCACTCAGGGGCCGAAGGGCCCGCAGGCTGAGAACGTCAGCCCGGCCTAGTTGCCCGGGTCGGCCGATCGCGGCCGGCATGCAGTACCCAAGGAGCTCCGCTCCCCCGCCTCGGCGGAGGAGCGGGGCTCCTGCCTTGTGTGCCCCGTCCCGGTGCAGGCACCGTGTGCCCACCGCGTCATCGCCCTCAAGGATCTCGGCTTCACGCTCCAGCAGGTGCAGGCCGTCCTCGACGAACAGGTCGGACCGGGGCGCGGACGATGCGCGGGCCGCGGTCGAGGTACGTGGACGGGAGCCGGTCCCGCCAGACATGAGCGGACTCCACCGTGTGGTCGTCCACCGAGGTGATCTTCGGGAAGGTATCCACGGGTACCACGACAGCTGCCGATCTGACGCACCGTCAGCCATCTGAACTCGGCCCCGGTTCCATATCGTTGTCGAGGGCTTGTGCAGAGCGTCACCCACTGCTGACGCGTCCGCCCATAACAAGGCAGACTGTTGAGCGCGATACCAGCGGTAGGGCGCCATCCGGATCCATCCGGACCACATCGGCGCAGCAGCGGTCATTCCGGGCAGAGACACCAGCGGGACCATCAAGATCAGCAGTACCAGCGGGATCGGCGCGACCGGCAGAACTGACGGGGCGAGCAGGACAGGGGGCATCAATGGACCGTGACCACGGACCACGTGTGCGCGTTCCGGAACAGCGCGCTGCGCGGCAGCAGACGACGGGGACCGGCCTGCGGTTTGCCGTGCTCGGCCCCGTACACGCCTGGCGCGACGGCGAACCGCTGGCGTCCGGCTCGCCGCAGCAGCGGGCCCTGCTGGTAGCGCTGCTGCTGCGCGACGGACGCACGGCCACCGCCGCCGAACTCATCGACGCCATCTGGGGCGACGAGCCCCCGTCCCAGGCGCTCGCCGCCGTACGGACGTACGCGTCCCGGCTGCGCAAGATCCTCGACCCGTCCACGCTGATCAGCAACGCCGGCGGATACGCCATACGGAACCGGCCCGACGCGCTCGACCTCACGAGGGCCCAGGAGTTGGCCGCCGACGCGGAGGAGGCGCGGGCGGGCGGGGACCGGTGCCGGGCCCGCACCCTGCTCAACGAGGCGCTGGCGCTGTGGGACGGCGAAACGCTGGCCTCCGTCCCGGGGCCGTACGCCGAATACCAGCGCACGCGACTGGAGGAGTGGCGGCTCCAGCTCACCGAGACCCGGCTCGACCTGGATCTGGAGGTCGGCAGCCACGCGGAGGCGGTCTCCGAACTCACCGCGCTCACCGCGGCGCACCCCCTGCGGGAGCGGCTGCGCGAACTGCTGATGATCGCCCTGTACCGCAGCGGCCGCCAGGCGGAAGCGCTCGCCGTGTACGCCGACACGCGACGGTTGCTCGCCGACGAACTCGGCGTCGATCCGCGCCCGGAGCTCTCGCAGCTCCAGCAGCGGATCCTGCAGGCCGACGAGGAACTGGCCCACCCGGCCGACGAGGCGGCGCCCGCGCCCGCCGCCGTCCGCCCGGCCCAACTCCCGGCGACGGTACCGGACTTCACCGGACGCGCCTCCTTCGTACGCGAACTGGGCGACCGGTTGGCGACGGCGGAGTGTTCGGTCATGGCCGTATCGGCGCTCGCGGGCATCGGCGGCGTCGGCAAGACGACGCTGGCCGTGCACGTCGCCCACCAGGCCCGCCCGCACTTCCCGGACGGCCAGCTCTACGTCGACCTGCAGGGCGCCGGCGCACGGGCGGCGGAGCCGGAGACGGTGCTCGGCGCGTTCCTGCGCGCCCTCGGCACCGCCGACTCGGCGATCCCCGATTCATTGGACGAACGGGCGGCACTGTACCGCTCCACGCTCGACGGCCGCCGCATCCTGGTCCTCCTGGACAACGCGCACGACGCGGCGCAGATCCGCCCCCTGCTGCCCGGCACGGCGGGCTGCGCGGCCCTGGTGACCAGCCGCGTCCGCATGGTCGACCTGGCGGGCGCGCACCTGGTGGACCTGGACGTGATGTCCCCCGAGGAGGCACTCCAGCTCTTCACCCGGATCGTCGGCGAGGAACGGGTCGGCTCGGAGCGCGAGGCCGCCCTGGACGTGGTCGCCGCCTGCGGATTCCTCCCCCTGGCGATCCGCATCGCCGCCTCCCGCCTGGCCGCCCGCCGCACCTGGACGGTCTCGGTCCTCGCCGCCAAACTCGCGGACGAGCGACGCCGCCTGGACGAGCTCCAGGCGGGCGACCTGGCGGTGAAGGCCACCTTCGAACTGGGTTACGGCCAACTGGAGCCGGCCCAGGCCCGCGCGTTCCGCCTGCTGGGCCTGGCGGACGGCCCGGACATCTCCCTGGCGGCAGCGGCAGCGCTGCTGAACCTGGAGGTGCACGCGGCGGAGGATCTGCTGGAGTCCCTGGTCGACACGTCGCTGCTGGAGTCAGCGGCGCCGGGCAGGTACCGCTACCACGACCTGGTGCGGCTCTACGCGCGTGCGTGCGCGGAACGGGACGAACAGCCGCCGGAGGAGCGGGAGTTGGCGCTGTCGCGGCTGCTGGACTTCTATCTGGCCACGGCGGCGGGGGTGTATGCATTGGAGCGGCCTGGGGAGCGCGTGCTCGACCACTTCGAACCTACGCTCTGCCCAGGGCTATCGTTCTCGACCCCCGCAGGGGCGCTGGACTGGCTTTTCAGCGAGTCCAGCGGACTGCTTGCGTGCGCTCGGCAGTCTGCGGCGCAAGGCATGCTCCGGAAAGCCGCTGATCTCCTTATGGCCGCCGTGGATCTGGGCGAATCAGGGGCCAATTCACACCAGTTCACCCAAGCGGCAACTGCGGTCTCCGAGGCAGCCCGGACTGCGGGAGACGTTCAGGCGGAGGGTCGCGCGCGCACCATGCTGACCCATGTGCACAGCATCTCGGGCCGGTTTGCCGCTGCGGAGCACGACGCACGGCGGGCCCTGGAATTGGGGCTGGCCGCCGGAGATCCGGTCTCTTCCAGTCAGGCACCCAACCAACTCGGGATCATCGCCCTCTACGAGAACCGCCACGCCGACGCAGAGGACTACTTCACCCAAGCTCTGGCTGCCTTCCGAGCGGACGACAACAAGTCGGGTGAAGCATCGGCACTTTGCAATATGTCCAGGGTTCACCTGGCCACGGACCGAAAGATGAGTGCGGTCAGCCTGGCCCAGCAAGGCATCTCTCTTTACGAGTCGGACGGAAGGGAGCAGGCCCTCCGCCTGGCCAACGGGAAATACGCTCTCGGCCTGGCCTTCACCGGTGCGGGCCAAACCGCCCAGGCGCGGCAGGTACTCACCGAGGCCCTGACCGTCTTCCGCGACAGCAGGCAGCGGTTCTGGCACGGCATGACACTGTTCCGGCTGGCAGAAGCGGACCTGGCCGAACACAAACCTGCGCAAGCTGCCGCTCAGGCAGAGCAAGCCCTCGCCGTACTGCACGGAATCGGGGGCGAGTGGAGACGTGCGAACATTCTGACCGTGCTTGGCCTCAGTCTCACCTCCCTCGGCCAGACCGATCGGGCGCAGGCCTGTTGGCGTGAGGCACTCACAGTCTTCGATGAGCTCGGGTCGACCGAAGCCAATAGTGTGCGCGCCCTTCTGCATCCAGTCGCAGTGACCTGAGGTTCGCGCACCGCGTTCATCATTCGTTTATCGCCGCACGGCACTCTCTTACTCATCGATCCGCCGCGTCGGGGGGCAGACGGATCGTCATGTGGCCTCACCGCTAGGGTGAACGGCCCTGGAATGCCCGTCCGGCGATCCACGGGGGAACCGCCGGACGGGCACACCCATCCACACCCAGACTTTCAGGAGTTGACCTTCATGGCCGACAACAGCGGAATCCTCAAGCCGACCGACGCGCACGCATCCGACGAGGAGATCACCACGCAGGACGCCCACGCGTCGAGCGAACCCCTCAAGCCGGCCGACGCGCACGCATCTGGCGAGGAGATCACCACCCTGGACGCCCACGCGTCGACGCCGAAGCCCAACTAGACCTAACCCGCACGGGGGACGGCCGCGGCGGCGCGGAGGGGGAGCCGTCGCGGCCGCTGCATGTCCGCACACCATCAGTACAATCGAGTCAATGTTCGGCTGGTTCGCGACTGAGGGGTACCGCCATCGCCCCCCCCTGTCACTAGCGTCACTTCACGTCCGGAAGCTCTCTCCTATCCCAGGAGTTGGAATGACCCGCACGAAGAAGACGCTCGTCGCCGCCGCGTTCGCCGTGGCCCTCGGCCTCGGAGCGACCTCCCCGGCTCTTGCCGACCAGCACGCCACCGGCGACACACCCGTCACCACGCAGGACCAGCACGCCACCGGCGACACATCCGTCACCACGCAGGACCAGCACGCCACCTGAGCCACCCGCACACGAGAGTGGCCCGAGCCAATAGCTCGGGCCTCTTCCGCTTCCGGTGGCCTACAGCCCCCGCACCTGCACCCTCGCCCCGCACAGCTTCCCCATGTCGTCCTCGTCCGAGGTGAAGACCGCCACCCGGCCCGGCTGACGCCCCGCGATCACCGCGAGCGCAGCGTCGATGGCGTACTTGTGGCCATGCAGCCCGGTGGCACCCAGTAGTCCGATCGCCTCGTCTGCGACGTCCCTGGTCACTGGCTCCACGACAACCCTGGACATCGCCCAGTTCCATACAGGTCGCCGGATCTTGCTGTGGTAGGCCTCGATGAGCGTCATGGAGCTCGTCACCACGCGGATTCCTGACTGGTGCGCCTTGGTGAGAATGCCCGTCATCGCCCGGTCCCGAAGTACGGCCCTGGACAAGGCCTCGCTGTCCAGCACAAACGTCATGTCCGGCATCAGGCCGCTTCCGCCCCGCCCTGCGCCACGTCCTGCGCCCTGGATTCCCGCTCCTCGAACCACTGCTCGATCTCACGCAGCTCCGCCGCGGCCGCCGCCTGCTCCTCCTCGGTGAGCGGTCCGCCCCCTTCCTGCATCCACGCCACCAACTCCCCCAGCCGGTCATGCTCGCGCTGGCGCTCTATGGCGCGCGTGACATACGCGCTGAACGCACCGGGGCCGACCTCACTGCGGATCTCCTCCGCCAGCTCCTCCGGCAGAGTGACCGTGTACTTCTTGGTTGCCATACCAATCACCATACTCCCAGCTCTGCCACCTGGACGTCCGATTCACCCCATCCGGTGAAGCACACGCGCCGCCGCACGCCTCTCCCGTACCGTGGCTGCGATGCCGCACGAAGGGGTACGGGGATCGACCGGGGCGCCCCCGTCGGCAGCGGTCAGTGGCTGAGTTCGGCCTCGACCCGGCACTTCTTCACCCGGGACACCTTGCTCGGGCTGTCCATCCGTACGGAGACGGTCGCGCTGTCGACGTCCGTCAGCTCCACCTTCGCCTCGCCGGTGTCGACGGTTTTGCCGAGCGCGTCGAGGAAGGTGACATCGACCTTGTACCTGTGCGTGCCGAGCTCGCTCGAGCTGACCCGGACGGTGGAGGACGTCACGGCCCGCCTCTTGCCCTTGCGGGGCTGGGCGCACCGGATCACGGTCGCCTGGGGCGCGTCGGTCGCCGTGGCGCCGGGGGTCGCGGTCTCGTAGGTGGAGCCGCCGGACGAGCTGCTCGACGAGTCGTCGTAGTCATCGTCGTCGTAGTCGTTGTGGTGGTAGCTTCCGTTGCTCTTCTTGGAGTTGGAGCAGCCGCCGCCGCTACTGCTCGAACCGTGGCTCCTGCCGCCTCGGCCTTTGCCGGTGAGGCTCGAGGTCGAGAAGCCGGTGAGTGCGAGCACGACCACCACCAGGACCGCCGAGAGTTTCAGATGCTGCCGCATCATCGATGCAGCCCCCCTTGTGTTGTTGTCATGTTGCTGTCGAACGACCGCGCGACACTAACGCATGGCGCGCTGGAAGGGCCGTCCGGCCCGTACGCCCCTGGTGGCGGGGGTCAGGGGCCCGGCGTAGCGTCGACGCCGAGAGCGGTGCTGACGCGCGACGCCGGTCCGCACAACCGCAGGAGGCCGATGATGATCCGCAACGTCCTCGGCTCGGTCGTCGCTCTCGCAGGAGCGGCGGCCGCCGTGCTGAGCCCCTTCCGTGACTGGTACGACGGCCGCCTCGGGCGGCAGTACCGGATCGCGGACCTCTTCAACGGCATCAGCGGTGCGCGGCCCGGACTGTGGGGGTCGGTCTGGCTGCCGCTTCTCTTCGCTGCGGCTGTGACGGTGGTGGGCGTGGTGCTCCGGTCCCGGCTGCTGGTCGCGTGCGCGGGGGGCGTCGTCCTCGGCTTCACCGTGCTGTGGATGGTGCGGCAGGGGCAGGCGACCGGGAGCCTGACGGTGGCGGCGGACGGGTCCGGGCTGCAGGTGGGGGTGGCGACCGCCGCGGTGGGCGGGGCACTGATGCTGGTGGGGGCTGCGGTGATGTCGGGGCGGCGGGGCGGGCACAGGCATCCGGGGCGCGTGGACCGGAAGCGGCCCTACCCGGCGCCGGGGTCGGACGATCCGGACACGTGGCCGCCGACGCAGGAGCCGGGGCCATCGGTGCAGACGAGTCCCCTGCCGGAGCCTGAGGCTGACCCGTACACGGGCCCAGAGGCCCAGGACCCGCACCGCCCGCCGGGCCGGTCGAGCCCGTCCGGCGATTGAGGACACAGCGGCCGCCCGGGCGGCCCCCGCGCCCTTGAATCGCCTTGTCCCCGTGGCACACGGTTCCGTGCGCGCACGCGGACGGGCCGGGGTGCGTGCATGGGCCGGGGTCTGCGGACGGGCCGATACGTGCCGGACGAGCGGGGAAATCGAGCCCGTCCGGCGGTTGAGGACAAAGCGGCCGCCGGGCGGGCCCGGTGAACGCCTACGCCCGTGCCCGGTTCCCCGTGCCCGTCCCCTTCAGCGCGTCCAGCGCGTACACGCAGCGGTCCTTGCTGCACGCGTACACCACGCCGCCCTTCGCCACCGGCGACCCCGTGATCTCGCCGCCCGTCGCAAGCTTCCAGCGCAGCTGGCCGCCCGCCGCGTCCAGCGTGTACAGCACGTGGTCCGCGGAACCGAAGTGGACGCGGCCGTCCGCGACGACCGGCGCGCCGACGACCTCGCCGCCCGCGGCGAACCGCCACTTCGGGGTACCCGTCACCGCGTCCAGCGTGTACAGCGCGCTGCCGCTGCCGACATGGACGTTGCCCGCCGTGACCAGCACCGGTTCGATCGACTGGCGCGCCTCCGTCGCGATGCGCCACCGGTCCTTGCCGGTCGTCGCGTCGAGTGCGTACACCGTGCCGAGGTAGTCGGCCAGGTACACCCCGCCGCCGGTGACCGCGGGCCCCGGCGCGAACGCGGGCGGGGACAGGAAGACCGCGGGCGACTCGAAGTGCCACCGCACCAGCCCCGACGCGGTGTCCACCGCGAGGACCCGGGTGCCCGCGGCGACGTACACATAGCCGTCCGCGGCGGCCGTCACCCGTACCGGCACACCCCCGCAGGACGCCGCGTCACCGATCGGGTACGACCAGCGCTCGATGCCCGTACGGGCGTCCACCGCACGCAGCCGGGCGTCCTGCCACAGGTACACCGTGCCGTCGTGGATCGCGGGCCCGGCCTCGGCCGTCTCGAAGTCGGTCTGTACGCCTCCGGTCTCCCACAGCTTCTCGCCGGTGGACGCCTCCCACGCCTGGACGCCGCCACCGCGCGTGCCGGTGACGACGGTGCCCCGGTCGGCCTTGAGCGAGTACACCCAGGCGTCGGTCTGCAGACGCCAGCGTTCGGCGCCGGTCAGCGCGTCCAGGGCGTACAGCGAGGGGCCGTCGGAGCCGTGGATGCGGCCGCCGTCGAGCGTCATCGACCAGGCGACGTCACGGGTCTTGAACTGGCGCCGCCCGTTGCCGACATCCAGCGCGTGCACCTCGAACGACGTCACGTACAGCAGGTCCCCGGCAACGACCGGCGTGCCCCACACGTCGTTCGACATCCGGAACCGCCAGGGCCGCCAGCGGTCCGGCTCCGCGGGCGCCGCATCGGGGGCGTGCGCCGGAGCGGGCAGCGGGGCGGCGGCCGGGGCCGCGCCGTTCGGCCCGGCGGGCGGGCGCACCCACCCGGTCGCGGGACCCGCCTCCGCGCCGGCCATCGCGCGTACGTCCGCGGCACGCGGTCCGGGGCCGATCGGCACCTTCGCCCCGGGCAGCCGCACCGGACCGCCCCCGTCCGACTCCGCCGCCCGAAAAGGTGCGGGGGCGGGGGACGGCGATCTCAGGTCCGCGCCGCTGCGCCACGCCGGCTCCCAGTCCGCACCCGGCGGCGGCTGCTGGGGCGGCGGCGGCACCGGAGCGGGCGCCGGGGCGGGCGGGGCGGGCGGGGCGACGGATGCCACCGCGCGCCCCCCGCCGCGGCGCTGCTCGATCATCGCCGTGGCGGACATCGGCAGCCACGCCGACGCCGTACCGCTGTCGTCGCCGCCGGAGGCGAAGAGGTGCGGGGCGAGCTGGGCCTGCAGATCGGCGGGGCTGGGCCGCAGCCCGGCGTCCATCTGCATGCAGGACTCGATCAGCGGCCGCAGGTCGTCGGGCAGCCCCTCCACATCGGGGCCCTCCCGCAGCAGCATGAAGACCGTCTCGACCGGGTTCGCCCCGTGGAACGGCGCATGCCCGGTGGCGGCGAAGACGAGCGTCGAACCGAGCGAGAACACATCGCTCGCGCCCGTGACACTGCGCGAGTCCCTGGCCTGCTCCGGCGACATGTACGCGGGGGTGCCGACCGCCACGTTGGTCATGGTCAGCCGGGTGTTGGAGACTCCGGACGCGATCCCGAAGTCGATCACCCGCGGACCGTCCTCGACCACCAGTACGTTCGACGGCTTGAGGTCGCGGTGGACGAGGCCCGCGCTGTGGATGGACTGGAGCGCCTCGGCGATCCCGGCGGCCAGCCAGCGCACCGCCTGGGTCGGCATCGGGCCGCACTCATTGACTATTTCCTCGAGCGAGGGGGCGGGTACGTACGCGGTGGCGAGCCACGGCACGGCGGCACGCGGGTCGGCGTCCACCACGGCGGCCGTGTAGAAGCCGCTGATCGCGCGGGCGGCCTCCACCTCACGCGTGAAGCGGACCCGGAAGAGCTGGTCCTCGGCGAGCTCCGTACGTACGGTCTTGATCGCCACCCGTCGGCCGGACGCCGAGCGGGCGAGATAGACCAGCCCCATGCCGCCGGCCCCGAGCCGTCCCAGCACCTCGAACGGGCCGATCCGCCTCGGGTCGTGCTGCGTCAGCTGCTCCACCACTTGCCTGCCACCTCCCCGTACGGACCTCAGGAACAGAAGTCCGCGAAAAACCCGCCCTGTGCAGCGTCTCACCACTGGGCACCACCCGGCGGTGCGCTCCCTGATTGTTCCTGGCCGATGCGATGGTTGCGAACCCGGGGGCGGATCGGGGTGTCACATGTCACTCTGCCGTCTATCAGGACACCGGGTGCTGAAGTACGGCGAACTCGGCGCCCTGGTCGTCGTGCAGGATCACCATCCGCCCGTACGGGATGTCGAAGGGCGGCGCGGAGACCCGGCCGCCGAGCCCGACGGCCGTCTCGGCGGCGGCGTCGCAGTCCTCGACGGCGAAGTAGCTGAGGAAGTAGCTGGGCATTTCGGCCGGGAACGCGTCGGTGATGACGCTGCGTCCGCCGATCGCGGTGCCGGGTCCGGGTTCGGTGCCTTCCGGGGACCACATCCGGAAGTCGGCGCCGGACTCGGAGGCACCCGCACCGCCGGAGCCGGACTCGGCGGTGCCGGACTCGGCGGAGCCGGACTCGACGGGGCCCGCGGCGCCGGTGCCCGGCTCGCCGTGATCGGTGCTCGACTCACCGGTGCCCGGCTCGCCGAGATCGGTTCCCCGGAAGCCGAAGACCTTCTCGTAGAAGGCGTCGACGCGGTCCTTCTGCCGGGTGTACACCTCGGTCCAGCAGAAGGATCCGGGCTCGTTCTGCTTCTCGAAACCGCTGCGGTCACCTGCCTGCCAGAGCCCGAAGACCGCACCACCGGGGTCGGCGGCCTGCGCGAGCACGCCCGCGCGGCCGACCCGGACGGGCTCGGTGATGACCTGGCCGCCCTCCTGCCGGATCAGGGCGACGGTCGCGACGATGTCGTCGGTGGCGAAGTAGATGCCCCAGGCGGTCGGCATCCGGCCGTCCTGCTTCGCTGCGAGTGCGGCGACGAGCTTGCCGTCGCTGAGGGCCTCGGCGCACGCACCCTCGGCGGCGTCCCCGGCCCGGAAGGTCCACCCGAAGAGCCCGCCGTAGAAACGCTTGCCCGCTTCGAGGTCGGGGAGTTGCGCGTCCACCCAGCACGGCGCGGAGCGCGGGAATGCGGCCATGGGCCCGGGTCCTTCCATAGCAGTGACGCTCGTCACACCCAACGTAGCCGCGCACCGCATGTGCCGCGCAGCGAACGACTCCTGTCGAACGAAGATTCGACATCGGAGTTCCATGGCCGTCGCGTCACGGAAAGTTATCCACCGAAGTTGTCCACAGGCTGTTGATAACACTAATCAGGCCGTGGATCGCACCCGCCGAAATCCGGCCACTCCCCCCGCACCACCCCACCGCACCTGCGGACCTCCCCATTTGCAGTCGGCCGAATCGCGCTCCGATCACCCCTCGGTAAGCTGACGGCATGACAGGACAAGTGCGCACCGTCGACGGCCGCGTGGCCGGTCGACGCGGACAGGCGACGCGGCAGAAGCTGCTCGACTGCCTCAGCGAGATGCTCAGCTCCTCGCCTTACCGGGACGTCAAAGTCATCGACGTCGCCCGCAAGGCGGGGACTTCACCCGCAACCTTCTACCAGTACTTCCCCGACGTCGAGGGAGCCGTCCTCGAGATCGCCGAAGAAATGGCCAAGGAGGGCGCCGCGTTGACCGAATTGGTCGCCGGCCGCTCCTGGGTCGGCAAGGCGGGCTGGCAGACCTCCGAAGAGCTCGTCGACGGGTTCCTCGACTTCTGGCGACACCATGACGCGATCCTGCGCGTGGTCGACCTGGGCGCGGCCGAGGGGGACAAGCGGTTCTACAAGATCCGCATGAAAATCCTGAACTCGGTCACCAACTCCCTTACCGATTCGGTGAAGGAGCTCCAGGCCAAGGGCAAGGTCGACAAGGACGTCAGTCCGGCGGCGATGGCGGGCTCGCTCGTCGCGATGCTGGCGGCGGTCGCCTCGCACCAGAAGGGTTTCCAGACCTGGGGCGTCAAGCAGGCGGAACTCAAACCGAACCTGGCACTGTTGGTACATCTGGGCATCACCGGCAAGAAGCCGACGAAATAGCGTCGGACGCCCCCTTCTTCCCGGCTCCTTGCTCGCTTCTTCCTGCACTGGGCTCCGCACGGCAATCCCGGGCTGCCCACCTCCTGTCTCACCGATGGCGGACCACACGATGTGGTCCGCCATCGGCGTATCCGGGCGGCCACCGCGTCACGAAGTGCCGCGCCGCTCCAGCCGGAAGAGCCGGATCTCCCGCTCCACCCGCGCCTGGTACGTGGCGTACGGCGGCCAGAACGTCAGCGCCGCCTGCCACACCTCCGCGCGCTCCGCGCCCTCCAGCAGCCGGGCACGCACGGCGATGTCGTGCCCCTTCCCGTTGATGACGGCGTCGTCCGGATGGGCCAACAGGTCGGCGGTCCAGGCAGGATGACCCGGACGGCCGAAGTTGCTGCCGGTCAGAATCCGGCCGGTGACGCCGTCGCCCTCGGAGCCGTACTCCGGCATGCAGGCCAGTGGAGTGGTGCGCGGGGCCGCGGCCTCGGGCCGGCCGGCCTTCGAGCGTGCCGGGGTGCGGCCCGCCGACATCGATCTGGCGGAGATCTATGAGGCCTTCACATACATGACGCTGGTGACGCTGGAAGACCTCGCCTTCTGCGCGAAGGGCGAGGGCGGTGCCTTCGTCGAGAAGGGCCGCACGGGCCTGACCGGCGAACTCCCGGTCAACACGGACGGCGGCGGCCTCTCCTGCCACCCCGGGATGCCTGGGCTGTTCCTGCTGATGGAGGCGGTACGGCAACTGCGCGGGGAGGCGGGAGAACGTCAGGTCCGGAAGGCGGACGGACGGCTGTCGGAGCTGGTGGCCTCGGGAACGGGCGGCTGGTTCTGCTCGTCGGGGACGGTGGTGCTGGGGCGGGGGTGAGGCGGCGGAGCGCTCCGCGGCCTGATGTCCAATGGCCACATGACCGATACATCGACCTCCGCGCAGCACACCTTCCGGGACCTCCTTCACGCCCAGCGCGTCTGGGACGTGGACCTCCCCGCCTTCGATCCGGCCGCCGCGCCCCGCACCCCGATGCCCCTCTTCCACATCTGGTTCGCCGAGGCGGTGTCCGCCGGGCAGACCGAGCCGCACACCATGACGCTGGCCACCGTCGACGCCGAGAGCCACCCCGACGTACGGACGCTGATGCTGCACGACGCGGACGACCGCGGCTGGCACTTCGCCACGCACGCCACCAGCGCGAAGGGCCGCCAGCTCGCCGAGCATCCGCATGCGGCGCTCGGTTTCTACTGGCCCGCGCAGGGCCGGCAGGTACGGGTGCGAGGTCCGGTCACCGCCTGCACCCCGGCGGAGAGCCGGGCCGATCTGCACGTCCGCTCGACCGGGGCGCTGGCATCGGCTCTGGTGGGGCGGCAGAGCGAGGTGCTCGGCTCGTACGAGGAGCTGAACCGCGCCTCGGACGCCGCATGGGAGCGCGCGCAGGCGGAACCGGAGGCGGATGTGGCGAGCTGGACGCGGTATGTGGTCGAGCCGCGCGAGGTCGAGTTCTTCCAGGGCGACGCACGGCGACGGCACGTACGGCTCCACTACCGCCGGGGCGGCGGCGACTGGACCCGGGAACTGCTCTGGCCGTGACGCGGCACACCGATTCCAACAAGAAAGGGGCACTATGGGAAGCAGGTGAGTTGCTGGAGGCATTCCATGACACGAGCCCGTTCCCGTTACGCCCCCGACCACGGTCTGACCACCCGCATGGTCACCACCATGTTCCTGATCGGACTGCTGTACGTGGTCCTGGTGGGTGTACTCCTCGCGGTGCTGCGCGGCGCCTGGCCGATCATCCTGATCCTCGTGGGCGGTCTGTTCATCGCGCAGTTCTGGTTCAGCGACCGCATCGCCGCCTTCAGCATGGGCGCCCGCGAGGTCACCGCCGAGGAAGCACCCGAGCTGCACGGCACCATCGACCGGATCTGCGCCCTGGCCGACATGCCGAAGCCCCGGGTGGCCATCGCCCGGAGCGACGTACCGAACGCCTTCGCCACCGGCCGCGGCGAGAAGACCGCCCTCGTCTGCGCCACCACCGGGCTCCTGCGCAGACTGGAACCCGAGGAGCTGGAGGGCGTCCTCGCGCACGAGATGTCGCACGTCGCGCACCGGGACGTCGCCGTCATGACGATCGCCTCGTTCCTCGGCGTCCTGGCCGGCATCATCACCCGCGTCGCCCTCTGGGGCGGCTTCTCCCGCAGCAGCCGCAGCAGCGACCCCGTCGGCATCGCGATCCTGCTGATCCCGCTGATCAGCGCCGTCGTGTACTGCCTGAGCTTCCTGCTCACCCGGCTGCTCTCGCGCTACCGCGAACTCTCCGCCGACCGCGCCGCCGCCCTCCTCACCGGACGCCCCTCCGCGCTCGCCTCGGCACTCACCAAGGTCAGCGGGCAGATGGCCCGGATCCCGACGGAGGACCTGCGGAAGGCGGAGCCGTACAACGCCTTCTACTTCGTCCCGGCGTTCTCCTCGAAGGAGAGCCTCAGCAGGCTGCTCTCCTCCCACCCGCCCCTCGAACGGCGCCTCGACCAGCTGGCCCGCATCTCCGCCGAACTCGCCCGCCCGTAAGGAGTCCCCCGTGGGTCTGCTCGACACGATCCTGGGCCGCACCAAACCGGTCCGCCCCGACCTCGACCAGCTCTTCGCCGTTCCGTCCGCCGCCCTCACCCTCCAGGCGGGCGCGGGCTTCGTCCCCACCGGTCTGGGCTCGGTCTGCTTCGCGGGTGTGGAGGGCGGCACCTTCGCCCGCATCCAGCAGGACGTGCGGGAACTGCTCGACGCGGACACGGACCGGGGCGGGACCCCGGTGGAGTTCAGCCACGATTCGTACGGCTACACCTGGCTGCTCGCCCGCCAATCCCCCGACGACGTGGCCGCCCTGGTCAACGACCTGCACGCGGTCAACACCCTGCTCCAGGACGGCGGCTTCGGCCCGCAACTGCTCTGCTCACTGGTCGGCTTCCGGAACGCCGAAGGGCGCTCGCTGGCGCTGGTCTACCTCTACAAGCGCGGCACGTTCTATCCGTTCGCCCCGGTGCCGGGCGGCGCCGAGAAACGCGACAGTCCCCTGGAGCTGCAGGTCAGGGCGACGCTGGGCGACGACTTGCGGGTCGAGGAGGATCTCGCCCGGTGGTTCCCGGTCTGGGGCGCGCCCGGCCTGTGAAGATCAGACGCTGCGCGCCCGCTCCGGCTCTCTTACGACATTGCCGAATGCGGACCGTGTCTCTCTGGTCACGCTACGAAGTCGGCGGGATCCTCGTATCCATGACGAGCAAGAAGCTCCCCGAATGGGTACCGCCCGCGGGGCTCCAACTTCACCTGACCGGGGTCCATTTCGACGCCATCCGGGTCCGCGGCGTACGCGGCGAGGCCGTCCTTCATCACCTCGCCACGCTCACGGACGGCGAACCGGGTCCGGTGGTCCGGGAGGTCGCGGGCGGGCGGTGGACGTACTTCCTGATCCCGCCCGGGATGAGCAAGGAGTACGACTGGCCGCCCGGGGCGACCTGCCTCGGACCGTCGGCGCGGGATCTGTACGTGGGGATCCCCGCGGCGCACGGCAACACATATCCGCTGAGCTGGCGGTGCGGGGCGCCGACGGAGGGGGAGTTCGTGGACGCGGAGCTGCTGCACGCGGTGGTGGTTGCGCAATTGGTACGGGAGAACTGGTGACCCGTTCCGTATCATCAGGTTCATGACTCCTGAGCGCCGGAATTCCGTCAGTCGGCTTCGCGCCTCCGACGCCGACCGCGAAGCGGTGGTGGAGCAGCTCCAGGAGGCGGCGGCCGAGGGCCGCATCGATCTCGACGAGCTGGATACGCGCCTGGGTCAGGCGCTCGGCGCCAAGACCTTCGCCGAGCTGGAACCCCTCACCGCCGATCTGGCACCCGTGCCGCAGAACGCGACGGAGCCACTGGTCATCGAGGGCGGCATCCACGGCCTGGCACGGACCGGACGGTGGAAGGTGCCTGCGCGCATCGACGTGGACGGGGGCATGGGCGGCGCCAAGCTCGACTTCACGCAGACCGAGACCCGGCTGCGCGAGATCGAACTGGAGGTCAGCGGCCAGATGGGCGGGGTTGTCGTGGTCGTACCCAGGGGGTGGGCGGCCCAGACCGACGACGTCCGTCCCGGCCTGGGCGGCTTCAAGGACCGGACCCGGGGCGAGAGGCTCCCGGGCGCACCGCTGCTCCGCCTCAGCGGCACGGGCGGCATGGGCGGAGTGGTCGTCCGCCACCCCAATCTCTGGGAGCGATGGAAGCTGCGCCGCAGCAAGCGGCGCTGAGCCTGCCTCGTCGGACAGCGTCTCCCGGCCGGAAGACCGGAACCGCCTCGCACCCCTCCTCCTGCCGGACGGCGACGCGCAGCTCCATGCCGATGGTGAGGGCCGGCTCCTCGCAGTCGACGATCTCCGTCATCATCCGCTGCCCCTCGGCGAGGTCGACGACGGCCGCCGTGTACGGGACGCGGGAACCGAACGGCGGCAGGTCGTTGCGGTGGACGACGGATCAGGTGCAGAGCGTGGCACGGCCGCTCGCCCACTCCCGGTCGACGGCCCAGTCGTGGATCATCAGCACAAGGAACCAGCCCTTCTTGTCCTTGTGCCGCCAGCTCTCCGGCCACCACAGCCCGAGCCCTGTTCGAAGGACGGCGAGCCACCCGGCTCCGCCGAGCCAGATCGTCCGCATCAGAACCCCTCCCGCTCAACGAATTTGACGGTCCGTCAGTTCACCTGATCCGGCATCGCTGCGCAAAAGGTGCGCAGAACGCAGGGCGAAGCACACCCCCGTGATCAATTCGCAATCGATTCCGCTCTTGACCGAGACCCATCAAGTGAGCGCGCGATTACGCTCCGAACCATGCCCGACAGCACCCCTACCTCCGGTAGCTCCAGCTCCGCGCCCACCGGCATCACGGAACACCGGCCCGTCTACGTCGTCGGCGGTGGCCCGGGCGGTCTCGCCGCCGCGGCCGCCCTGCGCGCGCAGGGGGTGCGGGCCGTCGTGCTGGAGAAGTCCGAGAACGTCGGCGCCTCCTGGCGCCGCCACTACGACCGGCTGCATCTCCACACCACCCGGCGCTGGTCCGCACTGCCGGGGCTCGCGATGCCGCGCCGGTTCGGTCGCTGGGTGGCCCGTGACGACGTGGTGCGCTACCTGGAGAAGTACGTCGAACACCATGAGCTGGAAGTGGTGACGGGCGTCGAGGTGACCCGTGTCGACCGGGCGGAGGACAGCACCGGCTGGCAGCTGACCGCAAGCGGCGGACGGGTCCTGACCGGGCGGGCGGTCGTCGTGGCCACCGGCTACAACCACACCCCGCGGATCCCGGGCTGGGCGGGCCGCGACACGTTCACCGGCGAGCTGCTGCACGCCTCGGACTACCGCAATCCCGCCCCGTACGCGGGCAAGGACGTCCTCGTCGTCGGCATCGGCAACACGGGGGCGGAGATCGCCGTGGACCTGGCGGAGGGGGGCGCTTCCCGGGTACGGATCGCGGTCCGCACCGTTCCTCACATCGTGCGCCGCTCGACGGCGGGCTGGCCCGCGCAGGCGACCGGCATCCTGGTCCGCAGACTGCCGGTGCGCCTGGTCGACCGGGCCGGCCGGCTGATGGCCAGGGCCGCTGTGCCCGACCTCGCCGAACAGGGCCTGCCGCGCCCGGACACGGGCCTCTACTCACGGGTCAAGGACGGAGCCATTCCGGTCCAGGACGTGGGGCTGATCGACGCCGTGCGGGGCGGCCGGGTGGTACCGGTGGCAAAGGTCGACTCGTTCGACAAGGACACGGTGGTGCTGGCGGACGGGACCCGGATCACGCCGGACACCGTGATCGCGGCGACCGGCTACCGGCGGGCGCTCGAAGGGCTGGTCGGACACCTCGACGTACTGGACGCACGGGGCAGGCCGGTCGTGCACGGCGGCCGCACGCCGAAGCAGGCGCCCGGTCTGTACTTCACCGGCTTCACCAACCCGATCAGCGGCATGTTCCGCGAAATGGCCCTGGACGCGGAGAAGATCGCCAAGCGGCTGGCGAAGCGGACCGGCTGACCCCGGGGGCCACGACCCGGGACTTCGCGTCCCGGAGGCCGACGTGCCCGGCGCACCCCCGCGCCTCGTCGTCACGGACACCGCCGAGGGCGTCCTCTCCGGTCCGGAAAAGAAAGTCTCGGGGCCTGTCACATCCGCGCGACGCGTTCCGTCATTGCTGTGAAGGACGAAATAGAGCGGGTGTCACCACAGGCCCCGAAGATCCGGAGGAGCAGCACCATGGAAGCACGGATGAAGAACCCGGCCGCCGTCATCCCCGAGGCCGCGCCCGCCATCCAGGAACTCCTGAAGGCCACCCGGAACCGTGGCGTCCCGGACTCGACGCTGGAACTCGTCCACCTGCGGGCGAGCCAGATCAACGGATGCAGCTTCTGCGTCGACTACGGGGTCCGCAGCGCCAGGAAGGCGGGCACGGCCGACGAGAAGCTGTTCGCCGTGGCGGCCTGGCGCGAGGCGCCGTACTTCTCCGACGAGGAGCGCGCGGCGCTGGCGCTCACCGAGGCGGCGACCCGGCTGAGCGACCGGGGCGACGCGGTGCCGGACGACATCTGGGACGCGGCGGCCGACCACTACGACGAGCAGGGGCTCGCCGCGCTGACTCTCATGATCGGCATCACCAACCTCTTCAACCGCATCAACGCCACCATCAGGCAGCCGGCGGGCGCGCCGACCTGGTAGTCCGTACGCGGAGAAGGGCCGCCGCAGCCGCGGCGGCCCTTCTCGCTGTGCGGGTCTCGGCCGCAGTCCGCCTACTCCCCGGCGAAGACATCCTCGACGGAAGCAGCGCCGGGAGCACGCAGGAGCCAGCGGCTCAGGATGTCAAGGTCGGTGCAGCCTGTGATGCGTTCACGAGCCTCGTCGGGTACATCGACGCCAGCCTGGGCAAGGAAGAGCAAGATGCCCCGCGCGATGCCTTCTGCGCGGCCTTCGTCCCGGATTTCTTCCGACATGAAGGATTTGTAAAAGGAAAGGTCCACAGCCACCAGGTTCCTCCACTGTTGTGCGGCCGGGCGGTTGCCCAAGCCTTGTGCGGTGAGTTCGACGATGGGGTTGGCGATGGTTTCCGGTACGTCCCGCAGAGCGGTCGACAGCGATGACCTCGGAGACCCGGGAGAAAAGTCCCGGGTACTCCTGGAAGATGCGGTGCATCGCCTCGTGGGACGAGCTGACCATGTGGATTTCCTAGAGTTGTTGAGCGGTCGGACGGGAGTTGTCGGTCCGGCAGCCGGAGCACTCTCCTGGCTCCGCAGCGCGGAATGCCAGGTCGCAGCCCTCGCAGTTCTGCAACGGGAGCGGCCGGGGCGGGGAACCGGCCGGGGCCCGGAACGGGGGCGGCGGCGGAAGCCGGGTGGTGAGCCGGTGTGCGAGGAGACCGGCGGGGCGGCGCAGCGGTTCGGGTGGGAGTTCTCCGGTCAGGGCGCGCTCCACGGCGGCGGGGCCGACCTCGCGCTCCAGCCATGCGGCGACTCCCGGAGCCAGGACGTCCACGTCCTGCGCGGAGAGCAGCAGCCGCGGGTCCTGGCGGTGCAGCCCGGCGAGCAGGTCGGCGGCGGTCCGGAGGAGGGACGGGGCGGGAAAGGCCGGCTGCGGTACGAGGAGGGGCGTGGACCGGCTGTGTGGGGCACGCTCGCGGCGTGCTGCGGGGACAGACTCGCGGCGTGGTGCGGGCACTGTGTGGACCCGGGGCCTTGCAGGGCGCGTGTCATCGGGGTCGGGCGTCATGCAGGGCCTGGAAGGCGCGGGCGGACGGTCCGTACGCTGCGGGCGCGGCGGACAGTCACCGCCCGGCAGAGCGCCCGTGAGCCGACGGTCGGCAGGCTGGTTGCAGGAGACCGTGCGGGTGACGATCCGGCCGTTGGCCAGACGCGTCCGGGTGCGTCGCAGATAGCCGTGGGCTTCGAGTTCGCGTAACGCGGCGGCGATCCGGGCCTCGCTCTCCGGGAAGCGTACGGCGAGGTCCTTGATGCCGATCCTGGCTCCGGCGGGCAGGGACTGGATGTGCGCGGCGAGCCCGATCGCGGTGAGGGAGAGCTCGCGGTGCTGGGTGAGGTGGTTGCCCACGACCGTGAAACGGCTGGTGTGCCGGGAGTTGTCGTGCACGACACCGGACGGCGGCGTGGCGTCCCCGCGTACGCGGGACGGGGCGCGCGAAGGCGCGCTAATCTGCTGGGTATCCATCGGGAAGCCTCTTACTTCCTCGGTGGTCAGGCCCTCGATCGGGATTCGCAGTCCCGGCCGGGGGCCGACGCATGTCTGGGGTTGTTCGTCGCGGCGAGCATATGCCAGCCAACCGGCACGAATAGCAGCCAAGTTGGCCAACCTCACTCATGTGGGTGACGGGAGGCAGGTGGGGTTGGGGAGGGTATTTCCCACGTTCTTCAAGGCTTTTGATGTCGTGCGCAGCCGCGTCACGGACCACCGGATCGCGGAGATCCGCGACCCGGTGACGGCGGTCACGGTACGAGGTCGAGTTCGGCCCAGACGGTCTTGCGGGGGATGGGACCGGGGCTGACGCCCCAACGGTCCGCGAGCGCCTCGACGATCAGCAGGCCGCGCCCGGATTCACCGTCGCCGTCCGGGACGGCCACGCCCGCCGGAACGGGCGGAAGGCACTCGCCACGGGCATCGCTCACCTCGATCCGCAGGAGCGCGCCGCCGTCGTGAACCGTGAGGTCGAGCCGGAAGTCCCTGCCCGGTACACGGTCGTGCACCATGGCATTGGCGGCCAGTTCGGCGACGATCTGCACGGCCGACACCGACGGGAGATCCCATTCGCCCAGCTGTGCGGTGGTGCGCAGACGGGCGAGTCTGGCTCCCCGGCGGGTGGGCGAGAGCAACACGGTGAACGTGCGGCTGGGTGCTGGGGGTTGGGGACGGTGATTTCTTGTTTCACGTCACCGAGCGTGGCCGGGCACGCCTACGCCGACCAGTGATCGACTGGATGCGTACGGTGGTTGTCCGGGCTGTCCGGGCTGTCCGGGCTGTCCGGGCTGTCCGGGCTGTCCGGGCTGTCCGGGCTGTCCGGAGCGGACGTGCGGGTAGGTGGTGCCGCCGGCTTCCGGCACGGCCTCGAGGCCGCAGGCCCCCGTCAGCCCTCCCGGTCGCGGAGCGCCGCTCGCGCCGGGAGGGTGACGGCGAGCAGGGCGAGACCCACCGCGGCCGCGGCGAAGGACCCGTACACGAGCGGGGGTACGTACGGGGTCTCGCCGGTCAGGCCGCGCATCATCGGGATCAGGGTGGCCGCGGCGATGGCCGTGCCCAGGACGATGCCGGCCACCGCCACCAGCAGGCCTTCCCAGCGCAGCATGTCCATCACCTGGCGCCTGGTGGCGCCGACGAGGCGGAGCACGCCGAGCTCGCGGCGACGGTCGAGGACGGTCATCACGAGGGTGTTGACGGCCGCGACGGCGGCGAAGCCGCCCAGGACTCCGGCCATCGTGTAGTTGGCCCAGGCGTTGAGCTCGCGGTCGGTGGTCTGCTCGACCGCGTAGCCGGACGCGTCGGCGACCTTGCCCAGCGGGGCGAGGGCCTTCGCGTCTCCGCCACGTACCAGCAGCGTGCTGTCGAAGCCCGAGGTGACGTGGGCGGTCAGGGACGCGCGGTCCATGGTCACCGCCGCGAGGCCGAGCCCGCGGCCGTACACGGCGACGACCTCGGGGCTGGTCCTGGTGCCGTCCGGGAGGTACATCGGCAGCTTGTCGCCGACCTTGACCTTCGCCGATGTGGCGAGCGTCTTGTCGATGGCGACACGGCCCTTGCCGACACGGTCCAGACTGCCGCTGCGCACGTCGAGGTCCTGCACCTTCGCGAGCTGCGCGCCGGAGCCGGAGATGCCCTGGGTTGCCGAGTTCTGCAGCCACCGGTCGCCGCCCGAGCCGACGGGCACGAGCACCTGCGCGTCGAGCAGGCCCACGGCCGCGTCGACGCCGGGTGCGCGGGCGGCCCGGTCGACGGTCTCGGCGGGCAGCCCGGCGGGGTGCGTGATGACGTGGTCCGCGGTGACGCCGGCGCGCAGCTGCTTCGCGGCGACGTGGCTTTCGCTCGTGTGCATGAAGGCGAGCGTCGAGGCGAAGGCCATGGCCAGCACGATCGGGGTGATCGCGGAGGCCAGCCGGCGGGCGTTCGTACGGGAGTTGGCGGCGGCGAGCGCGGCCGCGGCGCCGCGGCCGCGCAGCGGAAGCCCGAACAGCGCCGCGCACAGCCGCGCCACCAGCGGGCCGAGCAGCGCGACGGCCAGCATGAACAGCATGACGACGCCGAGGGCGGCGTTGGCCGCGTCGTCCCCGGCCGAACGGGCGGCCAGGACGGTGAGGAACCCGCCGCCGACGAGGGCGCCCAGGCCCAGCACGGTACGGATCACGCCCGGCCGCAGCCGCTCCACCAACGCCTCGGTGAGCGCCTGCCCCGGCTTGATCTTCGCGGGCCGGCGCCCGGCCGCCCAGCCGGCGGCGAGCGCGGTCAGCAGCCCCATGCCGACGGCGACGACGAGCGGGATCCAGGAGACCTGCAGGTCCACGGGGACCGGGATGGCCCCGCGGTCCTTCAACTGCCCGAACCACCAGTGCGCGAGCCCGATCCCGGGCAGGCAGCCGACCAGCCCGGCGAGCGGCGCGACGAGCAGCGCCTCGGCGGCGACCGCGCGGCGGATCTGCCGCGGAGTGGCGCCGACGGCGCGCAGCAGCGCGAACTCCCGGGCGCGCTGGGCGACGGACAGCGCGACCGTGCCGGACGCCGTGAAAATGGCGACCACGGCGGCGATCCCGCCGAAGGAGCCGCCGAGCCCGGTGAGCGTTTCCTTGGCGTACCCGAGCCCCCGGTCCTCGACGGCGCCGCGGCCGTCGCCGGTGTGCACCTTGGCGCCGGAGCCGGCGATCGCCTTCTTCACGCCGGCGGCGAGGGCGTCGGTGTCCGCCCCGTCCCTCGCCAGTACGGCGATGGCGTCGGCCTTGCCGGGATGCCCGGCGAGCGCGGGGGATTGGGCGTCGGCGAACCAGCCTGTGGCGCCCTTGGCCGTGTCGCCGGATCCGGCCTTCGCCAGCCCGGAGACGCGGAAGCCGGCACGCCCGGTGGCGGTTTCGAGCGCGACGGTGTCGCCGACATCGGCCTTCGCGGCCCGTGCGGCGGCGACGGCGAGCACGACCTCGCCGGTACGGGGCGCGGCCCCGGAGGTGAGCGCGGCGCCGGTGAAGGCGTGCGATCCCCAGCCGTGGCCCGTCAGCGCGCCGTCGCCCTGACGCACCGGGAACGTGAAGTCCGGCACCGCCGCCTCCGCGCCGGGCACGCGGGCCGCCTTGTCGGCCAGCGCCGCTTCCACGCGTGCTGTGTCCGGCAGCGGGTTCGCCGACTCGGAGCGGCTGTCGCCGCTGCCCGTGACGAGGCGGGCGTACTGGTCCGCCGCCGTGACGACCGGCACCCTCGCGTACCGCTCCGCCGGCACCGACGCGCGGGCGCCCGTCTCCAGGAGGATGCCGCAGGCCGAGACGATCAGCGCCGCCATCATCAGCGCGACGAAGGTGCCGGCGAACGACGCGGGTTTGAAGCGCACGGCCGCGCGGGCGAGGCCGTTGGGGGCGAAGCTCCTCACGCCGCGGCCCCTGCCATCGCGCCCGTACGGGAGGTGAGGGCGGCCATGCGCACCGTGATCTGCTCCGCCGAGCCGCGGTCGAGGCCGCCGGCGAAGACGCCGTCCGCGAGGAACAGCACGCGGTCGGCCCAGGCGGCCGCGGCCGGGTCGTGGGTGACCATGACGACGGTGGCGCCGAGGGTGTCCACCGCGTGCCGGAGCAGGCCGAGGACCTCGACGGCGGTGCCGGTGTCGAGGGCGCCGGTGGGCTCGTCGGCGAAGACCACGTCCGGACTGGTGACCAGGGCGCGGGCGATGGCCACGCGCTGTTGCTGGCCGCCGGAGAGCTCGCCGGGGCGGCGCTTCGCCTTGTCGGCGAGGCCGACCTGCGCGAGTACGGCGTCGGCCCGGCGGCGGTCCTGGCGCTGCCCGGCGAGGCGCATCGGGAGCAGCACGTTCTGCTCCACGGTGAGGGAGGGCAGCAGGTTGAAGGCCTGGAAGACGAAGCCGAGGCGGCTGCGGCGCAGCTCGGTCAGCTGGTTCTCGCGCATGCCGGTGATCTCCGTACCGCCGAGGCGCACGGAGCCGGCCGACGGCCGGTCGAGGCCGGCGGCGCACTGCAGGAACGTGGACTTGCCGGAGCCGGACGGGCCCATGACGGCGGTGAACGTGCCGCGCGGCAGGGCGAGATCGATGCCTGCGAGGGCGTGCACGGCGCCGGCGCCGCGGCCGTACTGCCGCCGGACGCCGCGCAGTTCGACGGCGGGACCGGGTGTGCCCTGGGCCTCCGGCCGGTCGTCCGTCTTCTGTCCTTTGCCGCCGCGCAGCCTCATGTCCGTCCTCTCGCGATCTTTTCGAGCCGATAACTCGAAGCTACGGATCACTGTCATTGCGGACCATGGCGGCTGCTGGCGGATCCGGGGTGGGGATAACCCGAGGCACCACCCTCCACTCTTCACGCCTGACACTTCGTCAGTTTCAATGGAAGGCGTGGAGGGACACGCAGGCATGGCCGCCACCGCCGTCCGGAACCTCAGGCCCGTCGGCGCCGCCACCACCGCAGAGCCGGCGCCGCTCGATCCGCTGCCGCGCCCGGATCTGCGGGCCGTCGCCGACGACGAGCGACCGCCCGTCGACGCGTCCGAATTCCGCCGCGTGCTGGGGCACTTCGCCAGCGGGGTCACCATCGGTCGCCGAGAACCTCTCCGCCTGAGACCGGTCAGGCACCGTGCGCCCTTCGATGTCCGACCGCGTCCGGCACGTCAGCCGACTCCGCCGGCGCCGGACGGCTCCCGGACCCGTCGGATCACCAGCGCCATCAGCGCCGCCGTCGCGCACAGCGCCCCCGACGTGTACCAGACCATGTCGTACGAGCCGAACACGTCGCGTGCCACACCGCCGAGGAACGCCACCAGCGCCGCGCCCACCTGGTGGGAGGCGAGGACCCAGCCGAAGACGATCGCGCTGTCCTCGCCGTACTGCTCGCGGCACAGCGCCAGCGTCGGCGGGACCGTGGCCACCCAGTCCAGGCCGTAGAACACGATGAAGAAGACCATCGGCGGATGCACGCTCGGCGCCATCAGCATCGGCAGGAAGAGCAGCGAGACGCCGCGCAACGCGTAGTAGACGGCGAGGAGTCGGCGGGCGTCGAAGCGGTCGGTGAGCCAGCCGGAGAAGACCGTGCCGATGATGTCGAAGACCCCGATGACGGCGAGCAGCGAGGCCGCGGCGGTGATGGGCATGCCGTGGTCGTGGGCCGACGGCACGAAGTGCGTACGGATCAGGCCGTTGGTCGAGGCGCCGCAGATGGCGAACGTGCCCGCGAGCAGCCAGAACGGTCCGGTGCGGGCGGCGTCGACCAGGACGCGTACGGTACGGGCCGCCGCTCCCCGGGCGGGCGCCGGCTTCTCGACGTACGCGCCGCCGTAGGGGGCCAGGCCCACATCGGCCGGGTGGTCGCGCATCAGGAGCCAGACGAACGGGACGACGACCAGGGCGGCCAGGGCGACGGTCACCGAGGCCGGGCGCCAGCCGTGCTCCTCGACGATCCAGGCGCACAGCGGCAGGAACACCAGCTGGCCGGAGGCGCCCGCCGCGGTGAGGATGCCGGTGACCAGGCCGCGCCGGGCGACGAACCAGCGGTTGGTGACCGTTGCCGAGAAGGCCAACGCCATCGAACCGGTACCGAGGCCGACGAGCAGCCCCCAATAGACCATCAGCTGCCAGGCCGCCGTCATCCAGACGCTGGCCAGCGCCCCGGCCGCCACCGCGCTGAGCGCGACGACGACGACCCGGCGGATACCGAACCGGTCCATCAGTGCGGCGGCGAACGGTGCGGTGAGCCCGTACAACGCCATGTCGATCGAGACGGCCAGCCCGATCTCCCCGCGCGACCAGCCGAACTCCGTGTGCAGTGGGTCGATGAGGAGGCCTGGCAGGGAGTTGAAGGCGGCGCCGCCGATGATCGTCACGAACGTGACGACGGCGACGATCCAGGCGCGGTGGATGCGCAGGCGGGAGGGTGCGCGGGACGACGTGCGGGCGGCCGGGCGGTCCTCGTCCCGGGCGGCCGCGCTCTCGGTTGTCTGGGTCACGTCACCCAGCATCCGGTCCTGGGGCATGCTCGTACGAGTGGCCGGAGAGACATGGTTCGCAGGGATCGGGCCATGGGCCTTCAGGTCATCGAGATGCAGAAGTCCGAGGAACGGGACCGGCGGAAGCGCTGACGGCCGCGGGCGCGGCCGGTCAAGGAGCCGCCCGGGCAGCCGTCCCGCGGTGCACGGCCCAGGCCGCCCCCGCCCCCACCGCGTACCAGAACAGATCCGGCGCGTTGAACGTCGAGCCCAGCACCAGACGGGCCACGGTGCTGTGCCGGGACAGTTCCCCGGGCAACCCCGTCAGCTGCAGCAGTTCCACCGCCCAGCTGAACGCCAGCGCCGCCCCGGCCACCACCGGCGGCCTCGCGCGGGGGGCGATCAGCACCACCAGGGCATGGATCAGCACGGTGTAGAGCGCGTCCCCGGCGTACTCGGCGAGGCCGCCGGACGCCACCGCCCGGATTCCGAGCCCGGCCGCGACCGTCAGCGCCACGGCCCCCGCCGCGGTTGCCCGGCTCACCCCATCCGCTCCAGGCGGCGGATCGGGCGGGCCACCAGCAGCACGCCCACCACCAGTGCGTTGATCACCGCTCCGGCCAGCAGAACCTCCGGTGCGCCCACCAGGTCCGCGACCGGTCCCGCCAGTGCCCGGCCCGCGGCCAGCATCAGCAGGGAGCCCGCCACGTCGTACGCGTGCAGCCGGTTCAGGGCCTCCGGCGGTACATGCGTCTGGACCGTCGTCGACCACATCACCAGCCAGAACGCGAACACCCCGCCCGCCACGAACTGCCCGACGCCCAGCGCGGACACCGGCAGCCCGAGCCCCAGCACCACCAGGTTCACGCACACCCCCGTCAACGCGATCGCGCCCGCCGCGAGGGGGCGGCGCGGTCTCAGCCGCAGGGCCAGCAGTCCGCCGACCACGCTGCCCGCGCCGTTCACCGCCATCATCACGCCGTACGTCCCCGAGCCGTGTGCCTCGGTGACCTCGACCGCGGTCAGCGGGAGCATCGGGCCGATCACGGTGAATCCGTACACCGTCCAGATCGCGATCACCCCCCACAGCCAGCTGCGCGCCTTGAACTCCCGCCATCCGTCTACCAGTTCGGCGACGAACGTGCCGCGCTGCGTCGCGTCGGACGGCATCGGGGCGAGCCGCAGCAGGAAGAGGCAGACGCCCGAGACCGCGAACGTCGCCGCGTTCGCCGCGTACACCGCTCCGGCGCTCGCCAGCCCGACCAGCAGTCCCGCGAAGGCCGGGCCCGCCATCGTCATCAGCGCCTCCGAGACCCGGAGTACAGCGTTGCCGCGCTGCACGTCCAGCGACACCCGGGGCACGGTCGACGCGACGCCCGGCTGGAAGAGCGCGGCGCCGACGCCGGCCACCGCGCTCAGCGCGTACACCGCCCACAGCGGAGGATTGCCCGTCGCGAAGGAGACGGCGAGCACCGACGCCCCGACCAGCCGCAGCGCGTCGGCGATGATCATCATTCGGCGCGGGGTGAAACGATCCGCCAGCACGCCGCCGAAGAGCACGAAGAGCGCCAGCGGGCCCATCCAGGCGGCCAGCGCGAAGCCGACGGACGAGTGCGGCCGACCGGCTCCCAGCAGACCCGCGGTGAGGGCCACCGGGATCATGCCGTCGCCGAAGAGTGCAGCGGTACGGGCCATGAAGAAGAGCCGGAAGTTACGGTTCCAGAGCTCGCTTCCCGGATGGTCACCGTCCCGGAGCGCATCCAGGGGCGGCAGCTCGGCCGACGAGTCCAAGGGGGACGACTGCGAGGGTGCGTTCGCGCGGGCCGCGCCGGGAATGCACTCGTGCTCTGCTGACTTTTCCTTCACGTCGGTGACATGTATCAGTTTATGGTCTATACCACTAGGGGTAAGGGAGCCCTGCCGTGAAGCACAGAGTCGTCGTCCTCGCCCTCGACGGGCTGCTCCCGTTCGAACTGGGCATCCCCCAAAGGATCTTCGGCCGGGCGCTCAGTTCCGAACCGCATGACAGGGGCCGGAAACTGTACGAAGTCGTTACCTGTTCCGTCCGCCCACCGGGACCGGTCTCCACCGACGCGGACTTCACGATCACGGTCGAGCGCGGCCCCGAAGCACTGGCCACCGCCGACACGGTCGTCATCCCCGCCTCGTACGAACTCGGCCCCGTCTTCGCCGAGGGCAGGCTGACGGACGAGCTCGCCGCGGCGTTCGCGCACATCAGGCCGGGCACCCGACTCGTCTCGATCTGCACCGGCAGTTACGTCCTCGCCGCCGCCGGGTTCCTCGACGGGCGCCCCGCCACCACGCACTGGTCCTCCGCCGACCACTTCCAGCGGCTGTTCCCGCAGGTCCAGGTCGACCCGGACGTCCTGTTCATCGACGACGGGGACGTCCTCACATCCGCCGGGGTCGCCGCCGGCATCGACCTGTGCCTGCACATCGTGCGCCGCGACCACGGCACGGCCGTCGCCAACGACGTCGCCCGCCGCACGGTCGTGCCACCGCACCGCGACGGCGGGCAGGCGCAGTACATCCAGCGCCCCGTCCCCGAGGCACAGTTCGCGACCACGACCGGTGCGCGCGCCTGGGCGCTCGGGCGGCTTGACCGGCCGATCCTGCTGCGCGACATGGCGCAGCAGGAGTCGATGAGCGTACGGACGTTCACGCGCCGGTTCCGTGAGGAGGTCGGGGTCAGCCCCGGGCAGTGGCTGACCCAGCAGCGGGTGGAGCGGGCGCGGGGGCTGCTGGAGTCCACGGACCTGTCGATCGACCAGGTGGCGCGCGAGGCGGGGTTCGGCACGGCGACGTCACTGCGGCAGCACATCCAGGCGGCGCTGGGGGTGTCGCCGACGGTGTACCGGCGGACGTTCCGGGCGACGGCCGGGGGCCGGTGAGGGCGGGCAAGCACCGGTCCCAGGGCCTTTCGGATCCGCAGGGCGGGCCCTGAGGACTGTCCCGTGATCCCTGACGGGACAACCCTCAGAAGACCAGGACCCCGCGCGCCACCCTTCCTTGGTGCGCGTCGTCCGCCGCCTTCGCGAAGTCCTCCACCGGGTCCGTCTCCGTGACCAGTTCGTCGAGCATGAGGCGGCCGGTCCGGTACAGCTCCGCGTAGAGCGCGATGTCGCGCTGCGGGCGCGAGGAGCCGTACCGGCAGCCGAGGATCGACTTGTCCAGGTACATCGACGAGACCAGGAACGACGCCTCCGCCGTCGCCGCCGGGACGCCCAGCAGGATCGCCCGGCCGTGCCGGTCCAGCAGGTCGATCGCCTGCCGTACGCCGTCACCCCGGAAGACCTCGACGCGGCGGAGGAGTTCGCCGGGATCCGGGTCCGGGCCGGGGACATCGTGCTCGTACGCACCGGGCAGGTCCCGGTGTATCCGGCGGGCGACAGGCACGCGTACGCCTATCCGTCACCCGGCCTGTCGATCCGGACGCCCGAGTGGTTCCATGCCCGCGATGCCGCCGCGGTCGCCGACGACACACTGACCTTCGAGATCTTCCCCGCGGAGATCGAGGACCTGTGGCTGGGCGTGCACGCGCTCGACCTGGTCGAGACGGGCATGCTGCAGGGCCAGAACGGGAACCTGGAGACGTTGTCCACAGCCTGTGCGGAGGAGAAGCGCTACGGCTCCCTGCTCTCCGCCGTACCGGAACCGTTCGTCGGCGCCACCGGTACCCCGGTCGCCCTTCTCCGACCGGCCCCGGACAGGAGTGTCCCTGCCTTTACGCGTGATGTGTGACGGCGCGCGACGGTTCGTACGGGCCCACGCTCTGGGCGCCGATGCCCGGACCGTGCGCGCCCGTCTGCATCTGCACCACCGGCGCGCCCCGGTCCACCTCGCACCAGATCCGCTTCCCGGCACCCTCCGGCTGCCAGCCCCAGCGGTCGGCGAGGCCGTCGACCAGCTCCAGGCCGCGGCCGCCGGTGTCCTCGCCCTCCGCGTGCCGCTGCTGCGGCGGGCGGCAGCTGGTGTCGGCCACCTCGACCCGTACGGTCCCGGCCGCCCCCGTCGCACCGAACAGCATGCGCAGCACGGCCGGACAGCCGGTATGGACGACCGCGTTGGTGACCAGCTCCGAGATCAGCAGGATGAGCGTCTCGGCCAGGGGCTCGTCGTCTCTTATCCCGGACACGACCAGTCTCGACCGCGCCCATCTACGGGCCCGCCCGACCTCCGCGGGATCCGGACCGACCTCCAGCTGAACCTGAAGCACCTGCACCGCTCACACCATCCGAACCGGCGGACACATCGCCTCGCGCCTCCTCAGGATCACGGAACGTGATTCCCTTGCACGACAGCATGGTTGACGTACAGTCACCGCAACAAGCGCTTCGGGCATATTCCAGCGCGAAGGAGTACGCGTGGTGCATACTGTGCGACGCGCGTCGCGGGGAGTCGAACAGCACCGCACCGAAGCCGCGGGGAACGCTCCCCGGGCAGGCCCGACGCTTCTGCGTGGAACGCGAGCAGGGCACCTCGTCCGGACCGGAGTCGCCCTACGGGCAACACCCGGATCGCCCGGTTCCAGAACCACTCGCATCCAACGGAGCGTACCCGAGCGAACGGCAACTGCGGCCCGTGACGAATCACGCAACGGACACAAGCCGGTATCGGCGCCGACCGACTGCACTGCGTAACTCCGCAGCGTGAACCTCAGGTGCTTCCCGCGTCACATGCGTGCACTCCGCACAGATCTGTCGCAAGGGCTTCCTCGGCCTCTGCCGCCGTCAGCCACTGCCCGGCCGGCAGCCACGCCCGCTTGAGGTGCAGATGAATGTCCGCCTCCCAGGTGAAGCCCATGCCGCCGTGCACCTGAAGGCAGTCCCGTGCGTTGCGGACGGCCGCCTCGTCGGCGAGCAGCTCGGCGCCCGCGATCTCGGCCGGGTCCATGGTCACTGCCGCGTACACCGCCGCCCGGGCCAGTTCGGCGCGCACCAGTATCCGGGCGCACAGGCGCTTGACCGCCTGGAAGGCGCCGATCGGCGCTCCGAACTGCTCGCGCCCCGGGCGTGCTGGACGGCCGACGCGGCCGTGATCGGACTGCCGGACGAGGAGCGCGGGGCGCGTCTGCGCGGTCGTCGAGCAGCCGGCCGGGGCGGGGGCGTGAACATCCTGAGCGCGAGCGGGCCGGGCTCGCAGCAGTCCGTCCCCCATCTGCACGTACACGTCGTGCCCCCTTGGCCCGGCGACGGGTTCTCGACCTGGCCCGCCGGGCGGTCCGGGCAACGGGTCGACGGCGATCCCATCGGCCGCCTCGCCGAGGCGGTGGCGGCCCTGTGAGGGTGGGGCCGGGTGCGGTCTCGTCGGAGGCCGCATCCGGCCGGTCAGTGGCGCACTTAGAGCCTGTCGGGTGACCTTCGATCGGAGAGCGGACGCGGCATGGTGCGTGCGATTCCAAGGCGCCGAGACGGCCTCGGACGGGGTCTCCCCTGCTCGAACGAAGCTGAGAGCTCGGGGAAGGAGCTACCAGGGCATTTCGGCAACGCCGGAAGCGTGCGTGCCAGGGCGTGGCCGCCCGATCAGAGGTCACCCGACAGGCTCTTACGCGTCCGGCTCGATCACCGTGAAATAGACGGCGAACGCGGCGACCGCGTCGTCCTCGGCGATCCTGCCGTCGTGGTCCGCGTCCAGGCTCCGCGCGGCCAGTCCCGCCGACTCCTCGCTCGCGCCCAGGACCTTCAGCGCCTGCTCCACGGCGGCCACCGAGGCCGCGCCGTCGTCGTCGTTGTCCGCCACGGCGATCGCCGCGCGCAGGAACGGGCGGGCGATCTCCGCGAAGCGTTCGGGGTTGTCGCGCAGCCGTTTCACGGCCCCGCCCACGAACTCCTCACGGGTGACGCGCTGGTCCCCGTCGACATCGGCGATGCCCGCCATGCCCTGCCAGAACGCCTCGGCCCCGGTGTAGAGTGCCTGCCCCTTGTCGGAGCGGGCCGTCGTACCGAATTCGGCGAGCAGACGGGCCGCGGCGGCGTTGAAATCCGCGCGATCGATGTATCCGTTGCCGTCCTGGTCGAAGGCGGCGAAGCGGAAGGCGATCTTGCGCTCATACTCTGCGCTGTCCATGCGGGGAGCGTACGACGCCTGCGGCCATCACGTGTCACGTACGCGCACCACCGGTGTGACAACCTGGTCTTAACGCCGGGTGGCGGGATGGTTTCAGGCCGAAAGCGGCTGGGCTCCGTCGTCGACGGCCGCGTCCCAGTCGGGGTAGACATCGAACAGACGGCGCACGCCGAGGGCGGCGAGCACCCGGTTGACGTGAGAACCCTCCTCCGCGCCGCGGGCCGGCAGGATCAGCCGCAGTCTCCCGCCGCAGGAGCGCATCAGACGGCGGGCCGCGATCAACACGCTGACGCCACTCGAATCGCAGAACTGCACCTCGGAGAGGTCGAGCACCACGTCGTGACGTCCGACGGCGACCGCGTCATGGACGGACTGGCGGACCGCGGGCGACGTCACCAGGTCCAGTTCGCCGCGTATGTGCAGCACCGTCCATACGCCCTGCTCGGTCTCGGCCACTTTCAGAGTCACGCGACTGGGCCTCTCGTTCCGGGGAATCCGGCGATCCGGAAGTATCTGTTCCTCCTCGCGGCTGCCCCCGCCGCACACTCATGAAACACCGGCGCACGGAAGTAGACACAGACGGGTTTCAGGCAGAAATGATCACTTCAGGTCCGATTCCACCACCCCGGAATGTCGCATTCCCCACCATCCAGGGCGTTCGCAGGGGCGTACTTGCCGCAAAGGCTCATGCGGGGCGAGTGCCGCCGACTACATTCGATGTGACGAGGGGTACAGAGCTGGGGGTCCTATGGCGAAAGACGCACCGCCCCGCTGGGACCGCAAGATGCAGCAGCGGCTGGCACGCGGCGAGGCGGCGGCCCTCGGCGAGCTCTACGACCGTTTCGCCTCGCTCGTCCACAGCCAGGCCCACCGGATGCTCGACGACGAGTCGGCCGCCGACCTGGTGACCCGCGAGGTCTTCGGGTACGTGTGGGAGAACCCCGACGCGTACGACCCCAAGCAGGGCTCGATGCGGTCCTGGGTCGCCCGGCTCACCCACCGCCAGTCCGTGCGGCACCTGCGCGCCGCGGAACCGTCCTCGCTCGCGCGGGGCGCGGACGGCGGCGAGGACGACGAACGCGGCGGGGGCGAGGACGCCGCGGCCCGGCAGGAGCTGGAGGAACGGGTGCAACGCGCCACGGCCGCAGCCCGCGCCGACTACATCGTCGCGTCCATGCCCGCACCGCTGCGGGCCGCGCTGGAGCTCGCGTACATCCAGCGCAGGGACTACCGGCAGACCGCGGCCGACCTCGGGGTGACCGAGGACGAGGCCCGCCGTCGGCTCCGGCTCGGGCTGCAGCTGATCTCCACCGCCGGCACCCGCCCGTTCGACGGGTCCGCCCCGCCCGGATACGGACGGACCCTGTGACCGGCGACGACGACGCGAACGGGCGCGACGACGAGATGCGGGGCGCGCGGCGCATACCGGGACCGCGGGCGGCAGCGGACGACTTCGGCCTCGACGCCGTACCCACGACGATCGGGCCCACGACACCTGAACCGGCGGCACCCGAGCCGGAACCGGAATCTCCCGTGGCGCCACCGCAACCGCCCGCCCCGGTGCTCTCCCACCGCGTGCTCAAGGCCCTCCTCGGCGCCTGGGCGCTGGCCGCCTGTTCCGCCGAGGAGACCGAGGCGGTCGAGACGCACCTCACCGAGTGCGCCGCCTGCGCGGACGAAGCGCTGCGGCTGCGCGACGCGGTCGGTCTGCTGCACACCGACCGCAGCCTGGACCTCGACCCGCTGCTGCGCTCCCGGGTGCTCGAAGGCTGTCTGAGCCGTCGCCCGGCCAAGATCCCGGTACCGGGCTGGGCCGTTCCGTACGACGCGGAGACCGCCCGCCTCGACGCGCTCCTCCGTGACATCGGCAGCTCGGAATGGCATGCGCCGGTGCGGCTGAGGTGGTTCGACGGCGAGCGGCAGCTCAACCGCAAGACGACGGTCGCCGGGGTGATCGGCCATCTCATGACCGTCGACGGGCTGGTCGGCACCGCCCTCGGCCTGGACGATCCGCTCGACGGCACCGGCGGACACGGCCGGAGCGATACCGCCCCCGGCTCCGAGCTCCCGCTCTCCCCCAGGCCGCGCACCGAAAGGTACTGGTCGGCGGCCCGACGGCCGCCCACCCGGGCCGTCCGCGAGCCCTGGCGCGACCAGAGCCACACCCTCATCCGCACGGTGTCGTTCGCCGGCTGCGGGGTCGCCGAGCTGTCCGTCTCGTACGGGGACTTCGCCCTCCCGCTGCAGGACGCCCTGCTGGACCGGGCCTTCGAGTGCTGGGTGCACGGTGGTGACATCGCGGACGCGGTGGACTATCCGTACGAAGCCCCGTCCGCCGCCCATCTCCACCGGATGATCGATCTGGCAGCCCGGCTCCTCCCGGCCGCCCTCGCCCGACGCCGCCGGTCCGGGCTCGCGGCGCCCGCCCGCCATCTGGTGACGGCCGGTTCGCCCGGCCGTTCGCTCCACCTGGAGATCGAGGGCTCGGGCGGCGGCAACTGGCACATCGCCCTGGACTCCCCGGCCGCGCTCGGCTCACCCGACCATGCGGTCGCGCAGGTGGCGCTGGACGGCACGGAGTTCTGCCGGCTGGTCGCGGGCCATGTGTCGCCCGTCGACGCGGCGGCCGGACAGGAGGGCGACGTCGAGGCGATCCGCGACGTGCTCTTCGCCGCGGCGTCGCTCAGCCGACTCTAGGGTCCTTCGTTCGGATCAGGCCGGAAGCAGGGAGCGGCCGGTGTCGCCGTGGTGCGTGCGGCCGCAGGGCGGAGGAGAGAGCCCACGCGGAGCGAATGGGTCTGCTCGAGCGAAGCCGAGAGCTACGCGAAGATCACCGTGCGGCGCCCGTTGAGCAGGATGCGTCGCTCCGCGTGCCACTTCACCGCGCGCGCCAGCGCCTGGCACTCCACATCGCGCCCGATCGCGACCAGCTCGTCCGGCGTCACGCCGTGGCCGACCCGCTCGACCTCCTGCTCGATGATCGGTCCCTCGTCGAGGTCGGCGGTCACGTAGTGCGCCGTCGCGCCGATCAGCTTCACACCGCGGGCGTGCGCCTGGTGGTACGGCTTCGCGCCCTTGAAGCTCGGCAGGAAGGAATGGTGGATGTTGATGATCCGGCCGCTGAGCTGCTTGCACAGATCGTCGGAGAGGACCTGCATGTAGCGGGCGAGGACGACCAGCTCGACGTTCTCCTCCCGGACCAGCTGCAGCAGCTGCGCCTCCGCCTCCGCCTTGGTCTCCTTGGTCACCGGGATGTGCCGGAAGGGCACGTCGTACGAGGCGGCGAGCTCGGCGAAGTCCGTGTGGTTGGAGACGACCGCCGCGATGTCGACCGGCAGCGCGCCGATGCCTGCGCGGAACAGCAGGTCGTTGAGGCAGTGGCCGAACTTGCTGACCATCAGCACGACCCGCATCCGCTCCGAGGACCGGTGGATCTGCCAGTCCATCCGGAACGAGTCCCCGATCGCCGCGAAACTGGCCCGCAGCTTCTCCACGGTCACCGGGGCGTCCGCCGAGAAGTGGACCCGCATGAAGAAGAGACCCGTGTCGTGATCACCGAACTGCTGGCTGTCCTCGATATTGCAGCCGGTCATGAGGAGATAACTCGACACGGCGTGCACGATGCCCTTTTTGTCGGGGCACGAGAGGGTGAGGACGTACTGCTCGGGGGTGGTCTCAGCAGGCTGCGGCGCGGTCATGCCCGTAGCGTGCCACACCGTCCCTGTTTCAGGCGGTCCTGGTCATGATGCGGAGCACGTCCAGGGAGCGCGGCGGCGTGTCGGGGTCGTCGCCGTCGTTCGTGGCGAGCAGCACGTGCGCCTCACGGGCGGCTCGTACGGCCTCCGGCCAGCCGTGGTGCTCCAGGTAGGCGGAGACGGGGGCGTCGGCGCCGACCTGGTGCATGATGCGCAGCACCCGCAGCACGGCGACGTCGACGAGGGCCGCCTCGCCGGAGTCGCGGAGGACTGTCCCGACGTATTTCTCGGCGGACCAGTTGTCCAGCCAGGTGTCCTCGACCAGGCGGTACACGGCGTCGGTGACATCGCCGTACCCCTCCCGGCCGGCCAGCCAGCACTCGTGGTGGAAGACGGGATCGGAGAGCATGTGCAGCGCCGAGCGCACGTTGCTGCGCCAGCGCCACCAAGGAACGTCATTGAGCGGCATGCCGCCCATGGTGGAGGAGCGACGGCCGCGACGGGAAGTGTTCTCCGAACCTTGCTGCACGGTTGTCGATCGTACGTTCCCTTCTCCCGGACGTGCACCGGCCCCCGCAATTCACCTGGACGTCACCGAGCGTTGAACGGAGCACACATCGGCGTTACCCCTGGTGCGGAAATGTCGATTCCCATGACCGGATGGCGACGCCTCACCTCCCCCCGCCCCTACACATTCCTCACATGTACGGCGGCGGCCGGGGCATTGCTGATCACCGGCTGCGGTGCGCTCCCTGGGGCCTCGGGGGTCTCCAGGGAGCCCGTCACCGTCGTGACCTGGGCCCCCGACGGCTCCACCGGTCCGAATACGGAGAACATGGCGGGCATGACGGCCATGGCCCGTGCCTATGCCCGCTGGGTGAACAACAACGGCGGGCTCGACGGTCACAAGCTGCGCGTCATCACCTGCAACGAGGAGGACTCCTCGATCGGCGCAGGGGACTGTGCCCGGCGGGCGGTCGCGGAGAAGGCGGTCGCGGTCGTCGGCTCGTACAGCCCGGAGGGCCACTCCTTCATGGGGACGCTGGAGGCCGCCGGGATCCCGTACATCGGGGGCTACGGGGCCTCCGCGGAGGAGTTCACCAGCTACAACTCCTACCCCGTCAACGGCGGCCAGCCGGCGCTCCTGGCGGGCAACGCCAAGCAGCTCGCCCGCGGTTGCGAGCGGGTCTCCCTGGTGCGTCCCGACACGCTGGGCGGCGACGGCCAGGCGTGGCTCCTCAACACCGGCCTGAAGGAGGAGAAGCGGCCCGCGTCCGCCGACATCCGGGCGGCGGAGGCGGCCACGTCCTACGACCAGGCGGCCGAGCAGGCGCTGGAAGGGGCGGGTCCGTCCGGCGGGTGTGTGACGGCGGTGCTCGGGGACCGCACGGAGACGTTCTTCGACTCCTTCCGCCGTCTCGAACCGGCGGAAGGGTCCGTACGGATCTCGTCGGTCCTCGGCAGCGTCGGCCAGCCGCTGATCAACAGCACCGGCGGCCGGAACAGCCCGTTCGAGGGGGCGTACGTCACCGGCTGGTACCCCGAGTCGGGGGATGCCCGCTGGGACGAGATGCGCGAGGTGATCCAGAAGCACGCGTTCGGCGACAACCGGATCGACCCGGACGACACGGGTGTTCAGACGACATGGATCGCGTACACGGCGCTGAAGGAGATCGTGACGGTGATCGACGCCCCGCACATCACCGGCGGCAAGATCACGACCGCCCTCAACAGGGGCGCCGAGGTCGACACCGGTGGTCTCACCCCGACGCTGCGGTGGCGGTACGAGGACACGCTGGGCTCGTCGGCGTATCCGCGAATCGTGAACCGGAAGGTGACGTTCCAAGTGGTGCGGAAGGGACGGCTGGTGGCCGAGAAGAAGGGGTTCGTGGACGTCACGAACACGCTGTCGGAGGCCAGCGCGAAGGGCTGAGTACCCGCGAGCCCCTCCGGCGGTCGCGAGGTGCGGGGGTGCTGCCCCGGTCACGGGACAGCACCCCCGCACCGCTGTCAGAGCTCCGTCGGCGCCCGCCGCGTCAACCCGTACTTCGCCGCGATCGAGTTCCACAGCCCCGACGCCTGCGTCTTCGCCTTGCTCGCCTCACCACTCGCCCGGTCGGCCTGGGCCTTCTCGGGCGTCGGGCGGGCCTGTCCGTGCTTGCACACCTTCTTGCCGTTCTTGGCCTGTGCGGCCCACGCCGCGTAGTGGTCGTCGGCGGAGGCCGACGCCTGCCACGCCGTGGTGAGCGCGGAGGTCAGCTGCGCGTTGTTCGGCAGTTTGTCGACGGTCAGCCCCTGCAGCCGCGTCACCAGGTCGCGGCGCTGCTTGGCCGCACCCTGCAGATCGGTGACCGCCTGATCCAGGTCGGTGCAGGACTTGGTCTTCTCCACGGCCCCGATGACCGCCGCACGGCTGTTGTTGCTGTCCGCGAGCAGCTTGTCGAGCGCCTCGGCCTGTGGCTTCGCCGGGTCGGCCGCCGCCTGCGTGGAGGGCTCCGCGGCGGGCGAACTCGCTGCGGCCACCGGCTGCTTGTCGTCCGTGCCCTTGTCGTCGCCGCCGCTCATCAGCGCACCCGCGCCGAGCCCGACGACGGCGCAGCCGACGACGACCGCGGCGATCAGCGGGACGTGCGACGGCTTCTTGCGCTGCGCGGCCCGGCCTTGCGGCGGCTCGCTGTGCTGCGGCTGGTAGGCCGCCGTGGGCTGCTGCTGCGGCTGGGCGGCGCCCCGGTACGGCGCCTGCCCCGGGTCGAACCGGGGCATCTGCTGGGTGCTGGCGGCCACCGGCTCATCGGCGCGGAACAGGTTGTCGAACTCGGCGGGAGGCTGCCGCTCACCGGGCGCCCCCGGCCTGATGCCGTACGGGGCACCACCGGGCACCGGCGGAATGTACTGGGTCGCGTCGGCGCCGGAGGCCGGCTGCGCGTGGGCGATGAACTGGGTCGCCTCCGCGGCGCTCTCGGCCGGCACCGGCGGAATGTACTGGGTCGCGTCGGCGCCGGAGGCCGGCTGCGCGTGGGCGATGAACTGGGTCGCCTCCGCGGCGCTCTCGGCCGGCACCGG
>NZ_JBFAJH010000002.1:0-79884 GCF_040655115.1 Streptomyces atratus | reverse complement strand
CCGGCGCGATGAACTGCGTGGCGTCCGCGTCGCCGCCCATACCCATGCCCGCGCCCATGCCCGCACCCGGTGCGGCCTCCGGGGGCAGCGGCTGGGCGTACGTCTGGGGCTGAGTGTACTGCTGGGGCTGGGGCTGGGCGTACGGCTGAGGCTGCTCGGCCGGCAGGGGCGGGCCCTGCTGCCCGTACGCCTGGCCCTGGTCGTACTGCCCGTACCGGCCCTGCGGCGACGCGTCCTGCTGCGGCGCGTCCTGCTGCGGCGCCTGCGGCCCCCAGGGCTGACCCCATGGCTGCCCGCCCGCCGGAGCGGACCGGTCGGCCGGCCCGCCCGGTATCCAGGGCTCGCCGCCACCTGCGGGCAGCACGACACCTTCGTGCGCGGGCCGTACAGCAGGGAGCTCCTGCCCGTCACCCTGTCCGCTCTGCGTCACCGGGACTCCTACGTGTATACCTACGGAATCGTCGGCTCACGCTATCGGGTGACAGCCGCCCTCCGCCAAGCGCCCGATATCACTCACACCACCCCTTCACCGGGGCGGTAACACGCCGACCCCGACGACTCAGGTAACGGGGCTCCCGAAAAATCCCTCATCAGACCCCCGGTCAGGCCGCCTGAAGCTCCAGCCGCGCCCCGAACTCCCGGACCGCCGGCTCGTCGCCGTACGGGACCAGCCGCTGCTGCAGATCGTCCAGATACTCCGCGCCCCGGCTCGACCGCACCGTCCCCAGCAGCTCCATCGCCCGCGTCCCCGTATGACACGCCTGCTCCACCTCGCGCAGCTGCACCTGCGCCGTGGCGAGCAGCACCAGACCGATGCCCCGGCGCCGGGACCGGGACTCCGGGAGACCGGCCAGGGACTCCGTCGCCCGGCGCGCGGCCGACTCCGCCTGGCCGAGATCGCGGTGACAGTGCGCCAGCTCGTCGGCGAGATAGGCCGAGTCGAAGTGGGCGATCCATGACGGGTCGTCACCGGTGTCCGGCTCGGCGCGCTCCAGCGCCGTCAGGGCCCGGCCGGCCACCGCCTGGCAGGTCCGGGCATCGCCGAGCAGCGCGTGGCCGCGCGCCTCCGCCGCGTAGAACATCGCCTCGGCGCGCGGGGTGACCCGCCCGCGCGCCCCCTCCTGCGCGGCCCGTGCCAGCTGCGCGATCTCCCGCGGGTTGCCGAGCTGTGCGGCGAGATGGCTCATCGAAGCGGCCAGCACATAGCCGCCGTAAGCCCGCTCGCCCGCCGCCTGCGCCAGCCGCAGAGCCTGGATGTAGTACCGCTGGGCGAGCCCCGGCTGCCCCGTGTCCACCGCCATGTACCCGGCGAGCTCGGTGAGCCGCGCGACCGCCGCGAACAGCTGCCGCCCGACCGTTTCGCGGTACGCCCCCGAGAGCAGCCCGGAGACCACACTGTTCAGGTAGTGCACCAGGACCGGTCGCACATGCCCGCTGCCGAACCGGTGGTCGAGCTCGACCAGCGCCGCCGTCATCGCCCGCACCGCCTCCACGTCCGACATCCCGACCCGCGCCCCCGCAGCGCGCGCCACCTGCGGGTCGGCGCCGGTGATCAGCCAGTCCCTGCTGGGCTCGACCAGTGCCGAGGACGCGACCACCGAACCGGACAGGACGTCGCGGCGGCCGACATCGCTGCGCCACAGCTCGCAGACCTGCTCGATCGCGCCGATCACGGTCGGCGCGAACTGCAGGCCGACGCCGGACGCCAGGTTCTTGCCGTGGGCCATCCCGATCTCGTCGATCGTGACCGTGCGGCCGAGCTTGCGGCCGAGCGCCTCGGCGATGATCCCCGGCGCCCTGCCGCGCGGCTGCTGTCCGCGCAGCCAGCGGGCCACGGAGGTCTTGTCGTAACGGAGGTCGAGACCGCGCTCCGCGCCGACCATGTTGACTCGGCGGGCGAGGCCCGCGTTGGAACATCCGGCTTCCTGGATGAGCGCCTGGAGCCGTTCGTTCGGCTGGCGGGCGACGAGAGGCCTGGCTGCCATGTTTCCCCCTGAGGCCGCAGTGATCAGTGAATGGATCACTGCCCGGCATATGCACAAGAAATGCGCACATGCATCGTGTGGGTCTTTTCCGTGGCGTTCACGGTATTCACGGTGTTCACGGCGCTTATCGTGTCGTTGTTCGGGTTCGGCGCGTATTCGGCATGGGGGAACTGTTCCGGATTCCCCACATGTGGCTACCCGCCCCTCGACGCGCCGCCTCATGCGCGCCCCCGCCCATGCATCCATGCGCCCCATGTACGGCGCCGATGCGCGTGTACGGGGCCGATGCGCGGTGACCACGTTCACCACGCCCGTAACCCCAGGTGGTTGCGGAAGTTGTGATGTTCGTGGAAGAGCCCATCGCAGTCATGGAAACCGCACAGGTCCCCCAACAACGAGGTGAGCAACTGCTCGACGCCGCGGTGCGGTACGCGGAAGAGCGGCACTGGGACGTGTTCCCCGGCACCTGGCTACGGGTGGCGGAAGGGGCGGAGCGTTGCTCGTGCGGAGAAGACCGCTGTGCCTCCCCCGGAGCCCACCCCACCCGGCCCGACTGGGCGACCCGGTCGACCGGCAGTGGTGCCGCCGCCCGCCGGATGTGGTCCGAGGCGCCCGGGGCATCGGTGCTGCTGCCCACCGGGCGCACCTTCGACGCGATCGACGTACCGGAGTCCGCCGGCTTCCTGGCCCTGGCCCGGATGGAACGGATGAACCTGCCGCTCGGCCCCGTCACCCGCACCCCGGACCGCCGGATGCTCTTCTTCGTGCTGCCGGGCGCGGCGGCCAAGGTGGACGAGCTCGTACGGAGGCTGGGCCGGAGCGCCACCGCGATCGATCTGCTCGGCCGCGGTGAGGGCCACTACGTGGCGGCCCCGCCGACCAGGATCGGCGGGCGCGGCGCGGTGCAGTGGGCGCTCCGGCCCACCCCCGCCAACCGCTGGCTGCCCGACGTGGAAGAGGTCATCGGCCCCCTCGCCTACGCCTGCGGACGGGAAGCAGCCGACAGGCGCGCACGTCTTTCGTAGTCTGGGCCCCTCACACGGGGACACCGAGAGCAGGAGCACCATGTCGGACCGGAACGCGGCGGAATCGGACAGGGCTGTGGAGGCGGGCGGGGCGCGAACGGCGCCGCCCGCCGTTCGCGTACAGGGCCTGTGGAAGCGGTTCGGGGAACAGGTCGCGGTCGCCGGGATCGATCTGGAGCTGCCCGCGGGCAAGTTCATCGGTCTGGTCGGCCCCAACGGCGCGGGCAAGACGACCACGCTGTCGATGGTGACGGGGCTGCTCCGGCCCGACCACGGCACGGTCGAGGTCGGCGGGCACGACGTCTGGCGGGACCCCGTCGAGGTGAAAGCCAGGATCGGTGTCCTGCCGGAGGGGCTGCGGCTCTTCGAACGCCTCTCGGGGCGAGAACTCCTCGCGTACACCGGACGGTTGCGCGGGCTGCCGGGCGCCGAGGTCGACAGGCGGGCCACCCAGCTGCTCGACGTCCTCGACCTGGCGGGCTCCCAGAACAAGCTGGTCGTCGACTACTCGACCGGCATGCGGAAGAAGACCGGGCTCGCCGCGGCGCTGCTGCACAACCCCGAAGTGCTGTTCCTGGACGAGCCGTTCGAGGGCGTCGACCCCGTCTCGGCGCAGACCATCCGCGGGGTCCTGGAGCGGTACACCCGCTCGGGGGCGACCGTCGTCTTCTCCAGCCACGTGATGGAGCTCGTCGAGTCGCTGTGCGACTGGGTGGCCGTCATGGCGGGCGGCACGATCCGGGCGCAGGGCACCCTCGCCGAGGTGCGCGGCCAGGCGGCGTCGCTGCAGAACGCGTTCCTCGAACTCGTCGGCGCGGGGGCCCGGGACACCGGCGACTCCCTCGACTGGCTGGGCGGCACCCGATGAGCGTCCTCGACACACCCGTCGCCCCCGCCGCACGCCCCGCTGCCGGCGCCGACGGCGAAGGGCTCGTCCCCGTCTTCGTACGGCTCAAGCTGACACTGCTGCGCAACGGGCTGCGGCAGTCCTCCGGCAGACGGGCCGTCTACATCTTCTCCGTCGTCCTCACCCTGCTGTTCGCCGCGGGCCAGCTGATCGCGCTGGCCGCGCTGCGCGGCCACGCCCAGGCGGGTTCCCTGACGGTCCTGCTGACCGGGGTGCTGGCGCTCGGCTGGGCGGTGATGCCGCTGTTCTTCCCCAGCGGCGACGAAACCCTCGACCCGAGCAGGCTCGTGATGCTGCCGCTGCGGCCACGCCCGCTGGTCGGGGCGCTGCTGGTGGCGTCGCTCGTCGGCATCGGACCGCTGTTCACGCTCTGTCTGGCGGCCGGTTCGGCGTTCTCGGTGGCACACGGGGCGGCGGCCGTGGTGTGCGCGGTGGTCGCCGTGCCGCTGACCCTGGTGGTGTGTGTCGCGCTGGCGCGGGCCGTCGCCACGGCCAACACCCGGTTGCTGAGCTCCCGCAAGGGCCGCGATCTGGCGGTTCTCAGCGGACTCGTGGTCGCGGTCGGTATCCAGGTCGTGAACTTCGGTGCGCAGCGGCTCGGCCGGTCCGGTGGGCTCGCCACCCTCGACCCGGCGGCGGACGTGGTGCGCTGGCTGCCGCCCGCCTCGGCGATCGGCGCGGTGGACTCGGCGGCGCAGGGGTCGTACGGGCGGGCCGTGGCGCAACTGCTGCTCTCCGTCGCGGCGCTGGGTGCGCTGGTGTGGCTGTGGCAGCGGAGTCTGGTCAAGCTGATGACCGCCCCGGACGGTTCCACCCTTGCCGCCGCCGGAACGGCCCGGGAGAAGTCCGGCAAGGGCGGCTCCCGGCTCTCCGCGCTGCTGCCCGAGGGCCGCACGGGGACGGTGATACGGCGCAGTCTGCGGTACGTGGCACGGGACCCGAAGACCAAGGCCGCCTGGGTGACGGCTCTCGCCATCGGGCTGATCGTGCCGCTGCTCAACGCGGTGCAGGGCACCGGCTCGGTCTACTTCGCGTGCTTCGCCGCCGGAATGCTCGGCATCCAGATGTACAACCAGTTCGGGCAGGACACCTCCGCGTTCTGGATGGTGGCGCTGACGATCTCCTCCACCCGGGACGCCTACCTCGAACTGCGGGGGCGTGCGACGGCGTTGCTGGTGATCACCCTGCCGTACACGGTCCTGGTGACCGTGGTGACGGCGGCGGTGCTCGGCGACTGGGAGAAGCTGCCGGGCGCCATAGGGCTGTCGCTCGCCCTGCTGGGCGCGATGCTGGCGACGGGGGCGCTGGCATCGGCCAACTTCCCGTACTCGATCCCTCAGGACAGCGGGTTCAAGAACGTGGCACCGGGGCAGGCCGGGCTCGCCTGGATCTCGATCTTCGGTGGCATGGTCTCGGCGGCGGTGCTGTGCGCGCCAGTGATCGTGGCGACGATCTGGCTGCATCTCGTCGACGCGGAGGGCTGGTTGTGGGTGCTGCTGCCGGTCGGCAGCGCGTACGGGGCGCTGGTCGCCTGGGCGGGCCTGCGGCTGGCCGCACCGCGCACGGCGAACCGGCTGCCCGAGATCCTGGCGGCGGTCAGCAAGGGGTGACGCGAGCCGGGTCCGGCCGCCCCGTCACGGGGAGACGGGCTCGCGGTCGTTCTGCGGGTCCTCGGCGAACTCCTCCAGGAACGGTTCGACCGCGGCGCGCCAGCCCTCCGGCTGGTCGTAGTGGACGAGATGGCCGGCGTCCGCCACCTCCGCGTACTGTCCGCGCGGCAGTACGCGGACCATCTCCTGGGCCTCGGCCCGTCCCAGTTCGCCGTCCAGGCCGCGGAGAACCAGCGTCGGGCACCGGACCTGTGCCAGCTCCTCCCAGTGCGCGTCGTACACCCATGTCGCGCGGGACTGGAGCATCTGGCGGCGGGAGAAGACGGGGCGCCAGCCGTCGGCGCGCTCGGCCATCACCTCGGCGAAGAACTCGCCGCGGGCCGGGTTCGGCCGCTCCACCCAGGGGTCGTCCTCGCCGAACCATTTCCGAACGTCGGAGAGCGTCGCGAACGGCACCGGCCAGGACCTGAACCAGTCCTCCCACTCCCGCTGCGAGGCCGCGCCGAGCGCGGAGGCCCGCATGTCGCAGATGACCAGGGCCCGGACCAGATCGGGGCGTTTCGCGGCGAGCTGCCAGGCGGTGAGAGCTCCCATCGAATGGCCGACGACGGTGACGGGGGCCAGGCCGAGCTGTTCGATCGCCGCCTCGGCATCGGCGACGTACGCCTCGCGGGTGTACGGGCCTTCGGCGGGCTTCTCGCTGCGGCCGTGCCCCCGTTGGTCGAGCCCGACCGCCCGGTGCCGCTCGGCGAGCCAGCGGGTGGTGGAGGCCCAGTGGGACGCCCGGCCCATCAGCCCATGGAGCAGTAAGACCCCGGGGGCGTGTTCGCCCTCCGTGTGCTCCTTGGGCGGATCTGCGAACTCCCAGGCCGCGAGACGTACACCGTCGGATCCGGTTACATCGATGCGCCGCACCATGTGTCCTGGCACCCCCTTCTGGTCCTCGACAACCGCTCGATCGCCGTGTGGTCGCGTCACGCCAGACTATCGAACCTGTATTCGAAAATCGGTGTCCGGCTCGCAACACCCCTCGTTCGAGTGACCCCTTCCAAGGATTGACGTCGCTCCCGGAGGGGAGATCTTCTCCGTGAGGCGGACCACTCGGGGATGAGGGTCCGTGGGGGCCGACCTTGAGAGCTCGGGGCTCCAGGTCGGAACAGGGGAGGACAGGCCCCGGCGCCGCGCGGCGCCGGGGCTCTCCCACGTCCAGGGGGCATGCGGGGCGGCGGGCGCCGGGGCAGACGGGGCCGGAGCGGTCCGGGTGCTCGCGATCGTGACAGCCGCCCTCTGCTGCACATGCCAGTACGACGGGCGCATCCGCTGCTCCCTCCCCGACCGCATGGCCAGGCGGCCGACACTCTCAGGTATGACTCAGCCACAGCCTGGCACGAGAGGCGCCCGGCCGCTTGCCATTCGGGACGGAAAAACGGAAACCGGACGTTACGCTTCGGCAACCGCGTCCGGGGCGGCGCGCGGTCCACATGCGGCCCTCCCGGGCCGCCTTCGGTCAGCGCTTGGCCACGAACACGTGCGAGGCGACCTCGGAGTCCAGCTCGGCCGCCTCACCACTGCTGCCGACCAGCACCCCGCCCGGCGACTGCGTCACGCTGACCACGGAACCGGGCTGCACGCCCGCGCGCCGCAACGTATACATCAGCTGGGCGTCCGTCTGGATCGGCTCACCGATCCTGCGCACCACCACGGTCTTGCCGTCGGCGCCCGGGTCGAGCTCCGACAGGCTCACCATGCCGTCGTTCAGGAACGGGTCGGCCTCGGCCTTCTCCCCCAGCTCCTCCAGGCCCGGGATCGGATTCCCGTACGGGGACTCCGTCGGGTGCCGCAGCAGCTCCAGCACCCGCCGCTCCACCGCCTCGCTCATCACGTGCTCCCAGCGGCAGGCCTCGGCGTGCACCTGTTCCCACTCCAGGCCGATCACGTCGACGAGCAGGCACTCCGCGAGGCGGTGCTTGCGCATCACCCGGGTCGCCAGCCGGCGGCCCTCCTCCGTCAGCTCCAGATGCCGGTCGCCCGCGACCTGCACCAGGCCGTCGCGCTCCATCCGCGCCACCGTCTGGCTGACCGTCGGACCGCTCTGGTCCAGCCGTTCCGCGATCCGGGCGCGCATGGGAACGACACCTTCCTCTTCGAGTTCGAGGATGGTGCGGAGATACATCTCCGTTGTGTCGATCAGTCCGGACATTCGTGCCCCTCGATGCTGTGACATGAAAAACGTCGTGCGCTGGCCCTCAAGCAATTCTGACGCATACCGCTGACAACCGTGCCGCGCCGACCGAACCCCGGACCGTCCGCATACGTCGCGGCCGGTATTGACAGGTCACTGGTCCGGACCGCAACGTGATCCGCGGCACGGACACCCCACCCCTGCGGAAAGGGCCTCCTCGATGAGCGACAGCAAGCCGGCCGGTCAGTTCTTCGACGCAGCGATCGGCCTGCTGGAGCGTGTACGCGACGAGGAGGCCGACACGATCGCGGCCGCCGGCGCCGCCATCGCCGACACCGTCGAAGCGGGCGGCCGGCTCTTCGCGTTCGGCGCCGGCCACTCGTCGCTCGCCGCCCAGGACGTCGTCTACCGGGCCGGTGGACTGGCCCTGATGAACCTGCTCGTCGTGCCGGGCACGCTCGGCGTCGACGTCATGCCGGCGACGCTCGGGTCGGCGCTGGAACGGGTCGAGGGGCTGGCCGGCGCCGTGCTCGACTCCAGCCCGGCGAGCGCCGGCGACCTGCTGGTGATCATCTCGCTCTCCGGGCGCAACGCCTTGCCCGTCGAAATAGCGGTCAACGCGCGGGCACTCGGCCTGAAGGTCATCGGCGTCACGTCGGTCGCCTACGCGGAAGGGACGCGGTCGCGGCATGTCTCGGGCGGGTTCCTGCGGGACCACTGCGACATCGTCATCGACAGCAAGATCGCGATCGGCGACGCGGAGCTGACGGCAAAGGGCGTCGAGGCGCCGTTCGCACCCGCGTCGACGGTGGTCACCAGTGCGGTGATGCAGGCCATGATGGCGACGGCCGCGGAGCGGTTGGTCGAGCGGGGGATCGAGCCGCCGCTGCTGCGGTCCGGGAACGTCGATGGCGGGCACGAGTGGAACGGGCGCGTGATGGCCGAGTACGCGGATCGGATCTTCTACCGGTACTGAGCCGAGAGAGGGGTGCGCGGTCGGGTGCGGGTTCACCGGGTGAACGGTTCCGTCCTCGAACACCGGACGGACCGGATCGGCCGCCCAGCGGGCTACGGGGTTGCGGGCAGTGTCCGGGACAGGTCCACCGCTGTCGCCACCCGGGCCGCCACGCTCTCGGCGTACGTCGCGTCCTGACGTTCGAAAGGGCTGCGGTTCGCCGCCCGGAGGAACGTCACCACGCCCAGCGTCCGGGCCCGGCTCCGCAGCACCGCGCACAGGGCGTGGACCGAGTCGCCCGGCCACTGACGGTCCGCCGCCCAGGTCCCGGCCCCCGGAGCCGTACCGGCGCTCACGCGGACCGAGCCCGTGCGGTCCAACGCCTGGAGCGCCGGATGGCCCGGGGCGTAGCGGAGCGGAACACCGCCTCCCACCACGGGCCGGCACGGGCCGGGGGCGTCGGCCGGTGTCGCCGCCGCCCGAACCAGCCGCACCCCCGCCACCAGATCGATCAGCGCATGGTCGGCGAAGCCCGCGAGCGCGTAGTCCACGTAGGACGTCGCCGCCTCCATCGGATCCTCGCACTCGGCCGCCGACCGGCACGCCCGGTGCAGCTGGTTCGACCGGAACCGCACCCGGTCCGCCTCCTGCGCCGCCAGCCGCTCCGCCGTCACGTCCTGGAACAGCCAGCCGACCCCCAGCGGAACGGGCCCCTCGGCGAGCGGCGACGCCAACTGCAGGAACCCGCTGTGCCAGCAGCGGCGCCGGTCCCCCTTCGCCGTCCGTTGCGTCACCCACAGGTCGGCCGGCGCGGGCGGGGACCCCTCGGCGAGGACGTGCTGCAGCGCGCCCTCCAGGTCCTCGACACCCTGCGCGAGCAGCTCTCCGAGCGGGCGTCCCAGCATCGTCGTACGGCCGCCGCCCAGCGCCCGAGCCGCATACGCGTTGACGACCGTCGGCCGCAGGTCCACGTCGACGAGGACCACACCCCAGGAGGCGTCCTCGAACAGCGCCTCGCTGAGGGCGATCGACCGCTCCAGGTCGATCTGCGCGTGCACCTCGCCGAACGCGCAGTAGACCCCGGCCGCCGTCCCGTCCGCCCCCCGCACCCCGGCCGCCTGGGTCCGTACGAGCACCCGGCCGCCGTCCTTGCGCAGCAGCGCGAACTCGTGGACCTGGCGGCCCGGCGCGTCCATGGCCGCCATCAGCCGCCCGTGCACCTCACCCGCGTCCGCATGGCGCACCGCCCACCCCGCGAACCCGGGCCGTCCCACCGCTTCCTCGGCTGTCCAGCCGAGAATCCGCTCGGCCTCACGGTTCCAGTGGGTGATCGCGCCGCCCGCGTCGAACGCGCAGAGCGCCGCGTCCATGCCGTCGAGCAACGCCGCGAGCAGCTCCGACCCGGGGATGGGATCGGGCCCGAGGGCGTCGGTGATCCCACTGCTCCTGGAAGCGCTCATCCCGGACCCCCTGCCGGACGTGTCCGCCGTTGCCGCACGTCAGATCATTGAACTCGAACGTGACTCAGCACACATCGAATTCCGGGAAATCGGTCGAGCCCGTCGTGCGAGTTCACCGACTAAGCTTGACTATTAACCCCACCAAGATCATGTCTTGGTGGGGTTCGTCGTTCGCCTGACAGCTGGGCGGCCTTTGCGTCATCGTGTCTTCTCGCTGAAGTCGACAGTCGATCAACCCAAAGGCCGTGATGGACAGTCTGCAAGACGACGCTGCGCGCGTCGAGGCATTGACCGGGTTATCCCGGTTTCGCCGCGAGTTCTACGAGTGCCCGACCCTGCGGGCGGATGCTCTGTTCAAGCTGGCGGACGCGGTGCTGTGTGCCGGCGGGCCGGTGGTCTCGCTGCCGGAGTTGTCGCTGGCGGCAGTGCACCGGCGTGCGCACGGGGCGATGTACGACGCGCTGGCCCAGGGCCACATCGCCGTGTCCCGCCTGCGGATGGCGCTGGCAGGCCTTGAACTGCCGCGCGGGGCGGACCGGCAGCTGTCGATCGCGCTGGACGTCACTCCGTGGCCGCGTCCGGACGCCGAGTGCTCGCCGGAGCGCCTGCACTGCCACCGTCCGTGTCGCTGCGACGGGGTTCGCCAGACCATCCCGGGCTGGCCCTACCAGGTGGCCGCGGCCCTGGGCGGTGGCCGCTCCTCGTGGACAGGGCCGCTGGACGCAGTGCGGCTGGGGCCCGAGGACGATCCCACCGAGGTCACCGCGACTCAGATCCGTGACCTGCGCGCCCGCCTGCAGCGGGCCGGGCAATGGCGACCGGGCGACCCGCCGGTCCTGTTCGTCCTGGACTCCGGCTACGACCTCGTGCGCCTGACCTGGCTGCTGCGCGATGAACCCGTGCGGCTGCTGGGCCGCATCCGCGCGGACCGGGTGATGTATGCACCGGCTGGCAAGCGCCGCGGAACGAACCCCGGGCGCCAGCCCCGGCATGGAGCGGAGTTCCGCCTGGCCCAGGTCACGACCCATCCGGCGCCGGTCCAGGAGTCGGCCGGCGTCCACGACCGCTTCGGCCAAGTCCTCGCCCGCTGCTGGGGCCGCCTGCACCCCAGGCTGGACCGGCGCGGCTCCTGGCTCGCTGGTGCCCAGCACCTCGATGCGGACCTGCTCGACCAGATGCCGGATCAGCTGCTTGCGGTCCGCGTCGGTGGTGGTGGGCGCGTGCCAGATGCCCGGGACGTCAGCGGCCAGAGCCCTGATCTGTGCCCGTTCCTCGGCGCTGAGGGTGCGCGGGCGCACAGCGAGGAAGCGGTCGTACTCCTCGCCGAGCCTCTGGCGCTCGGTCATCGCCGTCTCCCAGTCCCTCTCTAACTGCCGTACCACCAGGCGGTTCTCCGGTTCGGCCAGTTGGTACTGGCGCCGTGCGCGGTCCACGGCGTAGTCGGCGCGCTCCGCCCCAGATCCTCTGCACCTTCTCGGTCAGGCGTACAACCACTCCGCTCGAGGCAGACCCCGGGTGATCACAGAGCGTGGCAACTACGTGATCGCCCAGGGCCTGTGCCTAGCTCGCGACAGGGCTCCCCACCGCACCTATCTGCGCGACCTCTAACACGAGGAACAATCGGGCATTCGATGTTCGGCAAAAAACACGCCTACGGGTGGTAACGGTCATCTCCTCACCCCGCCCGCCCTTTAACAGAGCTAGCGTCCCGCACTCACACGTTGAAAGGAGATCACTCGCTCCCGCTCCCTCCTCGCGAGGCGAGCCGAGTGAACAGCCCCAGTCATCACGATCAGCGATCAAAGGCCGGTGCCCTTGATGACTACGTTCCCCGCAGGCGAGCAGACCCACCGAGCTGTGCTTCCTCAGCAGCCCGCACTGGAATCCGCGAGAGCAGACACCCCTGGGAGCAGGGACGAAACGGCTCACGGACAACCCGCCATCGCGCGGGGCACCGGCAGGGAACATGGGCGAGGGGAGACCGACGGGCGCAGCACCCGGCCCCGTCGGCGTCACGCCACAAGGGCAGAGACCAGGGACGGTGACGTCCCCTCACGCAGCAACACGTACAGAGGCGGAACAGGCGCAGGCAGAGTCTTCGTCCTCGCGAAGGGCGGACAGCCACTCATGCCCTGCCATCCCGCACGCGCACGCGAATTACTCACCAAGGGGCGCGCTGTCGTCGTACGACATGCCCCCTTCACCATCCGTCTCAAAGACCGCACACGCGCCGGATCCGACGTCACCGGAGTGCAGCTACGGATCGACCCCGGGTCCAAGGGCACCGGTATCGCCCTCACCGACACGAAGAAAGAAACCGGCCCAGGCGACACACCCGTGACCGTTCGGCGCGGACTCTTCTCACTCGAGCTACGCCATCGGGGCGAGCAGATCCACCGGGCCATGGGGCAGCGAGCCGGGTACCGGCACCGACGACGATCGGCGAACTGCCGCTACCGCGCGCGCCGGTCGGACAACCGTACCCGCCGAAAGGACTGGCTACCCCCGTCGGTGCAGCATCGGGTCGACACCACGGTGGCGACCGTCCGCCGCCTCTCCCGGTGGGCTCCAGTCACCGAGATCCACATCGAGCAGGTCGCCTTCGACACCCACGCCATGAGCGCGGGCCACAGCCTCACTGCTGCCGAATACCGCAGCGGCACTCTCGCGGGCACCGAAATCCGCGAATACCTGCTCGCCACACGGGGACGCGCCTGCGCCTACTGCGATGCCACCGGCGTGCCTCTGAACATCGACCACATCCGGCCCCGCAGCCGTGGCGGCTCCGACCGCATCTCGAATCTCACCCTTGCCTGCGCCCCCTGCAACCAGGCCAAAGCCTCCACCCTCGTGGAAGAATTCCTGGCCCACCGCCCGGCCTGCCTCGCGGTGATCCGATCGCAGATCAAGGCTCCCCTCCGCGACGCCGCAGTCATGAACGCGACCCGACAGCTGCTCACTGATGCCCTCGGCACACTCTCCAAGCCGGTGCATGCCTCGTCGGGTGGCCGGACAAAGTGGAACCGTACGGCCATGGGCCTGCCCAAGACCCACACGCTCGACGCCCTCTCCGTCGGGCGACTGGACCACCAGAGCGGAGACGCGATCGTCCGCGTGCCCCAGCCGGTCCAGATCGTGAAGGCGACCGGGCGAGGCACCTACGCCCGCACCACACCCGACCGGTACGGATTCCCCCGGCTCATTCGCCCGCGTCGAAAGCAGCACTACGGTTTCGCCACCGGAGACCTCGTCCGCGCCACCGTGCGCAACGGCAGGTGGGCAGGCACGTGGACCGGGCGTATCTCCGTCCGATCGTCCGGACAGCACAGCCTGACCACGCCCGCCGGCCGCTTCAACGTGTCCCACGTGAACCTGCGGCTGCTCCAGCGGGCCGACGGATACGCGTACAGCGCCGCACAGGAGCCGCTGATGAAAAAGGGTTGAGACACCCGCCGAAGGTTCCTAGGCTGGGGGCCACACGCGAAAGGAGGTGATCCGAAAAGTGCAGTCTTATCGGATTCGTGAGGTGGCTGCGGGCTGACAGCCCGTCGTCGCACTTCGTGCACCTCGGCAGGCTGTCTGCCGAAACCCAAGCAGTCACCGACCCGCGGGCTCGCCGGTAGATCCGGCCGGCTCCTCCGCAAGGAGGAACCAGAGCCCGCGGGTTTCTGCGTGTCCGGGGCCGGTCAGGGGCAGAGGCGTTCCACTCGCCAGCCCTCGCCCTCGCGTACGTACCGCAGCCGGTCGTGGAGACGGTTCTCGTGGCCCTGCCAGAACTCGATCGTCTCCGGTACGACGCGGAAGCCGCCCCACTCGGGGGGTGCGGGGATGTGCTCGCCCTCCGGGTAGCGGGCCGCCAGTTCCTCGTACCGGTCGATGAGTTCCTGGCGGGAGCCGATGACCGTCGACTGCTCGCTCGCCCAGGCGCCCAGCTGGGAGCCGTGCGGGCGGGTGCGGAAGTAGGCGACCGTCTCCTCGCGGGCGATGCGGGCCGCGGCGCCGGTGACGATGACCTGGCGGGCCAGCGGGTGCCAGGGGAAGAGCAGGGAGACATACGGGTTGGCGGCCAGCTCGCGGCCCTTGCGGGAGGCGTAGTTGGTGAAGAAGACGAAGCCGCGGTCGTCGTACTTCTTCAGCAGCACCGTCCGGGACGAGGGGCGGCCGTCGGGTGTGGCCGTGGAGACCACCATGGCGTTCGGCTCGTAGACCATTCCACCTGCGGCGATCTGCCGGAACCAGTGGGCGAACTGCTGCATGGGGTTGGCGTCGAGCGTGTCCTCGGTGAAGCCCTCGGAGCGGTACTGCTCGCGCATCGCGGCCGGATCGGTGGTGGAATCGGAAGGGGAATCTGCGGTGGGCACGGGGTCATCCTGCCGCAGGGGCCGAGTCTGCCCGGTGAGGAGGGGTGTCAATCGCGCACGGATGAAGTGGGTGGCTGTGCCGGATGTCACGCTTCCCCGCGTCGTGGGAACCCGCCAATATCTTGGGGCAGGCCACTGTGGCCTCCATACAGCCGTCCACCGAGGGAGCCGCCATGTCCGACTTCGTACCGGGACTAGAGGGAGTCATCGCGTTCGAGACGGAGATCGCCGAACCCGACAAGGAGGGTGGCTCGCTCCGCTACCGCGGGGTCGACATCGAGGATCTCGTCGGTCATGTGTCGTTCGGGAACGTGTGGGGTCTGCTGGTCGACGGGGCGTTCAACCCCGGGCTGCCGCCCGCCGAGCCGTTCCCGATCCCGGTCCACTCGGGTGACATCCGGGTCGATGTGCAGTCCGCGCTGGCCATGCTGGCGCCGGTCTGGGGCCTGAAGCCGCTCCTCGACATCGACGAGGAGACCGCCCGCAACGATCTGGCGCGGGCCGCCGTGATGGCGCTGTCGTACGTCGCCCAGTCGGCGCGCGGCCAGGGGCTGCCGATGGTCCCGCAGAGCGAGATCGACAAGGCGCAGTCCGTCGTCGAGCGGTTCATGATCCGCTGGCGCGGGGAGCCGGACCCGAAGCACGTCAAGGCCGTCGACGCGTACTGGACGTCGGCCGCCGAGCACGGCATGAACGCGTCCACGTTCACCGCCCGGGTCATCGCGTCGACCGGCGCCGATGTGGCGGCCGCGTTGTCCGGCGCGGTGGGTGCGATGTCGGGTCCGCTGCACGGCGGCGCCCCGTCCCGGGTCCTCGGCATGATCGAGGAGATCGAGCGGACCGGCGACGCCACCGCGTACGTGAAGAAGGCCCTGGACAAGGGTGAGCGGCTGATGGGCTTCGGACACCGGGTCTACCGGGCCGAGGACCCGCGGGCGCGCGTGCTGCGGCGTACGGCGAAGGAACTGGGCGCGCCGCGGTTCGAGGTGGCCCAGGCGCTGGAGAAGGCCGCGCTGGAGGAGCTGCACGCGCGGCGCCCGGACCGGGTGCTGGCGACGAACGTGGAGTTCTGGGCGGCGATCATGCTGGACTTCGCCGAGGTCCCGGCCCACATGTTCACATCGATGTTCACGTGCGCGCGTACGGCGGGATGGTCGGCGCACATCCTGGAGCAGAAGCGCACGGGGCGGCTGGTGCGGCCGTCGGCGAGGTATGTCGGACCCGGGCCGCGCGACCCGCGGGAGATCGAGGGATATGACCAGATCACGGATCTGGCGAACTGACGTTCCCGGTACCGCGCAAGCCCGGCGCGATCCGGACAAGAGTGCCTAGAGCTTGCCGCGGAGAGTGACGGTGCGGTGTCCGCCGAGGCGGCGCCGCACCTCCTGTTCGAAGCCGTGGGTCAGCTCCGCCCAGTTCCAGAAGGTGAGGCCGAGCCGCCCGCAGGCGTAGTAGTCGTCCTCCCAGCTCCAGCGGTCGATGCCGGAGGGCCGGCGGCAGGAGGGGCACTCCACGACGCCTTCGCCGCCGTTCGCCCAGGCGCCGAGCCGGCCCGCGAGCGGGGCCCAGGCGCTGTCGACGGGGCACCAGGTGTCGTCGACGAGGCGGATCTCGGTGGCGCAGAGCGGGCAGGTGGCAGCTCCCGCGTCGCCCTGGCCGCTGTCGAAGACGGTGCGTCCGGTCGCGACGTAGAGGCCGTTGCTCCACAGGTCGACCGGTTCCGGGTCGTCGACGGCCTTGGCGTGGTTCGGACCAGGTGCGTTGCCGTAGCCGTCTCCGTCGAGGACGCAGTCGGTGCGCTCGGCGCTGACGATTCCTTCGGCGATCAGCCAGTCGAGGAGCCCGGCGCCGAGTGGTGCGGCGTCCTGCTCGGTGGCGTCGAGGTCGACGATCGTCTGGAAGTAGTCGCCCATTCGCTCCCCCACGGCTCAGTTCAGTGCGTCGTCCACCAGCGCTGCCCACTGTGCCACGACCCTCTGACGCCGGGCGGTGTCATCGGTCAGCACGTTGGCCAGCCCGAGGCCGCGGGCCATGTCGAGGAGTCCCTGGACGGTTTCGCGTGCGCCGGGCTTCGTCTCGTCCGCGTCGAGGAGTTCGACGGCGATGCGGTGGGTCTCGCGGCCCACGCGGGCTTCGAGTTCGGTGACGCGGGGGCGGAGCTGGGGTTCGTTGGACGCGGCGACCCAGAGCTGGAGGGCGGCGCGGAAGAGCGGGCCGGTGTAGAGATCGACGAGGGCGGCGACGACAGCCGTACGGCCCTGGACGGGCAGGGCGCGCAGGGCGGCGGAGCGTTCCTCGGCGACGTATTCGACGGCGGCGGTGAACAGGTCCTCGCGGGTGGGGAAGTGGTGCTGGGCGGCGCCTCGGGAGACCCCGGCGTGTTCGGCGACGACGGAGACCGTGGAGCCTGCCCAGCCGTGTTCGGCGAGGCAGGCGACCGCGGCTTCGAGCAGCCGTTGGCGGGTGGCGCGGCTGCGGTCCTGCTTGGGGGTCCTGTCGGTGGGGGGCGTCACAACGCCCATGCGGGGTCCCGTCGTTCGAGGAAGGCCGTCATCCCCTCCCGTGCCTCGGAGGCGAAGAGTGCCGCCGAGCGGGCGATGAGGTCTTCGGCGTACTGGTCGAAACTCTCCCGCACAGTAGCTGTGACCAGCTCCTTCGATGCTGCCAGCCCCTGCGGTGAGGCCCGGCGCAGTCCGTCCAGTACGGGTACGAGTGCTTTGTCGACGTCCTCGGCGGCGATGGTGACGAGGGAGATGCGGGCCGCTTCGGCCGCGTCGAACCGTTCTCCGGTGAGGTAGTAGCGGGCGGCGGCCCTGGGGTCGGTGCGGGGCAGCAGCGGCATCGAGATCACGGCGGGGGCCAGGCCCAGCCGGGACTCGGTGAGGGCGAAGGTCGAGGCGGGTCCGGCGGCCGAGATGTCGCAGGCCGCGAGGAGGCCGAGTCCGCCGGCCCGGACATGTCCGTCGACGCGGGCCACGACCGGTTTGGGCAGGGTCACGATCTGCCGCATCAGGGCGACGAACGCTTCCGGGTCGGGGGGTGCGCCCAGGTCCGCGCCGGCGCAGAACGTGTTGCCGGTGTGGGTGAGTACCACGGCCCGCACGGTGTCGTCCTCGCCGTGTCCGGCGAGGGTTTCGCGGAGTTCGGCGACGAGCCGCGCGGAGAGCACGTTGCGGTTCGTCGGCGAATCCATCCGTATGGTGGCGATGCCGCGCTCCCGGCCGGTGCGGACCAGTTTCATGCCTCTTCCGCCCTCTCGCTGAGCTTTTCGTTGGCCTTCTCCCGGTCGCGCAGTTCGCGCCGGAGGATCTTTCCGGAGGTGGCCCTCGGTACGGCGCCGGTGAATTCGGCCTGCCGGACCTTCTTGTGGATCGGCAGGCCGAGCGCCTGGACGTCTGCGTACTCACTGCGGAACACGTTCACCGTGACTCCTCCCCGCCCCGAAAAGGACGGGGCTTCTCGCCAAGCCGTGTTGGCGTTGTGACGGACCAGCCCGGCCCGTAGAACATTGAGTGCTCCCACTGTGTCGGCGTGCGCCGTGTGGCCGCACGACTGGCAATGGAACTTCTCCTGTGTGGGTCGGTTCTCCGCTGAGACGTGCCCGCATTCGGGGCAGGTCCGGGAGGTGTTGCGGGGGTCCACGGCGATGACTTCCCGTCCGGCGCCTTCGGCCTTGGCGTGCGGGATCGTCAGGAACACCCCCCATCCGGCGTCAGGCGGCGCAGGGTCGCCTGCTGCGAGGAGAACGACCAGCGACCCTGATGATCTGGGTCGTACGCCCGGATGTCCTTGAGCTGTGCAGACTTGACGCTGGTCTTCGATCCATGCCGGTAGGCATCGCGGCGTTCCTGCAGCGCTCCGTCGTAGAGCGAGCGGTGATCGGCCAGCATCTCGCCCAGCGCGATCGTCCGACCCACGGTGGGCCGCAGGAGAAACGTGTACGCACGAATCATCCGGCCCCCCTTCCGGTCCGTCCGATCAACATAGCTGGCGCCACTGACAACGCCGAGCACTCCGGTGCTCCGCGCCTCCGGGCCAGGAATCACATTCCATTGCCGCCCGGCCTGAAGCCCGGGATTCCCTGCGAAGATCAGGGATTCCCTCAGTAGGACTTGGGGAGACCCAGAGACCGGTGGGAAACGTAGTTCAGGATCATTTCCCGGCTGACGGGTGCGATCCGGGCGACGCGGGCGGCGGTGATCAGGGACGCGAGCCCGTACTCGCGGGTGAGGCCGTTGCCACCAAGGGTGTGCACGGCCTGGTCGACGGCCTTCACGCAGGCTTCGGCGGCGGCGTACTTCGCCATGTTGGCGGCTTCGCCCGCGCCGATGTCGTCGCCCTCGTCGTACAGCCCGGCGGCCTTCCGCATCATCAGGCGGGCCAGTTCGAGTTCGATGTGCGCCTGGGCGAGAGGGTGGGCGATGGCCTGGTGGGAGCCGATGGGCTCCTTCCACACCTGCCGGGTCCGCGCGTACTCGACGGCGCGGCCGAGCGCGTACCGCCCCATGCCGAGGGCGAACGCGGCGGTCATGATGCGTTCGGGGTTCAGTCCGGCGAAGAGCTGGAGGAGGCCCACGTCCTCTCCCCCGCTCTCGGCTTCGCTCGAGCGGGAGGTACCCCCTCCGACGAGGGCGTCGGCGGGCAGCCGCACATCGTCGAGGACGAGCTCGAACTGCTTCTCCGGTGCCTGGAGTTCCATGTCGATCTGCGAGCGCCGGAAGCCGGGGGCGTCGCGCGGGACGACGAAGAGACAGGGCTTGAGCCTCCCCGTCCTGGCGTCCTCGGTGCGGCCGACGATGAGGGTGGCGTCGGCGATGTCGACACCGGAGACGAAGACCTTCCGCCCGGTGAGCAGCCAGTCCTCGCCGTCGCGGCGGGCGGTGGTGGTGATGCGGTGGGAGTTGGATCCGGCGTCGGGCTCGGTGATGCCGAAGGCCATGGTGACGGAGCCGTCGGCGAGTCCGGGGAGCCACTGCTGCTTCTGGGCGTCGGTGCCGAAGCGGGCGATGACGGTGCCGCAGATCGCCGGGGAGACGATCATCATGAGGAGCGGCGATCCGGCCGCCCCCAACTCCTCCAGCACTATGGCTAGTTCGACCATGCCGCCGCCTCCGCCGCCGAACTCCTCGGGGAGGTTGACCCCCAGGTAGCCGAGCTTGGCCGCTTCGGTCCACAGTTCGCGGGGGTGGGCACCGTCGCGCACGACGGAGGTCATGTAGTCGCGCCCGTACCGCTTTCCGAGTGCGGCGACGGCGGTGCGCAGGGCTTGCTGCTCTTCGGTTTCGAGGACGGTGCTCATGGGGTCGGTTCCTCCTGTACGACGGCGAGCAGGGCGCCGACCTCCACCTGGAGGCCGGGTGCGGCGTGCAGTGCGGTGAGGGTGCCGGAGGCGGGGGCATGAATGCGGTGTTCCATCTTCATCGCCTCCAGCCAGATCAGCGGCTGCCCCGCCTCGACCGTCGCGCCCGCCACGAGTCCGTCCGCGAGCCGGGCGACGGTGCCGGGCATGGGGGCGAGCAGGGAGCCGGGGTCGGCGCGGTCGGTGGGTTCGGTGAAGCGGGGCAGGGCGGTGAAGGTGTACGAGCCGGTGGCGCCGTCCACGTACACCCGGTCGTGGTGGGCGGCGAGGCGGAAGCGGTGGGTGACGCCGTCGTCCGTCTCGACGGTGACGTGGTCGGGGGTGACGGTGAGGATCCGGGCGCCGGGGGCTTCGATCGCGCCGCCGCGGGTGGTGCGGTAGGCGATCTCGTGTTCGGTCCCGTCGGGTTCGCCGCGGTAGCGCCTGGTCTGTGGCTGCGAAGGGACATTGCGCCAGGCGCCGAAGCGGGAACCCTGGTACGGGGTGGAGGCCGCCGGAGTGCGCGGTGGGTTGGCCCCGGTGTGCGGCTTCCACGGGGTGCCGGTGGTACGGGGGTGCGTGGCGTCGGCGGCGGTTGCGGCGAGGGCGGCGAGGTTCCGGTCCGTGGCGTCGTCGGGGGTGGCGGTGAGGGCGTCCAGGTGGCGGTCGTAGAAGCCGGTGTCGAGTCGGGCGCCGGTGAAGTCGGGGTGGCGCAGGGACCGTACGAGCAAATCGCGGTTGGTGACCGGTCCGTGGATGCGGGTGCGTTCCAGGGCGCGGGCGAGGAGCCGGACGGCCTGGGTGCGCGTGGGGGCGTGGGCGATGACCTTGGCGAGCATCGGGTCGTAGTGCACGCCGATGGTGTCGCCGCCGGTGTACCCGGTGTCCAGGCGCAGTCCGGGTTCGTCCGGTACGTCGAGGGTGTGCAGCGGCCCGGTCCTGGGCTGCCAGTCGTGGGTGGGGTCCTCGGCGTAGAGCCGGGCCTCGACGGCGTGCCCGTGCGGGGCGGGCGGTGTGGGGGACGGGAGGGGTTCGCCTTCGGCGACGGAGAGCTGCAGGGCGACGAGGTCGAGGCCGAAGACGGCTTCGGTGACGGGGTGTTCGACCTGGAGGCGGGTGTTCATCTCCAGGAAGCAGGGGCGCCCGTCGGCGGTGACGAGGAACTCGACGGTGCCCGCGCCGCGGTAGCCGACGGCTCGGGCGGCGGCGGTCGCCGCGTCGTGCAGCCGGGTGCGCAGCGCCTCGTCGAGGCCGGGTGCGGGTGCTTCCTCGATGACCTTCTGGTGGCGGCGCTGGAGCGAGCAGTCGCGGGTGCCGAGCGCCCATACGGTGCCGTGCTCGTCGGCCATGATCTGGACCTCGACGTGCCGGCCGCGCTCGACGTACGGCTCGGCGAAGACTTCCCCGTCCCCGAAGGCGTTCGCCGCCTCGGCCGTGGCAGCCGCCATCTCGCCCGGCAGGGAGCCCAGTTCCCGTACGACCCGCATCCCGCGTCCGCCGCCGCCGGCCGCGGCCTTCAGCAGCAGCGGCAGATCGTCCACGGTCGCCCTCGCCGGGTCGACAGGGGCGAGCAGCGGCACGTCGGCGGCGGCCATCAGCTCCTTGGCGCGGGTCTTGGACGCCATCATCTCGATGGCCTTGGCCGGTGGCCCGACCCAGACGAGCCCGGCGTCCTGCACGGCCTGGGCGAACCCGGCGTTCTCGGAGAGGAACCCGTAGCCGGGGTGCACGGCGCCGGCCCCCGCGGCGAGCGCGGCACGTACGACGAGATCGCCGCGCAGATAGGTGTCGGCGGGGGCGGCCCCCGGCAGCCGTACGGCGGTGTCGGCCTCCCTCACGTGCAGCGCGTCGGCGTCGGCGTCCGAGTACACGGCGACGGTGGCGATGCCCAGGGCACGGCAGGTGCGGAAGATCCGGCAGGCGATCTCGCCCCGGTTGGCGACGAGCAGGGTGCTGATCACGGTCGTCCTCACATCCGGAAGATGCCGAAGCCGCCGCGGGCGCCTTCGAGCGGGGCGGTGTGGATCGCGGACAGGCAGATCCCGAGGACGGTCCTGGTGTCGCGCGGGTCGATGACCCCGTCGTCGTACAGCCGCCCGGAGAGGAACACCGGCAGCGACTCGGACTCGATCTGCTGCTCCACCATGGCGCGCAGACCGGCGTCGGCCTCATCGTCGTAGGGCCGTCCCTTCGCGGCGGCGGAGGCGCGCGCGACGATGGACAGCACGCCCGCGAGCTGCTGCGGTCCCATGACGGCGGATTTGCTGCCCGGCCAGGCGAAGAGGAAGCGCGGGTCGTAGGCGCGCCCGCACATGCCGTAGTGCCCGGCCCCGTACGACGCGCCCATCAGTACGGACAGGTGCGGGACCCTGGAGTTCGACACCGCGTTGATCATCATCGCCCCGTGCTTGATGATGCCGCCCTGTTCGTACTCCTTGCCGACCATGTAGCCGGTGGTGTTGTGCAGGAAGAGGAGGGGGATGTCGCGCTGGTTGGCGAGCTGGATGAACTGGGCGGCCTTCTGCGACTCCTCGCTGAACAGCACGCCCTGGGCGTTGGCGAGGATGCCGACGGGGTAGCCGTGCAGCCGGGCCCAGCCGGTGACGAGGCTCGTCCCGTACAGCGGTTTGAACGCGTCGAAGTCCGAGCCGTCGACGAGCCGGGCGATGACTTCGCGCGGATCGAACGGGACCTTCAGATCGCCGGGCACGATGCCGAGGAGCTCCTCCTCGTCGTACTTCGGTGGTTCGGCGGGGCCCGGATCGGCATGTGCCTTGCGCCAGTTGAACCGCGCGACGATTCGTCGCGCCTGGCGGAGCGCGTCGTGCTCGTCGACGGCGAAGTGGTCGGCGAGCCCGGAGGTGCGGGCGTGCATGTCGGCGCCGCCGAGGGACTCGTCGTCGCTCTCCTCGCCGGTCGCCATCTTCACGAGCGGCGGTCCGCCGAGGAAGACCTTGGACTGCTCCTTGATCATGACGGTGTGGTCGGACATGCCGGGGACGTACGCCCCGCCGGCGGTCGAGTTCCCGAAGACGACCGCCACGGTCGGGATTCCGGCGGCGGAGAGCCGGGTGAGGTCGCGGAAGAGTGCTCCGCCGGGGATGAAGATCTCCTTCTGGGACGGCAGGTCCGCCCCGCCCGACTCGACGAGGCTGATGCACGGGAGCCGGTTGGCGAAGGCGATCTCGTTGGCGCGGAGGGCCTTCTTCAGCGTCCAGGGGTTGGAGGCGCCACCGCGTACGGTCGGGTCGTTGGCGGTGATCAGGCACTCCACGCCCTCGACGACGCCGATGCCGGTGACGAGCGAGGCGCCCACCGCGTACTCGCTGCCCCAGGCGGCGAGCGGCGACAGTTCCAGGAACGGGGTGTCGGGGTCGACGAGCAGCTCGATCCGTTCCCGGGCGAGCAGCTTGCCGCGCCCCCGGTGCCGCTCGACGTATTTCTCGCCGCCGCCCGCGAGGGCCTTGGCGTGCTCGGTGTCGAGCTCGGCGAGCTTGGTCAGCATGGCGGCGCGGTTGGCGGCGTATTCGGGGCTCGCGGTGTCGAGCCCGCTGGCCAGGACGGTCATGCGTGCGCCTCCGGTGCGTCGGTGGATTCGAGCAGGGTCAAGGGCACGGGGAGGTGCCGGGACCGCAGCCACTCCCCCACCGCCTTGGCCTGCGGGTCGAAGCGGGCCTGCGCGGCGACGCCTTCGCCGAGGAGGCCGTGGACGACGAAGTTCAGGGCACGCAGGTTCGGCAGGACGTGTCGCACGACGGTCAACTCGGCTGTCTCCGGGAGCAGTTCCCGGAACCGTTCGACGGTGAGCTCATGCGCCAGCCAGCGCCAGGCGTCGTCGGTTCGGACCCAGACGCCGACGTTGGCGTCCCCGCCCTTGTCGCCGCTGCGGGCGCCCGCGATGCGGCCGAGGGGGGCGAGCCGGGTGATTCCGGTGGGCAGCGGCTCGGGAAGGGCGGGCTCGTCCACCCCCTCGAGCTCCCTCACGTGCACCGGTGGTGCCACGTCCTCCCGTCGCCCGTCGGGAAGTACGGCGACGTGGTCGACCTCTCCCGCCGGTACGTACCTCGCCTCGAACACTCCGTAGGGCGCTCCCTTGCCGGGCGGGGCGGTGACGTGGAAGCCCGGGTAGCTGCCGAGGGCCAGCTCGATCGCGGCCCCGGAGACGGTGCGTCCGACCGCCTCCGGGTCCTGGTCGCGGACGACGAGCCTGAGCAGGGCGCCGGAGGTCTCCTCGGTGTCGGCGTCGGCCCTGTCGGTACGGGCCAGCTCCCACCGCACCTCGTCGGGTTCCTTCCCGGTCCGGGTGAGCGCCTCCGCGAACTGGTCCTGCACCAGCTGCGCCTTGGCCTCGATGTCGAGTCCGGTGAGCACGAAGACAACCTCGTTGCGCCAGCCGCCGATTCGGTTGAACCCGACCTTGAGCGTGGGCGGCGGAGCCTCGCCGCGCACTCCCGAGATCCGTACGCGGTCCGGTCCGTCCTGCGTCAGCCGCACGGTGTCGAGCCGGGCGGTCACGTCCGGTCCGGCGTACCGGGCGCCGCCGGTCTCGTACAGCAGCTGGGCGGTGACGGTCCCGGTGTCGACAACGCCGCCCGTGCCGTCGTGCTTGGTGATGACGGACGTCCCGTCGGCGTGGATCTCGGCGAGCGGGAAGCCGGGCCGGCGGATGTCGTGGCCGCGGAAGAAGGAGTAGTTCCCGCCGGTCGCCTGGGTGCCGCACTCCAGCACATGCCCGGCGACGAGGGCGCCGGCGAGCGCGTCGTGGTCGCCGGGTTCCCAGCCGAAGTGGGCGGCGGCGGGTCCGGTGACGAGGGCGGCGTCGGTGACCCGGCCGGTGACGACGACATCGGCCCCGGCGCGCAGGCAGGCGGCGATGCCCGCGCCCCCGAGGTACGCGTTGGCGGTGAGGAACCCGTCGGGGACGGGCAGGCTGTCGCCCTCGACATGCGCGACGCGCACCGGCACGCCCACCTTTTCCGCCAACACCCTGACCGCTTCGGCCAGTCCGGCCGGATTGAGCCCTCCGGCGTTGGCGACGATCTTCACCCCCCGCTCGTGCGCGAGCCCGAGCCCCTCTTCGAGTTGGCGCAGGAAGGTGGTGGCGTACCCGCGGTTCGGGTCCCCCAGCCGGCTCCGCCCCAGGATGAGCATGGTCAGCTCGGCGAGATAGTCGCCGGTGAGGACGTCGAGGGGGCCGCCGGTGAGCATCTCGCGCACGGCGTCGAAGCGGTCGCCGTAGAACCCGGAGGCGTTCCCGATCCGCAGCGGCGTGGCGGTCACCGCGCACCGCCCTCGGGTGCGCGGCCGGGACCGGGCGGGCCGGCGAAGGCCTGTGCGATGTCGAGCCACTGGTCGGCGTCGGCCCCGACGGCGTGTACGGCCACGTCGAGACGGTGGGCGCGCTGGGTGACGAGCAGACAGAAGTCGTACAGCGGTCCGGTGACGCGCTGCGCGGCGCCCTCGGGTCCGTACGCGATCACCTCACCGTCAGGTGCGGTGAGTTCGACCCGGAACTCGTCACCGGGTGCCTTGATCCCCCGTACGAGGAACGCGTAGTCGCGGGCGCGCACTCCGATCCGGGCGACGTGCCGCAGCCGGGCGGTCGGCGCACGCACGGCGCCGAGGGCGTCGGCGATGTCCTGTCCGTGGGCCCAGGTCTCCATGAGCCGCGCGGTTGCCATGGACGCGACGCTCATGGGCGGGCCGTACCAGGGGATGCGGATGCCGAGCGGTGCTGCGCGCAGGACCTGCTCAAGCCGCTCGCGCCCGTCGCGCCAGCGCGCGAGCAGCGCGGCCGACGGCACGGCGACAAGCTCCTCGGCAGCCTGATCGACAAAGCTGTCGGGGGCTGCCTGAGCCTTGGCCACCTCCACCGCGAAGGCGTCCGGATCGGTGGCGGCGAGCAGGGCGACCTCGTCGGTCCAGGTCAGATGGGCGATCTGATGGGCGATGGTCCAGCGTTCGGCGGGGGTCGGCCGGGCCCACTGATCAACGCTCAACTCTGCCACGAGCGCGTCGAGTTCGTCGCTCTCGTTGCACAGATCGTCGAGCACGGCTGTGGCATCGGACACGGTGCGCTCCCCCCGGGGCGTGGCGGTGTGCCCAGGAGCATGTCAGCGGACCAGGAAACAAGCAAGCAAGCTTGCATTATTTGATTCTCTTCCGCACTTCACTCAGTGGGGTGGCCAGGGGCCTGGTACTCCGGCTCACCCTTCCGTCCCGCCCGGCGGCCGGCCCCCTCCCGCCTGGCAGCGAGGAGGGCCGCTCGCACGTCGATCGACGTGCGAGCGGCCCTCGGAGGGATTGCCGTCTGCCGGCACAAGCAGGGGTCGGTCAACACAAGCAGGGATCGGTGCCCCGACCCAGCCCGAGGATGTCCTTGTCCCTCAGGGCGCCGGCGTACGCCTGGATCTCGTCGACGTCGCCGTGCAGGTACTCGCCCCAACCGTCGGCGGTGTGGGCGCGCCCCACCTGCAACGGGCCGGTGCTGTGCCAGCCCTTGGGGAAGTCCGCGGTCGCCTGCGCGTTGGTGTACCCGTCGAGGTAGAGCCTGATCTTGTCGGTCGCGTCGTCGTAGACCACGGCCAGCCGGTGGCCCTGGCCCTCGCCGCCGTCCGCCGCCTGGATCCGGGACACCACCCTCTCGGCCGCGCCCGCCTCGTCCTTCTCCCGCACGACCAGTTGCCAGGCGTGCGTCGACGGCTCGTAGCGCACCTTGAAGGCGTCGGTGTGCTCACCGGCCTGGGACAACACGGTCATCGGGTGGGCCGGTTCGGAGTCCGCCAGCCGTACGACCACCCCGAGGGTGAAGCTGTCCCCGGTGTTCACGACCGGCCCGTCGGTGGCGGCGTGTCCGCCCTCGCCGTCCAGCCTCAGATGCCCGTCACCGACCAGCGCGGGCGGCACGTAGGGGCAGTCGGGATCGATCTCAGGGATGCAGGAGTTGTCAGGGGCCCGGTAGATCGTCGCCCCCGGGGCGAGCCGAAAGGGCGCGCCGTCCTTCTGCTCGGGGCTGGCGCCGTCCGTAGCGGTCGCCAGTGACCAGTGCCCGAGCAGCTTGGGTGTCCGGCGCGCGAGCTCGGTTGCCTCGTCCGGCACCACGACCCGGTCATGGACCCGGACGTCACCGATGTCGCCGTGCCAGCGATCGCGGTAGCCGGATCCGGCCCGTACGCGGCCGATCTGGAACGCGCCGGTCGCCCCGGCGGGTGCGGCCTCGGCCTTGGTGCCGACCTCGTAGCCGTTGACGTACAGCTGGGCCCGGCCGGTCTCGGCGTCGTAGAGCCCCAGCAGATGGGCCCACTCACCGGTTTCCGGAGCGCCGCCCGACACCTGCGCGTCACCGATGGTGAACGACCAGGCGGCACCGGAGTCCCGGCTGCGCAGTCCGAGGGCGAAGCCGGCCCCCCTGTCCGTGTCCTGACTGGCGACCGTCATGGTGCGGTCGGTCTGGGCGGGGCGCACCCAGGCGCTGACGGCGAAGGTCCCGCGGGTGTCGACGGCCGGGGCGCCCGGGGTGAGGAAGCCGTGACTGCTGCCGTCGAGGCCGGCCGTGGAGGTGACGCCGGTGCCCTCGGGCCCCGGACCGCCGAAGGTCACACCGGTACCGGCGCGGGCGGCGGTGCCCGTCTCGGCCGCGGCGGTCGTGGATCCCGCCGCGTCGTCCAGTTTCCAGTGGGCCACGGGAGCACGGCCGGACTTCACGAAGAAGTGGTACGTGGTGGTCCCGCTGGTGCGCCCCGACCGGTCGATCGCACGGACGCTCAGGTAGTCCGGGGCGGACCTCAGCGGCAGGAAGCGGATGGTGGCGGGTCCGCCCATCTCGTCGGGACGCACGGTCGCGTACGGGCCGCCGATGAAGTTGTAGCGGTACTCGACGACGTCCGACGACGGGGATGTCATGGTGAAGCTGCCGTAGACGCCGACGCCGTCCTGGAACTGCTCCTCCGGGTAGTCCGGCGAGGTGACGACCGCGTTCTTCGGGTTCGTGTCGTCGTACACGAACTGGCAGACCGAGCCCTCGGCGTCGGAGCTCCACGCGGAGCTCGCGGTGCCGTCGTTCGCGCGGACGTGCCACGAGACGACGGTGTTCGCCGGGATGTCCTCCGGCATACGCCATAGCTGTCGGGTCCCCGACAGCGTCTGGGACGTGGTGTACGTGCGGCGCTGCTCGACCCCGGCCGAGTCCGTCCACCAGGCCTCGAACTCTCCCTTGACCAGGTTGGCCTCGGCAGGCCGGTTGTCCTCCTCCGGGTCGTACAGCACAGCGGTGAGCGTGGGCGGTTCCGCGACGTAGACCTTCTCGTCACCGGCCGCGCACGCCTTGCTGCCCGTCTGCAGATCCTGGACGAGCGGCTGCTTCGGCGGCAGATTGTCCGCCGCGTACGCCGGGCCGGACGCGGTCGCCACGACCGCCGCCACACAGCACCCCACCACCAGCCCTCTGCCACCCAGCCTTCTCTTTTTAGACAAGTGCCCCTCCCCTATACAGATTTGAGGCCCGTGGATCACACGAGCCACCGGAGGCTAACAGCGACCGCTGACACCGTCGCAGCGGTTTTCCCGCCGAGACCGGGGTCTCGGTCCAGTACCGGCAGCAACCGAAGTGCAGTTGACAGACATCCCCGGCCGGGCCGGGTACCGGCTGTTAGCCTCCGCCGATGACTGACGAACCCCGCACCATCGGTGTGCGTTTCGACGACAACGGACTGGTCCTGGAACGGCATCGGGACGGGACTGGCATCTACTACACCTTCCCGGGCGACCGGACCGCCGAGGGCCCCTTGGTCACGCTGCCGCTGGCCGAGGCGCTGCACGCCCGGATCCGTCCGGTCGGCACGGCGGAGAAGGTCCTGCGCGTCTGGTCCGAGGGAGCGTTCCCGCGGGACACAACCGTCCTGGACGACCCGACGTCCGTCGTACCGGGCCGGGTCCGCGGCGGAGCGATCGTCATCCGCGACCGGCGGATGCTGCTGATCCGCACGCCGGAGCGCCACTACGAGATCCCGGGCGGCGGGGTCGAGACCGGTGAGACACCGGAGGCGGCGGCGGTACGCGAACTGCGGGAGGAGACCGGCCTGCGCGGGACGGTCGTGCGCGAGGTCGCCCGGATCTGGCGGAACGGCAACCGCGGCCACTACTTCACGATGGAGGCCGAGGGCGAGGTGGGCGCACCCGAGACGCTGGACAACCACGGCGGCGTCCCGGTCTGGGTTCCCGTCTCCGAGCTGCCCACCACGCCGCTGTGGCCCCGTCGCCTGTCCTGGCGGATCGCCCACTGGCACGGCTCCGGCTGGCCGACGCAGCCGGCGGAACTCGCGGACTCGGTGGGGGATCTGGATGCGGCCTGCGCGTGGTGAGGGCGCGGACCGGGGACCTGGATCCGGGGCGTCACGGCTGCGTGCGAGGATCGAGGAATGGGTGAGGTGGAGATTCGACGCCGCGGCGACGGCGACATGGCGGCGTGCCTGGACACTCTGGCCACCGTGCACGAGGCGGACCGGTACCCGGCACAGTGGCCGGCCGACCCGGCGAGCTGGCTGACCCCTCACGGCTTGATCGACGCCTGGGTGGCCGTGGACGGTGCGACCGTGCTGGGGCATGTGGCGCTCACACGTACCGGGGCGTCCCTGGCCAGGGACATCGGTCTGCCCGCGGAGCAACTGGTCTCGGTCGCACGGCTGTTCTCGCACTCCCGAGCCCGTCGCCGTGGCGTGGCGGGCGCCCTGCTCGACTCGGTGAGAGAAGCAGCGGAAGCCGCCGGTGTGCGTCCCGCGCTCGAGGTCGAGGACGGTGGTGCGGCCGCCATCGCTCTCTATGAGCGTCACGGGTGGACGTACGTCAGCAGTCGCACCGACGACTGGACCACGGCCGACGGGCGTCCGGCGCGGATGCACGCGTATGTGGCGCCGGTCGGCCCGACGCCGCAGCCGGACCCGGAGAGGCCCTGACCCAGGGCCTCTCGTTCGGATCATGCCGGGCTCACGGGGCCCGGTGCCTGATCCGGCCTGATCCGAACGAGAGGCCCTAGTCGTTCGCCTTCTTGCGGCGGGCGCCGGCCACCTGGCTGCGGACCGCTCCCATGCTCGCCCCGATGACCAGGGCGATGGCGAGCGCGTCGGTGGCCGTCAGCGCCTGGTCGAGGATCAGGAAGCCGGCCGTCGCCGCGATGGCCGGTTCCAGACTCATCAGGACCGCGAACGTCGGCGCGGGCAGTCGGCGCAGCGCCATCAGTTCCAGCGTGTACGGCAGCACCGAGCTCATCAGCGCCACCGCCGCGCCCATCGCGAGCGTCGACGGCACCGCGAGCTTCGCGCCCGACTCCAGGATGCCCAGCGGGAGCGACAGGACCGCGGCGACCGTCATCGCCAGGGCCAGGCCGTCGGCCTGCGGGAAGCGGCGGCCGGTGCGGGCGCTGAAGACGATGTACGCGGCCCACATCGCCCCGGCACCGAGCGCGAACGCCGCGCCGACCGGGTCCAGGCGGTCGAAGCCGCCACCACCCAGCAGGAACACCCCGCCCAGCGCGAGCCCCGCCCAGACAAGATTGATCAGCCGGCGGGAGGCGGCGACCGAGAGCGCGAGCGGGCCGAGCACCTCCAGGGTGACGGCCGCGCCCAGCGGAATGCGGTCGAGTGCCTGGTAGAAGAGCACGTTCATGGCGCCCATCGCGACGCCGAACGCGACCACCGTGCCCCAGTCGGCCCGTGAGTGGCCGCGCCACTTCGGGCGGCAGACCATCAGCAGGACGACCGCGGCGACGGCCAGCCGGAGCGTGACCACGCCGAGCGCACCCGCCCGCGGCATCAGCAGCGCCGCGACCGCCGAGCCGAACTGGACGGAGAGTCCGCCCGCGACCACCAGCGCCACCGGCGCGAGCGCCGCCCTGCGGCCGCCCGGCCGTGCGGGGCCCGCCCCGTCGAGGGCGGACACCGCCTCCGGTACGGCGACGGCTGCTGCGGCCGGCTCCATGGCACTGCGCTGGTCATTCACGGGCGGCCTTCATCCTCGATGAGTTCAATGTGTTGCACTTGACAATTGAAGATACTGCACTCTTGTGGTGCGGCTCGTTTCTTCACCGTAGAGACGTCCGCGCGGCACGTGAAATGCCGATTGCGCTCTCGTTATGCTCCACACACATGAGCACAGGACAGGGCCCCGGCCGCGCCGTCGAGCTGCGTCATCTGCGGGCCTTCCTCGCCGTCGCCGAAGCGGGCAACGTCACACGCGCCGCCGCAGCGCTCCGGCTCACCCAGCCCGCCGTCTCCCGCACCCTGGCCGCCCTGGAGCAGCATCTCGGCGTCCGGCTCGTCGACCGCTCCACCCACCACCTCTCCCTCACGCCCGAGGGCGTCGTCTTCCGCGACAAGGCCGCCGCAGCGGTCGCCGCCTTCGACGAGGCCGTCGACCCCGGCGGTCTGCACCACTGGCCGCTGCGGCTCGGACACGCCTGGTCGGCGCTGGGCCCGTACACCACTCCGCTGCTCCGCAGCTGGCAGCAGCGGCACCCGGAGACGCCCCTCGAACTGCTGCGGATCGACGACCGCACCGCCGGGCTCACCCGCGGCGAGGTCGACGCGGCGCTGCTGCGCGGCCCCGTCGACGCGCCGGGGCTCGTCACCGAGGTGCTGCTCAGCGAGGACCGGGTGGCGGCGGTGACAGCGGACGGGCCGCTCGCCGCGCACGCCACGCTCCGTCTCGCCGATCTCGCGAGCGGTCCGATCGTCCTGAACACCGTCTCCGGCACCACCACCGTCGGCCTGTGGCCACCTGGCGCCCGGCCCGCCGCCACCGTCACCGTCGCCAACACCGACGACTGGCTGACCGCCATCGCGGCCGGGCGCGGCTCCGGGGTGTCCGCCGCCTCCACCGCCGACATGCATCCGCACGCGGGGGTCGCGTACCGCCCGCTCGTCGACGCCCCGACCGTCCCGCTGCTCCTCGCCCGGCGCGACGCCCCCGGCCACCCGGCGCTGCCCGAACTCGCCGCGCTGGCCCACGAGATCATCGGGCAGAACGCCGCCCGGTGAGGGAACGCCCGGGCGGGGCGGCTCCGGAGAACGATCGGCTGGTGGCGGCGGTGGCGCGGGCGGTCCAGGCAGGCTGACCGCGGGTGCCTCCGGCAGGTGGCGAGGGTGACGGAGCATCCGGGTGGGGCGGGGATGCCTGTTTCCCACCCGACCCTTCCCGAACCGGGGGCGCCCCTTCAAGCCCCTGCTGCTCAATCACCGCAGGGGCTTGATTCAGGCGCCGCAGGGGGTGGAGCGGACGCTCGGGTCAGTTGCCGGAGCAGTGGGCAGCGGGCCCGTCCAGTCCCTCCGCCAGCAGCTCCGCCAGGTGCCGCGCCCGCACTCCCGCCAGCTGTGTCAGCTGGGTCCGGCACGAGAAACCGTCCGCCAGGATGTCCGTTCCGGGCTCCGCGCTCCGTACCGACGGCAGCAGCTGTTCCTCCGCGCACGCCACCGACACATCCCAGTGGCCCCGCTCGAAACCGAAGTTCCCCGCAAGGCCGCAGCAGCCGCCGCTCAACTCCCCTGCCAGTCCGGCTCGTTCGCGCAGCCGGCGTTCGGCCGCGTCGCCGAGGACCGCGTGCTGATGGCAGTGGGTCTGGCCCGCGACCCGGCGGTCCAGGCGCGGCGGCTGCCAGTCGGGGGCGTACTCCTCCAGGTACTGCGCCAACGTCCGCACCGAACCGGCCAGTTCGGCGGCGCGCGGGTCGTCGGGGAGGAGTTCCGGGAGGTCCGTACGGAGGGTGGCGGCGCAGCTCGGTTCGAGGACGACGAGCGGGTCGCCGAGGGAGAACCCCATCCGGTCCAGGGTGCGGCGCATGACCGTGCGGGCCTTGTCCAGCTGGCCCGTCGATACGTAGGTGAGCCCGCAGCACACGCCCCCTTCCGGGAACAGGGCTGTTCGGCCGGTCGCCTCCAGGACCCGCACGGCCGCCTTCCCGACCTCCGGGGAGAGGTGGTTGGTGAAGGTGTCCGGCCAGACGGTCACCACCTGATCGCTCGACAGGATCACCGTCCCACGCCCCCTGCGCTTTCGTGCCCACCGGGTGAACGTCTCCCCCGCCAGCACCGGAATCGTCCGCTCCGCAGTGATGCCCGCCAGCCGTTTCGCCAGTGCGGCGAACGGGCGGATCCGCGCGAGCGCGTTCAGCACGGGCGCGATCGGGGCCGCGAGCCGCAGCCACTGGGGCAGCCGGCCCATCACGTAGTGGGCGGCGGGGCGCAGCCGCCCCCGGTAGTGGTGGTGCAGGAACTCCGCCTTGTACGTGGCCATGTCCACGCCCACCGGGCAGTCGCTGCGGCACCCCTTGCAGGACAGACAGAGATCGAGCGCGTCCCGCACCTCCTGCGACCGCCAGCCGTCCGTGATCACCTCACCGGCAAGCATCTCGTGCAGCAGGCGGGCCCGGCCGCGGGTGGAGTGGGCCTCCTCGCCGGTCGCCCGGAACGACGGGCACATCACGCCCGCGCCCGCCGGCCGCGCCGTACGGCATTTCGCGACGCCGACACATCGTCGTACGGCCGCGGAGAAGTCGCCGCCGTCGTGCGGATAGCCGAAGGTGACGTCCACGGGGCGTTTCGGCAGGACGTCGAAGCGGAGGTTCTCGTCGAGGCGGGCGGGGCGGGCGAGGATGCCGGGGTTCATGCCGCCGTCCGGGTCCCAGAGGTCCTTGAACCGGCCGAAGAGCGCGACGAGTTCGTCCCCGTACATCCGGGGCAGCAGCTCGGCCCGCGCCTGCCCGTCGCCGTGTTCCCCGCTCAGCGAGCCGCCGTGCGCGACGACGAGTGCGGCGAGCTCCTCGGAGAAGCGGCGGAAGCGGGCCACACCGTCGCCGCTCAGCAGGTCGAAGTCGATCCGTACGTGGATGCAGCCGTCGCCGAAGTGCCCGTACGGCGTGCCGCGCAGTCCGTGTGCGGTGAGCAGGGCGCGGAAGTCGCGCAGATACGGGCCGAGGCGGGCGAGCGGTACGGCGCAGTCCTCCCAGCCGGGCCAGGCCTCTGCGCCGTCGGGCATCCGGGTCGCGGTGCCGGACGCGTCCTCCCGGATGCGCCACAGGGCCCGCTGTCCGGCCGGGTCGGTGACGACGGCCGCGTCCACCGCGTCGGCCGCCCGCAGGATCCGTTCGGCGTGCGCCCGCGCCTCGGCCGGGGTGTCCCCGCCCGTCTCGACGAAGAGCCAGGCTCCGCCGCGCGGCAGCCCGGCCGGTTCCCGTACGAGATCGGCGGCCATGCCCTCGACCGTCAGGGGACGGTACGGGAGGAGGCCGGGGGCGGCTTCGGCGGCCGCGGACTCGTCGGCGTAACCGAGTACGGCGAGGGCGCGGAATCCGGGCGCCTCGACCAGTCGTACGGTCGCCTCCGTCACCACGCCGAGCGTGCCTTCGCTGCCGCAGAAGGCACGGGTCAGGTCCGGGCCGCGCTCCGGCAGCAGGGCGTCGAGGGCGTATCCGGAGATGCGGCGCGGGAGTTCGGGGAAGCCGGTGCGCAGAAGGGCGAGGTGGGAGCCGGCCAGTTCGCGCAGGCCGGCGGGGGCGCCGTCCCACCTTCCCCGGTCGAGCCGGAGGGTGTCGCCGCCGTAGCGGGCGACGGTCAGCGTGTGGACGTTGTCGGCGGTGGTGCCCCAGGCCACCGAGTGGGAGCCGCAGGAGTTGTTGCCGATCATCCCGCCGAGTGTGCACCGGCTGTGCGTGGACGGGTCGGGGCCGAAGGTGAGGCCGTGGGGTGCGGAGGCGGCGCGCAGGTCGTCCAGGACCACGCCCGGCTGGACGACGGCCGTCCGGGACGCGGCGTCCAGTTCGACGATCTTCCCCAGGTGACGGGTGAGATCGAGAACCACACCGGTGCCGGTGGCCTGCCCGGCGATCGAGGTGCCCCCGCCACGCGGCACGACGGGCACCGCGTGCGCACGGCAGACGGCGAGGGCGGCGGCGACGTCGTCGGCGTCGCGCGGGGCGACGACGCCGAGTGGCACGCGGCGGTAGTTGGACGCGTCCATCGTCATCAGCGCCCGCGCGGTGGTGCCGAACTCCACCTCTCCGCGCACGGCGCTGCCGAGGGCCCGTACGAGGGCGGTCCGGTCCTGTCGTTCAGCCATGGGCCCAGGATGCCGTTGGTCGGGGCGCTGAGCCCCGCCGCCGCCTCGCGTTTCCCCCGAATACGTCAATCCGTCGGAATACGTCGGATGCGTAGTCACATACGTAACAGAGAAAACCACAAGGCCTTCCCAAACAGGTCGTCAATTCTCATATAGTGGACGCAACTTGATTAGGAATTATCAACTCCGGTTGATCGCTTTCGCCCTTTCCCGTACTGAAGTGTCCGGATCCACCCCCTGTCCGTCACCGTCCGCCCCCTAGGACTCCGCTTGCGCCCCACATCCCGGCCGACCGCACCGGCCCTGTTGGTCTCGGCGGCTGTCAGCGGTTCCTGCTGTCGGTGGGCGGTCCTCGCCGCCCCCGCTTCGGCCCCCGGTTCGGCGAGAGCGGCCTCCCCAAGCGCACCCGGGGCCGTACCCTCGCCGCCGCCGAATCCCGTAACAGCGCCAACGGCGCCGCCGCGACCCCCCGGCGCCGTACTTCCGACCCCAAGGAACAGGCAGCCCGCTTCAGCAGCTTCCGCCAGGCAGTACGGCCCGATCCCCCGCACCCGGAAGGCAGCACCCGATGACCGCGACCACCGACGAGAAGCTCGACTGGCTGCTGGAGGGGCTCCTGGAGCGCACCCCCGGCACCCGGCACGCCCTCGTCCTGTCCAGGGACGGCCTCAAGCTCTGCCGTACCCCCGAGCTCTCCGTCGACCAGGCCGACCAGCTGGCCGCGATCTCGGCCGGCATCCAGAGCCTGTCGCACGGCGCCTCCGTCGAGTTCGGTGACGGCACCGGCGGCGTACGGTCCGCGATGGCCGAGTTCTACGGCGGCGTGCTGTTCATCGTCGAGGCGGGCGCCGGCGCCCATCTCGCGGTCGTCGCATCGGAGGACTCCGACGTCGGCCTCATCGGCCACAACATGAGCGAACTCGTCGAGCAGCTCGGCGAACACCTCAGCGCCCCGCCGCGCTCCCCCGAAGCACCGTCCGACGCCACCACAGCCGCCGACGCGACCGCGGCCGTATGACCCGCCCCCGCCCCGGCCGGGACGACGCCCCGGACCGGCTGTACACCCTCACCGGTGGCCGCAGCCGGTCCGATTCGAACGCGTTCGCCCTGGTGACGCTGGTGGTCTCCGAATGCGAGCCGGCCCCCGGCATGCAGTCGGAACACGTCACGATCCTGCGGATGTGCCAGAGCCCCACCGCGGTCGTCGAGATCGCGGCGGAGCTCGGACTGCCCGTCAGCATCGTCCGGATCATGCTGTCCGACCTGCTGGACACAGGCCGGATCAGTGCCCGTCACCCCCGTACCGCCCGTGTCGCGGACCGGCTCCCCGACCCCGACATCCTGGAACAGGTGCTCGTTGGACTCCGCAACCTCTGACCGTGCCGCCCTGCAGGCGACGGCCGACAACGGACTGAAGATCGTCGTCGTCGGCGGCTTCGGGGTCGGCAAGACCACCATGGTCCGCTCCGTCAGCGAGATCCGTCCGCTGAACACGGAAGAGACCATGACCCGCGCGGGCGAGGCCGTCGACCACCTCGACGGTGTGCAGTCGAAGACGTCCACGACCGTCGCCTTCGACTTCGGCCGGGTCTCCCTCGACGAACGCTCGGTGCTGTACCTCTTCGGCGCCCCCGGTCAGGAACGCTTCTGGTTGCTGTGGGACCGGCTGTTCTCGGGCACGCTCGGCGCCGTCGTCCTCGTCGACACCCGCCGGCTCGCCGACTCCTGGTACGCGATCGACCGCCTGGAGCACCACGGCACGCCGTTCATCGTGGCGTGCAACGACTTCGGCGGCCCGCTCCACACCGAACAGCAGATACGTGAGGCGCTCGACCTCTCGGACGACGTGCCCCTGGTGGAGTGCGACGCCCGGGACCGCTCGTCCAGCAAGTACGTACTGATCACCCTGGTCGAGCACCTCCGTGCCCTCGCGCTCGGCAAAGCGTCCGCCCCGTCCGCCACCCGTCCGGAGACCACGGTGGAGAAGACTCCGGAGCCCACCCCGTGACCCGGCCCCCGACGCCGCCTTCCGGCTGTCCCGGGGCCCACGGCCCGCACGTGTGTCCGGGCGCGGCGCTGTCCCGGCTGGAGGCGGGGTGGCACTGCCCGCGCGGTACGAGCGGTTCCCGGAACTGGAGCTCGCTGTCCCGGCCTCTGAGCCGCGGAACAAGCCGATCGTCACCCGGAACGACCTGTACGGACTGCCGGTCGAACTGGGCTGCCCCCGCCATCCGGAGTGGTCCACACGCCGGAGCGGGTGTCTCATCCGACGGACACGACGCTCGACCGTGCCCATGAGGTACTACGCTCCGGTTCGTGGCCGATATCCAGATTCCCGCTGACATCAAGCCCTCCGACGGACGCTTCGGCGCCGGTCCTTCCAAGGTGCGGACGGAGGCGCTCGACGCGCTGGCCGCCACCGGAACGTCTCTTCTCGGTACGTCCCACCGCCAGGCCCCGGTCAAGAACCTGGTCGGCTCGGTGCGTCAGGGTGTACGCGACCTCTTCTCCCTCCCCGAGGGCTACGAGGTGATCCTGGGCAACGGCGGCTCCACCGCCTTCTGGGACATCGCGACGCACGGACTCATCGAGACGAAGTCCCAGCACCTCACCTTCGGCGAGTTCTCGTCGAAGTTCGCGAAGGCCGCCAAGCTCGCCCCGTGGCTGGCCGACCCGACCGTGATCGCCTCCGACCCGGGCACCCACCCGGAGCCGAGCGCCGAGGCGGGCATCGATGTCTACGCGTTCACGCACAACGAGACCTCGACCGGTGTCGCCGCGCCGGTCAAGCGTGTCGCGGGCGCCGACGAGGGCTCCCTGGTCCTGGTGGACGCCACCTCCGGCGCGGGCGGCCTGCCGGTCGACATCACCGAGTCGGACGTCTACTACTTCGCCCCGCAGAAGTCCTTCGCCTCCGACGGCGGCCTCTGGATCGGCGTCTTCTCGCCGGCCGCCTTGGAACGCGCCGCGCGCATCCACGCGTCGGGCCGCCACATCCCGGAGTTCTTCAGCCTGCCCACGGCGATCGACAACTCGCTGAAGAACCAGACGTACAACACCCCGGCCCTGGCCACGCTCTTCCTTCTGAACGAGCAGCTGAACTGGCTGAACACCCAGGGCGGCCTGGACTTCTCGGTCCGCCGCACGGCCACCTCGGCGCGGAACCTGTACGGCTGGGCGGAGGAGTCCAAGTACGCGACCCCGTTCGTCACCGACCCGGCGAAGCGCTCGCAGGTGATCGGCACGATCGACTTCGCGGACGAGATCGACGCCTCGGCCGTCGCCAAGGTGCTGCGCGCCAACGGCATCGTCGACACCGAGCCGTACCGCAAGCTGGGCCGCAACCAGCTGCGCGTGGCGATGTTCCCGGCGATCGACCCGTCGGACGTGCTCGCCCTGACGGCCTGCATCGACTACGTGATCGACAAGCTGTAGCAGTTACGCGCACGAGACGGCCCTGCACACGTGATGCGTGCAGGGCCGTTTCTGCTTCACTCGACCAGGTGGCGGACCGCCTGCGGGACCAAGACGGGTGCACCGCCCTACGATGATGTTCTCGACACCAGCCATTCCAGGAGGCCCGCAATGTCTGCAGCAGCAGTCGAGCACCCCTGTGACGGTGAGCCGGAATCCCAGCTCGAGACGGCCAACAGGCTCATGGAGCAGCTTCCGGGTCACCGCGTCGAGATCATCGGAGGCGTCATCACCGTGGCCCCACCCCCGGATGGCCCGCACGCCCGTGCTCTGACCAAGCTCATGCGGCCTTTCATCACGGCTGGGCTCGATGACGAGGATTCGGAAGTCCTTCAGGGAATCGGTCTGTGGCTGCCCGGCGGGCCAGAGGACTACGCCATCCCGGACCTGGCCCTCGTCGACGCCGATTTTGACGAGCATCTGGTCGAGAACAACTGCTACGACCCGGCCGTGTTCCGCCTCGTACTGGAGGTCACCTCCAGCAACTACAAGAACGATCTCCGCAACAAGGTCGCCGCGTACGCCGAAGCCAAGATCCCGGTCTACGTGATCGTCGACCGCAAACACAGCCGGGTCCACGTCCTGACCGACCCCGTCGGTGGTGAGTACGACAGCCATGAGATCTACGCGCCGGGCCAGACAGCTGAGCTGCCCGGCTCGATCGGCGCTGAGGTGACCCTCGACGTGGCCTACATGGTGAAGGCCGGACAGCGCCGCGGGTAACCGCCTGTCAGTGCCGGCTGCCACGTTCCCGGCCATGACGAAGACCGTGCCGTACACCGGCGGCGGGAAGGAATCCCTGCACATCGCCCTCGACCGGCACCGTGACGCGGTGCCTGACCGACCCCGTCGGTGGTGAGTACGACAGCCATCAGGTGTACGCCCCCGGCCAACAGGTCACGCTTCCCGCCTCCATCGGCGCCGAGGTCACCCTCGACGTCACGGATCTGCTCAAGGCCGGGCAGTCCCGGAAGTGATCTCCTCGCGGTGCCACAGCCGCTCCCCGTCCTCCCACTCCTCGGTGGGGACGAGTCCCGCCGCCGCGGCCACCGCGGCGGACGCGGTGTGGTCGGGGTGGATGTGTGCGACGACCGTACGGACCGTGCCCCCGGTCAGCAGGTGCGCCACCAGTCCGGCCGCCGCTTCCTTCGCGTAGCCCAGGCCCTGCCACTCGGTGCCGACGACCCAGGCGATCTCGGCCCGGGGGCCCGCCACCGTGGCCTGGACCCAGCCCACGAGACGACCGTCGGCGCGTACCCGGAGTACCCAGTTCCACCAGTGTTCGGCAGGGTCGGGCGAGCCGGCTTCCCAGCGGGTGTAGCGGGCCCGGAGGGTGTCCAGGTCCTCCGGGGCGCCGCCCGTGTACGTGTGCAGGGCCGGGTCGTCCAGCACCACCGTCATCTCGTCCGCGTACGCGACCCGCAACGGCAGTGCGTCGAGCCGCTCGGTAAAGAAGGCCTCGGGCCCGTGATACGTCATAGCGCCCGACCCTACGTGCGGCGCGTCACCGGACGGCCCCGGGACGTGCGCCGATGGGGTCGGGCACGGTCGCTCAGCCGCGCTTGCGGCGCCGGTTCATGAGGACGAGTGCGCCCACGGCGGCGAGCACCACCGCTCCGACCAGGGTGCTGCCCTGCACCTCGCTGCCGCCCCCGCCCGTCCCACCGGCGGCCGACGCACCGCCGCCGTCCTTCGACGGCGACTTGGCGTCGCCGCCGTTCCTGTCCGCACCTGCGATGTCCACCCGCACCACCTCGCTCCGCGCGCCCTCCGAGCCGAACATCAGCGCCGAGCCGTCCGCCGTGTAGGTCACCGACTCGGACTGTCTCTGCAGCGGTGCCTGGACCGGGTGGTCGGCGCCGAGCCGCCCGTCCGTGAACGCGTAGCCACGGGCGCTGAAGTAGGACCGCAGCACCAGTTCGTTCCCGTCCGGCGAGAACGCCCCGTCCGTCACCCACGGCACCTCGCCGACCCGCCGGAACACGTTGGTCCGTCCGGTGGAGAGCTCGGCGGGGCCTTCGTACAGTCCGCCGCCGTCCTCGTTCTTCGACGCGATGTAGACCCGGCCGGTCTTCGGGTGGACCATCAGCGCCTCGGCGTTGCGCGCCCCGTCCGCGTACTTCACGTCGAACTGGGCCGCCCGGACCGTCGCGTTCTTCAGCACCTTCGGTTCCGGGAACCGGTAGATCCAGACGTGGTCCCAACTGCCGTTCAGGTTGTCACCGATGTCGCCGACGTACAGGTTGCCGTCGGGTCCGAGCGAGATCGCCTCCACGTCGCGCGGCGCGCCGACCCCGCGCATGGTGATCGTCGCGACGGTCTTCCCGGTCCGGGAGTCGACGGCGTAGACGTACGGCCCGTCCTCGCTGTCGTTGTGCGTCCAGTAGATGCCCGGGTGGGCGCGGCTCGCGGCGAGGCCGCTGGACTCGGTGATCCGGGGGTCCTCGATCGTGAAGCTGCGGTCGGCGGCCCCGTCGTCGGCCGTGGCCGGGGCGGCTGCCGCCCCGGCGAGGACGAGCAGCGCGGCGGCACCGGTGACTGTCAGATACGAACGCATGGACCAAGTGTCCATCGTCACGTCGCAGCCCCGCGCGTCGATCCGCCATGATGGCGCCATGCGTTTTCTGTTCGTCGGCGATTCCATGACCATCGGCCGCGCCGGCGACGTCACCTGGCGCTACCGCATGTGGCAACACCTCGAAGCGGCTTTCGACGGTCCGTACGAGATCGTCGGTCCGCGGACCGAGCTGTACGACACCACGACGGACACCCCGGTCTCGTACGCGTACGGCGCCCCGGATTTCCCCGCCCGGGCCCGCCGCCATCTGGCGGGCTGGGGCGAGGGGTGGCTGCACATGGCCCCGGTGATCGCGGACGCGGTCACCGCGACGCGTGCCGACGTGCTGCTCGTCTCGCTCGGCCTGATAGATCTCGGCTTCTACACGGACAGCGGACAGACCGCCGAGAACGCGCGCGCGTTCGTCGCGGCCGCCCGCATCGCCAACCCGCGCATCAAGGCCGTGCTCCTGCCGGTCATCCCGAACATACGGGCCGAGTCGGACGCCCCGTTCGCCGCCGAGTGCGACCGCTTCAACGAACTCCTCGCGAAGGCGGTCGCCGACCTCGACGAGCCGATGTCACCGATCCTGCTGGCGTCGCGCCCGGCCGGGTACGACATCCACACGGACACGTACGACGGCACGCACCCCGGTCCCACGGGCGAGCAGAAGCTGGCCGCGACGTTCGCCGACGCGATGCACCAGGCATGGGGCGTGGGCAGGCCGTACGCGGGCGGCGGCGCGCATACGTGACGCCCGGCCGTCCCGGTGCCCTCACTTTCCGGCGGGCCGGGCCCGCACATGCATCCGTTCGCCCTGCGGTCCGAACAGGCTGAGAATCTCGACCGGTTCCGGCCCCGCGCCGGCCCAGGCATGGGGCGTACGCGTGTCGAACTCGGCGACCTCCCCGGTGGTCAGTACGACATCGTGCTCGCCCAGCACCAGCCGCAGCCGCCCCGCCAGCACGTACAGCCACTCGTAGCCCTCGTGCACCCGCTGCTCCAGGGGCTCGGTCGCCCCTCGTCCGCCGGGCAGCACGATCTTGTACGCGTGGAGGCCGCCGAGGTGGCGGGTCAACGGCATGAATTTTCTGCCGTCGCGGGTGAAGGGGCGCAGATGGACGCGGGGGTCGCCGGTGGCGGGGGCGCCGACGAGTTCGTCGAGCGGGACCCCGTACGCCTTGGCCAGTGGCAGCAGCAGTTCCAGGGTGGGTCTGCGGCCGCCCGACTCCAGACGGGAGAGGGTACTGGCCGAGATCCCGGTCGTCTCGCTCAGCTGGGCGAGAGTCGTGCCGCGCTCCCGGCGCAGGGCTCTCAGGCGCGGCCCGACCCCGGTCAGGACGGCGGCGATCTCATCGCCCGCACCCGCACCCGCATCCGCCTTCGCTCCGTCTCCCATCTCCCCATTATTTCGCGGCACGGGAACGCGGTGGCGGTCAGGGCGAGCCGAGCATGGTCAGGGAGAGGCGCGTGAGCTCCTCGGTCAGCCAGTCGGGCGTGACCTGGCGGGGGCGGCGGGCGTGGTGGGCGAGGAGCTCCTCGACCGAGTGGGTCATCACCATGACGGCGACCCGCTGGTCGCCGTCGCCCACCTCACCCCGCTCGGCGGCACGTTCGGCCTCACAGGTCAGGAACTCGGACCACATCGTCCGCCACATCGCGAGATGGTCGTCGACGGCGCGGCTCACGCCCAGCGCCTCGACGAACGCCACCCGCGCGGCCCGCGGATCGGCGGTGACCCCGCGCACATAGGCGGCGAAGAGGCGGCGGAACCGTTCCTCCGTCGCACACTCCTCCATGCCGTCGGAGAGCATCGCCTCCTCGGACGCGCGCAGTCCGCTGGTCGCCACCTCGTCGTACAGCGCGATCAACAGCGCCTCCCGCGAGGTGAACTGCTGATGGAACGCGCGAATCGGCACGCGCGCCTCGGCGCAGAGTTGCTCGACGGTCGTGTGCGCGTAGCCGTACGCGGCGAACAGGTCCCGCCCTGCCCGCAGGAGCCGGCCACGCCACTGCGCCCGGTCCTCGGCGGTCACCGCGACCGGCTCGGCCGTGCCCGTTCCGCCGCTCATCAAGGCATCCACCACAGGTCCTCCTTCGTCGGCCTGAGTCGCTGTCATTGTCCTCGCTCCGCCCCGGCGACGGCGGATTCGCCACACCACGGACGGTGACGCACGGCCGTCTGCCGAAGCTCGTTGTCCGGCAAGGGAGTTGGGCGGACCGCCGGAGAGCGGCGTACGGGATCTTGTTCAGGTTTCGAACTGGGCGGCGGGCGGCTGCCCGCGGTGCGGCCCCGGTCCGACGGGCGGCAGTCCGCCGCGGGGTGGTGCAGTTCGCCCCTCGGGCAGTCCTCCGGGCCGCCCTGTCGGAGTCGTTCGCTAAGGTCTGCGGCCATGACTGACACCACTGCGGATGTCTGGCCCGAACCACCGATAGCCGGCACCGAGGCGGCGGCTGTCCTCGGCGCCCTCGAACGCCAGCGGGCCACCCTGGCCTGGAAGTGCTCCGGCCTGGACGGAGCCGGTCTGGACGCCACGGTCGGCGCGTCCGCCATCACGCTCGGAGGCCTGCTCAAGCACCTGGCCCACGTGGAGGACAGCCACTTCGCCCGGCTGTGGCTCGGCGCCCCCGTCGGCGCCCCCTGGGACGCCGTCGACTGGGACGCCACCCCCGACTGGGACTACCGCTCCGCCGCCGCGGACACCCCCGAGCAACTGCTCGCTCTCTGGCAGGAGTCCGTGGCCCGCTCGCGTGCCGTCGTCGACAAGGCCCTCACCGAGGGCGGCCTGGAACAGCTCGGCGCGTACACCACACGCGGCGGCGAACGCCCCAACCTCCGCCGCATCCTCCTCGACCTCGTCGAGGAGTACGCCCGTCACGCCGGCCACGCCGACCTCATCCGTGAGTCCGTCGATGGCCTCACGGGCGAGGATCCGGGGAGATGAGCCGCGGTTCCCCCCACGGGGAGACCGACGAGCGGTCGTTCCCGACCGGGGACGGCCGGATGCCACTGAACGGAGCAGGGACATGAACGACTCCGCCGGATTCAAGGACGTGCCCCCGACCACCCTCGCGGACCTGCTGGGCCGCGAGCAGGTCATGGACATCGGCATACGCCCGCTGTGGCCTTCGGCCCGGCGCGTGGCCGGGCCGGCGTTCACCGTGCGGTGCCCTCCGGGCGACAACCTCATGCTGCACGCGGCCGTCCACCGCGCGGAGCCCGGCTCGGTCGTCGTCGTCGAGGCGGGTGACATGGACTACGCCGTCGCCGGGGGGAATGTCTGCGCCGTCGCGCAGCGCCGGGGGATCGCAGCGTTCGTGGTGGACGGGGTGATCCGCGATCTCGCCGAGGTGCGCGAGATGGGCTTTCCCGTGTTCGCCAGGGGCGTGATCCCCTTCCCGGGGGTCAAGAAGGCCGTGGTGCCGCTGGGCGGGCAGGTGCGCTGCGGCGGGGTGATCGTGAACGCCGGGGATGTCGTGGTGGCCGACGAGGAGGGCGTGGTGGTCACTCCCCACGCCCGCCAGGAACAGGTACTCCGCGCCGCACAGGCGAAGTTGGCCAAGGAGGCCGACGAGTCCCTCGACGCGTGGGAGGCGGCGCACCGCTCCCGCATCGACAAGATCCTTGCCGAGAACGGCTTCGAGGGCTGACCACGTGGTTCCGGGCCGGCACCGGCGCTGCTCCGGGGCGGATACGAGCGCTGTTCCGGGCTCGTATCCGGCTCCGGCCGCACGCGCGAGGCGTGTGCGGTCCGGGCCTGGAGCAGCCGCCCGCTGATAGACCCGCCCCGTGATCCCCAGCTGCCGCGCATGCTCGCTGAGCGGCTTGTCGGCCTGACCTTCGGGGAGCCCCTGCACGTACAGGAGCAGGATCTTCGCGTCACTGTTCAGACGCGGATGACGCACGACGTCGTGCGAAGCCTTCGTGTAGCGCCGAGACGGCGCGATAGCATGCCAAAGCATCCCGGTGGACTCTCGTTCCACTCGTGGTGAAGGCCTCCGGACCGGTGTTGGTAGCACCGCCGGGGGCCGCCCCGCATGCGGCTGCATACAGAGCGTGATGACGACGCCACCGTACCGCACCCGACTCCCGCTTTACCACGCACAAGCCGATATCCCCATGCAGTAGATGTACATTTGCTACATTGAATACATGAGCGAACCCGTTGTTGAGTCGATGGCTGAAGTTCGCCGCCACCTCGCGGACGTGATCGACCGCGCACGGCGCGACGAGACTCCGACGATCATCACCCGCCGGGGCAAGAGCGAGGCGGTGCTGATCGACATCGACGAATACCGCCGCCTGCGGGAAGTCGCCGAACAGCTTGAGGACGAGTGGCTCAACCGGCTGGCCGACAGGGCTGAATCCGAGGGCACGGACGGTTCCGTCTCCCTGGAAGAGATGGCCGCACTCCTCCGATCCGCCCCCTGACCCCCATGGGCCACGTCACGCGGTTCACGCCGCATGCTCAGCGGGACTTGCTCAAGATCCCCCGCCAGGACGCTCTGCGTATCCTCATGCGCCTCGCCGAACTCCAGAAGGCGTTGGACACCGGCGATGTTGCAGCCTTCGACATCAAAGCTCTCCAGGGGCATCACGCCCGCTGGCGTCTGCGGGTCGGCGATTATCGGGCCGTGTACACGGTCGAAGACGGTCAGCTGATCCTGTGGGTGCTGACCGTAGGCAACCGCCGCGACGTTTACCGCGGCCTGTAGTCGACCGAGCGCCCGTCCGGCTCGTCCGCCAGGACTCCCACCGTCAGCTCGTGCAGCAAAGCCCCATCCACGAACGGCGCCTCGGCTACCGGCAGCGAACACCAATCCAGCGGCCAGGTCAGCCCATGCAGCGCGGGCACCCCGACGAACGCCGCCGCCCGCCCGTCCCGGCTCATCACCTCCGCACCGGCCGGCCAGCGGTAGGCACGCACGGTTTGCGGCGGCAACAGGAAATACATGCTCCGTGCCCCGATCCGCGAACGCACGATGGGGCCCGCCCGGAAGTCGGTGAACTGCATGATCTCGTACGCGACGTGCTCGCCCCGCAGGCCGCCGATCCGTACGGCGTCGAAGTGGATGCCCGCATACCGCAGGGCATGTCCGCTCGCAGGCACCCACGAGGGCACCGGGACCAGTGAACTTTTCCGTTCCATACGGAAAGCGTCGCGCCCCACACGTACCGTGACCAGGGACACAAGGCGTCTGTGCACTGTTGTGCACTCGGGAGGTGGGTTGTGCACTCCGGTGGCCAAGGGGGCGGCAACGCCCAGATGTTCGGGACGCTATTGCGCTTCTTCCGGGAGCGGGCGGAGCTCTCGCAGGAGGCACTGGGCCTGAAGATCGGTTTCTCCAAGTCCCAGGTGGCGATGGTGGAGCGGGGGCAGCGGCCGCCGAAGGGCGACTTCATCGCGCGGGCGGACGAGACGCTGGGTGCACAGGGCGCACTGGACGCAGCGGGAGCCGAGTTGGTGTCCAGCCATTTGGCTTCGTGGTTCGAGCCGTTCGCCGACGAGGAAGCCACGGCATCCGCCAGGCACGAGTACGAGACGCATGTGGTGCCTGGGCTCCTTCAGATCGAAGAGTACGCCCACACCGTCCTCGGCCACACCTACCCGTCCGTCGATGATGAAGAAATCGAGGGTCGGGTCGCGGCCCGCCTCAAGCGCCAAAGTCTCTTCACACGCAGGCCGACACCGGACATCGGATTCGTCCTGGAGCTAAGTGCTCTCACCAAGCCCCTCGGGGGCCGTCATGTGCGTAAGAGGCAGCTGCGCCACATCCTCGACGTCGCCCAACTCCGCAACGTACAGCTGCAGGTGATGGCACCGGACCGCGAGACCCACGTCGGTCTCGATGGGCCTTTCGTCCTGCTGGAGACGGAGGAACGACGTCAGCTCGCCTATATCGAAGGGCAGGGCGGCAGCTTCTTCATCAGTGAACAGCCAGCTCTGGGAAACCTGTTCGGGAAGTATGGCATTCTGCGGGCGCAGGCTCTCAGCCCCGAAGAGTCCATCAAACTGATCGAACAGGTGGCAGAGGAACGATGAGCACCGGACTCAGCTGGGTCAAGAGCAGTTACAGCGGCAACGACAGCGGCAACTGCGTCGAGGTCGCCCTCGCCTGGTCCAAGTCCAGCTACAGCGGCGACCAGGGCGGCGACTGTGTCGAGGTCACCGCCTGCCCCCGCACCGTCCACGTCCGCGACTCCAAGGACCTCACCGTCCCCGCTCTCGCCCTCTCCCCTGCCGCCTGGACCGCCTTCCTGGGATACGCCACCGCTCAATAGGGTGTTGGCATGGCCAACGACCTACGCGTTGCGTCGGCTGCGTCGCGTCGACGAGGCGGTGCGGCTCGCCCCGCATTTCTGTCAGTCGTACGTCGCGCTCGCCGGTGCGCTCAACGCCTGGCAGCCGCGCTGGCCCGAGGCGCTGGCGGCAGCGCAGGAGGCGGTCCGCCTGGCGCCGGAGGACACCTGGGCATACGTCTCGCTGTGGAAGGCCGCGCCGCTCAACGGCAGGAGCGAATGGTTCGACCGGCCGCGTACGCGGTGGCTCAGCGGGCGAGGCGGGGAAGCAGGGAACCTGCGGCGACGATGCCGACCAGTGCGGCGAGGACGAGGACCACCAGGTCGAGGCCGAGATGGGCCGGCGTGCCGATGAGCAGTCCGCGCAGGGCGTCGACCTGGTAACTCAGCGGGTTCACCTTGCTGATCGCCTGGAGCCAGCCGGGCATCAGCGCGACCGGGTAGAGCGCGTTGGAGGCGAAGAACAGCGGCATGGTGATGGCCTGGCCGATGCCCATCAGCCGGTCACGGGTGAGGACGATCCCGGCGATCGACATCGACAGGCAGGAGAAGAACACGGAAGCGAGGACGACCACGACGACCACGCCCAGCAGCCGCAGCGGGTTCCAGGTCATGCCGACGCCGAGCGCCGCGGCGATCACGATGACGACCGCCGCCTGGATCACGGCTTTCACCCCGGCGGCGAAGGCCTTGCCGGTCACCAGGGCGGTCCTGGGCGTCGGCGTGACCATGAGTTTGGTGAGAACGCCGGAGTCCCGCTCCCAGATGATCATGATGCCGTAGAAGATCGCGATGAACATGGCGGACTGGGCGATGATCCCGGGCGCCAGGAAGTCGAGATACGGAACGCCGCCGGTGGGGATGGCGTGGATACGGGAGAACGTCTGGCCGAAGATCAGCAGCCAGAGCGCGGGCTGGACGGCACGGGTGTAGATCTCGGTGCGGTCGTGGCGCAGCTTCTGCAGTTCGACGGCGCACATCGCCGCGACCCGCGCGGGGACGACGCGCCAGCCCGTGCGGGCGGGCGGCGGTTCCAGGAGGAGGGCGAAGCGGCGGTCGGGCGAGCCGGGTTCAGCCGCGGCGGGATGCGGTGAGACGGGTACGGCGGACATCGTTGAAGGCTCCTTTCTCTCCCGGAGAACCGGGGTCGTCCAGGCCGCTTCCGGAGTGGTACCGGAAGACGTCCTCCAGGGTCGGCGGCGGAGTCGTATCGCCGGACTCCTCGCGGTGCGCGATCAGTTCGCTCTTGAGCTCGGCGGGCGTGCCGAGCGCGCGCAGTCTGCCCAGATGCATCAGGGCGAGCCGGTCGCAGCGCTGGTCGGCCTCTTCCATGGAGTGGGTGGTGACCAGCACGGTCATCCCGGTGCCGACACGGATCTCGGTGATGCGGTCCCAGACGCTGTCGCGCGCGATCGGGTCCAGGCCGATGGTCGGCTCGTCCAGGATCATCAGGCGGGGTGCGCTGACCAGCGCCTGCGCGAGTTCGAGGCGGCGCACCATGCCACCGGAGTACGTGGCAGCGAGCCGGTGCGCCTCGGGCCCGAGCCCGACCGCGTCCAGCGCCTGCCCGACGCGGGCGGCACGGTGGCGGCGGGGGACGTCGAAGACACGGGCGAAGAGGGCGACGTTCTCCCGGCCGGTGAGGGCGGCGTCGGCCGACAGCTGCTGCGGTACGTAACCGAGCAGGCGCCGTACGGCCATCTTCTGCCGGGCCGCGTCGTGGCCGAACACATGGATGACACCGGGGGGTACGGGCAGCAGTGTGGTGATCGCACGCAGGGTGGTGGTCTTGCCCGCGCCGTTGGGCCCGAGGAGTCCGAAGACCTCGCCGGGGTGGACGAGCAGGTCCAGGCCGTCGACGGCTTTCGAGGTGCCGAAGGAGTAGGTCAGACCGGTGCAGCTGAGGGCGGGAGTCATGGGGTCTCCTCTCCTTCGCGCAGTGACTCGGCGAGTCTGCGCAGTGACGGGAGCGCGGCGGTCAGCGCGGCCCGGTCGGCGGCGTCGAGTTTCGCCACGTGTTCGCGGAAGAGCGCGTCGCGCCGGGCCCGCCAGTCGCGCAGCCGGCCGACTCCCGCCGCGGTCGGGTGGAGGAGCGCGGCACGCCCGTCGCCGGGGTCCGGCTCCCGCCGCAACAGGCCTTCCGCGACCAGGTGGTTGACCAGGGTGGAGACGGAGTTGGGCGCGAGGCAGAGTTCGCGCGCGGCCGTCGAGACCCGGATTCCGGGCCGGGCGGCAACCAGCCGCAGCAATTCCGCGTGCGCTCCGCGCAGCCGGGGCGTGGGCAGACCGCTCCACAGCCGCCGCCGGGCGAGCCGCTGGATGCGGGGCAGAAGTCCGGCGAGCTCTTCCGGGAGATCACTCGCCACCACCTGCCTATTTTACCTCTGTCTGCGAGGTATTACGTGGCCGGAATTCCGCGAAGGGGCCACCTCGAGCGGTGCGTCAGCGAGCCGGGGCGCGACCGCGCCACCCGCTACGGCAGGACTGCGAAGTCCACCTCGGACGCGGGAATCACGCGGATGCTCCGCCCGGGGAAGTCGATGTGCCGGTAGATCTCGTTGTGGTGCGCGATCGACCGGTCCGGCGAGGCGTACTCGCCGGCGTCGGGCCGGACGGACGTGGTGTGCCCGTCGGCCACCAGCACCACGTCGTACCGGTGGCTCAGCGCCTGCCGCGCCGTGGTGTCCACGCAGATCTCGGTCGCGAACCCGGTGACGACCACCTCGGTGACTCCCAGCGCCTTGAGGGTCTTGTCGAGACCGGTGTCCAGGAAACTGTCCGCGCTGGTCTTGTGGACGACCTCCTCGTCGGCGGCGGGCGCGAGTTCGGGCACGATCCGCCAGCCCTCGGTGCCGGCCTCCAGCCCTTCGCCCCGGTGCTGAATCGTCACGATCGGTATGCCCGCGGCCTTGGCACGCTCGCGGAGCCGGGCGATCGTGGCGACGGTCCCGGCCGCCCGGTGCGCGATCGCCACCAGGGCGTTCTGCATGTCGATGACGAGGAGCGCGGGGGCGTGTGGCATAGGTTCACGCTAGCGGTCCGGGTCCGGCCGGCGGAGTGATCCCGAAGAAGGAGTTCGAGCCGCGCAGCCCCTCCCGCCGTCACCTCACCGCTCCGGGAACCGCTCCCCGCACCGGCTGCAGAACACCGGCGCCGGGTCCGGCGAAAGGCGGCCGCACGCGGGGCAGACCCGGTCCAGCATGCAGGGCCCCTCGCCGCCTTCGTGCGCCACCGACGCGTCGGTCGAGGGGATCGAGGGCTTGATGGTCAGACCCGGGCGGCGGCGGTGGACGGTCAGATACGCCAGCCCGTCCGGACCCGCCGCGAGGGCCCGGCGGGAGGTGCGGGGCAGCCAGACGACCGTGGTGGGGGTCAGCTCCAGCGTCTCCGTGCCCGTGAGGACACGGCCGCCGCCCACGAGGACGACGAGGAGGACGTCGAGGATGTCCTCCTGATGCTCGCCGACCTCGGCGCCGGGCGGCAGACGCACCAGATTGGCGTCCAGCTCACGGCCTTGTTCGGCCAGTCGCCAGAGGGCGCCGCGGTCCTCCGGGCCCGCTTCGGTGAGCAGTTCGTCGAGTACGGCCAGGATCCGGGCGGTGGAATTCACGGCAGCCAGGCTACGCCCCGCCGCAGTCCGGGCTCTTTGGCCCGGATCGAGGGGATGCCGTCATGGACCGCGAGCCCGGGCATGGCCGGACGCGGAGTTGACCGTGATCGACGGGGCGGGGCATCCGGGCGCGGCGACCAGCCGGGCGGTGCTGGAGGCGCTGGACGGTTCGCGTCGCGCTGAATCCTCTCCGGCGGATCGTCGCCGGGGACGCGCCCGGCCCGACGCACAGGGTAAAGACCAAGGCAGGTGCCGGGGGTGGCTGGACGGGCCGTCGGACGGTCATGGAAAGCTGTGCCGACACCGTGATTCAAACGGCTTCTTGCCACCCCCCGTAACCCCAAGGGACACGACGTGAGATCGCACCGAAAAATATGGACCACGGCTGCCGTGACGACGGCGGCCGTGGCAGGTTTTGTGGTGTTCCAGAACGTGACCGGCGACTCCGCAGACAACAGTGACAGCAAGGCCGGTCCGGTCAGGACCGATGTACGGAAGACGGCGCTGAAGGTGGCCGCGGACGGCAGTTCCGCGTCGCTCGGCCGGCGGGACACCGCACCGTTCAGCATGCTGGGGGTCACCTGGACCGACCCGGCGGCGAAGGTGACGGGAGCGGTCGAGGTACGGACCAGGTCGGTCGCGAACGGCACCTGGTCGTCCTGGACGCCGCTGGAGACCGACCACGACGCCCGTAACGAGGCGGGCCGCCCCGGCGTCCGCGGGTCCACCGAACCGCGGTGGGTCGGCCCGTCCAACGGCGTCGAGGTACGCGTCACCGCGGGCGGCAAGGTCTCCGCGAAGGTGCCCGCCGGGCTGCGGCTGGACACCGTCGACCCCGGCAAGGGCTCGTCGCCGCACGCGGCCCCGGTCGCCTTCGCCGACGAGACCGACGCCCCCACCGACGACCCGTCGTCGTCCGAATCCCCCTCGGCCGATCCGACGGACACCTCGGAACCGACCTCGTCGGCCACGGAGTCCGACACCGCCCCGGCATCGGAGGCGCCGCCCGTGGCACCTTCCGAGACGGCAACGGGCAGCCCCTCGGCCACGGCGACCGCGAGCACCTCGCCGACCGCGAGCACCTCGCCGACCGCGAGTACCTCGCCGTCCGCGTCGCTGCCGCCAGCGCTGCCGTCGACCGTGCCCAAGCCGCCCATCACCTCGCGTGCGGGCTGGGGCGCCGACGAGTCGATCAGCCCGCAGGCGCCGGAGTACAACGACACGGTCAAGGCCGTCTTCGTCCACCACACCGCAGGGACCAACAAGTACTCCTGCGCCGACTCCGCGGAGGTCGTGCGTGGCGTGTACGCGCTCCACGTCGAGAGCGAGGGCTGGAAGGACATCGGCTACAACTTCCTGGTCGACAAGTGCGGGACGATCTTCGAGGGCCGCAAGGGCGGCCTGGACCGGCCGGTCCTCGGCGCACACACCTACGGCTTCAACCGGGAGTCGACCGGTATCGCCGTCCTCGGCACCTACACGGACGCGGCCGCCCCGAGCGCGGTGACCGCCTCGGTGGCCCGGATCGCCGCGTGGAAGCTCGGCCAGTACAAGGGTGACCCGGCGGGCAGCACCATGCTCACCGCGGGCGTCACCGGGTCCAACGGCTTCAGGAAGACCTTCACCGCCGGTACGCAGTACTCCTTCAAGCAGATCTCCGGCCACCGCGACGGCTTCAACACCGAGTGCCCCGGCACCAAGCTGTACGAGCAGCTGCCCGCGATCCGCAGCCTCGCCGCGGGCCCCGTCACCGGACTGGCCATCAAGTCGGTGACCGGTGCCACGCTCTCCGGGACGTCGTACTACACCAAGTCCGCGATCACGGTCGGCTGGTCGGCGAGCACGCCGAGCGCCTTCATCTCCAAGTACGAGCTGCTGGTCGACGGCAAGACCGTCGCCACCGCCGCGGGCACCGCCACTTCGGCGAAGGCCACCCTCGGCGTCGGCACGCACTCGGTCCAGGTCCGCGCCACCCACCAGTCGGGGAAGACCGCCCTGTCCGCGGCGGCGACCGTGGTCGCCGACCAGACGGCGCCGATCTTCACCACCAAGCCGAACCTCGCGCTGCGCACCGGCACGGTGAACACCACCGCCGTCCCGCTCACCCTGAAGTGGAAGGCGACCGACACCGCGTCGCTCAAGGAGGTCCGGCTGACCGCTCCGGTCGCCAAGACCTACGGCCCGACCACCACGAGCGCCTCGCACACCGCGAAGTCCGGCGTGGCGACCACGTGGTCCATGAGCGCGTACGACACCGCGGGCAACACCGCGGCCGCCTCCGTCTCCGGCACCCCGGTCATCCTCCAGGAGACCTCGGCCACGAAGACCGGCACCTGGACGGCCAAGTCCTCGTCCTCGTACCTGGGCGGCAAGTCGTACTCCAGCTCCTCCAAGGGCGCGAGCCTGAGCTGGACGTTCACCGGCCGTTCGGCCGCCTGGGTGGTCTCGCGCGCCTCCACGTCCGGCCAGGCGTACGTGTATGTCGACGGTACGAAGGTGGCCACGGTCGACCTGAAGTCGTCCACCACCAAGTACCGCGACGCCCTGTGGACGAAGAGCTGGTCCACCAGCGCCAAGCACACCGTCAAGATCGTCGTCGTCGCCACCTCGGGCCGTCCGGCGATCACGACGGACGGCCTCGTGTACCTCAAGTAGCCGCCGCGGTCCGCTGACGGACGTATCCGCATGACCTGAGCCCGGCTCCGCGCACCTGTGTCGCGGAGCCGGGCTCAGAGCCTGTCGGGTGTTCGGCCGGTCCCGTCGCCTACCAGGCGAAGGCCTCCGGCGACGGACCCGGGCCCGGGAAGATCTCGTCCAGGGACGCGAGCACCTCGTCCGACAGCTCGAGGTCCACGGCGCGCACCGCCGAGTCCAGCTGCTCGCGCGTGCGCGGGCCGGAGATCGGTCCCGTCACCCCCGGGCGGGTCAGCAGCCAGGCCAGCCCCACCTCGCCGGGCTCCAGGCCGTGCTTGTCGAGCAGGTCCTCGTACGCCTGGATCTGCGCCCGCACCGTGGTGTTGGCGAGCGCGTCCGCCGACCGGCCGGACACCGAACGGGCCGCGCCGCCCTCGCGCTCCTTGCGGATCACACCGCCGAGCAGTCCGCCGTGCAGCGGGGACCACGGGATGACACCGAGTCCGTACTCCTGCGCGGCCGGGATGACCTCCATCTCCGCGCGGCGCTCGGCGAGGTTGTAGAGGCACTGCTCGCTGACCAGCCCGTACGAGCCGAGGCGCCGGGCGGTCTCGTTGGTCTGGGCGATCTTCCAGCCGGCGAAGTTGGACGAACCGGCGTAGAGGATCTTGCCCTGCTGGATCAGTACGTCGATGGCCTGCCAGATCTCCTCGACCGGGGTGGAGCGGTCGATGTGGTGGAACTGGTACAGGTCGATGTGGTCGGTCTGCAGCCGCTTGAGGCTGGCGTCGACGGCCCGCCGGATGTTGAGGGCGGAGAGCTTGTGGTGGTTGGGCCAGGCGTCGCCGTCCGCGGCCATGTTCCCGTACACCTTGGTGGCGAGAACGACCTTGTCGCGGCGTTCACCGCCCTGGGCGAACCAGGTGCCGAGGATCTCCTCGGTACGGCCCTTGTTCTCGCCCCAGCCGTAGACATTGGCGGTGTCGAAGATGTTGACGCCCGCGTCCAGCGCGGCGTCCATGATCGCGTGACTGTCGGCCTCATTGGTCTGCGGACCGAAGTTCATGGTGCCGAGGACAAGTCGGCTGACCTCGAGTCCGGTGCGTCCGAGCTGCGTGTACTTCATGGGCACCAAGCCAACGCCTTCGAGTCCGCTCGAGGCAAGTGCTCGGCAGACGGCCTCAGCGTGTTTCGAGGTCCTTCAGCGTCGTTGCCAGCCAGCCCAGTTCCGCCTCGCTCGTCGCGCGGGCGATCGTGAGAACACCGCGCCGGAACGGGTCGTCGAACGCCTCGGCTCCGAGCGGGCGCTCGCCCTCGGAGCCGTAGTCGTAGAAGAAACTGCTCGGCTCCCGCAGGAACGCCAGCCTGCGCCGCAGCACGTCCGCCTGCTCGGCGGGCGCCGGCAGATGGCGGAGGAAGGCGAGCACGGTGAACCAGCGGTTCTCGTCGCTGATGTCCACCGCGTCGGCCTCGCGCAGCCGTCGGCGCAGCTCCTCGCGCCCGTCGTCCGTCAGGGTCAGCGTGTGGCGGGGGGCGGCCCTGCTGCCGGGCTCGGTCCGGCGGCCGAGCCATCCGGCGCGCTCCAGGCGCTTGATCGCCGGGTACAGGGTGCCGTCCGCGATCGGGCGGACGTGGCCGGTGAGGTGGGCGACGCGTCGCTTCAGCTCGTAGCCGTGCAATGGCTGCTCGTACAGAAATCCCAGGATGGCCAGTTCCAACACCCGAGCATCCTCCCTCATTGCTCTATACATCGGCGCCGATATATAGTCTCGCCGAGATTTTACCTGGCCGGAGGGGATCGGGAGAGCATGAAGAACGCACAGGTGACAGCGGGCGGCGCACACATCCGGTGGGTGGAGATCCCCGGCAGCACGGCACCGACCCGCCTTTATCTGCATGGGCTGGGCGCCTCGTCCGGTCCGTACTTCACCGCGAGCGCCGTCCATCCGCTCCTCGCCGGCAGCCGTTCGCTGCTCATGGACATGCTCGGCTTCGGCATCAGCGACCGGCCCGCGGATGTCGACTACACCCTCGAAGCGCACGCCGACGCGATTGCCGTCGCGCTCCGATCAGCCGACGCGTACGCCACCGACGTCATCGCGCACAGCATGGGTGGCGCGGTGGCCATCGTGCTCGCGGCCCGCCATCCGGACCTGGTGGCGCGGCTGGTCCTGGTCGACGCGAACCTCGACCCGGTCGCGCCCGCTCGCCCGCGACCCGGCACCAGTGGCATCGCCGCGTACACGGAGGAGGAGTTCCTCGATCACGGACGGCACGAAGTGCGCGACCGGGTGGGCTCCCACTGGTGGTCGACGATGCGGCTCGCGGGGCCGGAGGCGCTGCACCGCAGCGCCGTGCACCTCGCGCGCGGGACGACCCCCACGATGCGCGAGCTGCTGCTGGAGCTGAAGATTCCGCGCACCTTTCTGCGACCGGAGAGCAACGGGCCACTGCCCGGCGAGAACGGTCTCGTCGCGGCCGGGGTGCGCGTCGTGCCGGTCCCGGAGTGCGGGCACAACATCATGCTGGACAACCCCGAGGCGTTCGCGAGGGAGACCGCCCGGGGGCTGGGGCTCGCCTGACGGGAGCCGGTGCCGGCCGCTCAGCCGCCGACCGCGGCTGCCACGGCGACGACGGCGAACATCAGCACGAGCACGACCGCCATGATGCGGTTTCTGGTCTTCGGATCCACCCGTCGAGCGTAACCGCACCGCTCAGTGTCCCAGCGACCAGGATGCGACCACCTCGTACCGCGGCTGCTCCCCCGGCACCCCGGAGATCGGCAGATTGCTGCGTACGAGAGCGACCTCGCCGACCTCCCACGGGGCGCTCTCGAAGGTGTTCAGGGCCTCCAGATAGGGGCGCAGATCCGCCTCGGCGCGGCTGCGGGCGAGGGTGAGGTGCGGGGTGTAACGACGGTGCTCGTCCATCGGCACGCCGGCGCGGCGGGCGGCGGCGTCGGCGCGCTCGGCGAGGAGCCTCAGCGTGTCGAGGCCGCCCGCGGCCCCGGCCCACAGCACATGGCCGTCGAACCGGCCGCCGCGGTGGATGCGCAGCGGGAACCGCTCGGTGCGGCCGGCGGCGCGCGCCAGCCGCTCGTGCAGATCGGGCAGCAGCGCGTCGTCGACCACACCGAGGAAGGCGAGCGTGAAGTGCCACGCGTCGGTTCCGGTCCAGCGCAGGCCACCGGCGCCCGGAAGGGTGTGCAGCGGGGCGACGGCACGGCGGAGCTCCGCGATGGCGGAGGCGGGCGGCAGGACGGCGACGAAGAGTCTCATGCGGCTCATGAACCGAGTGTCGCATCGTACCGGCGTGTCCCGGTCACCGTGCGTATCGTTGTACTACGCGGCTGCCCGCGCCCGTGCGGCAGCGGGGAGGAGCGGCACGATGACCGTCGTGGACACCGACAGGATCGAGATGGCCGACAGCAGCGACGAGCGCACCTTGGACATGATGTTCGAGTGGCTTGAGCCCACCCCCGAGGGATTCAAGGTCGAGATCGTCGAGGGCATCATCTACATGTCGCCGCAACGGGGCACTCATTGGCAGATCATTTTCGACATCATCGAGCAGTTGCGTGCCGGCTACCCACGGAAGCGACTGATGTCCGACGTACGCATCGACTTCCCGGGCCGCCTCAACGGCTTCGCCTCCGATGTCGTGGCCCTGGCCGAGGGCTCTGGACCCGACGCCAAGGGACGGTGTCGTTACCAGGACATCGAGTTCGTTGCGGAGGTGATCTCCAAGGAGACCGCCGCCAACGACTACGGCTCGAAGAAGGCCACCTATGCCACCGCCGGCGTGCCCGTGTACGTCATCGCCGACCCGTACACCGGAACGTGGCACCTTCACACACTCCCGAAGGACGACGAGTACCGCAGTGTGCTGAGCCTCGACTTCGGCACCCCGATCGACCTCACCGACACCCCCGTCGGTATCACCCTCAGGACCGACGAGTTCCCACACGACTGACGTACTCCGCACACGCAGCGGCCCCGACCGGCAGGTTCACCGGTCGGGGCCGTATCACGTCCGTGACGGACCGGCCTCAGGCCGCCGTCGCCAGCTGCTCGCGCGGGACGAACCGCACATGCGGGTGGCCCGGCCGCAGGTCGACCTGGAGGCGCAGGCCGCCGACGCGGGCCAGCATGAAGCCGACGCCGAGCGCGGCCAGCAGCGAGAACGCGCCGCCGACCGCCATGGCGGTCCGGACGCCGTACGCGTCGCTGATCCAGCCCACGATCGGGGCGCCCACCGGCGTACCCCCGACGAAGACCATCATGTACAGGCTCATCACCCGGCCGCGCATGGCCGGGTCGGCCGCCATCTGGACGCTCGTGTTCGCGCTGATGTTGGTCGTCAGGCCGACCATGCCGATCGGGACCAGCAGGATCGCGAAGAGCCAGACGGACGGCGACAGGGACGCGATGATCTCCAGGAGACCGAACGCGGTGCCCGCCGCCGCCAGCATCCGCAGCCGCGAGGAACGACGGCGGGCGGCGAGCAGGGCGCCGGCCAGGGAGCCGGCGGCTATGAGGATGTTGAAGAACGAATACATCCCGGCGCCGCCGTGGAAGACCTCGTCCGCGAAGGCGGTGAGCCAGATCGGGAAGTTGAAGCCGAACGTGCCGACGAAGCCGACGAGGACGATCGGCCAGATCAGCTCGGGGCGGCCGGAGACATAGCGCAGTCCCTCGCGCAGCTGCCCCTTGGCGCGCGGCACGACGACCGCCTTGTGCAGTTCGCCCGTACGCATCATCAGCAGACCGACGAGCGGGGCGAGGAACGACAGACCGTTGAACATGAACGCCCAGCCGCTGCCGACCGTGGTGATCAGGACACCCGCGACGGCGGGGCCGATGAGCCGGGCGGACTGGAAGTTGGCCGAGTTCAGGCTGACCGCGTTGCGCAGCTGGGCCGGGCCGACCATCTCGGAGACGAACGACTGGCGGGTTGGGTTGTCGACGACCGTGACCATGCCGAGGAGGAAGGCGATCAGGTAGACGTGCCAGACCTGGACGACTCCGGAGAGCGTGAGGACGGCGAGGGCGATGCCGCAGAGGCCGAGCGCGGCCTGGCTGACGAGGAGGAGCTTGCGCTTCGGGAGCCGGTCGGCGATGACGCCGCCGTACAGGCCGAAGAGCAGCATGGGAAGAAACTGGAGGGCCGTGGTGATGCCGACGGCGGCGGCGGACCCGGTGAGGCTCAGGACGAGCCAGTCCTGCGTGATGCGGGACATCCAGGTACCGGTGTTGGAGATCACGGCGCCCGTGGCGAACAGGCGGTAGTTGCGGATCTTCAGCGACGAGAAGGTCCCGCCGGTCTTGCTCTCGTGGGTGGACGTCGGTGCGGGGGCGGAGTCTGCTCCGGATCCCGTACTCAAAGGGGTTCGCCTCCTCGGCGTGGACATTTCGCTGACTGACGAGGCAGTGACGGCGGCACCGGACCCTGGTCCGGTACCGCCGCTACAGGTGGGCGAGCTTTTCCAGTACGGGCGCGGCCTTGCGCAGCGTCTCCCACTCGTCCTCGTCCAGGCCCTCGGCGAGGGTGGCCAGCCAGGCGTTCCGCTTGGAGCGGCTCTCCTCGAGCATGGCTTCCGCCTGCTCGGTCTGGCTGACCATCTTCTGGCGACGGTCATCGGGGTGCGGTTCCAGTCTGACCAGCCCCTTGGCTTCCAGCAGCGCGACGATGCGGGTCATCGACGGGGGCTGCACGTGCTCCTTGCGGGCCAGCTCACCGGGGGTGGCGGAACCGCAGCGGGCGAGCGTGCCGAGCACCGACATCTCGGTGGGGCTCAGCGACTCGTCGACGCGCTGGTGCTTGAGGCGTCGCCCCAGCAGCATCACGGCGGAACGAAGGGAGCTCACGGCGGCCGCACTGTCGCCGTCGTGGATCAGGTCAGGCATGTTCATTAGGGTACCTCATTACCCACTCTAAAGACCATTCGATGGTACACACGCGCCCGATCACTCACCCGAACGAGTGAGTTGGATGCGGAAAGTGACGCCAACCGACCTCGGAGGCCGTAACCCTGCTTGCCATGGGATCGACAGTGCTCAGCCTGCGGCTGGACGGTGAGCTGCTCGACCGGCTCCGGCAGCACGCCGCCAAACGCGGAATGAGCGTCCAGGACTATGTGGTCCGGACGCTCATTCGCGACGACTTCGACGAGCGCTTCAAGACGGCCGTCGACGAGACGCAGAAGTTCTACGGGGCGGAAGAGGTCACGTGAGGCCGAGAGCCGGCATCGCGTAGGAGAAGACGAAGACGGCCGACACGACGTACATGGCCACCGGCACCTCGCGCCGGCGCCCGGCCGCCACCCGCAGCACGCAGAAGGCGATGAAGCCGATGCCGATGCCGTTGGTGATCGAGTAGGTGAACGGCATCATCACCATGGCCAGGAAGGCCGGGACGGCGAGCGTGTAGTCGCTCCAGTCGATGTCCCGCACCGAACCCGCGATGATCAGGAAGCCGACGGCCAGCAGCGCCGGAGTGGCCGCCTGCGACGGGACCATGGTCGCCAGCGGCGTCAGGAAGAGTGCCACCGTGAACAGCAGGCCGGTGACCACGCTCGCGAAGCCGGTGCGGGCCCCTTCGCCGACGCCCGCGGTGGACTCCACGAAGCAGGTCCCGGCGGAGGCGGAGCTCGCACCGCCCGCGGCGACCGCGATGCCGTCCACGAACAGCACCTTGTTGATGCCGGGGAAGTTGCCGTCCTTGTCCATCAGCCTGGCCTCGTCGCCGACGCCGAGGATGGTGCCCATCGCGTCGAAGAAGCAGGACAGCAGCACGGTGAAGACGAACAGGACGCCGGTGAGCACACCGACCTTGCCGAAGCCGCCGAACAGGCTGACATGGCCGATCAGCCCGAAGTCGGGGGTGGCGACCGGGTTGCCCGGCCACTGCGGAACGGTCAGGCCCCACGCCTCGCCCGGCAGATCGGCGACCGCGTCGATGATCAGCGCGACGACCGTCATCGAGACGATGGAGATCAGGATCGCACCCGGCACCCTGCGGACGATCAGCGCGAGGGTGAGCAGCGCACCGAGGACGAAGACCAGAACCGGCCAGCCGGTGAGGTGACCGTAGCTGCCGAGCTGGAGCGGCACGGTGGTGTGAGCGGCGTCCGGGATGCGGGAGACGAAGCCCGAGTCGACCAGACCGATCAGCAGGATGAAGAGACCGATACCGATGGCGATGCCCTTGCGGAGCGACGTCGGTACGGCGTTCATCACGCGTTCGCGCAACCCGGTCGCGACCAGCAGCATGACGACGATGCCCGCGAGGACGACCATGCCCATCGCGTCCGGCCAGCTCATCCGGGGGGCGAGCTGGAGGGCGACGACGGTGTTGACGCCGAGGCCGGCGGCCAGCGCGATCGGCACGTTGCCGATGACACCCATCAGCAGCGTGGAGAACGCGGCGGTCAGCACGGTGGCGGTGACCAGCTGGCCACCATTCAGCTGGTGCCCGTACATGTCCTTCGCGCTACCGAGGATGATCGGGTTCAGCACGATGATGTACGCCATCGCGAAGAACGTGGCGAATCCGCCACGGATCTCGCGCGCGACCGACGACCCCCGCTCGGAGATCTTGAAGAAACGGTCCAGGCCGCCGTGCGGCTGCGGAGCCGGAGGCTGCTCGGAGGCGACCGGAGCGGTGGCCGAGGGGGACATGTATGACCTCAGTACGTACGGAGAGGGAGAGAAAAAAGTGATCAGCTTTGGACTTTTACACGAATAAATCGAGCCAGCCGCAAGCAGATTCAGTATGAATACATAGGGCGAAGATCGCTATCTCCGCGCGTAGACCCATGGGCCGACTGGGCCGAGCGGCTTTGGACCGACCGGCAAATGGGGGGCGGGAGACAACGCCGCAGATGTGCGTGCCCAGCCCCGTGACGCCGCCCCCCATTTGCCGGTCGGTCCTACATACGGGCCGCATACACTGAGCCCATGGCGAAGTGGACACCGATACACGAGGCACCCGAGCCCCTGGAGGGGCCCGTCGTCGCCACCATCACCGGCGGCACGCTCCTCTGGTTCGTCCTCTTCCTCGTGCAGTTGCCGTTCTACGGCTGGTTCGACGACCACGGTCACGCGTGGTGGATCTGGACGTGTCTGGCCGGCGCCGGCCTCGGACTGATCGGCATCTGGTACGTACGGGGGCGCGACGCGGCGATCAAGCGGGCAGCCGCCGGGGCCGGACCGGCTGACGCGTCCGGCGCCACCGACGGAAGTCAGGGCCGGCCCTGACTTCCGTACCGCCCGAGGACCATTCCGCTCCTCCTCCGGTCTGATCTTCGACCCCCCGGCGGGTGAACCGGACGTTCCACCCGTACCGTCGGAACCATGACGCAGCGGGCACTCCGCTCCTCCGGGGAGCACACACCCGGCCGGCCCCGGCCGGCCAGGATCGACGCCGGTTCCGAACTCGACCCGGTCCACCCGATGAAGCTTCCCGGCACGGTCGTCCGTACGAGCGGGCTGACCGCGGCCGAGGTGGCCGAGCGGATCGCCCGCGGCGAGGTCAACGACGTACCCGTCCGCTCGTCCCGCTCCGTCCGCGAGATCGTCCGGGCCAACGTCTTCACCCGGTTCAACCTGATCATCGGCGTGCTCTGGCTGATCATGCTGTTCGTCGCGCCGATCCAGGACAGCCTCTTCGGCTTCGTGATCATCGCCAACACAGGCATCGGCATCGTCCAGGAATGGCGCGCCAAGAAGACCCTGGACAGCCTCGCGGTCATCGGTGAGGCGAAACCCACGGTCCGGCGCGACGGGGTCGCGGCCGAGATATCCACCTCCGAGATCGTCCTCGGCGATCTCATCGAGCTCGGGCCCGGCGACAAGGTCGTGGTCGACGGCGCGGTGGCCGAGGCCGACAACCTGGAGATCGACGAGTCCCTGCTCACCGGCGAGGCCGACCCCGTACTGAAGCAGGCCGGCGACCCGGTGATGTCCGGCAGCTTCGTCGTCGCGGGCGGCGGCGCGTTCTCCGCCACCAAAGTCGGCCGCGAGGCCTATGCCGCGCAGCTCGCCGAGGAGGCGTCCCGCTTCACGCTCGTCCAGTCCGAGCTGCGCAGCGGAATCAGCACGATCCTCAAGTACGTCACCTGGATGATGGTGCCGACCGCGATCGGTCTCATCATCAGCCAGCTCGTCGTCAAGAACACCAACGTCAGGGACTCGATCGCCCGCACCGTGGGCGGCATCGTCCCGATGATCCCCGAGGGCCTGGTCCTGCTCACCTCGGTCGCCTTCGCGATCGGTGTCGTACGGCTCGGCCGCAAGCAGTGTCTCGTGCAGGAGCTGCCCGCCATCGAGGGTCTCGCCCGGGTGGACGTCGTCTGCCTGGACAAGACCGGCACGCTCACCGAGGGCGGGATGGACGTCACCGAGGTGCGGGCACTGAACGGCGCGGACGACCCGTACATACGCCAGGTACTGAGCGCCCTCGGCGCATCCGACCCGCGGCCCAACGCCAGCCTGCAGGCGATCATCGACGCGTACCCGTCCCCGAACGGCGAGGCATGGCGGTGCACCCAGGCGCTGCCGTTCTCCTCGGCACGCAAGTACAGCGGCGCCGCGTTCGTCGAGGCCGACGGGCGGTCGTCGGCCTGGCTGCTCGGCGCACCCGATGTGCTCCTCCCGGACCAGGACCCGGCGCTCGACGAGATCGAGCAGCTCAACGAGCAGGGGCTGCGGGTGCTGCTGCTGGCGCGCGCCCAGGGGGAGCTCGAAGGGCCGGAGAGCGCCGCCGGAGCCGTACCGACCGCGCTGATCGTCCTGGAGCAGCGGCTGCGGTCGGACGCCGCGGACACGCTGCGCTACTTCGCCGACCAGCGGGTCGCCACGAAGGTCATCTCCGGGGACAACGCCGTCTCGGTCGGCGCGGTCGCGGGCAAGCTCGGCCTGCCCGGCGCCGAGCACACGCTGGATGCGCGCCGGCTTCCCACGGACCCGGACGAGATGGCCACGACCATGGAGGAGAACGCGGTCTTCGGCCGGGTCACCCCGCAGCAGAAGCGTGAGATGGTCGCCGCCCTCCAGTCCCGCGGCCACACGGTCGCGATGACGGGCGACGGGGTCAACGACGTGCTGGCGCTGAAGGACGCCGACATCGGGGTCTCGATGGGCTCGGGCTCCGAGGCGACGCGCGCCGTGGCCCAGATCGTGCTGCTGAACAACAGCTTCGCGACGCTGCCGTCGGTGGTCGCGGAGGGCCGCCGGGTGATCGGCAACATCACCCGGGTCGCGACCCTGTTCCTGACGAAGACCGTCTACTCGGTGCTGCTGGCGATCCTGGTGGTCTGCTTCCAGGTCGAGTACCCGTTCCTGCCCCGGCACCTGACCCTGCTGTCGACGCTGACGATCGGCGTCCCGGCGTTCTTCCTGGCCCTCGCGCCGAACAAGGAGCGGGCCCGGCCGCACTTCGTCCGCAGAGTCATGCGGTACTCCGTGCCGTCCGGCGTCATCGCGGGCATCGCCACCTTCGTGACGTATCTGGTCGCCCGGCACTCCTACACGGGGACGGGGGCGCTGGGCGCGGAGACCAGCGCGGCGACGCTCACGCTGTTCCTGGTCTCGATGTGGGTGCTCGTGATCATCGCCCGCCCGTACACCTGGTGGCGGATCGTCCTGGTCGCGTCGATGGGTGCGGCGTTCCTCATCGTGCTGATGGTGCCGTGGCTGCAGAACTTCTTCGCACTGAAGCTGGTGGGCACGGTCGTCCCGTGGACGGCGGTGGGGATAGCGGTGGTGGCGGCGGCTGCCCTGGAGTTCACCTGGCGACTGGTCAGCCGCCGCTTCCCGGTGTAGCCGTTACCGCACGTCGACGAAGTCACCGGCGGTGGTGACGGCCGGGGTGGTGGAGGTACCGGCGAAGCTGTAGCGCCAGTAGCCGTCGACCGAGGCGGTGACCGTGGTCTTCAGGTTGCCGGTGCTGTTCGTCTTGATCGTCTTCACCGTGGTGTACGTGGAGCTGGTCTTCTTCCGGAACTGGAGCTTGACCGCCTGGCCGGTGTAGCCCGCGTACGTGTGCGTCTCCCAGTTGGCCCGCGACAGCTTCCCGGTGACCGTGATGGTCCTGCCCTTCTTCACGGGCTCCGGGGAGGCGTTGACCGTCAGCTTCGACAGCCGCTGGATCCTCGCCGTGGCGTAGGAGTCGTAGGACGAGCTGGAGCCGTCCTTGGCCTCCGCGCCGGCGAGGACGTGCCAGGAGCCGGCCAACGCGTTCTTCGGCAGATCGACCCGCGGATCGATCGTGAGGGTGTACGAGCAGGTGGAGGTGGTGGCGCTCGCGGCCTTGCAGGTCGCTTCCCCCTCGTTCGGCAGCAGCGCGCCGTCCATGCCCTCGTCCAGGCTCTTCCCGTGCCAAAGGATCACCCAGCCATCGGCGATGCCGGAGGCGTGCGAGGCGGTGACCGACACGGTGATGGTCTTCGCCGCCGTCGTACCCAGGACGGTGTTCTTGCCGCCGTTGACGCTGACCTTGGAGATGACGGGATCCGCCGTGGCCGCGTGCGCGGCCGGGACGGCGAGAGCGGACAGGACCAGGGCGCCGGACGCGGCGGCGACAGTGGCACGTATACGCATGTTTTCTCCGTTGGAGAAAGGGGTCCGTCGGGCAGGTGCGTGGTGTCACCGGCCGCGGCGGGACCCGATGGGCCGGTGCGTCCGCGGAACCGGCGGGCCGGACGGGGACGCACGGGATGGGAGTACGAGAAGCGGGACCTCCATACCGGAGATCCCGCTGCTCGTGTGGACCACGTGTGGACCTACGCCTGGAATCGGGCGTGGAACTACTGCACGTCGACGTAGTCACCCGCGGCCGAGACGGCCGGGGTGGTGGACGTACCGGCGAAGCTGTAGCGCCAGTAACCGTCGACCGAGGCCGTGGCCGTGGTCTTCAGGGTGCCGGTGCTGCTCGACTTGATCGTCTTCAGCGTGGTGTAGGTGGAGCTGGTCTTCTTGCGGAACTGGAGCTTCACCGACTGGGTGGCGTAGCCGTGGTAGGCCAGGTCGTCCCAGTTCGCGCGGGAGAGCTTCCCGGTGACCGTGATGGTCCTGCCCTTCTTCACGGGCTCCGGGGAGGCGTTGACCGTCAGCTTCGAGAAGCGCTGGAGCTTGGTGGTACCCAGGCCGTCCTGCACCGCGTAGTCGATCTGGCTGGGGTCGGGGTTGGTCGGGTCCTGGCCGTTGAAGTCGACGGCGAAGCCCACCGCCTTCCACGTCGTGGCGTCCGCGTTGCCGATGAGGTCGTAGTACGGCGAGATGTCGATCTGCCCCTTGCAGGTGGCGACCGTCGAGGAGACCGCCTTGCAGGTGGGGGCCTTGTAGCCGTAGAGCTCGTTCGCCGGAGCGTCGAACGAACCGCGGTAGAGCGCGACGTCGAGCGCGAAGTCCGCGCCGAAGATGTCCACGTCGGCGGCGTGCGTCACGGTGTACGTGGTCGCCACGGTCTTCGTGGCGCTGGTACCCACGGCGATCGGCTTGCCGCCGTTCACGGTGAACTTGGAGAAGGTCAGGTCGAGCGGGACACCTGCGGTCCCGGCAGCGGTGACGGAGCGCGCGCCGGACTTCGCACCGGACTGCGCGCCGGACGCGGCCTGAGCGGCGCGCGCGGCATCGAGGACAGTGGAGGAGCGGTGCGCGTCGTCGGCCTGAGCCGCAGACGGAACGACGAGGGCGGAGAGGGCCAGGGCGCCGGTTACGCCGGCCACAGTGGCACGAATACGCATGTTTCGTTCCCCAATGTGGAGAAGGGGCCCGCGGAGGTCGTCCGTTCCCGGGCCCAAGGTCGTCTGTGAAGCCTGGTGGCTTCACAGACAAGACCGTTGGGACACGTGAATGGTTGTGCGGTCCGTGGGGATACTTTGCGCATACTTGGCCCTGCTCGGGTACGGGCGCGTTCCGCCCTTCCGCCCCGTCAGTCGAACCAGCGGTCGCGCGCCAACTCCTCCGTACGGGACGGGTCCTGCAGCAGCGCCGCGACCTCGAAACGGCGTGGCCACTGACCCGCCGCCCAGGCCAGGCCCGCCGCGACACCCTCCAGCGTCGACGCGTGGACGGTCCCGTCCGGGGTGCGGCGCCAGTCCAGTTCGACGCCGCCCGCGCGGAGTTCGCCGTGTTCGACGTACGTGTCCGGGGTCCCGGCGCCGAGCAGGGTCCGTACCGACGCCGGCACCTGGTGCTCATCGCCGTCCGTCGTCACCTCCGCCTCGACGGTCTCGCCGAGCCGCCGCACCTGGAACAGCTCGGCCAGTTCCGCGGCGCGCGCCGGGGCCACCGGCAGGAGCGGCAGATCGTCCGTCAGCGGCAGCAGGTCGGGGGCGTCCGCAATCACCGCGTCGGCCGCGTCGACGACGCGTACCTCGCCGTCGACCACGGCCCGCAGCTCGTCGGGCAGCGTGACCTGTTCCGGGTCGAGATCGGCCAGGGCCGTGTACAGCTCGTGGAGTTGCACGGAGCCGACCGGGCGGTCCTCGTCCGCGAGCCGGCCGAGGAGTTCCGCCGCCCCGCCCGGCTCGTCGAGGAGCGCGGCGACGGAGGTCCGTACGCCGAGGGCGCGCAGAACCTGGGCGTCGTCGAAGCCGGTCGCGTCGGCGGAGTCGTACAGTCCGGACAGCCGCGGGTCGCCGCCCGCGGCACGCAGCCCCGCCGGGCGGCGGCCGCCGAGCACCGGGTGGTCGCGCAGCCACCAGGCGGTGTACGGGCGCACGGACCGGGTGGTGCCGTCCGGGAGCAGCACCCGCACCGGCTGGGTCAGCGCGTCGCGCAACGGCGGCCGGGAGAGCAGGGCGAGCGCCTGCGGCCAGGCGTCGTCGTCGACGAGGTCGAGGTCGCGGACGGCGACGAGTTCGGTGGCGACGGGCGGCACGACAGTGTCGGGCAGCTGGTCGAGAATGTCCTCGCACCACACGTCGACGGCGTCGAGCAGTCCCGCGTCGTCGGGTTCGGCGAAGTCGCCTTCGCGTGGCTCCAGTTCATCGGGGTCGAGAACGACGTCGGTGGCCCGGACGAGCGCGAAGGTGGCCAGCACCCCGCAGGCGGTCAGCGGCTGCTCGCCCCAGCGGTCGGTCAGTTCCTCATCGCAGAGCGCGAGTTCGCCCTCGCGCATGATGCTCGCGAACGGGCTTCCCGGCAGCACGAGTTCACCGGCAGGCGCGGGTTCGCCGTCCTCGTCGGGGAGGGCGAGCGCACCGAGCCAGGGTTCGTCGCCGGGCGCCAGGTCGGCGTCCCGGACGAGCGTGAGGACGGTGTCCGCGAGCTCCTCCGTGTCCAGCGCGTCCTCGTCCCACACCTCGCCGGCCTCCAGCGAACCGGCGACGGCCGCACGCACCTGCGGGGTCGTCAGCACCGCGCGCGGGGTGGCGGGCAGGGCGCCCAGCTTCTCCAGGAGCGGATGGGCGGCATCCGGATGCGCGACCTTCAGCCCGAGCCGGACCAGCCGGCCCAGGACCGGGCCGGTGAGGCCGTCGGGGAGCGGCAGGAGGACCTGTCGGGGGCCGATGGTGGTGCGCGGTGGTGCGGCGTCCGGGGCGCCCGCCGCGCTCTCCACCGCTCCGGCCAGAGGGACCGGGAGTCCGGAGAGCCGGTCGGGGTCGATTCCGGACAGACTGTCGTACAGCCGCTGCCACCAGGCGGGTTCGCGCTCCAGACCGGCGAGCCGGTCGATCGCCTCGGTCAGCGGGACCCGGGCGACGCCGAGGGTGCGCAGTTCGCTCCGGCGCTCAAGTCCCGCGGGCAGCAGGCACGGCAGCACCTCGGCAAGCACCTGAACGGTCTCGGCGCCCACCCCCTCCACGACCTCCGCCTCGATCGGCCGCAGCGCGGTGGTGGCCACGCGGACGTTCTCCGTCCCGGCGTCCCAGGCGTCCCACTGCTCGGGTTCGGCGGCGGCGTCGCGCGGGGCGGCGGGCTCCAGGAACGCGACGCGCACCAGCCGCTCCAGGATCGCGCCGCGCACGGCACCGTCCAGTTCGCCCTTGCCGAGCGGGCCGGGCACGAGGTCGAGAGTGGCGACGGACACCGGATGCCAGTCGGCGAGCAGTTCGGCGTACGCGTCGGCCGCGCGCTGCACCAGGAAGTCGGTGAGCGGGCCGGGCGCGGGGTGGCGGCGGGTGGTGTCGAGCGGCAGCGACGCGATGAGCAGGGCGGGTACGCCGAGAGGTTCGTCGGTGGGGGTCGGCGCGTGGACGACGGGGGCGGTACGCGGGTACACCGGCGCCCCTTCCACGTCGACGGGCACCGCCCAGGTCACGGACCAGTGCGGGCGCAGCCGTTCCTCCAGCGGGCGGTCGGCGAGCAGCGCGGGTTCGATCGGGCCGTGCTGGGCGACGGTGCGCCAGCGGTTCGTGCCGTACGCGGAGTCGTCGATGTGTGTGTACGGACCGTGCTGGGAGCGGCGCAGCGTCCGCAGGCCCTCGGGGGTGTCGATGACGATCTCGTCGAGACCGGCGAGCGTCAGGAGGAGCGCGTCGTCGACGGCGGCGAGCAGCCGTCCGACCAGGTCCTCGGCGACGCCGTCGCGCAGCGGCAGGACGACGACGGTGTCGTACCCGTCCGGTGCGGTGCCCTCGGCGGGCAGCGGAAGACGCAGCAGCGGTACGTGTCCGTCGCGGCGGCGGAGTTCGTCGCCGAGGCCTGGGCTGCCCACGGCGGCCTCGCGGGCGAGGTCACGGGCCTCGGCGAGGGACCAGCGGACGCCGCCGTGCCGGCCGATGACGGCGGGCTCGTCGCTGACCGCGAGGACGGCGGCGAACCCGACGCCGAACCTGCCGACGGCGGACTCGTGGCCCTCGCGCTTGGCGGAGGCGCGGAGCGTGCTGAGCGATTCGACGCCGGTGGCGTCGAGGGGGGCGCCGGTGTTGGCGGCGGCGAGGACGGACGGTCCGGTGTCCGAGGCGGGATGAAGAGTGAGACGGAGCCGGCCGGGGACACCGGCGCGGGCGGCCGCATCGGCGGCGTTCTGGGCGAGCTCGACGACGAGGCGGTCCCGGTAGCCGCCGAGCGCGAGGTCCTCCTCGGCGTTGGCGTCCTCCCGGAACCGGGCCGGACCGGCACCCCAGGCGTCGAGCACCCCGCGCCGCAGCCGTGCCGTCCCGAACGGATCGGCCCCCTCGGTCGCATTCATGCTCACGCTCTGACTCCGCTCTGTCCGGTGACGCGTTACCCATGTGCGGCGGGGGTGTCCGTGCGCCTGCGTGCGCGTACACCCGTGCCGCCAGTGTGCGCCCGAAGGTACCGCGACCGGCAATCCGACGTGGTGCGACGGTGGGACGCCGGCCTTGTCCTCCATCGCCGGACAGGCTTGATTCCGCCCCCGGCACGGCACCGCCCGGGTCACGTCCCTTCAGCACACGGTGAACCCTCTCGACGAGCTGAAAGTGCCCACGGAGGCCACGAACCCGGCGAGTCCTCGGCGCCTTGTCCCCAACGGGAGACACACCGAGCCCGTCGGGCGCTTGAGGCCAGAGCCCTGCCCGCACCCGAAAGCCGCACGAGGGACACACCGAGCCCGTCCGACGCTTGAGGACAAAACGTCCACCGGCCTGCACCCGAGAGCCGCACGAGGACACATCAAGCCCGTCCGGCGCTCGAGGACAAAACGTCCACCGGGCGCCCCGGAGCCCGCATCGCAGCGCGCGACCCCCGGGTACCGCAGACCCGGACCCCCAGCGGCCAGGAGCGTCAGGAGTGGCCCAGGTCCTCCGACGGCTCATCCGGTTCCACCGGAACCGATCCGCTGTCCCGTGCGGGGCGCAGCGGGTACTCGTCCACCTGCATCGTGTCCAGCGCGTGCGGCGCCGGCTTCGGCGGTTTCGGCATCACCGCTGCCTCCGAGTGCCCACCACAGCCGTACGACAGCGAGACCACATGGCCGTCCGCCGGGCCGAACTCGTTCGCGCACACGCCGAAGGCTTGCCGCAGCGAACCCGCCAGTGGCACCAGGAAGGCACAGGTGACACAGGACGCCGGCGCCGCCTGGGCCATCGGCGTCTTCGGGCCGAACCCCTCGTCCCAGCGGTCGGCCGCGGTATGCAGCCCGTACCGGGACAGCACCCGTGCCCGCCGCATGCCGAGCTCTTCCGCGACCGCGGCGATCGAACCGCGGCTCGTCGCCTCCGGGCGCGTCGTGAGCTCCGCGTCCTCCGCGTCGACGAGGTCGGCCAGTTCCTCCGACATCTCGGAGGCCACCGAGTTCGGCAGGGGCTCGTCCTCACCGGTGTACCCCGGCTCCAGACGCAGATCCTCCGCCTCCGTCGGCAGCAGATCACCGGGTCCCATGTCACCGGGCCGCAGCCGCTCGCTCCATGGCACCCACTCGGGCGCGAGCAGCGCGTCGGTCCCCGGCAGCAGGACCGCCTCGTCGAGCGTGACGACCTTGGCGCGGGAGGCCCTGGCGACCGTCGCCGCCCAGCGCCAGCCCTTGTAGCCGGGTTCCTTGCACTCGAAGTAGTGCGTGACGACCCGGTCCCCCTCCGAGACCAGGCCCACGTGCTCACCGACCTCCCCCGGCGCGGCCACTTCCTCCGCCGCCGCGCGCGCGAGGTCTACCGCCTCGGCGCACAGACGGTCGGGGGCAGGGGTACGGGCAGTACGGCTTCGCGTCGTAGCAGCACTCACAGGTCTCGCTTCTCTCCATACGCCGTCTCACGAGTGCGCCAGCAGATCCATCGATTTCGGCCATAACGGTTGCGGGCGGAGCGGACCTGGGGGCCGCGTCGACGTCCGCACCCGTTGTGCCTGCCTCGGGCGCGCCTTCTGCTATCCATTCTGCGGGATCGCCGAGAGGCGCGCGGCCAAGAACAACCGCCGGGGGCGCGCTACGCACGCTACCCTCTCCGCAGCTCCCCGCCCACCTGCCCGTCCCAAACAACGGGGTATCCACTGCCGTGTCCGGGCCCGGCGGTCGGAGGAATGCCCTGTCGGCAGGGTTGTCACTGACCCGACAGGGCGGCGAACCCCGCGCCCCGTACCGTTCTCGGTTCGTTACCGCAGTGGCTGGGGCACTATGACGGGGTGGCTTCCGCCAGGTCGCACGACGGGCCCGGCCCGCTCCGCAGGACGGGCCGGACGATCGGCCGTGCCCTGCACACGCCGTTCACCGGCACCGCGAAAGGTATCCGCAAGGCGACCCACGCCCACGGCGCCGGCGAATCCGGACTCGGCAAACTGATCGAGCTGCATGCCGTGAACGGCGCGGGCGACGTGATGATCACGGTCGCGCTCGCGTCGACGGTGTTCTTCTCCGTACCGACGGACGAGGCCCGAGGACGGGTCGCCCTCTATCTCGCCATCACGATGGCGCCCTTCACACTCCTCGCCCCCGTCATCGGCCCGCTCCTGGACCGCCTGCCGCACGGCCGCCGCGCCGCGATGGCGGCCGCCATGCTGGCGCGGGCCGTGCTCGCGCTGACGATGTCGGGCGCGGTCGCCACGGGCGGTCTGGAGCTGTATCCGGCGGCACTGGGCGTGCTGGTCGCCTCGAAGGCCTACGGGGTCGTGCGCAGCGCGGTCGTGCCGCGCCTGCTGCCACCGCGTTTCTCCCTGGTGAAGGCCAATTCCCGGGTCACCCTGGCCGGGCTTCTGGCCACGGGCGTGGCGGCGCCGATCGGGGCCGGGCTGCAGACCGTCGGGGCACCCTGGCCGCTCTACGGCGCGTGTGTGATCTTCATCGGCGGCGCTGTCCTCGCGTTCACGCTGCCGCACAAGGTCGACTCGGCGAAGGGCGAACGCCGCGCCCGGCTGGTCGAGCCGCACGGCCATCAGCCCTCCGTGCGCACCAGGCCCTCCAGGGCCAACGGGAAGAACGGCAGGGCCAGGGCCAACGGGGAGAAGGAGAAGCGGCCGGGACTGCGGACCGTCGGGCCGTCCGTCCTGCACGGGCTCCAGGCCAACGCCGCGCACCGCGCCCTCTCCGGCTTCCTGATCTTCTTCCTGGCGTTCCTGCTGCGGGTGCACCCGCTCGCCGGGCAGAGCGCGGTCGTCTCGCTCGGCATCGTCGGCGTCGCGGCCGGGGTCGGCAATGCCCTCGGCACGGCGATGGGGTCCTGGCTCCGGGCCCGCGGCCCTGAGGTGATCGTCGCCTCGGTGCTGGGGCTGGCGCTCGGTGTCGCCGTGCTTGCCGCGGCCTTCTTCTCCACCGTGATGGTCGCCGCGCTCAGCGCGGTGGCGGGTTTCACGCAGGCACTGTCGAAGCTGTCGCTGGACGCGATGATCCAGCGCGACGTGCCCGAGGAAGTCCGCACGTCGGCGTTCGCCCGGTCCGAGACACTGCTCCAGATGGCGTGGGTGGTCGGCGGCGGTATCGGCATCGCCCTCCCCCTCAACGGCGTATTGGGGATGTCGGTCGCCGCAGGGATTCTCACCCTCGGCGCGGCAGCCTCCGTACGGGGTCTGCTGGGTGCGGCGCGGCGCGGCTCGCCGCACCCCCGCGTGGCGTGAGCGGGAGCGACCGATAGCCTTCGGGCCATGACCGTTGCGTTCTTCTCCGGTAAGGGCCGTCGAATCGGCGTCGCTCTTGGTGCCGTGTCCGCGGGACTCCTTCTCCTGTCCGCCTGCAACAAGCCGACGCCGCTTGCCACCGTGACGGTCGGCGACAACTCGGTGAGTGCCGAGGCGACCTGCTACAACGACGGCGACGCCATCAAGGAGTCGCTGATCCAGGGCTGCCTCAACAACAAGAAGGCGGAGCACACCGTCAAGGTCGCGATGGACGACAAGGTCCGCTTCGGCGTCGACCCGGAGATCGCGGACAACGGCTGGACCCTCTTCATCAACGGCCAGCAGGCCGAGCAGGAGCCGTACAAGAAGACCTACCGGTCCATCCCGGGCAGCGCCTTCTTCTCCAGCCAGACCGGCGAGACCACGAACAAGGCGCAGATCAGCATCGTGGAGACCAAGGGCAAGAAGCTCACGGGCATCTGGCACTTCACCTTCGAGAAGACCAGCTGACCCCCTCCCGACCCGGGAGGACCCTCCCCGTGCGTGTGCTCGTCGTGACCGCTGTCCCGGTGGAACGGGACGCGGTCACGCGTGCGTTCACGGACGGACCGGAGGTGGTCCGGGCAACCGGCGCCGAGCTGCACCGCGTCGGCGGTTTCGATGTCCTCGCGGGCGGCGCCGGACCGGCCGCCGCGGCCGCCGCCACCGCGTTCGGGCTTGCCTCCGGCTCCTACGACCTGGTGGTCTCCGCCGGTATCGGCGGCGGTTTCGCGCCCGGCGCCCCGGTCGGCTCCCTCGTCGTCGCGCGCGCGATCGTCGCCGCCGATCTGGGCGCCGAGACCCCCGCCGGGTTCCTGCCCGTCACCGCCCTGGGCTTCGGCCGGGAACGGTTCGAGCCGCCGTCCGCCCTGGTACGGAAGGTGGCCGCCGCGACCGGCGCGGTCACCGGCGACATCCTCACCGTCTCCACCGTGACCGGCAGTGCCGCCCGCGCCGGCGTCCTCCGCGCCGCCCACCCGGACGCCGTCGCCGAGGCCATGGAAGGTTTCGGAGTCGCCGAGGCCGCCGACCGGCTGCGCGTGCCGGTGCTGGAGATCCGGGCCGTGTCGAATGCCGTCGGCCCGCGCGACCGGGACGCCTGGCGCATCGGCGACGCGCTGGCCGCGCTCACCGACGCGTTCGGGAAGCTCACCCCCGTACTGGAAGGTTGGACCCACCATGACCGACTCGACTGAGGGCACCGCGAAGCCCGGCACGGCGGTGAAGATCGCCTTCTCGCCATGCCCGAACGACACTTTCGTCTTCGACGCCTGGGCGCACGGCAGGGTCCCCGGCGCGCCCGCCCTCGATGTCACGTTCGCCGACATCGACGTCACCAACGGCATGGCCGAGCGCGGCGAGCTGGACGTGCTGAAGGTGTCGTACGCGGTGCTGCCCTGGGTCCTGGAGGAGTACGCGCTGCTGCCCTGCGGCGGGGCGCTGGGCCGAGGCTGCGGGCCGCTCGTGCTGACGAAGGAGCCGGGTACGGATCTGACGGGAAGGACCGTCGCCGTTCCGAGCGAGCGCTCCACCGCGTATCTGCTGTTCCGGCTCTGGGCGGCGGATGTCGTGCCGGGCGATGTCGGCGAGATCGTCGTCATGCCGTTCGACGAGATCATGCCCGCCGTGCGGGACGGGAAGGTGGACGCCGGTCTCGTCATCCACGAGGCGCGCTTCACGTACCGGAACTACGGGCTGCACAGCCTCGCCGACATGGGCGAGCACTGGGAGGCGACGACCGGGCTGCCGATCCCGCTCGGCGCGATCATCGCCAAGCGGTCGCTGGGCACGAAGACGCTGAAGCTGCTGGCCGAGTCCATCCGCACATCCGTACGGATGGCCTGGGACGACCCGGAGATGTCACGGCCGTACGTGCTGGAGCACGCCCAGGAGATGGACCCGGCCGTCGCCGACCAGCACATCGGGCTGTACGTGAACGAGTTCACCGCCGACCTCGGCGAGAACGGCTGTGCGGCGATCCGCGGGCTGCTCACACGCGCGGCGGCCGAGGGGCTGGTGCCGCCCCTCGGCCCGGACGCGCTGTCGTTCACCTGAGTCCGGCCGTACGGGGTACGGCCGCAGCCCCCCTGAGCCGAGTTACACGTCGAGCTGGTCGGCGACCGCGCGCAGCAGGCCGCCGATCTGCTTGCCGGCCGCCTTGTCGGGGTAGCGGCCCCGCTCCAGCATCGGCGTGATGTTCTCCAGCAGGGTGGTCAGGTCCTGCACGATCGATGCGAGCTCGTCCGGCTTGCGGCGCTGGGCGGCGGCAACGGACGGAGTCGGGTCGAGGATCGCCACCGAGAGCGCCTGGTCTCCGCGCTGACCTGCGACGACACCGAATTCGACGCGCTGGCCGGGCTTGAGTGCGTCGACTCCGTCAGGAAGCACCGACGAGTGCACGAACACGTCGCCGCCGTCGTCGCGGGAAAGGAAGCCGAAGCCCTTCTCGCTGTTGAACCATTTGACCTTGCCAGTCGGCAAAGCACGCACCCCATCTCAACCCGTATGCCGGAACCAAACCTCAGCAGGTCAGGCCGTCCAGTGGTCGTGCTCCCCTGCTGGCAGAAGCCTCCACAGGTGCAGTACCCCCCGTCAAGCCTGGTCATCCGGACTCTGTCCAGAAACGGCGCACTCCGGGTGAAGGGACGGTTGCTCCGGGGCGGGAACTACCCTGGCCGGGTGAGTACTCCTCCCTCTGGCGCAGGTGACCGGCTCGTCCGCGTCGGCGCGATCGTCTTCTTCATCGGGGCCCTGGCCACACTGGTCACGGTGGCTCCGCTGTTCCTCGGGACCGACCCGTTCCCGTCCCCCGCGTACGCCGTGTGCATGCTGATGGGCGTGGGGTTCCTGATCGCCGCGGCGGGCGTGGTGCGGTCGGCCTGGGCGGGGTCCCCCAAGCGGACCGCGCGCTGACGGGGACGGCCGCCGGTCACGCCGGTTCCGGGTAGGTTCGCAGCCACACCGGGAACCGCGTGAGGTCCGGGAGGACGACGTCCGCGCCCGCCTCCCGCAGTTCGGCCGCGTCGCACGGGCCCGTCGTGACCCCGACCGACAGGGCATCGGCGATACGGGCGCCGCGCACGTCCCCGGTGTGGTCGCCGACGTACACCTGCGCGCCGTGCTCGCGCAGCGCGTCCCCCTTGCGCTCCGCCCACAGGCTGCCGATGACCTCGTCGGGTTCGATCCCCACGTGCGCCAGGTGGAGTCTGGCGTTCGGCGTGTGCTTGGCGGTGACGACGATCGTCCGGCCGCCCCGCGCGCGGATCGCGGCGACGGCTTCCCGGGCGCCCGGCAGGGCCGGGCTCGAGGTGATCGCGTACGTGGGATAGATCTCCCGGTACCGGTCGGCCACGGCGGCCACGGCGTGCGCCGGGTACCAGTTCGCGAGCTCGTGCTCCACGGGCGGTCCGAGCCTGCTGACGGCCAGGTCGACATCGATCGGCGTCCCCGTTTCGGCGGACAGCGCCTGGTAGGTGGCCTTGATGCCCGGCCGGGAGTCGATGAGCGTCATATCGAGGTCGAAGCCGACCGTCAGAGGGTGCGGAGCCATGGTGCCCATTGTGCCGAGGGCACAGCCTCCGTCCGCCCCTCGGCCCCACGGCCCCCTCCCGCCCCACGGCCCCCTCCCGCCCCTCGGGCTCTCGCGAGCCCCCCTTAGACTTAGCCAAGCCTTACCTACCTATACCTTCCCGCTTGCCGATGGGGTCCGATGTCAGCCGCCGCACCTCGCCGCCACAGACGCGCTCTCGCGACGGCGGCGGCCGTCGTGGCGCTGCTGGTGACCGTCCTGCTCAGCCTGGCCGTGGGGGCACGGTCCATCGCACCGTCCGCGGTGCTCGACGCCCTGCTGCACGGCGGGCACTCCGACGCAGCCGAAGTGATCCGGCAGATGCGGGTGCCGCGCACCCTGATCGGACTGATGGTCGGTGCGGCGCTGGCCCTCGCGGGCACGGTGCTCCAGGGCATCACCCGTAACCCCATCGCCGACCCCGGAATCCTGGGCATCAGCCAGGGCGCGTCGGTGGGAGTGGTACTGGCCATCGCGTTCGCGGGGATCCACACGCTGACGGGGTACGTCTGGTTCGCGTTCGCCGGGGCTGCGATCGCCTCGGTGGCCGTGTACGCGATCGCGTCGCGCGGCCGCGGCGGGGCGACGCCCGTCAAGCTCGCGCTGGGCGGCGCCGCGATCAACGCGCTGCTGGTGTCGGTGACGATGGCGGTGCTGACGACGAAGGCGTCCGCGCTCGACGAGTTCCGCTTCTGGCAGGTCGGTTCGATCGCCGGACGCGAGGCCGGGGTGGCGCAGCAGATCTGGCCGTTCCTCCTGGTCGGCACGGTGCTCGTGCTGTCCGTCGCGCGGGGCCTCGACGCGCTGGCGCTGGGCGAGGACATGGCGAAGGGGCTGGGGCAGAAGGTCGCGACGGTACGCGTCGTCGGCGGCATCGGGGCCACGGTGCTGACCGGCGTCGGGGTCGCCGCGGCCGGACCGATCGCGTTCATCGGGCTGGCCGTCCCGCACATCGCCCGTGCGATCGTCGGCAGCGACCATCGATGGGTGCTGCCGATGGCGGCGCTGATCGGACCCGTGATGCTGCTCGTCGCGGACGTCGTGGGCCGCATCGTCTTCCCGCCGAGCGAGGTCCCGGCGGGTGTGATGACGGCGCTGATCGGGGTGCCGTTCCTGGTCACGCCGGTACGTCGGAAGGCGGTCCCGGCATGAGCGACACCCTGGCCCGGACCCGGGCCCGGGTCCGGCCCGCCGGGTACGGCGTCGTACGGATCGGGACGCGCGGGCGGTTCCTGCTGCACCGGCGCGCCGCGGTCGCCGCGGCGGCCCTCGTCGTGCTGCTGGCGATCGTCTGTGTCGCGTACCTCTGTGCCGGCGAGAGTTTCGTCGCGCCCGCCGAGGTCGTGAAGGTGATCCTCGGGCAGCCGTCGCAGAACGAACTGGTCGTCGGGACACTGCGGCTGCCCCGCATGGTCGTCGCACTGCTGGTCGGCGCGGCCTTCGGTATCGCCGGGGCGCTGATCCAGACGGTCGCCCGCAATCCGCTGGCCAGCCCCGACATCATCGGCATCAGCCAGGGCGCGGGCGCGCTCACGGTCGGCGCGATGACGTTCGGCGTCACCTCGTACACCGTTCTGCCGTATCTGTCGGTCGTCGGCGGGATCGCGGCGGCGGCGCTCGTGTACGTCTTCGCGTGGCGCGGCGGGCTGCACGCCACCCGGTTCGTCCTCATCGGCATCGGCTTCGCCATCGCGCTGCGGTCCGTCACCACGCTGTTCCTGACGAAGGGCGACTATCTGGTCGCCCAGCAGGCCCAGATCTGGATGACGGGCTCACTGAACGGTCGCGGCTGGAACGAGGTCGCGCCGATCGGCTGGACGCTGCTGGTCCTGAGCCCGGCCGTGCTGTGGGCGGCCCGCGCCCAGCGGACCGTGTCCCTGGACGACGACACGGCAACAGCGCTCGGGGTACGGCTGGGGAGGGTACGGCTGGGGCTCGTCGCGCTCGGTGTGGTGCTGGCGTCCGTGGCGACGGGGACGGCCGGGCCGGTCGACTTCGTGGCACTGCTCGCCCCGCAGATCGCCCGCCGCATGACGCGGACCGCGCAGATCCCGCTGCTCTGCTCGGCGCTGCTCGGCGCGGTGATCGTCGTCTTCGCCGACCTGCTGGCGCGCAAGCTCTTCTCGCCCACCGAGCTGCCGGTGGGCGTGCTGACGGCGGCGGTCGGCGCCCCGTATCTGATCTGGCTGATCATCCGCGGTCACGGTGGCCGCAAGGGAGGCAAGGCATGAGCTCGACCCGTACGTCCGATGCCGTCGCCGAGGTGACGACCGGCCGGCTCACCGCGCGCGGGCTGACCCTCGCGTACGAGGACCGCACGGTCGTGCACGAGCTGGACCTCACCGTGCCGGACGGCCGGGTGACGGTCGTCGTCGGCCCGAACGCGTGCGGCAAGTCGACGACCCTGCGGGCGCTCGGCCGGCTCCTCAAGCCGCGCGGCGGGGCCGTACTCCTCGACGGTACGGAGCTGTCCCGGATCCCCACCAAGAAGATCGCCCAGTCGATCGGGCTGCTGCCGCAGACCCCGGTCGCACCCGAGGCGATCACCGTCTCCGACCTCGTCGCCCGCGGCCGCCAGCCGCACCAGCACTGGTGGCAGCAGTGGTCGGACGAGGACGAGCGGGCGGTGACCGACGCGATGGAGCGTACGGACATCACGGCGCTCGGCGACCGGCCGGTGGACGAACTCTCCGGCGGGCAGCGGCAGCGGGTCTGGATCGCGATGGCGCTGGCCCAGGAGACGGATCTGCTGCTGCTCGACGAACCGACGACGTACCTCGACATCGCGCACCAGGTGGAGGTCCTCGACCTGGTGCGGCAGCTCGCCGCCCCGGCGGCGGACGGCACCCGCGGCCGCACGGTCGTCACCGTGCTCCACGACCTGAACCAGGCCGCGCGGTACGCGGACCACCTGGTCGCGATGAAGGCGGGCCGGATCGTCGCCGAGGGCCGCCCCGAGGACATCGTCACGGCAGACCTCGTACGCCAGGTCTTCGGCCTGGACGCAGTGATCGTCCCGGACCCGGTGACGGGTTCGCCGCTGGTTGTACCGGGGGCGCCGTGGTCCCGCCCCGGTCCGGGGTGACCGGTTCCGTCCTCGATCGCCGGACGGGCTGGATTTTCGGCGCCGCGCCCAGGGGGCGCCGCCGCACTGTGCGGTGGGTGGTGGTCCGGGGCCCCTCCGGGGTGTCTCCTCGAACGACGAACGTTCGGCGGGTACGCGGGGCAGCCCGGGTCTTTGTTCGTCGGCCTGCGGGGACTCCCCTGCGCGGCCCCGGACCGGCCGTCGCGCGTCAGCGGCCCGGTGTGCCCTCCTGTCACG
>NZ_JBFAJH010000001.1:0-617337 GCF_040655115.1 Streptomyces atratus | reverse complement strand
TTCCCCGGATTCACCCGCACCGCCGCACAGCCCGCATCAATCGCCGCGAACACATACTTCGGCTGGAAATGAATATCCGCGATCACCGGGATCTGAGACTTCCTGGCGATCGTCGCCAACGCATCCGCGTCATCCTGCGTCGGACACGCCACCCGCACGATCTGACAGCCCGACGCCGTCAACTCCGCGATCTGCTGCAACGTCGCACCGACGTCCGACGTACGGGTCGTGGTCATCGACTGCACCGACACCGGCGCATCCCCACCGACCGCCACCGACCCGACCTGGATCTTGCGGCTGACCCTCCGGTCGGCGAGCTTGGTCGGAACGGACGGCATTCCAAGAGAAATCGCAGTCATGCGCTGAGCATCCCCAAGGTGTGGATCAAGGTCCCGAGATCGGCGGGCTCCGGCCTTCGAGGTTACGGCACCGGGGGGACCCGGAGCACACCGCATCCCGAAGTCCGTACGAAAAGAGGCGCCCGGACCCGAGCGCATGCCCGGTCACCGCCCGTGGGGCGCCCGGCGATCTGCCCGGTCGTCACGCCGCGGTGATCCGGCGCGAAGCGTGGGGGACCGACGCGCCGGACCGGGCGGGTGCCGGACCCATCGGCGCGCCGGTCCGACCGACGTTCCAGGCCGGGCCGGTGTCTCAGGCCGGTCAGGAGATCTTGACCGGATTGACGATGTCGGCCACCAGGACGAGCAGTGTGAAGCAGATGAAGACACCGGCGACGACATAGGCGACCGGCATCAGCCTGGCCACGTCGAAGGGGCCGGGGTCGGGGCGCTTGAAGACCCGCGCCACGTTGCGGCGCAGGGACTCCCAGAGCGCTCCCGCGATGTGCCCGCCGTCGAGTGGCAGCAGGGGCAGCATGTTGAAGAGGAACAGCGAGAGGTTGAAGCCGGCCAGCAGGAACAGCATCATCGCGATCTGGTTCGTCGCCGGGACGTCCAGCGTCATCACCTCGCCGCCGATCCTGGCCGCACCCACCACGCCGACCGGGGAGTCGGCCGCCCGCTCGCCGTCGCCGAAGGCCGCGCTCCACAGGTCCGGGATCTTGGACGGAAGAGCGATGATCGAGTCGACACCGTTCTCGATCATGTCGCCCATGCGGACGACGGAGTCGCTGAAGGAGAGCGGAAGGATCTCGGTCCGGGCTGCGAAGCCGAGATACCCGGCCGGAATGTACTTGCCGGGGATCACCTCGCCCTTGGAGTCCTTCTTGGCCACCACGTTCTTCTGCAGCACGGCGTGGAGCGTCGTCTCCCGGCCGTCGCGCTCGACGGTGAGGGTGGCGGGGCCGATGGTGCCGCGGATCCGGTCGGAGAGGGTGGCCCAGTCGCCCACCTTCTGACCGTCGAAGGCGACGATCTTGTCGCCCTTCCTCAGTCCGGCGGCCTGCGCGGGCGAGACCGGGTCGCTCTTCCTGCAGGTGTCCCGCTTCTCGCTCTGATCGATCACGCATTTCTGGACGCCCGCGACCTCGGTGGTCTGCGTCTGGAAGCCGAAGGTCATCGCCACACCGAGGAAGATCGCGACAGCCAGGACCAGGTTCATGAACGGTCCGGCGAACATGACGATCACGCGCTTCCACGGCTTGCGCGTGTAGAAGAGTCGCTTCTCGTCACCGGGCTCGAGTTCCTCGAAAGCAGCTTCTCGGGCGTCCTCGATCATTCCTCGCCACGGCGAGGTGGAGCGCGCCTCGATCCGTCCGTCCGGACCGGGCGGGAACATGCCGATCATGCGGATGTAGCCACCGGCCGGAATCGCCTTGATCCCGTACTCGGTGTCACCCTTCTTCCGCGACCAGATCGTCGGGCCGAAGCCGACCATGTACTGCGGGACGCGGATCCCGAAGAGCTTCGCGGTCGACAGGTGTCCCAGCTCGTGCCAGGCGATCGAGAACAGCAGGCCGATGACGAAGACGACGATCCCCAGAATCGTCAACAGGACCGTCGTGATGCTCATGCGCGCGCCTCCGCTGTCGCTTTCGCCGAGAGTTCCCGAGCCCGGGCCCGTGCCCAGCTCTCCGCTTCCAGGACGTCTGCGACCGTGAGTGAAGTTCCCGTGGGAGGGGTGCCGTGTTCGGCCACCACCGCCGTGACCGTATCCATGATTCCGTTGAACGGCAGCTGTCCTGACAGGAAAGCGTCCACGCACTCCTCGTTCGCGGCGTTGAACACCGCCGGGGCGGTGCCGCCGAGCGCTCCTACGTGCCTGGCCAGGCCCACGGACGGGAAAGCGTCGTTGTCGAGCGGGAAGAACTCCCAGCTGGACGCCTTCGACCAGTCGAAAGCGGGTGCCGCGTCCGGGATGCGCTCCGGCCAGCCGAGGCCGATGGCGATCGGTCCGCGCATGTCCGGCGGGGTGGCCTGGGCGAGGGTGGAGCCGTCGGTGAACTCCACCATCGAGTGGACGTACGACTGAGGGTGGACGACGACTTCGATCCGCTCGAACGGGATGTCGTAGAGGAGATGCGCCTCGATGACCTCCAGTCCCTTGTTGACCAGGGTGGCGGAGTTGATCGTGATCACCGGACCCATGGCCCAGGTGGGGTGCGCGAGCGCCTGCTCGCGCGTGACGCTCGCCAGCTCGCTCTTCGTCCGTCCCCGGAACGGGCCGCCGGATGCGGTGACGACAAGCTTCCGGACATCGGCCCGGGTGCCGGCGGCGAGCGCCTGGAAGAGCGCGGCGTGCTCGGAGTCGACCGGGATGATCTGGCCCGGCTTGGCCAGAGCCTTCACCAGCGGACCGCCCACGATCAACGATTCCTTGTTGGCGAGGGCGAGCGTACGGCCGGCCTCCAGCGCGGCGAGCGTGGGGGCCAGACCGATCGAGCCGGTGATTCCGTTGAGCACGGTGTGGCAATCGCTCGCGGCGAGCTGCGTAGCGGCGGCCGGCCCCACCAGGATCTCAGGAAGGGGTTCCCCGGCACCGTACTGCTCGCGCAGCGCTTCGCGGAGGGCCGGTACCGCGTCCGGTTCGGCGACGGCGACGGTGCGCGCCCTCAGTTGCCGCGCCTGCTTCGCGAGGAGGGCGACCCGGCCACCCGCGGCGGAGAGCCCGGTGACACGGAAGCGGTCGGGGTTGCGAAGCACCAGGTCGATGGCCTGGGTGCCGATGGACCCGGTGGAGCCGAGGATGACGAGATCCCGGCGTCCTTCCACTGCGTCGAAGACGAGGTGCGGGTCGGCGAGGGGGGCAGGGCTGTCGCTCATGCCCCCCATTGTTGCCGCATCGGCCCGGCACGCGGACAGCGCGTCCCCTGAAATCTCAGGGCGGAGCGGCTCAGGAAGCGTTCCTGTGAATTCCGGCGGTCCCTGAACGGCGACCCACCAGGCGTAAGTGTCCTCGCCGAGGGGCGATGACGGTCACGGGGCCCCGTCCTGCCGTGCGGCACACGGCCTGGCGGGGAGCGTCCAGCGAGTGGACGCTCCCCGCCAGGCCCGACCGGCCGGCCCGAGGGACCGGCGATCAGCGGATGGGGCGGTGGACGTTCTCCTTGGTCGCCGGGCCAGGGGTGGCGTCGGCGATCCAGGGGCCCTCGCCGCTCGGGTCGACGATGCCTTGTTCCAGCCAGAGGTACGCACCGGAGAGGACCCCGTCGACCACGCGCCGGTCGAGCTGGTCGGTGTTGGACCACAGGCGGGTGAAGAGTTCCTCGACGCGAATGCGGGACTGGTGGCAGAAGGCGTCGGCGAGTTGGTAGGCCTCGCGGCCGTGCTCGTCGGTGGTACGCAGAAGTTCGGCACGGATGCAGGCGGCGCTCATCGCGAAGAGTTCGGCGCCGATGTCGACGATCCTGCCCAGAAAGCCCTGCTTGGTCTCCATGCGTCCCTGCCAGCGCGACATCGCGTAGAAGGTGGAGCGGGCCAGTTTGCGCGAAGAACGTTCGACGTAGCGCAGATGGGTGGACAGGTCCGGGTGTCCGGGCGGATGGAACTCGTTGTAGGTGCGGGGCAGTTGCCCTGGTCCGGCGACGAGCTTGGGCAACCAGCGGGCGTAGAAGCCGGCCGCGTTCGCTCCCGCCTTCGCCTTGGCCGAGAGGCGCTTGTCGGGGTCGATGAGATCTCCGGCGACTTTCAGATGGGCGTCGACGGCCTCGCGGGCGATCAGCAGATGCATGATCTCCGTCGAGCCCTCGAAGATCCGGTTGATCCGCAGGTCGCGGAGGAGCTGTTCGGCGGGGACGGCCCGTTCGCCCCTGGCGGCGAGGGAGTCGGCGGTCTCGAAGCCCCTGCCGCCGCGGATCTGGACCAGTTCATCGGCCATGAGACAGCCCATCTCGGAGCCGTACAGCTTGGCCAGGGCCGCTTCGATCCGGATGTCGTTGCGATCCTCGTCCGCCATCTGCGAGGCGAGATCGACAACTGCTTCCAGGGCGAATGTGGTGGCAGCGATGAAGGAGATCTTGGCTCCGACGGCTTCGTGCCGGGCGACCGGCCTGCCCCACTGTTCGCGGACCGCCGACCATTCGCGGGCGATCTTCAGGCACCACTTTCCGGCTCCGACGCACATGGCGGGGAGCGACAGGCGGCCCGTGTTGAGCGTGGTGAGGGCGATCTTGAGACCGGCTCCCTCGGGGCCGATGCGGTTGGCGGCCGGCACCCGGACGCGGTGGAAACGGGTCACACCGTTCTCGATGCCGCGCAGCCCCATGAAGGCGTTGCGGTTCTCCACCGTGATGCCCGGGGCGTCCGCCTCCACGACGAACGCGGTGATGCCGCCCTTGTGCCCGTCCGACTTGGGGACACGGGCCATGACGACCAGCAGGTCGGCGACGACGCCGTTGGTGGTCCACAGCTTCACGCCGTCGAGGATGTAGTCGGGGCCGTCCGGGACCGCCGAGGTGGCGAGCCGGGCCGGGTCGGAACCGACGTCCGGTTCGGTGAGGAGGAAGGCCGAGATGGCGGTGCTGGCCAGCCGGGGCAGGAAGGCTTCCTTCTGCTCCTGACTGCCGAAGATCTTCAGCGGCTGCGGCACGCCGATGGACTGGTGTGCGGAGAGCAGCGCGCCGATCGACGGGTTGGCGGTGCCGACCAGGGCCAGGGCCTTGTTGTAGTAGACCTGGGTCAGTCCCAGCCCGCCGTACTTCGGGTCGATCTTCATCCCGAGGGCGCCGAGTTCCTTGAGGCCGTTGATGACCTCGTCGGGGATCTTCGCCTCACGCTCGATCAGAGCGCCGTCGATCTTGGTTTCGCAGAAGTCGCGCAATCGGGCGAGGAACGCCTCGCCTCGCCGGACGTCGTCGGCGGCCGGCATGGGATGCGGATGAATCAGGTCCAGGCGGAAGCGGCCCAGGAACAGTTCCTTGGCGAAACTGGGCTTTCGCCAGTCCTGCTCGCGTGCGGCCTCGGCCACTTGGCGTGCTTCACGCTCGGTGACCCTGGGGGTGTTCTTCGGAGCGGATGGTGCGGACATGAGGAGCTCACCTCGCCGCGTTGTCGGGTGGGCGGACCCGGCCGGTCCGCGCGGAGCGCGCATGCGCGCCTGCCGAGGCATACCAACCGGTGCTACTCGTCCGTATGTACCCGATTCCTGCCGCCCTCACCAGCCCTCGGACGCCGATCGGGTCTCGCGCCACTCCAGTGGCACGTTCAGCGGGCGGACTGCGGTCGGACCGGGTCGAGGGTCGAGCAGAAACAGCCGGAGCGCCCACCCAGCTGGATCCGAGACCCCGCGCTGACCTGCGATTTTCCCCTGCCCTGCGCATATGTTTCCGCATCCGACCCGTCCAGACCCGTCGCAGCCCGCTCCTCCCCGCCGCCGTGGCCCCACGGAAACACGCAAGGGCGGCTGGTGGGGCACCGGCTCGTGGATGTTCACGAGAAGTGACGGGCAGTACGGTGTCGTCCTCGCGGCGCCGCCGGTGGGGCCGGCTCCAGCAGCGCCGCCCACCGCGCCCTTGCCCGAGCTTTCCGTCCCGGCTGAGCCGCCGCCCACGGGTGAGCCCCGGACCGATGAGACCGCCAAGGGAGAAATCGAGCTGGACTCGGTCGAGAAGTGCGCGGCGCCCCTCGACTCCCGCCGCATCACCACTGGGTGGCTGACGGGCTGCTGCTCGGCCATGAGCCCTCGGCCCCCGGGGGCAGCCGATCGTCTGCATATCCTTCTGCCATGGCGAACTGGCGGCGACCTCTGAAGGATGCGTTCTGGGCTCTGGATCAGGCCCTGGGTGGGCTGCGGCGTCCGACTCGGATCCAGAGATTGGTGGCCCGGCACCCGATTGGCGCCGGTCTCTCCATAGCCGTTCCCGTCACGCTCTTCCTCTTGATGCTGTCGCGTGACGAGGAACCCGACGATCCGCTGTTCGCTGTGCTCTTCGGGCTTGCAATGGGAATTGTCTTCGGCCTCACGGCCGCCTCGGAGCGGCTCCGGCAGCGTCGGCTCAAACGTCTGGGGATATGGGACGGATCTTGAGAGGGTCGGGGACCGGAGGGATGGCTTCCGCTTCCTTCGCACCCGGCCCCCGGCTCGTGGGACGTACGCGAGCAGCCACTAGGGCGGCACCACCGTGAACATCCGCAAGGCCGTGATCAAGCGCAACCACTTCCACGGCTAGGGTGCGCCGCTGCCCTGTCGATCACCACCCGTGCGCCGGCTCATCATCATCAGGATGAGGCCGGTCAGCAGAAGCGCGCTGCCGGACAGGGTTCCCCACTGCCGGATGCCGATGCCGCTGATTCCCCAGAAGAAGACCATCTGCCAGCACAGAGCGGAGGCAGCCACCAACTGACCCCAGCCGTAGAGGCGAGGGCGGCGGACCGGCCGCCGGTTCGTGGGGAGCACCCAGCCACGCGTAACCGCCGCTACGCCGGAGGCGGCGACGAGCAACGCCACGAGAACGGCTGGTATGGCGATGTAGAGCTTCATGGTCCCTCCCCGCGCGCCGGACCCGCGCCGGACGCTCGCGTGATCATGACACCCACCGCACCGCGGGTCCACGCGCCCCACAACCCTCGCGACCGGCCGGACGGGCCCAGCTGACGGCTGCCTCCACGGGGGCGTCTCCGATCCGAGCACGGGTACCCCGCCCGGGTTCCACGCCGGAGGGCGCAGTCCTGCCCGGTGTCAGACCCCGCCCTCCTTGAAGACCTGGATCGACTCCTCGTCACCGAAGCGTTCGCTCTGCCGGTCCCCGGACCGCGACACCTGGTAGCTGGTGACTTCCCCAGCTTGTTCTTGCACGGAACCAAGCTCGCCATGAGCGCAGGCCACGCCGCGTGTTCCCACGGTGCTCCCACTACCCCATCTGAACCAGCCAAGATCCGACCATCGCCGCAGGTCAGGGTGCAGATACGCAGGAACGGCCGGAGCCCCCGCACAGTGGGCTCCGGCCGTTCGTCCGCCGCCTGCCGTCGTGCTGTCCAGGCGGATTACAGGCGGCTCCGGTGGATCGGTTCGATCCTGCTCACGGGCTACAGGGCGAGGCCGGTGAGGACCAGCACGCGCTCGTAGGTGTAGTCGTCCATCGCGTAGCGAACACCCTCACGGCCGACGCCGGACTGCTTGGCTCCGCCGTACGGCATCTGGTCCGCGCGGTAGGAGGGGACGTCGCCGATGATCACGCCGCCGACCTCGAGGGCCCGGTGCGCACGGAACGCGGTCTGCAGGTCGTGGGTGAACACACCTGCCTGCAGTCCGTACTTCGAGGAGTTCACGGAGGCGAAGGCCTCGGCCTCGCCGTCCACCTTCTGTACGGACAGGACCGGTCCGAAGACCTCCTCGCAGGAGAGCTTGACGCCGTCCGGGAGTTCCGCGAGCACGGTCGGCGCGTAGGTGGCACCGTCCCGCTTGCCGCCGGTGAGCAGCTGGGCGCCTGCCTGCACAGCCTCGTCGACCCAGGACTCGACGCGCTTGGCGGCGTCCTCGCTGACGAGCGGGCCGACATCGGTGGCGGCGTCGGACGGGTCACCGGTGACCTGGGCCTCGACGGCCGCGACGATCTTCGGGACGAGCCGGTCGTAGACGGAGGCGTCCGCGATGACGCGCTGCACCGAGATGCAGGACTGGCCGCCCTGGTAGTTGGAGAAGGTCGCGATACGGCTCGCGGCCCAGTCCAGGTCCTCGTCGGAGGCGTAGTCGCCGAGCACGACCGCCGCACCGTTGCCGCCCAGCTCCAGGGTGCAGTGCTTGCGCGGCACCGACTCCAGGATGGAGTAGCCGACCGGGCCGGAACCCGTGAAGGAGATCACGGGCAGGCGCTCGTCCTGGACGAGAGCGGGCATACGGTCGTTGGGCACCGTGAGCACGGACCACGAACCGGCCGGAAGGTCGGTCTCAGCCAGCAGTTCGCCGAGGATCAGCGACGAGATCGGGGTGGCCGGGGCCGGCTTCAGGATGATCGGGGCGCCGACGGCGATGGCCGGGGCGACCTTGTGGGCGCTCAGGTTCAGCGGGAAGTTGAAGGGCGCGATGCCGAGGACCGTACCGCGCGGGAAGCGCCGGGTCAGGCCGAGACGGCCGGTGCCACCGGCGTCGGTGTCGAGGCGCTGGGCATCGCCGCCGTTGAAGCGGCGGGCCTCCTCGGAGGCGAACCGGAACACGGACACGGCGCGGCCGACCTCGCCGCGCGCCCACTTGATGGGCTTGCCGTTCTCGGCGGAGATCAGCTGGGCGATTTCCTCGGTGCGTTCCACGAGACGCCGTACGACGTGGTCGAGGGCGGCGGCGCGGACGTGGGCGGGCGTCGCGGCGAACTCCTCGCGCACGGCGTGCGCGGCGGCGACGGCCTCCTCGATCTGCGCGTCGGTCGGGACGCTGACCGTACCGACGAGACGGCCGTCCCAGGGGTTGGTGACGTCGAAGCTGTCCTCGCCGGTGGCCTGGCGGCCGGCGAGCCAGAAGGCGTGGGTGGAAGTCATGGAGGTTCCGGCCCTTCGGAGTCGTGGGGTGTCTTGACCCCCACCGTAGGGCCGGGCCGCCGACCTGGCGCTTGTCCGTCATGGAGCGAAGGACGGAAGGCATGCGCCGGATTGTCGGATGACCACGCGCATCAGGGCGGTTCGCCTCGACCTTCCGGCGCGCGGGGCGTCCTCAGGCGCCGGACGGGCTCGGTTTCACGGCGTCGGCGGGGAGCTGGTGGCCTTCAGCGCCAGCCACAGTTCCATGCGGACATCCGGGTCGTCCAGGGAGCGGCCGAGGATCTCCTCCACACGCCGCATCCGGTAGCGCAGGGTGTGGCGGTGCACGCCCAGGTCGGCTGCGGCCGCGTCCCACTGGCCGTGGTGGGAGAGCCAGGCGCGCAGCGAGGCGACCAGGTCACCGCGCCCCTTCGCGTCGTGTTCGTACAGGGCGCGGAGCATGCCGTCCGCGAAGGCCCGTACCGCGTCGTCCGCGAGCAGTGGCAGGACCGAGCCGGCCGCGAGCTCTTCGTGCTCGACGAGGGCCCTGCCCCGGCGGCGGGCGACCGAGAGTGCCTGTTCGGCCTGCTTGTACGCGGCGGAGACGGCGATCGGACCCGCCGGTGCGGACAACCCGACGACCACCTCCCCCTCCTCGGACGTCTTCCGGTCGCGGGGGGTCCGCTCGTCCTGTGCCTCCGCGTATGCCGTGCACGCGGCGACGGCCGCACCACCGTCCGCGGCGAGGACGACGAGCCGCTCGCCCTCGGGAACCGTCAACAGGGTCTCGCCGGTCCGGGAGGCCGCCGCTTCCATCGCCTCACCGAGCAGCGCCGTTGCCGACGGCTCGGCCGCCTCCGCGATCAGCAGCCGGAAAGGAGCGTCGAGCAGCCCTCCGTACAGGTCCCCGGCAACGGCCCGCGCGTGGTCCGGCTGGCCGGCCAGGAGCATCTGCAGCACCGCCGCGCCGAGCCGCTGCTCGGCGCCCTGGAGGGAGCGCGAGCGGGCGGTGATGAGCGTCAGCAGGGCGACGGCCGAGTGCACGGCGTACCGCTCGGCGGTGCCGAGAGCCGAACCGGTGCCCACGGCCAGGGCGCCCCGGGCCCGGCGGCCGGTGCCCAGGGTCTGGAGCTCGATCCGGTCGTCGGTGTCGCCGACGACCACGCTCGCCGGGGAGGGGCGTTCTCGCAGGCGTTCCACGTCGGGGGTGAGCCGGGCGGCACGCCGGGCGGCCCAGTCGGGGGCGGCGGCCACGACGGCACCGGAGGCGTCGTACAGCGCGGCCCAGCCGTCGACCTGCGCGGCGAGCCGGGCCAGGAGTTCGGCGGGTCCGTCCCCCGCGAGTGCGGCCTTGGTCAGATCCCGCTGGGCCTCGAACCCCGCTGTCACCGCCCGGTACTGGTCGGCGGCGATCTCCGACGAAACAGCCTTGGCGATGGCGAGGAACGGGGTGCGGCGGGGCACTTCCAGGATCGGCAGCCCGGCCTCCTCCCCGGCGTCGATCAGCGGCTGGGGTACGTCGTCGTAGTTGACGCCCACGGCGAAGCCCAGCCCGACGACTCCGGCACCGGCCAGCCGCTGCACGTACCGCCGCATCGCTTCGGGATTCTCGGCGTCGAGGTTGGTGGCGGTGACGAGAAGGAGCTCTCCGCCCTCCATGTAAGGGACGGGGTCGGCGAGCTCGCTGGCATGCGCCCAGCGCACGGGCTGGTCGAGCCGGTCCGCCCCCGCACGCACCGTGAGTTTGAGCGCCGAGTGCTGGACGAGCGAGGCGAGAGTAGGTGGCATGGAGACCGCGTGACCTCAAGGAGTCGATTTCGCCGTCCCGTCCGAACGGCTCCTCCCAATTCTGCCAGGGCGGCAGGGTCCGCGGTAACCGCTCCCGGAGACACGGCACCGTCTCCGCCGGCCGGATCCGCTTCGGCGGACCCGGTCCGCAGGTCGAGGCCGCACGGCCATGGTTCAGCCGTTCAGGTTCACCAGCAGGGGCGGCGCGTGGTCCCCTCGTACGGTCGTGAGGGACAGCACCGCGTGTCCGGCCGGAACGCGATGGGCCAGTTCGGAGGCGGACCAGCGTTCGCGCTCGACCTGGCGCACGGTCACCGCGTCCGTGGTCACCGCCTTCCCGGTGACCAGCTTGCGGAAGGCGTGGATGGCCCTCGTCATCGGCTGGTCGGCGAAGACCGTGCGCTGGGTGACGTCCCTCGTCTCGACCCATTCCGTGCCCCACGCCTCGGCGAACTTCTTGCCGTCCCAGGTGGTGATCCCGGAGAACGCCATCCGGCAGCCCACCGCGCCGAGCAGCGCCGTGTGCAGGTTCTCCGGGACGTCGTCGAGGGTGCGCAGCGTGACCACGGCTCCGGCGTGCGCGGAGCGCAGCCGCTGGATTCCGCGGACGATGTCGGGGGTCAGGGTGCGAGTCGCGTCGTCGAGGACGAGGCAGGCGAAGAGCGAGCGGTCCGTGCGGGCGGCGGCGCTCGCGGTGAACTGGGCGAGGACGAGGCGGGCCAGCATCCGCGACGCCTCGGCGTGGCCGCGTTCGGGCAGGTCGATGCGGACCCTCAGGGGGTGTTCCAGGGCCCGCAGGGAGAAGGGGCGGGCCTTGCCGGTGGTGTCGAAGAAGTCGGCGAACGCGGGCCGGTCGAGGAGCGCGACCCGGTCGGCGAGCGCGGGTCCCGCGTCGCCGGGGGCGCCGGACTGGCGGGCGCGCGCGTCCAGTTCGCGGTGCATGTCCTGCCGGCCCGTCGCGTCGAGGGCCTCGCGCAGGGTGGAGAACGTCTCCGGTACGCCGTCGAGCAGTTCCCGCAGCTCCGGAATGGAGGGGAAGCGGCCGTGGGCGGCGCGGTAGGGGCCGAGGAGCTGGGCGAGAGCGGTGGCGGCGCGCCTGCTGTCCACCTCCTGGAGATCGCCGACGAGCCCCTCGGCCAGGGCGGCGGCGGCTTCGTCGGGGTCGGTGGTGCCTCCGTACAGGTCGAGATCGTGGACGGAGGACGGGTCGCCGAGCTTCACCACGACGTCGAAGCCCTCGTCGGCGCCGAGCTGGGTTCCGGCGGCGCACACCGCGACGACGGCGGCACGCCCGGCGAGCGCCTGGAGGGCGAGGGATTCGACGACCGGTCGGATCAGTGCGCGGCTCTTGCCCGCCCCCGGCGGCCCGACCGCCAGCAGGGACGTGCCGAGCAGTCCGGGATCGAGGGCGATGCCGCTGCCGCGGCGCGCGTAGGGGTTGCGTTCGCTGTCGTCGACGGTACCGAGTCTGACCTGGTCGACCAGCAGGTCGTGCCGGGCGGCGCGGACCGGGAGGTCACGTGCGCCGGAGGGGTGGGTACAGGCGGCGGCGCCGTTGCGCAGCACGGTGTCGGTGAAGGCGGAGAGCCGGCTGCTGTCGGCGCGTACGGACGTCCAGGCACGTCGGATACGGGCGTAGTCGACGTCGTTCATCCGGCCCGAGCGCGCCTCCTGGGAGAGCTTGGCCGCGACCTGGTTCTGCCCGGCGGCGCGCAGGTCGGGCCACTCGGCCGGATCGTTCGCCTCGTCCTCCGTGTGGCCCTCCGTGCCGCGGCCTGCTTCCTGGGCCGCGCCGCCGCGCACCTTGCGGTTCGCGCGTTCGGTGGTGGCGGCGTCGGCCGTCGGCGCGCGCTGCGGTCCGTCGCCGCCGAAGCTCCGGCGCCGCAGTTCCGCCCACCGTCCCAGCTTCGCGAACGGCCACACGATCACCAGGGTGATCAGGGCGTACAGCGTGTACGTGACCGCGGTGGTCACGGTGCGGTCGGTGCCCAGCCATGGTGCGGCGAAGCTGAAGGTCAGCTCCATGCCCGGCACGATCCCGTTCCATACGAGGATCCAGACCAGCAGGGCGCCGAGCGCGGCGCCGCCGGCTCGGGCGGCGGGTCCCCGGCCCCCGGCCCATCGTTCGAACGCGGCGGACCAGTTACCCAAGCGGCCGAACCCGTAGAAGATGGCTCCGGTGATCAGGAGGCGGTAGATGTCGAGCGCCCGTACGGCTCCATGCGTCAGCGGCTGATCGCCGAACGGCCCCCACCAGCCGTCGGGGGTGAAGAGTTTCAGCGGGACGCGCCAGTACGGGATGTATCCGTTGCGCCAGAGCGACCAGACGAGGACGGAGGCCAGCAGCGAGATCACCGCTCCGCTGAGCAGGGTGCGGTCGGGCGTGCGCTCCTCCTCCTGGGCGGGCCGGGAGGTGTGACCGGACCGCCAGACGCCTGGTTCCGCCGTGGGCCTGGGGATGCGCAGCCAGTCGCCGAGCGAGGGGCCGGAGGCCGGTGCGTGGCCCGGCACGGGTGGCAGCACGGGCGGTGGTGGGCCGGCCGGGCGCGGCACCGGATGACCGGAGCGGGTGTCGCGTGAGTCGTACGTGCCCTCGGTGTCCATGTGCTGTCCCTCGTCCCCTGACCAGCGCCGACCGGTAACTCCGGGCGCGGGCGCCCGATCCCCTCAATCTAGTGCCCCCTACCACCCCGTCAGACGCTGTCGGGCGGGATGTCCCGCACCTGTCGCCGGGCCGGGGCCAGGCCGGTCGCTATGTCCGTGACGGACAACCGCGACCCGCCACTTCTCCCGAACGGAACATGCCGGACCCCCGGCCTCGCCCCTAGCCTGCAGACAGAGAAGCGTCCGAAACACCCCCAGGAGCCCCGCATGACCGCAATTCCGCAGGAGCGCCGCGTCGTCACTGCCATTCCCGGCCCGAAGTCGGTGGAGCTGCAGGCCCGCCGTCTCGCGACGGTCGCCGCAGGTGTGGGCTCCACCCTGCCGGTGTTCACCGCCCGTGCCGGTGGCGGGATCATCGAGGACGTGGACGGCAACCGCCTGATCGACTTCGGCTCCGGCATCGCCGTGACCTCGGTCGGCGCCTCCGCCGAAGCCGTCGTACGCCGCGCGTCCGCGCAGCTCGCCGACTTCACCCACACCTGTTTCATGGTCACGCCGTACGAGGGGTACGTCGAGGTCTGTGAGCAGCTCGCCGAGCTGACGCCGGGCGACCACGCCAAGAAGTCCGCGCTGTTCAACTCCGGCGCCGAGGCCGTCGAGAACGCCGTGAAGATCGCCCGTGCCTACACCAAGCGCACCGCCGTCGTCGTCTTCGACCACGGTTACCACGGTCGGACGAACCTCACGATGGCGCTGACCGCCAAGAACATGCCGTACAAGCAGGGCTTCGGTCCGTTCGCGCCCGAGGTCTACCGCGTCCCGGTGGCGTACGGCTACCGCTGGCCGACCGGTGCGGAGAACGCCGGTGCCGAGGCGTCCGCCCAGGCCATCGACCAGATCACCAAGCAGATCGGCGCCGACAACGTCGCCGCGATCATCATCGAGCCCGTGCTCGGCGAGGGCGGCTTCATCGAGCCGGCGAAGGGCTTCCTCCCCGCCATCGCGCAGTTCGCCAAGGACAACGGCATCGTCTTCGTCGCGGACGAGATCCAGTCCGGTTTCTGCCGTACCGGCCAGTGGTTCGCCTGCGAGGACGAGGGCATCGTCCCCGACCTGATCACCACCGCCAAGGGCATCGCGGGCGGTCTGCCGCTCTCCGCAGTGACCGGCCGCGCCGAGATCATGGACGCCGCGCACGCGGGCGGCCTCGGCGGTACGTACGGTGGTAACCCGGTGGCCTGCGCGGGTGCGCTCGGCGCCATCGAGACCATGCGTGAGCTGGACCTGAACGGGAAGGCGAAGCGCATCGAGGAGGTCATGAAGGGCCGCCTCGCCGAGATGCAGGCGAAGCTGCCGAACGGTGATGTCATCGGTGACATCCGCGGCCGCGGCGCGATGATCGCGATCGAGCTGGTGAAGTCCGGCACGAAGGACCCGAACCCGGAGGCCACCGCGAAGCTCGCGAAGGCCTGCCACGCCGAGGGCGTGCTCGTCCTCACCTGTGGCACGTACGGCAATGTGCTGCGCTTCCTGCCTCCGCTGGTGATCGGCGAGGACCTGCTGAACGAGGGCCTCGACGTCATCGAGCAGGCTTTCACCCAGATCTGATCCGGTCCCGGCGCCGATCCTGACCGGGCCCACGTGTGGGTCTGTGAAGAAGGTGTGGGGGGCCGATGGCGGGATCCGATTCCGGCTGTCGGTCCCCCCTCGGCTGCCGTACGGTTTTCGCAGATGAGAGAAACACCCCGCTCGCAGGGGACTGCGGGCGATACCGGGTCGGAGCTTCCCCGGCGCCGTCCTGGTCGTGCCTTCGCGCACACCACTGGAGCCTCTGGCTCCGGAACTCCTCACCGATCGGATGGCCGCTCGCCCCAAACCCCCCGGGGCGCGCGGCAAACCGATCCAGGCGGCCCGATTGCGGTTCTTTACTCCGGTAAGTAGCTGGATCAGCCCGCAACACCGAAGAGCGGAAGCTACCCCCCAGCTTCCGCTCTTCGGCTTGCCACACAACTCATGTGTTCGGCAGATCAGGCTCGCCGGAACTCCGCCCGCTCGATCAGGTCACCGCGCTTGCCAGGTGCTGGGGAACGTGTCAGGGGCAAGGGCTGTGTGCGTGTGGGCGGGCGTGGACGACAACATGAGCACCTCGGCGCCGAACTGGCCGCTCGTCAGCTCGTCCGTCAGCCGGTCGTAGCCGTCACGCCCCTTGGTGGCGTAACGGGAGGCGCTCCCCTGGTCCTGGTACGGCTGCCGAGCGCGAAGCCCTCGCGGTCGGCGGCCCGCTTGTTGTCCTGGCGCTGCTCCGGGATGGAGCGCTCCCCCTCGGCGGACACCCGCAGATACTCCCGGACAGTCAGTGCGGCTGCTGGCAGGCTGTTCATATGACGCCCTCCCCGCTTCAGCGGCACCCCCACAGGAGCACCCCCAAGCAAGGTACTGCCCCTCCTGTTCCTGGGTGGTCGGTTCTTCGCATTTCTCTGGTGCCGTCGCTGCTCGCGGTCTTCGCACTCGTCACCTGGCAGGTCGTGGCCGACGGTCCCCTGCTCGGACCGGACGAACAGATCAGCCGGGCGCTGGTCGGTCACGGTCCCGTCGGGCTCGCCGAATTTTTCACCGATCTCGGCAATATGCAGGTCGCGCTCCCGGTGCTGGCCTGCGCGATCATCTTCTCCCTGACCCGCGGCATCCGCCGCGAACCGCTCTACTCCGCCCTCGCGATGGCGGCCGTACCCGCGCTGGTTGTCCCGCTGAAGGTGTGGACCGATCGCCAGGGACCCCTGACCGAGGCGACCGGCTACTACCCGTCGGGCCATACCGCGACGGCCGCGGTGGCGTACGGAGCGGCGTCGATGCTCCTGGTCCCGCACCTGAAGCGGTCCTGGCCGATGCTCGTCGCCGCCATCCTGCTGTCGGCGGCGACGAGCATCGGCCTGGTACTGCGCGGCTACCACTGGCCGCTGGATGTGGTCGGCAGCTGGTGTCTGAGCGGGGTGCTGCTGATGGCGCTGTGGGTGGCCGGCCGCCGAAGCAGGCGCCGAAGTTCTTCGAGCACCCCCACTGATCGAGGCGGTCCTGGACGTGGCGCAGGTTGAGGTCGTCGCGCAGGGATTCCCCAGAGCGCTTGAAGTGCTCTCCCGGCTGAAACCAGGAGATTCCTGCTTGCCATGCGGCAGCGGGCTTGACGCGCTTCGCGCGGGGGCCACCAGTTGATCGTGAACCGGTCACAGCGCGACCGTCCCGGCTCGCGGCCCGGTCAGCTGTCGAAGCCGAGCCCCAGACGGTCCATCGTCCGCAGCCACAGATTGCGGTGCCCGCCATTGGCGTCCGCCCTGGCCAGGGACCTCTTCGTGAGTTCGATCCCGGCCCAGGCGAACGGCTCCGGCGGGAACGGCATCGGCTTGGTGCGCACCATCTCCAGACCGGTCCGCTCGGTCCTTTCACCGGACAGCAGGTCGAGCATCACATCGGCGCCGAACCGCGTTGCTCCGACACCGAGCCCGGTGAATCCGGCGGCGTAGGCGACCCGCCCCTGATGGGCCGTACCGAAGAAGGCGGAGAAGCGGGAACAGGTGTCGATCGCGCCGCCCCAGGCATGGCTGAAACGCACCCCGGCCAACTGCGGGAAGCAGTCGAAGAACTGACCCGCGAGCTTGAGGAACGTCTCCGGCCGCTGGTCGAGATCGGCGCTCAGCCGGCCACCGTACGGATAGATCGCGTCATAGCCGCCCCACAGGATCCGGTTGTCCGCGGAGAGCCGGAAGTAGTGGAACTGGTTGGCGCTGTCGCCCAGCCCCTGCCGGTTCTTCCAGCCGATGGAGGAGAGCTGCTCGGCGGTGAGCGGTTCGGTCATCAGCGCGTAGTCATAGACCGGGACGGTGTACGGACGCACCCGCTTGACCAGGGACGGGAAGATGTTCGTGCCGAGGGCGACCCGCCGGGCGAGGACCTTCCCGTACGGCGTCCGGACCGCCATCCCGGTGGCGGTCCTGGCCAGTTCGAGGCCCCGGGTGTGCTCGTACACCCGTACGCCCAGATCGAGGCAGGCCTGCTTCAGCCCCCAGGCGAGCTTGGCGGGGTGCAGCATGGCGACCCCGCGCCGGTCCCAGAGCCCACCCAGGAATGTCGGTGAGTCGACCTCCGCGCGCAGTGCGTCCTGATCGAGGAATTCCACTCCGGTGAAGCCGAGTTCCTCCGCTTCCCGGTGCCATTCCCGGAGTTCTTCGAGCTGGTGGGGTTCCGTGGCGACATCGATCTCGCCGGTGCGCTCGAATTCGCAGTCGATGGAGTAGCGGGCGACAGCCGCCTCGATGGCGTCGAGGTTCTGCTCGCCCAGCTCCTCCAGCTTCTTGATCTCGTCCGGCCAGCGTTCCAGGCCGTTGGGAAGGCCATGGGTGAGGGAGGCGGCGCAGAATCCGCCGTTGCGGCCCGAGGCGGCCCAGCCCACCTCGTGCCCCTCGATCAGTACGACGTCCCGTTCCGGGTCGCGTTCCTTGGCGATCAGTGCGGTCCACAGTCCGCTGTAGCCACCGCCGATGACGAGCAGATCGCAGTGCTCGTCGCCGGTCAGGGCGGCCAGCGCCTCGGGCTTGCCGGGGTCGTCCAGCCAGAACGAGACCGGCCGGGCGTCGGAAAGTGATTGTGCAGCAGTACGCATGGCAGCTGGGGCCATGGTTTCCAACTCCTTCAGGACTTCAGGGTCGTGCGCTGTTCTTTCGCCGGTTCGCGATCAGCTGGCCGGCGACAACCACCGTGACGGCGATGATGAACATCGCCGTGCCGATGACGTTGATCTGCACGGGTGTGCCGCGCTGTGCCGAACCCCAGACGAACATGGGGAAGGTCACGGTCGAGCCCGCGTTGAAATTGGTGATGATGAAATCGTCGAAGGAGAGCGCGAAGGCGAGCAGCGCTCCCGCGGCGATTCCGGGGGCGGCGATCGGCAGGGTCACCCGCAGGAACGTCTGCACGGGTCCCGCGTACAGATCGCGGGCCGCCTCCTCCAGCCTCGGGTCCATCGACATCACGCGCGCCTTGACCGCCGTCACGACGAAACTCAGGCAGAACATGATGTGCGCGATGAGGACCGTCCAGAAGCCGAGCTGCGCACCCATGTTGAGGAAGAGCGTGAGCAGCGAGGCAGCCATGACGACCTCGGGCATCGCCATCGGCAGGAAGATCAGTGAGTTGATCGCGCCGCGCGCCCGGAAGCGGTAGCGGACCAGCGCGAAGGCGATCATCGTGCCGAGCGCGGTCGCGCCGATGGTCGCCCAGGTGGCGATCTGGAGGGAGAGCGAGAGCGAGCCGCACATGTCGGCGACGCCGCAGGGGTCCTTCCAGGCATCCAGTGAGAAGCGCTGCCAGGCGTAGTTGAAGCGCCCGTTCGGCTTGTTGAAGGAGAACATCATGACGACGATGTTCGGCAGGATCATGTACCCGAGGGTCAGCAGACCCGCGATGGCGATCAGATGGCGGCGGAGCCAGCGCAGTACGGACATCAGACCAGGTCCTCCGTCCCGGAGCGGCGGATGTAGACGGTGACCATCAGCAGGACGACCGCCATGAGAATGAAGGAGAGCGCGGCCGCCATCGGGTAGTCGAGGACGCGCAGGAACTGGGTCTGGATGACGCTGCCGACCATCTTGGTGTCGGTGGAGCCCAGCAGTTCCGCGTTGACGTAGTCACCGCTGGCCGGGATGAAGGTCAGCAGTGTGCCGGAGACGACGCCCGGCATGGAGAGCGGGAACGTCACCTTGCGGAAGGTGGTGGCGGGGGTGGCGTACAGGTCGCCGGCCGCCTCGTGCAGCCTGCCGTCGATCCGCTCCAGCGAGGTGTAGAGCGGCAGGATCATGAACGGCAGGAAGTTGTACGTCAGACCGCAGACCACCGCCATCGGCGTGGCCAGCACCCGGTTGCTCTCGGTCCAGCCGAGCCAGCTGGTGACGTCCAGGACGTGCAGGGTGTTCAGCACGTCGACGACCGCGCCGCCGTCCGCGAGGATCGTCTTCCAGGCGAGCGTACGGATCAGGAAGCTGGTGAAGAACGGTGCGATGACCAGCACCAGCACCACGTTGCGCCAGCGGCCCGCCTTGAACGCGATGAGATACGCGAGCGGGTAGCCGAGGAGCAGGCACAGGATCGTCGCGGTGCCCGCGTACAGCAGGGACCGGATGAACTGCGGGTAGTACTCGGACAGCGCGTCCCAGTAGGTCTGGAAGTGCCAGGTGACCTCGAACCCCTTCTCCAGGGATCCGGTCTGCACGGAGGTCGACGCCTGGTAGACCATCGGCAGCGCGAAGAAGACGACGAGCCACAGGATGCCGGGGAGCAGCAGCCAGTACGGGATGAGCCGCTTGCGGGTGGAGGCCTTGCGTACGGGGAGTTCGGCGGGGTCCACGGACGGCGCGGGCGGCGCTTCGGTGACGGTCACGTCGCGTCCTCCACCGTCTCCACGCCGGCGTCGCCCATCGTCCCCGCAAGCATGGACTGGGCCGCGTCGAGGCCGAAGGTGTGCGCGGGGTTCCAGTGCAGGACGACCTCGGCTCCCGAGGTGAGCCGGGTGTCGCGCTCGATGTTCTGCTCGTACACCTGAAGTGCCTTGCCGGCCGGGCTCTCCACCACGTACTGCGTGGAGACGCCGATGAAGCTGGAGTCGATGATCCGGCCGGTGACCCGGTTGCGTCCGGCGGCTATGGAGTCCGCGTCGTCGGCGTGGGCGAGGGAGATCTTCTCCGGACGGACGCCGAGCAGCAGCCTGCCACCGCGTGCGGTGGGGGTCTGACACCGCCCGGCGGGCAGCCGCAGCGTCATGCCGCCCGCGCCGACCAGGATGTCCTCGCCGGACTCGGTGACCTCACCCTCGATGAGGTTGGAGGTGCCGAGGAAGTTGGCGACGAAGGTCGTCTTCGGGTTCTCGTACAGATCGGCGGGGGCGCCGAGCTGTTCGACGCGACCCGCGTTCATCACCGCGACGGTGTCGGCCATGGTCATGGCCTCCTCCTGGTCGTGGGTGACATGGATGAACGTGATGCCGACCTCGGTCTGGATGCGCTTGAGCTCCAGCTGCATCTGGCGACGCAGCTTGAGGTCGAGGGCGCCGAGCGGCTCGTCGAGCAGAAGCACCTGCGGATGGTTGATCAGGGCGCGGGCGACGGCGACGCGCTGCTGCTGGCCGCCGGAGAGCTGGTGCGGCTTGCGCTTCGCGAAGTCGCCGAGCTGGACGAGGTCCAGCATGTCGTCGACCTGCTTCTTGACCGACTTGATGCCGCGCCGGCGCAGACCGAAGGCGACGTTCTCGGTGATGTCGAGGTGCGGGAAGAGCGCATAGCTCTGGAAGACGGTGTTGACGGGCCGCTTGTACGGAGGCAGGTCGGTGATGTCCCGGCCGCCCAGCGAGATGGTGCCGGTGGTGGCCTCCTCCAGCCCCGCGATCATCCGCAGGGTGGTGGTCTTGCCGCAGCCGGACGCCCCGAGCAGGGCGAAGAAGGAACCCTGCGGAACGGTCAGATCGAGCGGCTGGACGGCTTTGAAGGAGCCGTACGTCTTGCTGATCCCGGTGAGGCGGACGTCGCCGCCTTCTGTCTGCTGCTGTGTCATGGGTCGCAGTCCCAGTGGTGTCAGGGGGAGATCGGGGAGGAAGGGCGGGCGGTCAGGCACCGATGAGCTTGGCGAACTTCTCTTCGTACGCCGTCTCTTCCTTGGAGGTCAGCGAGCGGAAGGCGTGCGATCTGGCCGCCATCTGCTTGTCGGGAAGGATCAGGACGTTGTCGGCCATCGACTGGTCGATCTTCGCCAGTTCGTCGCGGACTCCGTCGACCGGACAGACGAAGTTGATGTACGCGGCGAGCTGGGCGGCGACCGACGGTTCGTAGTAGTAGTCGATGAGCTTCTCGGCGTTGGTCTTGTGCCGGGCCTTCACCGGGACGAGCAGGTTGTCGCTGGAAATGATGTAACCGGCGGCCGGGATGGCGTACTTGATGTCCGGGTTTCCGGCCTGGAGCTGGATGATGTCGCCCGCCCAGGCGACGCAGGCGGCGATGTCGCCCTTGTCGAGGTCGGCCGTGTAGTCGTTGCCGGTGAAGCGCCGGATCTGGTTCTTGTCGACGCCCTTCTGGAGCCGGCCGATCGCGGCGTCGTAGTCGGCGTCGGTGAAGGTACCGGGGTCCTTGCCCATGTCGAGCAGGGTCATGCCGATGGAGTCGCGCATCTCCGAGAGGAAGCTGACCCGTCCCTTGAGCTTCGGGTCGTCGAGCAGCTGGCTGACGGAATCGACTTTGCGGCCTCCGGTCGCCTTGGAGTTGTAGGCGATGACGGTGGGAATGCCCGCCCACGGGTACGAGTAGGCGCGGCCGGGGTCCCAGTCGGGGGAGCGGAACTGGGCCGAGAGGTTGGCGTAGGCGTGCGGCAGGTTCGACGCGTCGAGCTTCTGCGCCCAGCCGAGGCGGACGATGCGGGCGGCCAGCCAGTCGGTGACGTTGATGATGTCGCGGCCGGTGTCCTGGCCGGCCGCGAGCTGCGGCTTGATCTTGCCGAAGAACTCGACGTTGTCGTTGATGTCCTCGGTGTACTTGACCTTGATCCCGGTGCGTTTCGTGAACGCCTCCAGGGTGGGCCGGTGCTTGCCGTCGTCGGTGACGTCCATGTACTCGGTCCAGTTGGAGAAGTTGACCTGCTTCTCCTTGGCCGAGTGGTCGTCGGAGGCCGCCGCTGCGTCCCCTTCCCGCTTCGCGGGCGGGATGCCGCACGCGCTCAGCGTGCCCAGGCCGCCGAGCGCGAGCGCGCCCATGCCGGAGGCGCGCAGCAACGAACGGCGGGTGAGGGCACCCCTGCCGCTGGTAAGACTGCGCCGCATCGCTGCCAGTTGGGCCGCGGAGAGGTGCTCCGGCTCGTACTGTTCCATGCGCGTTGCCCTTTCGGGTGGGTGTGGCCGTTGTCCGGCCTGGCTATCGGTCCCCGAAGATCGTGCGGTGCCAGTCCTTCCGGGCGACCGCGGTGTTGTCGTACATCACGTGCTTGACCTGTGTGTACTCCTCGAATGAGTACACCGACATGTCCTTGCCGAAGCCGCTGGCCTTGTATCCGCCGTGCGGCATCTCGCTGATGATCGGGATGTGGTCGTTGATCCAGACGCAGCCCGCCTTGATCTCGCGGGTGGCGCGGCCCGCCCGGTACAGGTCGCGGCTCCAGGCGGAGGCGGCAAGTCCGTACGGAGTGTCGTTGGCGAGGGCGATGCCCTCGTCGTCGGTGTCGAAGGGCAGCACGACCAGGACCGGGCCGAAGATCTCCGACTGGACGATCTCGCTGTCCTGGGCGGCGCCCGCGACGAGCGTCGGCCGGTAGTAGGCGCCGTCCGCCAGGTCACCGCCGGGGGCCTCGCCGCCGGTGACGACGGTGGCGTACGCACGGGCGCGCTCGACGAAGCCGGCGACCCGGTCCCGCTGGGCGTGGCTGATCAGCGGGCCGAGGTCGGTCGACGGGTCGAAGGGGTCGCCGAGCCGGACGGTCTCCATCAGCTCGGCGACGCCCTGCACGAAGGCGTCGTAGAGCGGCCGCTGGACGTAGGCGCGGGTGGCGGCGGTGCAGTCCTGGCCGGTGTTGATGAGCGCTCCGGCGACCGCACCGTTGACGGCGGCCTCCAGGTCGGCGTCGTCGAAGACCAGGAAGGGGGCCTTGCCGCCGAGTTCGAGGTGGAGACGCTTGACGGTGGCGGTGGCGATCTCCGCGACCCGCTTGCCGACGGCGGTGGAGCCGGTGAAGGAGGTCATCACGACGTCCGGGTGGCCGACGAGATGTTCGCCGGCGTCCTTGCCCGCGCCGGTGACGATGTTGATCACGCCGTCCGGGATGCCTGCCTCGGTGGCCGCCTGGGCGAACATCAGCGAGGTCAGCGGGGTGATCTCGGCGGGCTTCAGCACGATCGTGTTGCCCGCCGCGACCGCCGGGAGGACCTTCCAGGCGGCCATCTGGAGCGGATAGTTCCAGGGGGCGATCGAGCCGACGACGCCGATGGCCTCGCGGCGTACGTACGAGGTGTGGTCGCCGTCGTACTCCCCGGCGGACTTGCCCTCCAGGTGGCGGGCGGCGCCCGCGAAGAAGGAGGTGTTGTCGACGGTGCCTGGCACGTCGAACTCGGTGGAGAGCTTGATGGGCTTGCCGCACTGGAGCGACTCGGCGTACGCGAAGTCGTCGGCCTGCTCCGCGAGGACGGCGGCGAACCGGTGCATCGCCTCGGACCGCTCGGCCGGGGTGGCGCCCGACCAACCGGGGAACGCCTCGCGGGCGGCCGCGACGGCCGCGTCGACATCGGCGGTGCCCGCCAGTTCGTAGGTGTAGACGGTCTCGCCCGTAGCCGGGTTCACGACGTCGTGGCTGCGTCCCGATGTGCCGGAGCGCAGCTTTCCGCCGATGTACTGCGCGCCGGCCGCGAAGCGGTCCCGCACGTGGAAGCCGTTGCCCATGACACTCTCCTCCGCCGCTTTCCCCGTGAACCAGGAGCGGCGTAGCTTCTGCTCGATTTGAGTGCCGATCCTGACAGAGGAGACCGAGCCCAACAAGTGATTCCGTTGTTGCCTTTTGGTTACGCGACGAAATCTGTCGACCATGTGTCGCGTCGCTGCGGAAATCCACGTACGGAGTGTCAGTGGCGAATGCCACACTCGCATGTCATGGAACATCTGAACGAGCTGGTGGCGCGGACCCGTCGCGGGGAGAAAGTGAAATACCTGCCGTTCTGGGGACACCGCCCTCGACCGGACGGGCGGATCGGCGCGAGCTGCCTCAGCCAGTGGTGGCCTTCGCCGTTCACGGTCGACGGGGTGACGTACGCGTCGGCCGAGCACTGGATGATGGCCGGCAAGGCGCGGCTCTTCGGCGACGCGGAGGCGGAGCGCCGCGCACTGTCCGCGAGCAGCCCCGCAGCGGCGAAGAAGGCGGGCCGACTGGTCCGCGCCTTCGACGACACGGCGTGGGAGCGGGAGCGGTTCGCCCTGGTGGTGGCCGGCAGCGTCCACAAGTTCGGCCAGGACGCCGGGCTGCGCCAGTTCCTGCTGAACACCGGGGACCGGGTGCTGGTCGAGGCGAGCCCACTGGACAGGATCTGGGGCATCGGGCTGGCGGCGGACGACCCGCGGGCGGAGGATCCGGCGCGCTGGCGGGGGCTGAATCTGCTGGGGTTCGCCCTGATGGAGGCGCGGGCGCGGCTGCGCGCCGTGCCCGACGCGACATGAAAAGGCCCGCCGGGCGGTCGGGGTTCTCCCCACCGCCCCGCGGGCCGTGCTCTGTACAGCGGCTTTCCCGCCTCTATCGCGCGCCGTCCACGACCAGGGACGTTCCGTACGTGTCGTCGTACGGGTAGCTGTCCTCGTTGTTGAAGTCGTGGGTCACGCCCCAGATCAGGAAGCCCAGGAACGCTCCGCTGATCACGATGCCGAGCGAGCCCAGGATGATTCCGGCCAGCGCGACGCCGCCGTTGTTCGCCTCACCCCGGTTGACCCGGCCACGGCCTATGAGACCGAAGATCAGCGCGAGGACGCCGAGGATGACCCCGAGCCCCCACATGCAGAAGCCGACCACGGCGACGATGCCGAGCACCATCGACGCGATACCGAGCCCGTTCGCGGGCGCCGGTCCGCCCCAGGGCGCCTGGCCGTAGCCGGGGTATCCCGGGTAACCGCCGTACTGCGGAACGGGTGCGGCCGGGTATCCGTACTGTCCCGCCGGAGGGACCTGCTGCCCGGGACCGTTCGGCGCGATCGGCGGCGGTGGTACGTCCCCGGGCAGCGGCCCGGTCCCCGGTGCGGCAAAGGGGCCGGTCCCCGGTGCGGCGCCGAACCCCGCCGTGGGCGCCGGGCCCGTACCCGCGGCCGGCATCGAGGTGACCGTCTGCTGGTCGTGCACAGCGGGCGGGCGCGGGTCACCGGTCTGCTTCTCCAGCGGCACCCTGTTGTCCGGCGGAGCCCACGGATCGCGTGGCGCAGCCCCGTCCGCGGGCTGCTCTGTGTTCTCTGACATGGGCCTCCCCCATCGTGGTCCCGTCATGCTACGGCCCGCCCGCACCACCACTCCTCCGGCCTACGATGATCCCCGTCCCACACCGGGCCGTCCCGTGCCCGGACCGCTCCACGTCCTGCCCCGGAGGATCCGATGACCGATCTGCACCCCTTCATCGCGGGGCTGCCCAAGGCCGAACTGCATGTCCACCATGTCGGATCCGCCTCGCCCCGCATCGTCGCCGAGCTGGCCGCCCACCACCCGGACTCCAAGGTCCCCACCGACCCCGAGGCGCTGGCCGACTACTTCTCCTTCACCGACTTCGGCCACTTCATCGACGTCTATCTCTCCGTCGTGGACCTGGTCCGCACCCCGGAGGACGTCCGGCTGCTGACCTTCGAGGTCGCCCGTGACATGGCCCGCCAGAACATCCGGTACGCGGAACTGACCGTCACCCCGTTCAGCTCGACCCGGCGCGGCATCCCGGAGCAGGGCTTCATGGAGGCCATCGAGGACGCCCGCAAGGCCGCCGAGTCCGAGCTCGGCGTCGTCCTGCGCTGGACCTTCGACATCCCCGGAGAGGCCGGGCTGGAAGCCGCCGCGGAGACCACCCGGCTCGCGGTGGACCTGCGGCCGGAGGGGCTCGTCGCGTTCGGGCTCGGCGGTCCGGAGATCGGCGTGCCGCGCCCGCAGTTCAAGCCCTACTTCGACCGGGCGATCGCCGAAGGGCTGCACTCCGTTCCGCACGCCGGGGAGACCACGGGCCCGCAAACGATCTGGGACGCCCTCACCGAGCTGCGCGCCGAGCGCATCGGCCATGGCACCAGCGCCACCCGGGACCGCAGGCTCCTCGACCACCTCGCCGAGCACCGGATCGCACTGGAGGTCTGCCCGACCTCGAACATCGCGACCCGCGCCGTGGCCGATCTCGACCTGCACCCGGTCAAGGAGATGGTGGACGCCGGAGTCCTGGTCACGATCAACAGCGACGACCCGCCGATGTTCGGCACCGACCTCAACAACGAGTACGGGGTGGCGGCCCGCCTCCTCGGTCTGGACGAGCAAGGCCTTGCCACGCTCGCGAAGAACTCAGTGGAGGCCTCGTACCTCGACCCGGCCGGCAAGCGGACGCTGGCCGCCGAGATCGACACGTACACGGCGGACTGGCTGCAGCGCATGGGCCGGTGACCGCCGGTGGCGACAATGTCCGCATGGCCACCCCTGTCACCGCCGTAGCTCACCGCGGCGATCCGTACCGTGTCCGCGAGAACACCCTCCCCTCGATCCGCTCCGCCATCGAACGGGGGGCGGACGCGGTCGAGATCGACGTCCGGATCACCCGCGACGGGGTGCCGGTCCTGCTGCACGACGCCACGCTGGAGCGGCTGTGGGGCCACGAGCGCAGACTGGACCGGCTCACCCACCAGGAGCTCACCGAACTGACCGCGGGCGGTGTGCCCACCCTGCGCGAGGCGCTGCTCGCCACCGGGGCGCACCGCCTCATGCTCGATCTGCCCGGCTCCACCGACGAGTCGGTACGGAAGACCGTCGGCGTGGTCCGCGAGTGCGGGGCCGTGGAGCGTACGTACTACTGCGCGGGCCCCGAGGCCATGCTGCGGGTGCGCGCCGCGGACCCGTCCGCCGAGATCGCCCTGACCTGGACGACACTCGCCCCGCCGCGCGCCGCCCTGCTGGATGTGGTGAGGCCGCGCTGGCTGAACTACCGGTTCGGACTGGTGAGCCCCGAACTGACGGACCGTATCCACCGGGACGGGCTGCTGGTCTCCGCCTGGACGGCCGACACCAAGCGCACCATGCGCCGTCTGATCGGGCACGGCGTCGACGCCATCACCACCAACCGGGTCGACGCCCTGCACGGTCTGCTCGCCAACTCCTCGTCGCTGAGCTTTCTTGATCGATCCGGCATCATGGACGGTGCCTCACCGCCGTAAGGGAGTCAGGTGCCCGAGGAGCAGATGTGAGCGATCCGCACAGCAGCCCCCGTCCCACCCGAGTCCGTTCCGACATCGCGCACAACGCCCGGGTCTGGAACCACTGGCCGGGCGGCAAGGACAACTACCCCGTGGACCGCGCGGTCGGCGACCGGGTCACCTCCATGTACCCGAGCATCGGTGAAGTGGCCCGCGCCGACCGGGCGTTCCTGGGACGGGTGGTCCGGCATCTGGCGGGCGACGTGGAGGCCGGACAGTTCCTGGACATAGGCACAGGCCTGCCGACCGCCGACAACACCCATGAGGTCGCCCAGCACACCGCGCCCGCCGCCCGCATCGTCTACGTCGACAACGACCCGATCGTGCCGACACACGCCCGCGCGCTGATCATCAGCTCACCGGAGGGTGCGACCGAGTACATCGAGGCGGACGCCCCCAACCCGGAAGAGATCCTGCGGGGCATCGAACCGGTACTCGACCTGAAGAAGCCGGTCGCGCGGCGAAGCCGGCCGAGTTCCGCCGGGACGCGGCAGCATTACCTCAACATCAACTACACCGCGGCCGGACTGTTGATCGAGAAGGTGACGGGCCACACGTACGAGAGCGAGGTGGGCCGCCGCATCCTCCGCCCGCTGTGACTGCACGGCACGTCGTTCCCCGGCAGCGACCCGCGCATCCACGGACCGCACGACCACGGCTGCCGGACGATGACATCGGCGGACGGCTCCACCGGGCTGCGCGACGTCAGCGTCTGGGGCGCTACCGACGCCTGGGCGGCGGGCGACATCATCTCGACCACCGCCGACCTGGAACGCTTCGTCACGGCCCTGTTCCGCGGTCGGGTGGTGCGCGGCCCGTTGCTGGAGGAGATGTTCACGCTGCCCGACCCCTCGGTGCGCGACCACCTGACGGGCGGGCCTGCCGCGTACAGCGCGGGGCTGACCTCCTGGGAGCTGGGCGGTCACCGGGTCTGGGGCAAGACCGGTGGCCGCCGGGGCTACAACACGGGGATCGGAGCCTCCAGGGATCTCTCCCGCACCGCGGTCTACAGCGTCAATTCCACGGACGCGAAAGGTGCGGGTACGAACGATGTGGTGAGGGGGCTGATCGTCGCGGCGTTCGGCCGTCCGTCGGAGAGCTGAGTCAGGCGGCCGCGGCGGACGCCGGATCCGCCACCGGGTCCGGTGTCTGCGACAGGCTCTCCAGCCGCTTGATCATCCGACGGACGACGAGCAGCGGAAGCACCCCGAAAACACCGAACGACATGTCGATGACCGACCACCAGAACGGAATGCCCCGGATCGGTCCGCAGATCAGCGCGAGCGGGATGATCCCGGCGCAGGCGATCATGCCGAACTCGACGACCCAGATGTTGCGGACGGGGTCGCGGTACGGACCGTAGAACGCGACCGCGATCACGAGATGGGCGAAGGCCAGCCAGTCGGTGCCGTACAGCACGAAGGGGTACCTCGCGTCGGCCTCGTCGAGGCCGGTCCGGACCCGGGTGATCCACTCCATGAGGGCTGGGAAGTGTTCGGGCACGGGAGAGGCCGAGGACCTCAGCAGATCCTCGGCCCAGTGGAGTTCATGGACGAGCGGGAAGGCGGTCAGTCCGCTCAACACCAGACAGACGATAAAGACGACCAACCACACGCGTATGCGCCTCAGCAGGGCTCTTCGCTCGCTCATGTCCGCAGCGTACGCCCGTGTTTACGTGCCCTTCACGGCACCCCGGGGCGCTGTCACAACCCGACGATGGAGTTCCACTTCTTCGCGAACCCGGTGCGCTCCTCGGACGTGATGTCGCGGGCGATCGCCAGCCGCTTGCGCATCGCCTCGTCGGGGAAGATCAGCGGTTCCTCGGCAAGCGCGGCGGTCTCCTCGTCCTTGGAGGAGGCCAGCACCTCGCGGGCGGCGGGGACGGGGCAGACGTAGTTGACCCAGGTCGCCAACGCCGCGGCGACCTCGGGGTCGTAGTAGTGGTCGATGAGCTTCTCGGCGTTGCGCTTGTGGCGGGCGAGGTTGGGGATCATGAGGGACTCCGCCCAGAGTTCGGCACCCTCCTCGGGCACCACGAACTCGATCTCCGGGTTGTCGGCCTGGAGCTGGATGACATCGCCGGAGTAGGCCTGGCAGGCGAGTACATCGCCGGTCGACAGGTCCTTGATGTAGTCGTTGCCGGTGAAGCGGCGGATGTGCTTCTTCTTCACCAGCTTCTCCACCTGGTCACACACCTCGTAGAAGTCCTCGCGCTTCCAGCGGGTGACATCGACGCCGTTGCCCTGCATCAGAAGGGCCAAGGCCTCGTCGAGCCCGGACAGCAGTGTCACCTTGCCGCTCAGGTCGTCCGCCCACAGATCGCTCAGGCTCCTGATCTCGCGGCCGAGCTTCCTGCGGTTGTACGCGATGCCGGTGATCCCGGACTGCCAGGGGACGCTGTGCGTCCGGCCCTTGTCGAAGGCGGGTGAACGCAACTGCGGATCGAGGTACTTGGCCACGTTGGGCTGCTTGGCCCGGTCCATCTCCTGCACCCAGCCGAGCCGTACGAACCGGGCGGCCATCCAGTCGCTGACGACGATCAGGTCCCGGCCGGTCTCCTGATGGTTCATCAGCGCCGGACTGATCTTCCCGAAGAACTCGTCGTTGTCGTTGATCTCCTCGGTGTATGTGACGGAGATCCCTGTCCGCTTGCCGAACGCGTCGAGGGTGGGCCGCTTCGACGCGTTCTTGTCGTCGGCGTCGATGTAGAGGGGCCAGTTGGCGAAGTGCAGCGTGTGATCGCTGCCGGAGTAGTCGCGTCCGGCGCGGTCACCGGGCTGCACATAGGCGGCGGGCACTCCGCAGCCGGCCAGCGTGACACCGGCCGCTCCCGCCCCGAAGGCGCGCAGCAGGGACCGGCGGGACATGGGGTTGTTCGGGATCGCTCGCACCTGCGCAGGATGCCGGGCCGGGAACGTGTCGGACAATGGACCAACCGTCCAGCGGAGCGTGCCCCTCCCGCACACCCTGTCGATGTCCCGTCGGGGACGGACACGGGAACGGCCCCTCGAACAGGCGCATTCGAGGGGCCGTCACCACCGCGTGGGTGTCAGTCGTCGAGCGAGGTCATGACGTGCTTGATGCGCGTGTAGTCCTCGAAGCCGTACGCGGAGAGGTCCTTGCCGTAGCCGGACTTCTTGAATCCACCGTGCGGCATCTCGGCGACGAGCGGGATGTGGGTGTTGATCCACACGCAGCCGAAGTCGAGGTTCTTGGACATGCGCATCGCGCGGGCGTGGTCCTTGGTCCACACCGAGGAGGCGAGGGCGTACTCGACACCGTTCGCGTACTCCACGGCCTGGTCCTCGTCGGTGAAGGACTGGACCGTGATCACCGGTCCGAAGACCTCGTTCTGGATGATCTCGTCGTCCTGTCGCAGACCGGAGACGACGGTCGGGGCGTAGAAGTAACCCTTCTCGCCGACCCGGTGGCCGCCCGTCTCGACCTTGGCGTGCGCGGGCAGCCGGTCGATGAACCCGCTGACCTGCTTCAACTGGTTGGCGTTGTTGAGCGGGCCGTAGAGCACGTCCTCGTCGTCCGGCTGCCCGGTCTTCGTGTCGGCGGCGGCCTTGGCGAGCGCGGTGACGAACTCGTCGTGGATCGACGCGTGGACGAGGACGCGGGTCGCGGCCGTACAGTCCTGACCCGCGTTGAAGAAGCCCGCGACGGAGATGCCCTCGACGGCCTTGGCGATGTCGGAGTCCTCGAAGACGACCGCGGGCGCCTTGCCGCCGAGCTCCAGGTGGACGCGCTTGACGTCCTTGGCGGCGGACTCGGCGACCTGCATGCCGGCCCGTACCGAACCGGTGATGGAGGCCATCGCCGGGGTCCGGTGCTCGACCATCGCGCGGCCGGTGTCCCGGTCGCCGCAGATGACGTTGAAGACGCCCTTGGGCAGGATGTCGCCGATGATCCCGGCGATCAGCACGGTCGACGCCGGGGTGGTGTCGGACGGCTTGATGACGACGGTGTTGCCCGCGGCGAGCGCCGGGGCGAACTTCCATACGGCCATCATCATCGGGTAGTTCCACGGCGCGACCTGGGCGCAGACGCCGACCGGCTCGCGGCGGATGATGGAGGTCATCCCCTCCATGTACTCGCCGGCCGAGCGCCCTTCGAGCATCCGTGCCGCACCCGCGAAGAAGCGGATCTGGTCCACCATCGGCGGGATCTCTTCGGTGCGGGTGAGCTCGATCGGCTTGCCGGTGTTCTCGGACTCGGCGGCGATCAGCTCCTCCGCCCGCGCCTCGAAGGCGTCCGCGATCTTCAGCAGGGCCTTCTGGCGCTCGGCGGGCGTGGTGTCGCGCCAGGCGGGGAAGGCCGCCGCGGCGGCGTCCATGGCGGCATCGACATCGGCCTGGCCGGAGAGCGGGGAGGTCGCGTAGACCTCTTCCGTCGCCGGGTTGACCACGTCGATGGTCCGCCCGTCCGCGGCGTCCCGGAACTCCCCGTTGATGTAGTTGCGCAGACGGCGCACCTCGGTGGTCACAACCACCCCTCCTGTCGACACGTCCAATGGATGAGACGTCCAGCCTAGTCGCATGGGTAACGCTTTCGACATACCCACCCGCCAGGAACTTCGGATTCAGTGAGATCTGGACCCTCAGACAACGAATTTCATCGATTGAGGGTTGCGAGACAGACGAGTCCCGGTGCACAGTGGGTGCGTGGCCAGTCGCAGCGCAGACTCCAGGACCGGGAACGGATCGTCACCAACGGTCGATGCCGTCTCCCTCGCAATCATCGAGCAGCTCCAGGAGGACGGGCGTCGTCCGTACGCCGCGATCGGCAAGGCCGTCGGCCTCTCCGAGGCGGCCGTGCGGCAGCGCGTCCAGAAGCTGCTCGATCAGGGCGTGATGCAGATCGTCGCCGTCACGGACCCGCTCACTGTGGGGTTCCGACGGCAGGCGATGGTCGGCATCAATGTCGAAGGCGACCTCGATCCCGTCGCGGAGGCGCTGTCGGCCATGGCCGAGTGCGAGTACGTGGTGATGACCGCGGGCTCCTTCGACCTGATGGTGGAGATCGTCTGCGAGGACGACGACCACCTGCTGGAAACGATCAACAAACGCATCCGGGCCATCCCCGGCGTGCGCTCCACCGAGAGTTTCGTCTACCTGAAGCTCAAGAAGCAGACCTATATGTGGGGAACCCGATAGCCGTGAGCAAGGACCTCAGCCGAACCGCGTACGACCACCTGTGGATGCACTTCACCCGCATGTCGGACTACGAGAACGCGCCCGTTCCCACCATCGTGCGTGGCGAGGGCACCTACATCTACGACGACCAGGGCAAGCGCTACCTCGACGGCCTGTCCGGCCTGTTCGTGGTCAACGCCGGTCACGGCCGTCACGAGCTCGCCGAAGCGGCCTACAAGCAGGGCCAGGAGCTGGCCTTCTTCCCGGTGTGGTCCTACGCCCACCCGAAGGCCGTCGAGCTGGCCGAGCGGCTCGCCGATTACGCACCGGGCGACCTCAACAAGGTCTTCTTCACCACCGGTGGCGGCGAGGCCGTCGAGACCGCCTGGAAGCTTGCCAAGCAGTACTTCAAGCTCAAGGGAAAGCCGACCAAGTACAAGGTCATCTCGCGTGCGGTCGCCTACCACGGCACCCCGCAGGGCGCCCTGTCCATCACCGGCCTGCCGGCCCTGAAGGCCCCCTTCGAGCCGCTGGTCCCCGGTGCGCACAAGGTGCCCAACACCAACATCTACCGCGCCCCGATCCACGGCGACGACCCGGAGGCCTTCGGCCGCTGGGCCGCCGACCAGATCGAGCAGGAGATCCTCTTCGAGGGACCGGAGACGGTCGCCGCGGTCTTCCTGGAGCCGGTACAGAACGCCGGTGGCTGCTTCCCGCCGCCGCCCGGGTACTTCCAGCGGGTCCGCGAGATCTGCGACAAGTACGACGTGCTGCTCGTCTCCGACGAGGTCATCTGCGCCTTCGGCCGCCTCGGCACGATGTTCGCCTGCGACAAGTTCGGCTACGTGCCGGACATGATCACCTGCGCCAAGGGCATGACGTCGGGCTACTCCCCGATCGGCGCCTGCATCGTCTCGGACCGCATCGCCGAGCCGTTCTACGAGGGCGGCAACACCTTCCTGCACGGCTACACCTTCGGCGGCCACCCGGTCTCCGCGGCGGTCGGCCTCGCCAACCTCGACATCTTCGAGCGCGAGGGCCTCAACCAGCACGTCCTGGACAACGAGAACGCGTTCCTCACGACGCTGCAGAAGCTGCACGACCTGCCGATCGTCGGCGACGTCCGCGGCAACGGCTTCTTCTACGGCATCGAGCTGGTGAAGGACAAGGCCACCAAGGAGACGTTCACCGACGAGGAGACCGAGCGCGTTCTCTACGGCTTCCTCTCCAAGGCGCTGTACGACAACGGCCTGTACTGCCGGGCCGACGACCGCGGCGACCCGGTCGTCCAGCTCGCGCCACCGCTGATCTCCGACCAGTCGACGTTCGACGAGATCGAGGGCATCCTCCGGAGCGTCCTGACGGAGGCCTGGACGAAGCTCTGAGGGGGTCGGTGATCCGGACCGCGGGTCGATCGGCCGATCGACCACGGATCGATTGACCGATTGACCCCGGCCCGATCACCACCCGACCGCGTTCCAGCGGTCATTTCATACGGTCCACACGGCCCGGATGCGCCCATTCGAGTGGGAAGAAGCGCACCCGGGCCGCGTGCTGTGCGCTCACCGCGGTCCGAATCCTTACGGTGCCGAGTGACCGATCGGCCCCCTCTTCGTTCCCCCGTACGGGGGACGGGAAATCTGATCTGAACCGAGGTGTACGCCATGGTGGCCCCGCCGGACAACGACGTGATCTGGGCGCGTTCCCTGCACCACTCCCACAACGGCTCACCCGCGCTCGGCGGGATCTCCCTGGAGGTCCACGACGGCGAGATCCTCGCCGTGACCGGCCCACGAGGCAGCGGCAAGACGACTCTGCTGCACTGCCTCTCCGGCCAACTGGTGCCCCAGCAGGGCGAGGTGTGGTTCAACAGCGTCCCCGTCCACACCATGGGTCCGCGGCTGCGCGAGCGGCTGCGTCGTGACCGGTTCGGCTGGATCGCACCCGAACCCCAGCTCGTCCCGGAGCTGAACACCTGGGAGAACGTGGCACTTCCCCTGCTGCTGCGCGGCACCTCGCACCGGGGCGCGAAGAAGGCCGCCATGGAGTGGCTGGAGCGGCTCGACATCGGCGTGTGCGCCAAGAAGCGGCCGCACACGCTGCTCCAGGGGCAGCGCCAGCGGATCGCCGTCGCCCGCGCGCTGGCCGGCTCACCCACGGTGATCTTCGCCGACGAGCCGACCGCGACTCTGCACCGCACGGACCGCACCCATGTGCTGCGGACCCTGACGAGCGCGGCCCGCTCGCACGGCATCACGGTCGTGCTCGCCACCCATGACGTGGAGGTCGCCTCGCTGGCCGACCGCACGGTCCCGCTGCTGGACGGCCGCCGCGTCGCCACCGTCGCCCTGCCCGCCGGGTCCGATACGGAAGGCCGCGCGGCGTGCTCGCTCTCCGTCTAGCCCGCGGTACCCGTCCGCTGGTCCTGGTACGGCGGCTGATGGTCGCGGCGGCCTCAGCCGGGGTCGGCTTCCTGCTGCTGTGCACCCTGGGATACGCGTCGACGCATCCGGCGTACTCGACCGCCTCGGTGCTGCGGTTGCTGTGGTGCTTCGTACCGCTGGCCGCCACCGTGCAGTTCGCGGTCGCGGTGGCCCGTACGGACCCGAGCACCCGCCCGCGTCCGGGGCTGTCCGCCGTCGGCCTCGGGCCGGTCCGGCTCGGCGTGCTGGCCGCGGTCTCCACCGCCGTGTCCTGCGCTCTCGGGTCGATGGTGGCGCTGCTCCTCTTCCTGCATCTGCGCGGCGATCTGACCGGACTGCCGTTCGACGGTGCGGCGGCCGAACTGCTGGGCGCGGGATCCCCGTTGCCGGTGGCCGCAACCCTTGTTCTGCTGACGCTGGTACCGGTGGCCGCGGCGACGGCAAGCGCGATGGCGCTGCGCACCCGGCCGGTACAGCCGGCGGTGCCGGAGGACGGCACGCAGGACATCGTGCCGGACGAGCAGATCCCGGCTCCGGCTGCCCCGCCGACCGGACTGCCGTGGGGTGTGGCGCTGACGGCAGCCGGTCTCGCGGTCGAGGCGTACGCGAGCCGTGACGGCGCGGGCAGCCCGTTCCCCCTGCCGGGAATTCCCGACGCCACCCCGGTGTGGGTGCTGGCGGGGTGGTCGCTGACGGCGATCGGTCTGGCCATGGCGGGTCCCGGACTGACGTACCTTTGCGGACGACTGCTGCAGGCGGTGCGTCCCGGAGCCGTACGCCTGCTGGCCGGAAGGGTGCTGATGGACGAGGCGCGGCGGATCGGTCTGCCGCTGGGTGTGGTCTGCGCGGTGCTCTCCGCGGTGATCGCGGCGATCGCGCTGTACGGGACGGGTCCGCGTCACTTCGGCCCGCTCACCGCGCTCGGCGCGGTACTCGTACTGGGCTGCACGACGGCGACGCTGCTGACCTCAGCCCTGGAGGCGAAGCAGGCCCGCGCCCACCTGGCCCAGACGCTGCTGCGGCTCGGTGCGCCGGTCTCGGCGCTGCGGGCCGCAGTGGCCCTGCGCGCCGGCGTCCTGCTGGTCGTGTTCGCCCCGATGACCTGGGCGATCGCCGAATTGGCCGCGCTGCCGCTGACCGGCTGAGGGGCCGTCGGCGGGCCCTGGAGCCGACGGTCAGCCGAGGTGCCGGAAGGCCGGCCAGATCTCCGGCCAGGGCTCGCGCAGACCCCGCCAGATCCAGACCCTCGCGCCCTGCTCCTCGTTCTCGACCCCGTACCCGTTGTCGATCCGGGCAGCCGGTTCCACCTCGCGCCAGGAGCGGCGCAGTTCGCCCGCGCTCCGGACCCCGACGAAGAACGTCACGGTGCTGCGGTCCGAGGGCGGCGGCCCCCACCGGTGGTAGGAGTTGTGGCCGCTGTACGCGGTCGGAAGCCCGTACGCGTCGCCGTACCGCGCGAGCGCCCCCGCCTCCCCGTAGTTGCGGGTCACGATCGTCGGGCTCCACGCTCCGCGGGCGGCAGCGTCCGACACCCTGCCCACGGTCGCGGCGAACTGCGGCCAGCCGACCGTCTCGGCGCTGTCGCCGTTGACGGCCGGCTGCGGGCTGCGGGCTGCGGGCCGTCAGAGAACGCGGCGAGCGGCACGACGGGCAGTCCGATGAGGTCGACACGGTGGACGAGGCCCCCGAGGCACTCGCCCGGCTGTCCGGCTGACCGTCCGGCCGGTCGGTTCAGATCGTCGCGAGCCGATTGACCAGCGCGTCGAAGAACGCCTCCCAGCCGTCCTCCGCCGCCGCGTACTGCTCGGCAGTGAGGTTGCCGCCACGCTGCTGGAAGACCATCTCGGTGGTCTTGTCGCCGCGGTCGGTGAAGGTGACGGTGACGATCTCGCCCTCGATGTCGTCGGGCGCGGTCGCGTCCTTGAGTGTGAAGACGAGCCGCTCGGGTGCGACCACCTCCCGGTAGACACCGTGGAACGGCATCTCGGTGCCCGGCACCACGATGACCAACCTCCACGTGCCGCCCGGCCGGACGTCCATCGACACCCGGTCGAGCGGCACCTCGGCGTCCCCGCCGTACCAGACGGCGAAGTGCTCGGGGGTCGTCCAGGCCTCGAAGACGAGTTCCCTCGGGGCGTCGAAGATACGGGTGATGTCGATGCCCTCGCGTGCCGATTCAGTCATGGTCCGTGTCCTTTCCGGAGTCGTTCCGGATCTTCTGAAGCTGTGTGAGGTGTTCCCCGAGACGGTCGAAACCTCTCTCCCAGAACGCTCTGTAATGGTCCAGCCACTCCGTGGCGTCCGCCAGCGGCGCCGCCTCCAGCCTGCACGGCCGCCACTGCGCCGACCGGCCACGCGTGAGCAGCCGGGCGCGCTCCAGCACCTTCAGATGCCGGGAGACCGCGGGGAGGCTCATGGAGAACGGCTCGGCCAGTTCGGTGACCGTGGCCTCGCCCTCGGCGAGCCGCGCGAGGATCGCACGCCGCGTCGGGTCGGCCAGGGCCGCGAATACGGTGCTGAGCCGGTCCGCTTCGGCCATGATGCTCAACCACCTCGCTGATTAACCGATGTGTTCAATATGGCGCCTGGGGCCGTCTCGGCAACTGCCCGCGCCGTGCCTAGAACGCCGCGGGCAGAACCACTGTCTCCGACGCGTCGAAGGTCACGCCCACTGCCACACCCTCCTGAGGGGTGTCCCGCAGCGGGCACTCCGCCTCCAGGACCGGTCCGCTCTCGGGGTGGAGGGTCACGGCGACATGGTTGCCCCGGAAAGTGCGGGCGCCGACCGTGCAGCGCAGCCCGGTCTCCGGGGATCCGACCCGTACGCCCGCCGGACGCACCAGCAGAGCGCACGGGCCCTGTGGCGAACCGTCCGGCACCGGCACCTCGCCCCACGCCGTACCGGCCGCCGCGCCGGTCACCGTCGCGTCCACCACGTTGTCGAAACCGAGGAACCGGGCGACGAACGCGGAGGCGGGCCGCTGCCAGACCTCCAACGGGGTGCCAGCCTGGGCGATCCGCCCCGCGCGCATCACGACGACCCGGTCGGCGAGAGCGAACGCCTCGCCCTGGTCGTGGGTGACGGCGAGCACCGTCGTTCCCAACCGGGTGAACAGGGCGCGCAGTTCCACGACGAGGCGTTCGCGCAGAGTGCGGTCCAGCTGGCCGAGCGGCTCGTCCAGCATCAGCAGCTTCGGCCGCGGGGCGAGCGCCCGCGCGAGGGCGACGCGCTGCTGTTCGCCGCCTGACAGCGCGGCGACGGCCCGCTGTTCCGCACCGGGCAGACCCACCAGTTCGAGGAGTTCGGCGACCCTGCGGCCCTGGTCGCCGCGTGTGACACCGCGCATGCGCAGCCCGAAGGCGACGTTGGCGCCGACGTCCCGGTGCGGAAAGAGCTGATGATCCTGGAACATCAGGCCGAGACCGCGCCGGTGCACCGGCACGCCGGTCTGGTCGACGCCGTCGAGGAGCACCCGGCCGCCGTCCGGCGGATGCAGTCCGGCGACCACGCGCAGCAGGGTCGACTTGCCGCTGCCGCTGGGTCCCAGGACGCAGACGATCTCGTGGTCCGCGACCTTCAGATCGACCGCGTCGAGCGCCGCCCGCTTCCCGAAGAGGACCGTGGCGGATTCCAGTGTCAGCATGTCCAGAACACCCCGAGCATCGTCAGAACTCCCCGGACCGGTCCGGGCGGATACGTTCGAGCAGCAGCAGCGACACCGCGCACACCAGCATGAGAATCGTGCTGAGCGCCATCGCCTGCCCGTAGTTGAGATCCCCGGACCGTCCGAGCAGCCGCGCCACGGCCACCGGAAGGGTCGGATTGTCGGGCCGCGCGATGAACACCGTCGCCCCGAACTCGCCGAGCGACACGGCGAACGCGAAGCCCGCCGCGACCAGCACCGCTCTTCGCACCAGCGGCAGATCGACCTCGCGCCAGGCCCGCAGCGGCGACGCCCCGAGCACCGCCGCCGCCTCCCGGAGCCGCCCGTCCACCGCCCGCAGGACCGGCAGCATGGTCCGTACGACGAAGGGGACACCGACCAGCGCCTGGGCGAGCGGCACCAGGATCCACGAAGTCCGCAGATCCAGCGGGGGCTTGTCCAGCGTGATCAGAAAACCGAAGCCGACGGTGACGGCGGACACCCCGAGCGGAAGCATCAGCAGCGCGTCGAACCCACGGGCCAGCCGACCGGCCCGCCGCGTCAGCGCCGCCGCCGCGAGCCCGCCGACGATCAGCGCGATCACGGTCGCGACCACCGCGTACTGGAGTGAGTTCCAGATGGCTTCGAGAGGTGCGACCAGGAACGTGCCGCCGCTCGCCTCCGCGGACCGCAGGGCACGGTAGTAGCCGAAGCCGCGGCCGTCGGGCGCGTCCAGCGAGCGTTCCACGAGCACACCGAGCGGCAGCAGGATCAGCACCAGCACCGTCAGCAGGACCCCGCCGAGCAGCGCCCACTGCCCGGCGCCGCGCGGTCTGCGGGAGGTCTGCGCCGGATCGACCAGCCTCAGCGCCGTCTCCCTGCGCCGCGCGGTCCACGCGTGCACGGCCAGGATCGTGCCGACCGCGGCGAACTGAACCAGCGTCAGCACGGCGGCCGTCGGAAGGTCGAGGAGCTGGGCCGTCTGCCGGTAGATCTCCACTTCCAGCGTGGAGTACGCCGGACCGCCGAGGATCTGCACGACCCCGAAGGAGGTGAACGTGAAGAGGAAGACCATCAGCCCGGCGGCGGCCACCGCGGGTGCGAGAGCCGGCAGAGCGACCCGCCGCCACGCCGCGAACCGCCCGGCGCCCAGCACCCGGGCGGCCTCCTCCTGTCGCGGGTCGAGTTGCGACCACAGCCCGCCGACGGTCCGCACGACGACCGCGTAGTTGAAGAAGACATGGGCGAGCAGGATCGCCCACACCGTGGTGTCGAGACGCACGCCCGCCAGTTCGTCGAGGAAACCGCCGCGCCCCAGCAGGGCCAGGAAAGCCGTCCCCACGACGACGGTCGGCAGGACGAACGGCACGGTGACGACCGCCCGCAGCGCCTGCTTGCCGGGGAAGTCGAAGCGGGCGAAGACGTACGCGCCGGGCAGCGCGATCAGCAGGGTCAGCGCCGTCGACGCGAGCGCCTGCCAGGTGGTGAACCAGAGAACGTCGAGGATGTCCGGCCGGGTCAGCACCTCGCCGATCCTGCCGAACTGCCAGGCGCCGTCGGCCTTCAGCCCGCGGCCGACGATAGCGACGACGGGGTAGGCGAAGAACAGCGCGAAGAACGCGACGGGCACGGCCATCAGACCGAGCCGCACCACGCTCCCCCGCCACGCCCCCGCGCGCCGGGGGTTCGCCCGCCCGGTCCGGGCGCGTGAACCGTTCCTGTCCGCGCCCGGACCGCGTACGGGAGCCTTCGCTACTTCACTACGAGCGAGGACCACGACTGGACCCACTGCTCACGGTTCTTGGCGATGGCGTCCGGGGCCACGGTCGTGGGCCTGTCGACCGTCGCGCCGAACTCCGTGAAGAGCTGCGGCAGCTTCGCGTCCTTGGTGACGGGGTTCACGAACATATTGAGCGGCATGTCCTCCTGGAACTTCTTGCTGATCAGGAAGTCCAGCAGCGCCTTGCCGCCCGCCTCGTTCTTCGCGCCGTTCAGCAGACCGGCGAACTCGATCTGACGGAAGCACGTCCCGGTCGCGACCCCGGTCGGAGCCTCGGTCGGCTGCGGCTTCGCGTACAGCACCTCGACCGGCGGGCTGGAGGCGTACGAGACGACGAGGGGCCGGTCCGCCTTGGCCTTCCTGCCGCCCGCGGAGCCGGAGAACTCCTCGTTGTACGCCTGCTCCCAGCCGTCGACCACCTTCACGCCGTTGCTCTTCAGCTTCTTCCAGTAGTCCTGGTATCCGCTCTCGCCATAGGTGGCGACGGTGCCGAGGAGGAAGCCGAGACCGGGCGACGAGGTCGCGGCGTTCTCGGTGACGAGAAGGTTCTTGTACGCGGGCTTCGCCAGGTCGTCGAAACTCTTCGGCGGCGCGAGCTTCTTCTCGGCGAAGTACTTCTTGTCGTAGTTGATGCAGATGTCGCCGGTGTCGATCGGAGTGACCCGGTGCTTGGCCGCGTCCAGTTGGGAGTCGGCCGCGACCCGGTCGATGCCCTTCGCCTCGTACGGAGTGAACAGTCCGTTGTCGAGGGCGCGGGAGAGAAGCGTGTTGTCGACGCCGAAGAACACATCACCACGTGGGGAGCCCTTGGTCAGGATCTCCTGATTGAGGGCAGCTCCTGCGTCACCGCTCTTCAGCACCTTGACCGTGTAGCCGGTCTCCTCCGTGAACGCCTTCAGTACGTCCTTGGAGGCGTTGAACGAGTCGTGACTGACAAGCGTCACGGTCTTCGAACCGGAGCCCTTGGTGTCGCCGGAGCCCGAGGCCGAGTCGTCGGAACTGCCGCAGCCGGCAAGTGCCGTGACGCCGAGAGCGGCGGCGACGGCCGCCGCCGAGAGCTGCTTGATCCCACGCGTGGTGCGGGTGGTGCTCACTATGAATTCCTCCTGGGTTTGACCAGGAAGAGACGCGGCCCTGCCCGCGAAAAGCGGGCAGGGCGCAACAGCATGAGTTGATGACCGAACTTCCTACCCGGAATGACCCGGGCGAGGTTCAGAGGGTCTGCGGCCAACCTGTCCTTGGTGCCGCACTCTCAGCGCTGTGGCGCTCCCCTGTCGGAATATGAAGTTGATTTCGGGCCAAGGTTACACGGGCCGCTTCGGCCTCAGCGCTCGGATGCGGCCAGCTGCCCGCAGGCCCCGTCGATCTCCTGGCCGCGGGTGTCCCGCACGGTCACGGGCACTCCGTGGGAGGCGATCGCCTCGACGAACGCCTTCTCGTCCTCGGGTCGGGAGGCGGTCCACTTCGAGCCGGGCGTCGGGTTGAGCGGGATCAGGTTGACATGGACGCGCTTGCCCTTGAGGAGCCGGCCGAGCAGGTCACCGCGCCAGGCCTGGTCGTTGATGTCACGGATCAACGCGTACTCGACGGAGATCCGGCGGCCGGACTTCTCCGCGTACTCCCACGCGGCGTCCAGCACCTCGCGCACCTTCCAGCGCGTGTTCACCGGCACGAGCGTGTCCCGCAGCTCGTCGTCCGGCGCGTGCAGCGAGACGGCGAGACGGCACTTGAAGCCCTCGTCGGCAAAGCGCAGCATGGCCGGCACCAGGCCCACGGTGGAGACGGTGATGCCGCGCTGCGAGAGGCCGAGACCGTCCGGCTCCGGGTCGGTCAGCCGACGGATCGCGCCGACCACCCTCTTGTAGTTGGCGAGCGGCTCACCCATGCCCATGAAGACGATGTTGGAGAGCCGCGCGGGCCCGCCCGGAACCTCCCCGTCGCGCAGCGCCCGCATGCCGTCCACGATCTGGTGGACGATCTCGGCGGTCGACAGGTTACGGTCCAGCCCGGCCTGCCCCGTCGCGCAGAACGGGCAGTTCATCCCGCATCCGGCCTGCGACGAGATGCACATCGTCACCCGCTCCGGGTAGCGCATCAGGACAGACTCGACCAGCGTCCCGTCGTGCAGCTTCCACAGTGTCTTACGGGTGGTGTCGTCGTCGCAGCTGATGTGCCGGACCACGGACATCAGGTCGGGGAACATCGCCTCGGCGAGCTTGTCCCGCGAACCGGCCGGGATGTTGGTCCACTCGGCCGGGTCGTGCGCGTACCGCGCGAAGTAGTGCTGCGACAGCTGCTGCGCGCGGAACGGCTTCTCGCCGATCGCGGCGACGGCCTCCTTGCGCTCGGCGGGCGTGAGGTCGGCGAGGTGCCGCGGCGGCTTCTTGGCTCCGCGGGGCGCGACGAAAGTGAGTTCTCCGGGCTTAGGCATGGTTCATCCAGTGTTGCAGACACGCCGTGGTACTAGAGGCCATCGCCAGCTCGGACGGGACCACGCCCGACCGCGACGGGTCGACGTTGGTCGTTGTCGGTGGCCATTGACGGCCCTCCGACGGCCCACAGACGGCCCGGACCGTGAGCACGGCAGTGACCGATGGCACCCTGGGCCAGTGGAACGCAAGGCGGCCCACTCGGACCTAGAATCGAATATATGTCCGAATGTCTCTATAGCCTGGATCGGCTGCGCATCGTGCGCGAGTGGCAGGCGTACCGGCTGGGCCGAACCGATCGGACCATCGCCGAGCTGGAGGAACAGGAGGCCGCGGCCGTCCGGGCTGCACGCGCCCTGCCCCCACCAGCACCCGAGCGGAAGCTCTCCATGCTGCGCGCAGGTGGCGCGGCCCGCGCCGACCCGCGCGACGGCGGCGCCGTAGAGACGGGCCTCGGTCACCGTCTGCTCGTCGGGGGTGCCCCAGGTGGCGGGGTCACCAAACACGAACTCGCCGCCGTGACGAGGCGGGCGCCCCCGAACACCGGACTCCCGCGCCGGAACTGCGCGGCGCAGGAAACGGTCCGAGCGCATCCGGCCCAGCACCTGCACCGGCAGATCCTTCAGAAGGAAGGCCAGGCGGGGCACGTCGTAGCCGGCGTCCACCACGATCAGGATCTCCAGGTCGCCGTCCTTCCACTGCCCCGCCGCCATCAGCCGCTCGACGAGCTCGCGCATCTGCCCGGCGGTGACGGTGGCGGCATCATCGCCCGGCGTCAGACGCAGCGCGTCCAGTGGCGCGGTCCAGGAACTGCGGCCCGTCTCCAGGGCACAGATCACCGAGTACGGCCAGCCGGGAACCGGAATGTGCTGGTCCTTGCCCCGCCCGTAGGTATGGCACAGGATCCGCTGCGGTGAGGTGTGGGCGCTGGGCCGCAGCCAGCAGGTGAGGTCAGCGGCCAGGAAGCCGGCCGTCCGCCGTCCGCGGCAGCGGCACCGTCGCCAGAGCCCGTCGCAGCCGGGCGACAGGACCCGGCCCGGGGGCAGGGCGTCGTGGAGCCCGCCGTGCCCGCGACGGTGTTCGCCCACCAGCGACACTTCCACCAGCGACCGGACCGGGCCGTCCGCACACAACACGGCGTCCGCCGGCTCGACAACGCATCCGCACGCCTGGTCAGACAGGAGTAGAACTCACCCCGGAAGCGTGACAGTTCCGCAAACGGATCCTGTCGGACAACATGATGCGAAAGACTCGTCCCCACGGCCTTCGTGCTGGCGCTGTGTGTTCCTTGGACGGATCACATGCTCAGCCGAAGGCCGCCTGCGTGTAGGGAAGTTACCGTTCCGAGTGATCAAGTACGAGGAGCCGTTCGGACCTCAAGGTCAAAGATCAAAATAGGGCCTGTTGCGAAAGTGGATCGTCTGTCGGACCTGCCTGGGATGCTCCGAGCATGGAGATGACAGTGCAGCTGACGATCGACTGCTCCGATCCGCAGAAAATGGTGGCTTTCTGGGCCGAGGCCCTGGGCTACGTGCCTGAGCCTCCGCCTCGCGGGCACGCCACGTGGCGTGCTTACTGGGCGGCGGTGGGGGTGCCCGAGGCGGAGTTGCCGGCCGGTGCCGGGGATATTCCGGAGTCCATCATCGATCCCGCGGGACGTGAACCGAGGGTGTGGTTCCAGCAGGTTCCGGAGCCGAAGGTCGCCAAGAACCGGTGGCACTTCGACCTGAAAGTCGGTGGGGGCCGTGACGTCCTGCTGGAGGTCCGCACACAGCGGGTCAAGGCTACCGTGGAACGGCTGGTCAAAGCTGGTGCCACCGTGCTGCAGATCAAGGACGAGCCGGACATGGGGCTCTACGCCGCCGCCATGCAGGACCCCGAGGGCAACGAATTCGACGTCGTCTGAGGGCCGTTGCGACGGTGCTGGTCACAGCCACTCGTTCACGGCTGCGACCAGCACAGTCGCCGCCTCGTAGCGGACGGCGAGCTTGTCGTACCTCGTGGGTGCGCCACGAGGTGAAGTTCCCCCCTGATCTTGGACAGCGGTTGCTTACGCTGCGGGGGTGAAGTCTTGTTGCAGCCTGGCTCGGGTTTCGAGTGGGGTGAGGTACCCGAACTCGGGGTGCTTGCGGAGCCTGGTGCGGTTGTACTCGACCTCGATGACCCTGTTGCCCAATTGGGTGAACCCTTCGCGATCTTGCACCTGGATGTGTCCTGGACGGAAAGATTGCTGTTCAGCGGTCTGATCCAGGGTGAGTCGTTCGGCCCCAGGACGGGGTGGAGTGGTGTCGATGGGGTCGGGATCAGGGGGAGAGGTCCCGCAGCTGACACGGCAGGTGGCCCTCGCTGCCTTCCCCAACGGCTGCCTGGCGATGAGGGTCCGGGACGAGCTCGGCCCACTGTTCGAAGACGAGGTGTTCAGGTCCGCCTTCGGCGTCCGGGGCCGCCCTGGTGTCTCGCCGGGACAGTTGGCGTTGGTCTGCGTCCTGCAATTCGCCGAGAACCTGACCCACCGCCAGGCCGCGCACGCCACACGCGCAAGGATCGACTGGAAGTACCTCCTCGGCGTCGAGCTGTCGGACCCGGGGTTCGACTTCACCGTGCTGTCCGGGTTCCGCGACCGGATCCTGGCGCATGGGCTGGAGGAGAAGGTCCTGGACCTACTGGTGCGGCGACTGATGGAGCTGGGGCTGGTCGCCCCCGGTGGTCGACAGCGCACCGACTCCACACATGTCCTGGCCGCAGTACGGAACTTGAACCGTCTTGAGTTCGTCGGAGAGGCTCTGCGGGCGGCTTTGGAGACGATCGCGGTCGCCGCGCCGGCATGGCTGAGGACGTGGATGGACCCGTCCTGGCAGCAACGCTATCGGGCTCGGGTGGACGCCTACCGATTGCCCAGCGCCCAGGACGAGCGGGACGAGTTGGCGCGGCAGATCGCCACCGACGGATACCGGCTGCTCGAAACAGTCTTCACACCCACGGCGCCGCACTGGCTGCGGGACGTCCCCGCCATCGCCGTCCTGCGGACGGTGTGGATGCAGCAGTTCAAACGCACAGTGACCGACGGGATCCAGGAGGTGACTTGGCGGGGGAAGGGCGAGTGCCCGCCCAGCAGAGCCAGGATCACCTCCCCCTACGATGTGGATTCCCGTTGCGCCGTCAAGCGCGGCTCTGGCTGGGACGGTTACAAAGCCCACCTCAGCGAGACCTGTGATGACCCCGCTGAGGTGGGGCGCCCACACATGATCACCCATGTCCTCACCACCGATGCCACGGTCCACGACGCGGCGGTCATCGAGCAGATCCACGATCGCCTCGACGACAAGGGCCTGCTGCCGTCCGAGCACCTCCTGGACTCCGGCTACGTCTCCGCCGAACTGCTGCTGACCTCGCCGGTTGAACGCGGTGTCGAAGTCATTGGTCCGGTCAGGCCCAACAGCACCCGCCAGGCCGTCCAAGGCCGCCGGCTATGGCAAAACGTCCTTCAGTATCGACTGGGACGCCCGGCAGGCGACCTGCCCGAACGGGGCCAACAGCAGGTACTGGACCGAGGGTTACGACCACAACGGCCGCCTGGCGGTCCGGATCCGCTTCGCCACCCAGACATGCGCGCCCTGCCCGGCCCGCGGCCAGTGCACCCGCTCGACCCAGTACGGCCGACAGCTCACCGTCCGCCCCCAGGACCAAGACGTCCTCCTCGAACGCGTCCGGTCCGAGCAGGCCACCGAGGACTGGAAGGCCCGCTACGCGGCTCGCGCAGGAGTGGAAGGCACCATTCACCAGGCCGTCGCCACCGGAGCCCGCCGCACCCGCTACACCAGCCTGCGAAGACGCACCTGGCCCACATCTTCATGGCCACCGCCATCAACCTGATCCGACTCGACGCATGGTGGAACGGAAGTCCACTCGCACCGACGCGCACTTCCCATCTGGCAGCCCTCGACCTCACCGCGTGAGATCAATTGGGCAACAGGGTCCCTCAATGAAGCGGAAGACGTCGGCGCGGGCTGCCTCGCGGCTCTCCCGAACGATGGTGCCGATCTCCGCTTTCAGACCGAAAAAGCTTTCGGCTGCGGCGTTATCGCAGCATATGTCGGTTCGCCCCATGCTCTGCCTCAGGTTCAACTCCCTTATTTGTCTGCGGAATTCGCCGGATGTGTACTCGCTGCCGCGATCCGAGTGGAAGATGCAGCCCGGTTCTCGTGCGCCGCGGCCGGCGGCCGTCTCCAGGGCGTCGGTGACCAGCTCGGCGCCGTGGTGGTCGGCCATCGCGTACCCGATCACCTCACGGGTCGCCAGATCAATCACCGTTGTGAGGTACCACCAGCCCTCGATGGTCGGCAGATACGTGATGTCGCCGACCAGTTTCCGACCGGGCCGCTCGGCGGTGACGTCACGGCCGACCAGGTCCAGGGCGGGGGCGGCCTTGGCGTCCTGCTTCGTCAGGTGGCGGCGCTTGCGGCGGGTCACGCCGCGGATGTCGCGCTCGCGCATGATCCGCTCGACCTTCTTCCGGTTGATCCCGTGGCCCTTGCGCCGCAGGACGGCGTGCACGCGCGGGGCGCCGTAGGCACCCCGGGACATGGCGTGGATCTCCCTTATCTCCTCGGCGAGTTTGTCCTCGGCCCGCTGCCGTGCAGCGGCGGCCGGCCGACCGGCGAGCCAGGCGTAGTAACCGGCGCGCGGAAGCCTCAGCACCCGGCACAGCAGCGCGACACTGTAGCCGTCGGGTCTGTCCTCGGTGGCCCTCTCCGCGTCGATGAAGCGGCACAGCGTGCCTACTTCATCGTCTCCTTCGCGAAGAAGGCCGCGGCGGAGTCAACCGGTTGATGCAACAGCTGCCGCGAGCCCATCAGCGGGAGTTTCGAACCCGAGGGTCTGCCGGGGGCGGGTGTTCAGCTTGAACGCGACGGCATCCAGGTCGGCCAGAGGAACGCTGCCGCTCCCTATCGCACCCCAGGTCGTTACCCACCGGCGCCCGGCCCGGTCCCGGAACGTGCACTTCTCGGCCTCCGCGATGGGTAGGATCACGCCGCACGCTGGGCGGGCGGGTCGAGTCGCGCCACGCACGGCACGGACCGAAACATCGGGGGTGCACGGCATGAGTACGGACGGCAATGGTTACTGGGGTCCGACGGGCGGACCCGGACCCGGCCCCGGTGGACAGCCGGGCCCAGGTCCCGGCCATCAGTCCTACCCCGGGGCCGGACACCACCCGTACCCCGGCGGTCCCGCCGTGGGGCCCTACCCGCCGCAGCCCGCGCCCGTGCCGCCGCAGGGGTACCCGGGACATCCGCAGGGCTGGGGCCCGTACCCGCCACAGCCGCACGGCGGTGGCCCGCAGCCGCCGTTCCCGCGCCCGCCCCGGCCGCCGCTGACGCGCAGGCAGCGGATCCTCAAGTGCGTCTACAACCCGTTCTACGCCGCCCAGCGGGCCTTCCGCCCCTCGCGCCCGGGCGCCGTCGAGGACCTGACGGTGCGCAAGATCCAGATGTGGCGGACCGGGCTCGGCATCGCCGCCTGGCTCGTGCTGGTCATGTCGTACAAGCCGGTCGACACCGCCAAGGGCGTCGAGACCGTCGCGGGCGACAAGTTCGACCAGAGCTGGATCAGCACACTCGTCCTCGTGTGCGCCTTCCCGTTCGTGATCGCCCTGTTCGCGTTCGCCGCGCTGGGTGCGCTGCGCGGGCTCTACCTGCGTCGGTCCCTGAAGTCCTTCGGGTCCGTGGCGGCTCTGATGGGGTCCATGGCCACGTTCCCCCTCGCCGTCGCGCCCGATCCGGAGACCGCCGGCTTCCGTGACGCCATCGGGACCCCCGGCATGGTCGTCCTCATCACCCTCTGCGCGTGGTCGCTGGGCTTCGCCCTGTACGGGATCGCGCTCTGCCTCATGCACGTGTTCCGCACCGCCGACATCCACGAGGTGCTGCCGCCGATCCTCGCCACCTTGCTGGTGTGGGTGATGGCCGCCCTCGACGTGATCAACAACGAGAACGCCGAGGTTCCCGTCCTTGCCCAGATCGTGTTCCTGCTCGGCGCTCCGGTGTCGGTGACGGTGTTGTCGTGCTGGGAACTGTACCGGCTGCGGAAGTACCACAACCTGACCGTGCGACAGGCCCTCGGCCGCTAGGTCATCTCCGCGTCGCCAAGAGGTGGCGCGGACAGGGGCGCGGTCATGGTCGGCGGTTCGGGCATTCGTCCCAGCAGTGAGTTATCCAGGCCCGCCGGATCAGGCTGCGCACGGTGATGATCGTGTCGGTGAGGTCGAAGAATGCGTCGACGACGGTGGCGCGCCGCTCGTAGCAGCGGGCGAGCCGGTGGAAGGCGTTCTGCAAGGCGTGGGTGCGTTCGACGTGCCAGCGCTGACTGGCCTGGATGGGTGCCTTCTCGCCTTTGTGCGCGATGCGGCCGTGGAGGCCGCGTTCGTTGAGCAGAGTGCGGGTCTTGTCCGAGTCGTAGCCGGCGTCCAGGTGCACGGTGACGTTGTCGGGCAACGGTCCCAGGTCGTTCAGGCGGTCCAGGGTCGGGGCGAGCAGCGGGGAGTCGTGGCGGTTGGCGCCGGTCAGGACACGACCCAGTGGGATGCCGTATCCGTCCGTCATGCCCGAGTGTTTCAGTCCCTGTTTGCCGCGATCGACGGGGGAACGCCCGGCCACTTCGCCGCCTCCGGGTGCCTTGGTGATGGAGCCGTCCACGGCGATCTGGTCGAGGACGAGACCGACGATCCGGTCATAGGCGTCGAGCGCGATCTGCTTGAGCCGGGCGAAGACGCCCTGTCGTATCCACTCGTCGCGGCGGCTGCGGATCGTGGTGGCCGAGCAGGTTGTGTCGGCGATCGCCTCATAAGAACAGCCGAAGCGCAGCAGTTGCAGCATCTTGTCGAAGATGATCCGGTCGCTGATGCGTCGGCGGTGGCAGCCAAGTGGATGGTCCGGGTGGTACTCCGAACGCTCTGGCAGCAGGACCGCGAATTGGTCCCAGAGCGGTTCGGTCAGCCATGATGGAAGCGCGGGCACAGGTCTCCCCAGTGATCACAGAGCGTCGCAACTCCATGATCGGGACCTGTGCCCGTACTGTTGCCGACGTCCCCAACCGCGCCTATCCGCACGACCTCTGAGCTGCGAGAACGCTTGACCGTGCTTGGAACTTTGGCTGACTCACGCGCTACTCACTGGTGGTTGCCGACCGGGACCCCTCGACCGCTTCGTCCCGAAGCAACTCGGGCAGGGGAGCTTCCTTGGGCTGCTGCGCCCCTCAGTTGCGCCGATGGTTCGCAGACACAGGCCCGGCCGTCGTCGGTCGTCATCAGTCGACGTCGGTGGCCCTTTGACGGCCGGCAGTCGGCCCGGCCGCGCAGGGACAGTGACCGATCGCACGGCAGGCAGGTGGTACGCACAACAGCCCATCGCGCCCTAGAATCGAATATGTGTCCGAAAATTTCTCCCGCCAGGATCGCTCGCGCATCGTGCGCGAGTGGCAGGCGTGCCGACTGGGTGGACCGGTCGCACGAGCCGGAGAAACGCGAGACCGCGGCACACAGGGGGACACACCCTGCCCCTGTCGGCGCCCGCGCGGAGGAGCAGGCCCCGCGGGCGCTTGTGGAAGACGGCGTCGCGACGTGCCCGTGCTGCCGACCCAACAGAGAGCCAAGAAAGAGAGCCAGGAGTGCTTTGAGCCGCGAGCTGCCGGACCCCGAGGACGCGCGTGACGCACCGATCGTCGTGCACCGAGCGGCAAAAGCGGGCGGCCGTCGAGTGACGATCCGCGCTCGGACCGCGGGCCTCGCCCGCAGCGACGCCGACGTGGTCGAGTTCCTCCGCCGCGCCGGCCTGCCGGACGCCGATGACGTGCTGGACGACCCCCGGTGGGTGGAGTGGCAGGGCGGCCGACCACACGAGTACGGCGCGGGCGAAGGGCTTTCGTTCGGATCAGGTCGGTGAGCGGGGGCTGGTGCCGTGGATCGCAAGGCGGAGGAGGCGGCACGCCGAGGATCGAGCCGATGCGGGCCGGTCCGAGCTTGCGGTCGGTCCGCAGTTCACGCACGCGTGCCTCGACCGCGGCAGGTGTGCGGTGCGCGGTCGACCGAGGCCGGCCGGACCGGTCGGCCCAGGCCCGCTGCGCCCTCGACCGCGTACCCACGTAGGCCGTCGTGCGCGAGACGCCCGTCCCGGCGCTGCTTGCTGCGAAACCGGCGCTTCTTCGCCCTGGCCCGGAAAAGAGCCTGAGCCGGACCGGCCGAACCGCTCGTCATGCAGATGGTGCCGGCGGGATCAGGCTGAGGATGCGGCGGACCCTTCACGCAGATCCGGGCTCCGGCGTCGGGCTCGGGCGTACCAGGTGCCGTAGCGGGAGCCCAGAAATACGGCTGATGCGCCATGCAAGTAGACGCTGAGAGCCACGGTTACGGCGACAACGCCGGTGAGCAGATCCGTCCCGGGCAGATGCTCTTCGAAAGCGATCAGTCCGAGCACCACGGATGCCAGCCCGCGTGGCCCGAACCAGCCGGTGTACGCGATCGAGGGGAGACGCAGTCCGGTGCCGATCAGTGAGACGGCTACGGGAAGCATACGGATGACGCTGAGGCTGAGCACGGCGTACACCAGCATCCGCCAGTTCACGTGCTCAAGGGAGGGGCCCAGGATGACTCCGCCGAAGATCAGGAAGCTCAGCGCGGCCAGCAGCTCGCCGAGACGCTCAAGAAACCCGACGTCCCCACCGCTGCCTTCATCAGCGGTGGCCGAACACCCGGTGACTGGTCCCGTACGCAGCACCGCCCCGAAGGCCAGGCCGGCGGTCCAGGCCCCGATGAAGCCACTCCCGTCGACCACAGCGCACAACGCGTAGGCGATGACCAGCACCGCGAGAACCAGGATGGGCCGCCACTCGGGCGTGCTCCATCCCCGGGCTGCCGACCATCGCAGCACCCGCGCGCCCAGCCGGCCGACCACCAGCCCGATGGCGCTGCTGGCCACGAGGGCGAGGAAGAAGACCGCCATCGGACCCTGGTGGCCGTCGTGACCGCCGCCGGCCGCCGCGAGAGCCAACAAGAAGAACGGCACCGCCATACCGTCGTTCAGTCCCGACTCGACGCTCAAGCCGTGCCGTACAAGAGCGGGGATACTGCGGTCCGAGACCGCCTGCTGCCCTAGCGCCGCATCGGTGGGAGCCAGGATGACGGCAACGAGCGCGAGTTCCCACACGGTGAGACCAGGCAGTACGAGCCATGCCGCGAGCCACCCAAAAGCCATGGTCAACGGCAGCCCGACAGACAGCAGCCGTACCGGCAGGAAGTGTTCCCGGCGCAATTCCCGCGTACGGATCGAGGCGGCTCCCGTGAACAGTACGAGCGCCAACGCGCTTTCCAGCAGCACCCGGATGAGCTCGGCGTTCCTACTGCGATCGAACAGATCCAGGCCCAGCGGCCCGAGGACCAGCCCGAAGGAAACGAACATCATTGGCCCGGAGAGCATCGTCGTGGACAACCGACGCGACACCACCGCGTACGAGGCAATCACTGCGAACGCCACGATCGCGGCCCATGGATTCACCCGGTTCTCCTCAGAGCAGAGCGCGACGCTGGTTCGTCCACTTCACCGTTCCCTTGCACGACAAGCGTGGGCCAGCCACTCCGGCTGAGGCGACGCGGCACTCCGCAGCCCCGCCCAAGCCCCGTCGGATGGGCCCTTCTCGGAAGTGCCCCGGCCCGTGGCGGGCCTCGGGCTCACGGGGCGGCCTGTACACTCGCGCGGTTGCTCGGGCTCTGGCTCGTCCTGCTCGACCTGGGCTCGATGGGCCGAAGCCGACGGCAGCACCTCCTGGGAGCCGTACCGCGTGTATCCAGCTCCGCGTGGGTTGCCGCAGTGAGCGGGCAACGGTTGTTCATCCAGCGTCGCAGGCAGACGAGTGAGGGCCCGCCGTCCTGTGGACAACGGACCCTCACATGGAGAAACGCAGGTCGGGATGAGTGGCGGCCCGGCTTCTCAGCTGGAGCCGACGAAAAGCACCAGCAGGAGCCAGACCACCGGAGCGGTCGGCAGCAGCGAGTCCAGTCTGTCCATGATCCCGCCGTGACCGGGCAGCAGCGTGCCCATGTCCTTGATCCCGAGATCCCGCTTGATCATGGACTCGCCCAGGTCACCCAGAGTGGCGCTGGCAGCGACGGCCAGGCCGAGCAGAAGCCCCTGCCACCAGGTGCCGTCGTCGATCAGGAACTGCATGCACAGCCCACCGGCGACCATCGCGAAGGCCACGGCTCCGAACAGTCCCTCGCGGGTCTTCCCTGGGCTGATCCGCGGCGCGAGCTTGTGCTTGCCGAAGCGCCAGCCGACGGCGTAGGCCCCCGTGTCGCTGACCACGGTCAGCAGGAGGAAGGTGAGGACCCGCTGCGGCCCGTCGTCCGCGCTCAACAGCATCGCGACGAACGTGGCCAGGAACGGTACGTAGAACGCGGCGAAAACACCGGCCGTGACGTCCTTGAGGTATCCCTCGGGCGGCTCGGTCATCCGCCAGACGAGCACCGCCAGGGCGGTCAGCGCCATGGCGACCCAGGCGCCCTCGGCTCCGCGCACGTAGCCGGCCACGACCATCGCCGCGCCGCCGATCGCGAGCGGTACGAGCGGTGCCTTGATGCCCTTGCGTTCCTGCAGCCGGGAGGTGAGCTCCCAGAGGCCGACGACGACGGCGACCGCTACCACGCCGATGAAGACGGCCTTCACGATGAAGAGCGAGGCGACGATGACGGCCCCGAGCCCCACACCGACCCCTATGGCGGCTCGCAGGTCACGGCCCGCACGTTTCTTCTGCGGGGGCGGCTGCGCGGTGGACATGGGCTCCTGCGGCTTCTCGTCACGGTACGGGGGACCGCCGCCCAGGCCGGCGGCTCCCCCACCCCGGTCGTCACGGTCGTCAGCGTCTCTACCTGCGTCGGGAACGTCCGGCACGATGGGCATGGGCCGAGTGTGCTGGGCGTCATGCACATCGTATGCAGGATCCACCGGGGCCGCCCTCATCTCGGGCGTACCCCCGTAGCCGGCTCCCTGCGGGGCGCCCCAGGAAGAGTCGTTCATCAGACTTCGAGCAGCTCGGCTTCCTTGTGCTTGAGCAGCTCGTCGACCTGCGCGACGTACTTCGCGGTGGTGTCGTCGAGCTCCTTCTCGGCGCGGCGCACCTCGTCCTCGCCGGACTCCTTGTCCTTGACCAGCTTGTCCAGGGTCTCCTTCGCCTTGCGGCGGACGGCCCGGATCGAGATCTTGGAGTCCTCGGCCTTCGTCTTCGCGACCTTGATGTAGTCGCGACGACGCTCCTCGGTGAGGTCGGGGAAGGTCACTCGGATGATGTTGCCGTCGTTGCTCGGGTTGACGCCGAGGTCGGAGTCGCGAATGGCCTGCTCGATGTTGCGCAGCGCGCTCTTGTCGAACGGCGTCACGACAGCCATGCGCGGCTCGGGAACCGAGAAAGAGGCCAGCTGATTGATCGGCGTCAACGCGCCGTAGTAGTCGGCGACGATCTTGTTGAACATCGCCGGGTGCGCACGGCCTGTGCGGATCGCGGCGAAGTCCTCCTTCGCGACCACGACGGCCTTCTCCATCTTCTCCTCGGCCTCGAGGAGGGTTTCTTCGATCACCACGTGCTCCTGCGTGTCTTGAGTGGGCCCGGCATGCTCGGGCCCGGCGGGTCCTGCGTCGCGTCCTCACCTGCACGGTGTCCGACCGGCAGGCCGTTGTCCATCCTTCGGGACCGTCCCCCGGGTGTCCCCGGCCGGTCCCGGGGCCGTCGCGGGTCTCCCCCGGGCGGCCCCCCGGTTGTCAGGCCCGGGTGCCCTGGTCGCTCACGAGCGTGCCGATCTTCTCACCCTTGACGGCGCGGGCGATATTGCCGGCTGCTGTCAACTCGAATACGAGGATCGGCAGACGGTTGTCACGGCAGAGCGTGATGGCGGTGGCGTCGGCGATCTTGAGATCGCGGGCGAGTACCTCGCTGTACTCCAGCGCGTCGAACTTCACCGCGTCGGGGTTCGTCTTCGGGTCGGAGTCGTAGACCCCGTCCACCCCGTTCTTGCCCATGAGCAGGCCCTCGGCGTCGATCTCCAGGGCGCGCTGGGCGGCAGTGGTGTCGGTGGAGAAGTACGGCATGCCCATACCGGCGCCGAAGATGACGACGCGGCCCTTCTCCAAGTGGCGCACGGCGCGCAGCGGGATGTACGGCTCCGCGACCTGCCCCATGGTGATGGCGGTCTGGACGCGGGAGTCGATGCCCTCCTTCTCCAGGAAGTCCTGGAGCGCCAGGCAGTTCATGACAGTGCCGAGCATGCCCATGTAGTCGGACCGGGCCCGGTCCATGCCGCGCTGCTGGAGCTCGGCGCCGCGGAAGAAGTTGCCGCCACCGATGACAACCGCGATTTCCGCGCCGCCCCGGACGACAGCCGCGATTTCCCGGGCGATGGCGTGTACGACGTCGGGGTCGACGCCGAGACCTCCGCCGCCGGCGAATGCCTCTCCGGACAACTTCAGCATGAAGCGTCCGGCCACCTTGCCGTCCTCGCGCTTGTGGTCACCTTTGGCGGCGTCCGCGCCCTTGTTCATGGAGATTCTCCTCGTGCACATACGAAGAAGGCCATTGCCGGTGGGTCTGGTGTCCCTCAGCGGCAATGGCCTCCTCGTCAGATCTGCGGTCGTACGGCGGGTGTCCGGCCGACGACTGCACTAGACCCTATCGGGGTCCACCGTTGTTCGCGGACGGACTCAGATGCCGACCTTGATGCGCGAGAAGCGCTTCAGGGCGACACCGGCCTCGTCCAGGACCTTCTGGACAGACTTCTTGTTGTCCTTGGCGAAGGCCTGCTCCAGGACGACGACGTCCTTGAAGAAGCCGTTGACGCGACCCTCGACGATCTTCGGAAGGGCGGCCTCGGGCTTGCCCTCCTCGCGAGAGGTGGCCTCGGCGACACGACGCTCGTTCTCGACCGTCTCGGCCGGGACCTCGTCACGGTTGAGGTACTTCGGGGCGAAGGCGGCGATGTGCTGCGCGACGTCCTTGGCGACCTCGGCGTTCTCCTTGTCCAGCTCGACCAGGACGCCGACCTGCGGCGGGAGGTCGGGCATGGTGCGGTGCATGTACGCAGCCACATAACCGCCGGTGAACTGGGCGAAGCGGTCCAGGACGATCTTCTCGCCGAGGTTGGCGTTGGCCTCGTCGACGTACGCCTGGACAGTCTTGCCGGCCTCGATCTCGGAGGCGAGCAGCGTGGCCAGGTCGGCCGGCGAGGTCGCGGCCACGTGGGCGGCGAGAGCGTTGGCGACGGCCAGGAACTTCTCGCCCTTGGCGACGAAGTCCGTCTCGCACTTCAGCTCGAGCAGGACGCCGGAGGTCTTGTCCTCGGAGATGAGGGAGACGACGGCACCGTTCTCGGCAGAACGGCCCTCGCGCTTGGCGACGCCCTTCTGACCCTTGATACGGAGCGCCTCGACGGCCTTGTCGACGTTGCCGTCGGACTCGTCGAGCGCCTTCTTGCAGTCCATCATGCCGGCGCCGGTGAGCTCGCGGAGCTTCTTGACGTCAGCGGCGGTGTAGTTCGCCATGAGTCTGTGTTTCTCTCTCGAAGTCTGAAAGATCTACGGGTGAACGGCGGGGGCGGTGCCTGTGGCACCGGCCCCCGCCGTCATTCAGCCGTGACGGAGTCGTCAGGCCTGCTCGGCGTCCGCGGCCGGAGCCTCGGCAGCGGCCTCGGCCGGCGTCTCGGCAGCGGCCTCGGCCGGCGTCTCGGCGGCGTCCGCGACCTTCTCGGTCTCAGCAGACGTCTGCACCTCGGCGTCCGCCTTCTTGTCGCCCTCGAGCAGGTCGCGCTCCCACTCGGCGAGCGGCTCACCGGCAGCCTTCTCGCCCGGCTTCGAGTCGCCGGTCGCGGCGCCGGAACGGGCGATGAGGCCCTCGGCGACGGCGTCGGCGATCACGCGGGTGAGCAGGGTGACGGAGCGGATCGCGTCGTCGTTGCCCGGGATCTTGTAGTCGACCTCGTCGGGGTCGCAGTTGGTGTCGAGGATCGCGACGACCGGGATGTGGAGCTTGCGCGCCTCACCGACGGCGATGTGCTCCTTCTTGGTGTCGACGATCCAGACGGCGCTGGGCACCTTCTGCATCTCGCGGATACCACCGAGGGTCTTCTCCAGCTTGGCCTTCTCGCGGGAGAGGACCAGGAGCTCCTTCTTGGTGAGGCCGGAGGCGGCCACGTCCTCGAAGTCGATCTGCTCGAGCTCCTTCAGACGCTGAAGGCGCTTGTAGACGGTGGAGAAGTTGGTGAGCATGCCACCGAGCCAACGCTGGTTGACGTACGGCATGCCGACGCGCGTCGCCTGCTCGGCGATGGCCTCCTGCGCCTGCTTCTTCGTACCCACGAACATGATGGAGCCGCCGTGCGCGACGGTCTCCTTGACGAACTCGTAGGCGCGGTCGATGTACGACAGCGACTGGAGCAGGTCGATGATGTAGATGCCGTTGCGCTCGGTGAAGATGAAGCGCTTCATCTTCGGGTTCCAGCGACGGGTCTGGTGACCGAAGTGGACGCCGCTCTCCAGCAGCTCCCGCATCGTGACGACGGCCATGGCCGTACTCCTTGAGGTACTCGGTTGTCGCAACCGCAGGATTGCGGTCGCGCCTGACGCCCCGACGCGCCGTGCCACAAGGGACCGAGGAGCGCGGCCACCGTCCGCAGAGAGGGAGGTGGCGGGGCGTGCGAAGTCGACCCGGTGACCCGGATCGCCACAAGAAGTGTACGGGACCCGTCGGGTGCCGGGTGACGGCGCTGTCCACAACCGGCGGGTAGTCCACAGATCCGGTCCATGATCCCCGCGGGTCCGCCAGGTGCGGAACGGTTCTGGTCATGCGATACACACCTGAATCCACGGCTCGCCGGATCCGGGCGGCGCTCGTGGCGGCGGTCCTGTCGGTGCTCACGATGCTGTGCGGTGCGGGCGGCGCCGCCGCCCGCACCGCACAGGACGGCGGGCGCGCGTGGCCGCTCGCGGGGCGACCCGTGGTCGTACGGGGGTGGGAGCCGCCGGCCAGTGCCTACGGCCTGGGGCACCGTGGCGTCGACCTCGCCGCCGCGCCCGGCGCCCAGGTGCGAGCCGCCGCCGACGGCCGGGTCTCGTTCGCGGGGCACGTCGCAGGACGGGGGGTGCTGGCGATCGAGGTGGCGGGGACCGGTGATCCGCCGCTGCGCACGACGTACGAGCCGGTGCGGGCGCTGGTCGGGGAGGGTGACGAGGTCCGCGCCGGCCAGACGGTCGCGGTCATGGAGGCAGGGCCGTTCCCTTGCGACTCCGGGTGCCTGCACTGGGGGCTGCGGCGTGGTGACGCGTATCTGGACCCGCTGTCGCTGCTGCCTCCGGCGCTGATGCGGCGGGGCCCTTCGCGGCTGCTGCCGGTGTTCGGCGTACCGGAGCCGGGGCCACGGGCGCCGGGCACCATCGGGTCCGCAGACCCTGCCGTGCTCCTCGTCGTGGCGGCGGTCGGGTACGGGCGTCAGCCCCGTACGCCCCGCAGGATCATCGCGACGGCGGTGTCCGTGATCACCCCGGGCGCCTCCGCCACACCCAGTTCGATACGGCGCACGGCGGCGTCCACCGAGCCCTGCAGCAGCATCGCCGCCAGCCTCGGCTGTTCATGTCCGAGGTCACCGAGCGCCTCGACGATCATGGCGATCAGTCCGCCGTGCGCTGCCCGGATCTTCTCCCGTGCGCCCGCGTCCAGCTCGCTCGCCGAAATGGCGACGACAGCGCGGTGCCGCCGGTCCCCGACCAGATCGAGCTGGCGGCGTACATATGCCTCGATCTTTCCTTCGGGAGTCTGCGCCCGCTCCATCGCGTTCTCGACCTCGGCCGCCCAGACGGGGAAGTCGACGGCGCACAGCTCCTCGACGACGGCCGCGCGGGAACGGAAGTACTCGTAGACGGAGGACCGGGCAAGACCCGTGCGCTCGGCGAGAGCGGGGAAGGTCAACGCCTCCGTACCGCCCTCGGACAGCAGGGAGCGGGCAGCGTCAAGGAGGGCGCCGCGCTGCATGGTCCGGTGCTCGGCCACGGAGGCCGCTCGAATCCTGGGCACGGATCCACTCTACGGCGGCAGGTGTTCGAGAGGGGGCGCGACAGCCGACATCGCCCGGCCGGACGCCTGCTCAACGTCCCGCGTCGGCCAGTTTCGCGCGGAGCTGCAGCACCGATTTGGTGTGGATCTGACTGACCCGGCTCTCGGTCACCCCGAGCACGTTGCCGATCTCGGCGAGGGTGAGCCCCTCGTAGTAGTAGAGGGTGACGACAGTCTTCTCGCGGTCCGGGAGCGTGTTGATCGCCCGCGCGAGCAGCCGTCGGAGCTCACGGTCCTCGGCGACCTCCACCGGATTGTCGGCGGCGGTGTCCTCAAGCGTGTCCATCAGACTCAACCGGTCGCCGCCCTCGCCGCCGACATGCAGCAACTCCTCGAGCGCGACCACGTTCGCCAGCGACAACTGGCTGAAAACCGCATGCAGTTCTTCCAGTGCGATGCCCATCTCCGCCGCGACCTCCGCCTCGGACGGGGTACGCCGCAGCTGCGCCTCCAGCGTCGCGTAGGCACGCTCCACCGCCCGTGCCTTCTGCCGTACGGAGCGCGGGATCCAGTCGAGTGCCCGGAGCTCGTCGATCATCGCGCCGCGGATGCGGGTGATCGCGTACGTCTCGAACTTGATGGCCCGTTCGATGTCGAACTTCTCGATCGCGTCGATCAGTCCGAAGACTCCCGAGGAGACGAAGTCCGCCTGCTCGACATTGGACGGCAGTCCCACGCTCACCCGGCCCGCGACGTACTTCACCAGCGGCGAGTAGTGAAGGATCAGCTGCTCCCGCAGCCGGCCGTCGCCCGTGGACTTGTACGAACGCCACAACTCGTCGAGCGAGGAGGGGGCAGGGGGGCGCACAGTGCCACGCGCAGCGGGCGGCACTGCTGCGCGGTCAGACCCGGAGGTGTGCTGGGGCATGTGATGCCTTGAGCCGTTCTGCTGTGAAGTGCTGGGGGACTTGTGTCTGAGCCGGATTCCTTGTGAGCGTAGCGTGACTGAAGCGTCGCGGTGCGCGCAGGATAGAGCATCGGCACCGGGTACTTCTGGGGGAACGGACACGACCGCGCTCCGGTCCCGTCGCCTGCGCAACGGTCCCGGAGGCGTCACTGAGGGATCCGCCGAGGTCATCGGCATCACCTTTTCACCCGAATGCTCCAGGTCAAGTACCGCCTCGCCGCGCGTCCCCCTCGCATGCCGACTCCCGCGTCAACTGCCACCCATCGCCATCACGTTCGACGAACCCCAGTGAGTGGAGTTCGTACAACCTGCCGAGCGCTTCGTCGGTGCCGGTCCCCGCGGTGCGGGCGACGTCCCTCGCGTTGACGGAACCGCGGAAGGGCAGGGCGTCGAGGATCCGGGCGCAGACGGCATCGAGCAGGTCCCTGGGAAGCAGCGGGCCGCGTCGGACGGGAGCGAGATCACCGATGTCCCCCACCAGTTCGGCCACCTCCGAGGCGTCCGTGACCAGGACGCCTTCGCCCCGGAGCAGTTCATGGACACCGGCCGACAGCCCGCTGGTGGCGGGGCCCGGAACCCCCATGGTGAAGCGGCCGAGCTGCTGTGCCCTGCGCGCTGTGACCAGCGAGCCGCTGCGGTATTGCGCCTCCACCACGACGGTTCCTCGCGTCAACGCGGCAATCACCCTGTTCCGAAGAATAAATCTGCTGCGTGTCGGATGACCGGACGGCGGCAACTCTCCGATGACCAGTCCTTGTTCCGCCACGCGTCCGATCAGCTCGGCATGGCCTCGGGGATAGGCGACGTCGACGCCGCAGGCCAGCACCGCCATCGTCGCCCCGCCGGCCGCGAGCGCGCCGCGATGTGCCGCCCCGTCCACCCCGAACGCGGCGCCCGACACGACCACCCACCCCAGCTCCGCCAGTCCCGAACCGAGGCTCGCCGCCATATGCGCCCCGTACGAAGTGCACGCGCGGGCGCCGACCACGGCGACGGAGCGAAGCGCCCAGAGCCGCAGATCGGGCCGGCCCCGCACCCAGAGCGCGGTCGGTCTGGAATCGCCCAGGTCGTCGAGCTGGCTGGGCCACTCCCGGTCACCGGGACAGACCAGGCGGCCGCCCACCGCGGCGACCGTCGCCAGGTCGCGCTCGGGCTCGGCGGACCCGACTCGCAACCGGTATCCGGCGAGCCGCTTCGGCGTCATGCCGCTCAGCTCTTCCGCGGTTCCGTCCCGGGAGGTGAGCCGCCGCATCAGCTCGACGGCCCCGATGTGGCGCAGCCAGCGGCCACCGTGCTCGTCCCCCGGCTCCAGCACGCGCGTCAGCGCAGCACGTGCCAGCCGCTCCTGCTCCCCCACCGTCCCCGGCGCACGTACCGGTTGCCGGTCGCCCGCCACCTCCGGCCCACACTCTGACTCCCGGTCGCCCACCGACTCCGGCGTCATGACTTCCCGCCCCCGCCGTGGTCTCCCGGCGTCACGACGCCCCGCCCCGGGCCAAGGCTCCTCGGGCGATCCCGGTCCGCAGTTCCAGTGCCACCGAGATGTCGGACGCCTCAGGACGATCAGCGCCGCGCAGATCGGCGACGGTCCATGCCACTCGCAGCACCCGGTCGAGTCCCCGCGCGGTGAGCAGCCCCCGCTCCATGTCCCGTTCGGCCTCCCTGAGCGCCCCCGGCGCCGCGAGCAGCCGGGTTCGCAGCTCATGACCGGGCACCTCGCTGTTGGTGGTCCAGCCCGTGCCCGCAAGTCGTTCTGCCGCCCGGGCCCTGGCTTCCCGTACCCGCGCCGCGACTACGGCCGTGGACTCGCCCCGGCCTCCCCTGCCCATCAGGTCCTCGCGCGTGACCGGTGCGACGACAACCCGCAGATCCACCCGGTCGAGCAGCGGCCCGGAGAGTCTCGCCTGGTAACGGCGGACCGACGACGGCGGGCATTCACACCCGGCGCCAATAAGGGTGTAGCGCCCGCAGGGGCAGGGATTCGCCGCCAGCACCATCAGAAATCTGGCGGGCAGCCGCACCACCCCGGCGCTGCGCGCCACCACCACATGCCCCGACTCCAGCGGCTGGCGCAGGGCGTCCAGCGCCCGGACGGAGAACTCCGGCGCCTCGTCCAGGAACAGCACACCTCTGTGGGCCAGTGAGACCGCTCCGGGCCTCGGCATTCCGTTCCCCCCGCCGACCAGCGACTGCATCGTCGCCGAGTGGTGCGGGGCGCAGTAGGGCGCCCGGGTGACCAGCGGTTCACCCGGCGGCAGGATGCCCGCCACCGAGTGCACCGCGGTCACCTCCAGGGATTCCTGCCGGGTCAGCGTCGGCAGAATCGCGGACAGCCGCTCGGCCAGCATGGTCTTGCCCGCGCCAGGCGGTCCGGAGAGCAGTAGATGGTGCCCGCCCGCCGCTGCGACCGCGAGGGCCAGGCGCGGCGTCTCCTGGCCGGCGACGTCCGCCAGGTCCGGGTGATGCCCCTCGCCCCGCGCGGAGACCCGTGCCAGTCCGGTACCGATGCCCGCGCCCGGCACCATCAGCCCCGCCAGCATCGTGGAGGGGCGTCCCTCCTGGTCACTCTCCTGCTCGTCGGGCACCGGCTCGTCGCTGAGCACGGCGATCAACTGCCGCAGGCTCCGCACTCCGAGCACCGACACTCCGGGCACCAGCGCCGCCTCGCCCGCGGTCTGTTCGGGCACGACGACCTTCCGGTACCCCGCCTCCGCCGCGGCGAGCACGGCAGGCAGCACGCCGCGGACCGGCCGCACCCTGCCGTCGAGGCCGAGCTCCCCGATCATCACCACATCGGAGATGGCCGCGGGATCGATCCGCTCGGCCGCGCCGAGTACGGCACACGCGACAGCAAGATCGAAGCCGCTGCCTCCTTTGGGCACCGAAGCCGGGGAGAGCCCGACCGTGAGCTTCTTCTGCGGCCACTCCGCCCCGGAGTTGACCACGGCTGCCCTGACCCGGTCCCGGCTCTCCACCAGGCTCTTGTCCGGCAGACCGACCAGGGTGAACGCCGCCACCCCCGGCTCCAGGTCCGCCTGGACCTCCACCACCACCCCTTCGACGCCGATCAGCGCCACCGAGCACGCTCGCGCGAACCCCATCAGGCCACCCCCCGCGCATGCTCGACCACCGGCGCGCCCCGTCCGGGCAGCACCACGCCGATCAGATCGATCCGCACCCCGCCCGGTGGCGGTCCGCCGTTCCGGTCGAGCCAGATCTCGGCGAGCCGCCGCAGCCGGTCCGCCTTGACCGGGCTGACGGCCGCCATCGGATGCTGGAACGCCCCCGCCCTGCGGGTCTTGACCTCGCAGACGACCAGCGCGTCCCCGTCCATGGCGAGGATGTCGATCTCACCGGCGCGACAGCGCCAGTTCCGTTCCAGTACGGCCATGCCGGCGTCGGTCAGCAACCGCGCCGCCAGATCCTCGCCGTACCGCCCGAGTGCCGCCCGTGCGTTCATTTCGGCACCACCTCCGGCACCGACTCTGACGCGTCCGGGTCCCGCTGGTGGATCTTGGTGGACAACTCAGCGGTTGTGGACAACTCGGCCACCCGAACGGAGGGGCGACCGCCGGAGCGGCTCAGCCGCCCGGGAGTTCGAGATCGCTCTTGTTGAGTTCCTCGATGTTGACGTCCTTGAACGTCAGGACGCGTACCTGCTTGACGAACCGGGCGGGCCGGTACATGTCCCAGACCCACGCGTCCGCCATGGACACCTCGAAGAAGACCTCACCCTGGACCGAGTGCACCTGCATCTCGTAGTCGTTGGTGAGGTAGAAGCGCCGTTCGGTCTCGATCACATATTTGAACAGACCGACGACGTCTCGGTACTCCCGGTAGAGCTTCAGCTCCATCTCGGTCTCGTACTTTTCGAGGTCCTCGGCGCTCATTGGCATGTTCCCCTTCAGCCGTGCGTCCACCTATTGTGCGCCAGGCTCCCCCGCCCCCGGAGGCTCAGACGATTTCGGGGGGCAGAACCAGTGGCGTACGCGGCGGACCCTCGTCGAGCAGCGTGCGCAGCAGCCCGGCGAGCCTGGTCGGGTACACCGTCTCACGCGCCGCCGACAGTTCGGCGGAGGTCCACCATCTCAGGCCCGAGACACTGCGCTGTTCCAGCCCGGTGAGCCCCCTCAGATCCGTGTCGGCCTGCGAGGTACGTGCCAGGTAGTACCACTCGTCCTGGTCCCAGCGCCGCCCGTCGAACGGGAAGGAGCAGACGCGCTGCCAGAGCACAGGGCCGAGCTCGACGTCCGTGATCCCGGTCTCCTCGGCGAGCTCGCGCAAGGCTGCCTCCTCACGGGTCTCGTCGCCCTCCAGGCCGCCCCCGGGCGTGAACCACCAGGTGATGTCGGGGTTGTCCGGTTCATGGCCGTGCATCAACAGAATGCGGTCGTCGGGGTCGAGCAGGATCACCCGGGCGACCTTCCGGTTCTCAGCGGGCACCAGCAGGCACCTTCCCGCCCCGTCCGCGCCTGCTCCGCGCGGACCGCGCCGCGATCGGCCCGTACGCCGCACCGCCGACGATGAGCACCACACCCGCCGCCACGGCCCCGAGCTGCAGCTCCAGCGGTCCGGGCGTCGACACTCCGCCGGGAAGGTCCGCGAACGCCTTCGGCCGCTCGATCATCCCGTTCATCGGCCAGGCGATGGCGTCCACCCGGGCCTGCACGGCGCTGCGCGGCACCGAGCCCTGCCCCGGGTCGTCGAGGTGGACCCGGGAGTCCAGGGAGCCGCTGCGCTCGTCCCCGAGGAGGAAGAGCTGCCCCTTGGGCACCTCCGCCGTGAAGTTCTTCACCGAGGCGAGGCCCTTCGTCTGCAGATACGGTTCCTCAATCGGCTTGCCGTTGACGGTGAGCCGGCCGCTCTTCTCGCAGCAGGCGATCCTGTCGCCGCCGATGCCCACGACCCGCTTCACCATGGGCATGTCGCCCCAGGCGGGGTCCTTGAAGACCACCACGTCACCGCGGCGCACCTCGGCGCCGTCCACCCGCTCCGCGAGCACCCGGTCGCCCGCGTTCACCGTCGGCGTCATCGACTCGGTCGGCACGGTGTACGGCTTGTACACCACCGCCCCCCAGGCGAACCCACCGAGGAAGAGCACACAGCCGACGGCCACGGCCAGCCCCGACAGCACGCTGCCGAGCCGACCGTGGCCGTCACCCGTACGTCCTGTTCCACTCATCCCAGCGTCCCCCACCCCGGAGATCGACAATCGCTGATCCGAGTCGGCACCCTACCCGGCAGTACGCCCGGTGGTCAGCCTCCTGCGACGCCACAACACGAGGGGCAGCGCTCCGGCTGCACCTAGTGCTCCCGGCGTCAGCCCCATCGCGGCGTTCAGCCCCGGCTGGTCGAAGGTGCTCGGGACCGGCAGGGTCGCCCAGCGGTTGATCGGCCAGGCCACCACGATGGCCCGGCCGACCACCTCGTCCGTGGAGACCGTGCCCTGACCGGGCAGCTCCTGGTGGTAGCGGGAGTCCAGGGAGTTCTGACGGTGGTCGCCCATCACCCAGATACGGCCCTCGGGCACCTTGATCGGGCCGAACGGCTCGTCGTTGCACGGGGTGTTCCCCGGGTAGATGAACGACTGCTCGTCCAGCGCCTTGCCATTGACGACGACCGGCCCGTTCTTCCTGCACTCCACCGTGTCGCCGCCGACCGCGATGACCCGCTTGATCAGGTCCTTCTCCTCGGCGGACGGCATCAGTCCGATGAAGCTGAGGAACTTCTGCGCAAGGTTCGGTTCCGGCGTCGACTCGCCGTCCACCAGCCAGCCGCCCGGGTCGTGGAAGACCACGACCTCGCCACGCTGCGGCTCCGAGCCGAACCAGGGGGTCAGCTTGTCGACCAGCACCCGGTCGCCCCGCTGGAGCGTGTCCTGCATCGAGTCCGAGGGAATCGAGAACGCCTGCACCAGAAACGTCTTGATCAGCAGCGCCAGAATCAGCGCGATACCGATGAGCAGGGGCAGCTCCTTCCAGAAGGAGCGTGGCTTCCCCGTAGCCGTACCACCGCCGTCCGGGGAGGCGCCGTCACTCTCCGCCCGGTTCGGCGTCGCCGCGGCAGGCCCTTCGCTCTCGGGCCGGTCCTCGGGTTCGTCGTGTCCGGATCGTGCGCCGACCGCCAAATCCCCCACATCCACTCCTCACTCCGTGCCACCGCCTGCCCCCTAGTCGGTGCAGGCCCACCACTCCCATAACGAGCGGGAGTTCCGCAGGGGTCGGGAGCCGGACCATTCCATTGAGGTCCTCGGACGACACACTATTCGACGGTGCGTACGCCACCGACGTCCCGGCGCGCGCGTCCGGGACCGATGCGAACGTCTCGGGCTCTTCCAGTCTCCGCCAGTGCCCGAAGGGCCAGGCGATGACGACAGCCCGTCCGACGACCTCGTCCTCGGAGACCGTGCCGTGATCCGGCTCGTCCAGGTGGAAGCGCGAGTCGGCGGAATTGGAGCGGTGGTCGCCCATGACGAAGATTCGACCGGCCGGAACCTTTACCTCGAATTTGAGCGTGGAAGGCGGATTGCCCGGATGCAGATAGGGCTCGTCGAGCGGTACGCCGTTGACGCTGACCCTGCCGCCCTTGTCGCAGCACTTCACGGTGTCACCGCCGACGGCGATCACCCGCTTGATCAGATCCTGTTCGTCGTCGGACGGCAGCAACCCGATGAAGGTCAGCACTTCCTTCACCTGTTTGATGACGACGGGCGGATCCTTCTTCGCGACGTTCTCCTGTCTCAGCCAGTTCCCCGGGTCCTTGAAGACGACCACGTCGCCGCGCTGGGGCTTGGATCCGAACCAGGGAGTCAGTTTGTCCACCAGCACCCGGTCGCCGATCCGGATCGTCTGCTCCATCGATCCGGACGGGATCACGAAGGCCTGCACCAGGAACGTCTTGAGGACGAGCGCGATGAGCAGCGCCACGGTGATGAGGAGGGGTATCTCCTTCACGGCGGACCTGCGCCGCCGCCGCTTGACCCGGCGCGCAAGTTTGCGCCGCTCCGCCCGGGTGGGCAGCGAGCGCGCGGTCGTCGGCCTGGCGCCGGTCGGCAGCGGAACGTCGGCGTCCGACGCGCCGCTTCCCCGTCCGCGGTTACCCATGCGTCCCGCCCGGCACCCGTACGGAGTCGAACGCGCCGGTCTCCGGGATCGAGCCCAGCCGGCCCAGCGGCCAGCCGATCCAGTCCACCCGGCCGATGACCATGTCGACCGGCACCATGCCACCGCCGGGCTCTCCGAGATGGTCACGGGAGTCACGGGAGTTGCTCCGGTGGTCGCCCATCATCCAGAGCGTGCCGTCGGGGACGACGATGTCGAAGGCCACCCGGGACGGTTCGTCGCCGGAATGGACATATTCCTCGTCCACCGGCTGCCCGTTCACCTCGACTCTGCCCCGCCTGTCGCAGCAGACCACCCGGTCGCCCCCCACGCCCACCACCCGCTTCACGAAGTCGGTCTCGGCAGGTTCCGCCAGCCCCAGGGACGCCGCCACGCCGTGCAGCAGTCCGATGACGGGGTTCTCGGCGGGCACCTCCTGGACGAAGGATCCGGTGCCGTCGAAGACCACCACGTCGCCGCGGTGCGGTGCGGAGCCGAAACGGTACGCCAGTTTGTTGACGAGCACCCGGTCCCCCACCCGCAGGGTGGACTCCATCGAGCCACTGGGGATCAGGAAGGGCTGCAGCACATAGTTGCTGAAGAGCAGCAGGAAGACCGAGCAGACGGCGCCGAGGACGGCTGCACTCCGCCACGTCAACGAGGCGAACCGGTCCGGGATACGCGAAGAGCGCGACCTCTCCTCCGTCCCTGCTTCGGGTGCGGAAGAGCGATCGCGCTCCGGGTGCTGTGCTTCCGTGTCCATCGGGGCCAGAGCCTATCCGGCCATGCCGTGGAACTGGGAGCCAGCTCAGTTGTCGCGCTTCTCCTTGATCTTCGCGGCCTTGCCGCGCAGCTCACGGAGGTAGTACAGCTTGGCGCGACGGACGTCACCGCGGGTGACGAGTTCGATCTTCTCGAAGATCGGGCTGTGCACCGGGAAGGTGCGCTCGACGCCGACGCTGAAGGAGACCTTGCGGACCGTGAAGGTCTCGCTGACGCCAGAGCCCTGGCGGCGGATGACTACGCCCTTGAACTGCTGGATACGGGAGCGGTTGCCCTCGATCACTCGCACGTGGACGTTGACGGTGTCACCGGGACGGAACGCCGGGACGTCCGTACGCAGGGAAGCGGCGTTGACGCCATCGAGCAGGGAAGCCATGTTGTCTGCTTTCTTCGCCGATGCCACAGGTCATCGGCGGGAGATCGTAAGGAGATGGGGTGCTGATCGCGTCGGGCGGGCGTCGTTCCCCCTGTGGCAGGGGCGCACACCGGACGTACAGCAGCGGCTTATTCTTCCACGGCTTCGGGCCTGCGCCAAAATCGGCCACCGGGCTCCGGCGACCAGCCGAGGATGGAGAGGATCTCACGGTCCTTCTTGTCGAAGACGCTCGCCTCGCAACGCTCGATCAGATCGGGCCGGTTGAGCGCGGTGCGGCGGAACGCCTCGTCCCGCCGCCAGCGCGCGATCTTCCCGTGATGGCCGCTGAGCAGGACGTCCGGAATGCCCCGGCCGCGCCACTCGGGGGGCTTGGTGAAGACCGGGCCCTCCAGCAGATCGGCCATGGCGCCGGGGGCGAAGGAGTCGTCGCGGTGCGACTCGGCGTTGCCGAGCACGCCGGGCAGCAGCCGGGCCACCGCCTCCGTGATCACCAGTACGGCGGCTTCCCCGCCGGCCAGCACGTAGTCGCCGATGGAGACCTCGACGACCGGCATCCGCGTGGCGTACTCGTCCATCACCCGGCGGTCGATGCCTTCGTAACGGGCCGGGGTGAAGACCAGCCACGGCCGCTCGGAGAGCTCCACGGCGAGCTTCTGGGTGAACGGGCGGCCGCTGGGCGTGGGCACCACGAGTACCGGGGACTGCGCCCCCGCCTCATATCCGTCCGCCAGCACCTCGTCCAAAGCATCGCCCCACGGCCCGGTCTTCATGACCATGCCGGGACCGCCGCCGTACGGGGTGTCGTCGACCGTGTTGTGCCGGTCGTACGTCCAGTCCCGCAGATCATGCACCTGCACATCGAGGCGGCCGCGGGCGCGGGCCTTGCCGACGAGCGAGACGTTCAGCGGTTCCAGGTACTCGGGGAAGATCGTGACGACGTCGAGCCGCATCAGGCTTCGTTCTCCCGCTCCGCGGCCTCGTCGTCCCGCGCGGAGGCGACCACGGCCTGGCTGTCGTCGATCAGGCCGGGCGGCGGAGTGATGACCGCGCGCTGCTCTTCCAGATCGATCTCGGTGACGATCTCCTCGACGAACGGGATCATCACCTCGCTGCCGTCCGGGCGCTCCACGATGAAGAGGTCCTGGGACGGCAGGTGCGAGATCTCGGTGATCCGGCCGATCTCGGTGCCGTCGGTGAGGACCACGTCGAGGTCGATGAGCTGGTGGTCGTAGAACTCCTCGGGGTCCTCCGGAAGTTCCGCCGGGTCGACGTCGGCGATCAGCAGGGTGTTCCGGAGGGCCTCAGCCGCCGTACGGTCCCGTACGCCCTCGAAACGCAGCAGCAGCCTGCCGCTGTGCACCCGGCCGGTCTCGATCGTCAGCGGTCCGTTCGCGGCCGGTTCGGTGGTCAGTACGGCCCCGGGGCCGAGCCTGAGTTCCGGCTCGTCCGTGCGTACCTCGACGGTGACCTCGCCCTTGATGCCGTGGGCGCGGCCGATCCGCGCAACTACCAGCTGCACCTTGTGTCTCTCCTGTCATACGACGACGGGCCGGGGCGGGCACATGGCCCTCCCCGGCCCGTGCCGGTGTTCAACTCTGTCAGCGAACCTGGTCCACGTCGACGAGGTCGACGCGGATGCCACGGCCGCCGATGGCGCCCACGACGGTTCGCAGTGCGCGTGCGGTGCGACCGTTGCGGCCGATCACCTTGCCGAGATCATCGGGGTGGACCCGGACCTCCAGCACACGACCACGGCGCAGGTTGCGCGAGGCGACCTGCACATCGTCAGGGTTGTCGACGATGCCCTTCACGAGGTGCTCGAGAGCCTCCTCGAGCATGCTCAGGCCTCGGTCGACTCGGCGGGCGCGGCAGCGTCAGCAGCCTCGTCAGCCTTCTTGTCGGACTTCTTTGCCTTCTGCGTGATGGCCTCGCCCTTGGACTCCTCGCCGGTGTCCTTGGCCAGGGCCTCGAACAGGGCGCGCTTGTCAGCCTTGGGCTCCGGCTGCAGCAGCGGCGCGGGGGCCGGGAGGCCCTTGTGGGCCTGCCAGTCACCGGTGAGCTTCAGGATCGCGAGAACCGGCTCGGTCGGCTGGGCGCCGACGGACAGCCAGTACTGCGCACGCTCCGAGTTGACCTCGATGCGCGAGGGGTTCTGCACCGGGTGGTACAGGCCGATCTCCTCGATGGCCCGGCCGTCACGGCGGGTACGGGAGTCGGCGACGACGATGCGGTAGTGAGGCGAACGGATCTTGCCCAGACGCTTCAGCTTGATCTTGACTGCCACGGAAGTGGTGTCTCCTGGTCTATGACGTGGTTGGGCACAACGAAGATGCCACGTGGGGTTGCGGTACTCGGGTGCCCGATGGACGCGTCAGCCGGAGGAGAGAGGGGTCCTGTGCGACTGTCGAGTACAGCTTGCCATTGTGCCACACCACGTCGGGTCACCCCACCGCGACCGCTGCTTCCGGGATTCGGAACGGCTTCCCGCAGCCACCGCAGACGATCGGCGCCTGGGCGAGGACCGAGGGAACGACCCGGACGTTGCGTCCGCAGTCGCAGACGGCCTTGACCCGCACACCTCCACCGGAGGAGCCGTGCCGGGCCGCGGGCCCACGGAAGGAGCGCTTGGTGTCGGCGGCGGTGGCGACCGTGTGCGCCTTGAGGGCGCGCTGCAGCCGCTCGATCGTCGGACGGTACCTGCGCTTGGCCTCGGCATTGAGCGTGACCAGCGAGAAGCCACTGCTGGGATGGGGCTCCTCGGCATGGTCGAGGCCCAACTCCTCGGCGATCGCGAGGAATCTGCGGTTGTGGTAGCGGCCGGCGCGAGAGGTGTCGCGGACACCTCTCGCGGCGGCGATTCCATGGACTGCCTCATGCAGCAGTCGCTCGAAGGAGAGCTCGGCGCCACAGGCGGACGAGGATTCTCCGATCAGGGACTCTGGCGCGGCAAGATCGGGCAGCTCGGGGTGGTACCGCTGAATGTCGGCCCACGCCTGTGCCAGCTCTGCGGCAAGTACAGGTGGTGTCGTGCTCACGTCGTGACAACGAGCGTGAGTGCCCCGGTGTTCCTATTCCGGGGCATCCCAAATAATTTGCACGTACCAGTCAGTTGCCGTTGATGCGCCCCGACGAGGGCGGGTGCGCAGATCTGTGGATAACTCTCGCAGCTCACACCAAGGTGGCACGTAGTGGCGGATACGCCCCGGTGTGTAGACAGTGCCTCCGCACCGGGGTCGGACGGGCTCCGCGGGCAGCCGGGGCGTCAGTAGGCCCGGGCCACGACGGCGACAGTACCCGGGGCGTCGTCCGACACCGGCACCGACCCGTCCTCGGCCACCAGACACCGTACCGACGCCCCGTGCTCCGCGAGCCGCGCCTCCCCCGCCGGGCCGAGGACGTCCCACGCAATACGCGCCCAGCCGCCCGCGGCCGCCGCCTCTGCGGCCTCGTCGACGGTGGACACCTCGCTGGTACGGGACTCGCGGCGGGTCCGGGACTCGCGCAGCAGCGTCGCCTGGTCCTCCTCCAGGACCGACGGGAGCAGGGCCGGCAGTGCCTCGATCGCGACCGGCTCCTTCCCGCCCGGGATGCGACGGGCGAGCATCGCGGTGCCGTTCTCCAGGTCGCGCGGACCGATCTCGATCCGTACGGGCACGCCCTTCAGCTCCCAGTCGACCGCGCGACGGCCGAACGGGGTGTCCGTGCGGTCGTCGATCTGGACCCTGATCCCGGCTTCCCGCAGCCGGTCCCCGGTCTCGCGGACCGCGGTCAGCACCGCGTCGTCCCCCTTGATCGCGAGGACGACCGCCTGCACGGCGGCCAGCCGAGGCGGGACGCGGAGCCCCTGATCGTCACCGTGGGACATGATCAGGCCGCCGACCATCCGGGTCGAGGAGCCCCAGGAGGTCTGCCAGACCAGCTCCTGCCTGCCTTCCCGGGACAGGTACTCGGTGTGGAACACCTTGGCGAAATTGGTGCCGAGCTCATGGCTCGTACCCATCTGCAGGGCCTTGCCGTCGCCCATCATCGATTCGAGCGTGAGGGTGTTGATGGCACCCGCGAACCGTTCGCTGGGGGTCTTGCGGCCGAGCACCACATCGATGCCCAGGACCTGGGTCATGAAGTCCGCGTAGACGTCCTGGTGGATGTACGCGGCGTAGTCGCGGGCGTCCTCGTAGGTGGCGTGGGCCGTGTGGCCCTCCTGCCAGAGGAATTCCGTCGTACGGAGAAAGACCCGCGGGCGCATCTCCCAGCGGACGACGTTCGCCCACTGGTTGATCAGCAGGGGCAGATCCCGGTAGCTCTGCACCCATTTCGAGAAGTACTCATTGATGATCGTTTCGGACGTCGGCCTCACCACCACGGGCTCTTCGAGGTCCTTGCCGCCGCCATGGGTGACGATGGCGAGCTCGGGTGCGAAGCCCTCGACGTGCTGGGCCTCGCGTGTCAGGTAAGACTGGGGGATGAAGAGCGGGAAGTAGGCGTTCTGGGCGCCCGCGTTCTTGATGCGGGTATCCAGCTCCTGCTGCATCCGCTCCCACAGGCCGTATCCGTACGGTCGGATGACCATGGTGCCGCGCACCGGGCCGTTGTCCGCGAGTTCAGCCTTGTTGATCAGATCCTGGTACCAGCGGGGAAAGTCCTCGGCCTGGGGTGTGAGAACGGGTGCCTTTGCCATGGCGCGCATCGTACGGCGACATCGCCTTTCCCACGGAGTGACGGGACCGGTCGTCGCAGACTGTCTCCGGGGGCGCACCACCGAGGCGCACAACCATTGCTCTCCACCCTCTGGACGCGGCCGCGGATGCGCAGTTCTCTGACATACGGGGGGTGCGGGCACGCGCACGCGGGGGCCGTCCATCACTCGGGAATGACCTACCTCTCGGCGGATTGGGGCGCTTTCATGACACCAACGCTCGTCCGGCAACACAGGCAGGCGGATCCGTCCGCCCCGGTGGACCCCGGAACCCGTGCTCGTGACTGGGCCGAGATCCAGGAGCGGATGCTCGCGCCGCTGTACGAAGCGGTGTACGACAGACTCGAAGTCGGAGCCGGTACGCACATGCTCTCCGTCGGCTGCGGCTCCGGGCTCGCGCTGCTGATCGCGGCCGCCCGCGGGGCGCGCGTCACCGGCGTCGACACCGACCGTGAACGCCTTGCCCTGGCCCGCGAACGGCTGCTGCCCGAAGCGGCGTGGAACGACGGTCCCGATCCGGCCCCGGCCGGACTGCCCCAGCTCTTCGCCGGTGATCCGTCCTCCGTCGCACCGACCGACGGCGACCCGTACAACCTGCTCACCGTGTTCACCCCGATCGGCTGCTCGGCGGGCGACTCCGAAGGGCTGCTGACCGTCCTGGAGTCCGCCGTGTCGCTGCTCGCCCGAGGCAGCTCGGTGGTACTGACCGGCTGGGGTCCCCCCGAACGGTGCGCCACCGCGGCCGTGCTCCGGGTGGCGGCCCGGCTCACCGACGGAGTGCGGGCGCCCCGCACAGGCTGCTGGCGCCCGGCACGCAGGGACGATCTGGAGGACGTGGCGTTCCGGGCCGGACTGAATCCGAACGGCTCGGGGCGGGTGGCGTGCCCGTTCGGCTACGCGGATCTGGACAGCGCGGTGCGCGGGCTGCTGTCGACGCGGCTGTTCGATGCGGCAGTGCGGGCGACGGACAGCGCCCAGGTGGAGAAGGAGGTCGCGGAGGCACTGCACCCTCACCGGCGCCCGGACGGCACGGTGTGGATGCCGAATGTCTTCCGCTATCTCGTCTGCACCTCCTGAAGCCGGTGCGACGCGGAGGGGGTGGTCCTACTCGGCCAGGCGCGGGATGCCGGCCGCCTGGTAGGCCGCCTCCTCGTCCAGTGTCTCGTTCTGCAGCAGCGCCGATGCCAGCGAGTCCAGCTTCTCCCGGTGCTCGCGCAGCAGTCGCTGCGCCTCGTTGTAGCACTCGTCGACGATGCGCCGCATCTCGTCGTCCCCCGCGTCCAGCTCGGCCGGCGCCGCCGAGAGTCCGTACGCCTGCTGGGCGTCGCCCGGGATCGCCGTCAGCCTGCCGACCTTGCTGCTCATCCCCCGGCGTCCGACCATGCCGCGCGCCAGACCGGCGACCTGTTCCAGGTCGCTCTCCGAGCCCGTGGTGACCACTTCGTAGACCAGTTGTTCCGCGGCCATGCCACCGAGGGCGCCGATGATACGGCCGCGCAGATACTGCTCGGTGTACGCGTACCTGTCGGCGTCCGGCGTCGAGAGAGTGACGCCGAGGGCCCGGCCGCGCGGCGAGAGCCCGCGCCACCTGGCCGAGACTCACGTCGTCGGAGAGCGGGATCTGCCGGGTGTGGATCTCCAGGATGGCCTCGCGGCCGGTCCGGTCGGGAGGGCTGACCTGGACGATCCGGTCGAAGCGGCCGGGCCGGGTGAGCGCGGGGTCGAGGGGCACCCGCCCACGGCGGATGCCCCTCACCTCTGTGCCCCTGGGGGCGTCGGGTGTCAGCCCGTGAACTTCTTGAACGCGTCGGGCAGCTCGAAGTTCTGGTCCTCCTGGGCCGCCGGCAGACCGAACGCGCCACCCTGCGCCGCCGCCTGCTCGCGACGGGCGGCCGCGGCCTGCTCCTCGGCCTTCCGCTTCATCGGGTTGCCGCTCTTGCGCTTGCCCTTGGCCTGTTTGACCTGCTTCTTCTGCCGGCCCGCGCCGCCACCCATGCCAGGCATCCCCGGCATCCCCGGCATGCCGCCGCCCTGCGCCATCTTCGACATCATCTTGCGCGCCTCGAAGAACCGCTCCACCAGATTCTTCACAGCGGACACCTCGACACCGGAGCCCTTGGCGATACGGGCCCGGCGCGACCCGTTGATGATCGTCGGTTCCTGGCGCTCGTGCGGCGTCATCGACTTGATGATCGCGGCGGTACGGTCCACGTCGCGCTCGTCGATGTTGTTGATCTGGTCCTTGATCTGCCCCATGCCGGGCAGCATGCCGAGCAGCTTGGAGATGGAGCCCATCTTCCTGACCTGCTCCATCTGGGCCAGGAAGTCGTCGAGCGTGAAGTCCTTGCCCTTGCTGGACGCCAGCTTGGAGGCCATTTTGGCGGCCTCTTCCTGGCTGAAGGTCTTCTCCGCCTGCTCGATCAGGGTGAGCAGGTCACCCATGTCGAGGATGCGGGACGCCATGCGGTCGGGGTGGAAGGCGTCGAAGTCCTCGAGCTTCTCACCGTTCGACGCGAACATGATCTGCTTGCCCGTGACGTGGGCGATCGACAGGGCCGCACCACCGCGGGCGTCACCGTCGAGCTTGGAGAGCACCACGCCGTCGAAGCCGACGCCGTCACGGAAGGCCTCGGCGGTGTTGACCGCGTCCTGGCCGATCATCGCGTCGACGACGAAGAGGATCTCGTCGGGGCTGACGGCGTCGCGGATGTCCGCGGCCTGCTGCATCAGCTCCTGGTCGATACCGAGGCGGCCGGCGGTGTCGACGACGACCACGTCGTACTGCTTGGCGCGGGCGTGCTCGATGGACTCCTTGGCGACCTGGACCGGGTCACCGACGCCGTTGCCCGGCTGCGGGGCGTAGACCGCGACACCCGCGCGGTCGGCGACGACGCTCAGCTGATTGACGGCGTTGGGGCGCTGGAGGTCACAGGCGACGAGCAGCGGGGAGTGACCCTGGCCCTTGAGCCAGAGGCCGAGCTTTCCGGCGAGGGTGGTCTTACCGGCACCCTGCAGACCCGCGAGCATGATCACGGTGGGCGGGTTCTTGGCGAACCGCAGCCGCCGCGTCTCGCCACCGAGGATGCCGACAAGCTCCTCGTTGACGATCTTGACGACCTGCTGGGCGGGGTTCAGCGCCTGGGAGACCTCGACGCCGCGCGCCCGCTCCTTGACATTGGCGATGAAGGCGCGCACGACGGGAAGCGCGACATCGGCCTCGAGCAGGGCGATACGGATCTCGCGGGCCGTGGCGTCGATGTCCGCCTCGGACAAGCGGCCCTTGCCCCTGAGGTTCTTGAAAGTCGCGCTAAGGCGGTCGGAGAGAGTATCGAACACGGCGCTCGTCGGTCCTCAGGGTCGGGGTCGGGTGCAGGTCAGTCGTCCCCAAGGGTATCCGGACGCCGGGAAACGCAAAGCCCTCGCCCGATTCTCGTGACGGACCAGGGCTCTTCCGCGCGGTCGCCGGGGTCAGCCCAGGGCCCGCTCAACCTCTCGGGCCAGCTCTGTTGCGCGTGCGTCGGACAGAGGGCCCCCGTCCGCCCCTGTGACGTAGAAGGCATCCACCGCGTTGGCGCCGAGCGTCGACACGTGCGCGCTGCGCACCCGTACCGCGCTCTGTTCCAGCGCCCGCCCGATCCGGTGCAGCAGCCCCGGGGCGTCCTGGGCGCGAACCTCGATCACCGTAGCCAGCCGCGAGCCCGCCGCCGCGACCGTCACCCGAGGTGGCGGTGCCTTCACCCCGCGGCGCCGCGGGTAGGCGGCTTCGCGTTCGGCGAGGCGGGCCGGGATGTCGAGGGAACCGTCCAGGGCGCGTACGAGATCGGCGCGGAGCCGGGCCGCCTGCGGCAGGGAGCCGTACTCCGCCGCCACCCGCCAGCTGAGCAGCAGCACGTCGACACCCTCGCCGAGCTCGGTGGGGAGTTCGACGGCACGCAGGTCGGCTGCGCGGACGGTGAGGCGGTGCAGGGCGAGAACTCCGGCGGCGGCGGGCAGGACTCCCGGGCGGTCGGGGAGGGCGATGAGGAGTTCGACACCGATGGGTTCCGGTTCGCCGTCCTCGCTCGGGGTCTCGGCCTGGGCGTGCAGGGCGAGGACAGGCTCCCCGGTGCGCAGCGCCTCGATGGCCAGCCGTTCCTGTTCGGCGCTGGGTGCGACGGGTTCCGGCTCGGTGGTTGCCTCGCCGGCGAGCACCGCGGCGACACGTGTGACGAGGTCGGCGACGAGGGAGGCGCGCCAGGTGGACCAGGCGGCGGGCCCGGTGGCGAGCGCGTCGGCCTCGGTGAGGGCGTGCAGGAGCTCCAGCGTGGGCTCGCTGCCGACGGCGGTGGCGACGGAGCGGACGGTGGCCGGGTCGTCGAGGTCGCGGCGGGTGGCGGTCTCGACGAGCAGCAGATGGTGGCGTACCAGGCTGGCGATGACGCCCACGTCATGCTGGTCGAAGCCGATCCGGGCGGCGACGTCACGGGCGATGACCTCCCCCGCGACGGAGTGGTCGCCGGGCCAGCCCTTGCCGATGTCGTGGAGCAGGGCGGCGACGAGCAGGAGGTCGGGACGGCCGACGCGGCGGGTGAGGGAGGAGGCGCGGACGGCCGCTTCGACGAGGTGACGGTCGACGGTCCAGGTATGGACGGGGTTGCGCTGCGGGCGGCAGTGGACGCGTTCCCAGTCCGGCAGCAGCCGGGTGATCAGCCCTTCCGCTTCGAGGGCCTCCCAGACGGGGATGGTGGCTTCGCCCGCGCCGAGGAGTGTGACGAGTTCCTCACGGGCCTCGGCCGGCCAGGGGACGGGCAGCGGGCGGGCGGCGGCGGCGAGGTGGCGCACGACGTGGCGGGAGACCGGCAGTTCGGACTGTGCGGCCGCGGCGGCGGCGCGCAGGACGAGCACGGGGTCGCGTTCGGGGCGGGCGGTGCGGGCGAGGACGACCTCGCCGTCGGCCTCGACGACGCCTTCGGCGAGCGGGGTGCGTTCGGCGGCGGCGGTCCTGCCGCCGCCCAGCATGGCGCGCAGCCGGGGGCGTACGGACCGGGCGCGCAGGACGCGGGTGACCTCGCGCCAGGTGACGTCGGTGGCGTACGAGACGGTGCGCGCGGCCTCGTACACCTGGCGCAGCAGTGCGTCGGCGTCGAGGAGGCCGAGGGCGGCGGCGACCTGATCCTGTTCCTGGAGGGCGAGGCGGTCGGTGGCGCGGCCTGTGGTCAGATGCAGGGCGTCGCGGGCGTCGAGGAGGATGCGGCGGGCCTCGGCAAGGCCTTCGCGGGGGGCGTCGGCGACCCAGGAGGCGGCGACGGCTCGCAGGGCGGTCGCGTCGCGCAGGCCGCCGCGGGCCTCTTTCAGGTCGGGTTCGAGGAGGAACTGGAGCTCGCCCTGGCGCTCGGCGCGTTCACGGCAGAGTTCGTCGAGGGCGGGAAGGCGTTTGGGAGCCTGGTTCCGCCAGTCGGCGAGGATCGTCGTGCGCATCGCGGCGACCAGACCGAGGTCTCCGGCGACGGGCCGGGCGTCGAGCAGTCCGAGCTGCACCTTGAGGTCGTCGGCGGCCGTCTTCCGGGCTTCGCCGGGGGTGCGTACGGAGTGGTCGAGGGCGAGGCCGAGGTCCCAGACGGGGTACCAGATGCGGTCGGCAAGGGAGGCGATGGCCCCGGCATCGGCGCTGCCGTCGTGCAGCAGCACGAGGTCGAGGTCGCTGCGTGGGGAGAGTTCGCCGCGGCCGTAGCCGCCGACGGCGACGAGGGCGGCGCCGCGGACGCCGGTCTGCTCGGTGGCGGTGGCGAACAGGGCGGTCAGCCAGCCGTCGGTGAGTGAGGCGAGGGCCGCACGGCGCGGCGGCCCGGACTGCGCCTTCTCCTGGAGGAGGCGCAGCCGGGCCGCCGCGTAGCCGCTGGGTCCCGAGTCTTCGGATTCGGTGGTCACTTCGGTGCTCGTCACCCAGCTGCCTTTCAGTTTGCGTGGCCGTCGGTCAGAGTGCGTCCGGGCCGCGTTCGCCGGTGCGGACCCGTACGGCTGTCTCGACGGGGACGCTCCAGACCTTGCCGTCTCCGATCTTGCCGGTTCGGGCGGCCTTGACCACGACATCGATGAGCTGTTCGGCGTCCTCGTCCTCGACGAGGACCTCGATACGGATCTTGGGAACGAGGTCGACGGTGTACTCGGCGCCCCGGTAGACCTCGGTGTGGCCGCGCTGGCGCCCGTATCCGCTGGCCTCGGTGACCGTCAGGCCCTGGATGCCGAAGGCCTGGAGGGCCTCCTTGATCTCGTCGAGCCGGTGCGGCTTCACGACTGCCGTGATGAGCTTCATGCGTCCACCTTCTTGGTCTGCGCTGCTGCCGTCGTCCCCGATGCCGGAGTGGAGGCCGTACGCGGGGCCGCACCGCCGCCGGCGCCGCTGAAGTCGTACGCGGTCTCGGCGTGTTCGACCTGGTCGATGCCGGAGATCTCGTCGTCCTCGTCGACCCGCATGCCGATCGTCTTGTCGAGGAGGAAGGCGAGGACCGCGGAGACGACCAGAGAGTACGCGAGGACCGCGAAGACTCCGACGGCCTGCTTGCCGAGCTGGTCGAGGCCACCGCCGTAGAAGAGGCCCTTGGCGTCGGACTGGACACCGCCGGTGGCGAAGAAGCCGATGAGGAGCGAGCCCGCGACACCGCCGACGAGGTGGACGCCGACGACGTCGAGGGAGTCGTCGTAGCCGAACTTGTACTTGAGGCCGACCGCCATGGCACAGAGGACACCGGCGATCGCACCGACGGCGATGGCGCCGAGCGGGCTGACCGCACCGCCGGACGGGGTGATGGCGACAAGTCCGGCGACCGCGCCGGAGGCGGCGCCGAGGGTGGTGAAGGAGCCGTGGCGGATCTTCTCGTAGCCGAGCCAGGCGAGCATCGCGGCGGCGGTGGCGACCTGCGTGTTGACGAACATGACCGCGCCGACGCCGTCGTCGTTGCCGAGCCACGAGCCGGCGTTGAAGCCGAACCAGCCGAACCACAGCAGACCGGCGCCGAGCATGACGAGCGGCAGGCTGTGCGGCCGCATCGGGTCCTTCTTGAAGCCGACGCGCTTGCCGATGACGAGGATCACGCCGAGGGCTGCCGCACCGGCGTTGATGTGGACGGCCGTACCACCGGCGAAGTCGATGACGCCGAGCTCGAAGAGCCAGCCGCCGGCGCCCCAGACCCAGTGCGCGACCGGGAAGTAGACGACGGTCACCCACAGGACGACGAACAGGGACCAGGAGGTGAACTTGACGCGGTCGGCGAGCGCGCCGCTGATCAGGGCGGGGGTGATGATGGCGAACATCAGCTGGAAGACGGCGAAGACATAGATCGGGATGGTGTAGCCGTCCCAGAGCTGTGTGATGCCGATCCCGCTCAGGCCGGCGAAGTCCGAGCTCCAGCCGATGAACGAGCCGATGTCGGTGCCGAAGGCGAGGCTGAATCCGTAGAGCACCCACAGGATCGTGACGATCCCGAGGCTGATGAAGCTCATCATCAGCATGTTGAGGGTGCTCTTGACGCGGACCATGCCTCCGTAGAAGAAGGCCAGGGCCGGGGTCATGATCATCACCAGGGCCGAGCAGATGAGCATGAACCCGGTGTTGGCGGCAGACAGCGTCGGGGCGTCTGCGGCAAGCGTCGTGATGCCTGGGGGCATCGGCGTCTCCTCGTCGTCGGTGCGGCCGCGTGGGGCAAAACCTGCGGGACCACGTGCGGGACCACTGTGGAAAGGTGCGGGCCGGTTATGCGCCACGAGATTCGCTCAGCGCGGTTTCCGCCGATGCCGCACGATGTTTCGCCGCAGTGACGAAGAAGTGAGGCGTGTTACGTCCCTATGAACCGCGAGTGGCGCATCCGGGGCCGGGCCTACCCTGCGGCCGTGGCCGCATACGGTGCGGTGACAACTCTGGAGTACGGGAACGGGAACGCGAACCGGCCACGCCGATCACCCGCTGACCTGGCAAGGGGGAGCCGAAGTCGGTCTGTGCGGGGTGGTCGGCGTGGCCGGAGTGAGGAATGCCCGGTCAGACCGCTTCGGCGGTCTCGGGCAACTGCTCGGTGAGGAGATCGGTGAGCTGGGCGACCGCGGGAATGTCGCCGAAGTCCCTGGCAGCGGTGTCGACGGTCTTGCGCAGCCGGGTGCTGACGCGCTCGGAGCGGACCTTCTTGGCTACCCGCAGGGCCCGCTCGGCGAGCACCGTGGACTGTTCGGGTTCGCGCTTGAGGAGATGGACGGTGGCGAGGCCGATCAGGTTCAGCGCGTACGACCGCTGGTGCTCGTCGTCCTCGCCGAAGAGATCGACGGCCTTCTCCATGATCGGCTCGGCGAGCGAGGCGTACGTGGGGCTGCGGCCGGCCACATAGGCCAGGTCACGGTACGAGTGGGAGTTCTCGCCGTTGAGTTCGGCCTCGGAGAAGAAGCGGATCCAGTCGGGTTCCGGCTCGCCGTCGGTCCCGGCGTCGAGGAAGGTGTCCTCGGCCATTCGGACGGCTCGCTTGCACTTGCTGGGCTGGCCCATGTTGGCGTAGGCGCGGGCCTCCATCGCATACAGCATGGCCTGGGTGCGCGGAGTGGCGCAGTCCCGGCTGCCGTACTGGGCGAGATGGATGAGTTCGAGGGCGTCGTCGGGCCGTCCGAGGTGGATCATCTGGCGGCTCATGCCGGACAGGACGTAACTGCCCAGCGGTTTGTCGCCGGCTTCCTTGGCGGCGTGCAGCGCGAGGACGAAGTACTTCTGGGCCGTGGGCTGGAGACCGACGTCGTAACTCATCCAGCCCGCCAGCTCGGCGAGTTCGGCCGCGCACCGGAAGAGCCGCTTGACGGTGGCCGCGGGCTGCGGCTCCTGCAGCAGGTCCGTGACCTCGTGGAGTTGGCCCACGACAGCCTTGCGTCGCAGTCCGCCGCCGCACTGCGCGTCCCACTGGCGGAACATCACGGTGGTCGATTCCAGCAGGTCGAGCTCAGGGTCGGAGAGCCGGGAGGGGCGCCGGGAGGCGGCGGGCGACTCGGGCTCCGCGGATGCCATGGCGGCGACCGGCACCAGCCAGCGCTGCATGGGTTCGATGAGGGCCGGCCCCGCGGCGAGGGCGAGCGAGGTGCCGAGGAAGCCGCGGCGGGCGAGCATCAGATCACTGCGGGAGAACTCGCTGAGCAGGGCGACGGTCTGCGGGCCCGCCCAGGGCAGGTCGACGCCGGACACCGACGGTGACTGATGGGCGGAGCGCAGCCCGATGTCCTCGACAGCGACGACGGTGCCGAAGCGCTCGGAGAAGAGCTCGGAGAGGATGCGCGGGATCGGTTCGCGCGGCTGCTCGCCGTCGAGCCAGCGCCGCACCCGGGAGGTGTCGGTGCTGATGTGATGGGCGCCCATCTGGCGCGCCCTGCGGTTCACCTGCCGCGCCAGCTCGCCTTTCGACCAGCCACTGCGCACGAACCATGATCCCAGTTGCCCGTTGGGGCGCTTACCGGCATCCGAGTCGCCTGCGCCGCTGCCACTCACTGGAACGCCCCCATCCCGCTGGATACTGTCGCGCGAACCACTGTCTGAATGCCGTGAGCCGAAGCCGTCCGTACGGAGGTTGCACACCCATCGAACAGGAAATCGGGTTGCCTCCGGCATACCCACAGGCGCACACACTTCCACGGTCCGCGTACCGACGGTAATCCCACGATCACCGCCTCGGCGAGCACGTTTACAGAAACGCCACCATTCGCCACCCCTTCGGATGAACGCGCCCGCCGCCCGACACGATTCACTTGACAGACGACGATCAGCAGCCGACGCAGTGGTGCGGGCAGGGGCGCGTGTCTCGTGTCGCACGACCCGGGCACCATCCGGGCGCTGCCGGGCTCCGCGTCGTAACCACCGGAGAGCCGGACCCGTTGGAGGGGGCATGGGCTTCACGATCGGCGGCATCCGTGAGCTGCGATCCGGCTCACGGCGTCGAGGCCGTGCGACCGAGTGCACCGCGGTGGCCGAGTACACAGGGCTGTGGGGCTGGGCCGTCGCGCCGGGGGCGCGGGCCGCGGCCGGGCTTTGCTCCTGCGGGGACACCGCCTGCCTCTCCCCCGGCGCTCATCCGCTGGAGTTCGCCCACGAGGTACCGGCGGGCGCCACGCTGGACACGGCGGCACGCGTATGGGCGGAGGTCCCCGGCGCTTCGATGCTGCTGCCGGTGGGGCGCACGTTCGACGTGCTCGATGTCGCCGAGCGGGCCGGGCGGCGGGCGCTGGTGCGGCTGGAACGGATGGGGCTGCCGCTGGGCCCGGTGACCGTGACGCCGTCCGGGAGGGCGCAGTTCTTCGTCGCGCCGGGCGCCGCCGCCGAACTTCCGCAGTTGCTGTACCGGATGGGCTGGGACGACGCGGACCTGGATCTTCGGGCGCTGGGTCACGGCTGCCACATCACCGCACCACCGTCGGACGAGGGCGGTCTCGGGCCGGTCCGCTGGCTGCGTCCGCCGGTCCTGGACACGGCGGCCACGCCGCCGCAGGCGCGGCTGATGCTGGGCACCCTGGCGTACATCTCTCATCGCTCGTAGTGGCGGGATGGACGACGCCGGGCGGGCTCGCTGTCGAGCCCGCCCGGCGTTCGGGGGAAAGGAGCCGCGGTCGGCCCCTCAGAGCCTGTCGGGTGACCTCTGATCGGGCGGCCACGCCCTGGCACGCACGCTTCCGATGTTGCCGAAACGCCCTGGTAGCTCCTTCCCCGAGCTCTCAGCTCGGGGCGAACAGGGGAGACCCCATTGGAAGCCATCCCGGCGCCTTGGAATCGCACGCACCATGCCGCGTCCGCTCCCCGATCGAAGGTCACCCGACAGGCTCTCAGTCGCCGATCAGTGCGTCGACGAACGCCTCCGGCTCGAACGGAGCCAGGTCGTCCGGTCCCTCGCCGAGGCCCACGAGCTTCACCGGTACGCCCAGTTCGCGCTGGACGGCGATGACGATGCCGCCCTTGGCTGTGCCGTCCAACTTGGTGAGAACAATGCCGGTGATGTCGACGACCTCGGCGAACACCCGTGCCTGAACCAGGCCGTTCTGTCCGGTCGTGGCGTCGAGGACGAGCAGGATCTCGTCGAGCGGGCCGTGCTTCTCGACGACGCGCTTGACCTTGCCGAGCTCGTCCATGAGCCCGGTCTTGGTGTGCAGCCGGCCGGCGGTGTCGATGAGGACGACATCGGCGCCCTCGGCGATACCTTCCTTCACCGCGTCGAAGGCGATCGACGCCGGGTCGCCGCCCTCGGGTCCGCGCACGGTCCGGGCGCCGACGCGCTCGCCCCAGGTCTGGAGCTGGTCGGCGGCGGCGGCGCGGAAGGTGTCGGCCGCGCCGAGCACCACGCTGCGGCCGTCGGCGACGAGGACCCGGGCCAGCTTGCCCGTGGTGGTGGTCTTGCCGGTGCCGTTGACGCCGACGACCATCACGACACCGGGCGTGTCGACCCCGCTCTCCGTCTTGACCGCACGGTCGAAGTCGGTGCCGAGCAGCGCGAGGAGCTCCTCGCGCAGCAGGGTGCGCAGCCCCTCGGGGGTACGGGTTCCGAGGACTCGGACGCGCTCGCGGAGCCGCTCCACCAGCTCCTGGGTCGGGGCGACGCCGACGTCGGCGGTGAGCAGGGTGTCCTCGATCTCCTCCCAGGTGTCCTCGTCGAGGTTGTCACGGGACAGGAGCGTGAGCAGTCCCTTGCCGAGGGTGCTCTGCGAGCGGGCGAGCCGGGCGCGCAGCCGTACGAGACGGCCCGCGGTGGGCTCCGGGATCTCCAGCGCGGGAACTGCGGGCGCCTCCGGCTCGGCGACTGCCGGGGCTTCCTCGGCGGGAGCCTCAGCGCCGGGGAGAGCGGCCTCCTCGATGGTGCGGCGCGGTTCCTCGCGCGGTGTCTCGGCTTCCTCGCCGACATGGGGTTCGGCGGGAGTGAGGGTCGGCGTGCTCGACGGTGCCGGGGGCAGCTGCTTCTTCTTGCGGCCGCTGACCACGAGCCCGCTGATCAGGCCGGCCACGACCAGTGCGGCGATGACTACAGCAAGGATGACGAATTCCATAACCCACCCAGTATCAGTCACGTGCCCGCCAGGTGGCGGCCCCGGAGGACCACTCCGGGATCGAACAGGTCGTTATGGCCCTTTTGGTCGTAAAGGTGCGACCCTGCTCGCGGAGACCCATGGCCTGGAACCCGTTCCCCGGCGACGAGCGCACCGGCCGGGTCCGTACCCTCTGCCCCACCTGGGCCGCCGCCAATATGACCGTGCTGCCGCTCACGCGCTGTCTGCCGCGGACCACGTCCGGCCGGTCGGTGGTCGGGGCGACGGTGGGCGGCGCGTGCTCGTCGTTCTGCCGTTGGTGGCAATGGGTGCGGTGATGGCGGTCGCCACCCCCGATCTGGCGGTCAGCAAGGGCCCGGTCGTCTTCACCGACTCCTTGCTGCCGGACTGGATCTCGGTGCCGTATCGGGGAACGTACGATGCGGCGGCGCCGCTGGACATCACTCCCGCAGGCGCCTACTGGTACACGGGCGGCTTCGCCGTGCCCGCTGCCGCGGCGTGGGGTACGGGGCCGGCGGTGGGGCTGCTGTTCACAGGTGTGGAGTGGTCCTCCGGCCCGCTCGCCGCCACCTGGATCGGACTCAACGGCCTGGGACGGGCGGCCACGATCGCCGCCTCCGGGGGGCTGTACGCACTGCTGCCGCGGCCCGCCGGGCACAAGGGTCACGCACCTCTACATTTCTGACGTGACGTCGGCTCCTGTCCCGCCCCGCCAACCCGCCCGGCGAAGGGGACACGCGTCATGGCCTTCACAGTGGGCCGGTTCAATCTCGTCGATCCCGATGCCACCCCCGAGTCGTTGTCGGCCCGCTACCGTGCGGCGCTGGAGATGGCCGCGTACGCCGACGCGCACGGCGTGGACATCGTGCAGACCGATGAGCACCACGGCGCCACCGACTCCTGGCCGCCCTCCCCCTTTCGTCTTTGCCGGGTCGGTCTTCGGCGCCACCCCTCGGATCGCGGTCACGGTCTCCGCGATCATCGGGCCGTTGCACGATCCGCTGCGGCTGGCCGAGGACATCGCGGTCCTCGACCTGCTGAGCGCGGACCGGCTGGTCACGGTCGCGGGCATCGGCTACCGGCCCGAGGAGTACGAACAGGCGGGCGTCGAATGGGGCAGGCGCGGCCGGCTCCAGGACGAGGTGCTGGAGACCCTGTTGCAGGCGTGGACCGGTGAGCCGTTCCCGTACCGCGGCCGTACCGTCCGGGTCACCCCGCGCCCGTACACCCAGCCGCATCCACTGCTGCTGGTGGGCGGCAGCGCGAAGGGCGGCCCGGCTGGGGCTGCCGTTCTTCCCGAGCGCGCATCTGCCGGAACTGGAGGCGTACCACCACGAACGACGCGCGGAGCACGGGACGGAGTGCTTCTGCATGATGCCGGCGGCGAAGACGCCGTTGCTGCATGTGTCGGAGGATCCGGAGCGGACGTGGGACCGCTACGGCGAGCACTTCCTGCACGAGGCGCGGACATATGCCTCCTGGCAGTCGAAGGACATCCGCTCGGCCGTACGCTCGGCCGTACGCTCGGCCGCCACGACGGTGGCGGAACTGCGGGACGAAGAGGTCTACCGGATCGTCACCCCGGAGCAGTTGGCCGCGCTGGACGCGGACGGCCTGGTGCTGCATCCGCTGTGCGGCGGGATGCCGGTCGAGGAGGGGTGGCACAGCCTGCGGCTGTTCTGCGAGGCGATCGCCGTCCGACGTACGGAGGGCAGATGCGCGTCCCCGGCCCGCGGGCGCGGGCCGGGGACGCGTGGTCGAGGAGAGGGGCAGCGGGGATCAGCCCATCTCCTCCAACGCCTTGCCCTTGGTCTCCTTCACGAACTTGAGCACGAAGGGGATCGAGAGCACGGCGAAGCATGTGTAGATGATGTAGGTGCCCGACAGGTTCCAGTCGGCCAGGCTCGGGAAGGTCGCTGTGACCGCCCAGTTGGCGATCCACTGCGCGGAGGCGGCGACACCGAGCGCGGCGGCACGGATCTTGTTCGGGAACATCTCGCCGAGGAAGACCCAGACCACCACACCCCACGACAGGGCGAAGAAGAGCACGAAGACGTGGGCCGCGATGAGGGCGACGGCGCCCTGGGTGGTGGGGAGTTTGCCGTTGACCAGCTCGGCCGAGAAGGCCCAGGCCTCACAGGCCAGCGCGATCGCCATACCGGCGGAGCCGACGAGCGCGAGCGGTTTGCGGCCCACTCGGTCGACCAGGACCATCGCGATCACCGTACCGATGATGTTGACGATCGATGTGGTGAACGACCAGAAGAACGAGGCGGTCGGGTCGATACCGACGGACTGCCACAGGGTCGCCGAGTAGTAGAACGCCACGTTGATGCCGACGAGTTGCTGGAAGACCGAGAGACCGATACCGACCCAGACGATCGGCAGGAAGCCGAAGCGGCTGCCGAGCAGATCCTTGAATGTGGACTTGTGCTCGCGGTGCATGGCTGTCTGGATCTCGGCCACGCGGGCGTCGAGGTCGACTTCCTTGCCCTCGACCTCGGAGAGAATCTTCTTGGCCCGCTCGTTCTTGCCCACGGAGATCAGGTAGCGCGGCGACTCGGGGATCGCGAACGACAGCAGACCGTAGAGAAGCGCCGGCACGACCATGACGCCGAGCATCCACTGCCAGGCCTCGAGACCGCCGATCGTTCCGCGCTGCCTACCGCCGGCGAGCTGCAGGATGCCGAAGTTCACCAGCTGCGAGATGGCGATGCCGATGACGATCGCAGCCTGCTGGAAGGACCCGAGCCGGCCGCGGTAGGCGGCCGGCGAGACCTCGGCGATATAGGCCGGGCCGATGACCGAGGCCATGCCGATGGCGAAGCCGCCGATGATCCGCCAGAAGGCCAGATCCCAGAGGGCGAACGGAAGCGCGGAGCCGATGGCACTGATGGTGAACAGCACCGAGGCGATCCGCATGCAGCGGATGCGGCCGATCCGGTCGGCGATACGGCCCGCCGTGGCGGCGCCGATGGCGCAGCCGATCAGGGCGATGGCGATGACCTGGGCCAGCGTTCCGGAGCCGATGGCGTAACGGTCCCGGATCGCCTCGACGGCGCCGTTGATCACGGCGCTGTCGTAGCCGAAGAGGAAACCGCCCATCGCAGCGGCTGCCGTGATGAAGATGACATGCCCGAGGTGTTCCGGATGGGCCGCTCGGGCTCCGGATCCTGGTGTCTGCGATGTGCTGGTCACATGAACTCCTGGTGCCTGGCCGCGTCGTCAGGCGTGGGGGCGAACTCTTCCAAGTGGCGCATACCTTCACAGACGCCACCACTTGAAGTTAAAGACGACGTCGCAGAGACTATGCGTTCACATTTCGAAGTCAATATCGGGGTACAGGCGGACACCCACCCAGACCCACTCAGAATCTGTGTTGAAGACTTGAAAAGTTCGTCAAGGTTCAGCGGAGCCGCTGGCTGATGACCTTGGACACCCCATCGCCCTGCATCGAGACGCCGTACAGCGCGTCCGCGACCTCCATCGTCCGCTTCTGATGCGTGATCACGATGAGCTGCGAGCTCTCCTGGAGCTCCTCCATGATCCGGATCAGCCGCTGCAGATTGGTGTCGTCGAGCGCCGCCTCGACCTCGTCCATGACATAGAACGGACTCGGCCGGGCCTTGAAGATCGAGACCAGCAACGCCACGGCGGTCAGGGACCTCTCGCCGCCCGAGAGCAGGGAGAGCCGTTTGACCTTCTTGCCCGGCGGACGCGCCTCGACATCGACCCCCGTCGCCAGCATGTTGTCCGGATCGGTCAGGATGAGCCGCCCCTCACCGCCCGGGAAGAGCCGCGAGAAGACGCCCTCGAACTCACGGGCCGTGTCCCGGTACGCCTCCGTGAAAACCTGCTCGACCCGCTCGTCGACCTCCTTGACGACCTGCATCAGATCGGCCCGGGTCTTCTTCAGGTCTTCGAGTTGTTCGGAGAGGAACTTGTGCCGCTCCTCCAGCGCCGAGAACTCCTCAAGGGCAAGCGGATTCACCTTCCCGAGTTGCTGGTACGCCCGTTCGGCGGACTTCAGCCGCTTCTCCTGCTCGGCCCTGACGAACGGTTTCGGCTGATTGCGCGGGTGCTCCGGGTCCTCCGGCAGCTCCTCGCCCTCCGCGGCCGGCGACGGCGGAACCAGCTGGTCGGGGCCGTACTCGGCGGCCAGCCCGGCGGGCTCCACGCCCAGCTCCTCAAGGGCCTTCGCCTCCAACTGCTCTATCCGCAGCCGCTTCTCGGCGCCGAGCACCTCACCGCGGTGGACGGAGTCGGTCAGCTTGTCCAGCTCGCCCTTGAGCTCGCGGCCGTGACCGCGCTCGACGGTCAGGTCCTGCTCGCGCTCCGCCTTCGCCGCCTCGGCGGCGACCCGCTCCTCCCCGGCCCGTACGACGGACACCTCGACATGGGCGAGGAGCTGACGGGCACCGGAGGCGACGGCCGAGGCCACCGCGGCCTCGTGACGCAGCCGGACGCGGCGCTGCTCGGCACGGGCACGGGCCTCGCGTTCGGCGCGGGCACCGCGGTCGAGGGAGTCCGCACGCCCGGCGAGCCCCTTGACCCGTTCCTCGTGGGTACGGACCTGGAGTCGGGCCTCCATCTCGGTCTGGCGGGCGTTGGCACCGTCGGCGGCGAGCCGGTCGCGCACGGAGTTGTCGGGCTCCTCCTCGACCGGCATCTCCTCCGCCACGAGCAGCCGTTCGGCCAGTTCCTCGGCCTCCTCGGTCGCCCGCTCCAGAGCGTCCTGGGCGCGGGCGGCAGCGGCGGCCGACCGCTCGGCCTCGCCCGCCGCGCCGCGGGCCTGCCCGGCGAGCCGGCCGAGTTGCTGGGCCACCCCGGACTTCTCCCGCTCGGCGGCCCTGCGCCGCTCCCCCAACTCCTCGACGAGCACGGCGCAGGCGCTGCGCCGCTCCCCCGCGAGCCGCTGGGCCTCGGCCAGCTCGGTGCACCGGACTGCGAGGTCCGCGAGCTCGGCGGCGGCCTCGTCGACGGAGGCCTGCACTTCGAGCAGGCTGGGCGCCCCGGCGGAACCGCCGTGTGCGAAGTGCGTCCCGAGGACGTCTCCTTCACCGGTCACGGCGGTCAGCTCAGGACGCGCGGCAACAAGATCCTCCGCGTCCTCCAGGGTGGGGACGACGACCATGCCACGCACGAGCCGGCGCACGGCAGCGGTCAGCTCAGCGGGCCCCTGGACGAGATCGGCGACGGCGGGCGGGACGTCCGGGGCAGCGGCGACGCGGAGCACGTGACCGGATGCCTCGGGGTGGCCGGCAAAGCCGTGGGGCGGGGTGTCGGAAGCGGAAGAGCGGGCCGGACCCGGCGCGGGTACCTGGCCGGGCGCATGCGCCGCACCGGTGTGGGCCGTCCGGTCCTGCCCGGCGGTCTGCCCCGGTACGTGCCCCGCGCCGGACCCGGCGGTCGGGCCCGGGACGCCCCCGGCCGCGCCGGGCGCGGAACCCTGCCCGGCTACGTGCTGCGCGTCCGGCGGCACAGCCCCGCCTTGTCCGGGTACCTGCCCCGCACCTGCCTTCGCCGCCGCTTGGGCCCCCGCGCCAACACCCCCCAACAACAACGCCGCCCGCCCCGCGTCCTGCTTGCGCAGCAGCCGGATGGCGTTCGCTGCCGTGGCCGGGTCCGTCACCGCCACCGCGTCCGCCGCCGCGCCCAGTGCCGCCGCGACCGCGACCTCGTGGCCCGGCGCCACCGTCAGCAGTTCCGCTGCCGGGCCGAGCAGGCCCGAAAGGCTGTCGCGCGAGGCGAGCAGCGCACCCGTGCCGTCCTTGCGGCGCAGACCCAGCGCCAGGGCGTCGTGCCGGGCCGCGACCGCCGCCCGCTTGCGTTCCGCACCGGTGGCGGCCTCCCGGGCAGCGGAGAGGGCCGACTCCGCCTCCACGAGCTCCCGCTTGGCGGCGTCGTGGCGCTCGCCCAGCTCCGCGTCGCCCGCGTCCAGCCCCTCCACCTCCGCCTTGAGCTGCTCGAACTCCTCCTGCGCCCTGACCGCCCGCTCCTGCGCCTCGTCGCGCGAGGCGGCCAGCCGGTCGATCTCCGCCTGCGCCGAACCGGCCCGGCTGCGAGCCGCGTTGACCTGCCCGGTCAGCCGCGCGAGTCCTTCGCGCCGGTCGGCGATGGCGCGGGCCGCGTCCTTGAGCCTGCGCTCCTCGGCCGCCAACTCCCTTTCCAGTTCCGTCCGGTGGGCAGCCGTGTCCTCCAGCGCGTGCTCCGCCGCCTCCAGCGCGGCCTCCAGCTCCGCCTCCTGCTCCCGGATCCGGGCGGCCTCGCGCTCCATGCTTTCAGGGTCCCTGAATCCCGCACCGCGCCGCTCCTCCTCGGGCGCGGCGGTGGCGCTCTTCACCCGGGCATCGGCCAACGAGATCGTGCCGCGTACCCGCTCGGCGAGCTGCGACAGCTCGTACCAGGTCTGCTGGGCCCGCTGCAGGCGCGGCGCCAGCCGGCGTACCTCGTCCTCCAGCTCCGCCTCACGCGTCAGGGTCGCCTTCAGCTCCGCCTCCGCCGCCTCCCGACGCTGTTTCAACGCCGCTTCGTCGGCGATCTCGCTGCGCAGCGCGTCGTGCAGCCGCACCAGGTCGTCGGCGAGCAGCCGCAGCCTCGCGTCGCGCAGATCGGCCTGGATGACGGCGGCGCGCCGGGCGACGGCGGCCTGCCGGCCCAACGGCTTCAACTGTCGCCGCAGTTCGTCCGTGAGGTCCTGGACGCGGGCCAGATTGGCCCCCATCGCGTCCAGCTTCCGCAGCGCCTTCTCTTTCCGCTTGCGATGCTTGAGCACACCGGCGGCTTCCTCGATGAATGCGCGGCGCCCCATCGGATCGGCATGGAGTACGGAGTCGAGCCGGCCCTGGCCGACGATGACGTGCATCTCCCGGCCGATACCGGAGTCGGAGAGAAGTTCCTGGATGTCGAGGAGCCGGCAGGTGTCGCCATTGATCTGGTATTCGCTGCCACCGTTGCGGAACATGATCCGCGTGATCGTCACTTCGGCGTACTCGATGGGCAGCGCACCGTCGGAATTGTCAATGGTCAGCGACACCTCGGCGCGCCCCAGCGGCGGCCGCCCGGTGGTACCGGCGAAGATCACGTCCTCCATCTTGCCGCCGCGCAGGGATTTGGCTCCCTGCTCACCCATGACCCAGGAGAGCGCATCCACCACATTGGATTTGCCGGAACCGTTGGGACCGACGACGCAGGTGATCCCCGGTTCGAACCGCAGGGTGGTGGCGGAGGCGAACGACTTGAAACCACGCAGGGTCAGGGCCTTGAGATGCACGCCGCCGGACTCTACCTTTCGGTCTCGGTTTCGCTGATGAAGGTGCAGGGCACATCAGACCGTAAGGGAAGGGGTGTACGTCCGGGGCGGGTCTGTCGCAGGTCCGGGGGGAAAAGAAAGAAGGGACGCCGAGGCGCCCCTTGTAAATCTTGTGCAGTGCTGCGTGACGGATCAAAGAACGCGGCGGATCACGAAGGCGACAGATCACAGTGATGATCTTCAATGATCCGGTGACGATTCCGGTGACGATCCGGTGATGAACTCAGACGGCTGACGCGAGCAGCCCGACCGGCCCCTGTGGGCCCTCGGTCAGGTCAGCGCCGGCTCCGCCTGGGGTACGTCGATGTCGATGCTGTCGAGCAGCGACTCTTGGTGCTGGGCGGCGGCGTTGAGCGCGTCGTTCTCGTCCTGGATCCGTACGAGCTCGGATTCCAGGTCCTGGACGCGTTGCTGGAGCCGTCGCATCTCGGCGAGGAGTCGCGGGTCGGAACCGCCGACGTAACCGAGAAGCGCCTTTGCCATGATGGATGGTCCTCCACACTGAGTGACCGACCGATGCGGTGTGGGTCGTGAGGGAATCGCACCCGCGGTGCTCGGCAGCGCTCTGTCATCACTGCGGTTCTGCTGCCAAAGAGCTCTGCCAAACAGCTAAGGTGCGCGGGGTTTTCAGCGTCTCACCAAAAAGTTTGACGGTCAACACGATCACACCCCGTAGACACGGGTGGCCCGGGGGCGCGCGGCTCGACGATCACGCGGCGCGACTCTCCTGCGGGGCCCTGGGGGGCGCGGAGATCATCCTTACTGCCGCAGCCTTGCACGGCAACCGAATCTTGGCAACCACCCGGTCCTTTCGCAGGTCATTTCATGTGTACGCAGATGAGCGGCCCTTGCCGTAACCCCTCGCCGCCTGTCGAACACGGTCCGAACACGACCCCGAATTCGGACCTCGTTCGCATCGGGATCAGCGGATCGCAAACCCCTCGTAACCGCCGCGCGGGGTGTCCCAGATCTCAGTGACTCCCTCCACACGTCCGGGTGTGTCGTCGGAGCGCAACCACTCCAGCAGGCGGTGGCAATTCTCACGTTGCCCCTCGGCGACAACCTGTACCCGACCGTCGTCGAGATTGAGGGCGAATCCGGTGAGGCCGCCGATCTCCAAAGCATTTGCCCTGGTGAACCAGCGGAAGCCCACTTGCTGTACTCGGCCGCGCACCCAGGCGGTAAGTCGCACATCTTCGTTCATGCCCGAACGCTAACCGGCCAATTACTCAAGGGTCACTTCGCCCTGTTGAGCCATGGCGTACAGTCCCGTCGAAACCAGGGCCTCACTCGATCGGGTGAGGCAGATTGACGCCGATCATGGCGTCCAGCCCGTCAGAAGGGGACAGCAGATGGGACGCCATCGACGCTCCGCCGCAGGTCCCGTGGCAGGTTCGGCCGCTGATACGTCCGCGGCCGCGAAAGCCCGCTCGCGCCGGGGCGCGCGCCGCAGGAAGCGGTCTGGAACGGCCGTGCGTACGGGGCTGATCGGCGTCTCCGCTGCGATGGCCGTCGGAGCCGTGGCCGTGGCTTCGGGTCTGCTGCCCGGCGGCGCGCACCACGTGACCGGTGGCGCGGCCTCCGACCAGATCCGCTCCCAGGGTGCGCCGGACCTGCTGACGCAGGGCGGTTCCACCACCGCTCCGGCCGACCGCGGTATCGCCTCGGCCGAGGCCGGCCGCAGCACCGAGCGTTCCTCTGGACCCGAGAAGTCCGAGCGGTCGGGCTCCCCCAGCACCTCGGCCACGCCGTCCGCCTCCCCTTCGGAGAAGAGCGAGCAGACGAAGCAGGCGGAGAACACGAAGGCGCCCGCGGCCGGCAGGACCAGTTCCGCGCCGTCCGCCGGGGCCTCGGCGGCGCAGACGACATCTGCCGCCGCTCCGGCACGCAGGGCCACGCCCCCGGCCGCCGGCACCTCCGCCCAGACTGCCGTGCTCGCGCTGGTCAATCAGGAGCGTGCGAAGGCCGGCTGCAGCCCGGTCACGGCCAGCGTCCCGCTCACCTCGCTCGCCCAGAACTTCAGTGACGACATGGCGGCCCGCGGCTTCTTCGACCACACCGACCCCGATGGCCAGACGCCTTGGGACCGCGCCTCGAAGGCCGGTGTGACGGGGCTCGGCGGCGAGAACATCGCCCGCGGCCAGGCCGACGCACAGGCGGTGATGGACTCCTGGATGAACAGCGAGGGCCACCGCGCAAACATTCTCAATTGTGACTACAAGACCCTCGGCGTCGGAGTGCACTTCGGCTCCGGCGGCCCCTGGTGGACCCAGGACTTCGGCTTCTGAGATGTACGCAGGCCAGCGACCTGTCAGCGTTCTTGGGCCGTCTCGGAGCCGTTATCGGCAACCGAGGCGGCCCAAACTGTGTCTACGGCCGCCCGCGGGCCGACGTACCGGGCGCGGTAGCGCATGCCGACGCCGTGACGGTCGGTCCTGACCTTGACGGGCTCGCCGTGACAAGCCTGCCCGAGCAGCCGTCAAGCGTACGGCCCCCTGATCATGCTCGACCCCAGCCCAGGCAGGCCACCGGCCAAACCCGCTCCACCGACCTCAGCTGTCAGTGGCAGTCGAAGCGCCAGTCCCACGGCAGGCCGGGGCACTGGCGGCAATGGAAGAAGTAGACGCCGCCGCAGTCGCCCAACTGTATGTCGCCGGTGATGGTCAGAAGGTGCTCCATGCGGTGTCCGCTCTCGCAGTTCGGCCAGTCCGCAGGCTGCGTCCAGGCGGGCCAGCCGCCGACCTTCGTCCCGATGACGTTGGAGTCGGGTGGCCACATGGAGCCGCCCGCCGGCAACCGGAGACGAGGTTCCCAGGTCTCCCACATGTCCTTGGGCAGATCAAGCCACCTCGGACAGTCCTCCGCGGTAATCGGGGACAACGTGGACGGTTCCGGCATGTGGTCCTCGTCGTACTCCCCCTCGCTCACCCCGGGGATCTCGGACAGCAGCCCTCCAGCCACGACCTCCGCCTCGTTGCGCCAGTACAGCTGCGGCATCACCGGCCCGGGATCCTGCTCATGTATCAGCGCGCACCACACCAGCTGTAGCAGATCCTTGCCCTCCGGGAACTCCAACCCCGGCACATCCCGGGCGAACAGCTGGAGGATCGGCACCATCGGCACCGCGCCCGGGACAATCTGGGTGCGGTTGCGCCAGTCGGACCCGTACGTCCAGTGGTCTTCCTGCGCGCAGTACGGCCACGGCTCGTCCGCGGGCCACAGCAGCTCGCCTCCCAGCGAGCTCTCCCGCACGCCAGGGTCGCCGGGCTCCGGGTTGAGGAGGGTGGTTTCCCGGGCAAGGCCCGCGTACTCCGGTATCAGGGTGCGCAGATCCTTCGCGGGCAGCTCGGGTGTGTCTCCGGGCATCGTGGCTCCTCAAGCGTACGAAGATCGACGGGACGCTGCAGGCACGTTAGTACGTGCCACCGACAACCCCATACAGCAACGACCGCCTCATCGCACCCCCTTGGGCCGCGGACGCGCGGTCCGGCGAAGTAGGGTGGATCAAGGTCCGCAAACCGGCCTGCCCGGATCCTCATGGCCGAATCGGGCGGACGGAGAGCGCCCATGCCGGACATCTGCGTCATCCGATGAGGCCCCGGGACCGTGCCACTCTCGTGCCAGAACGGGCGGGGACTCAGGGGGGAATCGGGGCGTACGGGGGCACGTACCGCACGGCTCCCTGCAAGGTGGGGAACCGCAGGTCACACACATGATCGTCCAACCTCGCTCCTCAGCGGATGTCATCGCACCACGGAGCGCCCTCCCGGGGCCGTCTCGGGGCCGTGCAAGGGCGCTCGGCGATGGCCAACGCCGACCACCGCCGACAGCTCAGCAGCAGGCCACAGCGTTGATCGATGACGTGGCCACAGATCGGAAACCCGGCGTGTCACTTCGTCGGCTTCTGATCCTTCCGAGACCTTCCCGGGATTCGTTCCGGGCCGCACGGCCCGCGCCTCCGTCTGATCGCTTACGCCCGCACAGCGCACTCCAGAAGTGAGCGCTGTGCGGGCGTAAGCTGTTTTTCATGGACGAGACCACCCCGCGAAACGGCGCCGACAGCCTGCCGTTCGACGTGTTCTCCCGGCAGTGCCCCTCGCGCGGCACCCTGGAGCATGTCACCGGGCGCTGGGGCAGCCTGACGCTGACCGCGCTGTACGAGGCGGGCGCCCGCTTCAACGAGCTGCGCCGCAGGGTCGACGGCGTGAGCGAGAAGATGCTCTCCCAGACGCTTCACGCACTGGAGCGGGACGGCCTCGTCCTCCGGGAGGCGCAGCGCACCAATCCGCCGCGCGTCGACTACGAGTTGACCCCGCTGGGGCGCGAGGTCGCGGGCCGGCTGCTCGGGCTGATCCAGCTCGTCGAGGGCCGGATGCCCGAGGTGCTCGACGCCCGCAGCCGTTACGACGAGGGGCGCGAGGGCACGTTCTAGAACGCGACCCGCGGCGGCCGCTGGCAGCGCGGGCAGTAGTAGCTGGAGCGGTTCATCCACGGACGGCGGCGCATCGCCGTACCGCAGCGGTGACAGGGCTCGTCCTCGCGCCCGTACGCGTCGAGCGACCGGTCGAAGTAGCCCGACTCGCCGTTCACATTGACGTAGAGGCTGTCGAAGCTGGTGCCGCCCTGGGCGAGCGCCGCGTTCATCACGTCGCGAACATGGCCGAGCAGCTCGGCCGACTTGGGCCGGGTCAGGGTCGCGGTGGGCCGGTCGTAGTGCAGCCTGGTGCGCCAGAGCGCCTCGTCCGCGTAGATGTTGCCGACGCCACTGATCAGCGACTGGTCGAGCAGGGCCCGCTTGACCGTCGTGCGGCGCAGGCGCAGAGCGGTGTGGAACGCCGCGTCGTCGAAGGCGGGGTCCAGGGGGTCACGGGCGATGTGCGCGATGGTGTCGGGCAGCCCTTCCGGGGTGTTCTCGTGGAGCGAGAGCCCTCCGAAGGTCCGCTGGTCGACGAAGCGCAACTCGGTGCCGAGGGCGTCGTCGAAGCGGATCCGTATCCGCAGATGCTTCTCGTCGGGGGTGTCCTGCGGCTGTACGAGCAGTTGACCGCTCATGCCGAGATGGCCGAGGAGCGAGGAGGAAAGATCGTCCAGCGGCACCCACAGGTACTTGCCGCGGCGCATGGCCGTACCGAAGCGGCTGCCGCTGAGCCGCGCCGCGAAGTCCGTGGAGCCCGCGAGATGGCGGCGGACCGCGCGCGGGTGCAGGACCTCGACCTCATCGACCGTGCGGCCGGTCACCCAGCGCTCAAGACCGCGCCGTACGACTTCGACCTCAGGCAGCTCGGGCACGGCAGTGGCTCCTCAAGAGACTGAACAGTTTAGGGGTGTCCGCGAAGTATCGCCGTCAGCACACCGGGTCCGGACAGGGAGAACCCCCCGGTGCACGAGGCACCGAGGGGTTCCCGGATCAGGCCGGAGTGACGTCCGTCGACGGCGACGGGTCGGCAGGGGTGTCGGCAGCCCCTCCGTCGGCTGCGGCCTTCGCCGTAGCCTCCCGCTGCTCCGCAGCGGCACTGATCTCGCGCCAGGCGGACTCCGCCGCCTGCTGCTCCGCTTCCTTCTTGCTACGGCCGGTGCCGGTGCCGTACGAGACACCACCGACGCGAGCAGCAGCAGTAAAGGTCTTCTCGTGGTCCGGGCCGGTCTCCGTGACGAGGTACTCGGGGACTCCGAGACTCTCGCTCGCGGTGAGCTCCTGGAGACTGGTCTTCCAGTCCAGGCCGGCGCCGAGGTTGGAGGACCTGTCGATCAGCGGGTCGAAAAGCCGGTGGACCAGCTCCGAGGCCGCACTGAGGCCCTGATCGAGATAGACCGCGCCGATCACGGCTTCAAGCGTGTCGGCGAGGATGGATGCCTTGTCCCTGCCGCCCGTGCCCTCTTCGCCCCGGCCGAGCCGGATGAAGGAGCCGAGTTCGAGGCCGCGGCCCACTTCCGCAAGTGCACGCGAGTTGACCACTGCGGCCCGCAACTTGGCCAGCTGGCCTTCGGGCAGGTCGGGGTGGGTGCGGTACAGCGTGTCCGTGACCACCAGTCCGAGCACCGAATCCCCGAGGAATTCGAGCCGCTCGTTGGTGGGCAGGCCGCCGTTCTCGTATGCGTACGAACGGTGGGTCAGCGCACGCACCAGAAGGGCGGACTCAAGGTGATACCCGAGCCACCCTTCCAGAAGCGTGTGGGACGAGGCTGTGTTGACGTTGTCTGCCTGCTTCTTGGCGTGGGACAACTCAGACATCGGGCCTCTCACCAGCCGCTCAGACTTCGAGGACCTGGCGCTTGTTGTACGTGCCGCAGCTGGGGCACGCGATGTGCTGCAGCTTCGGCTCCTGGCAACGCTCGCACGAAACCAGGGTGGGGACCGCAGCCTTCCACTGCGACCGGCGGTGGCGCGTGTTGCTGCGCGACATCTTCCGCTTCGGAACAGCCACGGCTACTTCTCCTGCTTCTCGTCGACGCCCGCTTCGGCGCCGCCCATGTTGTCCTTCTCGCCGTCCGAAACGGTCTCGGCGAGTCCTTGCAATGCCGCCCAACGAATGTCGACGGCATCGTGGTGGTGACCGGGGTTCTCGTCCAGCCTGATTCCGCATTCGGAACACAGACCGGCACAGGTCTCCCGGCACACCGGCTGCATCGGCAGTGCGAGCACCACCGCATCACGCAGCACTGGCTCGAGGTCGAACAGGCCGTCCTCGATGAAGAGCCTGTCCTCGTCGTCCTCGGCGTCGTCGGCCGGTTCCGCTTTGGCGCGGCCCCGGTCATCGGCGTCAGGGTACGAGAACATCTCCTGGAAGTCCGCCACGACCTCTTGGCGCAGCGGCTCCAGACACCTTACGCACTCCCCTTCGGCCGACGCACGGGCGGTGCCTGTGACAAGCACCCCTTCCATGACCGATTCGAGGCGGAGCTCCAGCTCCACGGGTACGCCTTCCGGCACACCGATGACCCCGTCGATACCGAGGGCCGGCGAACCGGGTGCGTCCACCGAGCGGGTCAGCCGCAGGAGGGCACCGGGACGCCGACCCAGCTCGTGCGTATCGAACACGAGAGGGTTTCGGTGGTCGAGGTGGCCGTTCAGGGCTTTTCCTGCTTTCGAAATCGTATCCATGGCGCAGCGCGCACCGTGGGGAGGGGCCGACCGGATCGGAGTCGAAGCGGGCAGCCGGGATCGCAGATCTACGCGCGACCGAAGAACCAGGATACTGGACGCTTTACCCTGCTCCCAACCGGGCCCGATTCCGGTCCCGAACCGGCCGCAACCGGTCCGGTTCGGCCCCTGTCCGGGTTACTCCGGTCAGCGCTCCTGCTCGTACCGGCGGAGCTGATCGATGTCGATCATGCTGGTGTCGAAGAGGCTCGCCTCGTCGAGGGCGCTCTCGCCCTGCGGCGGAAGGGGCTGGTGCGTCGGCATCGGCTGCTGCCAGCCGTCGTACCCCTGCGGCTGCGCCTGGCCCTGGTCGTAGCCCTGCTGCTGATAGGCGGCGTACGGGTCCGGCTGCTGCTGGTACCCGTACATGTCCTGCTGAGGCCGCTCCTGGTACGCGTACGTCTCCGCGTAGCTCGGCTGTGCCTGTGCCGGGAAGTGCGGCTGGACCTGCTGGGGCACCGGCTGCGGCTCCGGGGCGGCGAGCTCGGCGAGACCGGCCCAGTGGTCCTCGTCGCTGGTGTGGCCCGGGCTGCCGACGGCGTCCTGGGCTGCCATGTGCGCGCCGAGCTCGTCGGTGGCGACCCGGCCGTGCAGCTTCTGCCGGCCACGACCGACCGCTTCCAGGGTCTTGGCGAGCACGGCCTCGAACGCGCCGAGCTTGGTGTCCACGTAGTCGTCGGCGCGGCGCCGGAGCGTCTCCGGGTCGGCGCTGCGCTCGGGGGCCTCCGCGAAGTCGGGGTCCTCGTACCCCTGCTCGTCGAAGCCCTGGCCGCGGCCGAGAAGCTTCTCGCGGCCCCGGTCGACGGAGCCGATGGTCTTGGTGAGAACGACCTCGAAGTTGGCGAGCTTGCTGTCGACGTACTCGTCGGCCTCGGCGCGGACCTCGTCGGCCTCCCGGCGGGCCTCGCCGAGGATGCGGTCGGCCTCGGTCCGGGACTGCCGGGCGATCTCGGTGTCGGAGATCAGTGAGCCGCGCTGGGCCTGGGCGGTCTCGATGATCCGCTCGGCCTCCTGGCGGGCCTGCTCGACCATCTGCTCCCGGCCGCCGATGAGCTCCTGCGCGTGGGCGAGCGAGCCGGGGAGGGCTTCACGTACCTCTTCGAGCATGGCGAGCAGATCGGCGCGGTTGACCACGCACGATGCCGACATGGGCATGGACCGGGCGTTCCCGACCGCTTCGACGATCTCGTCGAGCTTCTTCTGCACGTCCACCGTGTGCTCGCCACTCTCTACTGCCGAATTGGAGACGGACGGGACGACTGTACGGCCAGTCGGCGCCCGTCCGACACCGGGTGACGGACTGTCAGCGCATCACTGCTGGGCAAGACGTTCGACGAGTGCGTCGTGGACCAGCGGCGGCAGCAGGTGGGAGACGTCGCCGCCCCAGGTCGCGACCTCCTTGACCAGCGAGGACGACAAGAAGCTGTAGGTGGGATTCGTCGGCACGAAGAGCGTCTCGACCCCGGAGAGGCCGTTGTTCATCTGGGCCATCTGCAGCTCGTAGTCGAAGTCGCTGACGGCCCGCAGGCCCTTCACGATCGCCGGGATGTCGCGCTGCTTGCAGAAGTCGACCAGGAGGCCGTGGAAGGACTCGACCTCGACGTTGCCGAATTCCGCGGTGACCTGACGGATCAGCTCGATCCGCTCGTCGATCGTGAACAGGCCCTTCTTGGACTGGTTGATCATCACCGCGACATGTACGACGTCGTACAGCTTCGAGGCGCGGCCAATGATGTCGAGGTGTCCATTGGTGATGGGGTCGAACGACCCCGGACAGACGGCGCGGCGCAACTTGAGTCCCTCGCTCTCCGGTGCGGTCATCGTGCGTCTTCGCACGTAGAAGCGGCGCGACCGTACCAAAGCGTTCCCTCGCCGTAGCGACGGGCCCGCACTGGCTCGAATCCCTTGGGCCAGTTGAATTCTCCGCCTCTGGTGCTCCGTTCCACGGTGACGAGGGCATCGTCCGTGAGCCAGCCCTGAGCACGGAGTGTGAGCAGTATCTCGCCAAGATCGCCATCGGTGACGGCGTACGGCGGATCCAGGAAGACCACGTCGTACGGGTCCGCGGGCGCCGGTCCTGTCACGATCTGTTCGGCTTTGCCGGTACGGACTTCGGCGCCGGGCAGACCGAGCGCACGGACGTTGTCCCGGACCGTGCGGGCGGCCTTGGTGTCGGCCTCGACGAGCAGGGCGTGGACCGCGCCGCGGGAGAGCGCTTCGAGGCCGACGGCGCCGGAGCCCGCGTACAGATCCGCGATCCGGATGCCCTCCAGGGTGCCCAGGAGCGCTTCCCAGGTGGAGAAGAGGCCCTCGCGTGCGCGGTCGGAGGTGGGGCGGGTGCCGGTGCCGGGCGGGACGGCCAGGCGGCGTCCGCCGGCCGAGCCGGCGATCACGCGGGTCATGGGTGTCTGGTCCTCGGGTCGCAGGGTGGCCCGCCGGGGTGGGGCGGGCGCCGTGCATCCCACGATATGGCGTCGGGCCCGCTGAGAGCCTGTCGGGTGACCTTCGATCGGAGAGCGGACGCGGCATGGTGCGTGCGATTCCAAGGCGCCGGGATGCCCTCGTAGCGGAGCTACCAGGCCATTTCGGCAACGCCTGAAGTGTGCGTGCCAGGGCGTGGCCGCCCGATCAGAGGTCACCCCGACAGGCTCTGAGGCCCGTGGGCCCCGTGCGTCCCCCGTGCTCAGCCCTTGTCGAGATACTCCTCGCGCTCCTTGTCGAGCAGGGCGGCCAGCGCGGTGCGCAGTTCGGGCAGGTGGGCCAGGTCCGGGTCCGCGGCGACGATCGTCGCCGCCTCCTCGCGGGCTGCGGCGATGACCTCCTCGTCGTCGATGACGGAGAGCATCCTCAGGGACGTGCGGACCCCGGACTGGGCCTGGCCGAGTACATCGCCCTCGCGGCGCTGTTCGAGGTCGATCCGGGACAGTTCGAAGCCGTCGAGGGTGGCGGCGACGGCGGAGAGCCGGGCTCGGGCGGGGCTCGCCTCGTGCGCCTCGCTGACGAGCAGGCACAGGCCGGCGGCGGAACCCCGGCCGACCCGGCCGCGGAGCTGGTGGAGCTGGGAGACGCCGAACCGGTCGGCGTCCATGATCACCATCGCGGTGGCGTTGGGGACGTTGACCCCGACCTCGATGACGGTCGTCGCGACGAGGACGTCGACGTGGCCCGCGGCGAAGCGCCGCATCACGTCGTCCTTGTCGTCGGGGTTCATCCTGCCGTGCAGCACCTCGATGCGCAGGCCGGCGAGGGCACCCTTGGCGAGCTGTTCGGCGATCTCCAGGACCGCGAGCGGCGGGCGCTTCTCCCCGTCCTCCTCGGCCGCCTTCTCCGCGGCCTTCTTCCTGTTCTTCTTCTCGGCCTCGTCGTCGGCGTCGTCACCGATCCGGGGGCAGACGACGTATGCCTGATGCCCGTTCTCGACCTCCTCGCGGACCCGCTCCCAGGCGCGGCTGAGGAAGTGCGGCTTGTCCTTGGCGGGGACGACGTGGCTGGCGATCGGCGAGCGGCCCGCCGGCAGCTGGTCCAGGACGGACGTCTCCAGGTCGCCGAAGACCGTCATCGCGACAGTACGGGGAATGGGGGTGGCGGTCATCACCAGCAGGTGCGGCGGTTGCTTCCCCTTGGACCGCAGGGCGTCGCGCTGTTCCACTCCGAAGCGGTGCTGCTCGTCGACGACGACCAGCCCCAGGTCGTGGAACTGCACCTTGTCCTCGATCAGCGCATGGGTGCCGATCACGATCCCGGCCTCGCCGGTGACCAGGTCGAGCAGCGCCTGACGGCGGGCCGCCATCCCCATGGACCCGGTCAGCAGCACCACCTTCGTGCCGAGGTCGGAGCCGCCCAGCGCCCGCCCGTCGCCCGACCGCCGCCCCTCCTGAGGAGGCGCTTCGCGCCACAGCCCCCAGTTCTCGGCGAGCTCGCCCATCATTTCGGTGATGGAGCGGTGATGCTGCTGGGCGAGCACCTCGGTGGGTGCGAGCATCGCGGCCTGTCCGCCCGCGTCGACGACGGCGAGCATGGCTCGCAGCGCCACCATGGTCTTCCCGGACCCGACTTCGCCCTGCAGCAGCCGGTGCATCGGGTGCTCGGTCGCGAGGTCGTCGAAGATCTCCTTGGAGACCTTCTCCTGGCCCTCGGTGAGGGTGAACGGCAGTTTGGCGTCGAATGCGTCGAGCAGTCCGCCGTGCCTGGGTCTGCGGGCCACCGCCGGGAGCTGGGTGTCCGCGTACCGGCGGCGGGCGAGCGCGACCTGCAGGACGAACGCCTCGTCCCACTTCAGTCGGTCCCTGGCGTCGGCGATGTCCGCCTTGGTCTGCGGGCGGTGGATCTTCAGCAGCGCCTCGGGCAAGGGAGCGAAGCCGCGCCCCTCGCGCAGCGGGAGCGGCAGCGGGTCGACGGCGTCCCGGGCGCTGGGCAGCACGGTGTCGACGGCCTTGGCGATCCGCCAGGAGTCGAGCTGCTTGCAGGCGGGGTAGATGGGCAGCAACCGCCCGGCGAAGGCGTCCACCGCCTCCGTGGCCTCGTCGGCGTCCGCGGTGTCGAGCAGCTGGTACGTCGGGTGCGCGAGCTGCATCTTCCGGTTGAAGACGGAGACCTTGCCCGCGAACATCGCCCGGCGGCCCGGCAGCAGCTCCTTGTGCGGCTTGTGCACCCCATGGCCGAAGAAGACGAGCTGCAGCCGCCCGCTGCCGTCGGTGAGGGTCACCTCCAGGCGCTTGCCCCTGCCGTTGTTGAACACCATGATCCGCGCGTCGGCCACCTGGGCGACGACGGTCACGTGCTCGTCCAGCGGAAGGTCGGCCAGCGCGGTGAGCTGGCCGCGCTCCTCGTACCGCCGCGGGTAGTGGTGCAGCAGATCACCGACCGTGTGCAGGTCGAGGTGTTCGGCCATCACCTTCGCGGTGGCACCGCCGAGCAGCTTCTTGAGGGGTTCATCGAACGCAGACACGCGATCCATTGCACACCACGCCACTGACAGAAGTCGCCCGCGCCACCGGAATCCCCTGGCCGGAATCGTCCCCGCACCGTTCCTGTCACCGCCCGTCCGGCGGTCGGAGGCAGCGCGGGCCGCGGGGCGCGCGCCCTACTCCACCCCGATCAGCAGCGGAGCGCACTGGCGGCCGCCCCGGTACACCGTCGTGTCCACCGCCAGGTACCCCTCGCGCACATGCTCCTGCAGCACCTCCGCCAGGCTGTCCGGCATGTCCTCGCCCAGGACCAGCGTCACGAGTTCGCCGCCCGCCGACAGCATCCGGTCGAGGACGGCCCGGGCCGTGCCGGGTACGTCCTCGCCGATGACCGCCACATCGCCGTCGATCAGCCCCAGGATGTCGCCGGCCTGGCAGATCCCCGCCATGGTCCACGACTGCCGCTCGGCGACGGCCAGTTCGGCGTACCGGGTGGCGCCGGCCGCGGCGGTCATCGCCACCACGTCCTCGTCGAAGCTGCGGTCCGGTTCGTGGACGGCGAGCGCCGCGATGCCCTGGACGGCGGCCCGGGTCGGGATCAGGGCGACCCGGATCCCTTCCGTACGGGCCTGCTCCGCGGCCGCCGCGGCCGTATGGCGCAGCTCCGCGTCATTGGGCAGGAGGACCACCTCTCGGGCGTGGGCACGACGGATCGCGTCGACCAGCTCACCGCTGGCGGGCGGCTCCCCGGGGCGGGCGAGCACCGTGGTCGCGCCGACCTCCGCGCACAGCCCGGAGAGCCCGTCGCCCGGGACCACCACGACGACACCGCGCTGTGCGGGCTCCCGATGGTGGGGGTGGGCCCGGTCGGCACCGAAGTGGGTGATCCGGATCCGGTACGGCCTGCCCGCCTCGACCCCGGCCTCCACCGCCGCACCGGCGTCGTCGACATGGACGTGGACGTTCCACAGCCCGTCGCCGCCGACCACGACGAGCGAGTCGCCGAGCCCGTCGAGCCGGGCCCTCAGCCGGTCGACGGCATCGTCCCGGGCCTCCAGCAGATAGATCACCTCGAAGGCGGGCCCGTCCGCCGGTCCGTCCGCCGCGCAGTCGGCGGCGGCAGCGGTCACGGGGGCGATGTCGGGCGTCACCCAGGTCCCGTGCGCGGGCGGCTCACCTGAGACCGCTTCGACAAGCGCCCCCAGGACGGTCACCAGGCCACGGCCTCCGGCGTCGACGACGCCCGCCCGCCCGAGGACGGCGAGCTGTCCGGGGGTCGCGTCCAGGGCCGTACGCGCCCCGTCGTAGGCCGCCTGCACGACCGCTTCCGGTCTCGGGTCGCCCGCCGTGCGCCCGGCGGCCCGGGCGGCCGCGGTGGCCACGGTCAGCACTGTGCCCTCGACCGGGTGGGCGACGGCCTGACGGGCGGCCTCGGCGGCCCGGGTCAGCGCGCGGCGCAGATGGTCCGCGTCGTGCCCATCGCCCAGCACCCCCGCCATGCCGCGCAACAGCTGCGCAAGGATCGTGCCGGAGTTCCCCCGGGCGCCGATCAGCGCCCCGTGCGCCATGGCCCGTACGACATCGGCGAGGGCGGGCACGGACGTACCGGTCGCGTGGGCGGCGAAGACCGCTTCGACGGCGCCTGCCGCCGATTCCACCGTCAGATAGAGATTGGTGCCGGTGTCTCCGTCCGCGACGGGGTAGACGTTGATCGCGTCGATCGCCTCGCGCTCCCGGCCCAGCGCCTCCAGCGCCAGTGAGCACCAGGTACGCACCGCGACGGCGTCCATGTCGTCGGCGGTCTGCGGCACCTGGTGTTCCTCCTGGAGAGCGGCCGTGCGGGCTGGCTGAACGGCAGACTAGTCCCGCCCGGGTGCGTCCGGCAGCGACAGGGGTGGGGCAGGCGGCGGGGAAACCCATGGTAGTTTCGTTCCACCGACGCGGCCGTTGTATGCTGCTTCGGTTGCCCGATGAGAGTCGGGAATTCCTCCGGTACCGCCACTTCAGTCAAATGATTCCGGCGCGCCGGAATTCACTGTAAGTGCACCTGAAGTCTTTGGAGTGACCCGTGGCTGCCAACTGCGACGTCTGCGGCAAGGGGCCGGGCTTCGGCAACAACATTTCGCACTCGCACCGCCGTACGTCCCGTCGCTGGAATCCCAACATCCAGCGCGTGCGTGCCGTGGTCGGTCGGACGCCGAAGCGGCTCAACGTCTGCACCTCGTGCATCAAGGCCGGCAAGGTCGCGCGCTGACGTTCCCGTCGTAGCGCAGCCTTCCGGTTGCCCAAAAAGCCGGTCCACCGAGGTGGACCGGCTTTTTGCTGTGCACCGGGCCCGTGCGGCTGCCGACGCTTACGGCCTCCCCCACGACGGGGAGTGGGGGAGGCCGTTACAGCTGCCAGCCGTGCCTGACCGGGCCGATCCCGGTGCCCAGCGGGAAGCCCGCCGCGATCGCCCCGGTGACGTACGTCTTCGCGGCCCGTACGGCCGTCGGTACGTCGTTGCCCCGGGCCAGCCCGCAGGCGATCGCGGCGGCGAGGGTGCAGCCCGTGCCGTGCGTGTGCCGGTTGCCGTGGCGAGGGGCGCGCAGCCAGTGCTCCTCGGTGCCGTCCGCGAGGAGGTCGACCGGTTCGCCGGGCAGGTGCCCGCCCTTGATGACGACCCAGCGCGGCCCGTATCCCAGGATCTCCGCCGCGGCCTGCCGCATTCCGGTCTCGTCCGTGACCGTCACGCCGGTGAGCTGGGCCACCTCGTCCAGGTTGGGGGTCGCCACCGTGGCGACCGGCAGCAGTTTCGTCCGTACGGAATCGAGGGCTTCGGCGGCCAGCAGCGGATCACCGTGCTTGGAGGTCCCCACCGGGTCGACGACCACCGGGGCGTCCGTTCCCGCGAGGAGTGCGGCGACGGTCTCGACAAGCGCGGCCGACGCGAGCATGCCGGTCTTCACCGCCTGGACGCCGATGTCGTCGACGACGCTGCGGTACTGGGCACGTACCGCCTCCACGGGCAGCTCCCACGCGCCCTGGACGCCCAGTGAATTCTGCGCGGTCACCGCGGTGATCACGCTCATGCCGTGCACGCCGAGCGCCAGCATCGTCTTCAGGTCGGCCTGAATGCCCGCACCGCCGCCGGAATCGGATCCGGCGACGGTGAGCACACGGGGTGGCACGAACGGAGCGAGCGGTACCTGCGGTGCGGCAGAAGATATGGGCATACGCCGCAACCTACCGGGCGTCCTCGATGGCGCCGAAGTGGTCCCAGCCACCCTTGCTGGTCCACGGGGCTCCGTCGACCGTCACCTGGGGCAGCGCCGACGGGTTGAGGACCTCGCCGATCACCTTCCAGCGGGCGGGCAGCTTCACGTCCTGGGGGAAGGTCGCGACGATCGCGTGGTCCTCTCCCCCGGTGAGCACCCACTGGAGCGGGTCCACACCGACCGCCTGCCCGATGTCCGACATCTGCGAGGGGATGTCGATCAGCCCGGACCGCAGATCGATCCGGACCTTGCTGGCCTCGGCGATGTGTCCGAGGTCGGCGACGAGTCCGTCACTGACGTCCGTCATGGCGGTGGCGCCGAGTCCGGCGGCCGCCGGGCCCGCGTGGTACGGCGGTTCGGGGCGCCGGTGGGCCTCGACGAAGGCGCGCGGCGAGCGGAAGCCGCGGGAGAGGACCGCGTACCCGGCGGCGGACCAGCCGAGCCAGCCGGTGACGGCGACGACATCGCCGGGTCGGGCGCCGGCCCGGGTGACGGGTTCGTGGTTGCGCAGATCGCCGAGTGCGGTGATCGCGACGGTGATGGTCTCCCCGCCGACGACGTCACCGCCGACCACGGCCGCCCCCGCGACCTGGCACTCGTCGCGGATGCCGTCCATCAGCTCTCCCGCCCAGGTGACCGGGAGTTCGGCGGGGACGACCAGGCCGAGCAGCAGCGCGGTGGGGACCGCGCCCATGGCGGCGATGTCGGCGAGGTTCTGTGCGGCGGCCTTGCGTCCGACGTCGTACGCCGTCGACCAGTCGCGGCGGAAGTGCCGTCCCTCCAACAGGATGTCCGTACTGGCCACGACCCTACGGTCGGGAGCGGCCACGACCGCGGCGTCGTCGCCGGGTCCGAGCCGTACCGCCGGAGTGGTGGTGAGCCGGGAAGTGAGCTCCTTGATGAGCCCGAACTCCCCCAACTCGCCCACGGTTCCCTTCACCGAGTCTCACCTCTCATCTGTCACGCCGGACGGACGTCCGGCCTGGGCGGGCGGCCGGTGGTCCGGGCCGTGGCCCGGCCGCCGCAGGGAGCAGTCTGCCCCTGTTGTCACCGGCATGCCCGTCCCCCGTCCGCACCGCCGCGCTTGCGGTCGCGGGCCTTCACTGCTGTCGGTACTGTCAAGGCATACGTCAACTCATGGCATGCGTGCGCCACGCTGTGGACGTCATCCGTTCCACAGGTCTCCCCGCGGCCCTCGGCAACGCGATACCGTGGCGTCTCTTTCCCCCACATGATCCTCGTGGCCGCCCTGGAGGTTCCGTGGTACAGGCGTACATCCTTATTCAGACCGAGGTGGGCAAGGCGTCGACCGTCGCCGAGACCATCGCGAAAATCCCGGGAGTGATCCAGGCAGAGGACGTCACTGGCCCCTACGACGTGATCGTGCGCGCGCAGTCCGGCACGGTCGATGAACTCGGCCGCATGGTGGTCGCCAAGGTCCAGCAGGTGGACGGCATCACCAGAACCCTGACCTGCCCGGTCGTCCACCTGTAGCCCCCGTCTACGCTGGGCCGGTGACTTCCTTCCGCCGCCCCGTGCTTCTCGGTCCGTCCGCCGCCGTTCTGGTGCTGGCCGCGGCGGGCTGCTCGACAACGGACGCCGCGGCGTCGATCACGGTCCCCACCCCGACGCCGGAAGTCGCAGCCTACTGCGATGCCCTGCACAAGGAGCTGCCGGCGACCGTTGCCGGACAGAACCGTGACGACTCCGGGCCGAAGTCCGAGCTGACCGCCTCATGGGGGGACGGGGCGATCGTACTGCGCTGCGGCGTCGACCGACCCGCGAAGATGGACGACCCCATGGCCAAGGGGACGGACGCGGACGGCGTCAACTGGCTGCTGGAGCAGCCGGAGGACGCCGGTCCGCGGTTCACCACGACGTATCGCAAGGCGTATGTCGAGGTGACGCTCTCGACGGCATACGCCCATGACGCCGGCCCGCTGGCGGCGTTCGCCCCGGCCGTCATGAAGACGGTCCCCAGCAGCCTGTAGCGCGGGGTCAGCGCAGGCCGGTGGGCCGGGTCAACGCCGCCTGGATCAGCCGGTCGACCAGCTCCTGGTAGCTCACACCGCTCTCCTGCCACATCCGCGGGTACATGGAGATCGGGGTGAAGCCCGGCAGCGTATTGATCTCGTTGATGACGAAGGTGCCGTCCTCGGTGAGGAAGAAGTCGGCGCGCACCAGGCCCTCACAGGAAGCAGCCTCGAACGCTTCGACCGCGAGCCGCTTGACCTCGGCGGTCTGCTCCTCGGTGAGCGGGGCGGGCACGATCCCGGACGCCGAGTCGATGTACTTGGCCTCGAAGTCGTAGAAGTCGTGCGAGGTGACCGGCGGGATCTCGGCGGGCACGCTGGCACGCGGTCCGTCCTCGAACTCCAGCACCCCGCACTCGATCTCGCGGCCGCGCAGGAGCGACTCGACGAGGAACTTGGGGTCGTGGCGGCGGGCTTCCTCGATCGCCTCGTCGAGTCCGGAGAGGTCGTCGACCTTGGTGATGCCCATGGACGAGCCGGCCCGCGCGGGCTTGACGAAGAGCGGCCAGCCGTGTTCACCGGCGAAGTCCACGATGCGCTTGCGGGCGGCGAGGCGGTCGTTGTCCCATTCGCGGGGGCGGACGACGACGTACGGGCCGACGGGCAGCCCGAACGACGTGAACACCCGCTTCATGTATTCCTTGTCCTGGCCGACCGCCGAGGCGAGCACACCCGCACCCACGTACGGCACTCCGGACAGCTCCAGCAACCCCTGAAGCGTGCCGTCCTCGCCGTACGGGCCGTGCAGGACGGGGAAGACGACGTCGACCTCGCCGAGCGCCTTGGGCACCGAGCCGGGCTCGCTGTAGACCACTTCGCGGCTGCCGGGGTCGACGGAGAGCACCACGCCACCCTCGGAGGACTCGGCCAGCTGGGCCACGTCCGGCATCTTCCGGTCCGTGATGGCCATGCGTTCGGGCTCGTCGGCGGTGAGCGCCCAGCGGCCGTCCCGCGTGATGCCGATCGGCAGGACGTCGTACTTCGTCCGGTCGATGGCGTTCAGGACGGCACCTGCCGTGACGACCGAAATGCCGTGTTCGGAGCTGCGGCCGCCGAACACGACGGCCACACGCGGCTTGCGGAGCTGCTGCTCCGGGCTCTGGGGGAGGTTCTCGCTGCTCATATCGCGACGAGCGTACCTGCTGGTACGGGTCGCGTCTGCGTCACCGGGGCCGGTCGGGCGTCAGTGCCGCTCGGCCTTCGCGCTGCGCGACATCAGCTCGCCCAGAGCGACCATCGGCGGCTTGCCCTCGTGGACGATGGAGACGACCGTCTCCGTGATGGGCATGTCGACGCCGTGCCGGTGCGCCAGATCGAGCACCGATTCACAGGACTTGACGCCCTCGGCGGTCTGCTTGGTGACGGCGATGGTCTCTTCCAGTGTCATGCCGCGGCCGAGGTTGGTGCCGAAGGTGTGGTTGCGCGACAGCGGCGAGGAGCACGTCGCCACGAGGTCGCCGAGACCCGCGAGTCCGGAGAACGTCAGCGGGTCGGCGCCCATGGCGAGACCGAGCCGGGTGGTCTCGGCGAGGCCGCGGGTGATGAGCGAGCCCTTGGCGTTGTCGCCCAGTCCCATCCCGTCGGCGATGCCGACGGCGAGACCGATGACGTTCTTCACCGCGCCGCCGAGCTCGCAGCCGACCACATCGGTGTTGGTGTACGGGCGGAAGTACGGGGTGTGGCAGGCGGCCTGGAGGCGCTGGGCCACCGACTCGTCCTGGCAGGCGACGACGGCCGCGGCGGGACGGCGTTCGGCGATCTCCTTGGCCAGGTTGGGGCCGGTGACGACGGCGATCCGGTCCGCGGAGACCTTGGTGACGTCCTCGATGACCTCGCTCATCCGCTTGGCGGTGCCGAGTTCGACGCCCTTCATCAGCGAGACGAGGACGGTGTCGGGGTCGAGGTGCGGGGCCCAGTCGGCGAGGTTGGCGCGCAGCGTCTGCGAGGGCACGACGAGGACGGCGAAGTCGGCGCCGCGCAGCGCCCGGGCGGCGTCGGTGGTGGCCCGGATGGACTCGGGGAGCTCAATTCCCGGCAGGTATTCGGGGTTGGTACGGGTCGTGTTGATGGCCTCGGCGACCTCGGCGCGGCGGCCCCAGAGGGTGACCTCGCAGCCGGCGTCGGCGAGGATCATGCCGAAGGCCGTACCCCATGAGCCGGTTCCGAAGACGGCTGCCTTTACGGGGTGCGTCACTTGAGTCCCTCTCCTTCGGCCTTGCGCCGCTGTTCGGCACGTGCCTTGCGGTGGTCGTAGAGATCGGCGGGCGCCTTCTCGCCGCGGATGTCCTCCAGCTGTGCGGTCACCGCGGCCATGATGACCTCGGTCGCCTCGCGCAGGACGTCGGGCGTCGGCTCCATGTCGTAGAACCTGGAGAGGTCGACGGGCGGTCCGGCCTGCACCTGGAGGGTCTTGCGCGGGAAGAGTTGGAGCTTCTTCTCCTTGGCGTACGGCGGCATCGCCAGGTTCGCGCCCCACTGCGCAACAGGGATGACCGGGGCCTTCGTCATCAACGCGACGCGGGCGGCGCCGGTCTTGCCGGCCATCGGCCACATGCCGGGGTCGCGGGTGAGGGTGCCCTCCGGATAGAAGGCGACGCATTCACCGCGCTCGATGGCGTCGACGGCGGCCCGGAAGGCGTCCAGCGCATTGGTCGTCTCGCGGTACACGGGGATCTGTCCGGTGCCCCGCAGCATCATGCCGACAAAGGGGGTCTTGAAGAGCCCCGCCTTGGCGAGGAGCCGCGGCACCCGACCGGTGTTGTACTGGAAATGACCGTAGGAGAGCGGGTCCAGATACGAGTTGTGATTGACCGCAGTGATGAAACCGCCTTCGGCCGGAATGTGCTCCACTCCCCGCCAGTCACGCTTGAACAGAACCACCAGCGGCGGTTTTGCGATGACCGCCGCGAGGCGGTACCAGAAGCCGATTCTGCGGCCGGACACTCGGACACCTTCCTCTACGGACCTGACGTGTGTGCCTGTCTGTGGCGGTCAAGTCTCGCCCCAGGCCCCTGCTCTGTCGAGAACACCGTACGCCCCACCCCCGCGGCCACCCCTCCGGATTGTCGCACCGGGTTGTCGTACCGGCAGGCGAGAATAGGCGGCGACGCGCACCGAGGGGGAGATGGCCACGAACACCGACCGGACCGGGCTGTGGTCCCTGGTCGTCCCGTTGAAGCCGCTGGCACGGGCCAAGAGCAGGCTGACGCAGGCGACGGGCCCGCTGCTGCGCCCCCGGCTCGCTCTGGCCTTCGCCCAGGACACGGTGGCCGCGGCCCTGGCCTGCCGGGCCGTACGGGATGTGGTGGTCGTCACGGACGACCCGGTGGCCGGGGCCGCGCTCTCGGCGCTCGGCGCGCGCATCGTTCCCGACGGACCGGCCGCCGGACTCAACGCCGCGCTCGCCCACGGCGAGCGGGCGATACGCGACCGGCGGCCCGCCGCGGCACTCGCCGCACTCAACGCGGATCTGCCCTCACTGCGTCCCGCAGAATTGGCCCGGGTACTCGAATTCGCCACTGAATTCCCGCGTGCATTTGTTACGGATGCGGCGGGAATCGGCACGACTTTCCTGTCGGCTTCGGCTGGGGTGGAATTGCGTCCGGCTTTCGGTGGCCCGTCCCGGGCCCGGCATCTTGTCTCCGGCGCGGTGGAAATAGTTCCGGCCGGTATCGACTCGGTCCGCCAGGACGTGGACACCGGCGCCGATCTGCGGGCCGCACTGGCCCTCGGGGTGGGTCCGCACACGGCGGGCAGCTTGGCCGCGGAAATGCCCGCGAGGGACCGATAGGCTGCCGTTCATGCAGGCGACCTCGTACACGTACGACCCCGAGACCCGCACCGGCAGTGTGCTGCTCGACGACGGCACCCCGGTGGAATTCGACGCCCCCGCCTTCGACGCGGGCGGCCTGCGGCTGCTGCGCCCGGGGCAGCGGGTGCGGATCGAGGTGGAGGGCGAGGGATCGACCCTGCGGATCACCCTGGTGACGCTGCAGACGTTCTGAAGGGCGCGTCCGGCCCGCGGGGCCGCTGAACGCACCCCGGACAGCCCGCGGGCCGGGCTCCCCGAGGGGAGCCCGGCCCGGCGCGTGTGAGTAGCCTTGCGCTGCTCGGTCTCACTTCTTCCGTGCGACGGCCTTCTTGGCCGTGATCTTGCGCGCCGTGACCTTCTTCGCGGGCGCCTTCTTCGCCGTGGCCTTCTTGGCGGGCGCGGTCTTGGCGGCGACGGCCTTCTTGGCGGCCGTCGCCTTCTTCGCCGCTGCGGTGGTCTTCGCGGCCGCCGTGGTCTTCTTCACGGCGGTCTTCTTGGCCGCGGCGGTCTTCGCCGCCGTCACGGTCTTCTTGGCGGTGACCTTCTTCACCGCGGCCTTCTTGGCAGCGGCCTTCTTGGCCGCGGCCTTGGTGGTCGCACGGGCGGAAACACCGCCCGAGAGGCTGCCCTTGGGCGCCTTCTTCACGGCCACATCGTGCTTGGGGAGCTTCTTCGAGCCGCTGACCAGGTCCTTGAAGCCCTGCCCGGCACGGAAACGGGGCACCGAGGTCTTCTTGACCCGCACGCGCTCACCCGTCTGCGGGTTGCGGGCGTAGCGGGCCGGGCGGTCGACCTTCTCGAACGAGCCGAAACCGGTGACCGAGACCCGGTCGCCGGCGACAACCGCACGGACGATCGCGTCGAGTACCGCGTCGACAGCGTCCGCGGCCTGCTGACGGCCGCCGACCTTGTCGGCAATCGCTTCTACGAGCTGTGCCTTGTTCACGTCTTCCCCTTCGGAGACATTGCCAGAACGTAAGTGTTCAAGCGTTTTCGCACGTTAGGCAGATATATACCGCAAATCAAACATGAAACGGGCTAATCACCCTAGTGCCGCAACGAAGTCGACCGCTGCGCAGTTCCGCAGAGGTCAGTCACCTTCGGGGAATCGGCCCTCATCGAGGTCCTTCATCAACCGGTCCAGACGCCTTGCCGCATCCGGGAGATCGTGCTTCGCCGCGGCCGTGATGACCAACAGCTTCCGGGACAGCGCCATCCGTACGCCCTCCGGGACTTGCAGTGCGCGCACTCTTGTGTGCGCGTCCTTCAATTGGTCGGCGACTTGGCCGTAAAGCTTGAGTTGGCTGTCGCGTTCCATGCACCGATTGTGCCATCTGGGGCAAGTTGTCGCCCTGTGGGGTCTCAACAAGCGACTGCGCCCCCTACCAGAAGGCAGGGGGCGCAGTACTGGAAACGCGCTGCTCAGGCGTTAATTGTACGCGGCTTGAAGGTCGGCCTTGCCACCTCATAAGTCGCAATGTCCGCTTCGTTCTGAAGGGTGAGGCTGATGTCGTCCAGGCCGTTCAGCAGTCGCCAGCGGGCGTTCTCGTCGAGCTCGAAGTCGGCGGTAATGCCCTCGGCTCGGACCTGGCGCGCCTCCAGGTCGACGGTGACCTCGGCGGCCGGGTCGGCCTCGGTCAGCTCCCACAGCGCGTCGACGACCTTCTGGTCGAGGACGACGGTCAGCAGTCCGTTCTTCAGCGAGTTGCCGCGGAAGATGTCGGCGAACCGGGAGGAGATGACGGTCTTGAAGCCGTAGTTCTGCAGGGCCCAGACGGCATGTTCACGGGAGGACCCGGTGCCGAATTCGGGACCGGCCACCAGGACCGTTGCGCCGTCCCGCTCGGGCCGGTTGAGGACGAACTCGGGGTCCTTGCGCCATGCCTCGAAGAGCCCGTCCTCGAAGCCGTCGCGGGTGACCTTCTTCAGCCAGTGGGCGGGGATGATCTGGTCGGTGTCGACGTTGCTGCGGCGCAGCGGGACGGCCCGGCCGGTGTGTGCGGTGAAAGCTTCCATGGTTCTCAGACTCCGGCGGACGTAAGGGCGTCGGACAGGTCGGCCGGCGAGGCCAGGTGGCCCAGCACGGCGGTGGCGGCGGCGACCTGCGGGGAGACCAGGTGGGTACGGCCGCCCTTGCCCTGCCGGCCCTCGAAGTTACGGTTCGAGGTGGACGCGGAGCGCTCGCCGGGGGCCAGCTGGTCGGGGTTCATGCCGAGACACATCGAGCAGCCCGCGTGCCGCCACTCGGCGCCGGCCGCGGTGAAGACCTTGTCCAGGCCCTCCTCGACCGCCTGCAGGGCGACCCGGACCGAGCCGGGCACGACCAGCATCCGTACGCCGTCGGCGACTTTGCGGCCGTCCAGGATCGCGGCCGCGTTGCGCAGGTCCTCGATCCGGCCGTTGGTGCAGGAGCCCACGAAGACGGTGTCGACGTTGATCTCACGAAGCGGCTGTCCGGCGGTCAACCCCATGTATTCCAGGGCCTTTTCGGCGGCGTTCCGCTCCGAGGCGTCCTCGTACGAAGCCGGGTCGGGGACGTGTCCCGACAGGGGCGCGCCCTGGCCGGGGTTGGTGCCCCAGGTGACGAACGGCGCCAGTTCGGCGGCGTCGATGACGACCTCGGCGTCGAAGACCGCGTCCTCGTCCGTGCGCAGCGTCTTCCAGTACGCGACCGCGGCGTCCCAGTCCTCGCCGTGCGGGGCGTGGTCGCGGCCCTTCAGGTAGTCGAACGTGGTCTCGTCCGGGGCGATCATGCCGGCCCGGGCGCCCGCCTCGATCGACATGTTGCAGATGGTCATCCGGGCTTCCATCGAGAGCTTCTCGATGGCGGAGCCGCGGTATTCGAGGATGTAGCCCTGGCCGCCGCCGGTGCCGATCCGGGCGATGATCGCAAGGATCAGGTCCTTGGCCGTCACGTCGTCGGGCAGTTCGCCGTCGATGGTGATCGCCATCGTCTTCGGACGGGCCAGTGGCAGCGTCTGGGTGGCCAGCACGTGCTCGACCTGGCTGGTGCCGATGCCGAACGCCAGCGCGCCGAACGCGCCGTGCGTGGAGGTGTGGGAGTCGCCGCAGACGACCGTGGTGCCGGGCTGGGTCAGCCCCAGCTGCGGGCCCACCACGTGCACGACGCCCTGCTCGACGTCGCCCAGCGGGTGCAGCCTCACACCGAACTCCGCGCAGTTCTTGCGCAGGGTCTCCAACTGGGCGCGGGAGACCGGGTCGGCGATCGGCTTGTCGATGTCGAGGGTCGGGGTGTTGTGATCCTCGGTGGCGATGGTGAGGTCGAGGCGCCGCACCCGGCGTCCGGCCTGCCGGAGGCCGTCGAAGGCCTGGGGGCTGGTCACCTCGTGCAGCAGGTGCAGATCGATGAAGAGAAGATCGGGCTCGCCGTCCGCGCGCCGGACGACGTGGTCGTCCCAGACCTTCTCCGCGAGTGTCCTACCCATCGCTTTCCCTCCGGCCGGCGTCTTCGCCGGCCCAACTAGAGATTTCGGTGCGCTGCCGTCCGGACCCCCGTGCGGGGCGGTGGCTACGGGCCGTTGTGCGGCCGCCCCTACAGGTTCGCAACTTCCGCCGGAAATTGAACTTGCGTTTCACAGAGTGAGACGCAAGTATCGTCGTATGGACAACTCTAGCGGCGTCGGCGTTCTCGACAAGGCGGCTCTGGTATTGAGCGCCCTGGAGTCCGGCCCGGCCACCCTCGCCGGGCTGGTCGCGGCGACCGGGCTTGCACGACCCACGGCTCATCGACTGGCTGTGGCACTGGAACACCACCGGATGGTGGCGAGGGACATGCAGGGCCGATTCATCCTCGGCCCCCGACTGGCGGAGCTCGCGGCCGCGGCAGGCGAGGACCGCCTGCTGGCGACGGCCGGCCCGGTGCTCACGCATCTGCGGGACATCACCGGCGAAAGCGCGCAGCTCTACCGCCGCCAGGGCGACATGCGGATCTGCGTGGCTGCGGCGGAGCGGCTGTCCGGACTGCGGGACACCGTGCCGGTGGGCTCCACCCTGACCATGAAGGCGGGATCCTCGGCCCAGATCCTGATGGCCTGGGAGGAGCCGGAGCGCCTGCACCGCGGCCTCCAGGGCGCCCGCTTCACGGCGACGGCGCTCTCGGGCGTGCGCCGCCGGGGCTGGGCCCAGTCGATCGGCGAGCGGGAGCCGGGCGTCGCCTCGGTCTCGGCGCCGGTACGCGGGCCGTCGAACCGGGTGGTCGCCGCGGTCTCGGTCTCCGGACCGATCGAGCGGCTGACCCGCCACCCGGGCCGGATGCACGCCCAGGCGGTCATCGACTCGGCGGCCCGGCTGAGCGAGGCCCTGCGCCGCACCGGCTGACGTACGGATCACCCGCAGGCACGGCACTCGGACCCGCCGGAACGTCCTGCCGCACAAGCCCGGCACACGGACCCGGCACAGCAGGAAATCGTTCCCCGGCCGTCCCAGCGACGTGACGGCCCCCTCTCAGCCCTTCCGCTCCGTGGACGAGCGGCGCGCGAGACGGTCCGCCGCCCGGCGTCCCCGCTCCTCGATCGGCAGCACGCCCGTCGCCGCAGCCGGTCCGTACGGCGGCATGTCGGCGTAGATCGATTCGTACGACCCCTCGGGCGCGATGTGTGTCTCGTGCCACGGTCCCACGTGCTGCCGGGACTTCTTCTCCTTGCGGTTCAACGTCGCCCAGGCCTTGTGGTGGAACATGTCGGGCGCGGCGGCGTACGCGTAGAGCTTCTCCTTCGACTCCCAGTACTGGACGACGTAGTACGTCCTCGGCGATCCGGACAGCAGGGTGTGGCCGAGCAGCCCGCGGCTCCTGTCCCGGCCCAACTCCCGCAGCATGGGCGGCATTGCCACGAGGGCCGGCAGCCAGTGGTGAACGCCCCAGAAACCGACAGCAGCTCACTACCCCTGCGACATCGAGTACGTGACCGAGCAGGCCCGCCTCATGGAGCAAGTCGCGGTCCGCGACCTGGACATGATGGAGACCTATCCGGCAGGCGCGGAGCAGGTGGAGATGGCGGTGGCCTCGGTCGTGCTGTACGAACAGCTGTTGCTGTCGCTGCGTCGGCTGGCCCAGGAGGAGGAGTCGAACCGGCGGTACGGACTCTGAGTGCGACGGGCCCGTGCGCAACGGCCCCCGGACACATGACCAAGGGTCCCTCACCGGAGTGAAGGACCCTTGATTACTTACTCTGTTGTACCCCCGACCGGATTCGAACCGGCGCTACTGCCGTGAGAGGGCAGCGTGCTAGGCCGCTACACAACGGGGGCGTATTGTACTGCATCTTGCGCTGGGCTACCAGGACTCGAACCTAGAATGACGGTACCAGAAACCGTAGTGTTGCCAATTACACCATAGCCCATGGTGAAACCCGTACCCCCGACCGGATTCGAACCGGCGCTACTGCCGTGAGAGGGCAGCGTGCTAGGCCGCTACACAACGGGGGCCCTAGCGATCCTGCATCGAAATCGTGGGTGCGACCCAGATGATCTCGCGGGAAGGATCTGTACCCCCGACCGGATTCGAACCGGCGCTACTGCCGTGAGAGGGCAGCGTGCTAGGCCGCTACACAACGGGGGCGTATTGTACAGATGAAGCTCTGCGCTGGGCTACCAGGACTCGAACCTAGAATGACGGTACCAGAAACCGTAGTGTTGCCAATTACACCATAGCCCACCAAAACTCAACCCCCAGAGGGATTTTGTTCGGCTTGCACTTCCCGACCGGATCTTCCGGCCCGCTCGGGCGGCGCAGAAAGAACATTACCCGAAGGTGTCCGGCGCTCCAAAACGGGTATCGCCCGCCAGCAGTCCGGGCAGCTGATCGAGACCGGTGATGCGCTCCAGTTCGGGCCGTCCGCCGCGCCCGCCCCGGTCCAGCCAGATCCCCTTCAGTCCCGCCGCCACCGCCCCGGCCGCGTCGATGTCCGGGTGATCTCCGACGTACACGACGTCCCGCGGCTCCAGCCCGAGCGCCTCACAGGCGGCATGGAACGCGCCGGCCTCGGGCTTGGAGATGCCGAGCTCCACGGCGCACACCACGGCCTCGAATCGGTCCCGCACGCCGAGGATGCGCAGTTTCCGGTCCTGATTGACGATGCTGGAGTTCGACAGGACGGCCTGCCGGTAGCGGCCGGCCAGCACGTCCAGGACCGGCAGGGCGTCCGGGAAGAGCGACCAGGCCGCCTCGTAGTGCACGAGGTGCCGAGCAAACCAGTCGTCGGCCTCCGCGTCCGTGAGCGGCCGGCCGAGGAACGAACGGACCCGGTCCCTGCGCTGCCCCTGGAAATCGGTCTCCCCGGCGGCGAACCGCGCCCAGTGGACGTCGGTGATCGCCCGCCAGGCGTCGAGGGCCTGCGCGGCGGAGCCGTACCCGCCGGGCAGCTCCTCGCTCTCCAGATGTTTCTGCAGGCCGACGCGGTCGGCGCCCGTGTAGTCGAAGATCGTGTCGTCGATGTCCCAGAGCACGGCTCGGATCGGCATAAGGTCACGCTACCGCCCGCCCGGTGATGGGGCCGGGGAATGCCCTGAACACCGTCCGGCACACCTGACCTGTGACAATGCGTGCATGAGTGAGCACGACAGAGACAGTCTGCTGGCCGAGGCCGTCGGGCTGCGCAATCAGGGGCAGGCGGAAGGGGCCAGGGAGCGGCTGCTGATGCTTGCCGCCGGGCATCCCGACGACGCGGAAGTGGCGTACCAGACGGCCTGGGTCCACGACGTGCTGGGCCTGGAGGCCGAAGCCGTCCCCTTCTACGAACGCAGCTTGCGGGGTGCCGGGCTGTCGGAGGAGGACCGCCACGGTGCGCTGCTCGGGCTCGGCAGCACCTATCGGGTACTGGGGCAGTACGCAAAGGCCGTCGAGACGCTGCGACTTGGCGTCGCGGAGTTCCCCGAGGACGGCGCCCTGCAGTCCTTCCTCGCGATGGCCCTGTTCAACACCGAGCAGCATCACGAGGCCACGCAGATCCTGCTGAGGCTGCTGGCCACGACCAGCCGGGACGCGTACGTCCAGCAGTACCGGCGGGCCATCGAGCACTACGCGCAGGACCTCGACGCAACCGTCTGAGGCATCCGAGTCATGCGGAAGGGGGCGGCCCCCGGAGTTGACCGGCGACCGCCCCCTTCGGGCGTGCGGGAGGCGCTTACGCCAGCTTCGCCAGCGCCGCGTCGATCCGGGCCACGGTCTTCTCGCGGCCCAGGATCTCCAGGGACTCGAAGAGCGGCAGGCCGACCGTGCGGCCGGTGACGGCGACGCGGACCGGGGCCTGGGCCTTGCCGAGCTTCAGGCCGTGCTCCTCGCCCGCGGCGAGGATCGCGTCCTTCAGAGCCTCGGCGTTCCACTCGGCGCCGATCAGCTTGGCGCGGGCGGTGACGAGCAGGGCGTCGGAGCTCTCCTTCATCGCCTTGTTCCAGGACGCCTCGTCCTCGGCCGGCTCGTCGAGGAAGAGGAAGTCGACGTTGTCCGTGATGTCCGAGAGGACGGTGACGCGGGTCTGGGCGTACGGGGCGATGGCCTCGAACTGCGCGGCGTCGAAGGCCTCCGGGGCCCACGGGGCGAACGGCGCCTTCAGCCAGGGACCGCACGCCTCGGTGAAGGTCTTCACGTCGAGACTGCGGATGTGCTCGGCGTTGATGTGCTCGCACTTCTTCAGGTCGAAGCGCGCCGGGTTGGCGTTGACGTCCTTGATGTCGAACGCCGCCACCATCTCCTCGATGGAGAAGATGTCGCGGTCCTCGGCGATCGACCAGCCCAGCAGGGAGAGGTAGTTGAGCAGCCCCTCGGGGAGGAAGCCGCGCTCGCGGTAGAGGTTGAGCGAGGCCTGCGGGTCGCGCTTGGAGAGCTTCTTGTTGCCCTCGCCCATGACGTACGGGAGGTGCCCGAAGACGGGGGTCCCCGTGGCGATGCCCAGCTCGATGAGCGCCTTGTAGAGGGCGAGCTGGCGCGGGGTGGAGGAGAGCAGGTCCTCGCCGCGCAGGACGTGGGTGATCTCCATCAGCGCGTCGTCGACCGGGTTGACCAGCGTGTAGAGGGGAGCGCCGTTGGCCCGGACGATGCCGTAGTCCGGCACGTTCTCCGGCTGGACGGTGATCTCACCGCGGACCAGGTCCGTGAAGGTGATCGCCTCGTCGGGCATCCGGAAACGGACGATGGACGTCCGGCCCTCGGCCTCGTACGCGGCGATCTGCTCGGCGCTCAGGTCACGGCAGTGGCCGTCGTAGCCGGACGGCTTGCCGGCGGCGCGGGCGGCTTCGCGGCGGTCGTCGAGCTCCTCGGTGGTGCAGTAGCAGTGGTACGCGTACCCGCCGGTCAGAAGCTTCTCGGCGACATCCTTGTAGATGTCCATGCGCTGCGACTGCCGGTACGGCGCGTGCGGACCGCCGACCTCGGGACCCTCGTCCCAGTCGAAGCCGAGCCAGCGCATCGAGTCGAGCAGCTGGTTGTACGACTCCTCGGAGTCGCGCGCCGCGTCTGTGTCCTCGATGCGGAAGACCAGGGTGCCGCCGTGGTGCCGGGCGAACGCCCAGTTGAACAGAGCGGTGCGGACCAGGCCCACGTGGGGGTTGCCGGTCGGGGAGGGACAGAAACGTACGCGGGGGGGTACCCCCTGCTCGAGCGAAGCCGAGAGCTTGGGGGAGTTCGTGTTAGCCACGCTTGATCACCTTGTTGGTGAGAGTGCCGATGCCTTCGATGGTGACGGCGACCTCGTCGCCGACGTGCAGGGGCCCGACCCCTGCCGGGGTGCCGGTGAGGATCACGTCGCCCGGGAGCAGCGTCATGGCCTCCGTGATGTGGACGACCAGATCCTCGATGGAGCGGATCATTTCGCTCGTACGGCCCAGTTGGCGTTGCTCGCCGTTGACCGTGGTCTGGATGGCGAGGTCGCTGGGGTCGAGGTCGGTCTCCACCCAGGGGCCGAGCGGGCAGGACGTGTCGAAGCCCTTGGCCCGGGCCCACTGCTTCTCACGCTTCTGGGCATCACGGGCGGTGACGTCGTTGGCGCAGGTGTAGCCGAAGATGACGTCCTTGACGCGCTCACGCGGCACTTCGCGGCACATGCGGCCGATCACGACGGCCAACTCGGCCTCGTAGTGCACTTCGTTGGAGAAGGAGGGGTACTCGATGGCGTCCCCGGAGCCGATCACCGAGGTGGTGGGCTTGAAGAAGGCGACCGGTACGTCCGGGACCTCGTTGCCGAGTTCGGCGGCGTGCTCCGCGTAGTTGCGGCCGATGGCCACGACCTTGTTGGGGAGCACAGGCGGCAGCAGCCGGACCTTGCTCAGCGGGACCTTGGTGCCGGAGAGCTCGAAGTCGGCGTACGGAATGCCTTTGATGATGTCGAGGACGAGGTCACCTGAGCCGACGGTGCCGTCGCCCTCGACCGCGCCGAAGGCGACATTGCCGTCGATGGAGAACCTGGCGATGCGCACGGGATGCTGTCGCCCCTCACTTGCTGGCTGGCTGAAGACTGACGCTCCAGGCTAACGCGGGTGAGGAGGACAACCGCGCCCATTACCCGGCGGTCGAGGCGGCTGCCGCCGCCGGGGCCACCATGAGGACGGTGCGACGCGGGTTGGCCGTCTGCGTCGGCAGGTCGACGACGTGCTCCGGCTGCTCCGGCGTCTGCAGCGCTGCGGCGTCCTTGAGGTGCGCCAGCGTGGTGCGCCGGGGGTTGGCAATGTTGCGGAACATCATCGTCGTCTTCATCTGCCGTTCGGACCCTGTCGGTACGGGCGCCGCCCGGAGGGGCGCCGGTTGTCGGATGTGCCATCCCTGTAAAGCGCCAGGCTAAACATCCAATTCCCTCCGGATCCCGAGAAGAGACGGCGATCATCATGTGAGTTTTCTCACGACCGCACCAACATTTGCCTCATTTCGGGCGGTCGAACCGGACCGGAGAAACGGACATTGCACCACTGAATGAATCATTCCGCTCCCGATCATCTCGACTGAGACACTCTCCAGCCCCACCTGTTCCGCCCCCTATCACCCGTTTTACCCCTGAACACTCTCCACGATTTGTGACTCCGTCATCACGCCACGTCACCCAGGTCACAGCCCGGTACGCGGGCCTTGTTGGAGATCGGGCACTGTGCTGGAATTCCACGCACCGCCGCAGGTTTCAGGCCGGCGCGCAGGGGGCGCAACGCAGCGCCGAGTGGCGGCGGGAAGGGGAAGAGCGCCGGTCACTCACGACCACCATGGGGCGGGTACAACGCCCCACGACGCCGACACCGTCCCACCCGTCCACGCGGAGGGACGCCTGGTCCAGAGGTTGCGACGCTAGTGCAGGGACGTTTCAAGAGGGATGGCAGCGCTGCGGCGGAACAGGAGCCGTACGGCGGGACCGACCGCGGTTCCTCGCCCCAGCACGCCCAGAACCCCGGACCGGCCGCGGCCGGCGACAGCGGCGACCGCGCACCGCGCTCAGGTGCCGCAGCCAACAGCGGCGCCGACCCGGTCGCTCCACTCCAGCCCCAGGGCCCCGTCAACACGGGTTCGCGAGTAGCTCTTCGCAACTGGCGCATCAGTACGCGTCTGGTCTCCCTGCTCGCTCTTCCGGTAGTCGCCGCGACCACCCTGGGTGGTCTGCGCATCAACGACTCCATGAACGACATACAGCAGCTGGATCACATGCAGCTGCTCACCCAGATGACCCAGCAGGCGACCACGCTCGCCCAGGCGCTCCAGGAGGAGCGCGACCAGTCGGCAGGTCCGCTGTCCAACGGCGTGAAGGCCGGCGACTTCAAGGTCACCGAACCGCGCAAGAAGACCGACCGGGCGAAGACCGCCTTCCTGCAGGCGACGTCCGGGATCGACGACGCCCGGGGCGACGACGCCCTGGAGTCGATCCACGCGAGCGTCAGCCAGATCGCCAACCAGCTCGGTCAGATCCGCGACATCCGCAAGACGGCGTATGAGGACGGCAGCCCGAGCCTCCAGACCGTCGACCAGTACAGCCAGCTGATCACCTCGCTGCTGAGCCTCTCGCAGGACATGGCGCAGGCGACCAGCAACCCGGAGATGATCAAGCGGACCCGTGCCCTGGCGGCGTTCTCCTCCGCCAAGGAGTACGCGTCGGTCCAGCGGGCGATCATCGCCGCGGCCCTGCCGGGCGGGGGCGGCAACCTGAAGGAATCGCACCTCGACGAGAACGACCAGCAGTTCGGCCGTGCCGCCCTCCGCAAGGAGAAGAAGGCCATGGAGGCGTTCGCTTCGGTCTACGCGGCCAGCGGCGAGAACGCCGACCAGCTGACGGCGCCCCTGCAGCACGGCAACCCGGAGATCAAGGCCGCCGACACCTACGCCTCGAAGGTGCTCGACGGCGCCAACGGTATGACGGGGGCGCCACGGCGTTCGTACCAGAACTGGTACGAACAGAGCTCCACCAAGATCCAGGCGATGAAGACCATCGAGGCAACCCTCCTCAGCGACATGGAGGGCAAGGCCCGCGAGCTCCGCGACGCGTCGAAGCGCGAAGCCATCATCAGCGGTGCGCTCATCCTGCTCGTGCTCGGTGTCTCCCTGGTCGGTGCCTTCGTCGTCGCCCGGTCCATGATCCGCTCGCTAAGGCGGCTGCAGGACACCGCGACCCGGGTCGCCCAGGACCGGTTGCCCGAACTCGTCAAGCAGCTCTCCGAGTCGGACCCGCAGGACGTCGACATTTCGGTCGAGTCGGTCGGTGTGCACTCCCGGGACGAGATCGGCCAGGTGGCCTCGGCCTTCGACGACGTGCACCGCGAGGCCGTCCGCCTCGCCGCCGAGCAGGCCCTCCTGCGGGGCAACGTCAACGCGATGTTCACCAACCTCTCGCGGCGTTCGCAGGGTCTCATCCAGCGTCAGCTCTCGCTCATCTCCGAGCTGGAGTCGCGCGAGGCCGACCCCGACCAGCTGTCCTCGCTCTTCAAGCTCGACCACCTCGCGACCCGTATGCGCCGTAACGGCGAGAACCTCCTCGTCCTCGCGGGCGAGGAGCCGGGCCGTCGGTGGACCCGCCCCGTCCCGCTGGTCGACGTGCTCCGTGCCGCCGCCTCCGAGGTGGAGCAGTACGAGCGCATCGAACTGTCCGCGGTGCCCGCCACCGAGGTGGCCGGCCGCGTGGTCAACGACCTCGTGCACCTGCTCGCCGAGCTGCTGGAGAACGCCACGTCGTTCTCCTCGCCGCAGACGAAGGTCCGGGTCACCGGTCACGCACTGCCCGACGGCCGGGTGCTCGTGGAGATCCACGACACCGGCATCGGCCTCTCCCCCGAAGACCTCGCGGCGATCAACGAGCGGCTCGCGTCGCCGCCCACCGTGGACGTCTCCGTCTCCCGCCGCATGGGTCTGTTCGTGGTCGGCCGGCTGTCCCTGCGTCACGGCATCCGGATCCAGCTGCGGCCGTCCGACTCCGGTGGCACGACCGCACTGGTCATGCTCCCCGTCGACGTCGCGCACGGCGGCAAGCAGCCGGGGCCGAAGCAGGTACCGGGTCAGCAGCCGTCCGCCCAGGGCGGTCTGCTCGCCGGCGGCAACGGTGCGGGCGCGGGCAACGGCAACCGTCCGGGTCCCGGCGGCGCCCCGGCGCGCGGTCTCGGCGCGGCTCCCGGTGGACAGCGCGGGCAGGTCGGTCCGGGCTCCGGTCCGCGGGCAGCGCTGCCGGCGCGCGACAACGGCCCCCGCCAGCAGCCGAACCAGCAGCCGCAGCAGGGCCAGCAGGGCCAGCAGAACGCCGGTTTCCAGAACGCCGGTTTCCAGAACGCCGGGCTGTCGAACACCGGCCCGCAGGACGCTTCTCGGCAGGATCCGCCGCGTCAGGGCGGCGGACTGGCTGGCGCCTTCGGCGGCGGTGCCCGGCTCGGCGCCCACGGTAACCAGGGCGATTCCGGTCGTACGGAGTCGGGTCAGGCCAACCTGTTCGGTCAGAACCGACCGGGACAGCCCGTTCAGCAGAACGGTCCGGGTGCCCGGCAGGCCGCGCAGCAGCCCCGGTACAACGCTCCTGACGGCCAGGGTGACTTCCAGCGGACCGGCGGTCCGGGCGACCCCGGCCATCAGCTGCCGCCCGTCGGCGGTCCGCGTGCCGAGCTGCCCGGTGGTAACCCCCAGCCGCAGCGCCCGCAGACCACCAGCTGGGGCTCCGAGGACCCGTCGATGCCGCGGCGTTCTCCGCTCGACGCCCCGCGCGGTCACGAGGAGCCCGAGTCCACCGGCCAGTTCCAGCAGCCGATGAATCCGTCCATGGACGGGCGCCCGCCGATGGACGACCGGCAGGGACCCGGCTCCACCGCCGAGTTCGTCCGCCCGGACTTCTCGGCCCCGGCCCCGCAGCACCAGGACCCGGCGAGTACCGCGCAGTTCGTCCACCCGGACTTCTCGGCCCCGGCCCCGCAGCACCAGGACCCGGCGAGCACCGCGCAGTTCGCCCGCCCGGATTTCGGTCTTCCGCAGGCCCCGCAGGACCAGGGGATGGCCGGGCCGCGTCAGGGCGGCTGGGATGCCGAGGACTTCGGCGCCCCGCGTCCGGCCGCCGCTCCCGCCCCCGAGGCGCAGTACCGTCCGGTGCTGCCGCCCCGGCCCCAGCCCGATGCGCTGCCTCCGGCAGGTGCCGGCGACGGTCGTACGCCGCTGTACGACACGCTGGAGACGAACTGGTTCCACGGCCCGCAGCAGGGTGGCCAGCAGCCGTCCGCCGAGCCGCAGGCGCCGGCCGTCCCGCAGCAGTCCGCCCCTGGGCGCCCCACTCCCCCCATGCCGCAGCGCGGTGGGGGCGACACCGGCACCACCAGCTCCTGGCGTGCCTCGCCGAACGACGAACTCGTACGGCAGGCAGAGCGGGCGAAGAAGCCCGCAGCAGGCGGAATCACCACTTCCGGACTGCCTCGCCGGGTGCCGCGTGCCAATCTGGTGCCGGGCACAGCCCAGCAGCAGAACCACCAGTCCGGTCCTCAGGTTTCGCGTGCGCCCGATGATGTGCGCGGGCGCCTGACCAATCTCCGCCGGGGTATCCAGCAGGGGCGGCAGGCCAACAACGGCCCGTCGACCGGCAGTTTCCCACTCGGCCCCACTCACCAGCAGGAGCGTTAGTTGAGCCCGATGAGTCAGGCCGCGCAGAATCTGAACTGGTTGATCACCAACTTCGTGGACAACACCCCCGGGGTGTCCCACACGGTGGTGGTCTCCGCAGACGGCCTGCTGCTGGCCATGTCCGAAGGATTCCCGCGCGACCGCGCCGACCAGTTGGCGGCGGTCGCCTCCGGGCTCACCTCGCTGACCGCGGGCGCCTCCCGGATCTTCGAGGGCGGCGCTGTCAGCCAGACCGTGGTGGAGATGGAACGCGGGTTCCTCTTCTTGATGTCCATCTCGGACGGCTCCTCGCTGGCCGTGCTCGCCCACCCGGACGCCGACATCGGTCTGGTCGGGTACGAGATGGCCCTCCTGGTCGACCGCACGGGAACCGTCCTCACCCCGGACCTCCGTGCCGAACTCCAGGGCAGCCTGCTCCACTAGGCGGCGACGAACCGGTGACCGACACGCTTGCCCCAGGTACCGCACTCCAACCCTCGCCCGTCCGGCCGTTTCAGCCCCCCACCGGCCCCTTCAGACGGCAAGCCGACCCCTTGCCGTCACGCCCGGAGGATTCATGACCCCGCCACCCGCCTCACCCGATCCGTACGGCGCACTGCACCACGCGTCGTACGAGGGTGAAGGCGACCAGCCGCTGGTCCGTCCGTATGCCATGACCGGCGGCCGGACCCGGCCGCGCTACCAGCTCGCCATAGAGGCCCTGGTCTCCACCACGGCCGACCCGGCGCATCTGGCGACGCTGCTCCCGGAGCACCAGCGGATCTGCCACCTCTGCCGTGAGGTCAAGTCGGTGGCCGAGGTATCGGCCCTGCTGTCGATGCCGCTCGGTGTGGCCCGGATTCTCGTCGCGGACCTGGCGGAAGCCGGCATGGTGGCCATCCACCAGCCGGGCAACGGAGAGGCCGGCGGCGCGCCGGATGTGACACTGCTCGAAAGGGTGCTCAGTGGACTTCGGAAGCTCTAGCGGCGGTGCGGCCCGGGCCACCACCTCGGCAAAGATCGTGGTGGCGGGCGGTTTCGGCGTGGGTAAGACCACGTTCGTCGGTGCCGTTTCGGAGATCAACCCGCTGCGCACGGAAGCCGTGATGACGTCCGCGTCCGCGGGCATCGACGATCTGACGCACACCGGCGGCAAGACCACCACGACGGTGGCCATGGACTTCGGCCGTATCACCCTGGACCAGGACCTGATCCTGTACCTCTTCGGTACACCCGGTCAGGACCGGTTCTGGTTCATGTGGGACGACCTGGTCCGCGGCGCGATCGGCGCCGTCGTCCTGGTGGACACCCGGCGTCTCGCCGACTGCTTCCCGGCCGTCGACTACTTCGAGAACAGCGGCCTGCCGTTCGTCATCGCCCTCAACGGCTTCGACGGACACCAGCCGTACACACCGGACGAGGTGCGCGAGGCCCTGCAGATCGGCCCCGACACCCCGATCATCACGACGGACGCCCGCCACCGCGGCGATGCGAAGAGCGGTCTGATCACGCTCGTGGAGCACGCGCTGATGGCCCGGCTGAAGTAGCCGAAAGCTCGCCGCAAGTCGGTAGGGGCATACGGCAGTTGCTGTACTCACACGGGGGTGGACTGTGTCCTTTGACACGATCCGCCCCCGTGTTCATAACGTTTCGACAGAGAATTACCCCGGCTTCGACACCGGATGCGTTCGGCCGGTATCACTGTGCTCACATGAGCCCCGCCTTTTGACGGGGCTCGCTCTTTATGCCCGTTTTATCTGAGGCTTGGACCACTCGGAATGGCTCATTCCAAGTGTTTGGAAGCGGGCCGGTCGCCGTGCTGCAATTCGACGAAACTCCCGAGTAGTACGGCCCTGAACGAAAACGGCACAGCGTAGGTGCCGACGCCGAGAGGTTGTTGGTCGAGTGAGGCGTAGCAACGAGGGCTCCGCGCTTCAGCCGGAGCGGGGCAATTTCACCCCGCCGCCGCGCAGCGCGGCGTCATCCGCCGATGTGTCCGAACAGGGGCCGACCGGGGGCAGCACCAGCCGACTGGCCCCTCGCAACTGGCGGGTGCCCACCCGGCTGAACGCGATCCTTCTGATCCCTGTACTGGTCGGCCTCGTCATGGGCGGCTTCCAGGTGAAGGGGTCGATCGACACGTGGAAAGAGGCCCAGGACGCCGAGAAGACCGCGCTGATCGTCCGCGCGGCTTCGGAGTACGGGCAGGCACTGCTCGACGAGCGTGACCTCTCCGCGCAGTCCCTGCTGTCGAACAAGCGTGACGCCGCGATCGTCTCCCAGGTGCGGGCCACCACCGACGCCGCCGCCGCCAAGTTCGACGACGCCGTGCAGGACATGCCGAAGAAGCAGGGGCTGGAGCGCCGTCTCCAGCTGTTCAAGCAGGAGGAGCCCAAGCTTCCCGAGCTGCGCCAGGCCGCCTACGCCGAGGCCCTGGACCCGGTGAAGACGGAAGAGGGCTACGTCAAGGTGCAGCACTCCCTGATGGAGTTCTGCAACGAGCTCGGCCTCGGCACCGGCAACATCACCAGCTACGGCCGTACGGTCTACGCGATCGAGCTGGCCAAGGCAGCAGAATCGCTTCAGCGCTCCATCGGTATGCACCTGCTGGTGCGCCCGAGCCAGGAGGGCCCCAAGTTCGACGCCCAGGTCAAGGCGTTCGGCTCGTACAACTACCTGGAGCAGATCGCCCTCCGCGAGTTCGTCTCCGGTGGCACGGAGGCGGACTCGGCCCGGCTGAAGCAGGTCATGGCCGCCAAGGCGGCCGAGGGTGCGAAGAAGCTGAAGACCGCCAAGGAGCAGGCCGACGCGGCCGGTGTGCCGTTCGTCGCGCCGCCCAGCATCGACGGCTCGGTCTTCGACGGGATGGCCCAGCAGATCGGCCAGGGCAAGTCGCCCGAGAAGCTGGCCGCCAAGGGCATCACGCCCGAGACCTGGATGGCCGCCGCGACCGCCAAGTTCGACGGCTACACCACGGTCGAGGAGGAGCTCGTCGACAAGGCGGTGACCGAGGCGGCGGACATCTCGTCCAGCGCCAAGACCGACGCCGTCGTCAACGCCGCGATCGTGCTGGTCGCCCTGCTCGCCGCGTTCGTCCTGGCCGGGCTGATGGCCCGCCAGATGAGCCGCTCGATGCGCCAGCTGCGTACCGCCGCCTTCGGGATCGCCGAGCAGCGGCTGCCGATGCTGGTCGACCAGCTGTCGCGGACCGAGCCGGGCCGGGTCGACACCCGGGTCCAGCCGATCCCGATCACCAGCCAGGACGAGATCGGTGAAGTCGCCCGCGCCTTCGACCAGGTGCACCGCGAGGCGGTCCGGCTGGCGGCCGAACAGGCCATGCTGCGGGGCAACGTCAACGCGATCTTCACCAACCTGTCACGCCGCAACCAGTCGCTGATCGAGGGCCAGCTGACCCTCATCACCGACCTGGAGAACAACGAGGCCGACCCTGACCAGCTGGAGAGCCTCTTCCGGCTCGACCACCTGGCCACCCGTATGCGCCGCAACGGCGAGAACCTCCTCGTCCTCGCCGGCGAGGAGCCGGGCCGCCGCTGGAACCAGCCGGTTCCGCTGGTCGACGTCCTGCGGGCCGCCTCGTCCGAGGTGGAGTCGTACGAGCGCATCGAGCTCTCCGGTGTCCCGGAGACCGAGATCCACGGTCAGGCCGTCACCGACCTCGTGCACCTGCTCGCCGAACTGCTGGAGAACGCCACCACGTTCTCCTCGCCGCAGACCAAGGTCCGCGTCACCGCGACCCGGCTGCCGGACAGCCGCGTGATGGTCGAGATCCACGACAAGGGCATCGGCCTCACCGCCGAGGACTTCGCGGACATCAACCACAAGCTGGCCAACCAGCCGACCGTGGACGCCGCGGTCTCCCAGCGGATGGGTCTCTTCGTGGTCGGCCGGCTCGCCGACCGGCACGGCATCCGGGTCCAGCTGCGCCCCTCGGGCGAGCAGGCCGGAACCACCTCGCTGGTCATGCTGCCGGACGCGATCACCCACGGCGGCGGCGGCGAGAACCTCGGCTCCGCGGGCCCTCAGGACGACTTCACCGTCTCCTCGATCATCCCGGAGCAGTCCTCGATCGAGCCGGAGCCGCAGCAGCCCCGGCTGCGTACGGCGGCCGAACTCGGCTTCGACGACTCCCGGTACGAGCAGCCGGCCGACGCCGCGCAGCTGAACCCGGTGGGCCGCTCGCTGATGCGCGAGGAGCGCCGGGCGGCGCTGGAGGCCCAGACGGGCGGAGAGCACCCGCAGTTCGCGGACGCCTCCTTCTCGGACACCCCCTACACGGTGGACGCGTACGCGCAGGAGCCGTACGCGCAGGAGCCGCAGCAGGAGCAGGAGCAGTACGTACAGGCCGCGTACGACAGTTCCTACGACCCGTACCGCGGCGACACCAGCTATCCGGAGCACTCCGACTACGCATCCCAGGGCGGCTATCCGGAGGCGCCGTATGCCACCCCGGAGAGCGCTCAGCAGGGTTACGAGGAGCAGTTCCCGGCCCAGCCCCACCAGGAAGAGTGGGCAGATCAGGGCACGTACCAGGGTGCGCACGAGCCCATACCGCAGGCCGAACCGGAATCTTTCCCCGGCGCTCCCGCGGAGTCGCGGGAGCGCGTAGGCTTCGACCGTCCGGGCCCCACCCCGAACGTCGGCCACGAGCTGACCGATGCCGGTCTGCCGCGCCGGGGCGGTCAGCAGCACTGGCAGCCCACCGGCCGCGGAAACGACCAGCCCGTCTCAGCCGAGCAGCAGCAGCCGCAGCAGCAGGAGTTGCCGCAGCGGCCGTCGCCCGCGCAGCAGGACGGGAACGGCTCCGACGACTGGCGCTCGACCAACGACGAGCGCTGGGAGCGGGCCGAGAAGCTCCGGGAGCCGAAGGCGGGCGGGGTCACCCCGTCCGGACTTCCCCGGCGGGTACCCAAGGCCAATCTGGTCGAGGGCACGGCGGAGCAGACCCAGCAGGGCGGCCCACAGGTCTCCCGCGCCCCTGAGGACGTCCGGGGCAGGTTGAGCAACCTGCGCCGGGGCATTCAGCGGGGACGTAACGCTGGTTCGGACGTAAGTACTACCTACAACCAGGAGCGTTAGTGTGAGCCCGATGAGCCAGGCGGCGCAGAATCTCAACTGGTTGATCACCAACTTCGTGGACAACACCCCCGGGGTGTCGCACACGGTGGTGGTCTCCGCCGACGGACTCCTGCTGGCCATGTCCGAAGGATTCCCGCGCGACCGTGCCGACCAACTGGCGGCCGTTGCTTCCGGTCTGACCTCTCTGACCGCCGGCGCTTCGCGGATCTTCGAGGGCGGCGCCGTGAACCAGACCGTTGTGGAGATGGAGCGCGGATTCCTCTTCATCATGTCCATCTCTGACGGATCTTCGCTGGCAGTTCTTGCACACCCGGACGCCGATATCGGTCTGGTCGGGTACGAAATGGCACTTCTGGTCGACCGTGCGGGCAGTGTCCTCACACCCGATCTCCGTGCCGAACTGCAGGGAAGTCTTCTTAACTAATAGACAGGCGGTGCGTTTCGCGCCACCGCACCATAAGGTGCGTTGGCGCGGCCCCACTGGGACCGGGACCGGGAGTCGGAGGAGGAATCGTGGCAACACCCACAGGCGGACACCAGTACGACGGTGGTCAGCAGGTACCGGGTGCGCACGGGGACAACCGTTTCAACTTCCCCTCCACGCCCACCAGACAGGGCTCGCAGCAGCCCTATCAGCCGTATCCGCCCCGACAGGCACAGGGCGGCGGGTGGCCCCGGACCCAGGACGGTGAGTGGCCCCAGCAACCGCAGCAGCCTCAGCGGCCGCACCGGTTGGATGGGCCCCAGCAGCCACGGATTCAGCCGGTGCAGCCACGGCGGGCCGCCGAGCCCGCCGCACCGGCGGAGCACAACCCGCTGGTGCGTCCGTACGCCATGACCGGCGGCCGGACCCGTCCGCGATACCAGCTCGCCATTGAGGCGTTGGTCAGTACCACGGCCGATCCGTCCCAGCTGCAAGGGCAGTTGCCCGAGCACCAGCGGATCTGCCGGCTCTGCTTCGAGATCAAATCGGTTGCCGAGATCTCGGCGCTTCTCTCGATCCCCCTCGGCGTTGCCCGGATCCTCGTAGCCGACCTGGCCGAGGCCGGACTCGTCGCCATCCATCAGCCCGGCGGCGACGAGTCCGCCGGCGGCCAGCCAGATGTGACACTGCTCGAAAGGGTGCTCAGTGGACTTCGCAAGCTCTAGCGGCGGAGCAGCCCGCTCCACTACCTCCGCGAAGATCGTGGTGGCAGGGGGCTTCGGCGTGGGTAAGACCACGTTCGTCGGTGCCGTTTCGGAGATCAACCCGCTGCGCACCGAAGCCGTGATGACGTCCGCGTCCGCGGGCATCGACGATCTGACGCACACCGGGGACAAGACCACCACGACGGTGGCCATGGACTTCGGCCGTATCACCCTGGACCAGGACCTGATCCTGTACCTCTTCGGTACACCCGGTCAGGACCGGTTCTGGTTCATGTGGGACGACCTGGTCCGCGGCGCGATCGGCGCCGTCGTCCTGGTGGACACCCGGCGTCTCGCCGACTGCTTCCCGGCCGTCGACTACTTCGAGAACAGCGGCCTGCCGTTCGTCATCGCCCTCAACGGCTTCGACGGACACCAGCCGTACACACCGGACGAGGTGCGCGAGGCCCTGCAGATCGGCCCCGACACCCCGATCCTGACCACGGACGCCCGCCACCGGGCGGATGCCAAGAGCGCGCTCATCACGCTGGTCGAGCACGCGCTGATGGCCCGCCTGCGGTAGTCTCCGGCAGCCATGCGGAAGGCCCCGCACTCCTTCGGGAGTGCGGGGCCTTCCGGGTTGCGCGGCCTTCTGCCGCGCGGTGTCCTCGATCGCCGGACGGGCTGAACCGAAACGCCGGACGGGCTTGGGATCAAGCCGGTCCGGCGATCGAGGACAGGGGGTCTCAGCCCTGCCAGGAGTGCGGGGCACGGAAGCCCGGGGTGCGCTCCAGGCGGCGCCAGCCCGCGGAGGTACGGCCCCGGTGGACCGGGGCGGCGGGCTTGGCCGCGGCGCGGGCGAGCAGGACCGCTGTTATGGCGGCCAGCTCCTCGGGGTCGGCAAGACCCTTCTCGACGCGCAGCACGGACTCGGCAGGAACAGCGCTCATGGATGTGTCTCCGTCTTCTCGGCAGTATGCGGCGGGCTGTGCGGGGTGGTGCGGCAGCCGCGGTTACTGCGGGGGGTTCCCGTGCTTGCGGGACGGCAGATCGGCGTGCTTGGACCGGAGCATCGCGAGCGAGGCGATCAGCACCTCGCGGGTCTCGGCAGGGTCGATGACGTCGTCGACCAGGCCGCGCTCGGCGGCGTAGTACGGATGCATCAGTTCGGCCTTGTACTCCTTGACCATGCGGATCCGCATGGCCTCCGGGTCCTCGGCGTCGGCGATCTGCCGACGGAAGATGACGTTGGCGGCACCTTCGGCGCCCATCACGGCGATCTCGTTGGTGGGCCAGGCGTAGGTCAGGTCCGCTCCGATGGACTGGCTGTCCATCACGATGTACGCACCACCGTAGGCCTTGCGCAGGATCAACGAAATCCTCGGCACCGTGGCGTTGCAGTACGCGTAGAGCAGCTTCGCCCCGTGCCGAATGATTCCACCGTGCTCCTGATCGACGCCGGGCAGGAAGCCGGGTACGTCCAAAAGAGTGATGATGGGAATGTTGAATGCATCACACATCTGAACGAAGCGGGCCGCCTTCTCCGACGCCTCGATGTCCAGGACACCGGCGAGGGACTGCGGCTGGTTGGCCACGATGCCGACGACCTGGCCGTCGAGCCGGGCCAGGGCGCAGATGATGTTGCGGGCCCAGCGCTCGTGGACCTCCAGGTAGTCGCCGTCGTCGACGAGCTCCTCGATGACCTTGTGCATGTCGTACGGGCGGTTGCCGTCGGCCGGCACCAGGTCGAGCAGGACGTCGCCGCGCCGGTCGGCCGGGTCGTCGCTCGCCACGGTGGGCGGGTTCTCCCGGTTGTTGGACGGGAGCATCGACAGCAGGTACCGCACCTCGGCGATGCAGGTTTCCTCGTCGTCGTACGCGAAGTGTGCGACGCCGGAGGTCTCGGCGTGCACATCGGCGCCGCCGAGGCCGTTCTGCGAGATCTCCTCACCGGTGACCGCCTTCACGACGTCGGGTCCGGTGATGAACATCTGGGAGGTCTCGCGGACCATGAAGACGAAGTCGGTGAGGGCGGGGCTGTACGCCGCGCCGCCGGCGCACGGACCGAGCATCACGGAGATCTGCGGGATGACACCGGAGGCGCGGGTGTTGCGCTGGAAGATGCCGCCGTATCCGGCGAGCGCGCTGACGCCCTCCTGGATACGGGCACCGGCGCCGTCGTTCAGCGAGACCAGTGGGGCGCCCGCCGAGATCGCCATGTCCATGATCTTGTGGATCTTGGTGGCGTGGGCCTCGCCCAGCGCGCCCCCGAAGATCCGGAAGTCGTGTGCGTAGACGAAGACCGTGCGGCCCTCGACCGTGCCCCAGCCGGTGATGACACCGTCGGTGTACGGCTTCTTCTCCTCCAGGCCGAACCCGGTCGCCCGGTGCCGGCGCAGCTGCTCGACCTCCTTGAACGAATCCGCGTCCAGAAGCAGCTCGATGCGCTCACGCGCCGTCAGCTTGCCCTTGGCGTGCTGGGCCTCGGTCGCCCGGTCGCTCGGTCCGCGCCGGGCCTGCACGCGCAGCGCCAGCAGTTCGGCCACCCGGCCACGGGTGTCACTCGGCTCGCCCGGGGTTTCGTCCACAACGGTCATGTATCGACCCTACGAACCCGGTCAAGAAAATCCTGCCGTCGACTCCGTACAGTCTCCTGACCCGTTTCCTGGTGGAGCCCGACAGAACCGTTACCTCATGCAGGCGAACCACCAGCGGAACGCGGTCCCGCTTTGTGAGAGTTCCACAAAGCGGGACCGTGGTGTACCGCACAAGTCCGTCACTCCGGGCATGTAGGCCGTTTGTGCGTACCGCACGCAGGAGCGGCGCTCCGGAGCCGCTGCCCAGGGGCTGATCCGAAAGAAAGACCCCTACCGTGCCTCACAGCGCAGGCTAGCGCCTGCCGTACCCGGTGCGAACCGCAGGACCAGGCGGCGGCCGGTGGCTCGCACCTCGATCCCCGGGTCGGCTGAGACGACCTCGCGCACCGGACGCTCCCACACCACGTCCACGGGCGTCCCGGTCCGGTCGGGCCCGCTCAGACACACCGTCGTCGAGTGACGCCCCTCCCGTACGAGCACGCTCGCCGGGGCCGTGACGGAGAGCGGGCCCGCCGTGCCCGGCTGCCAGAAGTTGACGGCGGTCAGCCCCAGCGAACGGACGGCGACGCCCTGCTGGTCCGCGGTGTTGGCCAGGACGGTCAGCCACTGCCGGTCCGCCGCGCGGGCGGCGAGCGTGCGGCGGGAGGCGCCCGGCATCAGCAGATAGAGGTACGTGGCGTCGGTGGGGTCGGTGCCGTGGTCGAGCCAGAGGGTCTGCCAGTGGCGGGTCCGCCGCTCGGTGGAGCTGGTGGTGTTGATGTCGGACCAGGCTCCGGTCCTGGCCTCCCGCAGCGTCCGCAGGGCGGCGCCGCCGGGCAGCACCCAGCCGCCGTGTCCGTCGAGGTGTGCCCAGCGCGGACGGTCGCCGCCGTCGATGGTGAACGCTGCTGAGGGGTCCGGGCCGAGGTTCCGGTTGTCGACGATCGTCTCGACCGGGACCCCGTCGGCGGCGCTGATGCCCGCGCCGAGGCAGATGACCGCATCGGCGGCGCAGAACCAGGACTTGCGGGCCTGCAGAGTGGATCCCAGGCCCTTGACGTGCTGTCCGACGGCGGCGAACTCGCCGTCGTGCGTGCCGCCGACCCACTGCACGGCGGGCCGGGGTTCGCCCCATTCGCCGCCCGCGCGGTCGGCGAGTCGCTTGGTCGAAACGGTGGTGCCGGGCAGGCGGTACCAGTCGACGGTCGGCCAGAACCAGTCGGTGTACTGGTCGCCTCCCGAACGCCCCTGCCACCAGTAGAGCATCCCGGCCCCGGTGTGCCAGCCGCGCGGGTTCTCCCCGTTCCCGCACTCGTACGAGCTGATCCGCTCCGATGCCATGGAGAGGTTGGCGACCCAGCCCGGGCGGCGGTGCACGGCCCGGTCCATGGCGGTGAAGAGCGTGTGGCCGACGGGTTCGGGGGCGGCGGGGACGGCGTCGGCGGCGACGGCCGCCAGGCGGGACAGATCGGCGACGCCGAACTGCGGAGCGGTGAGGATCGGGGTGACGGTGTCCCGTTCGATCCACCCCTTCACCAGGGCGTTCCACCGGTCGCGCTCGCCGGAGGAGGCTCCACCGGCGAGGAGCGCGATGGCGGCGATCAGACCCTGCCCGTGAAAATGGTCGCTCCGCATGACCTTGCGCTCGTCGCTCCTGAGCAGCCCTCGGCTGATGGCACGGCCGTTGACGCTGTCCATCATCAGGCCGTCGTGGATGAGCGGCGCGTAGGCGTGCTCGACACTGTCGAGGATGATCTGCCGGTTGGGGTCGGTGACGGCCCAGCTGGACCCGGCGAGCAGTGCGAAGAGCCGGCCGAGGCCGTCGAGCATGACCTGCCCGTACGTTCCCGAGTAGGCGACCCAGGTGTGCTGGACGAACGACCCGTCGGCGTAGAGGCCGTCCCCCTTCGTCACGTACGGGAAGACGGGCGAGAGGGCGTCGCGGGCCAGGGCGGTCTTCGCGGGGGCGCGCCCGAGGATGCCGCGCAGGGTGACGGAACGGCAGAGGTCGACGCGGTTGGCGCCGGTGGACGTGCCACTGTAGTCGCCGAGCATGGCGTCGGGGATGAAGTGGTCCACGGCTGCGCAGGCGGCCTGCCGCTGCTCCTCGGTGAGGTGGTCGTGGAGGACGGCGACGATGTCCATGAGGAGGCGTGGGCTGCCGATCTGCCATTCCCACCAGTTGCCGTACCGGGTGGTGGCGGGGTTGTAGATCGTCGCTGCAAGGTGGTCGAGCCCTCGGACGATGTCGGCGAGGAGCGCGGTGTCACCGGTATGGCCGGTGCCCTGCTGGGCGTACGCCTGGGTCATCGTCCACAGGTGGCTGTAGCTCGCGGTGATGCCGGACGGCGGGTCGAAGGGCCGGTCGGCCCAGAGGGAGGCCCCGGCGGGGGCCATGGTGGCGCGGAACCCCGCGGCGAGTCCACCGGTCTCGGCGAGCCGCGAGGCATAGGGCTCGGCGGCGGCGTCGTATCCGGTGCCGAGCGCGAGATCGACCCAGCGCAGCCGGAGGGTGTCGAACTCGTCGGCGGCTGCGTCGGCGGCGTGGGCCTGTCCGGGGAGGGCCAGGCCGAATGCGGTGGCAGTACTGGTGGCCAGAAAGGCACGGCGTGACCAGGCGGGCAGGAGTGACACAACAAGACCTCCGGAACCTCAGTGGTGTGGACCGAGCGCCCACCGGTTTAGCAGGCACCCGTGGGAACGGGAAGGGAGGCGGGACCGAGACCGGCCCCGCCCCCTCACCGCCTCTTGCTCAGTGCTCACCGGTCGCCCGGTCAGCTCCCGCAGTGGAACCGTGCGTTGCCCCAGTCCGCGTGGTCGTTGCCGTTGCCGTCGCCGCCGTCCCCGACGACCAGCTCGACGTACTTCGCACCGGTGACGTCCGCCGTGAGCGACCAGGCGGTGTCGGCCGCCTTCAGCACCGGTGACTTCACCTTCTCCGTGCCGTCGGCCGTGACACCGAACTGCACACTGCCGCGTGAGGTCTGCACGTCGTCCACGCCCACCTCGGCGGTGAAGGAGGTGCACCTGCCGCCCAGGTAGTAGCGGATCCTCGCCGGGGCGTGGCTGCCGAGACCCTTGGCGTAGGCAGTGCCGCCGATCTTCAGCGGGGTGCCGTCGCCGCTGCCCTGCTCACCGTTGGAGAGATCACGCTCGACCGGTCCCCAGCCGTTGCTGGCGGTGGTCCAGTCCAGGTCGCTGGCCCAGCTGTCCGTGGTGGGCGGCGGCGGCAGCGTCCGTACGGACGTCTGCGCGCCAAGGGTTCGCTTCGCGCCGCCGACCGTGTAGGACACCTCGGAACTCAGGTTGTACGTCTGGTACTTGGCGTCCACCGGCGGAGTGACCCGCCAGTCGGCGGTGGCCTTGGCGCCCGCCGCGACCGAGTCGAAGGTGATGGCGCCGGCGGGCTCCGCCTTCCAGCCCTCGGGGACGGTCAGGCTCAGCGTGACACCGGTCACCGCGGTGGCCTCGTAGTTGGTGAAGCCGACCTTGACGGTGTTGGCCGTGCCCGGCTCCAGGGTCTCCGCGGCCGCGTCGACGCTGAGCGTGCCGCAGGCGGCCTGCTCGCCGGCCGGGGCGGGGCCGAGGTCGGTGACGCTGAACGAGTCGAGGACGAAGTCGGCGCCGTCGGGTGCGTCGTCGCGCTTGCGCAGCCCGGTCCAGGTGTCACCGCAGCCCGCCGTGACGGTCTCGGAGAAGTGTCCCGTGGTGCGCTGCTGACCGATCGCGGTGGTTCGGGTCTCGACCGAGTCGGGGGTGCCGTCGGCCGTGATCCGGTCGTAGCCGTCGACCCACTCGTAGGCACCGGCGTGGCTGGACTGGTAGTCGTACTCCACCTTGTAGCGGTGGCCGTCGGCCATCGGTACGGTCCAGGGCGCGGTCCGGTAGACGAGCCCGCCGTTCTCCTCGTGCGCCTTGAGGGACTCGCTGCCGCCGATCACGTCGTCGACGAGCTTCCCGTTCCAGCCGGCCTGGGTGTACGGGGTGTGCAGCTGCGAGATGACGGTCCGAGGATCGGTGGAGCCGCCGGCGTCGCCCTTGAGGAAGGGGCCCCAGCCCTGGTCGACGTCCTCGAAGTCCTCGTACACGACGGTGTTCTCAGCGGTGGCCGGGGCGTTGGCGACGATGCGTACGTCATCGGCGCGGACGCTCGCCGTGCTGCCCTCGGCCGCTTCGATACGGAACGTGGCGCGGCCGTTCGAGGGGGCGGTGAAGTTCACCTTGGCACGCTGGAAGTACGTGCCGTGCCAGTCCGACGCGGCGACGTAGTCCTCGGCGGTGGAGCGGTCCACCGCGACGGACCTGCCACCGATCGAGAGCGTCGTGTGCCGGGTCTTTCCGGGCTGGACCTCGATGAGCGCGGACGCGGTGTAGCGCTTGCCGGGCGTGAGGCCGTCGATGCGCTGCGAGAGTGCCGCCGTGCCGGCGCCGGAGAGCTCGGCGCTGTTGCGGCCCCGGCCGTCGGTGTCACGGGCGGCGGTTCCGGTCTTCGTCCAGGCGGTCAGCCCGTTGTCGTTGAAGCCCGGGTCGTCGACCGGGGTGCCCTCGCCCCACTCGGGGTCGGCGGCCGTCGGCGCGTGGTCCGGGTAGAGGACGTACGGCTGACCGGCCTCGGCCGTCAGCGTGATCCTCCCGTCGACGGGCTTGACCGTGCCGGTCCTGACCCGGCCGTTGTCGGTGAGCTTGTAGACGGTGTACGTCCCGCTGGACGGCACGGCCCAGCTGGTCGTACCACCGGACTTGCTGTAGTGGTAGAGCTTCTTCCCGCCGTCCCACGGCAGCAGGTAGTCGGTGCCGCTCAGCACCTTGCGGCCGTGGTCGTAGAAGGTCCGCTTGTTGTCCTCGACCGTGCCGCGGACGCCGCCGGTGAAGGTGATGTCGTTGCCGTCCCAGCGGGTGATCTGCTGCTGCTGGAGGTACTTCGCGGGCAGGTCGCGCTGCCAGATGTTGTCGTAGAAGGCGCTCCAGTCGTTCTCGTTGGTCCAGCCCTCGAACTCGTCGATGGCAGTCTGGCCGAGGACCGGATCGTTGTTCCAGGTGTCCCGTTCGCCGTTGCGGATGAAGCGGATGATCTTCGAGTTGAGGCCCTTGTTGGTGGCGCCGCCGTAGTCGAGGTCGTTGGCCCAGTGCGACCAGAGCGTGCCGCGCTCGAACTTGTCGGACCATTCGCTGCCGACGTTCCAGCCCTGCTTCTGCAAGGTCTGGAGGGTCTTGTCGGCGATCCAGCCGTGGGTGTAGTAGACGTCGATGTAGAGGAAGCTCAGGTTGCGGTCGGTCTCGTCGCGCAGTTGCTGGAAACGCTTGGCCAGGTCGCCGCTGTTGATGTCGCGGCGCTGGTCGATGTAGTAGCTCTGGCCGAGCCAGTTCCAGCCCGGCCTGGTCTTGTCGACGAGCTGTTCGTCGAATGCCTTGGCATCCGGGTACGCCTCGGTGGCGTTGACGTGGACGCCAAAGGTGGCGCCCCACTTCTTGCCGTCCTTGAGGAGCTCGTTGAGGTCCTTCAGCCCGCCGGCGCGCTTGTTGTAGTTGCCGCCGTAGTCGGGGTGGGCGGAGTCGTGCCCCTCGGAGGCGTACCCCTTGAGCAGGGCGCGCTGGCCGAGCCCGTCGGTCGACAGCGAGATCCGCTTGACGTCGTCGAGGGTGCGCAGGAAGGGGTGGGTGGCCTGGCTGGCGAAGTTGAACGGAATGTGGGTGATGACCCGGTCGGGGGTGTCCTCGCTGCCGGGGGCCTTGATGCCGATGGTCCGGAACGCGATGGCGCCGTCCTGCCAGTCGACCTTCTTGTCACCGTTGGCGTCGGGGGTGACGACGACCTTCGCCCAGGGGAGGTCGTCCCCGCTCTCCGGCTGCGGTGCGCCCTCGCCCCGGTAGGTCCACTGCCCGGACCAGACGCCGACCCGGACGCTGCCGTCGTCGGCCTTGCGGGCCTGGTGCCAGAAGCGGGCGTCGTCGCCGCCGGTGGCGCCTGAGGGCTTGTCGTACGAGGAGTTGGACTCGACGGCCGCAGCGAGGGAGCCGGTGTTGACGACGGCGTACGAGGCGCCGACCGGTGCCTTGTCGGCGGCGGTGTCCGTGGTGACCGGGGCGAAGACGTCGGCGGTCTTCGTCGAGTCGTTGTCCAGCCGGGTGAAGGCGGTGGCACCGCCGGTGTCCGTGGAGCCCACGGACACCAGGTCGTGGCCGGGTATGTCGATGGTGCCGACGCGGAACGCCTCGGTGTCGCGGACGGCCGTCACCTTGAAGGTGGTGGCGCGTCCGGAGACGGAGAGCGAGGCGTCGATCTCGATGCCGGGCAGGTCGGAGAAGGTCAGCGTGTAGCGGGCGGTCGAACCGGTGACTTCGGGGGCGCCCTTGAGCTTCACGGGGTGCGCGGTGCCGTTGAGGGTCACGGCGGTGACGGGCTGCGTGCTGCCGAGCAGCTGCTCGCCACTGGCCCGGTCGGAGTACGCCAGGACGCGTGGGAAGTCGTCGGCGACGGCGACCGAGAGCTGCGCCGACCGGATGACGGTGGCGTCCGCGGGCACGGCCGACTCGACTGCGGCGGGAGAGGGAGCGGCGGCGGTGGCGGGGAGCGCGGTCCCCACCAGCGCCAGGACGGCGGCTGAGGCGGCGGCGACAGCGCCCGCCGAAGTGAATCTTCGTGACATGTGCTCTGAGTAGTCCCCGTGACCGGACAGCGTCAACGACGTGCGGCCCCTCGGGGCGCTCCAGTCCAACAACCCCGATGCGTAAGTCCAAGTGCACGGTGTGTGTATGCCGGTTGACGCCACTTCATGCGCCGCCCGGCCTTCGGGTGCGCTCCGCGCAGTCATTCCGCCGCATACAGCCGCCGCAGATCCACGAGGACGACCTCGCCTCTGGCCTGCGCATTCCACAGGTCGTCGGTGAAGCCCGCCCCGCTGTAACAGGAGAGCCGTACGGCAGAGGTGTCGATTCCGCGGCCGGTGAGCAGTTCCTTGATGTGCCGCAGTCGCTCCAGATGTCTCTCTCCCATGATCTGGTCCCACTTGGCCTCCCCCAGGGAGAGCAGCACCCCGTTGTCCTGTCCGACGGCCCCGCGCACGACCACATCGACTTCGTGGCCGGTGCGGGCCGGGGGGTCAGCGACCGTCCCGTACGAGACGTCGATCGGCATGCCGCCGGACGTCTCCGGGGCCGCGAAGTGCGCCACCCACTCCCGGCAGATCTGTTCGAAATGCGGACCGACCACCGCCGACAGGAACCGGGCGCGGGAGCCTTCCCATACCTGCTCCGCAAGTCCCCGGTCGAACAGGGCGAGCTTGGTCCGGGAGACGACGTGGTCGAACGCGATCAACGGTTCACCGATGCGGTACACGCTGCGGTTCTTACGGAAGGCGTCCACTTCACGGCGTACGAGACCGCAGTCCTGGAGCACCGTGAGCGGATGCGTGATGTCGCCGGCCGGTCCATCTGTCGGCGAGCGCCGCCACCGGCAGCAGCCCGCGCCCACCTCCGCGTCGGGCGTCGTGCCCGCATCGGCGAGGCGCACCTCCCCGTCGCCGCTGTCGTGGACCTCGACGCGCAGGACGCCGTCGGCCGGCTCCAGGTGGAGGGCGGGGAGGCCGCTGCGGCGGCGATGGACGGGGTGGAGAGCAACAGGGCCGGGGCCTGGGCGCCTGCGGCCACGGCCAGCGCCGCACGGGTGAGTCTCATGTCGGCACCTGCCTCGGGTCGAGGAGCGACCGCTACTTCGCGCACCGGCAGCCGCGCGGTCTCCGGCGGCGAGGCATCTTCCCAGGGAGCGGCACCCGGCTCATTACCCGGACCAAGCAGTGTTCACCGTCGGCTCGTTGCCGACGCGATCGCGCACCCGTGCGGGTGCCCCGTCCGGCGAACGGGGCACCCGCACGAACTGACGCCCGCGGCGCGGAAGTCAGCAGCCGCCGCAGTTGTAGTACGTCACGTCCCAGTGGTTGCCCTCGTCCGCGTAGATGTTGCCGGAACCCGACTTGTACTGGGGAGCACCGTCGCCCCGGAGCCCTATGTAGGTGAAGGCGTTGTGGACGTAGTTGGTGAGGCAGGTGGACTTGCCGAAGTCGAGCTTGTAGCCGTTCCAGTGTGAGTACGTACCGCTGGCGTGGCCCGTCTCGGTGCCGCCGGTGATGTTCAGTGCGCAGCCCGTGGCGCTCTTGAGAGTCTGGGCGCCCTGGGCGGTGGCCTGGTTCAACTGCTCGAACGAGGTGCACGTGGGGTTGTTCCGGTCGGAGCAGCCACCCGAGGACGACCAGGTGATGCCGGACGCGCGGAACATCGACGTCGCCTGCGCGTGCGTGAGCTTGGTGACGGCGTGCGCCTCGGTGGCGCCGCTGCCGAGGGCGCCGACTCCGGGGGCGAAGAGGGCGCCGAGGACGAGGGCGAGGGCGGTCAGGACGGGACGCAGGGTCATACGGGACACCATGGGGGGACTCCTCCTGCTCATGACAACTAGGTCAGCAGATAATGCCCGAGTTCTACGCGCGTCCGCCAGAGGGCCTCGCGTGACCGCGAGGTGAACGTCGCCCTTCCGGAAAAAGATCGGTTCCTTGATGTTGAACTTTGAACAAGATGCGTCTACAGTCAAATCTCATTGAAGGTTAAACATCCACTTCGACTGCCGCTCGATCACGTCCCCCGAGGAGGAGCCATGGCTCTGTTCAACCGCAAGTCCACCGCCACCCCGTCCGCCCCCGCCACCGTCGCCGTGGACCCGGCCCTGGCCGCTCTCACCGGCGAGTACGCGATCGACCCGGCCCACAGCAGCATCGGCTTCACCGTGCGTCACGCCATGGTGACCAACGTCCGCGGCTCCTTCGGTGAGCACGAGGGCAGCCTGACGCTGGACGGCGCGGACCCGAAGAACTCGGCCGCCTCCATCGACGTCAAGATCGCCAGTGTCGACACCGGCATTGCCGACCGTGACGGCCACCTGGTCAGCGGCGACTTCTTCGACGCCGAGAAGTTCCCCGTCATGACGTTCCGCTCCACGCAGGCCGAGCAGCTCGGCGGCGACAAGTACCGGATCACCGGCGACCTCACCATCAAGGACGTCACGCGTCCGCTCGCCATCGACCTGGAGTTCAACGGCTCCGCCACCGACGTCTACGGCAACGAACGCGTCGGCTTCGAGGGCAGCGCCGACATCCTCCGCTCCGACTGGGGCCTGACCTGGAACGCGGCGCTGGAGACCGGCGGCGTGATGGTCAGCGACAAGGTGAAGCTGAACTTCGACATCTCCGCGATCAAGGCCGCCCCGCAGGCCTGATCCCCGGAAGCTCTCCGCCCCGAGAGCGCCCGCCTTCCATTCCCCCGCCGGAGAGGAAGGCGGGCGCTCGGCATTTCCTTCGCCGCGGTCCCGACGCCGTCCGGTGCGGGAAGTACTACGGGTCTGCGACGTGACCGAGCCGACCCGTCTGCGCGAAACCCGGGCGTCGTACGACACCGTCGCTGTCGACTGTGCCGAGCTCGTACGGGTCACGCGCTACGCGATCGACCCGCAGGCGATGCCGCCGAGTTCACCTCGAAGCCGCCGCCGAAGCCGCCACCTCCCGCCCGTCCCTCCGCCGCCTCTCTCGCAAGGGGACACGGGCGACGACACGGGATTCGCCCGGAAGTTGACCCCATTGGGCTCTCTGGAGTCGCCGACTGCACGGCCACGGTGTGGTCTGGCATAGCGCACCGCGACGAGAAGCGGGCGTCGGACGGGGGCAGCCCGCGCTGAACAGCCGGGGCGGCCCCTGCCGGTCAACACCGAGAAGTGGAGAAGTCGATGCAGCACAACGAGGGTCAGCGCGTGGAGTACCGGAACGAAGAGAACAAGAAGTGCCAGGGCGAGATCACCAAGGTCACCGGCACCGGTCCGGCGACGACGTACACCATCAAGAACGACAAGACGCACCGTGACGACAAGGTCCGCGAGATGCAGATCGACCAGAGCCTGTAGCAACAGCTCCCCCGCGGATGCGCTGCCCCTGACCCCCGTACGCCGGGCTTGGGCAGGCCGCTGATCCAGGCAATTCGAGGGCGCCCGCAACCGCGGCAAAGCGGCTGTGCGGGCGCCCTCTCAGCTGGGAAGTGGCCGACGGAGACGGCCGACAGCAACGACTCTCAGAAGCCGCCGCCACCGAAGTCGCCGCCACCGCCGAAATCGCCACCTCCACCGAACCCTCCCCAGCAGTGGGCCCCGCCCCGGGCCCGGGGCTACTCCGTGGGCTCGACCCCGGCCCGCAGCAGACCGTAGGTGTACGCGTCCTCCAGCGCCTGCCAGGACGCGGCGATGACGTTCTCCGCGACGCCGACGGTCGCCCAGTCGCCGGTGCCGTCGCCCGTGGTGATCAGCACGCGGGTGGTGGACTCGGTGCCCGTGCGGCCCTCCAGGATGCGGACCTTGTAGTCGACCAGTTCCAGCTTGGCGAGCTGCGGGTAGATCCGCTCCAGGCCGACGCGCAGCGCCCGGTCGAGGGCGTTGACCGGGCCGTTGCCCTCGGCGGTGGCGACGATCCGCTCGCCCTTCGCCCAGAGCTTCACGGTCGCCTCGTTGGCGTGCGTGCCGTCGGGCCGGTCCTCGACGATCGCTCGCCAGGACTCCGTACGGAAGTAGCGGCGTACCCGGCCCTCGGCCTCGGCCCGCAGCAGCAGCTCGAAGGAGGCGTCCGCGGCTTCGTAGGTGTAGCCCTTGAGCTCGCGCTCCTTGACCCGCTCCACGACCCGGCCGACGAGCTCGCGGTTGCCCCCGAGGTCGATGCCGAGCTCCTTGCCCTTGAGCTCGATGGAGGCGCGGCCCGCCATGTCGGAGACGAGCATCCGCATGGTGTTGCCGACGAGCGCCGGATCGATGTGCTGGTAGAGGTCCGGGTCGACCTTGATGGCGGAGGCGTGCAGTCCGGCCTTGTGGGCGAAGGCGGAAACACCCACATAGGGCTGGTGGGTGGAGGGTGTGAGGTTGACGACCTCGGCGATGGCGTGCGAGATACGGGTCATCTCGGCGAGTGCGCCCTCGGGGAGAACGCTCTTGCCGTACTTGAGTTCCAGGGCGGCGACGACGGGGAAGAGGTTGGCGTTGCCGACCCGCTCGCCGTACCCGTTGGCGGTGCACTGGACGTGTGTGGCGCCGGCGTCGACGGCGGCCAGGGTGTTGGCGACGGCGCAGCCGGTGTCGTCCTGGGCGTGGATGCCGAGCCGGGCGCCGGTGTCCACGAGGACGGTGGAGACGACGGCCTGGACCTGGGCGGGGAGCATCCCGCCGTTGGTGTCGCAGAGGATGACGACGTCGGCGCCGGCCCCGTGGGCGGCCCGGACGACCTCCTTGGCGTACTCCGGGTTGGCGCGGTAGCCGTCGAAGAAGTGCTCGCAGTCGACGAAGACCCGGCGGCCCTGTTCGCGCAGGTGGGAGACGGTGTCGCGGACCATCTCCAGGTTCTCTTCGAGGGTGGTGCGCAGGGCGAGTTCCACATGCCGGTCGTGCGACTTGGCGACCAGTGTGATCACCGGGGCCCCGGACTCCAGCAGCGCCTTGACCTGGGGGTCCTCCGACGCCTTGGCTCCGGCCCTGCGGGTCGCGCCGAAGGCGACCAGCTCGGCGTTCTTGAACTCGATCTCCTGCTGGGCCCGGGCGAAGAACTCCGTGTCGCGGGGGTTGGCGCCGGGCCAGCCGCCCTCGATGAAGCCCACGCCGAAGTCGTCCAGGTGCCGGGCAATGGTCAGCTTGTCCGCGACCGTCAGGTTGATGCCTTCACGCTGTGCACCGTCGCGCAGTGTGGTGTCGAAGACATGGAAGCTGTCGTCGGTGGGCTCGGCCTTGGTGGTCATGCTGGTCTGACTCCTGTCGGATGAGTGGATCCGGACGATTGGGCTCCACTTGCCCCCATCATCCCGCGCGCGCATCGCCCCGGCCGAGGTGAGGGCCGGAAAACGAAAAAACCCCTCGCGGGTGCGAGAGGTCTGCGCGCGGGTCTGGGGCACGGTGGCCGCTCCGTGGGTAGTGGTACGGGGCGGTCACTGCGGACCGGCGCGCCTGCTGCCAATAATCATGACGAACGAGGACACGGAGGCAGTCTCGCACAACGCGCCCCCGTGCCGTCGGCCGTCTCAGGATGCGGGCGTGACGCTCGTCGCTCCGGCCGGCTCCGTCCGCCCGTCCTGGGGAGCCACCGTGCCGACCCGGCCCAGGTCGATGTCGCGGGTCTCGCGCATCGTCAGGTAGACGACCAGGGAGACCGCGGCGCAGCCCGCCACGTACCAGTAGAACCCGGACTCCATGCCGGCCTTCTTGAACCAGAGCGCCACGTATTCGGCGGTGCCGCCGAAGAGGGCGTTGGCGAGGGCGTACGGGACGGCGACGCCCAGCGCGCGGATGCCGGTCGGGAAGAGCTCGGCCTTCACGCACGCGTTGATCGAGGTGTAGCCCGTGACCACGACCAGGGCGAGCAGCGCCAGCCCGAACGCGGGCCAGAAGGTGCCCGCGTGCTTCAGCATGGTCATGATCGGCACGGTCAGGAAGGTCGAGCCGACCGCGAACGTGATCAGCAGCGGGCGGCGGCCGATCCGGTCGGACAGCATGCCCGCGAGCGGCTGGACGCACATGAAGACGAACAGGGCGCAGAAGCTGACGAGCGAGGCCGTGGACTTCTCCATGCCCGCGCTCTTCGAGAGGAACTTGGTGAGGTAGGTCGTGTACGTGTAGTACGCGACGGTCCCGCCCATGGTCAGCGCCATCACCAGGAACGCCTCGCGCTTGTGCTGCCACAGCGCCTTGAGCGTGCCGCGGTCCTCCTGGTCGGCGGCGCCCGACTCCGCGTACACCTCGGTCTCCAGCATGGAGCGGCGCAGATAGAAAACGACGGCCGCGCCGAGCGCCCCGACGATGAACGGGATGCGCCAGCCCCAACTGTGCAGGGCCGCGTCGGACATGGTGCGCTGCAGGACGATCTGGAGACCGAGGCCGACGAGCTGCCCGGCGGTCATGGACACGTACTGGAAGCTGGAGGCGAAGCCACGCCGGTGGGGTGCGGACGCCTCGGTGAGATAGGTGGCGCTGGCGGCGTACTCGCCGCCGACGGAGAGGCCCTGGAGCAGCCGGGCCACGAGCAGGACGGCGACGCCGCCGTAGCCCGCCACGGCGTACGTCGGCGCGACGGCGATGAGGATCGCCGAGGCCGACATCAGGGTGACGGTGAGCGTCAGCGCGGCCTTGCGTCCTGCGCGGTCGCCGATCCGGCCGAGCAGCCAGCCGCCGACCGGCCGCATGAAGAAGCCGACGGCGAAGATGCCCATGGTGTTCATGAGATTGGCGGTCTCATTGCCTTCGGGGAAGAACGAGTCCGCGAAGTAGACCGCGAAGGTCGCGTACACGAACCAGTCGAACCACTCGACCATGTTGCCGGCGGAGCCGACCCAGATTTTCTTCCATTGCTCTCGTCCCATGGTCCGTCACCGTGCCGCACCGGCCGGGAACGTAACAACAGTGCACAGGGCGACGATCGCGCGTACTTACGTGCGTTTCGTCCACGGCCGGGGGAACGGAGGCTTCGGCACGGGCAGTCCGCCGCGCCCGATCGGCGGCGGCGTGCGGCCGGCCGGGCTCGCGCCGATGCGGAACCGGCTGTCGCCGGGGTGGCGATCGGTGGTCTCAGCCGAGCCCCTCGTCCAGGAACTCCCGTACGTGAGTGAGGATCCCGCCGCGGTCGGTGCCCGGCAGGCCGATCGCCACATGGATGCTGAACCCGTCGAGCAGGGCGCGCAGCCGGGTCGCGAACCGATCCGCGTCCACGGCCCGGAACTCCCCGCGCGATACGCCCTCCGCCAGCAGCGCCACGAGGTCCCGGTGCCAGGCCCCCTCGATCGCGACCTGCCGGGCGCGCGCGTCGGCGTCAGCGTTCTGCGAGCGGTTCCAGACCTCCAGCCAGAGCGTCCAGTGCGGGTCGCGGTGGCCGTCGGGGATGTACAGATCGACGTACGCGTCGAGCCGCTCGCGGACGGGTGTCTGCCGGGCCAGCAACTCCCGCCGCTCGGCGCCGAGCCGGCCCTCGCTCCACTCCAGGGTCTGCAGGAGCAGCTCGTCCTTGGTGCGGAAGTAGTAGAGGAGATGACCGCTGCTCATGGAGACGTCACGGCCGAGCCCGGCCATGGTGAGCCCGTCGAGCCCACGCTCGGCGATGGTGGCCATGGCGGCGGCCAGCACCTCCTCGCGGGGCGGGGCGGTGCTGCGGCGGCGCGGGGCGGGGGTCATCGGGCGGCTCCCCCGGTCCAATCGTCCGCCGCGAGCAGCGCCCGCAGCTCGGCGACGGCACCCGGCGGCGGTGTGCGGTCCGTGCCGACAGCGGCCGCGTCGCTCCGGACCGTCCGCGGGTCCATGTCGTAGGCCGCGGACAGCACCGTGCCGAGATCGTCGTCGGTAAGCACCTCCGCGAGGATCGCCAGCAGCGGGAGATACTGCTCGTCCTCGGCCGTCAGACCAGGCAGGAGCAGACGCAACTGCCTGGTCATGCCCAGAAGTTCGGGCGCGATCTCCATCCAGCCCCGGCTGCTGCGCACCTCTTCGGCCGTCTCTTCCATGAACCAGGTCATGACAGCGTACGGAATGTCCCGGTGCCCGGTCTGCTCGTCGAAGCAGACCGTGGGTGTGCGGTCCGGGTCCTCGTCCGGGACGATCGCGGTGAGGAAGGTGCGGCCGGGAGGGTCCGTCCCGGCGAGCTCCAGGTACCACGCGTCGTCCGGCACCGAGTAGAAGCGCTCGATCGCATAAACCTGTCCGGCGTGCTGGAAGGTGCTCGGCATGGATCAGACCTCAGGTTGCTGCTGTGTGATGCAGTGGATGCCTCCACCACCGGCAAAGATCGTACGGGCGTCGACCAGGGTCACGGTCCGTTCGGGGTGGAGGCGGCGGAAAATGCCTGCCGCGATCTCGTCACGGGGGTCGTCGAAGCCACACAGCACCACGCCACCGTTGCAGACATAGTGGTTGATGTACGAGTAGTCGACCCAGTGACCGTCCTCGCCCTGCACCACGGTCGGGGCAGGGACCTCGATGACCTCCAGGGGACGCCCCTGAGCGTCGGTCTGGGCCCTGAGCATGGCCACGTTCTCCTTGCAGAGCTCGTGGTCGGGGTGGGACGGGTCCGGCTGGGTGTGGACGACGACGACTCCGGGGCCGGCGAACGCGGCGACGATGTCGACATGGCCGAGCGTGCCGAAGCCGTGGGGCGGGTAGTCACCGGTCAGGCCGCGCTTCAGCCAGATCGCCTTCGTGGTGCCGATCTTGGCGTGGATCTCGGCCTCGACCTCCTCCTTGGTCCAGCCCGGGTTGCGCTCGGAACCGAGCTGGACGGTCTCGGTGAGGAGGACGGTGCCTTCGCCGTCCACGTGGATGCCGCCGCCCTCGTTGACGAGAGACGAGCTGTGCACGGGGACCCCCGCGAGATCCGCGACATGGCGGGCGATCTTCGCGTCGTGTTCCCAGGTCGCCCAGTCCTGTGCGCCCCAGCCGTTGAACACCCAGTCCACGGCAGCCAATTGGGTGCCGTCCGTGACGAAGGTCGGACCGATGTCGCGCATCCAGGCGTCGTCCAGCTCGCGCTCGACCAGGTCGATGTCCGGGCCGAGGAGGGCACGGGCGCTCTCCGACTGGCCCGGCCCGACGACCATGGTCACCGGCTCGAAACGGCGTACGGCCCGGGCCACCGAGGCCCACGCCTCGCGGGACTCGGCAAGGTCGTCACCGGTGAACGTGACGTTGGGGCCCGGCCACGCCATCCAGGTGCGCTCGTGCGGGGCCCACTCGGGCGGCATACGGAAGGTCATGTCGTTGGACTCCTCAAGGCTGTGTGCTGGAAGGCTGTGTTCTTAGACCGACCGGCAAATGGAGGGTGGGAGAAGGAGCGGGGTCTGGTGCGTGCAGCTGCAAGGCGGAGGAGGGAGGCAACGCGGAGCGTTGTTGACTGACGACAACGCCGCAGATGTGCGTGCCGGACCCCGCGACGCCGCCCTCCATTTGCCGGTCGGTCTTACAGGAAATAGAGGCGGTTGAGGGACACCGATTCGGCGGGTTCCGAACGCATCGGGGCACCGTCCAGCGTGACCAGCCCACTGCGCCCGTCCACCGCCACATCCCCGATGCGGGAGTTGAGCCGGAGATCCGCCGGGCCGATCCCGCGGGTGCCGCGCACGGCCACCCTGCGCCGTCGCGTCGGCATCAGGTCGGAGCCCAGCTCGGCCGCGGCCTTCGCCACGAAGGCCACCGAGATATCGGCGGGGGTCGCGCCGTGCCCTCCGAACAGCGGTCCCAGGACCAGCGGTTCACAGGTGTCGGTGGCCGCGTTGGGGTCGCCCGTCACGCCCCACGCCGGGAAGCCCGCCTTCAGTACCATCTGCGGCTTCGCCCCGAAGTACTGCGGCTTCCACAGCACGATGTCGGCGAGCTTGCCCACCTCGATCGAACCGATCTCGTGCGCGAGACCGTGCGCGATGGCCGGGTTGATCGTCAGCTTCGCCATGTAGCGCAGCACCCGGGCGTTGTCGTCGTGCGCGCCGTCGCCCTCCATCGGGCCCAGCTCGGCCTTCATCTTCCCGGCCATGGCGAAGGTGCGGCGCACGGTCTCACCCGCGCGCCCCATCCCCTGCGCGTCCGACGAGGTGATGCCGATCGCGCCGAGGTCGTGCAGCACGTCCTCGGCGCCCATCGTCCCGGCCCTGATCCGGTCCCGCGCCATGGCGGCGTCCCCGGGCAGGTCGGTCTTGAGGTCGTGTACCGAGACGATCATCCCGTAGTGCTCGGCCACCGCGTCCCGGCCGAACGGCAGGGTCGGATTGGTGGACGAGCCGATGACGTTCGGCACACCCGCCATCTTCAGAACGTTCGGTACGTGTCCACCGCCGCAGCCCTCGATGTGGAAGGCGTGGATCGTCCGGCCGTCCAGGACACGCAGGGTGTCCTCGACGGACAGACACTCGTTCAGCCCGTCACTGTGCAGGGCGACCTGCACGTCGTGTTCCTCGGCGACGCGCAGGGCGGTGTCGAGCGCACGGGTGTGCGCGCCCATGTCCTCGTGCACCTTGAAGCCGGATGCACCGCCCTCGGCGAGCGCCTCCACCAGGGGCGCGTCGTCGGAGGACGAGCCGCGGGCCAGGAAGCCGATGTTGACCGGCCAGGCGTCGAAGGCGTTGAAGGCGTGGCGCAACGCCCACGGCGAGTTGACGCCGACGCCCCACACCGGGCCGAACTCCTGGCCGATGACGGTGGTGACGCCGGAGGCGAGCGAGGCCTCCATGATGCGCGGCGAGAGCAGATGGACGTGGGTGTCCACGGCACCGGCCGTCGCGATCAAGCCCTCGCCGGACACGATCGTGGTGCCCGTGCCGACGACGACGTCCACGCCGTCGAGCGTGTCCGGGTTGCCGGCCCGCCCGATGGAGTGGATCCGGCCTTCGCGGATGCCGATGGAGACCTTGCGGATGCCTTGAACAGCGTCGATGACCAGCACGTTGCTGATGACGACGTCGCAGGTGTCGCGTACGGCCGCGGCCTTGAGGTGCAGCCCGTCGCGCGCGGTCTTGCCGAAGCCGGCCAGAAACTCGTCGCCGTGCGCCTGCGCATCGGACTCGACGCGCACCACCAGGCCGGAGTCGCCGAGAACGACCCGGTCTCCGGCGCGCGGTCCGTGGACCGATGCGTAGTCGATGGGGTCCATCAGGCGTCCTCCGCTCCCAGATAGCCGCAGGCCGTCGCGCGCCGCAGGGCCTCTTCCTTCGCGCCGGGCGCGTCCAGCGGTCCGTCGACCAGGCCGGCGAAGCCGATCGCGATCCGGGCGCCGCCGATCGGCAGCAGGCCGACCTCGGTCTCGCCGCCCGGGTCGAAGCGGACCGAGGATCCGGCGGGGACGCACAGCCGCATTCCGTACGCCGCGGCCCGGTCGAAGTCAAGGCGCGGGTTGGCCTCGAAGAAGTGGAAGTGCGAGGTGACGCTGACCGGGACGGTCGCGGTGTTGTGCACGGTCAGCCGCAGCGCCGGCTCGGGCTCGGCGTGCGGCGGTGCGGGCAGTACGGCGCCGGGTGCGGCGTCGCCGAGCCCTCCCCCGATGGGCTTCGAGACGACCGCGAGCCGGGATCCGTCGTCGAAGACGGCCTCCACATGCACCTCGGTGACCACATCCGCCACACCGGGCAGGACGTCGTCGGGCCCCAGCACGCCGCGCGCCGCCTCGATCGCTTCGGCAAGCCGCTTTCCGTCCCGGGCCGCCTCGCAGACGGTGTCCGCTATGAGCGCGGTCGCCTCGGGGACATTGAGCCTCAGTCCACGCGCCCGGCGCGCCCGTGCCAGTTCGGCGGCACCGAAGAGCAGGAGCCGATCTCGCTCGGTAGGGGTAAGTCGCACGTCAGTACACCTCCAATTTGAACATCACTCTAATCAAGATGTTCCCATCTGGGAACCATTGACGGAGGCCCTTACTCAGGCTCACATAGAGCGGCACTCAAACTGTCGAACGTCAGGGGCTTCCGACGACGACGCCCGCCCCGGCTGCTGCCGGGGCGGGCGTCGCGGTACGGGACGTCGCTGTACGGGACCGTGGCTCAGCCGAGCGGGTGCATCCAGCCGTGCGTGTCCTGCGCGACGCCGCGCTGGATGTCCAGCAGGCGCTCGCGCAGCTTCAGCGTGACCTTGCCGGGCTCGCCCTCGCTCTGGGTCCACTCGCCGCCCGCGGACTTGACGATGCCGACCGGGGTGATGACGGCGGCGGTGCCGCAGGCGAAGACCTCGGTGAGGGTGCCGTTCTCGGTGTCGGCGCGCCACTGGTCGATGGAGACGCGGCCCTCCTCGGACTCGTAGCCGAGGTCGCGGGCGACCTGGAGCAGCGAGTCACGGGTGACGCCGGCGAGCAGGGAGCCGGTCAGGGCCGGGGTGATGATCTTGTTCCCGTACACGAAGTACAGGTTCATGCCGCCGAGTTCCTCGACCCACTTGTGCTCCACTGCGTCGAGATAGGCGACCTGGTCGCAGCCCTTCGCGGACGCCTCGGCCTGGGCGAGGAGGGACGCCGCGTAGTTGCCGCCGGTCTTGGCGTCGCCCACGCCGCCGGGGACGGCGCGGACGCGGTCCTCGGAGAGCCAGATCGAGACCGGCTTGACGCCACCGGGGAAGTACGCGCCGGCGGGCGAGGCGATGACGATGAAGAGGTACTCGTTGGCGGGCCTCACACCGAGGCCGACCTCGGACGCGATCATGAACGGGCGCAGGTAGAGCGACTCCTCGCCGCCGTGGGCCGGAACCCATGCCTTGTCCTGCTGGACCAGAGCGTCGCACGCCTCGATGAACGTCTCGACCGGGAGCTCCGGCATGGCGAGCCGGTGCGCGGAACGCTGGAAGCGCTTGGCGTTCGCCTCGGGGCGGAAGGTAGCCACCGAGCCGTCGGGCTGACGGTAGGCCTTGAGCCCCTCGAAGATCTCCTGCGCGTAGTGGAGGACGTTGGTGGCGGGGTCGATCGACAGCGGGCCGTAGGGAACGAGCTGACCATCGTGCCAGCCGCGGCCTTCGGTCCACTTGATGATCACCATGTGATCGGTGAAGTAGCGGCCGAATCCGGGGTTGGCCAGGATCGCCTCGCGCTCCGCGTCGGACAGCGGGGTCGAAGAGGGCTTGAGCTCGATCGTGGGGGTCGTCATGAGTGCGTGTCCTTCACCGGTTTTGTGTGTGATGGACCGCGCTCACGCCGGCTCCTGTCAGACAGGTGCTGGGGCGTCCGAGCTTTACCGCAAGCCACGGCCCGTTCGATTATCTCTCGCGGGGACCCGTGCACGAAATGACGCGATTGCGGTCCAGGGTTCGATGGTGGCACCCGGGACCACACAGGAGAAGCCGCCGGGTGCGGTGGCGACCCGGCGGCTTCGAAGTGGAGTCGTCGGGTCAGCTCGCTACGCGTACCGCGAGCGCGTCACCGATGTCCGAGGTCGTACGGAGCGTGTCGCCGCGTTCGGCGAGGTCGGCGGAAACGGCCTCCTCGATGCGCACGGCCTCGGCCTCGTAACCGAGGTGGCGCAGCAGGAGGGCGACGGAGAGCACCGCGGCCGTGGGGTCGGCCTTGCCCTGTCCCGCGATGTCCGGGGCGGAGCCGTGGACCGGCTCGAACATCGAGGGGAACTCGCCGCTCGGGTTGATGTTCCCCGAGGCCGCGACGCCGATGCCGCCGGAGACGGCCGCGGCGAGGTCGGTGATGATGTCGCCGAAGAGGTTGTCGGTGACGATCACGTCGAAGCGCTCGGGCTGCGTGACGAGGAAGATCGTCGCCGCGTCCACGTGCAGGTAGTCGGTGGTGACGTCCGGGAACTCGGCCGCGACCTTGTTGAAGATGTTGGTCCACAGGTGCCCGGCATGGATCAGCACGTTGTTCTTGTGGACCAGCGTCAGCTTCTTGCGCGGGCGGGCCTGGGCGCGGGCGAAGGCGTCACGGACCACACGCTCGACACCGAAGGCGGTGTTGACCGAGACCTCGGTGGCGACCTCGTGCGGGGTACCGGTGCGGATCGAGCCGCCGTTGCCGGTGTACGGACCCTCGGTGCCCTCGCGGACCACGACGAAGTCGATCTCCGGCTGACCCTTGAGCGGGGTCGCGACACCCGGGAGGAGCTTCGACGGCCGCAGGTTCACATGGTGGTCGAAGAGGAAACGGAGCTTCAGCAGGAAGCCGCGCTCCAGGACGCCGGACGGGACCGAGGGGTCACCGATCGCGCCGAGCAGGATCGCGTCGTGCTGCTTGAGCGCCTGGACATCGGCGTCGGTGAGGGTCTCACCGGTCGCGTGGTAGCGCTTGGCGCCGAAGTCGAATTCCTTGGTCTCCAGCTTCACATCCTGCGGGAGAACGGCGTTGAGGACCTTGAGTCCCTGAGCCACGACCTCCTGGCCGATACCGTCACCGGGGACCACTGCGAGATTGATGCTGCGCGTCATGTGGGCACCCTAGCTTCCGTCCCACCTTCTGACATTTCACGTCCACCATACGGACATACGGAAGCTGTACGTGTGCCGTTCACCCAACCGATGGGATGACGTCGGCGCACGCGCGTGGCGACCGCGGCCGTCGCGGGTCCGGGCACCGGGCCCGCACCCACCGCGCTCACCTCGCGCACGCCCTCCACCCAGGTGGACGGCTCGCCGGTCTTCCGGGTCCAACCCGGACGGCATGCCCGGTTGAAGGTCACCGCGCTCGCCGAGTCGGGCGCGCGCGGTGACCACTTCAAGATCAGCCGCGGCCGAGCACTGCCGGACGGACCGGGCTCAATGGCCGGTGGAGCCGCCGTTGTCCCTTCGGTCGAGGGCTCGCTGCAGGGCGGCGGCGGCATTCTGGCGCTCCGACCGGGTCGGGCGGTGGGTGTGTCGGACGCGGCGGACAGTCGTCTCGGCCATGGTGGATCGACTCCTTGAGATCGCGAGGACTTCGAGATCGAAAAAACGTGAACGTGATTTCGAGATCGGGATTTCGAGGCGCCGGAAGGGGCGGGGAGCGAATGCCGCAGGGGTTGCCTGCATGGGGGGCACTCGCTCACGACCGCCAGTCGCTGGATCTAGCGAATCGTTCGGCTTCTACAAAGCTAGGACAGCTCGGCCGGTCTGTCTCCACAATTACTCGGACTTCCTACTATCTGAGACGAGGGTTTACGGTCCGCCGCCCGCAGTTCCCGGATCAGAGCCCGGACGGCAAGGGACTGTGCCTGCTCAGGGGTGGTGGCATGGCCGACGGAGCGGGTCGGCCGCTCCGGTCCGGGATCGGTGATCCCGACATTGTCGGTTACTCCTTCGAGGGAGAGTTGCGGCTTGATCGCCATTCCGGGACCACGGGACACCATCGAAAGCACCGCTCCGTCGTCCTCGGCCTCCATCGTTGCCCGCGGGATCCACTCCTGCGCCAGTCCCGGGAAGGCGTCGGCCGACCGCTGTATCCGTCGGTGTGGACGGCGTGGGACGCTGGAGCCCTGGAGGGATCAGAGCACGTCGCCGTCGCGCCAGTCGAAGATCAGCTTCCGGGACGGGGAGGGCAGCGGTCGGCCGGCCGCCGCCCTGACGTACGTACTGCCCTCCTCGTCCGGCAGCGGCTCCACCCCGCTCAGCCCCTGCACGCCGATCCGCCCCTGCCACACCTGCCAGCCACGCGCCGTGTACAGGGCGGCCCCGGTGTCGGAGGCGGACAGCGCGCCGAACGCGTACGCCCCGTCGACGACGCGTTCCAGCGCGGCCATCACCCGGCCGCCGAGCCCCTCGCGGCGCCGGTCGGCGCGGACGGCCACGCCCTCGACATAGCCCACGCGGTACGAGCGGTGGGCGTGGATCACCCGCCGCTGGACGACGCTGCCGTGGGCGAGGAGACCGGTGCTGTCACGTGCGTATGCGTGGATGCCGCCCAGGGTGTGATCCCAGTCGTCGTCGCTGAAGCCGCCCTCGAAAGCGGTGTCGAGGAAGGCGCGGATCCCGTCGCGGGCGGTCGGGGTCAGCTCGTAGGTGTGCGCGATGTGCCACAACGGCTCAGTCATGTCCCCCAGCCTCTCAGGCACCTGCGCCACCAGGTACTCAGCACGCATCCGAGTAGCTGCCACCTGTCGAAGAGTGCTGCGCCGGAAGAGAGTTGGCCCCATGAACGGGCTCCACGCTCTCAGGTCCGCGAGCAGTTCGCCGGCTACCACCACGGGGTGCTGGAGTTCTACGGCAGAGCCGGCGACGCCGACCGGGCCGTGGTGAATCGGTTCCTGTACTGACGCGTACGCGCCGGTCATGGAATCCGCCCCCGTCCGGCTGGGGGGAGCCGGACGGGGGCGGGACTTGTGGCGGGGTGCGGGAGTGCCGCACCCCGAGGGCGTCAGCCCTGGTGGGGGTAGGTGTAGTCGGTCGGCGGGACCAGCGTCTCCTTGATGGCGCGGGTCAGCGTCCAGCGCTGCAGGTTCTGCGGGGCGCCCGCCTTGTCGTTCGTACCCGAGGCACGGCCGCCTCCGAAGGGCTGCTGGCCGACGACGGCGCCGGTCGACTTGTCGTTGATGTAGAAGTTGCCCGCGGCGTACCGCAGCTTCTCCATCGTGTGCGCGGCAGCGGCGCGGTCGTTCGCGATGACGGAACCGGTCAGCGCGTAGTCGGAGACCGACTCCATCTGCTCCAGCATCTCGTCGTACGTGTCGTCCTCGTAGACGTGCACGGCGAGGATCGGGCCGAAGTACTCGGTCGTGAAGACCTCGTTCGAAGGGTCGCTGCACTCGATGACGGTCGGGCGGACGAAGTAGCCCACCGAGTCGTCGTACGTGCCGCCCGCGATGATCGTGCAGGACGGGTCCGACGTGGCGCGGTCGATCGCGGCCTTGTTCTTGGCGAACGAGCGCTCGTCGATGACGGCACCGATGAAGTTCGACAGGTCGGTGACGTCACCCATGGTGATGGAGTCGACCTCGGCCGCGAACTTCTCCTTGAAACCGGAGTTCCAGATGGAGGCCGGGACGTACGCGCGGGAGGAGGCCGAGCACTTCTGGCCCTGGAACTCGAAGGAGCCACGGGTCAGCGCGGTCTTCAGGACGGCGTGGTCGGCCGACGGGTGGGCGACGACGAAGTCCTTGCCGCCGGTCTCGCCGACCAGACGCGGATAGGTGCGGTAGTTGGCGATGTTGTTACCGACCGTCTTCCAGAGGTGCTGGAAGGTCGGGGTCGAGCCGGTGAAGTGGATACCGGCCAGGTCGCGGTGGTTCAGGGCGACCTCGGAGACGGCGATGCCGTCGCCGGTCACCAGGTTGATGACGCCCTTGGGCAGACCGGCCTCCTCCAGCAGCTGCATCAGCAGCACGGCGGAGTGGGTCTGCGTCGGGGACGGCTTCCACACGACGACGTTGCCCATGAGGGCGGGGGCGGTGGGCAGGTTGCCCGCGATGGCCGTGAAGTTGAACGGCGTGATCGCGTAGACGAAGCCCTCCAGCGGACGGTGGTCCATGCGGTTCCACACGCCCGGCGAGTTGGCCGGGGGCTGCTCGGCGAGGATCTGGCGCGCGTAGTGCACGTTGAAGCGCCAGAAGTCGACGAGCTCACAGGGGGTGTCGATCTCGGCCTGCTGGGCGGTCTTCGACTGGCCGAGCATCGTGGACGCGGCCAGCGTCTCGCGCCAGGGACCGGACAGCAGCTCGGCGGCGCGCAGGATGATCGCGGCGCGGTCGTCGAAGGACATCGCACGCCACGCCGGGGCGGCGGCGAGTGCGGCGTCGATCGCGCCCTGGGCGTCCTGCTCGGTGGCGCCGGCGAAGGTACCGATGACGGCCTTGTGGTTGTGCGGCTGCACGACGTCGAAGCGCTCGCCGCCGCCCATCCGCTTCTCGCCGCCGATGGTCATCGGCAGGTCGATCGGGTTCTCGGCGAGCTCCTTGAGCTTCACCTCCAGGCGGGCACGCTCCGGGGAGCCCGGGGCGTAGGAGTGGACCGGCTCGTTGACCGGCGCGGGGACCTGGGTCACAGCGTCCATGAGTGCCTTGTCTCCTTGCTTCAGCGGGGTGGGGGCAGCGGGGCGGGCGGGTCAGCCCTTGGTGAGGATGGAGCGGGCGAAGAACAGCAGGTTGGCCGGCTTCTCCGCGAGGCGGCGCATGAAGTAGCCGTACCAGTCGGTGCCGTACGCGGTGTAGACACGCATCCGGTGCCCCTCCGCCGCGAGCCGGACGTGCTCGTCGCTGCGGATCCCGTACAGCATCTGGAACTCGTACTCATCCAGTTTGCGCCCGGCCTTGCGTGCCAGCTCCTGGCTGATGGCAATCAGCCTCGGGTCGTGGGATCCGATCATCGGGTAGCCCTCGCCGTCCATCAGGATCCTCAGGATGCGGACGTACGCCTTGTCGATCTCGGCCTTGTCCTGGTACGCGACGGAGGCGGGCTCCTTGTAGGCGCCCTTCACGATGCGGACGCGGCTGCCCGCGGCGGCGAGGCGTCGGGCGTCGTCCTCGGTGCGGAACAGGTACGCCTGGATGACACAGCCGGTCTGCGGGTAGCCCTTCCGCAGCTCCTCGTGGATGGCGAACATCGAGTCGAGGGTGGTGTGGTCCTCGGCGTCCAGGGTGACCGTGGTGCCGATCGCCGCGGCGGCCTCGACGACCGGGCGGACATTGGCGAGCGCCATCTCGTGGCCGCCCTCCAGCGCTTGGCCGAACATCGACAGTTTGACGGACATCTCGGCCCTGGTGCCCAGGCCGAGGTCCTTGAGGCGGTCGATCAGCTCCAGGTAGGCGTCGCGCGCGGCGGTGGCCTGCTCCGGCGTGGTGATGTCCTCGCCCACGACATCGAGGGTGACCTCCAGGCCCTTCCCGGTGGCGTCCTTGATGATCGGGACAACCTGCTCGACCGTCTCACCGGCGATGAACCGGGCGACGACCTGCTTGGTCCCCGGGGCGGCCGAAATGAATCGGCGCATCTTGTCACTGCGCGACGCAGCGAGAATCACGGGAGCCAGCACGGGGCACCTCCAACGGAAGGTATGAACGAGGGCCGTATCGGCAGGAACTGAATCAGACCGGTACAGCACGGAGAACCACCGTGAAATCTAAGGATCTCCCCGATCCTGTGCCATCGACAGCTGTCACGCATCCGTGCACTGGATCTCAGACACATGTCTGAAGGGAGTGCGAGAATGGCCGGGTGAAGGGCGATTACCAGGAGCTGGTCGACGAGATCTCCGCGCTGCTCGGCGTCCCCGCCACACTGGAGAACCGGGACTTCGGCCTGGTCGCCTTCGGGGCGCACGACAGTGACGACGACACGGCGATGGACCCGGTCCGCACCCGGTCGATCCTGACCCGGCGCTCCACCCCGGCGATCCGTGCCTGGTTCGAGGGCTTCGGCATCGCCCGTGCCACCGGCCCCGTCCGGATCCCGGCCGCCCCGGAGGCGGGTGTGTTCCGGGGCCGGATCTGTCTGCCGGTACGCCATCGGGGTGTCGTGCTCGGTTACGTATGGCTGCTCGACGCGGACCCCGGCCCGACCGACGAGCAGCTGACCGCGGCGATGGACGTGGCGGCCCGGATCGGGGCGCTGCTCTCCGAGGAGGCACGGGCCGGCACGGATCTGTCACGGGAGTTCGGTGCGGTGCTCACCGCCGGGCGGGGCTGGCAGCGCGACATGGCGGTCGCCGCGCTCCGGGAGGCGCTGGGCCCGGATGCGGACGGCCTGCACGCGGTGGTCTGTGTGACGCCGTGGCCGGACGAGATGCCATCGGCCCGCACGGTGCCGTCGGCCGCGGCGCTGTCCACCGTCCCGTCACCGGCGCGGGCGGGCACCCTGTCGCTGGCAGCGCTGGTCCGGCTGCGCTCCTCCGATGTGCTCGACCCGGCTGTCTCGGCCGCGGACCGGCTGCGGACCGCCGCGGACCGCACGGCGACCGCCGGAATCGGACTCCCCCGCCGCGGCCTGCCGGAACTGGCCGCGGCCTGGCACGAGGCCGCGGCCGCAGCCCGCGCGGCGGCCGCGGAGTCCCGCCTCGGCCCGGTCGCCGAATGGTCGGCCATCGGCCCGTACCGTCTGCTGACCGCCCTCCCGCCGACCGCGGACACTGCCCCGGATCTCACCGTCCGGACGCTGCTCACCCCGCCCCACGCCGAACTGGCCCGCACCGCCGAGGTGTTCCTCGACTGCGCCGGCCAGGCGAGCCGGACGGCGGCCGGGCTGGGCATCCACCGCCAGACGCTGTACTACCGGTTGTCCCGGGTCGAGCAGCTCACCGGCCTGGACCTCAACGACGGCGAGGACCGGCTGCTGCTGCACATGGCGCTGAAGGGTGCCCGGCTCTGAACCCCGAGCGCGCTCAGTGCGCCACCCGCTCGTCCGTGCCGGCCACCTTGGCGGTGCTCAGCGCGATGCGGTTCCAGGTGTTGATCGTGAAGATCAGGGCGAGCAGCCCGGCCAGTTCGGCCTCCTCGAAGTGGGCGGCCGCGCGGGCGTAGACCTCGTCCGGGACGCCGCCCCTGGAGACCAGGGTGACGGCCTCGGTGAGGGCGAGCGCCGCCTGCTCCTTCTCGGTGAAGAAGTGCGCGGCCTCCGGCCAGACGGCGACCATGTGCAGCCGCTCCTCGCTCTCACCGGCCTTGCGGGCGTCCGTGGTGTGCATATGGAGGCAGTACGCGCAGCCGTTGAGCTGGGAGGACCTGATCTGGACCAGCTCGACGAGGGCGGGGTCCAGGTCCTGGCGGGCGGCGGCGTCGAAGCCGATGAGCGCCTTGAACGCCTTCGGCGCGGCCTTGGCGAAGTTGATCCGGGGGGTACGGGTGACCGCGTTGTCGTTCGTCATGACCATTACGCTACGGAACCGGGCGACCTCGCATAGGGTGCATTTTCATGGCGGAATCATGGGTCAATTCGGCGGAGCGGATCGGCAGCGACCTGCTGTTGGAGCTGGCCGGTCCCGGCAGCCGCCGGACCGTTCTCATCCGTGCGCTGCGGGACGCCGTACGGGAGGGCCGGCTGGTCCCGGGCACCCGGCTGCCGCCCTACCGCTCGCTCGCCGCCGACCTCGGTCTGGCCCGCAACACCGTCGCCGACGCCTATGCCGAGCTGGTCGCCGAGGGCTGGCTGACCGCCCGGCAGGGCTCCGGCACCCGTGTCGCGCACCGCGCCGCCCCGGTCGCCCCGGCCCGCGTCCCGAAGAGGGCGCCGACCCGCCCGGCCCCGCCCGTGCACAACCTCCGGCAGGGCCAGCCGGACGCCGGCTCCTTCCCCCGTACACCCTGGCTGGCCGCCTCCCGCCGCGCCGTGAACGCGGCACCCGACAACGCCTTCGGGCCCGGTGATCCGCAGGGCCGGATCGAGCTGCGCCGGGCACTGGCCGGCTATCTTGCGCGCGCCCGAGGGGTGCGCTGTGGGCCCGAACGGATCGTTATCTGCTCCGGCTTCGCGCATGCGCTGCGGCTGCTGTTCGGTGGCGGGGTGCTGCGCGGACCGCTGGCGGTGGAGTCGTACGGACTCGGTTTCCACCGCTCCCTGCTGGCTGCCGCCTCGGTGCGTACGGTCCCGCTGACGCTCGACGAACACGGGGCACGCACGGGCGAGTTGACCGGCCTGGCGGGCGTGCGGAGTGTGCTGCTCACCCCGGCCCATCAGTTCCCGACGGGTGGTCCGCTGCACCCGCAGCGGCGGACGGCCACCGTCGACTGGGCGCGCACCCGCGGCGGGCTGGTCCTGGAGGACGACTACGACGGGGAGTTCCGCTACGACCGCGAACCGGTCGGCGCCCTCCAGGGGCTCGACCCGGACCGGGTCGTCCACCTCGGCTCCGTCGGCAAGTGCCTCTCCCCCGCGGTCCGGCTGGGCTGGATGGTGCTTCCCGGACATCTCGTCGACGCCGTACTGGCTGCCAAGGGCGAACGTGAGGGCTGGGCGAGCGTCCTGGACCAGCTCGCCCTTGCCGAGTTCATCGAGTCCGGCCACTACGACCGGCACATCCGCCGGATGCGGCAGCGCTACCGGCGCCGCCGCGACCAGCTGGTCGCCGTCCTCTCCGAACACGCCCCGCACATCGCGCCCACCGGCATCGCGGCAGGTCTGCACGCCGTTCTGCGGCTGCCACCCGGCACCGAACGCTCCACCGTCAAGGCTGCCGCCTGGCAGGGGCTCGCTCTGGACCCGCTCGCCGACTTCCGGCATCCAGCCGCCACGATGCCCGCCGAGGACGGCCTGGTCGTGGGCTATGCGACGCCGCCGGACCATGCGTACGGCGCGGCCCTGGCGGCACTGTGCCGTGCCCTTCCGCCGCCCTCCGTCTGACCGGGGCCGCGCGTGACCGGGCCGGGCCCGCGGGGACGGACCCGGCCCGGCCTTCAGTGGTGCCAACTCACACATGCCCGCCGGCGTGGCACAGGTCACGACATCCGTGGTGTCCACGGTCACGTCGAGACCGGCGACGTGGTAGGCGTCGTCATGACGGGCCGAGTGCGTGCGGGCGGTGTCCGCGGGGTTCGTCGCCGAGCGCACGTTGGCCGCGCTCGAGTCGTCAAGACCTCGGACGTAAGCGGGTGCTGCGGTGCCCGAACCGGCCAACACCTCGGGGTCGTCCGCGGTGACGGCTGTGGCAGGAAGTGCGGCAGCACTCCCGTGATCAGGGCGGAGGTCGCTGTTGCAGCCACCCGACGGATACGACGTCTCCCCATGACAAGCCCTCTCGGTGAGCGGATGAATCTCGGTGACGCCGATGCTTACGGTTGGCTACGGGCTGCGACAATGGCGCGGGACGGCGTAACCCTGTCATGGGCAGGAACTCGACAGTCCGGTCGGGAAGGCGGCCTCGGGGGGCACGGAATCGGACACATCGGAACGATGCCGGGGCGTAACGGAGGGGCGGGGAGCTGTGCTGGGGACGCTGGGGATGTCACAGGGCGGGGAGAGGGTCTACCGTGCGCTGGTGGCGGCCGGACCGCTCACCGCGAAGGGTGTGGCGGAGGGCTGCGGCGCCGAACTGCCGGAGGTCGTAATGGCGTTGAGGGCATTACGCCGCTCGGGGCTGGTCACCGTGCGACGCGCCCCGGGGAGCGACGACGTGTGGGAGCCCGCGCCGCCGTCCGTGGCGCTGGGCGCCTTGCTGGCGATACGTCAGGACGAACTGCGCAATCTCGCGGGCGAGATCACCGAGCTGGACGGTGCGTACCGGGAGGCGACCGGGCGGCGCAACGACGGCGGCGCGGTGGAGGTGCTGCACGGCCGCGACACGATCGCACACCGCTTCCTCCAGCTTCAGCAGGGCGCCCGCGACGAGTTGCTCTGTCTGATGAAGGGCCGGCCGGTGGCGGTGTCGTCCCGGGAGAACGACGCGGACGCGATGGCTCTGGCGCGCGGTGTGCGGGCCCGGCTGGTGGCCGACGAGGTGGCCGCGCACTGGGATCCGGACGAGGTGTACGACGGCATCGAGCAGGGTGTGGACGTCAGGATCAGCAAGGAGGTGCCGACCAAACTGCTGATCATCGACCGCGAGCGCGCCCTGCTGCCGCTGCACGACGACCCGGAGCGACTGCACGACCGGGCGGTGATCGTCCACGCCTCCGGGATCGTCAACGCCCTGGTGGGACTCTTCGAGCAGACCTGGGCACGTTCGCGGCCGATGCTCGCCGAGGCGCGCGGCGGCGACGACACGGCGGTGCTGGCGCTGATGCTCGGCGGGCTGACCGACGAGGCGATAGCGCAGCGGCTGGGCGCGTCTGCACGCACGGTTCAGCGCCGGATCAAGCGGCTGATGGTGCGGGCCGGGGCGACGACCCGTTTCCAGCTGGGCTGGTACGCGCGGGACATGGGCTGGATCACCGAACCGGACCACGCGTAGGAGGTCATCGCCTCCCGGGCAGGACGGGCCGCCTCCGAGGATCGCCCTGAGGCCGTCCGTCGGATCCCGCGCGGACGGCGCGGTCTCCTGAGGGCATGGGGCCGTCGTCCGCCCGGACCCCTTCTCCAGCAGCCGTCGCTCGGCGCCTTCGGGCAGATCCTGAGGGCGTCCCACGACAGCAGCGCACCCGGCATGCAGACGTCCGCGCAGGACGCCCGTATTCCGGGTGCGGCTGAGAAAGCGGCGGAATCAGTCGGTGAGGTTGACCGAACGGGCCGAGGTCGCGCCGATCTCCTCGGCGATCTCGCTGAGGACCGTCTGCGGGACGTTGTCGTCGACGGTGAGCACGACCAACGCCTCGCCGCCCGCGGCCGCGCGCGAGACCTGCATGCCAGCGATGTTCAGCCCGGCCTCGCCGAGGATCTTGCCGACCGTGCCGACGACGCCGGGACGGTCCTCGTAGCGAAGGACGACCATGTGGTCGGCGAGCGCCAGGTCCACATCGTGCTCACCGATCGCGACGATCTTCTGAAGGTGCTTGGGCCCGGCCAGCGTACCGGAGACCGCGACCTCCTCGCCGTCGGCGAGCGTGCCGCGGACGGTCACCACATTGCGGTGGTCCGGCGACTCGGAGCTGGTGGTGAGGCGGACCTCGACACCGCGCTCCTGCGCGAAGAGCGGGGCGTTGACATACGACACGGTCTCGTCGACGACGTCCTCGAAGACACCCTTGAGCGCGGAGAGCTCGAGCACCTTGACGTCGTGCTGGGTGATCTCGCCGTACACCTCGACATCGAGGCGGGCCGCGACCTCGCCCGCGAGCGCGGTGAAGATACGGCCGAGCTTCTCGGCGAGGGGCAGCCCGGGACGTACGTCCTCGGCGATGACGCCGCCCTGGACGTTGACCGCGTCCGGCACGAGCTCACCGGCCAGCGCGAGGCGCACCGACTTGGCGACCGCGATGCCCGCCTTCTCCTGGGCCTCGTCGGTGGAGGCGCCGAGATGCGGAGTGCAGACGACCTGGTCGAACTGGAACAGCGGGGAGTCCGTGCAGGGCTCCTTCGTGTACACGTCCAGACCGGCGCCGGCGACGCGGCCCTCCTTGAGGGCGGAGGCGAGCGCCTCCTCGTCGACGATGCCACCGCGCGCGGCGTTGACGATCCGCACCGAGGGCTTCACCTTGTGCAGCGCCTCGTTGCCGATCAGACCGAGCGTCTCGGGGGTCTTGGGCAGGTGCACGGTGATGAAGTCGGAGACTTCGAGCAGCTCGTCCAGCGCGAGGAGCTTGACGCCCATCTGCGCGGCGCGGGCCGGCTGCACGTAGGGGTCGTACGCGACGATCTTCATGCCGAAGGCCGACATGCGCTGCGCGACCAGGACACCGATGCGGCCGAGGCCGACGACACCGAGGGTCTTCTCGCTCAGCTCGACGCCGGTGTACTTGGAGCGCTTCCACTCGCCGTTCTTGAGGGCGGTGTTGGCCTGGGGGATGTTGCGCGCGGTGGCGACGAGCAGTCCGCAGGCCAGCTCGGCGGCGGTGACGATGTTGGAGGTCGGGGCGTTGACGACCATCACACCGGCCTTGGTGGCCGCGGACACGTCGACATTGTCCAGACCGACGCCCGCGCGGGCGACGACCCTCAGCTTCTTCGCGGTGGCGATGGCCTCGGCGTCGACCTTGGTGGCGGAACGCACCAGGATGGCGTCGACATCGGCGATCGCGGGGAGGAGCTCGGCGCGGTCCGCGCCGTTGCAGTGCCGGATGTCGAAGTCCGGGCCCAGGGCGTCAACCGTGGCAGGCGACAGCTCTTCAGCAATGAGTACGACAGGTTTCGAGCTCACGTGAGTCCTCACAGGTCCAGTGCGGACGGCCGTCCCGACGGCCGCAGGCGGTGGAGGTGCTTGCCGCGTGGAAGACGCACGACACTGTGGGCCTGACGCGTGTATGTGGAGAAGTGTAGTCATGCGCGAGGGCGCATTCTGCGCCCCGTTGGAAGGATCACCCACACGGGGCTGGACGACTACTTGTACACACGTACGACGCCGCTTCTTCCAGCGGTGTTGCGACGGATACGCCGCGGGGCGGGTCCGAAGACCCGCCCCGCGGCGAAGGACTTACGCGTCCTCGTCGTTGACCCAGCTCATGAGCTTGCGCAGCTCACGGCCGGTGGTCTCCAGCAGGTGGTCGCTGTCGGCCTTCTTGTACTCGTTGTACCTGGGCAGACCGTTGTGGTACTCGGCCATCCAGTTCTTCGCGAAGGTGCCGTCCTGGATCTCGGCGAGGACCTTCTTCATCTCGGCCTTGGTGGCGTCCGTGATGATCCGCGGGCCGGTGACGTAGTCGCCCCACTCGGCGGTCTCCGAGATGGACCAGCGCATCTTCTCCAGGCCGCCCTCGTACATGAGGTCGACGATGAGCTTCAGCTCGTGGAGGCACTCGAAGTACGCGATCTCCGGCTGGTACCCGGCCTCGGTCAGGGTCTCGAAACCGGCCTTGACCAGAGCGGCGGTGCCACCGCAGAGGACGGCCTGCTCACCGAACAGGTCGGTCTCGGTCTCCTCGGTGAAGGTCGTCTTGATGACGCCGGCGCGGGTACCGCCGATGCCCTTCGCGTACGAGAGGGCGAGCGCCAGGCCGTTGCCCGAGGCGTCCTGCTCGACGGCCACGATGCACGGGACGCCGCGGCCCTCCTCGTACTGACGGCGGACGAGGTGGCCCGGCCCCTTCGGGGCGACCATGCAGACGTCGACGTTGGCCGGCGGCTTGATGAAGTCGAACCGGATGTTCAGACCGTGGCCGAAGAACAGCGCGTCGCCGTCCTTGAGGTTGTCCTTGATGGACTCCTCGTAGACCTGGGCCTGGATCGGGTCCGGGACGAGGATCATGATGACGTCGGCCTCCGCGGCGGCCTCCGACGGGGTCACCACGCGCAGGCCCTGCTCCTCGGCCTTGGCCTTGGACTTGGAGCCCTCGTGCAGACCCACCCGGACGTCGACACCCGAGTCACGCAGCGACAGCGCGTGGGCGTGGCCCTGGCTGCCGTAGCCGATGACCGCGACCTTGCGGCCCTGGATGATGGACAGGTCGGCATCGTCGTCGTAGAACAGCTCGGCCACTGGGTCTTCTCCTTGGTGTGCAGGTGTTGCGTCCCACCGTACGGCGGGGTGCGTCATAAACGTTCTCGGGTCTCGCCATGCGAGCGGCGAGGGGGTGGCGGCTAGGCCGTACGGTCGAGTGCGCGCAGGGAACGGTCGGTGATCGAGCGCGCACCGCGCCCTATGGCGATGGTGCCGGACTGGACGAGCTCCTTGATGCCGTACTGCTCCAGCATCTTGAGCATGGCCTCCAGCTTGTCGGCGCCGCCGGTCGCCTCGATCGTGACGGCCTCCGGAGAGACGTCCACGGTCTTGGCGCGGAACAGCTGAACGATCTCGACGATCTGGGAGCGGGTCTCGTTGTCGGCGCGGACCTTCACCAGGACGAGCTCACGCTGGATCGCAGCGGAGGGCTCGAGTTCGACGATCTTCAGTACGTTGACCAGCTTGTTGAGCTGCTTGGTCACCTGCTCGAGCGGCAGGTCCTCGACATTCACGACGATGGTGATGCGGGAGATGTCGGGATGCTCGGTGGTACCGACCGCGAGGGAGTCGATATTGAAGCCGCGGCGGGAGAACAGGGCCGTGATCCGGGCGAGGACACCGGGCTTGTTCTCGACCAGGACGGAGAGCGTGTGCTTGCTGGACATGGAGTCGGTCTCTCTCTGTCTCTCAGTCGTCTTCGTTGTCGCCGAAGTCGGGGCGGACGCCGCGGGCGGCCATGACCTCGTCGTTGGAGGTGCCGGCGGCGACCATCGGCCAGACCATGGCGTCCTCGTGGACGATGAAGTCGATCACGACGGGGCGGTCGTTGATGGAGTTGGCCTCGGCGATGACCTTGTCCAGGTCGGCCGGGTCCTCGCAGCGGATCGCGTGGCAGCCCATGGCCTCGGACAGCTTGACGAAGTCCGGGACCCGGGTGCCCTTCGCCGGGGTGCCCTCGGTGTCGGCGCCGGAGTGCAGCACGGTGTTGGAGTACCGCTGGTTGTAGAACAGGGTCTGCCACTGGCGGACCATCCCGAGCGCGCCGTTGTTGATGATCGCGACCTTGATCGGGATGTTGTTGAGCGCGCAGGTGGTCAGTTCCTGATTGGTCATCTGGAAGCAGCCGTCGCCGTCGATCGCCCAGACCGTACGGTCCGGCATGCCGGCCTTCGCGCCCATCGCGGCCGGGACCGCGTAGCCCATCGTTCCGGCGCCGCCGGAGTTCAGCCAGGTGGCGGGCTTCTCGTACTGGATGAAGTGCGAGGCCCACATCTGGTGCTGGCCGACGCCCGCCGCGAAGATCGTGTCCTCGGGGGCGAGCTCGCCGATGCGCTGGATGACCTGCTGCGGCGAGAGGCTGCCGTCCTCCGGCAGGTCGTAGCCGACCGGGTAGGTCTCGCGCCAGCGGTTGAGGTCCTTCCACCAGGCGGAGTAGTCGCCGACGTGACCGTCGGCGTGCTCCGCCTGGACCGCCTGGACGAGGTCGGCGATGACCTCGCGGGCGTCACCGACGATCGGCACGTCGGCGACGCGGTTCTTGCCGATCTCCGCCGGGTCGATGTCGGCGTGGACGATCTTTGCGTACGGAGCGAAGCTGTCCAGCTTGCCGGTGACGCGGTCGTCGAAACGGGCTCCGAGGGCGACGATCAGGTCGGCCTTCTGCAGCGCGGTGACGGCGGTGACCGCACCGTGCATGCCCGGCATTCCCACGTGCAGCGGGTGGCTGTCGGGGAACGAACCGAGCGCCATCAGGGTGGTGGTGACGGGCGCTCCGGTGAGCTCGGCGAGCACCTTCAGCTCGGCGGTGGCCCCGGCCTTCATGACGCCACCGCCGACGTACAGCACCGGGCGTTTGGCCTGGGTGATGAGCTTGGCGGCCTCGCGGATCTGCTTGGCGTGCGGCTTGGTGACCGGGCGGTAGCCGGGCAGGTCCTGGGTCGGCGGCCAGCTGAACGTGGTCCGCGCCTGCAGGGCGTCCTTGGCGATGTCGACGAGGACGGGGCCCGGACGGCCGGTGGAGGCGATGTGGAAGGCCTCGGCGATCGTGTGCGGGATGTCCTCGGCGCGGGTGACCAGGAAGTTGTGCTTGGTGACCGGCATCGTGATGCCGCAGATGTCGGCTTCCTGGAAGGCGTCCGTACCGATCGCCTTCGAGGCGACCTGACCGGTGATCGCGACCAGCGGGACGGAGTCCATGTGCGCGTCGGCGATCGGGGTGACCAGGTTGGTGGCGCCGGGGCCCGAGGTGGCCATGCAGACACCGACCTTGCCGGTGGCCTGCGCGTAGCCGGTGGCGGCGTGGCCCGCGCCCTGCTCGTGGCGGACCAGCACATGACGGACCCGGGTGGAGTCCATCATCGGGTCGTACGCCGGAAGGATGGCGCCGCCGGGAATGCCGAATACCGTGTCGGCCCCCACCTCCTCAAGAGACCGGATGAGGGACTGCGCACCCGTGACGTGCTCAACGGTGGCGGGGGACGATCCGCCGCTACGGGCCCGCGGCTGGGGATGGTGGGCCCCGGTGGCCTGCTCGGTCATCGGCATTCTCTTCTCGAAGCTGAGGGTTTTTGCGGGGTTTTGAGGTGTGCCAGTACAACAAAAAACCCCTCGTGCCATGAGGCAAGCGAGGGGAGCGCGCCGGTGTGGTCCGCAGAGTGTCAATGAGGGACTCTGCTTCAGCCGACGCGCTTTCCAAGTACGAGAATTCGGGTGCGCATGGCATTGACCTTCCCTCCGACGCGCCCGACGTGTCAAGTGGGTGGGACGGGCGTCTCACCATGTGAGCCGCTGAGGAGTGGGATCGAGCCGCCTGCCAGGACGGGCTGTGCGACCGGACCACCGGGCACCGGGAACTCACCACGGGCCAGTGCGCGGCGCAGCCGGTACTCGTCCAGAGGCCCGGAGAAGGCCATTCCCTGCCCGTGTGTACAGCCCATGGCCCGCAGCGCGAGGACCTGCTCCGGCACGTCGAGCCCGTCGGCCACGGACTGCAGACCGAGGTCGCAGGCGATCCTCAGCAGCCCGCTGGTGATCTTGTGCAGCCGGGCCGATTCCACCACGCCCTCGACGAGACCGCGGTCCAGTTTCAGGACGTCGATGGGGAGCCGGCGCAGCGCGTTGATCGCGGCGTAACCGCTGCCGAAGCCGTCGAGCGCGATCCGCACGCCGAGCCGCCGCAGCGCGACGAGGCGCTGTTCGAGCTCGTCGAAGGGGATCCGCGGATCACTGTCGGAGACCTCGATCATCAGCGCCCCTGACGGCAGGCTGTAGCGGGTGAGAAGGGCCTCGACGGAGCCGAACGGCATCGCCTTGTCCAGCAGTCTGCGGGCGGAGAGCCGGACGGCCACGGAGACGTGGTGTCCGGCCCCGGCCCGGTCCGCGGCCTGCTCGACGGCCTCCTCGAGGAGCCACCTGCCGAGCTCGGCGGTGCGGTCGCTGTCCTCGGCGACGCGGAGGAACTCGGCGGGGGTGAACAGGATGCCCTGGGCGGAGCGCCAGCGGGCCTGCGCGGCGACGGCGGCGACATTGCCGGTGGCGAGATGGATCACGGGCTGGTGGAGCAGGGCGAACTCGCCGTCCCGCAGGGCGGTGCGCAGCCGGGCCGCGAGCTCGGAGCGGTGTACCACTTCGGCCTGCATCTGCGGGGCGTACAGCTCGACGCGGTCCTTGCCGCCCGCCTTGGCCCGGTACATGGCGAGGTCGGCATTGCGCATGAGGTCGGTGGGGGTGATGGCGGGCTCGGCGAAGGCGACGCCGATGGAGGCGGCGACGCGGACCTCGCCGCCGCCGATCCGGTAGGGCTGGGAGAGCGTGAGGCGCAGCCGGTCGGCGATCTCGTGGACCTGGCACTCACGCGCCGACTGGTCGCGGGTGCCGTCGCCGAGGATCAGCGCCGCGAACTCGTCGCCGCCGAGGCGGGCGGCGGTGTCCCCCGCCCGTACGGACTCCTGGAGGCGGCGGGCGGCCTGGATGAGCAGCTCGTCGCCCGCCTGATGGCCCAGCCGGTCGTTGACCGCCTTGAAGCCGTCGAGGTCGATGAAGAGCACTGCGGTGCCGGGGTCGCCGGAACGGCGGCCACCGATGGCCTGCCGGACCCGATCGGTGAACAGGGCGCGGTTGGGCAGGTCGGTGAGCGGGTCGTGCTCGGCGTTGTGCTGCAGCTGGGCCTGGAGCCGGACGCGTTCGGTCACGTCCCGGCTGTTGAGGATCAGCCCGCCCTGGTGGCGGTTGACGGTGGACTCGACATTGAGCCAGTCACCGGTGCCGGACCTGAACCGGCACTCGATCCGGGTGGTGGGCTCCTCGCTGGGCGGGGCGGCCAGAAACCGCCGCACCTCGTGGACCACGCGCCCCAGGTCCTCGGGGTGGATGATCGAGGCGAGTTCGGCGCCGATCAGGTCGTCGGCCTCGCGCCCGTACACCCCGGAGGCGGCGGGGCTGACGTACCGGAGTATGCCGGTGGGTGCGGCGATCATGATGACATCGCTGGAGCCCTGGACCAGGGAGCGGAAGTGGTTCTCCTTCTGTGCCAGCTCCTGGGTGAGAGCGATGTTGTCGACGAGCATGATGCCCTGCCGGACGACCAGGGCGAGTACCACCGTGCAGCCGGTGAACACCACCACGCGGTCCACCCTGCGGCCCTCGATGACGTTGTAGAGGATACCGAGGGTGCAGACGGCGGCGGCGAGATACGGCGTCAGGGCGGCCAGCGATCCGGCGATGGGGCGGCTGGTGGAACGCGCGGCGGTGCGCTGGTGGACAGCGTTGTCCGACGCCCGGTTCGCACCCCAGGGGGCGTACGCGAGGAGCAGCGACCCGGCGAACCAGCCGGCGTCCAGCAACTGGCCGGAGTGGTAGGTCTGGCGGAGCAGCGGCGAGGTGAAGAGCGCGTCCGACAGGACGGTCAGGGCGAGGGCGGCAATGGCCGTGTTCACCGCGGAGCGGTTGACGGCGGACCGCCGGAAGTGCAGGGCGAGGACCATGGAGACCAGCACGATGTCGAGCAGCGGATAGGCCAACGAGAGCGCCACACGGGCCACGCTCGTCCCCCCGGTGTCCGCGAGGTGCGCGGTGTGGGCGAGGGCGAGGCTCCAGGACAGGGTCAGGAGCGATCCGCCGATCAGCCAGGAGTCCAGTACGAGACAGACCCAGCCGGCCCGGGTGACGGGGCGTTTGGCGAGGACGAGCAGTCCGACGATCGCGGGCGGGGCGAAGCAGAGGTAGAAGACGTCGGCGAGGGACGGGGTGGGCACCGGGAGCCCGAGCACGACCTCGTACCACCCCCAGACGGCGTTTCCCCCGGCGGCCATCAGCGAGGAGAGCGAGAACAGCAGCCAGGCGGGCCGGAAGCGGTTCTCCGCGGCGCGCGCGTAGAGGAAGCAGGAGACAGCAGCGATCAGGGCGGCACCGCTGAGGCCGAAGTCGCCCATGACGAGTGCCAGTTCGGGCGAGCCCCAGCCCAGGGCCGCCCCCACGGCGTAACCACCGCAGACGAGGCCGAGGAGGAGCTGCGAGACCAGGCCGGAGGCCCCGCCGGCGGTCGGCTGCCGGGAGAGGAGCGCCCCGAGCGCGCTCGCCGGGTCGTTCACCGGGGTGCCCCCGATGTCATCGGATGGGCGCGGGCCCGGCGGGGCGGCCGGCCCGGCGGTCGACGGCGACCGCCCTGTCGCGTCGGATCGTTCGTCCATCGGCCGTACATCGTCCGTCGCCCCCCTCGCGTTCCGCTGCCACCCCGGTGCCGCCCCTTCCACAACGCAGCCCCCCACCCGGGACGATACACCAGACCCGTCACACAGCGACATAGTCCCTCTACTCTCCGTGACGATCTGGGGAGTTGTCGACGCGGTGTGCTGTGGAACGGATCCACACCGTGGTCAGCCGGTGGTGAGTACGACGTTCTGCACCGGCTCCCCCGCTGCGAACCGGGTGAGCTGGCCGGCCAGCAGGCGCCCGGCACGCGGCAGGAATGCCGAAGTGCTGCCTCCCACATGCGGCGTGATCAGGACGTTCGGAGCATGCCAGAGGGGATGGCCGGCGGGCAGCGGTTCGGGGTCGGTGACATCGAGGGCGGCGCGGAGCCGGCCGGACTCGAGTTCGGACAGCAGGGCCTTGGTGTCCACGACGCCGCCGCGCGCGACGTTCACGAGCAGCGCGCCGTCCGCCATCGCGGCCAGGAAGTCGGCGCCCACCAGCCCTTGCGTGGAGGCGTTCAGCGGAGTGGACAGGACGACGATGTCGGCCTCGGGCAGCAGTGCGGGCAGGTCGTCGAGCGTGTGCACGGGACCGCGCGCAGTTGTCCGTGCGGAGCGCGCGACGCGCGCCACCCGCGCACACTCGAAGGGTGCGAGCCGGTCCTCGATGGCGGCGCCGATCGATCCGTACCCCACGATCAGTACGGACTTGTCCGCAAGCGCCGGGTAGAAACCGGAACGCCACTCCTCCTTGTCCTGTCCGTGGACGAATCCGGGGAAGCCGCGCAGCGAGGCAAGGATCAGGGCGAGGGTGAGCTCCGCCGTCGAGGCCTCGTGGACCCCCTTGGCGTTGCACAGCCGCACCCCGGCGGGCAACTGGCCGAGCCCCGGCTGGACGTGGTCGATGCCCGCGGAGAGCGTCTGCACGACCTGCACGGCCCTCATCCCGGCGAGCGGGCGGACCGCGATCTCCAGGCCCTTCATGTAGGGAACAACGTAGAAGGCGCAGTCAGCGGGATCGGCGGGGAAGTCCTGCGCGCCGTCCCAGAACCGGTAGTTGAGACCCTGGGGGAGCCCTTCGATCTCGTCGGCCGGAATCGGCAGCCATACGTCGGGAGTCTTCGTAGAAGTCATGGTCAGGAGGCTATGCGAAGCCCGGCGGGCGGCAGAGGTTACTTTTGGGTGCGGTGCGGTCCCCTGACGGCGGGGCCGAGTGCCCCGCCGGGCGGGGTACCAAGGAGGGTTCGGGGAGTTGGAGCGCAGGAGTCTCGGGGCGGCGGCGCTCGCCGTGGGCGCGGTCGGGCTCGGCTGCATGCCGATGAGCTGGGCGTACAGCGCGTCGCAGCAGCGTGGTGACCGTGCGTTGCGGACGGTGCACGCCGCGCTCGACGCGGGTGTCGACCTGCTCGACACGGCCGACATGTACGGCCCCTTCACGAATGAGCTCCTGATCGGCAGGGCGCTGAAGGGGCGCCGGGACGAGGCGTTCGTCTCCACCAAGTGCGGGCTGCTGGTGGGCGATCAGCACATCGTGGCCAATGGCCGTCCCGGCTATGTGCGCCGGGCCTGTGACGCGTCGCTGCGCCGGCTGCAGACCGATGTGATCGATCTGTACCACCTGCACCGGGCCGACCCCGAGGTGCCGGTGGAGGAGACCTGGGGGGCGATGGCGGAGCTGGTCACCGCGGGGAAGGTGCGGGCGCTCGGGCTGAGTGCGGTCGGGGCGCGGGCCTCGCGCCGGCCGGGGGCGCGGATGCACGACGGAACGATCCGGCAGCTGGAGCGGGTGCAGCAGGTCTTTCCGGTGAGCGCGGTCCAGGCGGAACTCTCGGTATGGTCGCCGGAGGCGCTGGACACGCTGCTGCCGTGGTGCGAGGCGCGGGGTGTGGGCCTCTTGGCCGCGATGCCGCTGGGGAACGGCTACCTGACGGGCACGCTGACGCCGGGCCAGGGTTTCGAGCCGGACGATCTGCGGGCCAGGCATCCGCGGTTCACGGCCGAGATGATGGCGGCCAACCAGCCGCTGGTGGTGGGGCTGCGCCGGATCGCCGGGCGGCACGGAGCGACTCCGGCCCAGGTGGCGCTGGCCTGGGTGCTGCGACAGGGCCCGCATGTGGTGCCGGTGCCGGGCACGAAGCGGGAGCAGTGGGCGGTGGAGAACGCGGGGGCGGCCGGGCTGGAGCTGACGGCCCAGGATCTGGCCGAGATCGCGCGGTTGCCGCGGGCGCGGGGGTCGTGGGACTGAGGGCGGGGGGTGCGGGCCTCGCACCCGCCGAGAAAGTTCGTGGGCTTGCGGAACCCGGGACCGGGCTGCGGTGTAGGAACAGTAGTCAGGCAGCCGTCGAAGGGACCGGTGCTGTGCGCATTGCTGTATTCGGATCGCCGAGAACCCCTGCGGGACACCCGCTCATCCGCCGGGGCGCACGTTTCGCGGCAGTGGCCGCGTTGGCCGCGGGCTCGCTGCTGCTGTCCGCGGGGTGCTCGTCGAACGGCGACTCGGGAAACACACAGGCCCGCACCTCGAGCGCACCCGTCACGGCGCCCTCCTCGCCGTCCTCCTCACCATCCTCCTCGCCACCGACGGCGAAGGGCTCGGTGAAGGTGGTGTCGACGCTGACGGAAGGGCTCGCTTCTCCCTGGGGGCTGGCGGAGCTGCCGGGCGGCGATCTGCTGGTGTCCTCGCGCGACGAGAGAACGATCACCCGGATCGACGGCAGTACCGGGAAGCAGACGCTGCTGGGCACCGTGCCCGGCGTGTCGCCCGCCGGGGAGGGCGGGCTGCTGGGGATCGCGGTCTCCCCGGCGTTCGGCACGGACCATCTGCTGTACGCGTACTTCACGACCGCGTCCGACAACCGCATCGCCCGCATGCGGTACGACGGGACCGGCAAGGCTCCCGGCCGGCAGTTGGGTGCACCGCACACGATCCTGCTGGGCATCCCCAAGGGCTACATCCACAACGGCGGCCGTATCGCCTTCGGCCCGGACGGCATGCTGTACGCGGGCACGGGCGAGACAGGGCAGAAAAGGGAGCTCTCACAGGACAAGAAGTCCCTGGCGGGCAAGATCCTGCGGATGACCCCGGACGGCAGACCGGCACCGGGCAACCCCGTGCCCGGCTCGCTGATGTATTCGTACGGGCACCGCAATGTGCAGGGCCTGGCCTGGGACGGGCAGAAACGGCTGTGGGCGTCCGAATTCGGGCAGGACACCTGGGACGAGCTGAATCAGATCGTGCCCGGCGGGAATTACGGCTGGCCGACTTACGAGGGCAAGGTGGGCAAGAAGGGTTTTGTCGACCCCGTGGCACAGTGGAGACCGTCCGAGGCATCGCCCAGCGGGATCGCCTTCGCCCAGGGCTCGATCTGGATGGCGACCCTGCGTGGTGAGCGGCTCTGGAGGATTCCGCTGTCCGGCAACCCGGGCAAGGAACCCCTGGCGGCCCCCCAGTCGTTTCTGCAAGGGAAGTACGGCCGTCTGCGCACGGTGCTCGCAGCGGGCGGCGGCGACAGACTCTGGCTGGCCACGAGCAACACGGACACCCGCGGCACCCCGAAACCGGGAGACGACAGAGTCCTGGTGCTCCAGGTGCGGTAGCGGCGACAGCAGGCGAAAGGGTGCGATCCGGTGTTCAACTTCTTCGAGGAACTCTTCGCCCCAGGCCGCAAGCACGCCGCGGAGGAACAGAAGCGACTGGAACTGACCCGGGTGGACCTGAACACGGGCGACCCCGCCCGCGGCCCGATTGACCTGGCTTCGGGAAAGGTGACGGTGCGCGTCCCCGGTCGGGAGGACACCCCATCAGCCCCACCAACCCCGCGGCAGAGCCCAGCGGACACCGAGGCCCTCTCCAACCCTTCGAGCCCGTCCGGCGATTGAGGACGGGACGGTCACTGTGCGGCCCCGGTGCCCACTCACCGCGCCGGCCCCGCCCCCTCGCTAAGGATTGCCCCGGTACAGGCGGAGACGGTGCGCCAGGGCCGCAGCCTCTCCACGGCTGGAGACGCCGAGCTTTGCAAGGATGTTCGAGACGTGCACGCTGGCGGTCTTGGGCGAGATGTACAGCTCCTCGGCAATCCGCCGGTTCGTATACCCCGCAGCGACAAGCCGGTGCACGTCCTGCTCGCGCCTCGTCAGCCCGAACGACTCCACTGCCGCGGCGGCCGCGTCCTGGAGCAGGTCCTCGGAGTGCTCCCGCTCCGCGGCCCCGTCCATGGAACCCGCCTCGGCCGGGACGGTGACGGCGATCGGGATCTCGTCGGCGGAGGGGGCGAGCGTGATGCGCGCGCGTCCGGCCAGCAGCTCGATGGTCTCGGTCAGCGGGCGCGCACCGAGCCGTTCGGCGATGCTGTGGGCGTCGCGCAGGAGACCGGCCGCCGTGGCACGGTCACCGGACGCGACGAGGATGGCCTCCGCCCAGCGGTGGTGGACCTGGGCCTGTTCGTACGGGCGGGAGAGGGGGGCGAAGGCGGCGGCCGCGCGGGACCAGTGGTCGGGGGTGTCGGCGCCTTCGGCCCGGGCCAGCTCGGCGTTGATCAGCAGACCGTACGCGGCCCAGACCGGGACGAACATGGGCAGCTGTCCCAGGTGCTTGCGGATGAGGGCGAGGACCGCAGGCCGGCCGGGCTCCGTGGCGGGCAGCCCGCGGGCGTCCGCCTCCGCCGCGGCGGCGGTATGGAGGAGCGGCAGTGCGTACCGCTGGGTACCGGGCGGGAAACCCAGCTCCGCCTGTGCCTCGAAGGCGGCCCGCGCCTCCAGCAGGCGCCCCTGCTGCACGGCCAGGGTCATGACATGACGAACGGGATTGATGAGGTGCTGGGGCTGCGGGTCGCGTGAACCGAAGTGCCGCTGAGTCAGAGCGAGCTGGATCTCGGCCTCGGCGAAGTCGCCGCGGGCGAGGGCCAGCTCGGTGCGGCGCGCGGCCACGAGGCCCTGCGCCTTGCGGGACTGGGCGGTGCGGGCCGCCGCATCCGTGATCGCCCGGCTCTCGTCCCAGTGGCCGAGGGAGAAGTACGACGTCGCCTGGTTGGTGCGGACCCACGCCTCGATGTCGGCGACACCGTGGCTGTGGCAGACCTCGATGCCGTGGTCCGCGGCGGCGACCGCTTCCAGGGAGCGGCCCATGGCTTCGAGCGTCGAGGGGAGGTTGATGCTGGCGCGGCCCATGATGCCCACGAGGTGTAGTTCATCGGCCCGGTCGCGGACGGCGTACATCTCGGCGATGCCCTCGTCGACACCGCCCGCATCGGCGGTCAGCCAGCCGCGGGTGAGCCGGGCGTGAAGCTCGATGTACTCGTCGCCGACGAGCTGCGCGTACTCCACGGCCCGGTCGACTGCGGCGAGCGTCTCCGCGCCGGGGCGGTGCATGGCACCCCATCCGGCCACGCTCATGAGGACATCGGCGTGGACGGCGGACGGGGGCAGGCCACGGACCAGGTCCTGGGCGATGGCCAGTTCCTGCCAGCCGTCGCCCCGGGTGAGGTCCTGCATCAGCCGGGAGCGCTGCACCCAGAACCAGGCGGCCCGGAGCGGATCGGGGTCGTCGTCCAGGACCCGCATGGCCTTCTTGGAGATGGCGAGGGCGCGTTCGCGTTCGCCGCCGAAGCGGGCGGCAACCGTGGCTTCGGCCATCAGGTCGAGATAACGGAGCGGGGTGGTCTCGGGGTCGCAGCCACAGGCCGGGTAGACCTCTGCGTAGTCGATGGGGCGCAGGGTGCGGCGTATCTCGTCGGGGACGTCGTCCCACAGTTCCATCGCGCGTTCCAACAGCCGGAGTTGCTCGGTGAAGGCGTAGCGGCGGCGGGCCTCGACGGAGGCCTTCAGTACGGCGGGGAGGGCCTTGGCCGGATCGTGGGCGCCGTACCAGTAGCTCGCCAGGCGCGTGGCGCGTTCGCCCGTGCGGACGAGCGTGGGGTCGGCTTCCAGGGCTTCGGCGTAGCGGCGGTTGAGGCGCGAGCGTTCGCCGGGCAGCAGGTCGTCGCTGACGGCTTCGCGGACCAGCGAGTGCCGGAAGCGGTAGCCGTTGCCCTCCGGAGTGGTGAGCAGCAGGTTGGCGCCGACGGCTTCTCGCAGCGCCTCGATGAGTTCGTCCTCGGCAAGCCCGCAGACGGCGGCCAGCAGTTCGTACTCGACGGTGGAGCCGCCCTCGGCGATGATCCGGGCGATCTTCTGGGCGTCCTCGGAGAGCGCTTCGACGCGGACGAGCAGGAGGTCGCGGAGCGAGTCGGAGAGTCCTGCGCTGTCGCCGCACTCCAGGCTGCAGGCGAGCTCTTCGACGAAGAAGGCGTTGCCGTCGGAGCGTTCGAAGATCTCGTCCACGAGGGCGGGTTCGGGGGTGGCCGCGAGGATGCCGGTCAGCTGACGGCGGACCTCGGCGTGGTTGAACCGGGCGAGTTCGATCCGGCGGACGGTGCGGAGGCGGTCCAGTTCGGCAAGGAGGGGGCGCAGGGGGTGGCGGCGGTGGATGTCGTCGGCCCGGTAGGTGCCGATGACGACAAGACGGCCGCTGCGCAGCGTGCGGAAGAGGTAGGCGAGGAGGTGCCGGGTGGAGGCGTCGGCCCAGTGCAGGTCCTCCAGGACGAGAACGACGGGCCGGTCCGCGGAGATGCGTTCCAGCAGCCGGGCGGTGAGCTCGAAGAGGCGTGCTGTGCCGTGCTCGTCGGTGGCGTCCCGGTCGGCCTCGCCGAGTTCGGGCAGGAGCCGGGCCAGTTCACCTTCCTGCCCGGCGCAGGCTGCGGTCATCTCGTCGGGCAGGGTGCGGCGCAGGGCGCGCAGGGCCGTGGAGAACGGGGCGTACGGCAGCCCGTCGGCGCCGATCTCCACACAGCCGCCGACGGCGACGACTGCCTCGCGGCGGCCGGCCGCGATCAGGAATTCCTCGACCAGCCGCGTCTTGCCGACGCCGGCCTCGCCACCGATGAGCAGCGCCTGTGGCTCTCCGCCGGGCGCCCCGACGCTGTCGGGGTGTCCGGCGGTGGCGCGGGCGAGCGCATCGGTGAGCGAGGTGAGTTCGCCTGCGCGACCGACGAACACGGGACTGACAGACCTGGTCTCCACGTCGCCGAGCATCGCACATGGGTGCGACACCGTGACGGCGGGAAGGTACTCGGCGCTCATCGCACGCCTGTTACGCGGCGTGGACGAACCGGTTCCGGAGCGAACTCACCGCCCCCTCGTCCTCCTTGCGTCCGGACCGGCGAGCGGCGCGGCGGTCCCGGCGGACCTGCTGGAGGACACGCTCGCGCTCGGCCCGGTGCAGGAGTTCGGCTTCCCTGATCTTGTGGAGGTCGTACGCGTACATGTGGTTCTCCTGGATATCGACGGCCTGTGCGGCCTGGTGGAGGGGCAGTTGGTGCGACGGGCCCGGTTCCGCCGGGCTCGTTCTCTGCCGTGCCTCTACTTTCGTCTTCCAGGGGGTGCCGCCGCATCGGGCGAGTTCCGCATCTCCGTGGGGCGGGGGCCTTAGCCGCGCGCGGCAGGTGCCGCATCCGGACCAAGGCCCCCCGTGCGGATGCCTTAGGGCACCGCTGATCGGTGCGTACTGCCGATCGACCATCCCTGGCGGCGGCCCGATCGACTGTCTCTAGCCGGCGGCGGCGCTCGCGGTCGGCAGGGCGACGATGAGGTCGAAGTACATGCCGACGGAGATCAGTACGCCGAGGGCACCGAGTGCGATTCCGGCGGTCGCCACGGCGCGGACCCAGCCCGGCTGCGGGTCCCGGGCGGGTGCGCCGAAGGCCGGGCGGACCAGGGCGAAGACGCCGACCAGCAGGGCGAGGAGCGCGAAGAGGCCGTTGACGAGGGCGGTGGCGTGCCAGGCGTCGCCGTAGATCTCGGAGATCTGCTGGGCCACGGAGCCACCGGAGGCGGTCTTCATCTGGCCCAGCAGGGTCTCCCGCTCGGCGGCGACCCGGCCGGACCATGCCCCGGTGAGGCCGACGACGCCGAGGCCGGCGGCGACGACGGCCGCGGCGGCCGCGGCGAGCCCGGACGGCGCACGGTCGATGTCGTCATCCTTCGTATCGAAGTCGAGGTTCGCGTCGGCGTCGGCATCGGCATCGGCATCGGCATCGGCATCGGCACTGTTCCCGTCGAGACCGTCGGCGTCGCCCGGCGCCCGCCCGCCCTCGGCTTCGCCCTCCACCTCGTCGGACACATCCGACGCACCCGACGCGTCCTTCACAAGGGTCGTGGGTGTCGCATCGGTGGCTTCGGGCGCCTCGGCGGTAGGAGCTTCGGTGGTCTTGGACGTCGTGGGGTTCATGCGCCGCACGCTAGGCGGCCCGGATGAGAACCCTCTTAACGTCCACGGCGGTCAGGAGCGGACCCGTCCCGGGCAGCAGTCCCGTCTCAGCCCCGCTGAGCGCGCCACTCAGGTGCCAGCACGGACCAGATCTCCGAGTCGTGCCGCGTCCCCCGGTACGGGTAGCTCTCGCGGAGCACCCCGTCGCGCGTCATACCGAGCCGCTTCGCGACGGCGACACTGCGGGTGTTGGCGGAGGACGCCACCCACTCCACGCGGTGCATCCCGCGCTCCTCGACCGCCCAGTCGATCAGCTTCCGCACCGACCTGGTCACCAGACCGCGCCCCTCTCCCGCGGACTCCAGCCAGCAGCCGACCTCGCAGTTCCCCGACTCGGTGTCGAAGATCCGGAAGAGGACGCCGCCGACGAGCGTGCCGTCCAGCCAGATGCCGTACAGCCGGCCCGTGTCGGCCGCCTGCTTGTCGGCGTACCGCTGCAGCAGGGCGCGCGCCGACGCGAGATCGGTGGCGAAGGCAGCGAACGGGATCCACGGGTCGACGAGCTCGCGGGCCCGGTCGATGTGGGCGAGGAACTCCTCCGCCTGCCAGACCTCCAGAGGGCGCAGTTCCGCACCGTCGTCACCCAGGGATACCGCGAACATCGTGCTCCTTCAGCTGTCTTCTCAGTGGACGCGCTGCGCGGCCGGTTCGTCGTCCTCCGTCCTGCGCGCCGAAAGAATCTTCGCACGCGGGGTCCGGCAGTCGGGGGGCTCGATGCTGATGCGCGGCAGCCATCGGTCCAGACGGCGCGGCAGCCACCAGTTGGCGCCGCCCAGCAGGTGCATCAGGGCGGGGACCAGCAGGGTGCGCAGGACGAAGGCGTCCAGGGCGACCGCGGCGGCGAGCGCGATGCCGAACATCGCGATGACCCGGTCTCCACTGAGGACGAAGGCGAGGAAGACGGAGATCATGATCACCGCGGCGGAGTTGATCACCCGGCCGGTCTCGGCGAGGCCGACCCGGACCGCCCGCCGGTTGTCGCCCGTCTCCAGCCACTCCTCGTACATCCGGCCGACCAGGAACACCTGGTAGTCCATGGAGAGGCCGAAGAGCACGGAGACCATGATGACCGGGAGGAAGGGTTCGATGGGCCCGGCGCTGCCCAGCCCCAGCAGTTCACTCCCCCATCCCCACTGGAAGATCGCGACGACGACGCCGAACGAGGAGGCGACGGCGGCCACATTCATCGCGGCCGCCTTCAGCGGGATGCCGATCGACCGGAACGCCAGCAGCAGGAGCAGGCAGCCGAGCCCTATGACGGCGCCGACGAAGAGCGGGAGTTTACCGATGATGATCCGGGCGAAGTCGTCGTAGCCGGCGGTCACGCCGCCCACGTGGGTGTGCAGTGAGGTGTTCGCCTCGGCGTGCGGCAGGACGTCCGTGCGCAGCCGGTCGACGAGTGCGCTGGTCTCCTGCGACTGCGGCGACGAGGTCGGGACGACGGTGACGAACGCGGTGTCGCCGCTGTTGTTGTACGTGACCGGGCCGACCGACGCCACACCGTCGGTGGCCCGGAGCGTGGCAGGCAGAGCGTCCATCGCGAGCCGGTCGTCGGCGCCGTCGAGCTGCGCGGCGATGGTCAGCGGGCCGTTGACGCCGGGCCCGAATCCGTCGGCCAGCAGGTCGTACGCCTGCCGGGTGGTGGACGACGCGGGGTTGTTGCCCTGGTCGGAACTGCCGAGATGGAGCGCGAACGTGGGCAGTGCGAGGACGAGCATGACCGCGGCGGCGACCGTGCCGAGCAGTTTGGGGTGGCGTTCGACGAAATCCGACCAGCGCGCGGCGAAACCGGTGGGCAGCTCGGGCTGCGGTCCGTGCTGGGCGAGCTGCTTGCGCTCGCGCCGGTTCAGCGCCCGCATCCCGATGAAGGAGAGCAGCGCGGGCAGCAGGGTCACCGAGGCGGCCACGGTGAGCACCACGGTGAGCGAGGCGGCGATCGCGACTCCGTTGAGGAACCCGAGCCGCAGGATGAGCATGCCGAGCAGTGCGACGCAGACGGTGGCTCCGGCGAAGACGACGGCGCGCCCGGTCGTCGCGACGGCGTTCTGCGCCGCCTCGGCGACCGTCATGCCGCGCCGCAGTCCTCTGCGGTGCCGGGTGACGATGAACAGCGCGTAGTCGATGCCGACGCCGAGCCCTATCAGCATGCCGAGCATGGGGGCGAAGTCGGCGACCGTCATCAGGTGCCCGAGCAGCACGATGCCCGCGTACGCCGTTCCGACCGAGACGAGGGCGGTGGCGATGGGCAGCAGGCTGGCGGCGAGCGAACCGAAGGCGAGGAAGAGGACGACCGCGGCGACGAGCACCCCGACGGCCTCACTGAGGTGGGCGGACGGTGCCTCGGTCAGGGCGACGGCGGAGCCGCCCAGCTCCACCTGGAGTCCGTCGCCGGCAGCCGCCTTCGCGGTGGCGACGACGGACCGGGCCTGCTGTACCGGGATGTCGTCGGCCTGATGGTCGAAGGTGATCGTGGCGTAGGCAGTGTGTCCGTCCGCGCTGATCTGCCCCGCGCCGGAGGCTCCGTAGGGCCCGGTGACGCCGCCGACGCCGGGCAGTTGCTCGATCGCGTGGAGGGTCCGGGTCATCGTCTGCCGGACGTCGGCGGCGCGGACGGTGGAGTCGCTGGTGTGCCAGACGAGAGTGTCGGTGTCGCCGCCGAGGTCCGTGAATCCGCTCGTGAGCAGGTCGGTCGCCCGCTCGGACTCGGTGCCGGGCACGTCGTAGTTGTTGGAGTAGGCGGACCCCGCGAACCCCGCCGCGGTGGCCGCGCCGCCGAGGGCGAGCAGCCAGATGAGAACGGCGAGGAGACGGTGCCTGATGCACCAGCGGGCGATGGCAGCCAACGGACATGCTCCCTGGTGATTTATGGAACTTTGCGCGAGATCTGGTGAACAGGCCGCAAAGAACACATGGCCTGAGAATCGTCACTCTGGCAGCCGTCAGTGATCCTTTGCCCGTTTCGTGGCGATGCTCACAGGGACTGATATCTCCCCTACACGCACTGCCGGTTACTGACCGCGCGCTGCCCTCCGACGACTCGACCCCGCCTCCATGGATTCCTGCTGCGGCTCCTCCTCCGTTTCCTCCTCCGCCTGCAGCTCGTCCTCGTACCGCTCCTCGATCTCGGCGATGCCCTTCGCCACGGCCTCCGCGAGATGGACGGGACAGGTGCGCGGCTCGCCGCCGAAGCCGCTGTCGGTCCCGGGTGCGGGGCAGTTGTCGGGGACATAGAGGTGGGCTATGTGAGCGGCGCGGTCGGCGCTGCGCTCGCTGCCGGGCACATGGCCGCCCGGGTGCGCGCACTCGGCGCCTGCTGCGCCGGCGGGGAGAGCGGCGGCAGCGTCACGGAGGATCCCCAGGATCTCCCGCGCGACGCCGTACGGCAGCTCCAGGGTGTCGGCTGCCGCCGAGGTGAGGAGCAGCAGCACGGTCCGGTCGAGCGGGTTCCCGTCGGGGCCGATCTCGTCGTACCGCCGGGCCGCCCACAAGGCCGCACCGGCCGACGCCGTCTCGTCCCGGTACGGCGCATACCGCTCGCTCAGCGGCTTGATGTCGAGGCGCCCGTCGGGGAGCGGATACACCGCGTCGAGATGCTCCGTGTCACGGGTGCCGAAGAGCTCGTCGACCGCATCACTCAGATGGTCGCGGGCCTCGACCGCCAGCCTGCGCAGGAACGTGGTGCAGGTCCATGCCTCCAGCGACGCCCCGTACCCGTCCTCGTGGTCCTCGCGCAGGCCGGCCCTGCCGCCGGGGCTCTGCAGCTGGATGCCGTCCCGGGCCTGGCTGTCGGTGCCCCCGTCCAGCCCCGGGTGCTCACCGTCCTGGTGGGCGCACTCCTCGTCCGGCAGCAGCGGCAGTACGGAGTCCAGTCCCTCGATCATGTCGTCGAGCAGCGACCGCCGCCTGATCCGGCCCGAACCCACGTACCAGCAGCTCGCGTGGGCGACGACGACGTATCCGGCGAGGCTCGCGCGGGTGAGGACGCGCGGCGGGGCGGCGTGGGGCTCCAGGTCCCAGAACGGATCACCGTACGGATGGTCGTTGAGCACACCGTTCAGGCTGCCGATGGCCTGCTGATGGTTCTCCGGGACGATCTGCGGGATCTCCGCGGTGCTGCCCGGCAGGATCACGTCGGCGGCGATCGTGGCCCATCCGGCGGCGTTGCGGGGGCAGGCCTCCGCCGCCTCCCGGCTGTCGAGCGGCACCTGGACGTCCGGTGCACCGAGCAGTCCGTCCGCGTCGGTGTCCCACTCCTCCAGGGCCGTGAGGTACGGATGCGTCTCGTGCCCGCACGGCCGCGCCTCCAGGGCCTGCGCCGCGGTGCCGAGCGCGTCGACGGCGGCCCGCCCGACCGGGGCGCCCTGGCGCCGGACGATGTACGGCGCCATGCCCACCAGTGCGAAGGTCAGCGGGAGGGCCTGCTCGCCGCCCGGTTCGGCGGCGAGCAGGCGGGCGCACTCCAGGACGACGGGGTCCGCCTGGTCCTGGGCGGACCCCGTCGTGACGGCGGACCAGTTCTCGATCGGTTCAGTCATGATCGTGAATATGCCCGTCGCACGGGGCGCGGTTCCGGGTATCTGCGGCGGTCAGCCGGAGACGCTCGCCCGGCCGTTCTCGATGTGCCCCATCAGCCGGCGGCGGAACACGTCGTCCCCGTCGACGGTGACGGACAGGTCGTACCAGCCGTGCGCGTCGGCGGCCGAGTGGACAACCGTACGGCTCCGACCGGGCTTGACCTTGATGGTCCGGGTCCAGTCGCGCAGGTCCGCCTCGTCGACGTACCCCAGCGGCCGGACGGTGAAGGTGAGCGTCCGCTGCCCCGTGTTGCGCAGGGTGACGTGAAGATCGCGCTCATGGGCATCGATCCAGGTGGCGACCTCGGGTCCGCCGACGGCAGGTCCTGCGAACTCGCGGCGGAAGCCGTTCGGCCCGGTCACCGTGAACCGGTACGCGTCACCGGTGAGCGGCACCGTCCATTGCGCCGTGCCCCGTACATCCCGGTGCTGCGGTACGGGAAACTCGCCCGCGTACGGGTAGAGCGCGAAGTGTGCCGACGAACGGCCCGTGTTGCTGAGGGCCACCCGCACTGCCCCGTTCGCCACGGTCGACTGGGCGTCCGGCTGGTACGGCAGCGGACGGGCGGGCCGGACGCCGGGCTCCTGCACGGGCATCTGCTGGACGGCCGGCGGCTTCGGCTGCCACCGTCCGCTGAACGGCGGAATGGTGCCCGGCTGCTCGACCTCGGGCCTGCGCTGCCCGCGCGTGAAGTCGAACGCGGAGGTCAGATCGCCGGTGACGGTGCGCCGCCAGTCACTGATGTTCGGCTCCTTCACACCCGTCCACCGCTCCAGGAAGCGGATCACCGAGGTGTGGTCGAAGACCTCGGAGCAGACGTAGCCGCCCACGGTCCACGGCGACACGACGAGCAGCGGCACCCGTACGCCGAGGCCGGTGGGCTTGGAGTCCCACTGCTCATCGGTCACCTCGGGCGGCGCGACGGGCGGCGGGACGTGGTCGAAGAAGCCGTCGTTCTCGTCGTAGTTGATGACGACGGCGGTGTGCCGCCAGACATCGGGGTGCTTGCCCAGCGCGTCCAGGACCTTGTAGACGATCGTCGCGCTGTGGATCGGGGAGGAGACGCTCGGGTGCTCCGAGTCGACCGCCGACGGCACCAGGTAGGAGACCTCGGGCAGCGTGCCCGCCGCCACGTCCGCAGCGAACGCGTCGGCCAGCGTGCCGGTCTCGACCCGGCGCAACGCCCTCTCGAACAGGCTGCGTTCCGAGTCCGTCAGCGTGGCGACACCGTCCTCCAGCAGACCGAGCAGCCTGGCCCGCTCCGCCGCGTCGTCCGTGTCACGGACGGCCGCGTAGAAGGACTCCATGTAGGTGTGGCCACCGGTCTTCGCCAGCGCCTTGCGGGCGATCGCCTTGAAGGTGGCGAAGAACTCGATCTGGTTGTCGGTGAAGTTCTCCCACTCGGTGTACGTCTTCCAGCTGTGCCCGGCCTCCTCGAGCCGTTCCGCGTACGTGGACCAGTCGTACCCCTGATGGGTGCCCTCGTTGTACGCGTCGTTGCCGACCGCCCGCTTGCCGTTCGCCTCGAAGCCCGTCTTCCCGCTCCACAGGTGGTTGCGGTTGGGGCTGGTGGAGGTGTGGATGGATGAGTGGTAGGCGTCGCAGACGGTGAAGGTGTCGGCCAGTTCGTAGTGCAGCGGGATGTCGCGGCGATCGTAGTACGCCATGGTGGCGGCCGTCTTCGCGGTCACCCAGCCGTTCATCCAGCCGCCGGCCCATGCCTTGCCGCCGCCGCTCCATGAGTGGTCGAGGGCGCCGATGTACTGAAGGTCCTTCTTCTGCGTCGCGGCGGCGTCCCGGATCGGGAAGGGCAGCACGGAGGTGCCGGCCGCGCCCGGCTGCTCGAAGACCGGCTTCCCTGAGGGCAGCTCGATCGCGTTGCGGTCGCCGAACCCGCGTACGCCGCGCAGGGTCCCGAAGTAGTGGTCGAAGGAACGGTTCTCCTGCATCAGGATCACCACGTGCCTGATGTCCCCGAGCCCACCGCCGGACCCCGCCGCAGGCGAAGGCTGGGCGGCCATCGCGGCCTGCAGCGACGGCGGCAGCAGCGAACCGGCCGCCGCGACGCCGAGCGCGCCACCACCCAGTGCGAAAAGCCGTCGCCGTGAAATGTCCGTGGTCAAGTTGAGCCTCCCGAGTCCGGTCCTACAGCGGGGAAGCTAATGAAGGCAGGTGGCTGCGGAAAGGCCGCAGCACGGCCCGGCGGTGAACGTCCAAGAGGTCGCCCGGGAAAGTCCAACCCGCTTACCCGGTGGAAATGCCGGTCACACCCCGATCGTGTGCAGGGCTCCCCACAGTGCGAGCGTCGACGCGGCCAGCGTCGCCGGTACGGTCAGCAGCCCGAGCCGGGTGAAGTGACCGAGCTCGGGTGCTGCGCCATGGGTGTGCAGGATGCGGCGCCAGAGCAGGGTCGCGAGCGAGCCGACGTAGGTGAGGTTCGGGCCGAGGTTCACCCCGATCAGCGCGGCGAGCAGCGGTCCCGGTCCGGCCGCCGCGACAACCGGGAGCAGGGCCAGGATCGCCGGCAGGTTGTTGATCAGGTTGGCGAGCACCGCCGCCACCGTGGCCACCGCCAGCAGCGCGGGCAGTGACGAACCGTCGGGCAGGAGCGTGCCGATCCCGGTGCCGAGGCCGTGGTCCACGACCGCCTTGACGACGACGCCCAGGGCGAGGACGAACAGACAGAACAGCGGATTGGCGGCGTGCACCAGCCCGTTGACCGTGGTCTTCCGCTGCCCCAGCGCACGGACCGCGAGGACCGCCGCCCCGGCCAGCGCCGCCCACAGCGGTTCCGCACCCGCGAACGACGTGACGACGAAGCCCGCCAGCGTCGCAGCGAGGACGACAAGGGTGAACACCGGGACGCCGGGCCCGTCCTCGTCCGGTTCCGGCGGATGCGCGCCCGCTGCCAGGTCGGCGGCGAAGAAGCGGCGGAAGGCGACGTACTCGACGGCGATGGCCGCCAGCCACGGCAGGGTCATCAGCGCGGCGAAGCGGGTGAAGGAGAGGCCGCTCGCGGTGAACGCCAGAAGGTTGGTGAGGTTGGAGACGGGAAGCAGCAGGGATGCCGAGTTGGCGAGATGCGCGCAGGCGTAGACGTACGGGCGGGGACGGGCGCCGACGCGGGCGGCCGTGGCGAGGACGACGGGTGTCAGCAGAACCACCGTCGCGTCCAGGCTGAGCACCGCCGTGATCAGCGCGGCGACGACGAAGACTCCGCCGAGCAGCGGCCCGGTCCGCCCCCGGCAGAGCCGGGCGACCAGATCGCCGGCGGCCACGAAAAGCCCTTCGTCGGCGCAGAGCTGGGCCAGCACGAGAATGGCGGCGAGGAAGCCGACCACCGGCAGCAGACTGCCGATCTGGGCCCGGGCGTCGGCGAACGGCACGGCGCCGATGACGACGAGCAGCAGGGCCGCGGGTACGGCAATGGTCGCCTCCGGCAGCCCTCTGGGGCGTACGACGGCGAACGCCAGCACCGCGAGGAGGAGCGCGACGGAGACGATTTCGGCGGTGACGGTGTTCAGCGGACTCTCTCCGGACGCGGGAAGAAACAGGAAGAAGAAACGGAAGGGGGGTGCACCCGGTCAACGGGTGCACCCCCCTTCATCTGCGTGCAGCGGCAGGAAGGACTCAGCCTTCGACGCCGAGCCTCTCCAGGATCAGCTCGCGGACGCGGGCCGCGTCCGCCTGGCCGCGGGTGGCCTTCATGACCGCGCCGACGAGCGCGCCCGCCGCAGCGACCTTGCCGCCGCGGATCTTGTCCGCGACGGCCGCGTTGGCGGCGATGGCCTCGTCGACGGCCGTGCCCAGCGCACCCTCGTCCGAGACGACCTTCAGGCCACGCTTCTCGACGACGGTGTCCGGGTCGCCCTCGCCCGCGAGGACACCCTCGATGACCTGGCGCGCCAGCTTGTCGTTGAGGTCGCCGGAGGCGACGAGCTCGGTCACCCGGGCGACCTGCGCCGGGGTGATCGCCAGCTCGTCCAGGGCGGTGCCGGTCTCGTTGGAGTGACGGGCCAGCTCGCCCATCCACCACTTGCGGGCCTGGTCCGACTGGGCGCCCGCCTCGGTCGTGGCGACGATGAGGTCGACGGCGCCCGCGTTGAGGATCGACTGCATGTCGAACTCGGAGACGCCCCACTCCTCGCGCAGCCGGTTGCGGCGTACGCGCGGCAGCTCGGGAAGTCCCTTGCGCAGCTCCTCGACCCAGTCGCGGGCCGGAGCGACGGGAACCAGGTCCGGCTCCGGGAAGTAGCGGTAGTCCTCAGCGTTGTCCTTGATGCGGCCGGCCGTGGTGGAGCCGTCGTCCTCGTGGAAGTGCCGGGTCTCCTGCACGACCTCGGCGCCGGAGTTCAGCACCGCGGCGTGGCGCTGGATCTCGTAGCGGGCGGCACGCTCGACGGAACGCAGCGAGTTCACGTTCTTCGTCTCGGAGCGCGTACCGAACGTCTCGGTGCCGTTTGGGCGCAGCGACAGGTTCACGTCGCAGCGCATCTGGCCCTGCTCCATGCGGGCCTCGGACACGCCGAGCGCCTTGATGAGCTCACGCAGCTCGGCGACGTACGCCTTCGCGACCTCGGGGGCGCGCGCACCGGCTCCCTCGATCGGCTTGGTGACGATCTCGATGAGCGGGATGCCCGCGCGGTTGTAGTCGAGCAGCGAGTGGGACGCGCCGTGGATACGACCGGTGGCGCCGCCGACGTGCAGCGACTTGCCGGTGTCCTCCTCCATGTGGGCGCGCTCGATCTGCACCCGGAAGGTCTCCCCGTCCTCCAGCTGGACGTCCAGATAGCCGTTGAAGGCGATCGGCTCGTCGTACTGCGAGGTCTGGAAGTTCTTCGGCATGTCCGGATAGAAGTAGTTCTTCCGGGCGAATCGGCACCACTCGGCAATCTCGCAGTTGAGCGCGAGACCGATCTTGATGGCGGACTCGACGCCGATCGCGTTGACGACCGGGAGGGAGCCGGGCATCCCCAGGCAGGTCGGGCACGTCTGCGAGTTCGGCTCGGCGCCCAGTTCGGTGGAGCAGGCGCAGAACATCTTGGTCTTGGTGCCGAGCTCGACATGGACCTCGAGGCCCATGACGGGGTCGTACGTCGCGAGGGCGTCCTCGTACGGCACCAGGTCAGTGACAGTCACGGTGAAACTTTCCCTCTCAACCCAGCAGTACGTCGTCGTCGCCCAGGCGCTTCAGCTCTCGGCAGAGCAGAGCGATGCCGGTGGCGATGGCGGCAGCGGAGACGACGGCGTCGACCAGCCGGAGCGTGTCGTGCTCGGAGCGTGCCTTCTTGGCCTGCTTGAGTACGCCGATCGCGCCGAAGGCGGTGGTGCCGATGGACAGGTACGTACCGGTCTTGGACTTCTTGAAGCCCTTGGCCTTGGTCAGTGCGCTCACAGCGACGGAGCCTCCTCCAGCAGCGGGTGCCCCCACTTTTCCACGAAGGCGGCCTCGACGGCGGCCCCGACCTTGTACAGGCGGTCGTCCTTCATGGCGGGGGCGATGATCTGCAGACCGACCGGCAGGCCGTCCTCCGGTGCCAGACCGCAGGGCAGCGACATGGCGGAGTTGCCGGCCAGGTTGGTCGGGATGGTGCACAGGTCGGCCAGGTACATCGCCATCGGGTCGTCGGCACGCTCGCCGATCGGGAAGGCGGTGGTCGGGGTCGTCGGGGAGACGATGACATCCACCTGCCCGAAGGCCTTCTCGAAGTCCCGCGTGATGAGCGTGCGGACCTTCTGCGCCGAGCCGTAGTACGCGTCGTAGTAGCCGGAGCTGAGTGCGTACGTCCCGAGGATGACGCGGCGCTTGACCTCGTCGCCGAAGCCGGCCTCGCGGGTGAGCGCGGTGACCTCCTCGGCGGACTTCGTGCCGTCGTCACCGATCCGCAGGCCGTAGCGCATGGCGTCGAAGCGGGCCAGGTTGGACGAGCACTCGGACGGCGCGATCAGGTAGTACGCCGACAGACCCAGGTCGAAGGACGGGCAGTCCAGCTCGACGATCGTGGCGCCGAGCGACTTCAGCAGCTCGACCGATTCGTTGAACCGCTGAACGACACCGGCCTGGTAGCCCTCGCCGGAGAACTGCTTGACGACACCGATGCGCATGCCGTCGACGCTGCCGCTCAGGGCGGCCTCGACGACGGGCGGGACCGGGGCGTCGATGGACGTCGAGTCCAGCGGGTCGTGTCCGCCGATCACCTCGTGGAGGAGGGCCGCGTCCAGGACTGTGCGGGCGCAGGGGCCGCCCTGGTCGAGGGAGGACGAGAAGGCGACCATGCCGTACCGGGAGACGCCGCCGTAGGTGGGCTTGACGCCGACGGTGCCGGTGACGGCGGCGGGCTGGCGGATGGAACCGCCGGTGTCCGTGCCGATGGCGAGGGGGGCCTCGTACGACGCGAGGGCGGCCGAGGAGCCACCGCCGGAGCCGCCCGGGATGCGGGTGAGGTCCCACGGGTTGCCGGTCGGGCCGAAGGCGCTGTTCTCGGTGGAGGACCCCATGGCGAACTCGTCCATGTTGGTCTTGCCGAGGATGACGACATCGGCCGCCTTCAGCTTCTTGGTCAGGGTCGCGTCGTACGGCGGGACCCAGCCCTCGAGGATCTTCGAGCCGACGGTGGTCGGCATGTCCTTCGTGGTGAAGATGTCCTTGAGCGCCAGCGGGACGCCGGCCAGCGGGCCGAGCTTCTCGCCCGCCGCCTTCTTCGCGTCGACGGCGCGGGCCTGCGCGAGCGCACCCTCACGGTCGATGTGCAGGAAGGCGTGGACCTTCTCGTCGACCGCGTCGATCCGGGCCAGGTGCGCCTCGGTGACCTCGACGGCCGTGAGCTCACCGGAGGCGATCTTCGCGGCGATCTCGGCGGCGGTGAGCTTGATGATGGAGCTGTTGTCCGTCATGACTTCTAGTCCTCCCCCAGGATCTGCGGCACCTTGAAACGCTGCTGCTCCTGGGCCGGGGCGCCGGAAAGCGCCTGCTCGGGGGTGAGCGACGGACGGACCTCGTCCGCGCGCATGACATTGGTCAGCGGCAGCGGGTGGGAGGTCGGCGGTACGTCTTGGTCGGCGACCTCGGAGACGCGGGCGACCGCGCCGATGATGTCGTCGAGCTGACCGGCGAAGTGATCGAGCTCTTCGCCCTTCAGCTCCAGACGCGCCAGCCGTGCGAGGTGGACGACCTCCTCGCGCGTGATGCCAGGCATGCAGCGATCCTCAGGGGTGAGTGTTGTGGTTTTGGCCCCAATCCTATGGGGTCCGGCATGGGAGGGGCCGCCACCCATGGAACACTCCGCTCTGTTCTGCGCGTATCGGGGCCGGTCGGGCCCGTCGAGAAGGTCCCCCGTGCGTGTGCGGCGTCTTCGATGCCGTGGGGGAGAACGAGGACAGGACGCCGCCCGCGCGTTCCGGGCTCTCTTCTCCTACCGGCCGGCCGGCCCGCTCACGTCGTCGCCGGACGCGAGGGGACCCCTCGCCCGGGGGACCGCGGCTCAAGCTGGGCCACCCCCGTCGCCGCGGCTGCGACTGCGGCCGCGGCCGCGGCTTCCAGCTCGGCCGGCCGACGCCAGCCGTGCTCGCCGCGCGCCCTCAGCCAGGCCGTCGTCTCCTGCGGCGGCATCGCGGCAGCCACCAGCCACCCCTGCACCGCGTCGCAGCGCAGGTCCCGCAGCCGCTCCCACGTCTCGTCGTCCTCGACGCCCTCGGCGACGACCAGCAGGCCCAGCGAGTGGGCCAGGTCGATCGTGCAGCGGACGATCTCCGCGTCCTCCTGGTCGATGGCCAGCCGGGCCACGAACGACCGGTCGATCTTCAGCTCGCTGACCGGCAGCCGGCGCAGGTGGACCAGCGAGGAGTAACCCGTACCGAAGTCGTCGAGGGACATCTTCACGCCGTGCGCGGTCAGCCCGGCCAGCGTGTCCGCGGCGCGCTGCGGGTCCTCGAGCAGCACGTGTTCCGTGATTTCCAGCTGCAGGGAGCCGGGAGGGACGCCGTGCCGGGCGAGCCGGGCCGCGACGCCGCCCGCGAAGCCGGGGGTGTGGACGTCGCGCGGGGAGACGTTGACCGCGACGGGGACGAACAGTCCCTGTGCCCGCCACCGGGCGACCTGCGCCAGCGCCGTCTCCAGCACGTACTCGGTGAGGTGCGGCATCAGCCCCGACGACTCGGCGATGGCGATGAACTCGTCCGGAGGGACCCGCCCGCGCTCCGGATGCACCCAGCGCATCAGCGCCTCGAGCCCGGCCACCTGACCGTCGAAGCGGACCTTCGGCTGGTAGTGGAGCTCCACCTCACCGGCGTCCAGGGCGCGCCGCAGGTCACCGAGGAGCCCGAGCCGGTCCGGGGTGTTGCTGTCCCGCTTCGACTCGTACACCTCGACGCCCGTACGGTCCCGCTTGGCCTGGTACATCGCCACGTCGGCGCGCCTGAGCAGCCCTTCGGCGTCCAGTGCGTGCTCGGGGTAGACCGCGACACCGGCACTGGCCTCCAGCACCAGTGTGAGTCCGTCGAGGTCCAGCGGTGAGGAGAGCTCGGCGACCAGATGACGGGCGACGCGCTGGGCACTGGTGGTGGAGTCCGCGGTCGGGAGCAGTACGGCGAACTCGTCGCCGCCGAGCCGCGCGGCCTCCGCTCCGCGCGGCAGGGCCAGCCGGAGCCGTTCCGCTATCTGCAGCAGCAGCCGGTCCCCCGCCAGATGACCGAGGGTGTCGTTGACGGCCCGGAACCGGTCGAGGTCGATCAGGACGAGGGCGGATCTGGCGCCGATGGTCTCGGCGTCCTCCAGGGCCGTCCAGGTGCGCTCCAGCATCCACTGTCGGTTGGGCAGTCCGGTCAGCGGGTCCCGCAGTTGCTCCTCGGCTCTGGCCCGGGCGATCCAGAGGGTGGAGTCCAGGGCGATCAGCGGGACCGCGAAGAGCGGCAGCAGTACGGGGGTGGTCGTCGCGACGACGCAGATCAGCGGGGCGATGCCGAGCAGGGCGACCGCGACGAGCCCCTGCCGCAGCAGGGCCGTGCGCGCGGTGGTCGGCAGCCCGCCGCCCTGGGGTGCCCGCGCATACCGCAGGAGGACCCGGGTGACGAGGAGATAGGTGGCGGCGGCAAGGAGGACTTCCGGGACCGCGTCGATGCCCCAGTCGGGTGGCCGCCACGGCGATTCGACGGTCGGCACGTCACCGAACACGGCGAGGACCAGCGCCGCCGCGCCTATCCCCAGGATGTCCACCGCCCCGTGCAGCAGCCCCTGCCGCCAGCGGTGTCGTCGTGCCACGCCGACGAGGACGACGACGACCAGGCTGACGAGTCCGGCGGACACCCAGCCGTAGAGCAGCAGGACGGCCAGGGTGAGGGCGGCGCCGGATCCGGTCCCGCCCCACCAGCGGTCGCGCCCGAGGGCGACCAGATGGCCGACGACGATTCCGGTGAGGACGGCGAGCGACCAGCCGGCCGCGCCGTCCGGGAAGAGCGCGTGCCCGCCGCTCACGGTCCGGTAGAAACCGGTCGCGAGCTGGACCGTGGCGATCGCCACCACGACGGCACCCACTCTGGGGGTGAGGCCGAGGAAACCTTGCAGCCACGACACAGGTGCGGCGCTCTCGGTCGGTTTCATTCCGTCCCTCTCACAGCCGGCGATGCCGATGTCACCTGTTGTCCCGCTCCCATGCCACCACGGCCCCACAGCGGGCACGCAGTTGGGGCTCGGCAGGCGCACGTCTCAACAGTAGGCCGCGAAACCGCCTACGGGCAGCGCTCTACAGCTCTTGCCCGAATGCAATCCGACTATCCGTCAGCGCCTGGTATGCGCCGAACGGGTGAACCAGGACGTCCCGACCGGGCCCCTTGCCCGGGCAGGCCCGTTCCGTATCGCGTCCGGACCCGCCCTGAATCCGGTCCGGCGCCACCGCGATCCGCTACTCCTCCACCGGTTCGGCGACAGGTACAGCCACCGCGCGCGCCGCTTCGGACCCCTCTTCGAGCAGTACCGCGAAGCCCGCCCCGTCCAGAACCGGAACCCTCAGCTGCATCGCCTTGTCGTACTTCGAGCCCGGGTTGTCGCCGACCACGACGAAGGAGGTCTTTTTCGAAACGGAGCCGGTGACCTTTGCTCCCCGGCTCTGCAGGGCCTCCTTCGCGCCATCCCTGGTGTGGTCGGCCAGCGTGCCGGTGACGACGACGGTGAGGCCTTCGAGCGGCCGTGGTCCCTCGTCCTCGCCCGCGCCCTCGTCCGCCATCCGGACCCCGGCCTCCCGCCACTTGCGCAGGATCTCCCGGTGCCAGTCCTCCGCGAACCACTGGGTGACCGAGGCGGCAATGATGGGTCCGACCCCGTCGGCGTCGGCCAACTCCTGCTCGGTGGCCGCCTCGATGCGCTCCATCGAACGGAACTGACGGGCCAGCTCCGCCGCCGCGACCGGACCCACATGACGGATCGACAGTCCGGTGAGAATCCGGGCGAGCGGGGCCTCCTTGGCGGCAGCGACGGATTCCAGCATCGCCACGGCGTTCTTCTTCGGCTCGCCGTGCTGATTGGCGAAGACCAGGGCGGTCTTCTCCTCGCCGGTCCTCGGGTCGCGCTTGGGCAGCCCGCTGTCCATGTCGAGGACATAGGCCCGGATCGGCAGCAGCTGCTCGATGGTCAGTCCGAAGAGATCGCCCTCGTCGCGCATCGGCGGTTCGACAGGGTCCAGCGGCCTGGTCAGCGCGGCTGCGGCAACGTAGCCGAAGTGGTCGATGTCCAGGCACTTGCGGCCCGCGAGGTAGGCGACGCGCTCCCGCAACTGTGCCGGGCACGAGCGCGCATTGGGACAGCGGACGTCGATGTCGGCCTCCTTCATGGGCCGCAGCTCCGTCCCGCACTCGGGGCAGTGGGTCGGCATCACGAACGCCCGCTCGGTGCCGTCCCGCAGATCGACGACCGGGCCGAGGATCTCCGGGATCACATCGCCCGCCTTGCGGATCACCACCGTGTCGCCGATGAGGACGCCCTTCTCCTTCACCACGTTCTGGTTGTGCAGCGTGGCGAACTCGACCTCGGAGCCCGCCACCTCGACCGGCTCGACCTGCGCGTACGGAGTGACCCGGCCGGTGCGTCCGACGCCGACCCGGATGTTCACCAGCCTGGTGTTCACCTCCTCCGGCGGGTACTTCCAGGCGATCGCCCAGCGCGGGGCGCGCGAGGTGGAGCCCAGCCGGCCCTGCAGCGCGATCTCGTCGACCTTGACGACGACGCCGTCGATCTCGTGCTCCACGGAGTGCCGGTTCTCGCCGAAGTACGCGATGAACTCCCTTACGCCGTCGAGGGAGTCGACGACCTTGTTGTGTCTCGCGGTGGGCAGGCCCCACTCGTGCAGCAGCTCGTAGGCGTGCGAGAGACGGTCGACGCCGAAGCCCTCACGGGCGCCGATGCCGTGCACCACCATGTGCAGCGGGCGGCCCGCGGTGACCTTCGGGTCCTTCTGGCGCAGCGAACCCGCCGCCGCGTTGCGCGGGTTGGCGAACGGCTTGTCGTCGGCCGCCACCAGCCGGGCGTTCAGCGCCTCGAAGGCCTCCATCGGGAAGAAGACCTCGCCGCGGATCTCGACCAGCTCCGGGATCCGGTCGCCCTTCAGCCGGTGCGGGATCTCGGCGATCGTACGGACATTGGGGGTGATGTCCTCTCCGGTACGGCCGTCCCCGCGGGTCGCCGCACGGGTCAGCAGCCCCCTCTCATACGTGAGACTGACCGCCAGGCCGTCCACCTTGAGCTCGCACAGGAAGTGGTGGTCCGCGGCGCCGATGTCCTTGGCGACGCGCTCGGCCCAGACCGCCAGCCCCTCGTCGTCGAAGGCGTTGTCCAGCGAGAGCATCCGCTCGCGGTGCTCGACCGAGGTGAACTCGGTCCGGTACGGCCCCGCGACCTTCTGGGTCGGCGACTCCGGCGTACGCAGCTGCGGATACTCGTCCTCCAGGTCCTGCAGCGAACGCATCAGCCGGTCGAACTCGGCGTCACTGACGACCGGCTGGTCGTTCACGTAGTAGCGGAAGCGGTGCTCCTCGATCTGTTCGGCGAGGAGCGCGTGCCGCCCCTGTACCTCCGCGGGCACTTCCGACTGCTGTCCGCCGGCCATCGTCTCGTCCTCCCGTTACCCGATACCCGTTACTCAGGGTTGTCTGCGAGCGATCTCGCGGCCCGGGCGCAATGGGCGAGCGCGGCGCGCGCGTACGCCGGCGACGCTCCCGCGAGCCCGCACGACGGGGTGATCACCAACGACTCGGCGAGAGTCCCCGGATTCAACCCCAGCCTGCGCCACAGCGTCCTGACACCCATGACGCTACCGCCCGGGTCCGACAATGCGTCCGAAGCCGGGTCGGTTCCGGGCACCACTCCGAGGAAGAGCTGGGTCCCGCCCTCGACCGCTTCCCCGATCGCTTCCTCCTCACGCTCGGTGAGCAAGGAGAAGTCGAACGACATACCGTCGACGCCGGCGCGACGGAGCAGCGCGAACGGCACGTCGGGCGCGCAGGTGTGGACGACCGTGGCGTCGTCGCCGTTCGCCGCCAGCACATCGCGGAGCGTGCCCTCCACCACCTGCCGGTCCACGGCCCGGTAGGTGCGGTATCCACTCGCCGTCCGGATCTGTCCGCGGAGCACACCGGTCAGGGACGGCTCGTCGAGCTGCAGGATCACCTGGGCGCCTGGCACCCTGCGTCGTACGTCGGCGAGGTGGTTCCGCAGCCCCTCCGTCAGGGAGGCCGCCAGATCGCGGCAGGCGCCCGGGTCGCCGAGCGCTGCCTCTCCGCCCCGGCGCTCCAGTGCGGCTGCCAGCGTCCAGGGGCCGACGGCCTGGACCTTGAGCGGTCCCTCGTACCCCTGGGTGAACTCCTCCAGCGCGTCGAGGTCCTCGCCGAGCCAGGAGCGGGCCCGGCGGGTGTCGTGGCCCGGGCGGTCACTGATCCGCCAGCCGCTCGGCTCGACATGGCCGTACATGTCGACGAGCAGCCCGATGGTCCGCCCGATCATGTCCGCGCCGGGCCCGCGTGCGGGCAGTTCCGGCAGATACGGCAGCCCCTCGCCGTCCCCGAAGGACCCGGTGACGGTCTTCGCCGCCTCCCGCGCGTCTCCCCCGGGCATCGACCCGATCCCGGTGGCGCGGCACCCGCTGAACTTGCTTTTCTCGCTCACGCAGGAAGCGTCTCAGATGAGCTTAGGTTTTCCTGGGTGGGGCTGGATTTTCGACCCAGCCCCGGTCCCGGTGGAAAAGTGATCTCGGCTGTGCCCTTGGCTGTATCCGTCGTGCGACGGGGGTGGCATGGGTGTGCAGGTGGAAACCTGCGCCGAATCCGGCCCCTTGCGACTGGTGCCGTTTGGGGTTGCTCATCGTGTGCGGTGCCTGTCGCCTTCCGCGCCGCTGGGTGCGGTGGGTCGGTGACTGGGGCATCCGCCCCGCCGGACGCTTCCCGCCCGGGCCCGCAGCAGGGTTACGCGCTGCAGGGCTTCCGGGTGGGGCGGGGACCCTGCGTCGCTGCCTGGGCACAGGGCGGTTTCTCGTCGGTCCCGCCTTCGTCCGGTCCACAGCAGTCATCTGCAGCGGGCCGGTCGGGGCGGCGGGCCGGGGGTGGGTGGTGTGCTGGACCGGCTGGTCCAGCTCCGGGACCGTGCGGCGGATCACGTACGTGCCGCTGCTGCGGTCCAGGACGGTTGTGTACTGGTGTTGCAGGCCGCGGGCGCCGATACGCTGCCAGGCGGCAACATCGCGATCCGCGCTGTAGCCGCAGGCATTGTTGGGGCAGAGCGCCCACTTCCAGCCGGGTGTGGTGCGGTCGGGGGCAGAGTGGTGCCGGAAGGCCGTCAGGCACTTCGGGCAGTACTTGGAGGTGCCGCGGGCCGGGACGATGACCACCGCGATGCCGTACTTCGCGGCCTGGTGGCGGGTGTGGGTCACGATCTGCCCGCGCACACTGGGGGAGAGGCGGGTGTTGAGGGTGCGGCCCTTGCCGCGGGCCTCCATGTCCCGCAAATCCTCTAGGTAGATCACCGTGGCCCGAGCGGCCCGGGCGTGATCCACCATGAAGCGGGCCGCTGCCTTGGCGAGCTGCTCGTTCAGCCGGGTACGGCGCCTGCTGACCCGGGCATGCTCGGTCCGCAGCACCGCCAGCTTCACCACCGTGAGCGGATCTGGGCGCCAGCCGTGCTCGGCCTGCCCGTCGACCAGGCTCTGGATGTGTGCGGCCTTGGTCCAGAGGTGTTCGGCCAGCACGCGCAGCCGGTTGGCCTTGGCCAGCACCCCGTCCACGCGGAAGAACACGGGGCGGCCATCGGTGAGCACGCCTCGCTGGGCACCGCCGGACAGGGTCAACACCCCGCCGGTGAGGAGGGTGTTCAGCCCGTAGTCGAAGGCGACGGCCCGGGTGTGCCCGTCGCGCCGGGTCTTGGGGGCGGCCGATGTGTGGGCAACGTCCAGGCGCAGGCGTCCGTTGCGTTGGCGCACGGTCGGCACGTGGAGTGCGGCCGTGACACCGACGGTGGGTGGCAGCCGGAACCGGATCAGAACCGGGTGCCAGTCAGCACGGGTACGCGGATCGGGCCTCACCTGCAGACGTACCGTCAGGACCGCGTAATGGGCCGGGTCCTCGTTGCAGCGGGACAAGGTGGCCAGTTGCTTGTCCGCAGCGGACAGCACCACCTGCCGCCCGCCCCCCGGAGCCTGCTCCAGGTCACAGATATCGGCGGGCAGACGCCCATGCTGGGTGCGGAAGGCGGTGATCTGCCGAGTCCGGGCCCGCAGGACCGACGCTGCAACACCCTGCCCGTCCGGACACGCCGCCCGCAGCGCATCCCACTCGCTCGCGGTGCGCTTCATCGGATCAGGATTGCCGACGGGCCAGGTGGTCAGTACCGCGTCGGTGATCTGGGCGCGCCACCACGCCGAACGCAGCGCCCGCCCGGCCTGCTCCTCGGCAATACGCCGCACCCGGTCCGGAACGTACAGACCTCCGGGAACGGTCGCGGGCCAGCCCAGCGTGCGCAATGCCATCCACGCGTTCGACGGCAGCCGCACCCCCTCCGGGTCCCGCCCGGAAGCAAGCTGAGCCACATCGGGGCGGTTCCAGTGGGCGCGGCTGACCTCCGTACACATGGTCTCTACCAGATCGGTCAGCCAGCCCACCCGCTCGCCTAGCACATCACTGCTCAGGACTTCGCCGGTGACGGTGTCCAGACCACGGAACGCGGACGCCGACGCACACGCCACCCGCTCCGTCTCCCCCTCACCCAACTGGATCTTCCGCCGCACCACGTCACCCCCGCCCCACCGGCTACGACTGTTGTCCGATCATCGGACTCGCATACGTAACGCGCCCCGCCCAGAAAGGTCACCCCGCAAACGGAACACCCCCGAAGCGAGCCGGAAAGATCAGAGCAAACCCAGGAAAACCAGGCCGATCAATCCACTGCTGGTGACCCTACGGTCCGGGGCGCGGGCCCTGCCCCGGGGCCAGGACGGGGCGGACCGGTCAAGTCGTTCACGGTCATGGTCAGCGCCCGGGGCGGACCGTCAGGTCGTTGACCTCGGCGTCCCGCGGCAGATCGATCGCCATCAGCAGCGTGGTGGCCACGGACTCCGGGTCGATGAACCGGGAGGCGTCGTACTCCTTGCCCTCCTGCCGGTGGACCTTGGCCTGCATGGGGCTGGCGGTGCGCCCGGGGTAGACGGAGGTCACCCGCACCCCGTTGTCGTGCTCCTCGTGGCGCAGCGAGTCGGCGAGCGCCTTCAGGCCGTGCTTGCTCGCGGCGTACGCGCTCCACTCCGCGTGCGCGCTGAGCCCGGCGCCCGAGTTCACGAAGACGACATGCCCCTGGGCGACCCGCAGCTGCGGCAGGAAGAGCCGGGTCAGCTCGGCAGGGGCGACCAGGTTGGCGTTGAGCTGGAAGTGCCACGCCTTGGGCGTGAGGTCGCCGACCCGGCCGAGCTCCACGACGCCCGCGATGTGCAGCAGTGAGTCGAGCCGCTCCGGCAACGACTGCTGGGCGAACGCCCAGGAGAGCCGGTCCGGGTTGCCGAGGTCGCCGACGAGTGTGCGGGCGCCGGGGTACAGCGCGGCAAGCTCCTTGGCGCGGCCCGCGTCACGGGCCAGCAGCACGAGCTCGTCGTCCCGCTCCAGAAGACGGCGTGCGACAGCTGCGCCGATGCCGGAGCCGGCACCGGTGATGAGATGAGTGGACATGGTCCCATGGTCGCATCCGTCCACCTGCCTACCGCAGCCCGGACCACTCCTCCAGGTAGGCGAGGGCGCCGACCCCGTCCTTCGCGAAGAACACCAGGTCGGCGAGCGGAATCGGCAGGAAGCCGTCGTCCTCCATGCGCTGGAACTGCTGGCGCAGCCCGTCGTAGAAGCCCGCGGTGTTCAGAAGGACGACCGGCTTCCTGTGTTTGCTGTGCTTCTTCAGCTCCAGGATCTCGGTCGCCTCGTCGAGCGTCCCCGTACCGCCGACCATGATCACGACGGCGTCCGCCTTCTCCAGTAGCAGCGCCTTGCGCTCGGCGAGATCGCGCGCGATCACCATCTCGTCGGCGTCGACCCGGGCCTTCGCGGCGAGGAAGTCCACCGACACGCCGACGAGCCTGCCGCCCGATTCCTGCACCCCGTCGGCGACGACCTTCATCAGCCCGCTCTCCGACCCTCCCCAGACCAGGGTGTGCCCGCCCTTGCCGAGCAGTTCGGCGAATTCGCGGGCGGGCTGGGTGTAGCGGTCGTCGAGATCGGCGGCGGAGAGGAAGACGCAGATGTTCATGGATGCACCGTATGCGACGCCACTGACACTCCACGGAGCCGGGGAAGAAAACGATGTACGGAGCGGCTGCACCTGACATGACTTCCACTCCAGGACACCGCATCACCGTCGAACCAGGCACTGAGCACGTGCGCGTGGTGCGCGACGGAACACTGCTCGCCGAGAGCCGCCGTCCGCTCGTACTGCGCGAGACGGGCTGTCCGGTGCGCTACTACCTGCCGCCGGCGGACGTCCGTACAGAACTGCTGACGGCGTCGGACACCCACACCCACTGCCCGTTCAAGGGAGATGCGTCCTACTGGTCGCTGCCGGACGCGGCCGATCTCGTCTGGGCCTATCCGGACCCGAAGCCCGAAGTCGCCGCGATCAAGGACCACTTCTGTTTCTACGACACCGAGATTGTCGCCGACTGAACGTCACTCCCCGCCCTCATGTGCCGAATTGAACATTCTCAATAAGTTCTCGGCCGGAGCGATGAGTTCATTACGCGCCGCAGTCCACCCTCACACACGCTCGCGTACGACGATGCGCTGCTCGGCGACGGCTCGGTGCCCACGGAGCGGTTCGCGTCCGTGACAGCACGCACGATGGTGGTCTGCGGCGGCTTCAGCACCACCCCGGCCCGGCCGGCGACCCGCGCCCTCGCGGAGGCGGTCCCGCGCGCCCGGCACCGCACGCTGAGGGGCCGGACCCGTGAGCCGGCGCCCCAGGTGATCGCCCCGGTCCTGCCGGATTTCTTCGCCAGGGACGTGAACGCGCGCCAAGCGTCCTAGCTGGAAGACGCCCTGGTTGTTGCCGCCGAGCACTTCGCCTTCTGCCCCGACAACATCTGGCAAGGACCCCATCCCACCCTGGCCGCCTACACCGAGCGCATTACCAACTTGAACTGCTGGGAGTCTGGTGGGACTGACCCCACCCGGAGCAGCTGCACAGCGGCCCTTCCCCCGACGAGCCCAACCCTTCGATCGACCTCCGCATCAAGGAGATCATCGACAGCATCGCCCACGAGAGGTCCTCAACCCGCCACGAAGGCTCCGCGTCGGCCGGCACCCGGCACTCCGATGAGGCGGCCATCATCTTCGCCAACCTCACCGACCCTTGCGGCGGGAGACCTCCTCCTGCGCGTCACCGTCCACCCGCTTCGCCACGCCACGTTGCGGCCCGATCAGGCGCTACCTGACCGTTCCGCACGCCGGGACGGCCGCGCTACGCTGCGGCCTTCCTGTGCGCGATGGGGGCCTTGGCCCCGTGGGGGGAAAGAGGGAAGCGCCGTGAAAGGCCGCAGAGACGTCACGACGGTGGGCAGAATACGTCGGCGGCGGCGCTGGAACCTGGTGGCCATGCTGGTCGCGGCGGTGGTCCTGGGCGGGATCGCTGCTCTGAGCACGCTGTGGTCGAGCACCGAGCGCGTCGCCCGCCTGTGGACGGGGGCAGAGCTGTCCGCCGACGGCCGTGCCCGTATCACCGAGGTGATCGACTACGACTTCGGGCACAACAGCCGGCACGGCATCTTCCGCGATGTCCCCGGCCTGCCCTATGGGGCCAAAGTGAGTACCACCATGGACGGAAAGCCGGTCCCGCACGAGATGGAGCCGTACATGGGCGCCCACGAGGAGATGCGTGTCCGAATCGGCGACGCCCAACACACCATCACCGGTCGGCACCGCTACCGCATTCAGTACGAACTGGCCGACATGGCCCCCGCCGGAACACTTGCCTGGAACGCGGTCGGCACCGGATGGGGAGTCCCGCTCAGCCGCATCGAGATCCATGTGTCCGCGCCCTTCACCTTCGGCGACATCCACTGCGTCAGCGGCCTTCAAGGCTCCGGGCACCCCTGCCAGGCCGGCCAGCCCCGGCCGGGACACCTCACGCTCAGCTTCGACAACCTCAAGGCACACCAAGGCGCCACGCTGCACGCCACCTCCGCCGGCAGGCAGGCCGCCGCACCCGCGTCGCCGGCCGAGCCATCCGGCCCGGTTCTTGCCATCGACCGGCCCGGACCACTGCGGGTCGGTCTGTCCACCGCCGGGATCGCCCTGGCCGCAGGGCTGCTGGCCGGGTGGCTGACGCGACGGGCCGGCCGCGAACGGATCGCAGCCGACACGTGGCCGGGTTCAGCTCCGGACTCGGCCGGTGCGGAGCGCCGCGTCGACATCACGCGGCTCGAGGGCCTGGCGACCGAGACCTCGTTCCCGCCCGAGGGGCTGACCCCGGCACAGGGCGGCGTCGTGCTCGCCGAGGACATCACGCCCCGCCACCAGGTGGCCTGGCTGCTGAGCGCCGCGGACGACGGCTACCTCGTCCTGGACGACAACCAGTCGCACCCCACCCTCACCCGCCCTTCCCGGGAGCAAGTCCCGCGCACCGACCGCGCCGTCCGGAAGGTGTTGGACCAGGCGTTCGCCGGCCGCGACTCGCTGCTGCTCGGCGGCTCCTACGACCGGCTCTTCTTCATGGCGTGGCACAAGATCGCCGATCAGCTGCGGGAGTGGCGCGACAGCGCCGACCTGTGGGATTCCGACCGGGCCGGATACCCCAACGGCGTCCGGGTCATCGGCCTGACCGGTGCCCTGTTCGGCCTGATCGCTGTGATCGTCGCCGGTGTCGCCGCGGGCAGTCCGCACGGGTACTGGTCGGTGCTGCTGCCGGTCGGCGCGGGCGTGGCGGGTGCGGGCGTCGCGCTGGTCGCCGCGGCCGACGAACTACTGATCCGCACCGCCAAGGGCACCGCGCTGTGGCTGCAAGTGGAGTCCTTCCGGCGCTACCTGGCCGGAGCCGGCGCCCAGCACGTACAGGAAGCGGCGGACGCGGGCAGGGTGGACCAGTACAGCATCTGGGCGACGGCCCTCGGCGTGGCCGACCACTGGTCCCAGGCAGTGTCGGAGACGACGGTGCCGCAGACCCTCCCGTCCGCCAACCGGTCCGCCCACATTCCGCTGCAGCGTTCGCTGATGGCCGTTGCAGTGCTCGCGGCGGTCTCCTCGACCACCAGGCCTCCGGCCTCCAGCAGTTCCTCCGGTTCCGATTCGAGTTCCGGCTCCAGCGGCGGCTACTCGGTCGGTGACGGAGGCGGCGGGGGCGGCGGCGGCTCCTGGTGATGTGCCAGTCAGCTACGGATCCATGGTGCGCGGTGTACAGGGGGACCAGCGGGTCTGCCAGGCGGAGGGATTGATGTAGGTCTTGGTAGGCACCGAGCAGCCTGATCAGGGCGGTGTCCAGCAGGTCACATCGCTCCAAAGAGATCTCCAGCTCCCGGCCCATGAAGTGGCATCGCGACCCCCGCCAGCACTTGGAGAGCGCACTGCGGTCAACTCGCCGCGCAGAATGCGTAGTTCACGGCCAGCTTGTTGGGCCTGTTCGTACACGGTATCCAGCTCAGCGGCCGTCTGAATCAGTGCGCGGGCCAGACGGTGCTCCCGCTCGCCCGGCGGATGCCGGGCGGTGAGTTGGATCACGGGGTCGGTGAGATGGAGGTGTTCGGCCAGCAGTCGGACCCCGGGGCCCGGCCCGGTGGCGGGGATGGGGGTGGTCATGGCGGGGTGACCTCCACCAAGGTGCCCAGGGCGCGGGCCAGGCGCAGGGCGAGGCTGTGGCCGTGGTCGGGGCCGTGGGCGAAAGGCATCGCAATCCGGGAGAGCGAACGCCCGGATGTCATCCTGACGACGAGCCAAACTGCACTGCGGGCACTTGTGCTCGGAGTGAAGATCGGTGACGTCTGACACCCCAGGCCTGAGCCTCGCGTCACCCCGTTTAAGAGCACGGCGTTACCAGCCGGCAGATCTTCTCGGTGAGGAAGTCCAGCGGGACGTCCTGGCCTTCCGCGGTGCGGTGGCGCAGCCTGACGGCGCCCGTCTCGCGGTCGATGTCCATACCGGTGACACCGAGATCGGCGGCAGCCAACAAGTGCATGACGCGCTCACGGTAGCCCTCCTCCGGCTTCAGCTCGATGAGGTCCTGAGTCCACTTGGCCCGGTGCACCACATCCTCACCGGGCGTCACCAGCCACAGTTTGTCCAGGAACCAGCGGTGCAGCGCGGACAGTTGGGGATCGTTGAGCGTGGCTCCGGTGGATACGAACAACGCGTCGGGCGCGTGAGGGCCACCAGGTCGTCGCGTCGGCCCGTGAAGCCGTCGCCCTCGAAGATGAACTCTCCGCCCTCCGACTCCGGGCGCCCCGCCTCACGGTCGAACCACGTCTCGCGCTCACCACGCGGGTAGGCGTGCAGCCACTCGGCTTCCACGCGGTCGTCGGACAGCTCGAAGCCGTACGTGAACCGGGTGCGGCTGCGCCCGAGGGTGAGGTCTACCTCGTAGAGACTGGTCTCCTCCGCACCTGAGGCGTCCAGCTTGAAGGACTTGCGCGGCACACCGTGCGACTTCGTCCAGTCGGCGAACGAGGTGCGCACCGCTTCCTGCATGTCACGCAGCGCACTGATCATGTTGCTCTTGCCCGATGCGTTGGCTCCGAACACGCCCATGACCGGCAGAGCCGTCACGTCCCGGCCGTCGTGGCTCAGCCCGGTCGCACGGGCGTTGCCGTCGGGTTCCGAGCCGATGAGCGACAGCTCGCACTCATCACGGATCGAGCGGTGATTGACCACCCGGAAACGCAGCAGCACCCTCGGCCTCCCGGCGGGACGGGGAGGCAGACGCCGTCGTACATACATCGCATGCGGACGATCCGCAGCAGCAGCCTATGACGACCGCCCTGGCAGTGCCAGCTCCGGCAGACAGCCAAGGTCGGTCGGCCGGGGGCGATCAGCCGGCCGCCGCCGTCTCCCGCCGCACCGTCGTCGCGATCGTCGCCGAACCGACCACCCGCGTCCCGTCATACAGCACGACAGCCTGGCCCGGGGCGACGCCCCGTACCGCCTCGGTGAAGGTGACGTTCAGCGTGTCGTCCACGAGCTCGGCGGTCACCTCGGTCTCGCCTCCGTGGGCGCGGAGCTGGGCGGTGTAGGTGCCGGGGCCGACCGGGGCGGTGCCGCACCAGCGGGGCCTGATGGCGGTGAGCGCGGTGACGTCGAGGGCCTCGACCGGGCCGACCGTCACCGTGTTGTTCACCGGGGAGATGTCCAGGACGTAGCGCGGCTTGCCGTCGGGGGCCGGGTGGCCGATGCGCAGGCCCTTGCGCTGGCCGATGGTGAAGCCGAAGGCGCCCTCGTGGGTACCGAGCCTGTTGCCGGACTCGTCGAGGATGTCACCCTCGGCCTTGCCGCCGAGGCGGTCGGCCAGGAAGGCCTGGGTGTCGCCGTCGGCGATGAAGCAGATGTCGTGGCTGTCGGGCTTCTTCGCGACGGCCAGGCCGCGGGCCTCCGCCTCGGCGCGGATCTCCTCCTTGGTGGTGAGGGTGTCGCCGAGCGGGAACATGGCGTGGGCGAGCTGCTTCTCGTCCAGGACGCCGAGGACGTACGACTGGTCCTTGGCCATGTCCGAGGCGCGGTGGAGCTCACGGCTGCCGTCCTCGTTCAGCACGACCGTGGCGTAGTGGCCGGTGCAGACGGCGTCGAAGCCGAGGGCGAGCGCCTTGTCGAGCAGCGCCGCGAACTTGATCTTCTCGTTGCAGCGCAGGCACGGGTTGGGGGTGCGGCCCGCCTCGTACTCGGCGATGAAGTCCTCGACCACGTCCTCGCGGAAGCGTTCCGCCAGGTCCCAGACGTAGAACGGGATGCCGATGACGTCCGCGGCGCGGCGGGCGTCGCGGGAGTCCTCGATGGTGCAACACCCGCGCGCACCGGTACGGAACGACTGCGGGTTCGCGGAGAGGGCGAGGTGCACACCGGTCACGTCGTGGCCCGCCTCGGCGGCGCGGGCCGCGGCGACGGCGGAGTCGACACCGCCCGACATGGCGGCGAGCACCCGGAGGGGGCGCGGGGAAGTCTGATTCATAGCTCCACCAGAGTACGGGGCGCCGGGAACCGAATGCTCGCGGATATGCGTTGTCGATCGCATGGGGACCAAGGGGACGGCGGGCGCCAAGGGCTCCGCAGGGGCGAAGCCGGAGCACGGCATCAGCCGGCGCGGGATGCTGATCGGCGCTGCCGTCACGGCCGTGGGCACGGCGGCGCTGGCACGGAACAAGCTGGAGCATGCCTGGTGGCGGCTGCCGGGGGTGAACAAGCCCCGGAAGCCGGGTGAACTGGATTACGCCCTCGCGGAGTGGATAGCGGCGTCCCCGGCGAACTGGCGGCGGGCGGACCGGCCCGCCGACTACGGCATCGACCGGGTCGTCGTCCATGTCATTCAGGGCAGTTACCGCGGCGCCGTCAAGGTCTTCCAGAACCCGGACCACGGGGCCGCGGCGCACTACGTGGTGCGTCAGGACGGCCATGTGGCGCAGATGATCCGCGAGCTGGACGTGGCGTTCCACGCGGGGAACAGGTCGTACAACGAGCGCAGTGTCGGCATCGAGCACGAGGGGTTCGTGGACCGGCCGCAGGACTTCACGGCGGCGATGTACGCGTCGTCGGCGCGGCTGACGGCCGCGATATGCGGACGGTACGGGATTCCGGTGGACCGCAGGCACATCATCGGGCACGTGGAGGTGCCGGGCACGGACCACACCGATCCCGGTCCGCACTGGGACTGGGACCGGTATCTCACGCTGGTACGGGCCGCGGCCGCCGGCCCGACGAAGGGCCCCGGGGGTCGAACAGCTGCCTGAGGGCTGTCCCGTCATCCTGGCGGGACAGCCCTTACGGCCTGGTGCACGATGGAGAGCGGGCTCCCGGCGTCAGCTGAGCCCCGCCGTCCTGGCGCGCTCGACCGCCGGCCCGATCGCCCGTGCCACGTCCTCGACGTCGTGCTTGGTCGACGTGTGGCCGAGCGAGAACCGCAGCGTGCCGCGGGCCAGGTCCGGATCGGTGCCGGTGGCCAGCAGCACATGGCTGGGCTGGGCGATGCCCGCCGTGCAGGCGGAGCCGGTGGAGCATTCGATGCCCTGGGCGTCCAGCAGCAGCAGGAGAGAGTCGCCCTCGCAGCCGGGGAAGGTGAAGTGGGCGTTGGCCGGGAGCCGTCCGCCGGGGGCGGGGTCGCCGCCGAGGATGGCGTCGGGGACCGCGGCCAGCACGGCCGCGACCAGCTCGTCGCGGAGTCCGCCGATCTCGCGGGCGAACTCCTCGCGCCGGTCGGCGGCGAGCCGTCCGGCCACCGCGAAGGCGGCGACAGCGGGCACGTCGAGGGTCCCGGAGCGCACGTGCCTCTCCTGGCCGCCGCCGTGCAGCACGGGTACGGGGGTGTATTCGCGGCCGAGCAGCAGCGCGCCGATACCGAACGGGCCGCCGATCTTGTGCGCGCTGACGGTCATCGCGGCCAGCCCCGAGCCGGCGAAATCGACGTCCAGCTGACCGAAGGCCTGGACCGCGTCGGCATGCATCGGTACGTCGAACTCATCGGCCACAGCGGCAAGTTCACGTACCGGCATGATGGTGCCGATCTCGTTGTTGGCCCACATCACGGTGATCAGCGCGACGTCGTCGGGGTTGCGCAGGATCGCCTCGCGCAGCGCGTCCGGGTGGACGCGCCCGTACGTGTCGACGGGGAGGTATTCGACGGTCGCGCCCTCGTGTTCGGCGAGCCAGTCGACTGCGTCCAGCACCGCGTGGTGCTCGACGGGACCGGCGAGGACGCGGGTGCGCCGGGGGTCGGCGTCGCGGCGGGCCCAGTAGAGGCCCTTCACGGCGAGGTTGTCGGCCTCGGTGCCTCCGGAGGTGAAGACCACCTCGCTGGGGCGTGCGCCGAGGGCGTCGGCGAGGGTCTCTCTCGACTCCTCGACGGTACGGCGGGCCCGGCGCCCGGCGGCGTGCAGTGAGGACGCGTTGCCGGTGACGGCGAGCTGGGCGGTCATCGCCGCGATCGCTTCCGGAAGCATCGGCGTGGTCGCAGCGTGGTCGAGGTATGCCATGGTGAGCTCGATTCTACGAGCGTCTCAGATTGGCTTGGTTCCTTGTGATCCTGGTAGTGCTGGATCACCTGGGAGATGACTCGGTTGTCCCCGGGTGGGGATGGTGTGGGCATGGCGGTGGAAGCCTGCCCCGAGTCGTGCCCCGTCCGGCTGGTGCCGGGTGGGGGTGCCGATGGTGGTCGGTTCCTGCTGCCGTCGTCGCCGCTGGGTGCGGTGGGTCGGGTGCGTGGGGTGCCGCCCCGCCGGACACTTTCCTCCCGGTGTCCGGGCCGCTCCTCGACCTGTTGGCGCAGCTCCTCCCAGGCCTCGGCCGGCTCCACCCCGGGCCGGCGCACGACCGGGTCGCCGCTCGTCATGACCTGACGGATCCGGTCGGCGCGTGAGAGCTGCGGCACCCCGCCGCGGTCCGCGACCAGGTACCACACACCCGCCTTCACGACGAGGCCGTACGGGGTGCCGACACAGGCGCGGGCGGTGTCCGTGCCGCTGTGACGGCGGCGCGTCCGCACTCGGCGGTCGGCGAACACGGCGACATCGACGGTGACCGGCGGTCCGCTCATCCAGGTCGACGAGGATCCGCCGGCTGGTCGGTTCGGCCGCGGGCCGGTGCGGCGCGGGCAGGGCCGCCATCACCTTGCGCAGCGCGGAGCCGAGCGCCGCGTCCAGACCGAGTGCGGCATGGGCGCCCTGTGCGGCGAGAACGAACAGGGCGCGCGCCTCGTCGACGGTCGGGCCGGTGACATCCGTCCGGAATCCGGGCAGCAGGGAGATCCCGCCCTGCCGGCCGCGTTCCGCGTAGACGGGGACGCCCGAGGCGGAAAGCGCCTCGATGTCGCGGTAGATGGTGCGTACGGAGACATCGAGGCGCTCGGCGACCTCGGTGGCGGGGACCAAACCACGGGTCTAAAACAATGACAGGATCAAGAGCAGCCGGTCGGATTTGACGCCGCCCAGCGAATCATGGGTCAGTTGCGCGGGGCGCGGGCCAGCTGGCGGGACTGAGCGACCAGCCGGTCGGCGCTGTCCCAGACGTCCGCGTCCTCCTCCAGAAAGCCGCCCGCGAGGTTGCGGGTGGTGAGGGAGACACGCAGCGGGCCGGGGGCCGGGCGGCAGCGGATGTGGGTGGTGAGCTCGATGGTCGGTGTCCAGCCCTTGAGCCCCAGCTCGAACGAGGTCGGCGGCAGCGCGTCGACGGTGAGCAGCAAGGAGTACGGGTCGGCGTCACGGCCGTCCGCAAGGCCGAACCAACCGCGCATCTCGCCCTTGCCGGACGGGGCGCCTATGGCCCATCCGACGGTCGACGGGTCGAGTTTGATACTGAGCCGCTCGGTGATCGCGGAGCTTCCGGGAATGGGCGCCGGGCCGTCGTCCGGGCCGAAGCACTGCTCGATCGGCGCCATGGCCGGCGGCTTCGCCGACGTACGGATGTCGTCGGAGAGGGAGTCCAGGTCACCGTAGGTGCCGAGGATCCGGATGCGCTCGACCTCGGCGCCGTCCTCCGTGTACTGGAAGAGGGAGGCCTGGCCGGTGGAGAGGGTGCGGCCGGTGCGGACCGTCTGGGTGCGGATCACCGCGGGGCCCGGGACGGATGCGGTGAGGTAGTGCGCCGAGACCGAGAAGGGGTCCGGGTGCGGCAGAGCCTCGCCGAGTGCGCGGCCGAGCATGGCCAGCAGATAGCCGCCGTTGACGGCGTGGATGATCGTCCATCCGGCGGAGAGCTCGGCGTCATAGACGCCTTCTTCGCGAAGGGTGACGGCGGTGTCTCTGTCGAACTCGCTGTCACCGATGAGTGCCTGAGCTGCCTGTGCCATGGGACGCACCGTACACCGATTGCATTACTGAGCGGTAGCTTTTTGAGTCGCCGATGTGACGGCCCCTCGCGACCAGGGGTGTCCGCGTCAGGTGGCCGCGGAACCCTCCTCCGCCGTGCCCGAGGAACGGTTGTACGCGCGCGGCGCCCGCCAGTGGAAGCGCATCGCCAGCAGCCGCAGAACAAAAGCGGTGATCACGGCGGCGCCACTGGTGAAGGCGTTCAGCGTGTCGAAACGGATGCACAGCACGATCATGGCGGCGCCGACCATCGCGGGCACGGCGTACAGATCGCGGTCCCAGCGCAGCAGTGACGGCGTCTCGTTGGCGAGTACATCACGCAGCACACCGCCGCCGACCGCGGTGGCCAGACCCAGGGCAGCCGATGCGGTGAGACCGAGGCCGTAGTCGTACGCCTTGACGGTGCCGGCGACACAGAACAGCCCGAGGCCCGCCGCGTCGAAGACGTTGACGGCGACCTGGATGCGCTCGACGTGCGGATGCAGGAAGAAGACCAGGCCGGCGGCGAGCAGTGGGGTGAGGAAGTAGCCGAGATCGGTGAAGGCGGCGGGCGGAACCGCTCCGATGATCACGTCTCGGAACAGCCCCCCGCCCAGCGCTGTCACCTCGGCGAGTACCGCGATGCCGAAGACATCGAAGTTCTTGCGTACGGCGAGCAGTGCGCCGGAGATCGCGAAGACGAAGATTCCGACGATGTCGAGCGCATGCTGGACGGAGGGCGTGAACAGTTCGTTGAGCACCGGGCAATTGTGCCGGTGCTACTCCTTCGGGGTGTCCCCCGCGTCCCCGGAGTCCGCCGCGTCCTCCGAATCCGCCGCGGCTTCGGGTTCCTGGGAGGCCTTGGTGATCTTGGCCGGGGTCTCCGGTGCAGCAGGCTCCGGCTCCTTCTTCAGCGCCACGATCTCCACCGCGTCCCGCGCCGATTCCAGCGCGATGTCGCCCGGCCTCTGGTCCGGCGCGTTCTCCGGGTGGTGGCAGGCCACCTGGTGCCCAGTCTTCAGCATGACCAGCGGCGGCTCCAGCGTCGCGCAGGCAGCCGACGCCTTCCAGCAGCGGGTGTGGAAGTGGCAACCGCTCGGCGGCGAGATCGGCGACGGCACGTCGCCGTTGAGCAGAATGCGCTCGCTCTTGGCCGACCGACGCCTCGGGTCCGGGACCGGCACAGCCGACAGCAGCGCCTTGGTGTAGGGGTGCATCGGCGCCTTGAAGAGCGACTCACGGTCGGCCAGCTCCACGATCCTGCCGAGGTACATGACCGCGATCCGGTCCGAGACGTGCCGGACGACCGAGAGGTCATGGGCGATGATCACGTACGTCAGGCCCAGCTCGTCCTGGAGGTCGTCGAGCAGGTTGACGACCTGCGCCTGGATCGACACGTCCAGCGCCGAGACCGGCTCGTCCGCCACCACCAGCTTCGGCTTGAGCGCGAGCGCGCGGGCGATGCCGATGCGCTGGCGCTGCCCGCCCGAGAACTCGTGCGGATAGCGGTTGTAGTGCTCGGGGTTGAGGCCCACCAGCGAGAGCAGGTCCTGGACCGCCTTCTTGACCCCGCCCTCGGGCGTGACGCCCTGGAGCTTGAAGGGCGCGCTGACGATCGTGCCGACCGTGTGCCGCGGGTTCAGCGAGGAGTACGGGTCCTGGAAGATCATCTGCACGTCGCGGCGCATCGGCCGCATGGCCGAGACGCCCAGGTGCGTGATGTCCTTGCCCTCGAACTCGACCTTGCCACCGGTCGGTTCGAGCAGCCGGGTGATCAGCCGGCCCATCGTCGACTTGCCGCAGCCGGACTCACCGACGACACCCAGGGTCTCCCCCGCACGCACGTCGAAGGAGATGCCGTCGACGGCCTTCACCGCAGCGACCTGACGCTGCAGCAGCCCCTTCTTGATGGGGAAGTGCTTGACCAGGTTGTCGACCTTGAGCAGCGGCTCGGGCGAGCTCGTCGCCTGCGTCGGGATCGCCGTCGAGGCGGCGCTCTTCTCGGTCTTCTCGCTCTTGTCGCTCACAGCTTCGGCGCAATCTCTTCGGTCCAGATCCGGGTCCGATCCTCCGGCGACATGTGGCAGGCCGCGAAGTGGCCGCCGTCGACCTGCTGCAGCTCCGGGCGCGTGGTCCGGGTGATGCCGCCCTTGGGCACATCCGCGTACGGGCAGCGCGGGTTGAAGGCGCAACCGGACGGGATGTTGATGAGGCTCGGTGGGGAACCCTTGACCGGGACCAGCCGGTCGGACTCCTCCTTGTCGATGCGCGGCATCGACGTGAGCAGACCCCAGGTGTACGGGTGCCGGGGCGCGTGGAAGACCTGCTCGGCGGTGCCGCGCTCGACGCAGCGGCCGCCGTACATCACCAGGATGTCGTCGGCCATCTCGGCGACGACGCCCAGGTCGTGGGTGATCATGATGACCGCGGAGCCGAACTCCTTCTGCAGATCGCGGATCAGGTCGAGGATCTGTGCCTGGACGGTCACGTCCAGGGCGGTCGTCGGCTCGTCGGCGATGAGCAGTTCGGGGTTGTTGACCAGCGACATCGCGATCATCGCGCGCTGGCGCATACCGCCGGAGAACTCGTGCGGATAGGCGTCGACGCGCTTGGCGGGCTCGGGGATGCCCACCCGGTCGAGCATCTCTATCGCGCGCGCACGGGCCACCTTCTTGGTGACGTCGTGGTGGTTGCGGTACGCCTCGACGATCTGCGCACCCACCGTGTAGTACGGGTGCATCGCCGACAGCGGGTCCTGGAAGATCATCGACATCTGACGGCCACGGAGCTTGCGCACGTGCTCGTCGCCGGCGCCGATCAGCTCCTCGCCGTCCAGCCAGATCTCACCGCTGATATCGGGGCGGCTGCGCGCCTGACCGGACCGGTGCAGGCCCATGACGGCCAGCGAGGTGACCGACTTGCCGGAGCCGGACTCGCCCACGATGCCGAGGGTCTTGCCCTTCTCCAGCTGGAAGGAGAGCCCGTCGACGGACTTGACGATGCCGTCGTCGGTCGGGAAGTGCACCTTCAGGTCGCGTACGGAGAGGAAGGCCTCGGGCCGTGCGCCGCCCTGCTCGGGAACACCGGCCGGACCGGTCGACTGCGCGTCCTGGGTGGGGGTGTTGTCGGTCACGTCAGCCTCACACGCGGGTCGACGACCGCGTACAGCAGGTCGACAATCAAGTTGGCCATGACTACGAAGAACGCCGCGATGATCGTGACGCCCATGATGACCGGCAGGTCACCGGAGTTGATCGCGTCGACCGCGGCCTTGCCCATGCCGGGCAGACTGAAGGTCGACTCGGTCAGCACCGCGCCGCCGAGCAGGGCGCCCAGGTCCAGACCGAAGACCGTGATGATGGGGGTGAGGGTGGACCGCAGAGCGTGCTTGCGGATGACCACCTGCTCCTTGAGGCCCTTGGCACGGGCCGTACGGATGTAGTCCTCGCCCAGGATCTCCAGCATGGTGGCGCGGGTGAGCCGGGCGTAGGTGGCCGCGAAGAGGAAGGCCAGGGTGATCCAGGGAAGGATCATGCTGTTCAGCCAGGCCCCTGGATCATCCGCGAGCGGCGCGTAGTTGATCGTCTCCATCCATTCCAGGCTGTAGATGAAGACGGCCGAACAGACCAGTCCGGTGAAGTAGATCGGCAGTGACACCCCCGCCAGCGCAGTGATCATCGTGACCCGGTCGAGCACAGTGCGTCTGCGCAGTGCGGAGATCACGCCGGTGGCGACACCACCGATCAGCCAGAGCACCGAAGCTCCCGCGGCCAGCGACAGGGTGACCGGGATGCGCTGCTTCAGGTCCGGCCACACGGGCTGCTCGTTCTTGAACGAGTAGCCGAAGCAAGGCGCCGGGCAGTGGGTGATCTGGGAGCCCTGGTCGTAGTCCCGGCCGGCCACGATGCCCTTGAGGAAGAGGCCGTACTGCGTGGTGACGGGCTTGTCGAGGCCCATCTTCTTACGGATGCCCTCGATGGCCGTCTTGTTGGTCTCGCGGCCGGCATAGAGGAGTGCGGGATCGCTTCCGGTGATCTTCGGCACCATGAAGAAGATGCCGAAGGTGACCATGGAGACGATCACCAGCATGACGACGACATTGACGAGTCGTCGGAGGAGGTAGACGAGCACTGCAGTCGGCCGGATCAGCGGGCGACTGCCGTCCCTTGTGGGGACGACAACCGCCCGCCCGCGGCCTTCACCTGCCCTTCGAACTAGCGCATGCGAGGTGAAGGACCCGCATGTCCGACTGCCACTGCTACTTGACGACGCCCATGACCGCGAGGTCGAGACGGCCCATGGACTCCTGGTAGAAGACGTTGGTCAGCCGCGGGTTGCGGTAGACGAGCGCCTTGTCGAAGTTGATCGGGAGATAGAGAGCCTTCTCCATGATCGCCTTGTTGATCTGGGTGTAGAACGGCGCGGCGGCATCGGGCGACGCTGCGGAGGCGGCCTGGTCGAAGAGACCGTTGACCGTCTTGTCGTTCAGCATCGTGTAGTTGTTGTTGCCGTTCTTCAGGATGAAGGAGCCGTCAACCAGCGGCTGCAGGAAGCCCGCACCCGAGTTGTAGTCGGCGCCCCAGCCCATCACGACGATGCCGTAGCCCTTCTTCTTCACGTTGTCGGGAGCACCGATCACGGAAGCAGAGTTCTTGCCGTCGTACTGGTCGATGGAGGCGTCGATGCCGACGGCCTTCAGCGAAGCCTGCAGCGACTCGGCGGTGGCGATCTCGGGCTTGCGGTTGTTGCGGACCGCGATGGTGGTCTTGAAGCCGTTCGGCTTGCCACAGGCCTTCAGGGCCGCCTTGGCCTTGTCGACCTGCGGCTTGCCCTGGGTCAGGCCCCACGGGTCGTAGGACTTGTCCGAGCCCGGGATGCCCGGGGGCAGCATGTTGGCGCCGAGGTCACCGCTGGTCGGGCCGCCACGGGCGGTCTGCAGCGACTTCGGGTCGGCGGCGTAGATGACCGCCTTGCGGCACTCGATGTTGTCGAACGGCGCGACCGTCTGCGGGAACGCGAAGTACCGGATGTAGCCGGTGAACGGGTCGTCGGCGTTGGCCTTGTACTTCGGCGACTGCAGGATCTTGATCTTGGCGGCCTGCTGGACACCGGTGCCGTCGACCGCGTAGTCGACGTCGCCCGAGAGCAGACGCGCGTCCATGTCGTCCGGGTTCGAGGTCACGGTGAAGGTGACCTTGTCCGGCAGACCCTTGCGGATCGGGTCGGTCTTCGAGTCCCAGTTGGTGTTCCGGACGAAGACCGTCTCCTTGCCCGGCTTGAAGGACTGGACCTTGTACGGGCCGGTCGCGACCGGGTGGTTCGTGTACTTCGCGCCGTCGTCCTTGGCCGCCGGAACCGGCGAGGAGTCGGCCATGGCCATCAGGTACGAGAAGTCCGAGTTCGGCTTCGCCAGGTTGAAGACGATCGTCTGGTCGTCCGGCGTCTGGACCGACTTCAGACCCAGCTTGTTGGGGTCCTTGTCCTTGTAGGGGCCGGGGTACTTCTGGCCCTGGTCGAGGAGGTCGATCAGGTAGGTCGGACCGCCGGAGAGGACGTCCTGCGCGAAGACGCGCTCGATGCCGTACTTGATGTCCTTCGAGGTGATCGGCGTGCCGTCCTCGAACTTGACACCGGCCTTCAGCTTGAAGGTGTACGTCTTGCCGCCGTTGCTCAGCGTAGGCAGCGACTCGGCGAGGTCGGGGACCAGCTTGGTGCCGGCCTCACCGGGCTTCGAGTCGTACGCGAGCAGCTGGCGGATGTACAGCCGCTGCATGTTCCAGACGAAGCCGTAGTAGGCACGGGCCGGGTCGAGGAAGTCGACGTCCTGAGGGGACATCAGCTTCAGCGTGCCGCCCTTCTTGTCGGACGCGTTGATGACCTTGCCCTTGGTGGCCGCGTCGTAACCGGCACTCTTGGTCGAGGAGGACTTGTTTTCGCCGCCCCCTCCGCCACAAGCGGTTGCGGTCAGCGCCACCGCGGCCGCGAGGGCCGTGAGCGCAACTGCCTTCCGTGAGCGATTCACTGTCGTGCAACCTCCGTGATGTGGTGTGGCCCGTGGGTACGCAGTCCGCGCCCGACGGTCGATCGAGTGCCAACCGGCTCGCGCCGGAGACCTTGTGGGGTCGGCTCAGCTGCCCTTCGGGTCGAGGGCGTCACGCAGCCCGTCGCCGAAGAGGTTGAATGCCAGAACGGTGATGAAGATCGCGAGTCCGGGGACCACCATGTATGTCGGGTCCGCCTGGTAGGTGTTGATCGCGTCGGAGAGCATCTTGCCCCACGAGGCGGTCGGCGGCTTCACACCCGCACCCAGGAAGCTGAGCGCGGCCTCGCTGAGGATGTTGGTCGGAATGATCAGCGTCGAGTAGACGAGGATCGGCGCCACCAGGTTGGGCAGCAGCTCCTTGAAGAGGATGTAGCCACGGCCGGCGCCCAGGCTGCGTGCCGCCTCGACGTACTCCCGCTCGCGCAGGGACATCGTCTGCCCCCGGACGATACGGCCGATATAGGGCCAGCCGAAGAAGCCGATCACCACGATCAGCACGCCCATCCTGACGCCCGTACCGGTGAGCCCCCAGAGGGAGTCGGGCACGACGGAGACGAGGGCGATGGTGAACAGCAGCTGCGGGAAGGCGAGCAGCAGGTCCATCAGCCGGCTGATGAGTGCGTCGACCCAGCCGCCGAAGAAGCCGGCCACCGAGCCGAGGACGCTGCCGATGACCACGGAGACCACCGCGGCGAGGAAGGCCACCAGGAGCGAGATGCGCGCGCCGTAGACGATACGGCTGAACACATCGCGGCCGTTGGTGGGTTCGACGCCCAGCAGGTAGTCCGAGTTCATCCCGCCGAAGGAGCCCTTGGGGATGCCGAGGTCCGGGTCGAGCAGATCCTCGTGGAAGTCGTTCGGTGGGTGGCCGAGGAAACTCACGATCAGCGGTGCGAACACCGCGATCAGGATCAGCAGGAGCACGACCACACCACCCGCGAGCGCCACTTTGTCGCGCTTCAGCCGTGTCCAGGCAATGCGTCCTGGCGAACGGCCTTCGATGTCCTTGGCCGGGACATCGGCCGTGACATCGACGGTCGCGGTCTCGGCCGCGCTGTCGTGCAGTGGTGCCGTCATCGTTGTGGGGACCCCTCTCGGCTCGACCGACTGCGGTCGATCCGTGCCCGCCGCTGTAGCGGCTTGTTCACATCACAGGTGCACGTCGCACGATTGGTGCGGGTGGTGCGGAAGAAGCAGGTAGTGCGGGTGGAGCAGAACAACCGGTCCAACCGGAAGCCGCAGGTCGCACAGGGGACCAGCGCTTCTCGTTCCGGGGAGTCTTCATCGCATCCCGGAACACCCGCCAGCCCTGACGGGGAATGGATGCGCAACCGTGATGTGGCCTACCGGCTTCCGTTATCCGGACGCCGCGATCGCCCCAGCGGACCAAGTCCGCACTCTTCGCCCAGATCGGACAGGTGCCCCAACGGGGCTCATCCTGGCGTTAATTGGCAGGCGCGCGGACGAGTCAGCCGTGGGCCGGGGGGTAGCCGTAACCAGAGGCAGGAGCGGGCGCGAGGTGCGCCTCGCGGTCGTAGAACGGGCGCGCGTTGGCACGGAGCCACATCGCGACCGGGTCGTACTCGTCGGACATCGCGACGGTGGAGACGGGCAGCCCGTCCGGGACCGCGCCGATCGACTGCTGCATCATCGCGCGCACCGCGTCCACCGAGGTCTGGCTCGTGTCGTAGAGATCGAGACCGATGGCGAGGTACGGCACCCCGAGCGCGGGCTGCACCCAGGCGCGGCGCAGGGACCGGATCGCCGGGGTGTGATGAGCGTTCTGCGAGAGCAGGGCGTAGAACTGCGGGATCTCGATGGCCGGCTCGGTGAGCCGGAGCGGCCCTGCGGGCATCCGGTCGAGGCCGGTGGCGATACGGCGCAGGTCCAGCCACGGGATGCCGACGCCGCCGCCGGGGGCATGCGGGTTGAGCCAGATGCCCCAGCGGTCCGGGAAGAGGGCGCGGGCGATGTCGAGTCCGGTGACCACCTCATGGGCCCGGTTCCAGCCGCTGGCCGAGAGTTCCTGGGCGGAGGTCACACAGGGCGCGTAGCCCAGCCCGTCGATCTCCATGTTCCCGTACTGGGCGTCGGGCGAGCCCGCCCGGCCGTGCCAGAGCAGCATCCAGATCCGGTCGCCGGCGAGCGCTCGGAGCAGTGCCTCGTACGCGTCGTAGCGCCCGGGCGTCACTTGGCGCAGCATGTGCTCGACCTGCCCGGCCGACGCGGTGCCTGACGCACTCACCCTGGGTCCCGCCCCTCTTCGATCCACTGTGCCGGCCTGCCGCTCCCGGGGCACGCGGGTGCGGCTCGGCGGCCGAAGCACTAGCCATCAAACCAGCTTATGCGGCGCCCCTGACACCGACTTGACACCACAGGCTGACGGTGTCACGCCCGCACTCCCCGGAGTCGGGGATTCCGCGTTCTAGTAACCCTCGCGCTGATAGAACGGCCGGAGCCTGGCCCGCATCCAGTCGGCGACCGGGTCCTGCGCCACATCGAGCAGGACCAGATTGACCGGCCAGGGCGCCTCGACGCGGCCCAGCGCGCGGCCCAGGGCGTCCATCGGGGCGTTGCGCCCCGCGCCGTCCCACGTGGAGAACTCGACGCCTATGAAGAGAACGGGATCGCCACCCTCGACGCTGGCCAGGGTCCGGCGGGCGGTGCGCACGACGCCGCTCTCCTCGAATTCCCCGGCCGCGGCCGCGAGGAAGTCGACGGGCTCCTCCTGCCAGTCCGGCTCGTACAGCCGGACCCGGCCGCCGGTGGCCGGCCCGTCCAGCGAGGTGCGCCCGGCGCGGCAGAGCTCGGCGACGGCGGGCGGCGGCAGCGGCATGCCGACGGCGCCGCCCGGGTTGACCGCGATGCCGAGCTGCGGGGGCAGCCCGCGGGCGAATTCGACGGCGGGCGCCACGGTGAAGGACATATGAGTGCCGACGCACTGCAGGAACTGCTGTTCGGAGCTGAAGACGGGAACGTACGGAGCGCCCTCGATCTCCACCGTCGGCAGATCGAGTGACGGGGCATCGGGGCCTCCGCCGTTGGGAAGCGGCACCCAGAGGTGGCTGCGACTGAGCACTTCGACGAGCCTGCCGCCCGCCTCCGGGCTGCCCAGCGAGGCGACCAGCACCTCTTCGAGCTCATTGGCCGGCCATCCGCTCTGCGGCTGGTTCTGGACCGGTGCCGGAATGTCCACTGCGCTGCTTCCCCTTCTCACCCTCATGCGTTGCCGCAGAACAGTAACTCCGGCGCGCCCCTCCGCGCTGACGGACGACCGGGAGCCAACGGCCGTCCCGTCCCTCAGGCGTCGGCGAACGTGATCCGTGCCAGCATCCCGGCCGCCTCCCGGTCCAGCAGCGCTGCCGAGGAGCAGCCGGGAGGCAGGATGCCCGCCTCGGTGTCCCGCAGCAGCCGGCCGACGGCCCTGCGGTGCCGGGCGAAGGCGTATCCGGAGACTCCGCGCCCACGCCCGCGCTGGCCCTCCCTGGCCTCCCGGGGGGTCACGTCGAGCAGCACGAGATGCAGCGTGCGTCCGCGGCGCCGTGCGTGCCGGGCCAGCCAGCCCCGTACCCATGTCTGGGTTCCGCAGTCGTGGACGACAACGGACTCACCGGAACTCAGCGCCCGCCACAGCCCCCAGTAGTGGGCGACGCGGACCAGCGGGCGGTAGAGGACGTACGGGAGTAAGCGGGGCACCCGCTGCGCCCAGCGGTCCCGGGTGTCCTGGGAGTCGATGGCCCGCACGGCCACCGCCCGCCGGATCAGTGTCGACTTGCCGCCTCCGGGCAGCCCGGAGACCACCACCACATCGCCTGTCGCGAAATGCAGCTCGCGCGGGCTGCGCCCGGCGCGCTCGCGCAGGTCCCGCACGACGGGCGCGTGCGTGCCCAGCAATTCCCGGGCGGGTGCGCCCGGCTGCGCGGGCATCGCGCCGTGCGCGACCTCCGCGGTCGTCGCGTACCGCTGCAACGTCATCGCCCTCCCCTGTCGGGTCACCCACGTCTGCCCAAGAAGTGTAAAGAAAAGGTAATGCGAGACAACCGTCCCACTACTCGTTTCGCGCATGGGGTACCGACGCCCCACTCTTCCGCAATGCGTGCGATGATGACCCGGCCAACTGCATAAAGGCCGCTTGAATCCGCGCGGGAGAGTTCCGGCCACACTGTGTGCCGGGCGCCGAAGGAGCAAGATCCTCCCTTGAATCTCTCAGGCCCCGTACCGCGTGGACGAGGCAGATCTGAAAAGCGAGTCGCCCCGCGGCTCCACCCAAGGTGCAAGCCGGACCCCCCGGGGGTCTCTCGGCGAACCTCTCAGGTTCCGATGACAGATGGGGAGGGATCGTCCTCGTCGTCATGCCCTGGGAGCCACACCTATGAGCAACGCCCCCCGTCTCACCGCCCTCGACGCCCTGCACCGCTCGCTGGGCGCGACCATGACCGACTTCGCCGGCTGGGACATGCCGCTGCGGTACGCCAGTGAGCGCGACGAGCACAACGCGGTGCGCACGAAGGCGGGTCTCTTCGACCTGTCGCACATGGGTGAGATCACCGTCACCGGTCCGCAGGCCGCGGCGTTCCTGAACTTCGCGCTGGTCGGCAACATCGGCACCGTCGCCGTCGGCCGCGCCCGCTACACGATGATCTGCGCCGAGGACGGCGGCATCCTCGACGACTTGATCGTCTACCGGCTGGGAGAGGCCGCGGCCCCCGAATATCTGGTCGTCGCCAACGCGGGGAACGCCCAGATCGTGCTGGACGCGCTGACCGCCCGCGCCGACGGGTTCGACGCCGAGGTGCGCGACGACCGCGACGCGTACGCGCTGCTCGCCGTCCAGGGCCCCGAGTCCCCCGCCATCCTGGCCTCGGTCACCGACGCCGACCTGGACGGTCTGAAGTACTACGCGGGTCTGCCCGGCACTGTCGCCGGTGTGCCCGCGCTGATCGCCCGTACCGGTTACACCGGCGAGGACGGCTTCGAGCTGTTCGTCGCCCCCGAGCACGCCGAGCAGCTCTGGCAGGCCCTCACGGCGGCGGGCGCCTCCCGTGGCCTGATCCCGTGCGGTCTGTCCTGCCGCGACACGCTGCGCCTGGAGGCGGGTATGCCGCTGTACGGGCACGAGCTGACCACCGACCTGACCCCGTTCGACGCCGGTCTCGGCCGGGTCGTGAAGTTCGAGAAGGAGGGCGACTTCGTCGGCCGCAAGGCCCTGGAGGCCGCCGCCGAGCGCGCCGAGACCGCCCCGCCGCGCAAGCTCGTCGGTCTGATCGCCGAGGGCCGCCGGGTGCCGCGCGCCGGCTACCCCGTTGTCGCCGAGGGCCAGGTCATCGGCGAGGTCACCTCCGGCGCCCCGTCGCCGACGCTCGGCAAGCCGATCGCCATCGCGTACGTGGACGCCGCGCACGCCGCGCCCGGGACCACGGGCGTCGGAGTGGACATCCGGGGCAGCCACGAACCGTACGAGGTCGTTGCCCTGCCGTTCTACAAGCGCCAGAAGTGACGCAGTCGCGTCTCACACCGTAAGACCACCGTTCATCAGCACTCCCCCGTGTACAGGAGAATTCAGGTCATGAGCAACCCCCAGCAGCTGCGTTACAGCAAGGAGCACGAGTGGCTGTCGGCCCTCGAGGACGGTGTGGCCACGGTCGGCATCACCGAGTTCGCGGCCAACGCGCTCGGCGACGTCGTCTACGCCCAGCTCCCGGAGGTCGGTGACACGGTGACCGCGGGCGAGACCTGCGGCGAGCTGGAGTCGACCAAGTCCGTCAGCGACCTGTACTCGCCGGTGACCGGCGAGGTCACCGCCTCCAACCAGGACGTCGTGGACGACCCGTCGCTGGTGAACTCCGCTCCCTTCGAGGGCGGCTGGCTGTTCAAGGTACGCGTCGCGGAGGAGCCGAAGGACCTGCTCTCCGCCGACGAGTACACCGAGTTCTCCGGCAACTAAAGACTCCAAGGGACCACCTGATGTCGCTTCTCAACTCCTCCCTCCACGAGCTGGACCCGGACGTCGCCGCCGCCGTCGACGCCGAGCTCCACCGTCAGCAGTCCACCCTCGAAATGATCGCCTCGGAGAACTTCGCTCCGGTCGCGGTCATGGAGGCCCAGGGCTCCGTCCTCACCAACAAGTACGCCGAGGGCTACCCGGGCCGCCGCTACTACGGCGGCTGCGAGCACGTCGACGTGGTCGAGCAGATCGCCATCGACCGGATCAAGGCGCTGTTCGGCGCCGAGGCCGCCAACGTCCAGCCGCACTCGGGCGCGCAGGCCAACGCCGCCGCGATGTTCGCGCTGCTGAAGCCGGGCGACACGATCATGGGTCTGAACCTGGCCCACGGCGGTCACCTGACCCACGGCATGAAGATCAACTTCTCGGGCAAGCTCTACAACGTGGTCCCGTACCACGTCGACGACACCGGCGTCGTGGACATGGCCGAGGTCGAGCGCCTGGCCAAGGAGTCCAAGCCGAAGCTGATCGTCGCCGGCTGGTCCGCGTACCCCCGTCAGCTGGACTTCGCCGCCTTCCGCCGCATCGCGGACGAGGTCGGCGCGTACCTGATGGTCGACATGGCGCACTTCGCGGGCCTGGTGGCCGCGGGTCTGCACCCGAACCCGGTGCCGCACGCCCACGTCGTCACGACCACCACGCACAAGACCCTCGGCGGTCCGCGTGGTGGCGTCATCCTGTCGACGCAGGAGCTCGCCAAAAAGATCAACTCTGCCGTCTTCCCCGGTCAGCAGGGTGGTCCGCTGGAGCACGTGATCGCGGCCAAGGCGGTCTCGTTCAAGATCGCGGCGACCGACGAGTTCAAGGAGCGCCAGCAGCGCACCCTGGACGGCGCCCGCATCCTCGCCGAGCGTCTGGTCCAGCCGGACGTCACCGAGGCCGGCGTCTCCGTCCTCTCCGGCGGTACGGACGTGCACCTGGTCCTCGTCGACCTGCGCAACTCGGAGCTGGACGGCCAGCAGGCCGAGGACCGGCTCCACGAGCTCGGCATCACGGTCAACCGGAACGCCATCCCGAACGACCCGCGGCCGCCGATGGTCACCTCGGGTCTGCGGATCGGTACGCCGGCCCTGGCCACCCGCGGCTTCCAGGCCGAGGACTTCACCGAGGTCGCCGAGATCATCGCGTCGGCGCTCAAGCCGTCCTACGACGCCGACGACCTCAAGGCCCGCGTGATCGCGCTGGCCGAGAAGTTCCCGCTGTACCCCGGCCTGAAGTAGTCCGGGTCACTTTTCGTACGTTTGGGGCGGGGCACCACGCACACTGGACAGTGAGCGCGGTGCCCCAACCCCTGTTCCGCTGCTCTTCGGGCCGACCGGGTCCGTACCGCACCACCCGGCAGACAACGGCGTCTACCAACCCCTTAGGAGTCACACCGTGGCCATCTCGGTCTTCGACCTGTTCTCGATCGGCATCGGCCCGTCCAGCTCCCATACGGTCGGCCCGATGCGCGCGTCCCGTATGTTCGCGCGCCGCCTGAAGAACGAGGGCCTGCTCGCCCACACCGCTTCCATACGCGCCGAGCTGTTCGGCTCGCTCGGCGCCACCGGCCACGGCCACGGCACGCCCAAGGCCGTCCTGCTCGGTCTGGAGGGCGAGTCCCCCCGTACCGTCGACGTGGAATCCGCCGACGACCGGGTGGCCGCGATCCGCTCCTCGGGCCGGCTCAACCTGCTGGGCATGCACGAGATCGACTTCGACGCCGACGAGCAGCTGGTCCTGCACCGCCGCAAGGCGCTCCCGTACCACGCCAACGGCATGACGATCTTCGCGTTCGACCGCGACGGCGCCCCGCTGCTGGAGAAGACCTACTACTCCGTCGGCGGCGGCTTCGTCGTCGACACGGACGCCCTCGGCGGGGACGGTGCGGGCGAGGACCGGATCGTCCTCGACGACACCGTCCTGAAGCACCCCTTCCGCACCGGTGACGAACTGCTGCGGCTCTCCCGCGACACCGGCCTGTCGATCTCCTCCCTCATGCTGGAGAACGAGCGGGCCTGGCGGACGGAGGAGGAGATCCGCTCCGGTCTGCTGGACATCTGGCGGGTCATGCAGGCGTGCGTAGCGCGCGGCATGGCACGCGAGGGCATCCTCCCCGGCGGCCTGAAGGTCCGCCGCCGCGCCGCGAACACCGCACGCCAGCTGCGCGCCGAGGGCGACCCGCAGGCCCACGCGATGGAGTGGATCACCCTCTACGCGATGGCGGTCAACGAGGAGAACGCCGCGGGCGGCCGCGTCGTCACCGCCCCGACCAACGGCGCGGCCGGCATCATCCCGGCCGTGCTGCACTACTACATGAACTTCGCCGCGGGCGGCGCCACCGAGGCCGAGAAGGACGACAGCGTCGTCCGCTTCCTCCTCGCGGCCGGGGCCATCGGCATGCTGTTCAAGGAGAACGCCTCGATCTCCGGCGCCGAGGTCGGCTGCCAGGGCGAGGTCGGCTCCGCCTGCTCGATGGCCGCGGGAGCGCTCGCCGAGGTCCTCGGCGGCTCCGCCGAACAGGTCGAGAACGCCGCCGAGATCGGCATGGAGCACAACCTGGGCCTGACCTGCGACCCGGTCGGCGGTCTCGTCCAGATCCCCTGCATCGAGCGCAACGGCATGGCGGCGGTCAAGGCGGTCACCGCGGCGAAGATGGCGCTGCGCGGCGACGGCAACCACAAGGTCTCCCTCGACAAGGTCATCAAGACCATGAAGGAGACGGGCGCGGACATGAGCGTGAAGTACAAGGAGACCGCACGCGGCGGGCTCGCGGTGAACATCATCGAGTGCTGAGCGCATAGGCCCTGATCAGCGCCTTCGTATCATTCGGCACTGATCAGGGCCTTCCCTGCTTGCGCGGCGGAAAGTCCCCGGAATGTCCCTGGGACAGGCGTGAAGGTCCCCGGGATGTCCCCGAGGCACTTCGCTGATCGCGGCTGGGTACGGGCCGGCTTCAGGACCGACCCGGCGCTCTTGAGGCCGTCTCAGGCTGTGGGTGCAGTCGGTACAGGCCAGGTGGCGAGACCTACGCATGACGAGACCGTGAGCGTTCGTGCTGCGTGGTGCCTGGTCGTGCTGCTGAGTGACGTTTTTCCCCTAGAGGTTGTAGCCGCCCGATACCTCGATGTTTTGGGCAGTGACCCAACGGCTCTCGTCGGAGACCAGTGTGGCGATCATCGCGCCGATGTCTTCGGGTTCGCCGACCCGGCCGAGCGCTGTTCTCGCGGCGAGGGCTGGTACTACCTCGGGGAAGCGGGCGAAGGCGTCGTCGGCGATCCGGGTGCGGGTCGACCCCGGTGAGACGGCGTTGACGCGGATGCCTCGCGTGCTGAATTCCTTGGCCATGTACCGGGTCAGCACGTTCAGGCCGCCCTTCATCGACGCGTAGGCCGAATAGCCGGGCTCCAGGCCGGCTGTTGCCACGGAGTTGCTGCTCGTGTTGACGATCGCTCCTCCGTCTGCCATCAGGGGCAGCAGCTTCTGCGTCAGGAAGTAGGGTCCCTTGAGCAGGACTCGCATGAGCCTGTCGAACGTCTCCTCGGTGGTGTCCTCGATCAACGATGTCTGCGCGAAACCGGCGTTGTTGATCAGGTAGTCGAAGGTGTCGCGTTGCCAGGTGTCGCGCAGCACGTCGGCCACAGTGTCGCGGAAGGCCGCGAAGGTGCCGGTCTCGCCGACGTCCAGCGGCAGTGCGACGGCCGTGCCGCCCTCCTTCTCGATGGCGGCGGCTGTCTCCATCCCTCCTTGCGGATTGTTGCCGTAGGTCAGGATGATTCCGGTTCCGCGTTTGGCGATCTCGATCGCGGCGCTCTGTCCGATGCCGGAGCTGGCGCCCGTGACGATGGCGACGTTCATGGTGATCCTCCTGGGTGCGGTTGACGTGTGTGGGGTGGGCTGCCCGCGTTATGCGCCGGAGCCTTGAGGCAGGACTCGGGCGAGCCAGTCGGTGCGGGTTCGGCGGGCTGTGGCCGAGATGTGTGCCTGCGGGTACAGGGCGTCGAATCCGTGGAAGCCGCCTGCCCAGACGTGGAGTTCGGCCTGGCCGCCGGCCGCCCAGATGCGGGTGGCGTAGTCGGTGTCCTCGTCGCGGAAGACTTCGGCGGAGCCGGTGTCGATGTAGGTGGTCGGCAGGCCCGAGAGGTCGTCGGCCAGGGCGGGTGAGACGTATGCGGGTACCTCGTCGTCGGTGAGGTCGCCGAGGACGCAGCGCCATCCGAACTCGTTCATCTCGCGGCTCCAGACGCCGGGCTCGTTCGAGTACTGGCGGCTGGAGGTGGTGATGTCGCGATGGTCGAGCATGGGGCAGATCAGCATCTGCGCGGCGATCGCCGGGGTGCCGAGGTCGCGGGCCAGCAGGGTGACGCCGGCGGCGAGGCCGCCGCCCGCGCTGGCGCCTGCGACGACGATCCGGGCGGGGTCGATGCCCAGTTCGGCGGCGTGGTCGGCGATCCAGAGCAGTCCCTGGTGGCAGTCGTCGACCAGGGCGGTGCCGGTGGCCTCGGGTGCGAGCCGGTAGTCGACGGAGACCACGACGGCGCCGAACTCGTCGAGCCACTCCAGCGGGATGTCGATCTGCGAGAAGCGGTCGCCCATGACCATCCCGCCGCCATGCATCCAGTAGACGCAGGGTGCGCCGGTGGTGCGATCGGTGTGCGCGGGGCTGAAGACCGACAAGGGGATCGGGGTGCCGTCCGGACTCGGAACGGTGACCTCGCGTCGGTCGATCGCGCGACCTTCGAGGAGGGGTTCGACGGGCATCGACGAGAAGGGGCGTATCTGCGCCAGCACTTCCGGACTGAGCTGGGACATCAGCGGCATGTCGGCCAAGAGCTCATGCAGTTCGGGGTCGAGGGCGGGTCGTGCTGCGGTCATGGTCGTTGCCCTACTTTCTTGTCGTGGGTTCGAACTGGTCACTCGTAAGATCAGCGGGACCCAGGGGCTCTGGGTATGGCTGTCATGGTGTCGCCGTGAGATGGCTGGAAAGGCTTGGCCGCCCGGAGCCCCGCGACGACTCGACCGCCAATTGGGAGATGCGACTCGATCGCTGTGTAGGGCAACGTCGGCGAGGTCGTCTGCTGGGCAGTGAACGCGCGACGAGCTGGCGGAGGTGGCCGTGCCCCAGATATGGGCCGGAGTGGACATCGGCAAGGAACATCACCACTGCGTGGTGATCAACGCGGACGGCGAACGGCTGTTGTCCCGCCGGGTCTTGAACGACGAGACGGCCCTGCTCAAACTGATCGGGGACGTCCTGGCCCTCGATACCGACGTGCTGTGGGCGGTGGACCTCAACCACGGTGGAGCCGCCCTGCTGATCGGGTTGCTGCTGAGTCACGACCAGTCGATGGTCTACATCACCGGTCTGACCGTGCACCGTGCTTCGGCCTCGTACCGGGGCGAAGGCAAGACGGACGCCAAGGACGCCTTCGTCATCGCCGACCAGGCTCGTATGCGCCGCGACCTGGGTCAACTGCGGCCCGGCGACGAGATCGCCGTGGACCTGCGCACCCTCACCGGCCGCCGCACCGACCTGATGTGCGACCGCACTCGCCAGATCAACCGGCTGCGGGCCCAACTGCTGGAGATCTTCCCGGCGTTGGAGCGCGAACTGGAGCTGACGAACAAGGGCCCAGTCGTGCTGCTGACGGGCTACCAGACCCCGGCGGCGATCCGCCGCAGCGGTGTCAAGCGTGTCGAGACATGGCTGCGCAACCGCAAGGTCCGCGGTGCCGCGGACCTTGCCAGGACGGCGGTGGAGGCCGCTGAAGCCCAGCACACGGCCCTGCCCGGCGAGAAGCTGGCCGCCGCCATGGTGGTCCGCCTCGCGAAGGGGGTGATGGCCCTCGATGAGGAGATCGCCGAGATCGACGCCCTGATCGAGGGCCGGTTTCGCGAGCACCCGCACGCGGAAGTGATCCTCAGCCTGCCCGGCATGGGCAAGCCTTTCGTGGGTGGTGGCGGACGGTCGGGCGAGGAGGGGGCCGCCTCGGCAGGCGCCGAGACGGCAGCGGCTGGGGTGTGGGGTGTTCGGCTGGTCAGAAGGCGGCCTTGCCGCGGACCGGGACGTAGTCGGTGTACTCGGAGTCCTTGGCCAGCAGCGGGTCGATCTGCGCCACGATGGCCCGGGCGGTCTCGCCGGCGAAGATGCGGTGGTGGTCCTCCTCGCTGGTCCAGCCTTCGGTGATGTGGACGACGTCGGGGTCGGACGCGGAGCGGGAGACGAGGTAGACGATGCAGTGTTCGCTCGCGCCGGGGCTGCCCTCGTTCAGTCCGGTCAGCAGCAGGTCGATGAGCTGGTCGCCCATTCCGGGCTTGGCGGTCAGGGTGGCGTTGAAGCCGTAGTTGGCGATCATGGCTGCCTTTTTCTTCGGTGATGGAGTGCGGTGATTCCATTCAACCGGCGTGACCTGCGGAAACGTTAGACCGATGCTCGCTCGTACTTGCACGATCCTCGCGAATACGGGAACTGTGGCGCGGAATGGTGCTGCAATGGACACATGTACCTGGAAGAACTCCGCACCCTGCTGGCCCGCCATGCGCGGCCGGACTGGACCACCGCCGTCGACGGCGTCCTCATCTCGAAGGTCGACCGCCCTGATCCGCCGGCGCCCTCGATGTCCGGCACGGTCCTGGCGGTCATCGCCCAGGGCGCCAAACGCCTCGCCCTGGGTGAGAGGGTGTTCGAGTACGGGCCCGGGCAGTACCTGGTCGCATCCGTCGATCTGCCCGTCACGGGACAGTTCACCCAGGCCGAACCCAAGCAGCCGGCGCTGGGGTTCGGCCTCATCCTCGAACCGTCCGCCGTTGCCGAGCTGCTGCTTGAGGCCGGGCCCGGAGACACCCCCCGCAGCAGCGGGGGCGCGCCGTCGGGGATCGCCGTCAGTGACGCTCCGGCCGCGCTGCTGGACGCGGTGGTCCGGCTGCTGCGCCTGCTCGACGAGCCCCGCGACCGGGCCGTGCTGGCCCCGCTGGTCAAACGCGAGATCCTGTGGCGTCTGATCACCGGCGAGCAAGGTGCGACGGTTCGCCAGCTCGGCCTGGCCGACAGCAGCCTCAGCCACGTCTCGCGTGCCGTGCGCTGGATCCGCGAGCACTACGCGCAGCCCTTCCGGGTCGAGGACGTGGCGCGGCTTTCCGGCATGGGCGTCTCCGCCTTCTACCGCAACTTCCAGGCGGTGACCGCGATGAGCCCCATCCAGTTCCAGAAGCAGATCCGGCTGCAGGAGGCCCGGCTGCTGCTCGCCACCCACCCCGGCGACGTCACCGGAGTCGGCCACCGCGTCGGCTACGACAACCCGTCACAGTTCAGCCGGGAATACCGCCGCCAGTTCGGCGCACCCCCGAGCCGGGACGCCGCCCGTCTGCGTCGGACCGTGCATACTCCGGCAGGCGTCCTTCCCTGAGCCGGGCGGGCCACGCAGGAGGATCGTGCAAGGATCAGGAAGGATAGTTCTACTATCTCCGCAGGTCACAGCGGTTCAATGGGATCACCGGTTCTCCCGCGGAGCAGGAAAATGCCTGCCCGCCCCTGAATCCCACCACACCGCAAGGAACACAACATGAGTGGAACAGTGCTTTTCGCCCGCGAGTTTCTGCGCAGCCCGCTCCGGACGGCCTCCTTGATCCCGAGTTCCGCCCGCCTCGTCGAGCGGCTCGTCGCCACCGTGCCGGAGCGGGGCGAGCCCGTGGTGGTGGAGCTCGGTCCGGGCACCGGACCTGCCACGGAGGCGATCCAGCGCAAGCTGGCAGGCCGTGGCCGTCACATCGCGGTCGAGCTGAACGAGACACTCGCCACGCATCTGGTTCAGCGGTTCCCCCGCACCGAGATAGTCACCGGCTCCGCCTGGGATCTCCCCAACATCCTCGCTGACCGGGGCGTGTACACAGCGGACGTGGTGGTGAGCAGCCTGCCCTGGTCGGCGTTCGCCGGCCCGCACGGCCACACTCTCGTACCGAAGATCGCCTCGGTTCTGTCCGAGAGCGGCGTGTACACGCAATTCGCCTACACCTTCGCCCGCTGGGCACCTCCGAGCCGTCACCGGCACGCGCAGCTGCGTCAGTCGTTCGAAGAAGTGGTCGCGGGCAGGACGGTGTACCGCAACCTGCCTCCCGCCCTGGTGTATTCCGCCCGCAGGCCGCGCGTTCCGGCCGGTCAGCCCCTTTCGCCGGCTGTTCGTGCGATGAATCTGATGGCGTCCTGACTGGGTGGCGCGCCGAACAGGCGCCGGTACTCCCGGCTGAACTGGGACGGGCTGTCGTATCCCACAAGGTTTCCGATGTGGGCGATGTCTTTTGGATGTGCCGCCAGGAGAAGGCGGGCCTCATGGAGTCTGATCTTCTTCTGGAACTGAATGGGACTCATTCCGGTGACGGCCTGAAAATTCCGGTAGAAGGCGGACGTGCTCATCCCGATCAGCTCCGCCACCTCGTCCACCCGGAACGGCTCTCGGTAATTCTCCCTAATCCACTGCACAGCTTTCGCGACATGGGAGAGCTTGCTGTCGGCGAGACCGATCTGGCGAACCGCCGCGCCCTGCTCGCTGGTGATCAGGCGCCACAGGATCTCTCTTTTGACGAGGGGGGCGAGCATGTCCCTGTCCCGCGGCCGGTCGAGCAGGCGCAGTAGTCGCACGGCGGCGTCGAGGAGCTCCTCGGAGGCGTCGCTGACGGCGAGGGCAGGGGGTGCGGCGCCGTTCTGCGGAAAGCCGCCGGGAGCGGCCTGCATCATCATTTCGGCGACGTCCGCAGGCTGCACGAGCAGACCGAGACCAAGCGCCGGACGCTGAGGGGTGGCCTCGACAAAGTGGCCGGTGACGGGCAGGTCGACGGATGCGACCAAATACTGCCCGGCACGGTACTCGTACACGTACTCGCCCAGCGCGAGACGTTTGGCGCCCTGGGCGATCAGTGCCATGACCGTGCCGGTCATGGACGCATGGGGTGCCTGCGACTCCTCGCGGCCGATCAGCACGTGCTCGATGGCGGTCGTTCCGTCAGCTCGGGCGTGACGCGCCAGCAGGGTCCGGAGTTCGTCGAGCAGCATGTGCCGATTGAAACACCACGGGCGAGAAACGGTCCAGCAATTCTTTCCCGGCCATGCGAGGTCGCGAAGAGGATCGTGCAAGGCTTCGCCACTTTTAGGCAAAGCAAATCCCCAGGCGGGCTGATTGAATGTCTGGAGTCTTTGGAGCTGTGTTGTCCGGGGGTTCGCTGCATTGAGGAAGGACAAGCGATATGACGGGCGAAACCCGTAGTGAGACACTTCTTCGCGTCAACGGTCGCACGTACCGTCTGACCGTTGACCATCGCAGGACACTGCTCGACGCGCTCCGCGAGGGCACAGGCCATACAGGGCCGAAAAAGGGCTGCGACCGCGGGCAGTGCGGCGCCTGCACGGTGTTGCTGGATGGCCGGCGTGTGGTGTCCTGCCTGACGCTGGCGGTCGCCGCCGACGGCTCGGACGTCACGACGGTCGAGGGCCTGGCACAGGACGGTGAACTGCGCCCCCTGCAGCAGGCGTTCGTACAGCTCGACGGGTTCCAGTGCGGGTACTGCACACCCGGCCAGCTCTGCTCCGCGGTCGGGATGCTGGCCGAGCACGCGGCGGGCTGGCCCAGCGCAGTCACCGCCGACGTCTTCCCCGAGGGACCGGCACCGGAGTTGGACACCGAGGAGGTACGCGAGCGCCTGAGCGGCAACCTGTGCCGCTGCGGCGCGTACCCGTCGATCGTGCGCGCCGTGCTGGAGACGGCGTCCCGCGAAGAGGTGGCGCGATGAAGGAGTTCAGCTACCAGCGGCCCAGCCGTGTCCGTGAGGCCCTCGCCCTGGTCGACGGCGACGACGGCGCCCGGTTCCTCGGCGGCGGTACCAATCTCGTCGACCTGATGAAAGACGGCATCGAGACACCCACCCGGCTGGTGGACGTGAGCCGGCTGCCGCTGGACGGCGTCCGCGAGGCATCCGACGGCGGACTCGTCATCGGCGCGACGACAACCAACAGCGACCTGGCGGCCCATCCCGAGGTGCGCCGCCGGTATCCGGCGCTCAGCCAGGCCGTGCTGGCGGGCGCGTCAGGGCAACTGCGCAACATGGCCACGGTGGGCGGCAACCTGCTGCAGCGGACCCGGTGCGGCTACTTCGCGGACCTCTCGCAGCCGTGCAACAAGCGCAACCCGGGCAGCGGCTGTTCCGCGATCACCGGAGAGCACCACAACCACGCGATCCTCGGCTGGTCCGACCACTGCGTGGCCACTCATCCCTCGGACATGACCGTGGCCCTGGCCACGTTCGACGCGGTCGTGCACTACGAGACCCTGGACGGGACACACGAGGTCCCGCTGTCCGCCTTCTACCTGCCGGTCGGCGAGAGTCCCCAGCGGGAAACCGTACTCCCCGCGGGTGCCCTGATCACCGCGGTCACCCTGCCGGCCTCCGCGGCAAGCCCGCGATCGCGCTACCGCAAGGTCCGCGAGCGCGCGTCCTACGCCTTCGCCAACGTGTCCGTCGCAGCCGCGCTGGACGTCCACGAGGGCATCGTCCAAGGCGCCCGGATCACGCTCGGCGGCCTCGCCTCCGGGCCCTGGCGCGCCCACCTCGCCGAGTCCGCCCTACGGGACGCCCCCGCCACCGCCGACCGGTTCGGCGTCGCTGCGGATGCGGAACTGTCCGCCGCCCGGCCGCTGCGCGACAACGCGTACAAGGTCACGCTCGCCCGCAACCTCATCAAGGCGGTCCTGACCGAGCTCGCCGACCGGTCCGAATGACGAACCGGTCCCCTCACGCGTCCTGAAGGAGATCACCACATGACCGCCTCCTCGACCAGTCCGCCCCCGGCACCGGCCCCACACCCGGGCTCCGCCGGCACCCCCGCCCCACCGGCCGGCACGAGGAAACCGCCCCTGGGAGCCGTTGGCACGGCGCGGCCCCGTATAGAGGGTCCGGCCAAGGTCACCGGCTCGGTGCGCTACGCCGCGGACGAGCCGACGGGCGACCTGGCCCACGGCTGGGTCGTCACCTCCACGGTGACCCGCGGACGCATCCGCGACATCGACACCTCCGCCGCGCTGGCCATACCCGGCGTGCTGGGTGTGATCGACCACCGCAACGCGCCCCGGCTGAACCTGGATGCAGGATCGTTCTTCGGGCCCGACGGCGGCATGCACCTGCTGCAGAGCGATGAAATCCCTCACTCCGGCCGGCCGATTGCGCTGGTAGTGGCAGAGACAGCGGAGCAGGCCCGGTCGGCGGCCACGGCGCTGCGGGTGACGTATGACGAGGAACCGTACGACGTCAACTTCTCACTTGAGCACCCGGCCGCCCGGCCGGCGACGTCGTTCTTCGGAGAGGACGCCACCGTCGGTGACGTGGACATAGAGCTGGCTGCGAGCGCGGTGGTCGTCGACGAGCACTACGTCACCCCCGAGGCGCACGGCGCCGCCATGGAGCCGCACTCCGCGACCGCCTGGTGGGAAGGCGAGCGCCTGCAGGTCGTCGACTCCAACCAGGGGCCCTTCCTGGTCGCCATGACGGTGGCCACGCTGTTCCACCTCGACCCCAAGCAGGTGCGCGTCCGGTCTCCGCACGTCGGTGGCGGCTTCGGGTCCAAATCAGGAGGATGCGGCCCCCAGTTGGTCCTGGCGGTGATGGCCACGACGGTGTTCGACCGTCCCGTACGCGTCACCCTGACCCGCAGTCAGGTGTTCCAGACGGTCTCGATGCGTCCGGCGACCGACCAGCGAGTGCGGATCGGGGCCGATGCCGACGGCCGACTACGCGCCATCGACCACACAGCGGCCTTCGAGGTCTCGAAGCTCGCGGATTACCTCGAGAACTGCACCGAGCTCTCCAACACGCTCTATGCGGCACGGGCGATCCGTACACGGCGCACCGCGGTCCCGGTCGACATCCTGCCGCCGTACTCAGTGCGCGGGCCCGGCGCGACACCCGGTTCGTTCGCGCTTGAATCCGCCATGGACGAGGTGGCGGAACGGTTGGACATGGACCCCCTTGAGCTTCGGCTGCGCAACGAGCCTTCCGTTGGCCCCGTGTCCGGCCTGCCGTTCAGCCGCCGCAATCTCGTCGCGTGTCTGAGGGAGGGCGCTCGCCGGTTTGGCTGGGCCACACGCGACCGCCACCCGCGGACACGGAGCGAGGGGCACCTGCTCGTCGGCACCGGGATGGCGGCCACGTCCTTCGGCGCCGGGGCGCTGCCCTCGACGGCATCGATCACTGCCGAGACCGACGGGACCTTCACCGTCGCCATCGGCGCCAGCGACATCGGCACGGGCGCACGCACCGCCTTGACCGCAGTCGCGGCCGAGGCACTGCGCGTACATCCCGAACGGATACGGCTGCTGATCGCGGACAGCGACCTCGGCCCCGCGTGGGGCGCCGGCGGATCCCGGGGGACGGCCTCCTGGTCCTGGGCGATCACCGAGGCCGCGGCGAAACTGCGCTCCCAGCTGGGTGGCGCCACACCGCCACTGACCGTCTCATTCGACACCACAGAATCGCTCGGTGAGCTGCCCCTCATGGAACGGCACTCCTACAGCGCCGTGTTCAGCGAAGTGACCGTCGACCCGGCGACCGGCGAGGTGCGTGTGCGGCGCCTCCTGGGAATGTACGCCGTGGGCCGCGTGATCAACCCGCTGCTCGCACGCAGCCAGATCGTCGGTGGCATGATCATGGGGCTGTCGATGGCCCTGCACGAAGAAGGCGTCCGTGATCCGGCCACCGGCCGTCATGTCAACGCCGACTTCGCCGGCTACCACATCGCCGCGCACGCCGACGTACCCGACATCGAAGCCGACTTCGTACCCGACTACGAACCCGGCGACCCATCGGGCATCAAAGGCGTCGGCGAAATCGGCACCGTCGGCACCGCCGCCGCGATCGCGAACGCCGTCTGGCACGCCACCGGACTCCGTCAACGAACACTCCCGATCCGACTGGACCGCGTACTCGAAGAACACCCACTGAAGTGACGCCACAACAGCGCCGATTGAAGCGCATCGATCCTTATGCCAGGTAGAGGAGCAATCGTGCTGGGCGAGGTCTGGCCATTCGTCGACGCGCACCACCGTTCCGGCCAGCCCGTCGTTCTGGCCCGCCTGGTGGGCCGCGATGGCCCAGGCTCAAGACCACTGGGCGCCACCATGGCCGTGGCCGCTGACGGCACATGGCGAGGCTCGCTGTCCGGCGGATGCGTCGAAGGAACCATCCTCGACGCAGCCCGCCGCGTGCTTGACGGCGCCGGGCCACACCTGACATCTGTGATGCCCGGGGAACACCTCCTGCCCTGGGAGGAGACACCTGCATGCACAGACGAGCTGCGCGTGCTGATAACCTCCGCGCCGGCCGATCCGGTCCATTCCGCGATCACCGCGGCGCTGGCCGATGACCTTTCGATAGCAGTCCGGGTCGGCCTGCAGCCGCCCTACACATGGACTGTTGCCACCAGTACCGGCCAACTGCAAGGCGCCGGCCCCGGCTTCATAGAGGAACTACCACGACGCCGGCGGCTCGTGCTCGTCGGCGCCACGGACCTCGCCGCGGCCGTGGCGGCCATGGCTGAGCCGTTGCACCGCAGAGTCGTCGTCCTCGACCCCCGGCCCGGACACGCCACATCCGGAGCCTTCCCATCCACCTCCACCGTCGTCCGTGCCTGGCCCGACGAATGGATCAGTCGACACCCCCTCGACGCCCACGACGCCGTCGTGATCCTGAGCCACGACCCACGCATCGACGACCCCGCCATCCGCGCCGCACTCGTCGGCAACGTCGGTCACATCGCCGTGCTGGGCAGCCGAGCCACCCACGCCCAACGCCTACGACGCCTGGCCGCCACGGCGGGGATCGATCGGCTTTCCGGCCCCGCCGGTCTTGACCTCGGAGGAATCTCACCCGCCGAAACAGCCCTGTCCATCCTCGCCGAACTCGTCGCCGTGGAGAACGGCCGCAGCGGGCGCCGGCTCCGCGACGGTGATCTGCCGATTCACGTGAGCACGACACCCGCCCATGCCCCCAGGGTGGAGCAGCCACCCAGCACTGTCATGCCCCTACCCTGGATCACCGTGGGAAGGAAACGCCCTCGCTGATCGGCCGACCCAGGCGTCGGGAGGATCGTCCACGGTCCTCCAGCCGTACGACAGGGATTGGCACAGATGACAAGTGAAGAATGGGTTGCCGTCAAGCGGAGGTTCCCCTGCGGGTCCACGGTGCACGGCACCGTGGACGAGGTCGCTCCCTTCGGAATCTTCATTTCGGTCGAGGGTGTGCACCTGAGTTGTGCTTTCGCGGATGTGGCGGGAATGCGCCACGGCGGTGCCGATGGCTCTACGGTGATCCGGCCCGAGTTGGGTGAGGCGGTCACCGGCGTCGTAGTCGAGCACACAGACCACAACCATCAGCTCAAGCTCCACCTGAGATGACCTGATCCGGTCGGGCGCTTTACCGCTCGCCGCGGACACGTGTGGTCGAGGTGGGCGTCGGAGTCCCGGCGCGGCGGCCCGGGTTGCGGGCAGCGACGGCATCGCTCGCCTCAGCGCCGGGTGAGATCCATGTGCCAGTTGGTGACCCAGATGCCGCCGTCGTCCACGGAGAACGCCTGCTCCCAGTGGGCCGAATCCGCTGTGATGCCGGACCAGATGAAGCGGACGCGTACGGGCTTGCCCTCGTGCGTGTCGTCACCGTAGAACTCGCCCCGGCCGTCCACGAAGCCGCCGACCACCGGTGGAAAGAGCCGGCCCGTGCGGCGGTCGGCCCAGTGGAGCGCCCAGAGCTGTGTCTCCCGGTCGAAGAGACGCAGGGTGAGACCCGCGAAGCCCTTCGTCGGGAACTCGATCTCGTCGAAGTTGGCACCACCGTCGAAGTGCCGTGTGCCATGGCTGACGGCCGGGAATTCTTCCCACTCGCTCGCCTCGTCCAGGAAGTCGGTCCGCCGGCGGTTGGCGACGTCCCAGTCGCCCACCAGGAAGTCGAAGTCCGTCGGTACGGAGGTGGCGGTGCGGGTGGAGATGGTCATGAGCGGGGCCTTCCGTGTCCGGGGTGTGCCGACACCAGGAAACTAGGCGCACTTCACTGACATCCTGTGTCAGTGAAGTCCAGCCGCCTGCTCGCGATCCTCCTCCTGCTCCAGACCAGGGGCCGGGTCACCGCCGACGAGCTCGCGCGGGAGTTCGAGGTCTCCGTACGGACCGTGTACCGGGACATCGAGGCTCTCCACGCCGCAGGTGTCCCGCTCTACGGCGACGCCGGGCATCACGGCGGCTACCGGCTCCTCGGCGGGTACCGCACGAAGCTCACCGGGCTGACCGAGCACGAGGCGCAGAGCCTGTTCCTCGGCGGGATGCCCGGGCCGGCCGCCGCGCTGGGTCTTGGGTCCGCGCTCGCCTCCTCCCAGCTCAAGCTGCGTGCCGCGCTGCCGCCCGACCTGCGCGCCGAGGCCGACCGGATGCGGGCCCGATTCCATCTGGACGCGCCCGGCTGGTACGCGGAGGTGGACGACCTGCGCCATCTTCCCGAGGTCGCGGAGGCCGTGTGGACCGGGCGGAGGCTGATGGTCCGCTACCGGCGGTGGAAGGCCCCGACCGAGGTCGACCGCACGCTGGACCCGTACGGGCTGGTACTCAAGGCCGGGCGCTGGTATCTGGTCGCGGGGCCCGGCCCGCGCACCTTCCGGGTCGACCAGATCCTGGAACTGCGCGTCTCGGACGACACATTCGAGATACCGGACGGGTTCGATCTGTCCGAGCACTGGTGCCTGGCGCAGGAGGACTTCCACACCCGGCTGCACCAGGGCGAGGCAGTCGTGCGGGTGGCTCCCGGCGCTTCCTCCCGGTTCACCGGGGCCGCCGCGCGGGCCTTTGCCGAGACAGCAGTGCCCGAGCGGGACGGCTGGTCGCGGGCGGTGCTGCCCACGGAGTCCCTCGAGCACGCGATCGGGGTGTTTCTCGCTCTGGGCCCGGACGTCGAGGTGCTGGAGCCGCCCCAGCTGCGGGACGGGCTGTACGAAGCGGCCCGCACCCTGGCCGACGTGTACCGGCCCCGGAGTTCCTGAGGAGCCGAGGACCGCCCTCGCAGGGTCCTGCGCATGGGGCATTCTGGGCAGAAGGTCGACCCCTTCCGTGGCGAGAGGCCGGACGAGGCGCCGCTACGTTCCCTCCCATGCCCTCACCTCCTGTTTCCCTCCCGGTGCTTCCCTACCGCAGGCCGACGCGCCGGCGGGACTACTGGGGTGCTGGACGACGTGCTGCCGGACCCGGAGGCTGTACGGGAGCGCCGCCTGGACCGGGACAACTGGCGGAGGACTGCCCGGCGAAGCCGGAGAGCTGGCCGGGGCTGCGCGCCATGCCCGCGGCTTCCCTCGGCCGCGCTCCAGAGGTTGAGCGGTCGTTGGTCCGACGGCCCCCGGCCGGGCAGGGCCGGGGGTCCTCCCGGCGATCAGCCCTTGTTCTGGGCAGCCCAGAACTCGTCGAAGGTGAGGAGACCGTCACCGTTCGCGTCGTGGGAGTTGATGACGGCCTGGGCCACCGGCTCGGTGACGTAGGGGTCACCCAGCTGAGCCATCACGCTCTTGTACTCGGCGGCCGATATCAGACCGTCGCCGTTCAGGTCGTACCGCTCGAACGCCTTGCGTGCCGACTCGATGTCCGCCACTTTTCTGCCCCTTCGTAATGCCCAACTGACGGGGGTCAGATTAACGGGCGCGAGGGGGACCGATTGCGGCGGCCGGTCGTCGATCATGGGTGGGGTGTCCGCGGACGGCGGACAGGACCGGGAATCCGGGAAGGGAACACTTCATGACCGACGCGCTCGCACAGATCCTGACGGCTGCCGCACACGGGCGGTTCCCGCCGCCGGACGGGTCCACGACCGTCGTGGCACAGCCGAACGCACGGGACGCCGGGGTGCTGGCATTCACCGCGCACTCGGTGGTGTTCACCGACGAGGATCCGGACTGGGTGCGGGCCACGCTGGCCGCCACCCCGGGCGATGCGCTCGCCGCGACGATGAACCCGCACTTCCTGGGCGCGCTCCTGGCCCGCACCGGACGGCACATGAACACCATCGATCTGCTCACGGTCGCGGGCGCGCTGCCGGGCGAGCCGGAGATCGGACTCCGCGAGATCGAGGACCCGGAACACCCGCGGGTGGCGCGGGCGATGAAGTTCCGCGACGAGGTCCGGGTCTGGGCCGCCGACGGCGGGGTGCTGATCCTCGGCCGTGGGGTCGCCGGGCGCTGGGAGACGGCGATCGAGGTGGCGCAGGAGGCGCGCGGCCTGCGGCTCGGGGAGCGGCTGGCGCGGGCGGCCCGGCACCTGGTGCCGGACGAGGTGGTGTGGGCGCAGCAGTCGCCGGGGAACGCCCGCAGTGTGCGGACGTTCCAGGCAGCGGGCTACCGGCCGGTGGGCTCGGAGGCGCTGCTGGTCGCGGGCTGAGAGCCTGTCGGGCGACCTTCGATCGGACGGCAGGCTCTGAGTCACGGACTCTGCGACGGGTCAGCGGAAGACGCCGGTGTGGCCGAGCGAGTAGCGGCCCGGCTGCGGATAGACGGCGAGGCCGTGCGGCCCGCTGCCCACCGGGATCCGGGCGAGCTGCTTTCCGGTGGCCGTGTCGATCGCGTACACCTCGGCGTTGTAACGCCCTGACAGCCAGAGGACCTTGCCGTCCGACGAGACACCGCCCATGTCCGGGCTGCCGCCGTTCGGCAGGTGCCACTTCTTCGTGAGCTTGTTCTTGGCGAAGTCGAAGATGGAGATGGATCCTTCGCCGCGGTTGGAGATGTACATCACCTTGGAGTCCCGGCTGACGTACAGTCCGTGGGCCCCCTTGCCGGTGGGCAGCAGCTTCGGGGTGGTGAACCTCTTCCCGTCCAGCACCCACATGCCGTTGGCGACCATGTCCGCGATGTAGAACCTGCTGCCGTCCGGCGACAGCTTCACGTCCTGTGGCATGGCGCCCTTGAACGGCAGCTTCTGCTGGTCGACAACCTTCATCTTCGCCGTGTCGACCTTGAGGAGTTCGCCGGAGAACTCGCAGGAGACGATGAAGTACCGGCCGTCCATCGAGAAGTCGGCGTGGTTGACGCCCGCGCAGTCGACCGGGACGGTCCGGTCCGTCTTCATGGTGCGGGCATCGCGGAAGACAAGCTCACGGTCCATCGAGGCCATGACCACGGCGTACTTGCCGTCCGGCGTGAAGTACAGGTTGTACGGGTCGGAGACGGGGACCTTCTTGCCGGTCTTCCCGGTGGCCGGGTCGATGGGCGTGAGACTGTCGCCGAGGTCGTTGTTGACCCAGAGCGTCTTCAGGTCCCAGGACGGGACGACGTGCTGCGGCTGGTGTCCGACCGGGATGGTCTTGATGACCTTGTACGTCTTCGGGTCGATCACCGACACCGTGTTGGAGTTGGTGTTGGGCACGTAGATCCGTGCCGGGAAGTCCTTGACGGCCGGCGACATCTTTCCGGGCCGGTCGGCCGCGTACACGTCCTTGGGATCGAGCACCGGCGGCATCCCGGCGAGTCCGGGCGGCGTGGCGCGTCCGGGGGCGGCTTGCTCCGGGGTGGCCTTCCCCGCGCCGGGTGGGGGCGCGGCGGCCTCGGTGTCGGCGGCCTCGGCCTTCCCCTTCTCGGCAGGGGTGCCACAGCCCGTGAGGACGGCGATGAGGATGCCGCCGAGCAGGGCCGCGGTGCGCTTGGTGGTGGTGAGCATCAGGTCAGCAGCTCCGTGGTCGTCACCGCGCGCAGTCCGCGGCGGTCGATTTCGGTGAGGAGGACCGGCAGTGCGGCGACCGTGTCCGCGTAGCCGAAATGCAGGCTCACCACCGATCCGTTCCGGATCTCCCCGGTGACCTTGCGGGTGACGGCCGCGGCGCCGGGAGAGGTGAAGTCGAGGGAGTCCACGTCGTACGAGAGGACGTGCGGGTAGCCCGCCCGCTGCGCGAGGCGCTGGACGAGCGGGGTGGCGGACCGGGTGCGCGAGGGACGGAACCAGGTGCCGATGGAGCCGGTGAGCCGGCGCAGCCGTTGGGCGCAGCCGGTGATCTCCGCATACGCCTCGGCCTCGCCCATCGCCGAGATGTCGACATGGTGCTGGGTGTGGTTGCCGAGGTCATGGCCGCCGTCGAGGATCCGGCGGGCCATGTCGGGGTGCTCGTCGAGCCAGCTGCCGACGGCGAGGACGGTGATCCGGGCATGGGCCCGTTCCGCCTCGGCGAGCACGGTCCGGGCGATGGCGGGGTCACCCTGGCCGTGGAAGGTGAGGGCGACGCGGGCCCGGTTGCGAGGACCGTGGTCGATCTGGACCGGCTGCCCGGGGAAGCGGTGCGGGGCGGGCGCGGGGTGCGGGGCGGGGCGCCTCGCACCCATGGGGGTCGTCGCGGAGGTGGTGGCCGGCGTCGTCGCCGAAGTGCTGACGGCGCCGCGTTCGTCCGTACATCCCACCGCAAGAACACCGGCCAGGGCTGCCCCTGCGCCCGCGCGCAGTGTGCTGCGGCGGTGCACCGGCGTCTCGGAGGCCTTCATGGGCAGAACAGTAGGTGCGAAATGTCAGAAAGATAACAAGCGCCCATGTTCACGCCCTTCTCCGGACCGCGAGGGGAGTGCCACCAATGGCTCGATTACTCGATGATTCACCCACCGAACCACATAATCATTCACGCATTGCCAGGCCAGTGACCCATCACACCTGCGATTCACCGGCAAAGAGTCACAATGTGACCATATTTATCCGATTAGTTCCTTTGGATCCCGAGTCGCCCATCTGCCATAGTCGGTTCCACGACCCCCATTGACCCGGGCCAGGTCGTCCAGAGCGGCCGTGAACACACCCCCCATTTCACGGTCCCCACACAGAAGCCCCCGCAGCGCCGTACCACGGCAGACCGGGGGCTTCTGCGTGTCGTGCCGGGGCGGCGTCACAGAGGGTGCGGGAGCGGGGGCGCCGGATCGGCTCAGCGGTCGGAGATCCGCATCTCGAACCAGGTGGTCTTGCCGCGCGGCAACAGATCCACGCCCCAGCGGTCGGAGAGTTTGTCGACGAGAAAGAGCCCGCGGCCACTGATGTCCGTCTCCTGGACCGGCATGAGGCACGGCAGCCCACGCGAGGGGTCGCGCACCTCGATCCGGATCCAGCCTCGACGACGCAGCAACCGCAGCCCGAAAACGCGCGCGCCCGTGTGCCGTACCGCATTGCCGACGAGTTCCGAGACGAGCAGAACGGCATGCTCGGCGGTCTGCGGGGAAAGCACCCACTGACGCAGCACCACGCAGGAGGTGAGCCGCCGAGCGGTGGCCGCGGACTCCGGACGGGAGGGCAGCCGGACTTCGCCCTCTGCGGGATTCCCGAACAACTCCATTGCCTTGAACGCCTGTTCGTCCTCGACGGCCGGCATCCAGCGTGCCGCAGTCGCACCGCTGCGTTGTCGCGGCTGTTCCACACCCTCCAGGCCCGCCATGCCCACCATCATGGCTGCACGGCGGGCACTCCGGGGCCGTTCCGAGGGAATCCCTACCCGGAATAGGACATTCCGTAGTGGTCGGTAGGCATATGCCAGTGGCAGAATGTGACGCTCGATATCGCCGCTGACCTGCGCGTATGCCCCGTCCTCGCGGGGTTGCCCGGGTCATCCGAGCGCTGGGCCTCAAGGTTCTCTCAAGGCTCAGCCAATCCGCCCGCACGGATGAATCCGCGGCGGTCTGTGCCCAACTGGCATTCGGTCAGAGGAACTTGGCCTTGCCCGGTCCTTCTTCGACAAAGCTGCGCATACCGCGCTCACGGTCCTCGGTGGCGAACAGACCGGCGAACCAATTCCGCTCGATCGTGAGACCGGTGTCGATGTCCGTCTCCAGCCCAGCGTCGACCGACTCCTTCGCCGCGCGCAGCGCGAGAGCCGGCCCCTTGGCCAGCCGGGCGGCCCAGGCGTGCGCCTGCTCGTACACCTCGGCCGCGGGCACCACGCGGTCCACCAGGCCGATCGCCAGCGCCTCCTGTGCCTTCACATGACGGCCGGTGAAGATCAGGTCCTTGGCCTTGGACGGGCCGATCAGCCGGGCCAGCCGCTGAGTGCCGCCCGCGCCGGGAATCAGGCCGAGCAGGATCTCGGGCTGGCCCAGCTTCGCGTTGTCGGCGGCGATCCGGAAGTCGGCGCAGAGCGCCAGCTCGCAGCCGCCGCCGAGCGCATAACCGGTGACGGCGGCGACGACGGGCTTGGGGATGCGGGCCACCACGGTGAAGGAGTCCTGCAGCGCCTTGGACCGCACCACCATCGCCGTGTGGTCCATCGCCTGCATCTCCTTGATGTCCGCGCCCGCCGCGAACACCTTCTCGCCACCGTAGAGGACGACGGCGCGCACATCGTCGCGCCGGGTCGCCTCTTCGGCGAGTTCACGCAGCCGGTCCTGGGTGGCGACGTCCAGGGCGTTCATGGGCGGACGGTCCAGCCGGATCGTGCCGACGCCGTCGCTTGCTTCGAGGGTTACGGTCATGAGAGGCAGGTTAACCGTCGCTAACGACGGCGGGCCCGGTGCTGTTGGTCACAGCACCGGGCCCGCCGTCATGTCGTGCTTCGCGAACTACTTGGTCCACTCCGCCCAGTCCATGTTCCAGCCGTTGAGGCCGTTGTCCGGCTGGATGGTCTTGTCGTGGGAGTTCTTCACGATCACGACGTCGCCGATGAGCGAGTGGTCGAAGAACCAGGCAGCCGGGGTCTTCTTGCTCCAGGCGCCGCGCACGTCCTGCAGACCGACGCAGCCGTGGCTGGTGTTGGTCGAACCGAAGACGTAGGACGCGCCCCAGTAGTTGCCGTGGATGAAGGTGCCCGACGTGGACAGACGCATCGCGTGCGGCACGTCCTTGATGTCGTACTCGCCGCCGAAGCCGACGGTGTCGCCGTTCATCCGGGTCACCTTGAGCTTCTCGCTGATGACCATCTGGCCGTTGTACGTGGTGGTCGCAGGGGCGCCCGCGGAGATCGGGATGTTCTTGATCTGCTTGCCGTCACGGACGACCTTCATCCGGTGTGTGCTCGCGTCGACATGGCTGACCTGGCTGCGGCCGATGGTGAACGAGACCGTCTTGGCCTGCTTGCCGTAGACCCCCGGACGTCCCTCGACGCCGTCGAGGTTGAGCTTCACGGTCACCTTGGTGCCCGCGGCCCAGTACTTCTCCGGGCGGAAGTCCAGGCGGTCGTTGCCGAACCAGTGGCCCTCGATCTGTACCGCCGGCTCCGCCGTCACCTTGATGGCCCTCTCGACCGCGTCGGGGGCGGTGATACCGCGGGTGAAGTGGATCGAGACCGGCATGCCGACGCCGACCGTGGAACCGTCCTCCGGCGTGTACTGCCCGATGAAGGTGTTCTTCGGAACCAGCGTGGTGAACGTGGTGTCCTTGGCCGACTCACGGCCCTTGGTGTCCTTGGCGATCGCGTGGACCGTGTACTTCGTCGCCGCGGCCAGGTGCTGCTCGGGCTCCCAGCTCGCGCCGTCCGCCGCGATCTTGCCCTCGACCTCGGCACCCTTGGGGTCCGCGACCTTGACCGTGGTCAGCTTGCCCTGCTCGGCGGAGATCTTCAGCGCTCCGCTGGTGGCGACCGAGTCGGCACCGTCCTTGGGCGCGACGGTCACCACCGCCTGCGAGGCGGTCGTGTCCGCGCTCCTGCCCCCGCCGCTGTTCCCGCCCTTGTCCCCGGCGTCGGTGTCTCCCCCGCCGCACGCCGTCACCAGCAACAGCAGCGCACCCAGTACCAGAGCCAGCAGTCCGGTGGTCCCCCGACCACGCCGCCCGCTGTCCGCCCCGGCCGATGTCCCCGATATCGGCTGCCCGTTCAATGTGGTTGTCTCCCCTCACACGGCCTGGCCCCGCCATGGCCCTGGGAGCCTGCAGGCTCCTACCCCCGCGCGCTGCACACGCACGCTAGCGAAAGATAATCACACGGACCTTTGAGAGATCCCCCCGTGGATGTCACCGTTCAGTCCCAAGTTGTCCCAGGACTTCACCAGGTGACGCCTGGTAGGGCGTGAAGGTGCCGGTCGGCCCGGCCCTGTTCCGGACACCCTCGGAGGTCCCGGGGAACATCGGCGCAGACGTGTTTCAGCGGAGCGCGGAGCCCGCCTTCCACCGGGTCCGGTTCAGGTTCCGGCCGCCGAGCCCGTTGTCCGGCGCCACGTGCCTGTCCTTGGAGTTGACGACCTCGATGACATCCCCGACGGGCGTCCGCCCGAAGAACCATCCGGCCGGTGTACTTCGCAGCCGGGCCGAGCCGCCCCGAGGCGCCACGCGGGCTCCAGGACATAGCGTCCCGCGCGATCCGGCCCGGCACCTCCCGCTCCCGTGCGTCCTCGGTCTGCGTCACCGTGACGCGCTCCAGCCGACCGTCGGGGACCTTCACCACGATCCGGGCATCCGGACCGATGTTCTTGGCCCGGTCCTGCGGGGGTGATCCTGATCGCGTCCCGCGGCGACCTCGGCTTCCCGCGGTGAAGGATTCCGCATGGGTGCAGCCGGTCAGTACGGACAGCACGGCCAGTACAGCGAGCGGTCCTCCCCGTCTCAGCGTGGTGACCGCGCTCGCCCCTGCCTTCTTGGCGTTGTGGTTCATGTCCCCCCGACGACCAGGGCCGGTCGGGGGAAACGTGAGTGCGGGCCCCGCCGTGGGCAGAACAGAAGGGAGGACCACATTCGGGGAGCCGCGGCCGGGACGCCGCGCGCTCCTCTTCGGCGCCGGGTCCGGATGAGCCGCGGGAGGCTGAGAGGTGTCGAGCGCAGCCGAGCAGGAGGCAGTGCCGCAGTCGGTCAGGACAGCGCTGGAACGGACATCGGAGGAGACAGGGGCCGAGGCGGGGACCGGCCCGGCGGCACGTCGGGCGCTCGCCGACAGGCAGCGGCCGCCGGCCGTGTGGCCGGGTGCGCCGATGCCGCTCGGAGCCCGTTTCCGGGTGGGTCCGGACGCGGTGGCGGGCACCAACTTCGCGCTCTGGGCGGGCGGGGCCGAGGCGGTCGAGCTCTGCCTCTTCGACGAGGAGGGGAACGAGACACGCCTCCCGCTGACCGAGCTGACCCATGAGATCTGGCACGGTTTCGTGCCGGGCGTACGGCCGGGTCAGCGCTACGGCTACCGGGTGCACGGCCGCTGGGACCCGTGGACGGGCGCCCGCTGGAACGCGGCGAAACTGCTGCTGGATCCGTACGCACGTGCGGTGGACGGCTCGTTCACCCTGCCGGCCGAGGTCTACGGCCATGTGAGGGACTGGCCGCAGCAGCATGTCGCCGACACCGTCCGGGACGAACGGGACTCCGCTCCGTACGTACCGAAGGGTGTCGTCGTCCACGATGACGACGACTGGGCGGAGGACCGGCGGCCCAAGACCCCGTGGGCCGACTCCGTCATCTACGAACTGCATGTGCGTGGCTTCACCAAGCGGCACCCGGGGATCCCGGAGGAGCTCCGGGGTACGTACGCCGGACTCGCCCACCCGGCGGCCATCGGCCATCTGACGCGGCTCGGCGTGACGGCGGTGGAGCTGCTGCCGGTGCATCAATTCGCCCACGAGGACCATCTGCTGCGGCGCGGCCTGCGCAACTACTGGGGCTACAACTCCATCGGCTACTTCGCCCCGCACGCGGACTACTCGGCGAGCGGGACGGGAGGCCAGCAGGTCGGCGAGTTCAAACGGATGGTGCGGGCGCTGCACGACGCCGGGATCGAGGTCATCCTCGACGTGGTCTACAACCACACGGCGGAGGCGGGTGAGCTGGGCCCGATGCTGTCCCTGCGCGGCATCGACAACCGCGGCTACTACCGGCTCCAGTCCGACGCCCGGCGGTACACCGACTACACCGGCTGCGGAAACACCCTGCATGTGGTGCAGCCGCATGTGCTGCGGCTGATCACGGACTCGCTGCGGTACTGGGTCACCGAGATGGGCGTCGACGGCTTCCGCTTCGATCTGGCGGCGGCGCTGGCCCGCTCGATGCACGACGTCGACATGCTGTCCCCGTTCCTCGCGGTGATCGCCCAGGACCCGGTGCTGCGCCGGGTGAAGCTGATCGCGGAGCCGTGGGACGTCGGCAACGGCGGCTACCAGGTCGGCGCCTTCCCCCCGCTGTGGACGGAGTGGAACGACCGCTACCGGGACGCCGTGCGGGACTTCTGGCGCGGCGCCCTGCCCGACGTACGGGATCTCGGCTACCGGCTGACCGGATCCAGTGATCTCTACGCGTGGGGCGGCCGCCGCCCGTACGCCTCGGTCAACTTCATCACCGCGCACGACGGCTTCACACTGCGCGATCTGGTCAGTTACGAGCAGAAGCACAACGAGGCCAACGGCGAGGGCAACCGGGACGGCACGTCGGACAACCGGGCCTGGAACTGCGGCGCCGAGGGCGCGACCGACGCCCCCGGCATCAACGCGCTGCGCCGCCGCCAGTTGCGCAACATGCTCACCACGCTGCTGCTGTCGACCGGGGTGCCGATGCTGGTCGCGGGCGACGAGATGGGGCGTACGCAAGGCGGCAACAACAACGCGTACTGCCAGGACAACGAGGTGAGCTGGCTGGACTGGTCCCTGCGCGACCAGCCCCAGTGGCGGGAGCTGACCGAACTGACGGCCCGGCTGCTCGCACTGCGCCACACCCATCCGGTGCTGCGCCGCCGGGCGTTCTTCTCCGGCCGGGCACAGGCCGAGGACGGGCTGCGGGACCTCGCGTGGTTCACCCGGCAGGGTACGGAGATGACGGAGGCGGACTGGTACGCACCGGCCGCGACGGTCGGCCTCTATCTCTCCGGGCGCGACATCCCGGGCCGGGACGCGCGCGGCGAACAGGTCACGGACGACAGCTTCCTGGCCATCCTGCACGCCGCCGACCACCCGATCGGCTTCCGGCTTCCCGGGCCGCCGTGGGCGCAGGCGTACGAACTGGTGCTGGACACCTCGCGGGAGGACCAGTCCACCGCTCCGGGGACCGTGCACCGCGGCTCCGAGATGCTGACGGTGCCGGCGAGGGCGGTGGTGCTGCTGCGCGTCAGGGAGTGATGCGGAACAGGGCGGACGGCCGGGGTCAGCCGAGGATGCCGCGCTCGTATGCGGTCGCGACGGCGGCGGCGCGGTCCTTGGCCCCCAGTTTCGCGAAGATGTGCGTGAGATGGGTCTTCACCGTTGCCTCGCTGATGAACAGTTCGGCGGCGATCTCCCGGTTCGAGGTGCCCTTGGCGACCAGTTCGAGCACCTCGCGCTCGCGAGCGGACAGCGCCTCGTGGCCCGCGGTCCCGGGGGCACGTACCCGCGAGACGAGCCGGGAGGCGACTGCGGGCGACAGCACGGTACGTCCGTCGGCGGCGGCGCGAACGGCGTTGAACAACTCGTCGCGGGGCGCGTCCTTGAGCAGATAGCCGGTCGCGCCCGCCTCGATCGCGGGCAGCGTGTCGGAGTCGGTGTCGTACGTGGTCAGAACGAGCACCTTGGACCGGGTGCCGCGCCCGGTCAGTTCGGCGATCGCGGCGACTCCGCCCCCGCCCGGCATACGCAGGTCCATCAGAACGACATCGGGGTCGAGCCGGGCCACGAGGTCGACGCCCTCCACCCCGTTCGACGCCTCCCCGAGGACCCGGAAGCCCGGGGCCGAGTCGAACATGCCGCGCAGACCGTCCCGTACGACGGGGTGGTCGTCGACGACGACGAGCGTGATGACGCGTGCGGAATCCTCAGCCATGGCAGGCCAACCGTACTGGTCATCGGCTGTGCTGAACCAGTGGCACCCGGGCGCAGACCGCCGTGCCGCGGCCCGGCTCCGTCTCCACCTCGACGGTGCCCGCGATGCGTTCGGCGCGGGCCCGCATGCCGCCGAGCCCGAAACCGCCCGCGCCGCTGTACGGCGGCAGGGCGGCCGGGTCGAAGCCGCAGCCGTCGTCCCGTACGTCCAGGGTCAGTTCGTCGCCCATGAAGGACAGGGTGATGCCGACCCGTGCGGCCCGGGCATGGCGGCCGGCGTTGGCGAGGGCTTCCTCTGCGATACGGAGCAAGGTGGCGGCTATCTCGTCGTGGACCGGCTCGGCGGTACCGGTGACCGTGAACTCGGCCCGGACCCCGTGGCGTTCGGCCCAGCCGGTGACCGTCTTCTTCAGCGCGCCCGGAAGGTCGTCGTGCTCCAGTGCGGCGGGGACCAGATCGTGCACCGAGCGACGCGCCTCGCCCAGGCTGTGCCGGGCCAGTGCGGCGGCACGGTCGAGGTGCTGCCTGGCCAGAGCGGGATCGGTGTCGGCGACCGAGGTCACCACCTGGAGCTGGGCGATGATGCCGGTCAGGCCCTGGGCGAGCGTGTCGTGGATCTCGACGGCGAGGCGGCGCCGCTCGTCGGCGACGCCCGCCTCGCGCGCCTGGACGAGAAGTTGGGCGTGCAGGCCCGCGTTCTCCGCGAGGGCCTGTTCGAGACGGGCGTTGGCGGACTCCAGATCGGCGATGGTGTCGACCTGGTTGCGGGCGTGCTCGGCCTCCCGGTCGCCGATCTGGGCGAACACCATCGTGAGAGTCCCATGCAGGGCAAGGAGGATGCCGAAGGCAATCCAGTTCATGAGAGTGTCCGGCGGGAGACCACTGCCGCACTGCGAGCCCGCCATGATGACGGCGGTGGCGAGCAGGCCGGCCCGGACGGCCCGATCCGGGAGCAGCCGGCCCGCGTCGAAGTAGCCGAGCACCGCGAACATCGAGAAGAACGGGTTGCACCAGGTCAGGGCGAAGGCGAGCAGGGTGCGGGCGACAAAGTAGAACTGCGCCGCCCGCGACTTCGGGGTAACACCCGGCCGCACCCGCCCCCACCAGAGCTGGAGGACGAGCGCCACCGGAACCAGTACCGCGACGGCGTACACGTCCGCGCGGGACATGATGAGGTCGGCGGCCACGGCCGAGACCGCGGTGCCCAGGCCGAGCAGACCGTACGGCCCGTACCGGAAGAACCGATCCCCCAACTGCGCGGCCGTCGTCGGTCCGGTTGTGGTCGCCTCAGCCATGTCCCCCGCGTTCATGGGTGAAGTCTCCCCCGGAACCGGTCACTCCCATCGGAACAGACGGGTCGCGAGCAGGGTCACCAGGGCCGCCCACAGCGCCATCACGCCCAGCTGGGCCCAGCCGGGCCAGCCGCCGGACGCCGCCCGGTCCAGCGCCTGGGAGGCCGCGCCGAACGGGGTGACCTGAACGATGCGCCGAAGGGTGTCGGGCATGGTCTGCACCGGGATCCAGACCCCGGCGGTGAACATCATCACGAGGTTGGCGACCGAGCCGATGGCGGCGGAGGCCTTGGTGGTGCGGGAGAGCGCACAGAGCAGCGCGCCGAGGCTGAGGACGCTCGCGGTCGCCAGGAGCAGCGCCAGGACGTAGCCGAAAGGCTGTCCGGGCAGCCTCACGCCGAAGACGGTGCGGCCGACGGCCGTCACCAGCGCGGCGGAGCCGAGGGCCGCGGCGCCGTGCAGGGCGATCTGCGCGGTGAGCAGGGCGGACGGCGGCACCGGAGTGGTCGACATCCGGCGCAGGATCCCGCGCTCGCGGTAGCCGGTGAGAATGGGCGGCATGGCCCCGATCCCGGCCATGATCATGGCGAGCAGCACCGACACCGGTACGTACAGATCGACGACGCGGCGGCCACCGAGCGCGTCGTCGGGGTCCCGGAAGGACGGGATCAGGCCGAGGATCGTCAGCAGCGCGGTCGGGAAGACGAGGATCCAGAACAGGCTGCCGGGTTCGCGGAGGAAGAGCCGTGTCTCGGTCCTGAGTACCGCTGCCCATGGGCTGGTCGCGGTCCGTGCCTTGGCCGGGTTCGCCGTGGTCATCTCAGGCCGCCTGTTCTGTGAGGTCGAGGAAGGCGTCGTCCAGAGTGGCCTCGGTGACGCGGAGTCGGTGTGCGGTGATGCGGTGGCGGGCCAGCAGCGAGATGACCGCGTTGACCGTCTCGTCGGTGCCGTTGATGACGATCCGGCCGTCGATCTGCTCGACGGAGACCGCCTCGGGCAGCAGGCACAGCTCGGTGTCGTCGAGCGGCTGAGACGGCGTGAAGGAGATGACCGTGGAGCTGCCCGCCTTGCTGATCAGACCGGACGGGGTGTCGAGGGCCACGACCTTCCCCTGGTCGATCACCGCGATCCGGTCGCAGAGTCGTTGCGCCTCCTCCATGAAATGAGTGACGAGGAGGACGGTCACACCACTGTCCCGTACCTCTTCGATCAGCTGCCAGGTGTCACGGCGGGCCCGCGGATCAAGTCCGGTGGTCAGCTCGTCGAGCACCACGACCCGTGGGTTGCCGACCAGGGCGAGGGCGATGGAAAGCCGCTGCTTCTGACCGCCCGACAGCTTGGCGAAGCGCGTGGTGAGCTTGGTGTGCAGACCGAGCCGTTCGGCCAGGGTCCGCCAGTCGGCGGGGTTCGGATGGAAGGCGCTGTACAGCTCCAACGCCTCGCGGACCGTGAGCTTCGCCTGCAGCTCGCTCTCCTGGAGCTGGGCGCCCAGCAGTTGCGTCACTCGTCCGTGGTCGGCGACGGGGTCGAGTCCGGCGACCCGGACCGTACCGGAGTCGGGGATCCGCAGACCCTCGACGCATTCGACGGTCGTGGTCTTGCCCGCGCCGTTGGGGCCGAGAATCCCGAAGATCTCCCCCTCGTCGACGGCGAACGTCACTCCGTCCACCGCGGTGCGCCCGGCGTAGGCCTTGTGCACCGCGTTCACTTCGATGATTGCCATGGCTACGAGGGTCCCGTCGGGCGGGGCCGGGCGGCATCGGCCATCACGCTCGAAACGACATCAGCCGATCGGTTGACTCCGGGGTACGACCGGGCGGTCACGGGCCATCGGGGGACGGGATGTCGACAGAGCGACGAAAACCGGATGAGCGATGTCAGTGGTGAACCGTAGGCTCGCCCCTGATGCCCGAAACACATGTAGAGCCCAAGGACCGGTCCGCCGCGCGCTCCCTGCTGCGGCTGTGGCCTTACGTGCAGCCTGTACGTATCCGCCTGTCCGCGGCGGCGGCCGTGGCGATCGTCGCCTCCTGTCTCGGCCTGGTGATACCCCTCGTACTGAAGTGGATCGTGGACGGTCCGGTCGCGCATCGTGACCCGGGCGGAGTCTGGCTCGGTGCGCTGTACCTGTTGTTGCTGGGCATCGCCGAGGCACTGCTCTTCGGGCTGCGGCGATGGCTCGTGGCGCGGCCGCTGGCGGGCGTCGAGGCATCGATGCGGGCCGACCTGTACCGGCATCTGCAACGGCTGCCGGTGGCCTTCCACGACCGCTGGTCGTCCGGGCAGCTGCTGTCGCGCGGAACCACGGACCTGATGCTGCTGCGCATGTTCCTGGCATTCCCACTGACGTTTCTCCTGGTCAACGCCAGCACCATCCTGGTCGGTTTCATCATTTTGCTGGCGCAGCAGTGGACGCTGGGCCTGGTGCTGCTCGTCCCGGTCGTGCCGCTGGTGATTCTCTGCTCCGTCTTCGAGACGAAGTTCGCGGTGGTGGCGCGCAAGGCCCAGGACCAGGTCGGCGATCTGACAACGGTCGTCGAGGAGAGCGTCCTCGGCATCCGGATCATCAAGGGCTTCGGGAGGCACCGAAGCCAGGCGCTGGCCTTCCGCGGCCTCTCCCAGCGACTGCGTGGCACCGAACTCGACAAGGCCAGGCTGCTGGCCGGCATCTGGGCCCTCATCACCACGATCCCGGAGCTGGCGATCGGTGCGGCGCTGGTTCTCGGCACGATCCAGGTCGCCGACGGGGATCTCTCGGCGGGCACGCTGGTGGCGTTCCTGTCGACCGCGCTCGCGCTGCGCTGGCCGGTCGAGTCGATCGGCTTCCTTCTGGCGATGAGCCAGGAGTCGGCGACGGCGACCGAGCGGTTCTTCGAGGTGATGGATGTGGAGGAGGAGCGCGAGACCGCCGCGGGGTCTTCCCCGGCGACCTCGCAGCAGCACGCGGACGGCGGAATGGTCTTCGAAGGCGTCGAGTTCCGTTACCCCGACGCGGAGCCGGACTCCGTACCCGTACTCACCCGGATCGATCTGCGGATCCGGTCCGGCGAGACGATGGCTCTGGTCGGGGCCACGGGATCGGGGAAGACGACGCTCACCGCCCTCGTACCGAGGCTGCACGACGCCACCGCCGGGCGGATCACGCTGGACGGCACCGACATCACCACCCTGCGGCGCGAACAGCTGCGTGAGCTGGTGTCCGTGGCGTTCGAGGAGCCGACGCTCTTCTCGGCGAGCGTCGGGGAGAACGTCCTCATGGGGGCCGACGGCGCCGGCGAGGACGAGCTGCGGCGGGCGCTCTCGATCGCCCAGGCCGACTTCGTGTACGACCTGCCGGAAGGCATCCACACCCAGGTCGGCGAGCAGGGGCTCAGTCTCTCCGGCGGTCAGCGGCAGCGCCTCGCGCTGGCCCGTGCCGTCGTCGGGCAGCCGCGCTTCCTGGTGCTCGACGACCCGCTCTCGGCCCTGGACGTACATACGGAGGCGCTGGTGGAGGCCGCCCTGCGGCGCGTGCTCGAGTCGACCACGGCCATCGTGGTCGCCCACCGGCCGTCCACCGTGATGCTCGCGGACCGGGTGGCGTTGCTGTCCGAGGGCCGGATCAGCGCCGTCGGCACCCACCAGGAACTGCTGCGCAGCAACGCCGAGTACGCCTGGCTGATGTCCGGCGCCGGGGACGCGCCCGGATTCGTCTCCACCGACGGCATGCCTGCCATGGACGTCCCTGCCGAGAAGGGCAGCACCCGATGACCGATGCGACGACCGGACGCCCCGCGGAAGCAGGCGGCAGCGACGAGAACGAGCCCCTGAGCGGCTCCGACGCAACCACCGGCACTGCGGACGCGGCCAGGGGCACGGACACCCTGACCCGCGACCGGCCGGCAACAGGACCGGACGGCACCACACGGAAGGCGCCCGGGGCCGCTCCCGAACCCGGCTCCGGCGCCCAGGACCCCTTCGACCAGGACAGCCTGCCCACTCCGCGTGGCGCGACCCGCGCCCTGCTGCTGTCCCTGCTCGGCCCGCTCAGGGGCAGGGTGGTGGTGGCCGCGCTGTTCCTGCTGATCCAGCAGGCCGCGGTCCAGGCGGGCCCGCTGCTCGTCGCGTACGCGATCGACAGCGGCGTACCCGCGTTCCGCGACAAGGACTACGGACCGCTGATCGCCGTGGCCATCGGGTACGCACTGTGTTCGGCGGGCGCGGGAAGCATGCAGTACGCGTTCATCCAGGCCTCCGCCCGGATCAACCAGGACGTGCTGCTCGATCTCCGGGGGCGGATCTTCCGTCATGCGCAGGCGCTGAGCGTGGACTTCCATGAGCGCTACACCTCGGGCCGGCTGATCTCCCGGTCCACCACGGATGTGGAGTCGCTGCGGGAGCTGCTCAGCGAGGGGCTGCAGGAACTGATCGGCGTCGTGCTCTCCTTCCTCTCCATCTCGTTGATGCTGCTGTGGCTGGACGTCGGTCTCGGTGCGGTCGCCGTCCTCTCGTTCGTGCCGCTCTATCTGCTGGTGCGGCTCTACCAGCGGCGCGCCGGGGTGATCTACGCCGCCCGGTCGACAGCAATCGCAGCGGTCATCGTGAAGTTCGCGGAGACGATCAACGGGATCCGTCCCGTCCAGGCGTTCCGTCGCGAGCGCATCAACGACACAGAATTCGAGCGGCTCAATCAGCAGCACTGCCGGACGAACGGCGCCGCCTTGCTGGAGATGGCGCGCTACGTGGTCGGTTCCCGGCTGGTCGCCAACACGGCCGTCGCCGGAATCGTGCTGTGGGGTGCGTACCGAGTCGCCTCCGGGACACTCGCGCTCGGCGTGCTGGCCGCGGCCGTGCTCTACCTGCGACGGCTGTACGACCCGATCGACCGGCTCGGCATGTTCCTCAACTCCTATCAGTCGGCTGCGGCTTCGCTGGAGAAGATCGCGGGGCTGCTGGCCCAGACCCCCACCGTCCCCGAGGCGACGAACCCGCGGGAGCTGCCTGCCCGCACGGGTCAGTACCCAGGGCGGGATGTCGTCTTCGACTCGGTGAGATTCGCCTACCGCACGGGCGGCGAAGTGCTGCCCCGCTTCGATCTCGAGATCCCGGCCGGGCAGACCGTGGCCGTGGTCGGCTCCACGGGCGCCGGGAAGTCGACGCTCGCCAAGCTGCTGGCCCGGTTCTACGACCCGACCGACGGCCGGGTGCTGCTGGACGGGACGGATCTGCGTGATCTGGCCACGCCCGAACTGCGGCGCGGTGTCGTGATGGTGACCCAGGAGGCGTTCCTCTTCTCGGGGACGGTCGCCGAGAACATCGCCATCGGCCGCCCGGAGGCCTCTCGCGACGAGATCGAGCGGGCCGCGAAGGCGATCGGCGCGCACGACTTCATCAGCGGACTGCCCGACGGGTACGACACGGATGTACGCAAGAGGGGCGGGCGGATCTCGGCGGGCCAGCGCCAACTGGTCGCCTTCGCCCGCGCCCTGCTCGCGGATCCGGCGGTGCTGATCCTCGATGAAGCGACGAGCTCCCTCGATATCCCCGGCGAACGCGCCGTGCAGCGGGCCATGGACACGGTGCTGCACGGCCGCACCGCGGTCGTGATCGCCCACCGGCTGTCGACCGTGGAGATCGCGGACCGGGTGCTGGTGATGGAGTACGGCCGGATCGTGGAGGACGGCTCCCCGTCCGAACTCATCGGCGGTACGGGCCGGTTCGCCGGACTCCACCGCGCCTGGCGGGAAAGCCTGGCCTGATGCGCACACGATGCGCAATTCCAGGATGTGCTGCGCCATGACTCCGGGCAGTAACTGACCGACGTCGCCCGCCGGTGGCTGTGCGGATCGGCCGACCCCGAAGGGTGCAGCGTCCCCACCGTCGCGCGCCGCCTCCGACGCGGCCCGCGTGGCCGTCATGCCGGACGGCCGCGTCACCGAACTCGGCCGCCACGACAACCCGGTGGCGCCCGACGGCACCCGCACCGCCCTCCGGCATCCCTCGCACGGCGAGCCGCTTCCGCTTCCTCCTTCCCGTCCTTGCGAACCGGTCGGAAGCTGCCGCGACTCGGCCACCGCGCGGCGCTTTACTTGGCCTTTACTGCACGACACGGACTGGACCGTTCAGAACAAGCCACATTTCAAGACACTTTCGGCCGGTGGCCACGACCCCGTGCCGAACTGGCCGTTCGAACCCCGTGCGTTCGTGCTCAACTCGGGCCTGCTCCCCGAAATCGGCCGCTCCGGGCCCTGGACACCTCCACGGTGACAACCGATGAAACGTCCGCTTAACGGACATGACCTTTCTGGCAACGGACGAATTCTGGCCAACTTGTTGACGCGGTCCTGACAGGAGAGTCCATCTGCTGCCACTCTTCCCCCGTTCTGCGCACCGCCTGCTCTGCCCGGTCGGCCCACCCAGCCGCCGGTACCCCCCTCGCAGAAGGAGTCCGCGTGAGTTCCACGCCCAGCCGTCGCGCCACCGCGACCGGCGCTCTGATAGCCGTAGCAGCCCTCCTCGCCGTAGGAGTCCAGACGGGCACGGCAACTGCCACAGCCGGCGGCTCCGCCGCTCCCGCCCCGGTCGCCACCAACGCCAAGCATGGCGCGCTGGCCAAGCAGCTCTCCCCCTCCGCGCGTGCCGAACTGATCCGCGAGGCCAACGCGAGCAAGGCGGCCACGGCCAAGGAGCTCGGTCTCGGCTCTCAGGAGCAGCTCGTCGTCCGGGATGTCATCCAGGACAACGACGGCACCACGCACACGCGCTACGAGCGGACCTTCAGCGGGCTTCCGGTCCTCGGTGGCGACCTGATCGTCCAGGAGTCCAAGGCCGGTAGGACCGAGAGCGTCACCAAGGCGTCCAAGGTCACCTCTGCGCAGCTGAAGGCCGTCGGCACCGCGGCCGACATCGCCCCGGCCAAGGCCGAGACGCAGGCTCTCGGCGCGGCCAAGGCCGCCGGTTCCAAGAAGACCGTCGCCGACCGGGCACCGCGCAAGGTGGTCTGGATGGCCCAGGGCAAGCCGCAGCTCGCCTACGAGACCGTCGTCGGCGGGCTCCAGGACGACGGCACCCCCAACGAGCTGCACGTCGTCACGGACGCGTCCACCGGTGCGAAGCTCTACGAGTGGCAGGCCATCGAGACCGGTACCGGCAACACCCAGTACAGCGGTCAGGTCACGCTCGGCACCGCGCCGTCGTACACGCTGACCGACACCGGACGCGGCAACCACAAGACGTACAACCTGAACCACGGCACGTCCGGCACCGGAACGCTCTTCTCCGGCTCCGACGACGTCTGGGGCGACGGCACTCCGCAGAACGTCGAGACCGCCGGAGCGGACGCGCACTACGGCGCGGCCTTGACCTGGGACTACTACAAGAACGTGCAGGGCCGCACCGGTATCCGGGGCGACGGCGTCGGCGCGTACTCCCGCGTCCACTACGGCAACAACTACGTCAACGCGTTCTGGAGCGACAGCTGCTTCTGCATGACCTACGGAGACGGCAGCGGCAACGCCAAGCCGCTGACCTCCCTCGACGTGGCCGCGCACGAGATGACGCACGGTGTCACCTCGGTCACCGCCGGCCTGGTCTACAGCGGGGAGTCCGGCGGTCTCAACGAGGCGACCAGTGACATCATGGCCAGCGCGGTCGAGTTCTACGCCAACAACACCACCGACAAGGGCGACTACCTGATCGGTGAGAAGATCGACATCAACGGCAACGGCACCCCGCTGCGTTACATGGACAAGCCGAGCAAGGACGGCGCGTCCAAGGACGCCTGGTACTCCGGCATCGGCAGTGTGGACGTCCACTACTCCTCGGGTCCGGCGAACCACTTCTTCTACCTCCTCTCCGAGGGCAGCGGCGCCAAGACCGTCAACGGCGTCTCGTACAACTCCCCGACCTCCGACGGCCTGCCGGTGACCGGCATCGGCCGCGACAAGGCGGCGCTGATCTGGTTCAAGGCGCTCACCACCAAGTTCAGCTCCACGACGAACTACGCGGCCGCTCGTACCGGTACCCTCGCCGCGGCCGGTGACCTGTACGGCACGACGAGCGCCGAGTACAAGGCGGTCGCCGATGCCTGGGCCGGCGTCAGCGTCGGCTCGCGCTCCGGTGGTGGCACCGGTGGCACGGTCTTCGAGAACACCACCCGCATCGCCATCCCGGACGGCGGCGCGGCCGTCACCAGCTCGGTCAACGTCACCGGCGTCACGGGCAACGCACCCAGCACCCTGCAGGTCGGTGTGGACATCACCCACACCTGGCGCGGTGACCTCGTCATCGACCTCGTCGCACCGGACGGCACGGCCTACCGGCTGAAGAACTCCTCGATCTCCGATTCTGCGGACAACGTCCAGACGACGTACACCGTCAACGCGTCGTCCGAGGTCGCCAACGGCACCTGGAAGCTGAAGGTCCAGGACGTCTACGCGGGTGACACCGGCACCATCAACAGCTTCAAGCTGACCTTCTGAACCCAGCACCGCGTTCCGCGCACGTGATGCGGTAGTCCCGCCCGGGAGGAGCCCCCATTCCTCCCGGGCGGTTCGCCGTGCGGTGAGCTGCGTGTGGTCTCCGCAATGGGTGAGAAACCTCCATTCACCTCATGAACACGACAACGCGTGCGTTCGGAGGACGAAGAGGCCCGGCACCTCGCAGGTTGCCGGGCCCCGGAAAAGGACGGGTGGTCAGCGCATCAGTACGCCCGCGCCGTCGCCCGTCGCCTCCGTCGGCAGCGCGACCAGGCCGAGCTCCGCGCTCGTTGCCAGGAGCGGGTGAGCGGGAAGCACCCGCACCGTGTAGCCGTAGGGGCCCGTCCGGTCGAGGGCGAGCAGTCCCTCGTACAGCCAGCGGCCCTCCAGGTCCTGGCCTCCGGCCGGCTTCAGCGGGAAGACCTGCGCGTCCGAGATCGCGTCGGCGGAGTCGACCCGCCCGGCCACCGCCTGCACCTCCACATCGTCCGGCTCCAGTGCTCCGAGAGCGATCCGGACACGCAGCGACAGCGTCGCCCCCAGCTCGGCCGAACCGCCGACCGTACTGGGCGCCACGGCCTCCACGTGGTCGACTGCGACCCGTGGCCAGGCGGCACGGACCCTGGCCTTCCAGTCCGCGAGCTCCCGCGCCGTGGCGGCGTCCAGGGAGCGATGGGCGAGCGCGGCGGGGGCGTACAGCCGCTCGACGTACTCACGCACCATGCGTCCTGCGAGGACCTTGGGGCCGAGCGTGCCCACGGTGCGGCGGACCATCTCGACCCAGCGCCCGGGAAGTCCGTCGTCCCCCCGGTCGTAGAAGCGCGGTGCCACCCATTCCTCGAGCAGCTCGTAGAGGGCATTCGCCTCCAGCTCGTCACGACGGTCCTCGTCCGTCGCGGACCCGTCGGCGGTCGGGATCGCCCAGCCGAAGTCGGGTTCGAACCACTCGTCCCACCAGCCGTCGAGCACGGACAGGTTGAGACAGCCGTTGAGCGCGGCCTTCATGCCGCTCGTGCCGCACGCCTCCAGAGGCCGCAGCGGGTTGTTGAGCCAGACGTCGCAGCCGGGGTAGAGCTTCTGCGCCATGGCCATCCCGTAGTCGGGCAGGAAGACGATGCGGTGGCGGACCCTGGGGTCGTCGGTGAACCGGACCAATTCCTGGACCAGCCGTTTTCCGCTGTCGTCGGCGGGGTGCGCCTTGCCTGCGACGACGATCTGGATCGGCCGCGTCGGGTGGAGGAGCAGTTCCATCAGCCGGTCGCGGTCACGAAGCATCAGGGTCAGCCGCTTGTACGAGGGCACGCGGCGGGCGAAGCCGATCGTCAGCACATCCGGGTCCAGCACGCCGTCGATCCACCCGAGTTCGGCCGGCTCCGCACCACGCGTGCGCCAGGAGGCGGCAAGCCTCGTGCGGACCTCGGTCACCAGCTGTTCGCGCAGCGTCCGCCGCAGATCCCAGATTTCGCGGTCCGGGATTCCGGCCGCCGCGTCCCAGCGTCCCGGCGTGCCGCCGTACCGGGCTCGCAGCCCGAAGATCTCGGGGGCGACCCAGGTGGGTGCGTGAACACCGTTGGTCACCGAGGTGATCGGCACCTCCGCGGCGTCGAAGCCCGGCCACAGTCCGGCGAACATCCTCCGGCTGACCGCCCCGTGCAGGGTGGAGACGCCGTTGGCCCGCTGAGCGAGCCGCAGGCCCATGACCGCCATGTTGAAGAGGGTGGGCTCGCCGCCGGGATACGTCTCCATACCGAGCTGCAGGATCCGCTCGACCCCGACACCCGGCAGTTCGCCGTCGTCGCCGAAGTGACGGGCGATGAGCTCCCGGTCGAAGCGATCGATTCCGGCAGGCACCGGGGTGTGGGTGGTGAACACCGTGCCGGCCCGGACCGCCTCGACCGAGGAGTCGAAATCCAGCCCGGTTCCGGAGAGTTCACGGATGCGTTCGAGACCGAGGAAACCGGCGTGCCCCTCGTTGGTGTGGAAGACCTCCGGGGCCGCGTGCCCGGTGAGCCGGCAGTAGGTCCGCACCGCTCGTACGCCGCCGATGCCGAGCAGTATCTCCTGCAGCAGCCGGTGTTCGCTGCCACCGCCGTACAGCCGGTCGGTGACCTCGCGCTCGCCGGGCGCGTTCTCCTCCACGTCGGAGTCGAGCAGGAGGAGCGGGACGCGGCCGACCTGGGCCTGCCAGATGTGGGCGTGGAGCGAGCGGCCGCCGGGAAGGGTCAGTACCACTCGGCTCGGTGATCCGTCTGCCTCGCGCACCAGGGTGAGCGGCAGTTCGTTCGGGTCGAGGAGGGGATAGTGCTCCTGCTGCCAGCCGTCGCGCGACAGGCTCTGCCGGAAGTAGCCGTGCCGGTAGAGCAGGCCGACCCCGACGAGGGGCACGCCCAGGTCGCTGGCGGCCTTCAGATGGTCCCCGGCGAGGATGCCGAGTCCGCCGGAGTACTGCGGAAGGGCTGCGGTCACGCCGAATTCGGGCGAGAAGTACGCCACGGCGGCGGGCAGTTCCGCACCCCGCGCCAGTTGCTCCTGGTACCACCGCGGACCGTCGAGATACTCCTGGAGGGCGGCGGACGCCTCGGTCAGCCGGTGCAGAAACTGCTGGTCCCGGGCCAGCTCGGCGAGGCGCCCGGCGGAAACGGCGCCGAGCAGACGTACGGGGTCGGAGTCCGCCGCCCGCCCGCCCTCCGGGTCGACGGCTTGGAAGAGCTCACGTGTCTCGGTGTGCCAGGACCAGCGCAGGTTGCGGGCGAGGTCGCTGAGCGGTTGAAGGGGATCGGGGAGGACAGGACGCACGGTGAATCGACGAATGGCCTTCACGTATTCCACCTTTGCAGGGGAGTTGCGAATCCGAGGGGACGCACCACGGTGTGCGCCGCTCCGTCACCCTCGACGGTAACGGTGTGCCCTGCTCCGCAACCACGGCGCGCGACCGGCTCACAGCGATCGGCACCCGGTGAGCCGCCCGCCCCCGGCTCCGTCCCCCACCGTTGGTTCCGGCGCCGTCGCCCACCGCGGCTCCGGCGCCGGATCAGCGGCCCCCTGCGTACCGTCCGCCCCACCGCCCCCTCTCGGTAGATCGGTGCTCATCCGCCACGGGCGTTATGGCCGATTCCACCCCCTCGGGCAGCCTTGTGGCCCTTCACGGCACAGGGAAGGCTGCCCAGTGGCGTGTACGGGGGTCGGGTCGGGGAAGGACCGGCCGGCCTTCGACGCGACTCCACGCGACGCGCACCACGTCGAGGAGGAGGTTTCGGTTCATGGGCCCGCCACGGCAACGCCCACGACCGGCACAGGACGATGCGGACAGGCACAGTCGAGGCGCCCTGGCGCTGCCTCGAAGACGGGTGAGGACGGTCTCCACGAGCCTCCGCGCACGGGGCGGAGCCCGGCGCCTTCAGACCTTCACCGCTACGCCCGAGTAGTTAACAAACCACCGGATTGGCCCCCCGACAACCGTGGGAAGGCTTCTGCGGTACACAGCCCGAATCCGGCACGAATGCGGATCATCTGCGATCCGGCAGCGGCTCGTACGCAGTCCGTACACGTCCGGTGTGCATCCGGTACTCACCCGCGCACCACACCCGCACCCCAGCCATTCGAGTGCCATTCGAGTGAACGCGGACAGGAGCGGCCATGCTCACACCCCATCAGCCGTCAACGGAGCAGCTAGAAAGGACGGACCCCCACAGACGCGGCGTACGCACTCATCTCTCCACGCCCGCACCGCGCCCCGTGCAGCCCGAGCTCCAGTCCCCAGGTGATTCCATGATCGGTCGCATTCCCGTCCTCGACGTCCGTCCTCTCGTCGATTGCGGCAGAAGGCCCGCCAAGGCCGTTGCCGGTGAGACCTTCCAGGTCACGGCCACCGTCTTCCGTGAGGGGCATGAGGCGGTCGCCGCCAATGCCGTTCTGCGGGATCCGAGCGGCCGCCCGGGTCCGTGGACGCCGATGCGTGAGCTCGCTCCCGGCACCGACCGCTGGGGCGCCGATGTCACGCCGGACTCCGAAGGGCGCTGGACGTACACGGTCGAGGCCTGGAGCGATCCGGTGACCACCTGGCACCGGCACGCACAGATCAAGATCCCTGCGGGGATCGACACCACGCTCGTCCTGGCGGAGGGCGCCGAGCTGTACGAGCGGGCCGCCGGGGGCGTACCCAAACGGGACGGGCGTGAGGCGGTGCTGGCCGCGGCCGACGCGTTGCGCGACGAGTCACGTCCGGCCGCCGCCCGGCTGGCCGCCGCGCTCGCTCACGAGGCCACCGCCGCGCTCGCCCGCCACCCTCTGCGCGAGCTGGTGACCGCGGCTCGCCCGCTCCCTCTCGTCGTCGAGCGCCGACGGGCCCTGTTCGGTTCCTGGTACGAACTGTTCCCGCGGTCGGAGGGCGCCAGGTTCGAGCCGGCCGAGCCGGTGAGAGCGACGAAGAAGGGCAGGGCGGGGAAGGCGGCGGAGCATCCGCAGGGGCACCGGGGCAGGATGGTCAGCGGCACGTTCCGTACTGCCGCCGAGCGGCTTCCCGCGGTTGCCGCCATGGGGTTCGACGTCGTCTATCTGCCACCCATCCACCCCATCGGGACCACCCATCGCAAGGGCCCGAACAACTCGTTGTCAGCCGATGCCCACGACGTGGGGGTGCCGTGGGCGATCGGCTCGGCCGAGGGCGGTCACGATGCCGTCCACCCCGAACTCGGCACGCTCGACGACTTCGACCACTTCGTCGAAACCGCCCGCGCCCTCCGCATGGAGATCGCGCTGGACTTCGCGCTCCAGTGCTCCCCCGACCATCCGTGGGTGGAGAAACATCCCGAGTGGTTCCACCACCGCCCGGACGGCACCATCGCGCACGCGGAGAACCCGCCCAAGAAGTACCAGGACATCTATCCGATCGCCTTCGACAAGGATCCGCGGGGGCTGGTCGCGGAGACCGTCCGCGTCCTGCGGTTCTGGATGGACCACGGGGTACGGATCTTCCGCGTCGACAATCCGCACACCAAGCCGGTGATCTTCTGGGAGAAGGTGATCGCCGACATCAACCGCACCGACCCCGACGTGATCTTCCTGGCCGAGGCGTTCACCCGCCCCGCGATGATGCACGCGCTCGCCACGGTCGGTTTCCAGCAGTCGTACACGTACTTCACCTGGCGCAATACCAGGCAGGAGCTCACGGAGTACGTCACCGAGCTGGCCGGTGACGCGGCCTCCTACATGCGGCCCAACTTCTTCGTGAACACCCCGGACATCCTGCCGGGCTATCTCCAGGGCGGCGGACGCCCGGCCTTCGAGGCGCGGGCCGTGCTCGCCGCGACACTCTCGCCGTCCTGGGGCGTGTACGCGGGGTACGAGCTGTGCGAGAACACCCCGGTGCGGGCCGGCAGCGAGGAGTACCTGAACTCGGAGAAGTACGAAATCCGGCCCAGGGACTGGGAGTCGGCGGAGCGCGAGGGCCGTTCCCTGGCTCCGCTCATCACCTCGCTCAACCGGATCAGGCGCCGTCACCCCGCACTGCAGCAGCTGCGCGACGTGCACTTCCACGCCGCCGACAACGACGCGCTGATCGTGTACAGCAAGCGTTCGGGTTCGAACATCGTTCTGGTGGTCGTCAACCTCGACCCTCACCACACCCAGGAGGCCACGGTCTCGTTGGACATGCCGCACCTCGGCCTCGACTGGCACGAGACCGTGCCGGTGCGCGACGAGCTCACCGGCCACACCTATCACTGGGGCAGGACCTGCTATGTGCGTCTGGAGCCGGGCGTCACGCCCGCGCACATCGTCGTCCTGCGACCGTCCCCGCCGACCGGAGGGTCACCCACACCATGATTGTCAATGAGCCCGTCCACGACCTGTTCGAGGACACCCCGGCCAAGGACCGCGATCCCGACTGGTTCAAACGCGCCGTCTTCTACGAGGTCCTCGTCCGGTCCTTCCAGGACTCCAACGGCGACGGCATCGGCGATCTCAAAGGCCTCACCGCCAAGTTGGACTATCTGCAGTGGCTCGGCGTCGACTGCCTCTGGCTGCCGCCGTTCTTCAAGTCGCCTTTGCGCGACGGCGGATACGACGTCTCCGACTACACCGCCGTGCTGCCGGAGTTCGGCGATCTCGCCGACTTCGTGGAGTTCGTCGATGCCGCTCACCAACGCGGGATGCGCGTGATCATCGACTTCGTCATGAACCACACGAGCGATCAGCACGACTGGTTCCAGCAGTCGCGCAGCGATCCCGACGGGCCGTACGGCGACTACTACGTCTGGGCCGACGACGACAAGCAGTTCCCGGACGCGCGGATCATCTTCGTCGACACGGAGACGTCCAACTGGACCTTCGACCCGGTGCGCAAGCAGTACTACTGGCACCGGTTCTTCTCCCACCAGCCGGATCTCAACTACGAGAACCCGGCGGTGCAGGAGGAGGTCATCTCCGCCCTCCGGTTCTGGCTGGATCTCGGTATCGACGGCTTCCGCCTCGACGCCGTGCCGTATCTGTACCAGCGGGAGGGCACCAACTGCGAGAACCTGCCGGAGACCCACGAGTTCCTCAAGCGGGTGCGCAAGGAGATCGACGCGAACTACCCGGACACCGTGCTGCTCGCCGAGGCCAATCAGTGGCCGGAAGACGTCGTCGACTACTTCGGTGACTTCCCGGCCGGCGGCGACGAGTGCCATATGGCGTTCCATTTCCCGGTGATGCCGCGCATCTTCATGGCCGTGCGCCGCGAGAGCCGCTATCCGGTCTCGGAAATCCTGGCGAAGACCCCGGCGATTCCCTCCGGTTGCCAATGGGGCATCTTCCTGCGCAACCACGACGAGCTCACGCTCGAGATGGTCACGGACGAAGAGCGCGACTACATGTACGCGGAGTACGCCAAGGATCCACGGATGCGGGCCAACATCGGCATCCGGCGGCGGCTCGCATCCCTCCTGGACAACGACCGCAACCAGATCGAGCTGTTCACAGCCCTGCTCCTGTCGCTGCCGGGTTCCCCGATTCTGTACTACGGGGACGAGATCGGAATGGGCGACAACATCTGGCTGGGCGACCGGGATGCCGTACGCACCCCGATGCAGTGGACGCCCGACCGGAACGCGGGATTCTCCTCCAGCGATCCGGGGCGGCTCTACCTCCCCACGATCATGGACCCGGTCTACGGCTACCAGGTGACCAACGTCGAGGCGGCGATGGCCTCGCCGTCGTCGCTGCTGCACTGGACACGGCGGATGATCGAGATCCGTAAGCAGAATCGGGCCTTCGGTCTGGGGTCGTACAACGAACTGCCCTCCTCGAACCCCGCGGTGCTCGCCTTCACCCGTGAGTACAAGGACGATCTCGTGCTGTGCGTGCACAACTTCTCGCGGTTCGCGCAGCCGACGGAGCTCGATCTGCGGTCGTTCAACGGGCGTCATCCGGTGGAGCTGATCGGCGGGGTGCGCTTCCCCGCCATCGGTCAGTGGCCCTACCTGCTGACTCTCGCCGGACACGGGTTCTACTGGTTCAGGTTGCGGAAGGACACGCCACCGATCTGATGCGGCGGCACTTTCGCGCATACCCAGCGGGGCGGTTTCCGCCGCCCCGCACGGGGCAATCTCCCCCACATCGAGCTCTTCAGGGATTCTCTCCCCGAATGCGCCAAGGCGCTTCAAAGTTCGTCGGAGTTCTTCGGAGTCCGACGGGGGCCTCAGGGGGCTTCGGGGGTTCTGGAGCCCTGCACGTCGAGTCCGTACAAATCTTCCTGACCCGACACGTCCCGCACAGCCGGACAGCTATTGCCGCAATCCGGGACACTCTTCGCATCCTGTGGTGTGCCCGGGGAAAGGACGCGATGCCATGTCGAAGGCTGCATCCACTCGGGTCGCCCTCGCCAACAGCACAGCACTACTCCCGTCACTCGCCCCACTGCTGCATGAGTGGCTGCCCCGGCAGCGGTGGTTCGCAGGCAAGGGACGGCCGGTCACGGCCTTCTCCCTCGTCTCGGCGACCGAAATACTGCCGGTGGATACCGAATCCGCAGGGAACAGCTCCGGCAGCGGGCCCGGGCTGCTCCATCTGCTGGTCCGGGTCCATCAGCCGTCCGTGCCGACCCAGCCCCCCGACGACTGCTACCAGATGCTGCTCGGGGTGCGGGCCACGCTGCCACCACGGCTCGCCCCCGCCCTCATCGGCCATGTGAAGGGAGGTCCACTGGCCGGCCTGGCGGTCTACGAGGGGCTGCACGATCCGCGGCTCGCCGAACTTCTGCTGGAACGGTTGCGCACCCCCGGGACCCTCGGCCCCCTCCGTTTCGACCGGGGCGCCGCCCCCATCCCCGCCGGGCTCGCCCCGCGGGTGCTCGATGCGGAGCAGTCCAACTCCTCGCTCGTCTACGGCAACGCCTACATCCTGAAGATCTTCCGCAGGGTCTTCCCGGGGACCAATCCCGATCTGGAACTGCCGCTCGCCCTCTCCCGGGAGGGCTGCGGTCGGGTGCCGGAACCCGTCGCCTGGTTCGAGGCGACAGCATCGGAGCCGCTCACCCTCGGCGTTCTCCAGCCGTTCCTGCGGGGCGCGGAGGACGGCTGGCAGCTCGCGCTGCGGGCCCTGGCCACGGGCCATGACTTCACCCGTGAGGCACGCGCACTCGGACGCGCCACCGCCGAGGTGCACACGGCACTCGCCACCGCGCTGCCGACGCCCGTGCTGCGCCGCTCCCAGACCGAGCATCTCGCCGCCGGGATGATGGAGCGGCTGGAGGCGGCTGCCCACGCCGTACCGGCGCTGATGCCGTACGTTCCCGGACTGCGTACGGCGTTCGACGCCGTTGCCGCACCGGGGCACAGGGGCCGCGACTGGGCCGCACAGCGTGTGCACGGCGATCTGCATCTCGGCCAGACCCTGCGCGCGGCCGACGGCTTCTGGTCACTGATCGACTTCGAGGGCGAACCGACGCGCCCCCTTATGGAGCGCCGCCGTCCGCAGCCTCCGGTGCGCGACATCGCGGGCATGCTCCGTTCCTTCGACTACGCGGCCCGCTCCCACCGGCCCTGGAACGCCGAGTGGGCGGCACACTGCCGGACTGCCTACTGCGACGGGTACGCGGAGGCCGCGGGCGTCGATCCGCGCAGCGAACCGGAGTTGTTGCGGGCCCATGAGACGGACAAGGCCGTGTACGAGGTGCTGTACGAGGCCCGGCACCGGCCCGACTGGCTGCCGGTGCCGATGGCCGCGATCCAACGTCTGGCCGCCGCCGTCGACTGATGCGCCACACACCGCCCGCTTCCGGCCACTGCGGCGTTCCCCCACCCGTCACGCCCCGCCCGCCCCGATTCACCCACACCCCCCGAGGAGGCTGTCCCTGTGACCGCCCGCAAGCCGTCCCACAACGCGCCCGATCCCGCCGCGGCCGCGGCGCCCCCGCCCGTCGAGCCCGCGCCGCCGGAGCCCGTCGCGACACCCGCAGCCGCCGTGACTTCTGCCCCCGCCGCGGCCGCCGCGACCCCATCGACACCGGAAGCGACTCAGGCGCCCGCGGCACCGTCAGCATCTGCGGGCCCTTCGGCGTCAACGGCTGCCCCCACCAAGCGGAAGAAGACCACGGAGAAGCGGACCGCTGCCGCACCGCCCCGTCCGCGGCGCGCCGGCGGTGGGGGCCGCGGGGTCCGGCCGGTGCGTGCCCTCGACGACGGGGACCGCGGTCGGCTGCTCGCCGGTGAGCACCACGCACCGCACGATCTGCTCGGCGCGCACATGGTCCGCGGCGGTGTGGCGCTGCGGGTGCTGCGTCCGTTCGCGCGTTCCGTGACCGTGCTCGCCAAGGGGCTGCGGGCGGAGCTTCACGACGACGGCGACGGGCTGTTCTCCGGGCTGCTGCCGATGCCCGCCGTCCCCGAGTACCAGCTCCTGGTCGGCTACGAGGACAACGAGATCGAGGTCCAGGACCCGTACCGCTTCCTGCCCGCGCTCGGCGATCTCGATCTGCATCTGATCGGCGAGGGGCGGCACGAGGAGCTGTGGACGGCCCTCGGTGCGCGGCCCATGGAGCACCAGGGGGTCACCGGAACACGGTTCACCGTCTGGGCGCCCAATGCCCGCGGGGTCCGGGTCGTCGGGGACTTCAACTACTGGGACGGCACGGGCTTCCCGATGCGTTCGCTCGGTTCGACCGGCGTCTGGGAGTTGTTCCTTCCCGCCATCGGGGAAGGCGCGCTCTACAAGTTCGACATCTGCCGGCCGGACGGTTCCCACACGGTGCGCTCCGACCCGATGGCCCGCCGCGCCGAGGTCCCGCCCGCCACCGCCTCGATCGTGACGGCCTCGCACCATGAGTGGCGGGATCAGGACTGGATGGCGCACCGCGGGGACGTACCCCTGCATGAGGCGCCGTTCTCGGTGTACGAGGTGCATCTTCCGTCCTGGCGGCCGGGTCTCACCTACCGCCAGCTGGCCGAGCAGCTCCCCGCCTATGTAAGGGATCTGGGATTCACGCATGTGGAGCTGATGCCGGTCTCCGAGCATCCGTTCGGCGGCTCCTGGGGCTATCAGGTCACCGGTTTCTTCGCCCCGACCTCGCGGATGGGATCGCCGGACGACTTCCGGTATCTCGTCGACGCACTGCACCGGGCCGGCATCGGCGTCATCGTCGACTGGGTGCCCGCGCACTTCCCGCGTGACGACTGGGCACTTGCCGAATTCGACGGCCGTCCGCTGTACGAGCACTCGGACCCGGCCCGGGCCGCGCACCCCGACTGGGGCACGCTCGAATTCGACTACGGCCGCACCGAGGTGCGCAACTTCCTGGTCGCCAACGCCACGTACTGGTGCGAGGAGTTCCACATCGACGGGCTGCGGGTCGATGCCGTCGCCTCGATGCTCTACCTGGACTACTCGCGCGAGAACGGTGATTGGGCTCCGAACCAGCACGGCGGCCGGGAGAATCTGGATGCCGTCGCCTTCCTCCAGGAGATGAACGCCACCGTCTACCGGCGCAATCCGGGCGTCGTCACGATCGCCGAGGAGTCCACGGCCTGGGACGGCGTCACGCGCCCTACACATCATGTCGGCCCCGGCGGCTTCGGCGGACTCGGCTTCGGGCTGAAGTGGAACATGGGCTGGATGCACGACTCCCTGGAGTACGTGTCGAAGGAACCGGTGCACCGCAAGTACCACCACAACGAGATGACGTTCTCGATGGTGTACGCGTACAGCGAGAACTACGTGCTGCCGATCTCGCACGACGAGGTCGTGCACGGCAAGCAGTCGCTGGTCAGCAAGATGCCCGGCGACTGGTGGCAGCAGCGCGCCAATCACCGGGCGTACCTCGGTTTCATGTGGGCCCACCCGGGCAAACAACTCCTCTTCATGGGGCAGGAGTTCGCCCAGGGCGCGGAATGGTCGGAGAGGCACGGTCCGGACTGGTGGCTGCTCGACCCGTCGTACGCGGCGGAGAGCGACCACCGGGGCGTACGCACCCTGGTCGGCGACCTGAACACGGTGTACGGCAGCACCCCCGCGCTCTGGCAGCGCGACACCGTCCCGGAAGGCTTCGACTGGGTGGACGGCGGTGCGGCCGAGGACAACGCCTTCGCTTTCCTGCGCTACGACGCGCATGGCTCGCCGCTTCTCGCCGTCAGCAATTTCTCCCCGGTGGTGCGGCACGACTACCGCATCGGCGTCCCGGACGTCCTCGGTGATCAGGTCGCATGGGTGGAAGTCCTCAACACGGACGCCGCACGGTACGGAGGCAGCGACGTACACCATCCCGGTCCGCTGAAGCCCGATCCGGTGGCCGCGCACGGCCGGCCCGGCAGCATCCTGCTGACGCTGCCGCCGCTGGCGACGGTCTGGTTCAAGCCGGTCTGAGTCCACCCCCGGGACCCGCGGCCGGCTCCAGGTTGCGGGCCCCGCACCATGCCCGCTCAGCCGCCGAGCGCCTCGATCGCACTCGCCCAGGAGTCGGCACCGTGGCCCTTGGCGATCGCACGGTCGGAGACGGCCTTGATCGCCTCCAGCTGGGAGGTGTCCAATCCTCTGCTGCGGGTCGCGTGAAGCACGTGATCGACGTCGGCGGTCGTCACGGCGAGGTTGGCGCCGGCGCCGTTGTACTGCTTCGCTTCGATGTCGGCCGCCGTCCCGGCCACGATGGGCGGCAGGAGCCCTTCCCGGTCGCATGATCACACGGTGCTACGCTGGCGGCGCCTCAGCGGATGCGCGGAGCGCCTTGGGATGGGCCAGTGGGGGTGCGTGTCGCGGCCGTTCATCGTCACGGTTCGCCCTGATCCGCTGAACGTTGGCGGCGGGCCTTCCGGCGATCCGCCCCGTGCGGATCCGTAAGAGACCGCCGACCGGCCCGTGGGAGGCTGCGTGTCCGTCACTGCCCCTGGGGCGCACGGCGACATACTCAGGATGCGCCCACTGCAGTCCCTCGGACTCTCCGCGACCGCCGAAGCCGCCTACCTCGCGCTCGTGGAGTACGGTCCGCAGACCCTGGCCGAGCTCGTCGGACGGTGGGGACCGGTCGGGTCGCCCGTCGAAGAGCTCCCGCAGGCGATCGACGAACTCACCCGCATCGGCCTGGTGTCGCGCGCCGGCGACAGACTGACCGCGCAGCCACCGCGCGCGACGCTCGAGGCCGTCGCCGAACGGCGCGCACGCGAAGCCCGGAACGCCTACGAGAGTGCGACGCTCCTGTCGCGGTTCTGGTTCGACCACACCTCGGGATCGGACTACGTGGAGGTCGTCGACACCTCCTCCAGACCCGATGCGATCCAGCGGCGGATCCACCGCGAGGCCGCGTCGGAGGTGCGCGCTCTGTCAATCGGGCCGGCGGGTGGAGGCGAGCGTGTACCGGAGGTGGACACGGAAGCGTTGGACGCCATGTCCCGCGGGATCGTCTACCGGGTGGTATACAGCGCCAACATCCTGCAGGTGCCCAAGGCGCTGGAGGCGGCACACGCGTGCGTCGCCCGCGGGGAGCAGGCACGGGTCTTCCACGATGTCGCGCTGAACGCACTGGTCTGCGACGACCGTCTGGCCGTGCTGTCCGTCACCGCACCGGACCGGGTGGGACACCACAGCGTGATCGTCCACCGGTCGGGCCTGTTGGACGGGCTTATCGGAGTCTTCGAGTCGTACTGGCGGATGGCCGTCCCGCTTCCTTCCGTCCGCGAGGTCGTCGACCTCGAGACCAGTCGGAGAAACGACGCGCGACAGCTCTTGAACTACCTCGGTGCCGGGCTGACCGATGAGTCGATCGCCCGTGAGCTCGGGGTGAGCGAGCGGACCGTGTCCCGACGCATCGCCCGACTGCAGGAGGTGTTCGGCGCCCAGACCCGGTTCCAGCTCGGTGTCCAGGCCGGCCGCCGCGGCTGGTTCTGAACTGCAGCCCTGTCCAGGGACCGCAGCCCTGGCGAAGCGCTCCCTCGCATTCTGTGCCGGCATGCCGCTCTCGCCCGCCACCCGCCCGGGGCGGGCCGACCCGCCCCGGGCGGGTGGCGGGGCACTCGGACGAGTGCCCCGCTGTACTGCCGCCGGACCGTGCGTCAGCCGACGGCGTCCGGCTTGACCAGGTCGGGAAGCTTGGCATCGAACATCCCGGCGAACTTGAGCGACGGCAGGATGTGGCCCTGGTTCGGGGCGTCCTTGACCACGTCAGCCGCCCAGGTGGACGCGGCGAGCCGCTGGTTCGGCGTGCCATGGTGGCCCGGGTTGTCGAAGCCGCAGTCCCCGACCTGATAGAAGGACTTCTGGGCCTTCAGGACGCGGTCGGTGTTGAGCGCCTCGCCGCGGGCGTGGGTCACGTAGTACGTCCCGAAGGCATCTGCCATGAGCTCGGTACGGCGGGTGGCCTCGGGGCCGTTGAGGTCGCCCGCGAAGAGGTCGTCCTCATACTGCACGTGGTGGCCGAACTCGTGGCCCACGATCGCCCGCGGCGCGACATCGCCCAGTCCCACGGCGTCCATGCCCTGCAGGATGCCGTCGCCCACGATGATCCGGTCGGAGATGCCGGTCGGCTCCGGCTCGCGCTCCTCGGTGTAGGCGAATGCGTTGAAGCTGAAGATCGGGTTGGCGCCGCCCTTGAGGATCGGTTCCATGTTGACCAGTTCGATGAACATGTTGGCAAGGTCGAGCTTGTCCTCGGGGGTCCCGCCGTACAGCACGGCGAGCGTACGGGCGACCCGCTCGGGGCTGGAGAAGATATCGGCCCCGTGCAGAGGTACCAGCTGGATGTCCGCCGAGTTGATGTCCCAGAAGCGCTTGAGGTTCTTCATCTCGGTGGGGAGCTTCTGGGTGTACTCGCCGTTGACACCGAAGGTGTTCGAGCTTGACTCCTCGCCGAAGATCAGCGCGTCGTAGGTCGGGAGGTTGAAGCCGTCGAAGATCGAGAGCATAAAGATGGTGAACGGGTCTTCGGCGCCCATGAGAAGGCTGCGAGCCCAGGTCTTGAGCTCCGTCGACTGGCACTGGTGGTCGTCGGGGTTGATCACGCTGTCGCGGATCGCGCTCCACCGCGAGTCGTCGATGCCGTACTTCGCAGCGGCTGCCTGGGCGCGGGACTCCCAGTCGGCCGGCAGTTCGGCCAGGATCTGCTCGGCAAGGGCTTTGGCCCGCGGGGTCGCCGTGGAGCTGTCGATGGCCGACTGAAGTGCCTGGCTGGCGACGCTCGTCGTCGGGATCCTGTCGGCGGCGTGCACAGGAAGCGCCGCACCGAGCGCACAGGTCGCGGCGACTGCCAGACTGGCCGCCAGGGAGAGGGTCTTCTTCACAGGGGCTCCTTTTCGAGGCACCCGCAGGTGTATCCGCGGGCAAACCCAGTGTGTAAGCCCCGTTGCAGGCTGTGAATACCTTCCGGCTGACCGGAACCGGCAGTGTCTGAAACCTGACAACCACGTCAACGGCTGCCGACCGTCCACGCCGTCACCAGCCTCACCGCCGAACAAGCCGACTGGAAACACGCCTGTGCCGATGGCCAGTCCGGCCGTGACCGGGTTTGGCGCCACGGTCAGCGCGGTCATCGACGCGCTGAACGCCGTTCCGCTGAGGTCTGTGGCGAACTTCGAGGGATTGGCCTTGATCATGACCGCGTCGTACGTGGCCATATTCGCCACGCCGTAGGCGGTCGCCGCGACACCGCCGACGACACCCGCGCCCCGAATCCATCCGGCGGCCTTCGCGGCGTTCGCGAGGCCGCCGTTCTGCGCGACCTTGACGAGGTTGGCCTCCGCCGCCGACGGCATGAAGAAGGCGCCGTTCCGCATGTACCCGCCGAACATGGCCGCTTCGTCGGACCCGGTGATGGCGTTGACCATACCGGCCCGGTGGTGCGCCACGACTACCGGATCGGGGTCCCGGACGTGCTCGGTGATCCGGTGGCGTGGGCAGAGGTCCTCAACACGGACAGGGCCAGGTACGGCGGCAGCGACATCCACAGCGCCGGGCCGCTGAAGCCCCAATCGGCGGGCGCGCACTCCAGGCCGAGCAGCATTCTTCTGACCCTGCCGCCGCTGGCGACGGTGTGGCTGCAGCCGGTGTGACGCAGCCGCCGGGCTTGCGGGGGGATGTCCCGCGAGCCCGGCGCCGCCGCCGACCGGATGCCTCAGCCGCCAAGTGCCTCGACCGTGCTGGCCCAGGAGTCGGCGCCGTGCCCCTGTGCGATCGCGCGGTCGGAGACGGACTTGATCGCCTGGAGCTGCGACGTGTCCAGTCCCTTGTCACGAGCGGCGTGCAGAAGGTGGTCGACACTGGCGGTCATCATGGCGAGGTTGGCACCCACGCCGTCGTACTTCCGCGCGTCGATGTCGGCCGCCGTCCCGGTCACGATCGGCGGCAGGATGCCCACGATGGTCTGCAGATACGGGGCAAGGGCGGCAGCGGGGATGTTCTCGGCCCTGGCCAGCGCGAAGGCATGGACCAGTCCCGCCATGCTGCCGTAGAAGAAGTCCAGCATCGCCATGTCGTACGCGGCGGCGAGGGCGTGGTCCGGGCCCAGGAACGGGGCGTTGGCACCGAGCGCCTTGAGCACGGTCCCGTACGTGTCGTACGCGCGCTGCGAGCCTGCGTAGAAGATCAGCGCATCCTGGGTGCCGATCACCTCGATCGGCACCATGATCGCGCCCTCCAGGTAGTCGAGGGAGTGCGCGTCCGCCCAGGCGGCGGCGGTACGGGCGCGGTCCGGGGTGTCCGAGGTGAGATTGACCAGGACGCGTCCGGCGAGCGCGTCCGTCAGCGGGGCGAGGATCGTGTGCGCCGCATCGTGGTCGACGACACAGACAACCACCAACTCGCTCGCGCGTACCGCCTCTTCGGCCGATGGAGCGCGGACCGCGCCCCGGGCGACGAGCTCCTCACCCTTGTCGGTGGAACGGTTCCAGACGGTGGTGGGATGGCCGGCGTCCAGAAAGGCGCCGGCGAGTGCCCGGCCCATCGCGCCCAGGCCGATCACCGTGACGGGGGCAGGCGCAGGCGTCTTTGTCATCGCAGAAGGTGTCATGCGCATCATGCTCATCGCCATGACCCGGGCCCACAAGAACCGACTTTCACGTCGGATACGCACCGGAAGGTAAGCAACAGCTCTCGGAGAAACGGGGAGAAAGCTCAGAACAAGCTCTGGTATCGGGCTTCTTCGGGTTGGGCGGGCGTCAGGCGGAGATATCCCTCGCATACGCACATTCATCCGGAGCATGTCCGGATCGGGGGCTGCCATGTGGACCGCACTCACGCTCATCGACTCCGCGGCGGCGCTGCTCACCGCCGCCGCCTGCCTGGCCCTGTCCGGGCGGCGGTTGCTGCCGTGGCGGCGGCGGGCGCGCGCTTCCGAGCTGGGTCCGTACGATGCGGCTTTCCTGGCGGGCGGGCCCGAGCGGGTGGTGGAGGCGGCGCTCCACACCCTGTGGGGCAGTGACAACAACGTCGTGATCGGGTCGGGTGGGCGGCTGCGGTTGCCCGAGCCCTGGACGGAACCCGAGCATCCGGTGGAGCGGGTCGTGATCGACAAGTGGCGGACCTCGGGCTCCACGACCCCGACGCTGCTGCGGGTACGGGCGGTGCGGGCCGGGGCCGTACGCGAGATCGGCGACCGGCTCGTCCCGTACGGTCTGCTGCTGACCCCGTCCCGCGCCCGGGCCCGGCTGTTCGCCGCGCGGGTCCTGGTCGCCGTGGTGTGCGGAACGGTGGTCCTGGCCGCCTTCGCCGTCCCGCAGGGGCTGCGACAGACGGCGCCGTTCGTCGTGGTGGGCGCCTGCTGCCTGGCCGTGCGGATGCTGTGCCCGGCACCGGGCCTGCTGACCCCGGCGGGCCGACGCCGCCTCACAGCGATACGCGCCGCCGAGCCGTGGGCGTCGGCCACGCTCGGAACCGTGGTGTTCGACGGGCGGAGCGGGCTGCCGGGCGAGCGCCGACGCTCTCGGCGGTGGGACGGGGGCGGGGGGCGGCTGCCGTCGGTGGGACGGATGCTGATCAAGTACGGGAAGGCACTGGATTCGGACTCCGACCACGAGAACGCGGACACCTACGGGAGCGACAGCGGCCACGGCTCCTACGGAGCCGGCGCCTCGCACGGCCCCTCGCACGACGGAGGGGGTCACCACCACAGTTGCGGCGGTGGCAGCAGCTGCGGTGGCGGCAACTACTGAGCACTGAGGAAGCTGCATCGTTGCGCGAAAGGCTGAGGAGCGCCCGTCTACAGCCTGCTGCCCCTGCGTAGCGAGGACAGAACCAGTCGCCCGTAAGGCGTCGCGAGCGCGGTTGCCGTTGCGGCGACGGAGAGCCCGAGAGCGACGAGCAGGTGCGAGAGCGACTCGTCGCCGATGACCTGGAGTATGCCGAGCGCGGTGCCGAGCGGCAGGCCCAGAATCGTGAGGATCCCCAGGGCGCCGCTGATCTGCTGGCTCTCCTGAGTCTGCACGAGTCGGCTGTAGTCGGCTGCCTCGGCCAAGATTTCGCCGAAGCGGTCCGGTAGTCGATGCTGCCGCTGGAAGGCGAGCAGCAGTTCGTTGGCCGGACCGTGGGCGGTCAGGTGCTGACGCCAGTAGGTGCTGCGGAAGACCGCGATGTTCCGCTCCAGCATTGCGACTCTGCGCGCCAGATGCGTGGTGTCGAAGACGTCCGAAAGTTCGTCGGTCAGCTCGTCGATGTGGTCGCGCTGGAGGGACCCGAGCAGCAGGGCGTCGAGGTATACGGTGCGCGAGTGCAGGGCGCCGAACGCGTAGAAGTCACCGTCCCCCGCATCGGCACGATGGCCGAGGAACGCGGCGCCCTGCCGGAGCACCAGGGCGCTCCAGTCCGCCGAGATACGCACGGCGCTGCTGAGCTCTGCCGCGGCGGTCTCCGGGGCAAGCGGGAAGTCGGCCGGGTTCGAGCGTGACGCCAGCTGCCAGAGCCAGCGGTCGGCCGTGGCCGGCAGTGGCCCTTCGTGGCCTGCGCGCAGCGCTGGAGTGTGCTCGGCCTCGGGAGTGAGAAAGGCAATGGTGTAAGGGCGGGCTATGGCGAATGTGCCTGTACCGCTGGTGACTTCCGCGATACCCGCGAGAAGCTCGCCGGAATCCAGCGGGCCTGTGAGCGTCGCGGCGTCGCCGTCGGTGATCACTCGTCCCGCTATCGCGCGCACCACAGGCAACAGCGGCCTGTGCACCGTGAAGTGGAGCACTGCGAGAGCGTGTTCAGGATTACGGGCGGTGGCCGTACGGAGAAGCTCCATACCGATGAGGTGCAGGCCGTTATGAACGACCGACGCCGACCGGTACCAGCGTCGGGGCCGGCCAGGCGCGCCGTATAGGACTCTCGCGGAGGCCGGAGCGAAATAGGTTGCCCGGGTCGCAGTATCGGTGCGACGGCTGCCCAGCTCGAAGGGGAACGGCCCCTCGGCCCAGTCGGGAGTCCGCAGCAGACGCACCGGGACGACAACTGTCAGCTCCTGGCGCACACCGGTGATGGTTTCGAGTGAGGGGGACACGGCAGTCATCCGTAGTACTCGGACGGATCAGGCTGGTCGAGGCGGATGACGAACTCGGCCCGGTCGGGGCTCGCCGAGACATGGAAGCGGACACGCTCACCGGTACGGATGGTGCGGAAGCCTTCAGTCACGATCTGCCGGTAATCGAATCCATAATACCGCTGGTCCTCGTCGTCTCGGACGATGTACGAACCGAGCGTGCCGTTCACTCCCCCGCCACTCGAACGCCTGTCGACAATCGTGCCGTGACGCGGTTCGCCACTCATGCCACCGTCTCCTCGGTATCGGTGATGTCCTCCACGCAGCGGAAGCCAACCGCGTTGCTTCCCCCGCGTTTCCGGTAGAGACCCTTACTGCTTGCCTGTACAGCACGCATCGGGTTGTCATAGCTGCCGCCGCAAATGACAGCCTCACCCGGATCACCGAGGCTGGTCGACGTCCATTCCCAGCAGTTGCCCACCATGTCGCCGATGCCGAACGGAGAGCGGTTTCCGGGCCGTTCGTCCGATGGCGTCACCCATGCCCGGCGGACGGCGTCGCCTGCGAACTCCTCGTACCACGCCTGGTAGGTGACGACAGGGCGCCCGACCCACGAGTCCGCACAGTTGATCAGTCCGTCCCGGGGCTCGTCGCCCCAGGGAAACAGGCGGCCGTTCGTACCACGCGCAGCGGCTTCCCACTCCAGGGAGGTAGGCAGCCTCTTGCCCTCGAACCCGGCGAAGGCGTACGCGCTCCACCAGTTGACGCAGACGGCCGGGTACGAGTCGTAGCGCGCGTCGGCGTAGTAGTCGGATTCGCGCAACCTGTCGATCCAGGGGTGGTGCGTAACGTTGGCCGGCTGGTCGGGATGGTCCCAGCTCGAGGTGCCATCGCTGTTGAGCGCTTGGAGGAAGCGCCGGTATCGCTGCACCGTCACGGCGTGGCGGTCGAATCGTACGGATCGCGGGACTCGACGGAGCAGTAGTCGTTCGGCCGGGCCGACCAGATACGTCCCGGCGGGCAGTACGCAGTCGTCGGTCGCGGGAGCACTGGGAAGGCCGGCGAGGAAGGCCCGAACCTGCTCGGTGAGGAAGGCGCCGCCCGGCACGTCCACTGCCGCGTCCTGGTTTCCGGCCTCGGCCAGATACCGCGCCGCAAGCAGTTCCTGGTACGCAGTGTGCACGAAGGCGACCTGATCGGGCCCTGCCGGACGCAGCAAGGGTGAGAGCACACAGGCGTCGAGCTCAAGGCGTCCGTCGGTGAACACGCCTGTCCCCAGCGACCGGTGCAGGTCGAGGAGGGAGAACACCGTCCGGTCGGCGAGAAAGGCGTGCCCGAAGCAGTCGGGCAGACGCTGCTCGATGCCGGCCTGTCCGCGATCGGCCAGGGTCCGGGTGATGTGCGTTCCGAGGATGTCGGCGAGGGAACGCCCCGGAGACAGCCCGAGCGACGCGGTGAGTCTCGTTTCCAACGGTGTTGCGTCAGGTTCGGCGAGGCGTACGAGGTGAAAGTGCGGGACCCTGGCCGGGTCGACTCCATTGGCATACATCTGCTCGACGAGCTGTTCGGAACGGCCTGCGCCGCTGTCCAGCAGCTGGCGGACCTGCGGCGAGTCGGCAAGGAAGGACACGCGCGAGCTCATGACCACGGCGGACTCCGCCGAGAGCACGGCCGCCAGATCCACGAACAGGCGCAGGAAACCGGCGGGGCTCGCCTCATCGACGCCCTCGTCGACGGCGTCGAGCACGCAGAGTGCGGTGCCTGAGCGGATCAAATAGAGAAAGAGGTCGTAGGCGCGGGAGCGGTCCGAAGCCATGGACGGTGCCAGGAGTCGCGCGGCGTACTCCGAGAAGGGTTCGTCCTTGGGCTTGAGTCCGAGGTCGAAGTAGAAGCGGAAACGGCGAGTGTCCGGGTTGACGGCCAGAGAGCGTAGAAGCGTGCTCTTACCACTCCCGGGGCGACCGGTGACCAGTACGTTCGCGCTGCCCCGGACAAGACGGGTGAGCAGCTCCGCAGCGTCGGCGGACTCCGTTGTCCGGGGCTCCCCGGTGTGCGGGTCGTTGGACAGCACGGCGGCGGTGATCGCCACGCGGGGCTCTGCGGGTGCGGCCATGGAGGATACGGCGCCGAGGTGTGTTTCGAGGTTGACGAGAGTGTCGACGAAGCCGTCGTAGCGGACGATCCGGAAGTCCAGTCCAAGCATCTGGTGGAGCGCCCCGGATGCCGCACTGTCGTTGTCGTCCTCCAGGACGACGAACCTGGTGAGCTTGGGCAATCGGGTACGCAACAACTCACCACCGCTGGAGGCGAGGACCGTGCTCAGATCGTCGGCGTCCCGGGAGAGCATGAGCTCCACGTACTCGAGCCGCATGCCCGATTCACGGCAGAACAGCTGGTAGACAGTGTCGGGACTGAGAACGAAGCGTTTGGCCTGCCGATAGCCGAGGGTGACGTACAGACCTGCGAGGAACTCACAGCGGCGGGCCACCTCGGGAGCCAGGTCCGGCTCTCCGCCGAGGAGCGCGGGGCTCCCCGTGTTCGTGAACCAGACCAGCACATCGACGAGGCGGCGCACGGCCAGCAGCCCGTCCTCGTCGCTGATGTCGTAGCCGTCGTGCGTGGAACGATTACGAAGGCGGCGGATGTCGTCCAGAGCGTCCATCACGGTGCTGCTTCGGATGTGTGGACGGCAGCGCTTGACGAGGTCGTTCAGCGCCTTGGTCGAAGGATCACCTTCGATGTTGTGGTGGCGCCATAACTCCTTGAGCAGCTTCTCGGTCAGTTTGCCGACAAGCGCGACAGCGTTCTCGGGATAGCCGTCGTCGAGGGAACGCAGAGGACGCTCGAGGTCGAGCCCGAGACGGTCCGCGATCCGTGCGTGATCGTCCAGTTCACCCCGGAGCCGACGCAGCCGCTCATCGACCACGGTACTCACTCGCCCTCACCTCGTTGATCCGGCAGTTCCCCGAGGACAAAGGCGAACCGGTCGGGAAACACAAGGACGGGCTCGGGGTGGGCGGCACGCATCTCCTCGATCCCCTTCTCGATCTCATGGTCGCTGAAGGTGGAGAGCAAGGACATGTAGCGAGCGCGCACCATGCCGAAGTACCTGTCCCGGTCGATGCGCAACTCGTGCTCGACGTGGGAGAGACCTGCCTCCATCCCAGCCGCTGTCAGGTGCTCCACGATGCCAGCGGGGTCGGGTTGCAGCTCTTCGAAGCGGCTGAGAGCTCTATCGAACAACGGGTACTGGATCGTGGCCGGGAGCATGACCACGAGCAGGCGCCCACCGGACGTCAGCCGCCCCGCCAGGCCGCGCAACGTCCGGGCCGGATCCGGGAGGTGGTGCACCGATTCCTTCAGCCACATCGCATCGAGCCGGCCACAGGGCAGGTCGACATTCCCCTCGGCGATATCTTCGGCTGAGGCAAGAACCGGTGCCAGACCGGGCGGGGGCGGCATCCCGATCTGACGAAGCATCGCCTCAGACGGATCGGCGCAGAGAACGGGACGGCTCGGCCGGACGGACTTCGCCACTTCGCGCGCGAACAGCCCTGTGCCGCAACCGATGTCGGCGATGCGGTCGTTGGCGGTGAGCCTCAGCGCTTCGGCGATGCGGGCCGACATCCAGGGGATGTAGTCCGGCCCGTATACCCAGTGCTCGTCGTACTCGGCGGCCAGTTCTTCATAGTGCCCTTGTACATCGCGCCGCTCCACGATCCCCCTCGCGCGTCCCAGGTCTTGATGTGGCGGACAGCGGCAGGCTATCGCGCCGTACAGGACCGGCAACACCGTGTAATGCGCCGCTCTTCCACTGCCGGTTCGGCGACGTCCGGCGGCGCAGCGAGCAGGGCAGTGATCCTCGTCAGAAGTTCATCCACGTTCGCCAGGGCCGGGTGATCAGCTCTCGGTACGTGTGGTGGGAGGGGTTACGCCCAGAGTGCGAGAGAGCCCATTCCTGCGGGGCGTCCCAGTCCTCCGCTGTGGCCGAGGTTTCTCCGCAGACGACGCACAGCATGGCGTACGTCTGCGGTTCGGCATCCGGTTCCTGGTTCGGCGCGAGGGTCCACTGGACGTGCCTCACGATGGCACGGGGCCTGCTCATACTCCACGCCTGGATTCGGCGTTGAGGGCAGCGAGTTGAGCGCCTTCCTGTGTCTGAGTCACGGGCAGGGCCACAGGCGGCCAGGGGCCCGGGACCGGCCGCGTTCCATCGAGCTGGTCCAATGCTCGGTACAGCACTCTCACCAGCCGGGCTCGCTGTTGCGCGTGTGCGAGGGTGGTCTGGCAAACCACCGACAGGCGGCGCTCCGCCTCCTGGAGGACCTGCTCGGTCACCGGCCGCAGCTCACTGTCTGTGGGCAGGGCCTCGAATTGCCGGCTGACTTCGGCGGCAACGATTCGAGCGTGCCCGGTGAGCACCAGGGCGATCTGCGCGCAGTCGCCCGCCCGCAGGCCGCTCGCGTCTTTCCGGGCCAGCATCGCGTCGGCCAGCGCCGTGATCGGTGCGCGGTCGAGCGGCAACTCCTCAGTCAGGACTGCTTCGGGGTCGTACAGCACGGTGTGGCTCACGACTGCGACTCCTCCGGTTCCAGGCCCATGGCCAGGTCGGTGGGGTCGGTGGCGATGACGAACAGTCCTCGCTGCAACAGCCAGGACCGTTGCGCGTTCCAGTCGTTCCAGCGGTAGGCGATGTGCGCGAATGAGGGGGCGATGATCCCGGTGATCCGGCCGTCGTCTGCCGCTTCGCGGATCCGTGTCCAGCCTGCCCGCAGGTCGGTCTCCTGATCGAGTGGCCCGGTGTCACTCACCGCACAGTCGGCTGGGACGGCCCAGCCCCGCGCGTCCGCGTGCGCGGCCAGGGGCGCCAGCACCAGGTTCTCCACGCCCGGCACCGGGACCACGGCGTACAGCGCAACCGTGATGACCTGGGCGACGGTGGCTTCACCCGCTGTCGGGGCTTGGCGGGCCGTAACCCTCCTGCGTACCTTCGACGGTAAGAGCCGGGCGGTGTTGTTGCGGCTGGATGAGTTCGGCATAGGAGCCTCCCCGAGACGTTTGTCGGTGTACTCCTAGACAACCGCGACACGTTCGGGTGGGCTCAGGCCAGATTCCGGGCATCACCGGGGCAGGGACCGGACAGTTTTACCAACAGGAGAAAAGCGGCAGGACTACCGTCTACGCCACGACCGGCACATGCGGGGGACCTGATGGGCAGACAGCGAAACGCCCGGCTCGAAGCACTGATGGCCGAGTACGGCCTCACGCACCAGGGCTTGGCCGACGAGATCAACCGGATCACCGCGCAGATCTTCGGAGAGAACCACCCTCACAATTGCACCGACCGCCATGTCAGGCGCTGGATCAGCGGCGAAGTCCACTGGCCCTGGACCCGCTACCTTCAGGCCTTGGAACAGCTCTTCGACCGTCCGGCGCCGGCGCTCGGGTTCATCCCGAGGGGAAGGCACAGCGCGAATCTGCCCGCCCCGCCGCAGTTTCCCGCACCGACGAAGGAGGCGCCTGTGCGCCGCCGCCGCTTCATCACCGCGTCCGCCGCCGCGACGGTCGCCCTCGCCCTCAACATCGACGAAACTCCCCTGAGCGGCCGTCTGTCGATGAGCGACATTGCTCGTGCCCACGAGCGGATCGACCGCCTCGACGCCCACTTCAGCGCAATCGGCGGCGCACCTCTCCTGGCCGTCGCGACCGCCTACCTGGACCGCCTGACCGCCGCAGCCGACCACTGCACCTATGGGCCCCGCGTCGAACAGGCACTCCACACCGCGATCGCCGCCCTGTCCAGCTCCGCCGGATGGGCCGCCGACGACGCCGGGGACCTGGACGCAGCGCACCGGTGGCGCACCACCGCGCTGCAGAGAGCCATCCTCGGAGCCAGCCACCGGGCCCAGGCCCGTGCGTGGTCCGATCTTGCAGTTCACGCCCGCCGCGGCGGCCACCACCGCGAAGCCCTGCGCATCAGCCAGACCGCCCTGACCAGCCGCGAAGCCCGCCAGGACCCACGCTACGCGGCCCTGCTGCAATCCCGGCTGGCCATCGGCCACGCCCGCACCGGCAACCGCCCGGCCGCCGCCCGCGCCCTCCTCGCCGCCCAGACCGCACACGACCGCATCGACCCGACCGAACCCGCACCCCGATGGCTGAACTTCCTCACCACCGCCGAGGTCAGCGGACTCGCCGCCATCACCCACCAAGCCATGGGACACCTCGCCAACGCCGAGACCGCCACCTCTCAGGCCCTCACGCTCCTCGAACCCGGCCTGCGTCGCAGCCGCGCGTACTACAGCGTCCAACTCGCCGAGCTCCAGATCGCCCAGGGCAACACCACCGGCGCCAGAACAACCGCGGCGGCAGTCGACACCTCGCAAGTCAGCAGCCAGAGCATCACCGGTCGGCTCGCCGCTGTCCACCACGCCCTCTCCACCGCATAGGAGAACCGCCGCAGTGACCGTCGGCATAGAACTCCGCCGCTACACCACCCGCCATGCCGCCCGCCTGCGCCCGCTCCTGCTGGGGGTGTATGCCGAGGTCTACGCCGAGGCTGCGCAGAGCGACCCGTTCTGTGCCGTCGACCGGTTCGCCGAAGGACTCGACAACTGGTCCGCCCGGCCAGGCTGGAGCTGCGTCATCGGTTACGACGACGGACAGCCCGTCGGCTACGCGTACGGGGCCCCGCTTCTCCCCGGCAGCCGCTGGTGGGGCGGACTGCTCACCGACGTACCCCCCGACACCATCAGCGAGACCGGCACACGCACTTACGCCCTCAGCGAGCTGATGGTCCGCACGCCGTGGCGGAAGACCGGCACCGCCCGCCAGCTCCACGACGCGCTGCTCGCCCCACAGCCCGAGCAGCGCGCCACACTCCTGGTAGTCCAGGACCACCCCAGAGTCCGGGCGCTCTACGGGTCATGGGGCTGGAAGACACTGGGCGATCTACGCCCACTCATCCCGAACGCGCCGCTCTTTCACGCCATGCTGCTGGATCTCTCTTCACGCTGACCGTCGGCCAGAACCACGGCGAGGCCAATTGCGGTGTCGGGACTGGTGGGGCCGTGTCGTGACTTCCCGAGTTCCGGGCTTCGAGATCCGGGCTTCGAGATCCGGGTTTCGAGGGTCGGGGTTCGAGCTCCGGGACCGGCTGGTTCGCTCTTTCGTGGTACGAGGGGAGGGGCTGGGCCCGACGCTTGAGCTTCGGGATCCGGGCGGCGGGATCCGGGCTCCGGGGTTCGAGCGCTCTTGGTTAACCAGTAGGTGAAAGAAGGGGGTTGGGGAAACCTCTCCGTCCTCCCTGACCCGTCACGGCCAGCAAGTATGACTAATCGTGACCAGCTTGCGGCGCGCCATCGCGGCTGCTTACGGTGCCCCCAACGAAACGACCCCGACACGGTGTTAGCGCACCGGGCCGGGGTCTCACCTCAAGATCGGAAAAGGCGATCCTGTGGCTACCGAGAACTTTAGCCCTGCCCTGCGCACGCCCGCATCCTCACGCCCGTACCCGAAGGCCAGCCCCGGCTACGGCAAGCGATCCGCACCGGACCAACGCCCCGTGCGCGCCGATGACTTCATGCTGCTGCCCGAGCGGGAGCGCTACATCGCCGGGTACGTCGACCACCTGCCGGACGGTGCGGCCATGGACATCAAGTCGCTGGCCAGGAGCATCCCCCTGTACGGACAGATGGCCGTCGGCAGCGCCCTCAGGGCACTGGGAGTAGCCGGTCACCTGCGGTACGCCCAGTGCCGGGTCGAGGAGCGCGGCCAGGTCCGCTGGGTCACCCGCACCTTCTGGTCCCGCACCGCTCGCGACAACGAATGGTGGGGCGCCTTCCTGGACGCCGAGAACAACCGGGCCACCCAAGAAGCAAACGCTCCCCGAGCCGGGGATGAATCGCAGGCCCCGGCCCCCGTGACACCGGCCGAGCCCGCAACGCAGCCCGCCTCGCCCGCTCCCGTACCCGTCGTACCGCAGCAGCGGGCCCCCGAACCGGCCCCGGGGCACTCCTCGCCCGCGTACCTCGCCCTGGCCCGACTGGGCCGAATCGAACCGCGCCTGGCCCTCTCCGCCACCGACTGCAGCGTCCTGGAGTCACTGGCCGCGCAGTGGTTCGCCCGGGGCGTGGACGCCGACTACCTCACCCATGCCCTCACCTCCGGCCTCCCCGACCAGGTCGGCTCCCCCATCGGCTTCGTACGTCGCCGCCTCACCGACAAGATCCCACCCCACCTGCCCACCACCCCGACACCGGCCACACCAGGCACTCCCGTCCGCCGCCTGATGGTGGAATGCACCGAATGCGGCACACCCGGCCCATCCGAGGCACTCCCCGACGGCCTCTGCCGCCCCTGCCGCACACCCGCCCTGGGCCAAGCCCCGACAGCCCCCGCCGACCCGCCCGTCGCACGTGACATCCACGCACTGGTCGGCACCCTCCGCGACCTGATGAAAACCCCCTGAACGCGTCGGGCTGCACAGGCACCGCGCGGACGGCCGCCTGGAGAGATACGTACGCCCCGCGTCACACCGTCTCGAACACGTCCTCCAGCTCCTGGAGCAGCCGGCGCTTGGGCCGGGCGCCCACCATCGACTTCACCGGTTCGCCGGACCGGAACACCATCAGCGTCGGCATCGACAGCACCCCGTACCGGCTCGCGATCCCCGGGTTGTGGTCGACATCGAGCTGGACGACCTTGATGCGGTCGGCCTCCTCGGCCGCGATGGCGCTGAGCACGGGGGCGAGCTGGCGGCACGGTCCGCACCAGTCGGCGGTGAACTCGACCAGGACGGGGAGCTCGGCCCCCAGCACCTCCCCGTCGAAGGTGGTGTCGGTGACCTCGGCCACACCCTCTGCATGAATCATCTGTCATCCTCCCAGTTCACAACGTGGTTCCGGGCCGCCAGGAAGCTCTGCCGCGGCCTCCAGCTCCGCCCTCGCGAGCTGCGCGCCCACCTGGACGCGTACCGCCTGGAGCTGCTCGATCAGCGAGTCGAGCTCGCCGAGCTTGCGCCGGTAGACGGCGAGCGAGGCGGGGCAGGCGTCACCGGCCGGGTGGCCGGCGCGCAGGCACTCGACGAACGGCCGGGTCTCCTCCAGTTCGAAGCCGAAGTCCTGGAGGGTCCTGATCTGCTGGACCAGACGCAGATCGTCCTCGTCGTACGCCCGGTACCCGTTTCCGGCCCGCCGCGCAGGCAGCAGTCCGCGTGACTCGTAGTACCGCAGAGTCCGCGTGGTCGTCCCGGCCCGCTCGGCCAGCTCCCCGATTCGCATGTCTGCGACGGTAGACCTTTACGCGGACGTCAAGGCAAGTACGCGGACGTCAGGGCAAGCGTGAAGGGCCGTCGCGGGAGCTCCCGCGACGGCCCTGTCGGTGTGCTGGGTGTTCGGCGCCTAGACCTTCGCCACGGCGGGCTCCTGGCCACCGTCCCGCGGCTCCGGAACGTTGTCCGCGCCGTCGCCGTGCTCCGCGTTATGGGTGAGCGTCTTCTCGTCGAACGGGATGGCGCCGGCCAGCACCTGCTCGACCCTTTCCCGGTCGATCTCCTTGGTCCAGGTGCCGATGAGCAGCGTGGCGACGGCGTTGCCCGCGAAGTTGGTGAGGGCGCGGGCCTCGCTCATGAAGCGGTCGATGCCGATGATCAGGCCGACGCCGTCGACCAGGGCGGGCTTGTGCGACTGGAGCCCGCTCGCCAGCACGGCGATGCCGGAACCGGAGACACCGGCCGCGCCCTTGGAGGCGATCATCATGAAGAGGAGGAGCGAGACCTGCTGGCCCAGCGCCAGCGGCTGGCCCATCGCGTCGGCGATGAACAGCGACGCCATGGTCAGGTAGATCATCGTGCCGTCGAGGTTGAACGAGTACCCGGTGGGCACGGTGATGCCGACGACCGGGCGGCTGACACCCAGGTGTTCCATCTTCGCGATGAGGCGCGGCAGCGCCGACTCGGAGGAGGACGTGGAGAGGATCAGCAGGAACTCGCGGCCCAGGTACTTGAAGAGGTGGAAGAGGTTCACCCCGGTCACCAGGCGGAGCAGGGTGCCGAGCACCAGGACCACGAACAGGATGCAGGTGACGTAGAAGCCCAGCATGATCGTGGCGAGCGCCTTGAGCGCGTCCACGCCGGTCTCACCGATGACGGCGGCCATCGCGCCGAACGCGCCCACCGGGGCCGCCCACATGATCATGGCCAGGACGCGGAAGACCAGCTTCTGGATGTGCTCGACCCCGCGCAGCACCGGCTCACCGGCCGTGCCCATGGCCTGCAGCGCGAAGCCGACGAGCAGCGCGACCAGCAGGGTCTGGAGCACCGAGCCACCGGTGAAGGCCGACACGAAGGTGGTCGGGATGATGCCGAGCAGGAAGTCGACCGGCCCTTCGGCGGCGTCGCTCGCCGCCGTGTGACCGACATCCTTCACCGACTGCGTGAGGTGCATGCCTTCGCCGGGGTGCAGCACATTGCCGACGACCAGGCCGATCGCCAGCGCGACCACCGACATGGCCAGGAAGTAGCCGAGCGCGAGGCCCCCCACCTTGCCGATCTTGGCGGCCTTGCGGACCGAGCCGACGCCCAGCACGATCGTGCAGAAGATGATCGGCGCGATCATCATCTTGATGAGGCTCACGAAGCCGGTACCGATCGGCTTGAGCTCCACGGCGACCCCGGGGGCCACGAAGCCCACCAGGATGCCGAGTGCCACAGCGCCGATCACGGCGAGATACAGATAATGCGTACGGTCCCGCTTAGCGGCTGGCACTCCCACAGGGTTCTCCTCGGCTCGTCCCGATCCGTCCCCCGTCCCTGGGGGTCTCGGCGAATATCCCGTCCCCTGTGACGGCGGTCACCCTTACGTACATTTCGTTCATATGTTTTCGGCCAGGCACACTGGGGCCATGCGTATCCCCCGCACCCGTCCGCGCAGCCTGGCCGGTCAGCTCTTCGCCATGCAGGTGGTGCTGGTGGCGGCCGTGGTGGCCGGATGCGCCTTCTTCGCGTACGTCTCCGGGAGAGCGCAGGCGGAGCAGACCGCGGTCCGGCAGGTCCGGGCGGCGGCGCTGGCGGTGGCCGATTCTCCGTCGGTACGGGAGGCGATCCGCACCCCGGACCCCTCCACCGCGCTGCAGCCGTACGCGGAGAAGGTCCGCAGGGACACCGGCATCGCCTTCGTCACCATCATGAGCCCGGACCTGGTCCGCTGGACGCACCCCGACACCGACCGGATCGGCGAGAAGTTCCTCGGGCACACCGCGCAGGCGCTGCGCGGCGAGACGTTCACGGAGACGTACACCGGCACACTCGGCCCGTCGATCCGGGTCGTGACCCCGGTCCGGGACGGCGGCAGGATCACCGGCCTTGTCAGCGCGGGCATCACGGTCGAGCGGGTCTCCTCGCAGGTGCGGGCGCAGCTCGGTGCGCTGGGGCTGGCGGCGGGCGGGGCGCTCGCCCTCGGCGGCGTCGGTACGTATGTGATCAACGCCCGGCTGCGGCGCCACACGCACGGCATGAACGCCGCCGAGCTGAGCCGGATGCACGACTACCACCAGGCCACGCTGCACGCGGTGCGCGAGGGGCTGCTGATGCTCGACGGGCGGCGCAGGATCGCGCTGATCAACGACGCGGGCCGGGAGCTGCTCGGGCTGCCGCCGGGCGCGGTCGGGCGCCGGGTCGCCGATCTGGAGCTCCCGCCGCCGCTGACCGGGGCACTGCTCGCCTCCGAGGAGCGGGTCGACGAGCTGCATCTGACGGCGGACCGGGTGATCGTGGTCAACACCCGCCCGGTGGTGGGCGGGGAGCAGCGCGGCACGGTCGTGACCCTCCGCGACCACACGGAACTTCAGGCGCTGTCCGGCGAGTTGGACTCGGAGCGGGGGTTCACCCAGGCGCTGCGCTCGCAGGCGCACGAGGCGGCGAACCGGTTGCACACCGTCGTCTCGCTGATCGAGCTCGGCCGGGCCGAGGAGGCGGTCGGCTTCGCCACGGCGGAGCTGGAGCTGGCCCAGGTCCTCACCGACCGGGTCGTCGGCGCCGTCGCCGAACCGGTGCTGGCGGCCCTGCTGCTGGGCAAGGCGGCGCAGGCGAACGAGCGGGGAGTGGAGCTGGTGCTCGCGGACGACAGCATGATCGACGACGGGGTGCTTCCCGAAACGCTGTCGCAGCGTGATCTGGTGACGATCCTCGGCAATCTGATCGACAACGCGGTGGATGCGGCGTCCGAGGCGGCGACGGGCCCGTCCCCAGCCGGGGGCGTTCCCGGTCAGCGGGGTCGTGTGGCGGGCCGCCCGGTCCGCGCCCGGGTCACCGTGACCGCGCTCGCCGATGACCGCGAGCTGCTGCTGCGGGTCGCCGACACCGGTGCCGGGGTCGATCCCGGTGACGTGGCGCAGGTGTTCGACCGCGGCTGGTCGACGCACGGCGCCGGTCGCGGGCTCGGTCTGGCGCTCGTACAGCAGGCCGTGCACCGGGGCGGTGGGACGGTCACCCTGAGCGGGGGCCCGGACGGCGGCGCGGAGTTCACCGTACGACTGCCGCTGCCGCCCGCACCGACGCCGCACGAGTCCACGCACGCCCCCAAGGAGCCCATCCCATGATCCAGGTGCTGGTCGTCGAGGACGATCCCGTGGCCGCCGACGCCCATCAGCTGTACGTGGGCCGGGTCCCCGGGTTCACCGTGGCCGCGGTCGCTCATTCGCGTGCGGAGGCGGTACGGGCGCTGGACCGTACGCCCATCGACCTGCTGCTCCTGGATCTGTATCTGCCCGACGGGCACGGCCTGCAACTGCTGCGTTCGCTGCGCGCGGCCGGGCACGCGGCGGATGTCATCGCCGTGACGTCGGCGCGTGATCTGGCGGTGGTCCGGGAGGGGGTGTCGCTCGGTGTCGTCCAGTACGTGCTGAAGCCGTTCACCTTCGCCACCCTGCGCGACCGCCTCGTCCGCTACGCCGAGTTCCGTGCGGCGGCCGGTGAGGCGAGCGGGCAGGACGAGGTGGACCGGGCGCTCGGCGCGCTGCGGGCGCCGCAGCCGGTCCGGCTCCCCAAGGGGCTGAGCGGCCCTACGCTGGAGGCGGTGACGCGTGCGCTGCGGGCCTCCCCGGACGGGGTGACGGCGGCGGCCGCCGCGGTGGAGCTGGGCATCTCGCGGATCACCGCCCGCCGCTATCTGGAGCATCTGGTGTCGACGGGACGCGCCGTCCGCAGCCCCCAGTACGGGCAGATCGGACGACCGGAGCTGCACTACCGGTGGGTGGCCGAAACTCGCTGAAGGCCCGCGACCACGCCCCTGGGACCTGATCCGAAAAGCCCGTGGAGGCACAACAGGCGCTTCCTGCACGGGCATTGACCTTGCCGACGGACCGGTCCTACGGTCACGGTCTCAGCCTTCGTGGCTATGAGGAGGTCGTGCCCGTGCGCCCCACCGCCCCACTGATCCTCGCCGCCGCAGTCACCGTTCTGGCTGCCGGCTCGCTGACCGCGTGCTCCTCCGGTTCCGGAAGTGACCCGGACACCGTGAAGGTCGCGTACAACCGCTCCACGGACAACAAGATCCGGTTCAAGGACGCCTTCCTCGAATCGATGAAGAAGCAGTTCGAGAAGGAACACCCCGGCAAGAAGATCAAGCTGATTCCGATCCAGGCGCCGGACAACGACTACGCGACCAAGGCGCAGCAGATGATGCGCTCGCCGAAGACGGCTCCGGACCTGGTCTACGAGGACACGTTCCGGATCAACTCCGACATCAAGGCGGGCTATCTGCGTCCGCTCGACACGTACCTCGCGGAGTGGGACACCTGGAACCAGTTCGTGGACACGGCGAAGGCCGCGGCGAAGGCCGAGGACGGCAAGACGTACGGCGTCCCGGACGGCACCGACACCCGCGGGCTCTGGTTCAACAAGAAGATCTTCGCCAGGGCAGGACTGCCGGCCGACTGGCAGCCGAAGAGCTGGGCGGACATCCTGACGGCGGCCCGCGCGATCAAGAAGAAGGTCCCCGGCGTCATCCCGCTGAACGTGTACACGGGCAAGGGCCCCGGCGAGGCTGCCGTGATGCAGGGCTTCGAGATGCTGCTCTACGGCACGGGCGCGGACCCGCTCTACGACCCCACCGCGAAGAAGTGGGTGGCGGGTGGGCAGGGGTTCCGGGACGCGCTCGGTTTCGTACGGACGGTGTACGGGGAGAAGCTCGGCCCGGATCCGTCGGACGCGCTCGACCCCAATATCGGCACGCAGGTGGCCACCGAATGGTTCCCCGAGGGCAAGCTGGCGATCTCGCTGGACGGCTCCTGGATGGGGCAGAACTGGGTCAACGGCGGACCGAAGGCATGGCCCGGGTGGAAGACGGAACTCGCCCAGACCGCGATGCCCACCCAGAACGGTCAGGCGCCCGGGAAGGTGTCCATGTCGGGCGGCTGGACGTGGGCGATCCCGCAGAAGGCCAAGAACGCCGATCTGGCGTGGGAGTTCATCAAGACGATGCAGACTCCGCAGAACGCGGCGAAGTGGGATGTGGTGGATGCCCAGATCGCGGTACGCAAGGACGTGGCGAGGAATCCGGAATATCTGAAGTCGATGCCCGGCATCGACTTCTTCACGGGCCTGGTCCAGTACACCCACTACCGTCCGGCGCTGCCCGTCTATCCGCAGGTGTCGACGGCCATCGGTGAGGCGATGGAGAAGGTGACGACGGGCGACGGATCACCGGAGTCGGCGGCGAAGGAGTACGACGAGCAGCTGGGGACGATCGTCGACGGCGCGGTCACCACGAAGTGAGCGACCGCGCGACGGGAACCGGGCCGTGGCGGTGGCGGCGTGCGGGGCGGTGGCTGCCGATCGCCCCCGCCACCGCCTTGCTGCTGCTCTTCCTCGCGGGCCCCATCGGCTACTGCGTCTGGATCGCCTTCACCAACACCCAGCTGACGGGTTCGTCCTCCTCCGACTTCGTCGGCCTCGCCAACTTCCGCCGCGCCTTCGCCGACGACAACTTCCGTAACGCCGTCCAGCTGACGCTCGTCTTCACCTTCCTGTCGTCGATCGTCGGGCAGAACACGCTGGGGCTGGCGCTCGCCGGCCTGATGCGGGCGGCGTCCCGTCCGGTGCGGACGGTCACGGGCGCGCTCGTCATCACGGCCTGGGTGCTGCCGGAGATCGTCGCGGCCTTCCTGCTCTACGCGTTCTTCCGCCGCGAGGGCACGCTGAACGCGATCCTGGACGGGCTCGGTCTTCCGGGCCAGAACTGGCTGTTCACGCTGCCGATCCTGGCGGTGTCCTTCGCCAATGTGTGGCGCGGGACGGCGTTCTCGATGCTGATCTACTCGGCGGCGCTGGCCGAGATCCCGCAGGACATCACGGAGGCCGCCCAGGTCGACGGGGCGAGCGGGCCACGCCGGCTGTGGAACATCACGCTGCCGATGATCCGCCGCTCCATCGGCACCAATCTGATGCTCAACACCCTGTCCACGCTCTCCGTGTTCGGGCTGATCTGGGCGATGACCCGCGGCGGTCCTGGCAACCGCAGCCAGACGCTGCCGGTGTTCATGTACGACCAGGCCTTCGTGAACAGCCTGATCGGTTACGGGACGGCGGTGGCGCTGCTGCTGCTTCTGGTCGGTTCGCTGTTCTCGGTCGTCTATCTGCGGCTGATGAAGGTGGAGGTGTGATGACGTCCCGTCGCACCCGGGCGCGCCTGGCGTCCGACGGAGCGCTGCTGCTGGTCGCGGCGGCGTTCGCGCTGCCGCTGCTGTGGCTGCTGTTCGCCTCCGTGGACAGCGGCGCCGATCTCCGGGTCCGGCCACCGTCCTCACCGACCCTGGAGAACTTCGACGCGGTACTCACCGACGAGATCACCTTCACACCGATGCTCAACAGTCTGCTGCTGTGCGGTGGTGCGACGCTGCTGACCGTGGTGTGCGCGGCGCTGGCCGCGTATCCGCTGTCCCGCTACCGTTCGCGGTTCAACCGCCCGTACCTGCTGACGATCCTGTTCACGACGTGTCTCCCGATCACGGCGATCATGGTGCCGGTGTACGGACTCTTCGTCCAGGTCGATCTGATCGACACGATGTACGGGACGGCGCTTTTCCTCGCCACCGCCCAATTGCCTTTCGCCATCTGGCTGATGAAGAATTTCATGGACGGTGTGCCGAAGGTCCTGGAGGAGGCGGCCTGGACGGACGGGGCGTCGATGATGCAGACCCTGGTCCGGGTGGTGCTGCCGCTGATGGGACCGGGGGTCGGCGTGGTGACGATCTACACGTTCATCATGCTGTGGGGGAACTTCTTCGTCCCCTTCATGCTGCTGCTCTCCCCCGAGCAGCTTCCGGCATCGGTCTCGATCTTCACGTTCTTCGGCAATTACGGCTCGGTGGTCTACGGGCAGCTGGCGGCGTTCTCGATCCTGTACTCGACGCCGGTGCTGCTGCTGTACGTCCTGATCTCGCGCCGACTGGGCGGGGGGTTCGCCCTGGGCGGCGCGGTCAAGGGATGAGCGGGCACCGGCGGGGGACGCCGGCGACCTGGGACGTTCCTACGATCCGTGATATCGGCCGAACACACCGTAGTCGGGCCGTGTGCTGACTCCTACGGGTGGGCCGTGCACCCCACACCGCCCTTCGACGCCCCCGCCGCGCACCGACTGCGCGAGGCCCTGGGGATGGCGCCCGGCCATGTCGCGTACGGTCTCGGCGCGCAGTACGGACTCCGGATCAGCGCGGACACCGTCGCCGCCCGGGAGCGCGCTGCCCAGCGAGTACGAACTCACGGCGCCGGCCGGAGTCCCGTGGCGCGCGCCGGGCGGCCTGCTGACCGCCGCCCGCTCCCTGCGGGAGCAGCGGGTGGCCCGGGGCCTGGCCGCGGACGAGCTCGCGGGCCGGTGGGGCCGGGCGTCACGGGCCCGTCCGGTGCCCGGGACCGGTCAGAACACCGACTCCGCCTCGTACATCCGGTCCTTCGGCACCGTCTTCAGCTGCGTGATCGCGTCCGCGAGCGGGACCATCGTGATGTCGTTGCCGCGCAGCGCCGTCATCCGGCCGAAGTCACCCCGGTGCGCGGCCTCGACCGCGTGCCAGCCGAAGCGGGTGGCGAGCACCCGGTCGTACGCGGTCGGCGTGCCGCCACGCTGGACGTGGCCGAGAATGACCGGCCTGGCCTCCTTGCCGAGCCGGGTCTCCAGCTCGACCGCGAGGCGATTGCCGATGCCCTGGAAGCGCTCGTGGCCGTACTGGTCGATCTCGCCCTTGGCATACGGCATCGAGCCCTCGGCCGGGTGCGCGCCCTCGGCGACGCAGACGACCGCGAACTTCTTGCCCCGTGCGAAGCGCTCCTCGACCATCTTGACCAGGTCCGCGACCTCGAACGGCCGCTCGGGCAGACAGATGCCGTGCGCACCGCCCGCCATGCCGGACTCCAGCGCGATCCAGCCCGCGTGCCGGCCCATCACCTCGACGACCATGACCCGCTGGTGCGACTCGGCCGTGGTCTTCAGGCGGTCTATGGCTTCGGTGGCGACGCCCACCGCCGTGTCGAAGCCGAAGGTGCGGTCGGTGGACGAGATGTCGTTGTCGATGGTCTTCGGGACGCCGACGACGGGCATTCCCGCGTCCGACAGCATCCGGGCCGCGGTGAGGGTGCCCTCGCCGCCGATCGGGATCAGCGCGTCGATGCCGTAACGGCGGCTCAGCTCCTCGCAGTTCTCGGCCGCTTCGCGGAGCCGGTCGCGCTCCAGCCGGGCCGAACCGAGGATGGTGCCGCCGCGGGCGAGGATGCCGCTCACCGCGTTGAGGTCGAGGGCGCGGAAGTGACCGTCGAGGAGTCCCTTGAACCCGTCCTCGAAACCGATGACTTCGTCGCCATGACCCACCACGGCGCGGTGCACGACCGACCGGATCACTGCGTTCAGGCCCGGGCAATCGCCACCTGCGGTGAGAACTCCGATGCGCATCGTGCTGTATCTCCTGCTCGCTAGTGCCGTGCATTCCGGGGGCGACTACAGAATCCCCCGTACCGTGAGCCACAACGATTGTCCCACGTCAGGTCTGGACCTCGCGCTTCCGACTCCTCCTCCGGTACCGCACCGGGCGGAGCACCGGCGGCGACGGGGGTCTTCCCGCACCCGATCAGGGCCTTTCGTCCGGCGGGCGGCGTATCCGCTCCCGCAGGTATCGTCAACAGGGCGATATCGCTTCAACCGGACAGAACGACGGGAGAGCACGCGTGACGCGCAGCGTGTACGTGACAGGGATCGACCGGGGAGACGGCCGCCAGGTCGTCGATCTGGGAGTCATGGAGCTCCTGACGCGTCAGGTGGACCGGGTCGGGGTGTTCCGGCCGCTGGTCCACGACAGCCCCGACCGGCTGTTCGAGCTGCTGCGGGCCCGCTACCGGCTCTCCCAGGACCCGTCGACGGTCTACGGCCTGGACTACGCGGAGGCGTCCGCGCTGCAGGCGGAGAAGGGTACCGACGAACTGGTCTCGCGGCTCGTCGACCGCTTCCATCAGGTGACCCGCTCGTACGAGGTGGTGCTGGTCCTCGGCACGGACTTCGCTGACACCCAGCTCCCCGACGAGCTGGCGCTCAATGCCCGGCTGGCCAATGAGTTCGGCGCCTCCGTGATCGCGGTGGTCGGCGGGAAGGGGCAGGACGCGGAGTCCGTGCGGGCCGAGACCCGCAATGCCTACCGGGCCTACGCCGGGCTGGGCTGCGACGTCCTCGCGATGGTGGTGAACCGGGTGGCCGCCGAGGACCGCGATGTCATCGCCGAGCGGCTGGCGGCGCGGCTGCCCGTCCCCTGTTCGGTGCTGCCGGACGACGCGTCGCTCTCCGCGCCGACGGTCGCCCAGATCACCGCGGCGCTCGGCGGAACGGTCCTGCTCGGCGACGACGCGGGGCTGGCCAGGGACGCGCTGGACTTCGTCTTCGGTGGGGCGATGCTGCCGAATCTGCTCAACGCGCTGACGCCGGGCTGTCTCGTGGTCACGCCCGGGGACCGGGCGGACCTGGTCGTCGGCTCGCTGGCGGCGCACAGCGCCGGGACCCCGCCCATCGCGGGTGTGCTGCTGACCCTGAACGAGCGCCCCGGCGAGGAGATACTCAAGCTGGCCGCACGCCTCGCACCGGGCACCCCGGTCGTGTCGGTGGCCGGCGGATCCTTCCCCACCGCGGCCGAACTCTTCGCGCTGGAGGGCAAGTTGAACGCGGCGACGCCCCGCAAGGCGGAGACCGCACTCGGCCTCTTCGAGCGCCATGTCGACACCGCCGCCCTGCTGGAGCGGATCTCGGTGGCCCGCAGCGGCCGCGTCACGCCGATGATGTTCGAGCACGAGCTGCTGGAACAGGCCCGCTCGGACCGGCGCCGCGTGGTGCTGCCGGAGGGCACCGAGGAGCGGGTGCTGCGCGCCGCCGATGTGCTGCTGCGCCGCGACGTCTGCGAGCTCACCCTGCTCGGCGACGTCGACACCATCCGAAAGAAGGCCGCCGACTTCGGCGTCGACCTCGCCGATACGCAGCTGATCGACCCGCAGACCTCGGAGCTGCGCCAGGCGTTCGCGGAGCGGTACGCACAGCTGCGCGCGCACCGCGGGGTCACGGTGGAGCTGGCGTACGACGTCGTCTCGGACGCGAACTACTTCGGCACGCTGATGGTCGAGGAGGGCCTGGCCGACGGCATGGTCTCCGGGACCGTGCATTCCACCGCGGCCACGATCCGCCCGGCCTTCGAGATCATCAAGACGACGGCGGACGCGTCGATCGTCTCGTCGGTCTTCTTCATGTGCCTCTCGGACAAGGTCCTGGTGTACGGGGACTGCGCGGTCAACCCGGACCCGGACGCGGAGCAGCTCGCGGACATCGCCGTCCAGTCCGCCGCCACCGCCGCCCGCTTCGGTGTCGAGCCGCGGATCGCGATGCTCTCGTACTCGACGGGCACCTCGGGCACGGGCGCCGATGTCGACAAGGTGCGGCAGGCGACGGACCGGGTGCGCGCGAGCCGGCCGGATCTCAGGATCGAGGGTCCGATCCAGTACGACGCGGCGGTCGAGCCGAGCGTCGCCGCGACCAAGCTGCCCGGGTCGGAGGTGGCGGGGCAGGCGACCGTGCTGATCTTCCCGGACCTGAACACCGGCAACAACACGTACAAGGCCGTGCAGCGCTCGGCCGGCGCGATCGCCGTCGGCCCGGTGCTCCAGGGGCTGCGCAAGCCCGTCAACGACCTCTCCCGCGGCGCGCTCGTCCAGGACATCGTCACTACCGTGGCGATCACGGCGATCCAGGCGCAGGGCGAGGAGTGATCCGCATGACCACCCCCACGAAGGAAGGTTCCGCCGCCGTGCAGGCCCGTCGTGTCCTCGTCCTCAACTCCGGCTCCTCCTCGGTGAAGTACCAGCTCCTCGACATGAACGACCGCTCCCGGCTCGCGATCGGCCTGGTCGAGCGGATCGGCGAGGACACCTCTCGCCTGCTGCACACCCCGCTGATCGAATCAGAAGAGGGGGCCCGAAGGGCCTCCGTTGAGGGTGGTGGTGGGCGACGGGCGGGAGGCGCCGGGACACGCGAGCGGACGGGCAGGATCGCCGACCACACGGCGGCGCTGAAGGCGGCGGCCGAGGAGCTGGCCGCGGACGGGCTGGGGCTGGACTCCCCCGAGCTGGCGGCGATCGGCCACCGGGTGGTGCACGGCGGCCTGCGTTTCACCGAGCCGACCGTGATCACCGACGAGGTGCTGGCGGAGATCGAGCGGCTCGTCCCGGTGGCGCCGCTGCACAACCCGGCGAACATCATCGGGATCCGTACCGCGCAGGCGCTCCGCCCCGACCTGCCCCAGGTCGCCGTCTTCGACACCGCGTTCCACACGACGATGCCGGAGTACGCCGCGCGCTACGCGATCGACGTGGAGACCGCCGACGCCCACCGCATCCGCCGCTACGGTTTCCACGGCACCTCGCACGCGTACGTCTCCCGCAAGGCGGCCGAGCTGCTGGGACGCACCCCCGAGGAGGTCAACGTCATCGTGCTGCACCTGGGCAACGGCGCCTCGGCCTCGGCCGTGGCGGGTGGCCGATGCGTGGAGACGTCGATGGGACTGACCCCGCTGGAGGGGCTGGTGATGGGGACCCGGTCCGGGGACATCGACCCGGCGGTCACCTTCCATCTGAAGCGGGTGGCGGGGATGTCGGCCGACGAGATCGACGTCCTGCTCAACAAGAAGAGCGGTCTGGTCGGGCTCTGCGGGGACAACGACATGCGGGAGATCCGGCGCCGGATCGACGAGGGCGACGAGCAGGCGGCGCTGGCGTTCGACATCTATGTGCACCGGCTGAAGAAGTACATCGGCGCCTATTCGGCGGTCCTCGGGCGGGTGGATGCCGTGGTGTTCACGGCGGGGGTCGGGGAGAACTCGGCGCCCGTACGGGAGGCTGCGATCGCCGGTCTCGAAGAGTTCGGTCTCGCGGTGGACGCCGGTCTCAACGCCGCACGGTCCGGTGAACCGAGGCTGATCTCGCCGGACCATGCGCGGGTCGCGGTCGCCGTGGTGCCGACGGACGAGGAGCTGGAGATCGCCGGCCAGACCTTTGCGCTGGTCGAACAGGTCGGACGGACCGCGCAGCCCGGGCAGGCCGAACCGCTCGGACAGGTCGACAACTGAGCACCCCCGCGCCCCTTTGTATCTTCCACCAGTCGGAATATTCCGCAGTGAAACAAACCGATAGGATCCGCCTCATGCGCCGTTCCAAAATCGTCTGCACCCTCGGTCCCGCCGTCGACTCCCACGAGCAGCTCGTCGCTCTGATCGAGGCCGGCATGAGCGTGGCCCGATTCAACTTCAGCCACGGCTCCCACGAGGAACACCAGGGCCGTTACGACCGTGTCCGCCGGGCCGCCGCCGAGACCGGCCGGGCGGTCGGTGTACTCGCCGACCTCCAGGGCCCGAAGATCCGCCTGGCGAAGTTCGCCGAGGGCCCCGTCGAACTGGTCCGCGGGGACGAGTTCACCATCACCACCGATGACGTCCCCGGTGACAAGTCGATCTGCGGTACGACGTACAAGGGACTGCCGGGCGACGTCGACATGGGCGACCCGATCCTGATCAACGACGGGAACGTCGAGCTGAAGGTCGTCGAGGTCGAGGGCTCCCGGGTCAAGACCATCGTCATCGAGGGCGGGGTGATCTCCGACCACAAGGGGATCAACCTGCCGGGTGCGGCGGTCAATGTCCCGGCCCTGTCCGAGAAGGATGTCGAGGACCTCCGCTTCGCCCTGCGGATGGGCTGTGACCTGGTCGCCCTCTCCTTCGTGCGCGACGCCGACGACGTCAAGGACGTCCACAAGATCATGGACGAGGAGGGCCGCCGGGTCCCCGTCATCGCGAAGGTCGAGAAGCCGCAGGCCGTCGAGCACATGGAGGGCGTCGTCATGGCGTTCGACGGTGTGATGGTCGCCCGTGGCGACCTGGCCGTCGAGTACCCCCTGGAGAAGGTCCCGATGGTGCAGAAGCGCCTCGTGGAGCTCTGCCGGCGGAACGCCAAGCCGGTGATCGTGGCGACCCAGATGATGGAGTCGATGATCACCAACTCGCGGCCGACCCGCGCCGAGGCGTCCGACGTCGCCAACGCGATCCTGGACGGGGCCGACGCGGTCATGCTGTCCGCCGAGTCCAGCGTGGGCGCGTACCCGATCGAGACGGTCAAGACGATGTCGAAGATCGTCGTCGCCGCCGAGGAGGAGCTGCTCTCCAAGGGCCTGCAGCCGCTGGTTCCGGGCAAGAAGCCCCGGACCCAGGGTGGTTCGGTGGCCCGCGCGGCCTGCGAGATCGCGGACTTCCTGAACGGCAAGGCGCTGGTCGCCTTCACCAAGTCCGGTGACACGGCCCGCCGGCTCTCCCGCTACCGCGCCGCGCAGCCGATCCTGGCCTTCACCACCGACGAGTCCACCCGTAATCAGCTCGCGCTGAGCTGGGGCGTCGAGGCCCACGTCGTGCCGCACGTGGACAACACCGACGCCATGGTGGACATGGTCGACGCGGAGCTGCTCAAGCTGAGCCGCTACAACGCCGGCGACACGATGGTCATCACGGCCGGTTCGCCCCCCGGCGTCCCGGGCACCACCAACATGGTCCGGGTGCACCACGTGGGCGGCAGCGACCGCGGCTGACGAGCCGGCCGCACCGGCATACGACTGTGGCCCGCATCCCCTTCGACGGAGGTGCGGGCCACAGCCTTGTGCGGCTCCCTGACGGGTTCTTGAGACCGACCGGCAATGGGGGGCGGCGTCACGGGGCTGGGGCACGCACCTTCACCCACCCCCCAATTGCCGGTCGGTCTGGGTCACTTCATCAACTGTTGCCGCGGGTGAAGTAGTTGTGCAGCCCAGGCACCGTGAGCGTGCCGCCGAACTGGCCGGCCTGGGTCACCTTCACGTTGGTGAAGAACGCGAACGGCACGTTCAGCGGCGGCGGGGTCTCGGGGCTGAACGTGATCGGGATGAGGCCGAAGAGGTTGCCCTTCAGCTCCTCCGTGTACATCGTCACCGTGCCGTCGCGGATGGTGGACGTCGAACCCTTCCGCGCCTGGACGTGGCCGGTGGTGCCGGCCGGACCCTCGATCAGCTGGTGCAGGTCCTTGATGTCGATGGACGACGCGGTGAACTTCAGCACCTTCTTCGTCGTGCCGTCGCCCTTCTCCACCTCGACGATGCCCTTGTAGTCGAGCCCGTTCAGGGTGAGCAGCGAACTCTCCAGGATCCACGGCTGGTTCGGAACCCTGGGAATGCCCTGCTCCAGGTCCGCCGCGGCCAGCGCCTTGGGGTCGGCGGTGGGGCACGGGAACGGCTGCTTGGCGCCGTCCGGGATGTCGTCGTCCTTCTTGGGGTCGAGTCCCTTGGCGCTCTCGTCGAGCTCCTCGACCGACGTGCCCGCCTTGTCGGCCGCGCCGCGGATGGCGTCGGCGGTTTTGTCGACGGTGTCCTTCGCGGCGTCCGTCACCTTGGATACGGGCTTCGCTGCGGGCTCGCTCGTCGCGGACGCCGACGGCTTCGGGGACGCGGTGGTGGCGCTCGGGGACGGGCTCGCCGTCTCCTGGTCCGGTCCGCCCAAGAGGTCCCCCAGCGCGTCGCCGACGCCCAGTGGGTCGAGCGGGTTGTTCGTCGCCGTGGGCGACGGGGAGGCGCTCGGCGTCGCGGCGGGCGCCACGCTCTGCTGGTCCGCCGCTCCGTTCGCCGACGGGGTCGCCGACGGCTTCGGCGTCGCTTCGGCGCTCTGGTCCGCACCGCTGTCGGCGGCCCCGGTGGACGCACTGGCGGACGGGGACGGTGTCTTCGTCTCCGACGCGGACGCCGAGGGTTCCGGCGACTGGCTCGGCTCGTCCGAACGTGTCACGCAGGGGCCCGGCGCGAACGGGATGTCCGTCGCGTCGTCGGCCAGCGCGAGCTTGGGGGTGAGTCCCATCCCGACGAAGACAGCCGTCGGCATCGCGGCGAGCGCGAAGGCCTTGCCTGCGGGTATGTGCAGCTTCGTCAGCAGCGACTTCCTCGGGGCCGCGTGGCGCGGCCCGCTTCTCGCCCGGAGATCCTCTCCCCCGGTCGAGTTCAGCTGCGTCTCGTCACCCCGCACTGTTCCTCCCGCCGCCTGCGTCGACTTTGCCGTTCGTGCTGTCGTCGTTCCACGGAGCCGGACCGGGGCTGAACGTCCCCGCGGCACCGTGGTGCGGGCCGGCACCGTCCGGCAGCGCGCCCTCGGGCCCTGCCGGGCCCTTCGGGGAACGTCCGGCCTCGGGCCCGGCCGGCTGCCCGGCGACCGGCGTGCCCGGTGCCCAGGAAAGGGCGAGGCAGCCACCGATCATGGCGAGCAGGAACCCGATCACGAAACCGCCGAGGTTGGACACCGGAATGGAGACCAGCGCCAGCAGGATCGAGGCGACACCGGCGAACACCCGGACGATCTGGTGGAACCACATGGTCAGACCGAGCGTGACCAGCAGTACACCGATGATCAGTGAGCCCGCGCCCGCGGTGGTCGCCATGGCCAGCGTGAGGTGGCCGATCTTGAAATTGGCGTACGGGAAGTACGCGATCGGCGCCCCACCGAGTGCGGTGAGCAGGCCCGCCCAGAACGGCCGGCTGCCCCGCCAGGCACGGAAACGCTGCCGAAGGACGCGGGTGTAGTGCTCGTTCTGCCCCGTGGAGTCGGCGCTCATGGAAAACAGCTCCCTGGAACCGGTATTGCTGTGAAAGAAAAGAAGAGGGAGCCGGTCGGGCGGAGCAGCGTGGCCGCTCCTCCGCCCGCCCGGACGGAGTGCTTAGTAGCACTCCTTGACGCCGTTGTAGAGGCGCATGCTCAGCCCGCTGAGATTGAAGGTGCCGGCTGTGGTGGCCCACGCCCTCTGCTTCACGTTGTCGAGAATCGCGCGGTCCGCCTGCTGGGCGAAGCCGTTCTCCTTGACGTTCTCGCCGGACTTGATGGCCGGACCCTTGGAGGCGTCCTTCGTCGCAACACCGATGTCGATGTTCTTGAACTTGGCGTCGGCGTCCAGATCCGCGACATCGAGGTACAGGTTCTCGGCGTGGACCGGGGTACCGCTGCCGCCGGCCTTCAGCATGAGGCTGACGGACCCGAGGACCGGGATGTCCGGCGTGACGACGGACTGGCACATGCCCGTGATGTCGGCCGACTTGAACGACGAGATCGCGACAGGGTGCACCGTCTTCTTGTCACCCTCGAGCTCCGCGTAGCCGACGTCTATGCCGCCGTACTGCGAGAAGCCCTTGCCGTCCAGGTGCTGCGCCGTCACCTTGAACGACTGGCCGGAGACGCTGAACGACGCGGCCAGCGCGCCCTGCGCCAAGGCCACACCGACGGCGGCCGTCGCGGCCACACTCGGAACCATGACGAGAGCGAACCGCTTCCATCTGGTCCCGCCACGAACTTGGGACTCCATGACTTTCCTCCTTCTCGGACGTACATCTCCGGTCCGGGCCGGAGCCCGTCCTGGGATGGGAGAAGTGCTACGTCCCCGGAAAGGAGAGCGCCGGAACCGGAGGCGTCAACCGCGTCCGAATCACTGGCGATCACCCCCGAGCGACAACCACTGGCCACGCGTTCGCGCAACCTGTTCGGACAGGCCCTGCCGGACGGCAGGAACCCCCCTGTCCGCGGTCGGCGCCACTGCCGCCGACCCACTCGATGGGGACCCAAATCGGCCGCCGCGCCGACTGGTGGCCGGGCTGGCGTCATTGGACCGAGCGTGGCCGATCGTGGTGCATTAGCGCCCGCGGCACAAGGGGGTTCGTTACTCGCTAGTAACGGCCCGATAACCAAGGCACGACAAGGCGGCGCCACCCGGCCACACAGGGTGGCGTCGCACGCAAGGAGAAAAGGGGGAATTGAGGCCCCAAAGCGGACAGAACCCCATGCACGATTTACTGGCAGTAACAGCCCGTGCTTTTATCAAGATTTGGTAAAGCGAGGGCGGCCGTTGTCGCCCGATCGCGAAAACGGCCGTGACGCCCCAGGGACGCCACGGCCGTGTTGTCACATCAGAACAGGACGCGCGCCAGCGCCGTGCGCGCCGCGACGACGCGCGGATCGTCGGGGCCGATGACGTCGAACAGCTCCAGCAGCCGCAGCCGCGCCGCGTCCCGGTCCTCGCCGAAATTCCGGCGGACGGTCTCGACGAGACGCCCGAAGGCATCCTCGACATGACCGCCGACCAGATCCAGATCGGCGGCGGCGATCTGCGCCGCCACATCGGCCGGCTTCTCGGCGGCGTCGTCGCGGACCTGCTGCGGGTCCATGTCCCTCACCCTGCCGAGCAGTTCGGCCTGGGCCAGGCCGAGCTTGGCCTCCGTGTTGGCCGGGTCGTCGGCGAGCACGTTCTTGTACGCCTGGACGGCGCCGCCGAAGTCATTGGCGTCCAGCGCCTGCACGGCCGCTTCGAGCAGTGCGTCGTACGGTCCTGCGGGCACCTCGGCCGGTCCCTGCCCGGCGTCCGGGCCGGCGGCCTCCTGGTCGACAGCGATCCCGGTGAGCCCGAACCGCTCCTCGCCGACCTGGATCAGCTGGTCCAGCGTCTGCCGGATCTGGGTCTCGGGGGCCGCGCCCTGGAAGAGCGGGAGGGCCTGCCCGGCGACGACGGCGAAGACCGCCGGGATGCCCTGGATGCCGAACTGCTGCATCAGCATCTGGTTGGCGTCGACGTCGACCTTGGCCAGTACGAAGCGGCCGTTGTACTCGTGGGCCAGGCGCTCCAGGAGCGGGCCCAGTTGCTTGCACGGCTCGCACCACTCGGCCCAGAAGTCGATGACGACGGGGACCTCGGCGGAGCGCTGGAGGACATCGCGCTCGAAGCCCGCCTCATCGACATCGATCACCAGGGAGGACGGGGGGACGGCGCCGCCGCCACCCTGCCGGGCGGCCTCGGCACGGGCCTGCTCCGCCTTCACCTTGGCCTCGCCGGCCGCCTTCACCGCGGCGAGGTCGACGACGCCGCTCATGGACATGTTCCTAGGCTGCATACGTACATCCTCCCCCCTCGGCAGGCTGTTCCGGAAAGCGATCCGGGAACCGCATCCGTCCGTGGTACCCGCCGGTGTGCGGGACGCGCGGACCTCCACGGCTCGACGACCCTCGAAGGGCCTGTTTTTCGGCGCCGGGTCCCCACCCGGCATGTGTGGCTGTCGTTCGCTCACGGCGTGACAACGGACTGGCCGTCGTCCTTACGCTACGACCCGTAGCGTAACTGTCCCGCACCCCTCGCGCACGGGAGCGTCCGGTGATCTGTCTCACGGCGAACGCGACCGGCCGGTTCTCCTTAGAGGCCGCGCAGACAGGTGGGGCGGCGTCGCGTGCCGAGGGGCGGCGCCGCCACCCCACCTGTCTGCGCGGCCTCTTACTGGCGGGTATGGTCACGGCATGCTGAGCCCCGGCCACCCCGAACCCGCGCGAACGGGACGACCGCGCAGTGCCGCGGCCGACGAGGCGATCCTGGAGGCCTGCCGCGCGTCCCTGGTCGACCTCGGCTGGTCGAAGCTGACGATGGGTGATGTGGCGACGCGGGCCGGGGTCGCCAAGACGACGCTCTACCGGCGCTGGGCGAGCAAGAACGAACTGGTCGTGGACGCCGTCGCGGTCCTCTTCGACGAACTGGAACTGCCGGACCTGGGCAGCCTGTCGGCCGATGTGCACAACGTGGTGCTGCAGTTCGCGGCGCTGCTGGACCGCCCGGAGACCAGGACGGCGCTGATGGCCGTGGTCGCCGAGTCGACCCGTGACGACGCGCTGCGGGCCCGGATCCGCGATTCGATCGTGGACCGGCAGAAGCGGCTCGTGCTGCTGGGACGGCGACGGGCGCAGCAGCGCGGCGAGCTGCCCGTCGAACCGGACGAGGCGACGGCGGCCTCGACCGCCGACCTGATCTTCGATGTGATCGCCGGTGCGGTCGTGCACCGGACGCTGGTCAGCGCCGAGCCCGTCGACGAGGACTGGGCCCGGCGCTTCACCGTTCTGCTGCTTGCGGGGCTGGGTGCGGCAGCCGCCACGTAGCGGGCGGCCCCGAAGGCCCTCAGAAGCCGGGCGGCTCGGTGTACGTGCCCCACTCGTCCCGCAGGACCCCGCAGATCTCACCGAGCGTCGCCTCGGCCCTGACGGCGTCCAGCATCGGCCCGATCATGTTCGAGCCGTCGCGGGCGGCGGCCAGCATCGCCTCCAGCGAGGCGCGGACCCGGGCGTCGTCCCGCGCGGCCTTGCGGTCGGCGAGCTCGCGCACCTGCTCGCGCTCGACCTCGTGGCTGACCCGCAGGATCTCCAGGTCGCCGGTGACCGAGCCGTGGTGGACGTTGACGCCGACGACGCGCTTGTCACCCTTCTCCAGCGACTGCTGGTACCGGAACGCGGATTCGGCGATCTCACCGGTGAACCAGCCGTCCTCGATGCCGCGCAGGATGCCGGAGGTCATGGGCCCGATGGGGTGCTGCCCGTCCGGGTGCGCCCTGGTGCCGCGCTCCTTGATCCGGTCGAAGATCTTCTCGGCGTCGGCCTCGATCCGGTCGGTCAGCTGCTCGACGTACCACGAACCGCCCAGCGGATCGGCGACGTTGGCGACGCCGGTCTCCTCCATCAGCACCTGCTGGGTGCGCAGGGCGATCTCCGCGGCCTGCTCGGAAGGGAGCGCGAGGGTCTCGTCGAGGGCGTTGGTGTGCAGCGAGTTGGTGCCGCCGAGGACGGCGGACAGCGCCTCGACCGCGGTCCGTACGACGTTGTTGTACGGCTGCTGGGCGGTCAGGGAGACCCCGGCGGTCTGGGTGTGGAAGCGGAGCCACTGCGCCTTGTCGGTCTTCGCCCCGTACACCTCCTTCATCCAGCGGGCCCAGATCCGGCGGGCGGCGCGGAACTTGGCGATCTCCTCGAAGAAGTCGAGGTGCGCGTCGAAGAAGAAGGAGAGACCGGGGGCGAAGGTGTCGACGTCGAGCCCCCGGGAGAGGCCGAGCTCCACGTACCCGAAGCCGTCGGCGAGGGTGTACGCGAGTTCCTGCGCGGCCGTCGCCCCCGCCTCGCGGATGTGGTAGCCGGAGACCGAGAGCGGCTTGTACGCGGGGATGTCGCGCGCGCAGTGCTCCATCAGGTCGCCGATCAGGCGCAGATGGGGCTCGGGCTGGAAGAGCCACTCCTTCTGCGCGATGTACTCCTTGAAGATGTCGGTCTGGAGCGTGCCGTTGAGCACCCCCGGGTCGACGCCCTGGCGCTCGGCGGCGACCAGGTACATGCAGAAGACGGGGACGGCGGGTCCGCTGATCGTCATGGATGTCGTGACGTCGCCGAGCGGGATGTCCTTGAAGAGGACCTCCATGTCGGCGGCGGAGTCGATGGCGACACCGCAGTGCCCGACCTCGCCGAGCGAGCGCGGCTCGTCGGAGTCGCGGCCCATCAGCGTCGGCATGTCGAAGGCGACACTGAGCCCGCCGCCGCCCGCGGCGAGGATCATCTTGTACCGCTCGTTGGTCTGCTCGGCGTTGCCGAAGCCGGCGAACTGGCGGATGGTCCAGGTGCGGCCGCGGTAGCCGGTCGGGTAGAGACCCCGGGTGAAGGGATACTCACCGGGCCAGCCGATCCGCTCGAACCCCTCGTACGTGTCCCCGGGGCGGGGCCCGTACGCGGGCTCCACCGGGTCCCCGGAGAGCGTGGTGAAGTCCGCGTCACGCTTGCGGGCCTTGTCGTAACGGGCCTGCCAGCGTCGGCGGCCTTCCTCGATCGCGTCAGCGTCCATGGATCCCAATTTACTAGGACGTCCTAGTAAATGTCGATGACCAACCGCCCGGCGCTTTGCGCGGGGCGGTTCGGGTGGGGCGGGTCAGACTTTGGCGGTCACCGGGGAGCCGTCCGCGATCAGCGGCTCGACCTCCTGGACGACCTTGCGCTCGACGAAGAACGCGGCCGTCGGGATCGTGCCGGAGATCAGCACCCACAGGAGCTTGCCGAGCGGCCACTTCGCCTTGGAGCCCAGGTCGAAGGCGAAGATCAGGTAGATGATGTACAGCACACCGTGGATCTGGGAGACGACGAGCGTCAGCCCCGCACCGGTGTCGAAGCCGTACTTGAAGACCATGCAGGTGCAGAGCACCAGCAACATGACGGCGGTGACGTAGGCCATCACCCGGTACCGGGTCAACACACTGCGTTTCATGACATGGAGCGTAACGGGGCACCGGGGGCGATCTTGCAGCGGGCCGGGGCGCGCGGTGCTACTTCTCCTCGAAGTCCTTGGCCGCGATCCGCAGCGGGCGCAACAGTGCGAAGATCTCCGCGCACTCCTCGGCGTCGTACACCCCGAGCCCGAACTCCATGTCCACCAGGTCCCGAGTGGCCGCCTCGACGACCTCGCGGCCCTTGTCGGTGATCGAGGCGAGGGTGCCGCGGCCGTCGTTCGGGTTGGGGCGCTTGTCGACCAGACCGGACCTGACCAGCCGGTCCACGGTGTTCGTGACGGAGGTGGGGTGGACCATCAGCCGCTCGCCGATCTTGGACATCGGCAGCTCACCCTCCTTGGAGAAGGTGAGCAGCACCAGCGCCTCGTACCGCGCGAAGGTCAGCCCGTACGGTTTGACGACCGCGTCGACCTCGGCGAGCAGGATCTGCTGCGCACGCATGATCGAGGTGATCGCCCCCATCGAGGGGACGGGACCCCAGTGCTGCTGCCAGAGTTCGTCGGCGCGGGCGATGGGGTCGAACGGGAGACTGAGCGGCTTCGGCACGGCATCGACCTTACCCACTGGTCATATGCTGGTCAGCCCCGTCTCGAACTTCGGTCCGAAGACCGTGCGCGGGCTCGGTGTTCCTTACCTCGCGGACGAGCAGGAGCGTGCACACCGTACCGATCACACCGGCCCCGGCGACCACCTGATGTACGGGGACGAACTCGGCGGCGAGCCCGGCGAGGGCCATCCCGATGCCCTGGAACGTCATCAGCCCGGCGGTGAGCAGGGTCATGGCCCGGCCGCGCAGCTCCTCCGGGACGTCGTCGACGAACCACTGGTCGAGGCCGATGACGTAGGCCGCTCCCACCCCGGCCAGCGCGAGCGCGACCAGTGTCAGGACCAGGCCGGGGCGGAACGCGTACAGCAGGAGCGGCAGCAGGGCGGCGGCGGCGATCGGCAGCACGATCCGGGAGCGGGCGCGCGGGGAGAGCACGCTGCCGGCGTACAGCTCGGCGCCGATGTGACCGGCCGGCATCGCACACATCAGCAGCCCGAGCGCGGCCGAGCCGGCGCCGATCTCGTCCGCGTACGGTGCGGCGAGCGCCTCCGGTGCCACGACGAACATCGGCGGCACCCAGAAGAGCAGCATCAGCGCGCGGATCCTGCGATCGGCGAGGACGGTTCGGGCGCCGGCGAGCGAGTCCTTGAACAGAGCGCCGCCACCGCCGTCGCCGCCGACCCGGGCGGGCCGGTCGCGGGTGCCGAAGCGGAGCAGCGCCGCCGAGCAGAGGAAAGTCCCGGCGGTGATCGTGATCGCTCCGCGCGGGGACACCGCGGCGAGCAGCACCCCCCCGACGCCGAAGCCGATCAGCAGTGCGCTCTGCGAGACGATCCGCAGCAGCGAGCGGCCCAGTACATAGAGGTCGCCCTCGCCGAGGATGTCGGTGAGCGCAGCCGTCCGCGTCCCGGTGAAGACGGGCGAGACGAGGGCGACGACACAGCGCAGGGCGAGGAGCCCGCCGACCGGAGTGCCGGGCAGCACCATGACGGCGACGCAGCCCGCACAGAGCAGATCGCAGGTGACCAGGACCCGGCGGGCGGGGTAGCGGTCGGCGACCCCGGCGAAGAGGGTGCCTCCGATCAGGTAAGGGAGGAGGCCCAGCGCGAAGGTCAGGGCGCTGAGCAGGGGCGAGCCGGTGAGGTCGTAGACGAGGACGGTGAGCGCGAGCTCGCTGACGACGACGCCGAGGAGGGAGAGCAGATGCGCGGCGAAGACGGCCCGGAACTCCCGTACGGCGAAGACAGCGCGGTAACCGCCGGGCGTGCTCGGGTCCGGGACGGAAGCCGGAGCCCGGAGCGCGGGCGACGGGTTCGGGTCAATGGGGTCGGCGCGCTCCGGGGACGGTGCCGGGGACTGCGCCGCTCGGGCGGGGTGGGCGTTCGCCACGCGGTGTGCGGCTGACGGGTCGTGGGGCGATGTGCCCGTCGGGTCGCTCGGGGTGTCCACCGCGTCGCGGGGGCTGCCCGCCGGGGCGGGGCTGTTGCTCGGCATGGACGCAGCGTGGAGGAGGAGGGCCCGCACTCCCTAGACTTTCGGCTGACACCGAATCTTCGCGAGGCCGCCGATGCCGTTCCACCTGCATTTCGACGAGACCGATCTGCTGCGCTGCAGGTTCGCCCTCTCCCCGCTCTGGGAGACGCAACAGGCGGTCCGCACCCTCCTGCGCCCCGGGAACCACGGCTACCACGAGCCGTGGCTGCGGCGCATCCGGAGCGCCGCCGCCGGGCTCGACCTCGGGCCGCTGTGGTCGCTGATGCCGGAGAGCGGGCACAATCCGGACTTTCTTTGCCCGCCACCGCTCGGGCCGTATGCCTCGTTCGAGGAGGAGATCGCCGGGGTACGCGCCATCGACCCCGAGCTCGTCCGTGAGGATCTGACTCTGACGCTCGCCTGTGTGCCGGGGGCGCTGGACTCCCCCGCCGGACGGGCGGTGCTCGACGACCCCGCCCGCGCGCAGCGGGAGCTGTCCGCGCTGCTGGAACAGGCGTGGCGGGTCCTGGTCGAGCCGGACTGGCCGCGGTTGCGCGCGTTGCTGGAGGCGGACATCGCGTACCACTCGCGCCGGCTCGCCGCGGTCGGCTTCGCGCGGCTGCTCGGTGAGCTGAGTCCCCAGCTGAGCTGGGCGGACTCGACGCTCACGCTCGTCGGGACGCGGGGCCGGCACTCCCGGGTGCTCGGCGGGCAGGGTCTCGTCCTGATGCCGAGCGTCTTCGCCTGGCCGGATGTGGTCAGCGGGTACGAGCCGCCCTACCAGCCCGCGGTGATCTATCCGGCGCGCGGGATCGGTGGCCTGTGGACGGAACCCGCCGACCGTACGCCGCAGACGCTCGCGCGGCTGCTCGGGCGGGCCCGGGCCGATGTCCTGTGCATGCTCGACGAACCGGCGGGGACGAGTGCACTCGCCCACCGGCTCGGCCTCGCGCCGTCCTCCGTGTCGGAGCATCTGTCCGTGCTGCGGGCGGCCGGGCTGCTGACCTCGCGGCGGTACGGGCACCAGGTGCTGTACGAGCGGACTCCGCTCGGGATCGCGCTGGCGGTGGAGCCCGAGACGCACTCCGGGTGACGGAGACCCCCCTCGCCGTGCGGCGAGAGGGGTCTGCGGGGGGAGCGCAGGGGCGTCAGTCGGCGAGGTACCGCTCGACCGTTTCGACCTTGGAGGTCAGGCCGTCGGTGACACCGGGCCGGATATCGGCCTTCAGGACGAGGGAGACGCGTCCGGCGCGGGACTCGACGGCGGCGACGGCGCGCTTGACGACGTCCATGACCTCGTCCCACTCACCCTCGATTGAGGTGAACATGGCGTCCGTGCGGTTGGGCAGCCCCGACTCGCGGACGACCCGGACGGCGTCGGCCACGTACTCGCCGACGTCCTCGCCGACCCCCAGCGGGCTGACGGAGAAGGCGACGATCATGCGCTGACCACGCCTTCCCGGCGGGCGCGGGCAGCGATGACGCCGTCGGCCTCGTAGCGCTTCAGTGCCTTGTCGCCGTACAGCCCGCCGAACGGCAGCAGCGCCAGCAGGAAGAAGAACGCGACGCGCTTGAACGGCCACTTGGTCTTGGACCAGACGTCCAGCAGCAGGACGGCGTAGGTCACGAAGAGGACGCCGTGCAGCATGCCGAGCGGCATCATCAGGAAGTCGATGTCCGAGACGCGGCTGAGGATCGAGCCAAAGATGATCAGCGCCGGGAAGGAGAGCGCCTCGGGAATCGAGATGAGGCGCAGCCGGTGCAGGGCGGTAGCGGTCTTGATGTCCACGAGGGCACCTTCGGTGGGAGGGTCGTCACAGCTTGTGAATACAGGCACAAGCGTGTCCCATTGTGGCATCGTCACCCACCGGGTCCGGGGGCGGGGGCCGGTCGACACTCCGGGGAACGTATCGGCGCATATCAGGGTCGACTCAGGGTCCGGATAGGCCCGGAGACCCTGTCGGGCCCAGGCCCCCTGCCGCTACCGTCACAGGGTGGCAATGTTCCGACTCCAAGGCAGCAAGACGCTCGCCGTCGATCTGACCGGCGACGCCGTCAAGGCGAAGAACGGCTCGATGGTCGCGTACGACGGCCGGATGGCGTTCAAGAAGATGTCCGGCGGCGGTGAGGGCATCCGCGGCATGGTGACCCGTCGGCTGACCGGCGAGCAGATGACCGTGATGGAGGTGAGCGGGCAGGGCACCTGCTACTTCGCCGACCGCGCGAGCGAGATCAACCTCGTCTCGCTGCGCGGCGAGAAGCTCTACGTGGAGGCGAGCAACCTGCTCTGCACCGATGCGGGGCTGCGCACCGGGACCACCTTCACCGGGCTGCGTGGCGGGGCGACCGGCAACGGCCTGTTCACCACCACCGTCGAGGGCACCGGCCAGGCGGCGATCATGTCGGACGGTTCGGCCGTGGTGCTGCGGGTGACCGCCCAGTACCCGCTGTTCGTCGACCCCGGCGCGTACATCGCCCACCAGGGCAATCTGCAGCAGCACTTCCAGTCCGGGGTCAACTTCCGGACGCTGATGGGCGAGGGCTCGGGCGAGTCGTTCCAGATCAGATTCGAGGGCGAGGGGCTCGTCTACGTGCAGCCCAGCGAGCGGAACACCATCGGGGGCGATGTCTGATGCCGTTCCGTGAGATCAACTCGAAGATGGTCGAGGCGACGGTCATCCCCGGCCAGAAGATGTACAGCCAGCGCGGCGCGATGCTCGCGTACCGCGGCGAGGTGTCGTTCACCCCGAACATCCAGGGCGGCCAGGGCGGCGTGATGTCGATGATCGGCCGGCGGATGGCCGATGAGGCGACGCCGCTGATGACGGTCGAAGGCAGCGGCACGGTGATGTTCGGCCACGGCGGCCATCACATCCAGGTCATCAACCTGGCCGGCGACACCCTGTACGTGGAGGCCGACCGGCTGCTCGCCTTCGACGGGACGCTGCAACAGGGCACGATGTTCATGGGGTCGCAGGGCGGGGTCATGGGCATGGTGCGCGGCCAGGTGACCGGGCAGGGCCTGTTCACCACGACGCTGAAGGGTCATGGCGCGGTCGCGGTGATGGCTCACGGCGGGGTGATCGAGCTGCCCATCACGCCGGGCCGCGAGGTGCATGTGGACCCGCAGGCGTACGTCGCCCACCACGGCGACGTACGCAACAAGCTCTCCACCGCCCTCGGCTGGCGCGACATGGTGGGGCGCGGCAGCGGCGAGGCGTTCCAGCTGGAGCTGAGCGGCAGTGGCGCGGTGTACGTCCAGGCGTCGGAGGAGAAGCTGTGAGCACGCCCGTGATCTTTGACCCGATGACGCTCCCGTCGGACGACAACGTCAACGCCTACACCTTCTGCGTGGAGCTCAAGGGGAGCCAGTGGTTCCTGCAGAAGGGCAAGATGATCGCCTACTACGGGCGGATCGAGTTCAACGGCATCGGCCACGGCCGCTTCGAGCGGCTGATCCGTACGAGCTTCCACTCCCCGCTGCACGCGAGCGACTGGGTGGTGGCCGAGGGCAGCGGCAAGATGCTGCTCGCCGACCGGGCGTTCGACGTGAACTCGTACGACCTGGAGGACGGGAACCTGACGATCCGTTCCGGCAACCTCCTCGCGTACCAGCCGACGCTGGCACTCAAGCAGTCGATCGTGCCGGGCTTTCTCACGCTGATCGGCACGGGGAAGTTCGTGGCCGCGTCCAACGGTCCGGTGGTCTTCATGGAGCCGCCGCTGCGGGTCGATCCGCAGGCGCTGGTGGGCTGGGCGGACTGCCCCTCGCCGTGCCACCACTACGACCACGGCTATATGACGGGCGTGATGGGCGGGCTCAGGTCGCTGACCGGGATCGGCGGGACGTCGGGCGAGGAGCATCAGTTCGAGTTCGTCGGCGCCGGTACGGTGCTGCTCCAGTCGACCGAGGTCCTGATGGCGGAGCAGCCGACGGGGGCGACGCCGCAGCAGGCAGGGGTTCCGGGCGGCGGTGCGGGGCAACCCGGCGCCGCCCCCCGCCTGCCCGGCCAGCTGGGGGACCTCCAGCGTCGCTTCGGTCTGTGAACGGTAGTCTGCGGAGCGTGACCTAGAATGCCTGCGCCCAGCGTCGGCACCGGTCCCGGAGCCGTTTCCGGGGCCGGTGCCCCAGGCCGGTGCCCGGCGTCACAGCACTCCACTTCGTCCAGCTTTCAACTTCTTAGGTAGAATCCACATATGGAGACCGAGACGGCCACCCAGTGGCTGAGCGACGCGGAGCAGTGCGCCTGGCGCACCCACCTGGACGTCAGCAGGCTGCTGATGCACCAGCTGGAGAAGGACCTCCAGCCGTTCGGCCTGACCAACAACGACTACGAGATCCTGGTGAACCTCTCGGAGTCGGAGGACCAGCGCATGCGGATGAGCGACCTGGCCACGGCCACACTGCAGTCCAAGAGCAGGCTCTCGCACCAGATCACCCGCATGGAGACGGCGGGGCTGGTCCGCCGGGAGAACTGCGAGTCCGACCGGCGCGGTCTGTACGCGGTGCTCACGGAGACGGGCGCGGAGACGATGCAGAAGGTCGCGCCGCACCATGTCGCATCGGTGCGCAAGCACTTCATGGACCTGCTGACGCCGGAGGCACTGGCGGACCTGCACGCGGCGCTGACGCCGGTCGCGGAGCACTTGCGGGGGCGGCGGGGCAAGCCGTAGCGCGCGTGCGGGGGCGGCGTTGCTCGGGGTGAGCGCGCCCACCTCAATCGCCGCACGGGCTTGATTCCGGTCCGGGCAGGCGCAGTGCGAAGCAGGCGCCGCCCTCCGCGGCCCTGGTCACCGTCAGGGTGCCTCCGTGCCGTTGGGCCACGTCCCTCGCGATGGCAAGTCCCAGACCCGCGCCGCCCTCGTCCCGGGACCGGGCGTCGTCGAGGCGGACGAAGCGTTCGAAGACGCGCTCGCGTTCGGATTCCGGGACGCCCGCCCCGTCGTCGGTGACCGTGACCACCACGCTGCCGCGATCCGTGAGGACCGACACAGCCACCGAACTCTCGGCGTGACGCTCCGCGTTGTCCAGCAGGTTGCCGATCACGCGTGCCAACTGCCCGCGCGCGCCAACGACTTCGAGGGCTCCCGACTCCGGCACCGACATCGCCACCGGAATCCGGTCGCCGGTGCGCTGCGAGACCTCCTCGTGGACCAGCGCGCCCAGGTCCACCCGGGTGTTCCCCGGCCGCTCCCCCGCGTCGAGCCGGGCCAGCAGCAGCAGATCGGCGGCCAGCGCCTGGAGTCGTACGGTGTCGGTGACCGCGCCGGGCAGGTCCAGCAGCTCCGGATGGGCCGCGCCCACCTCGAGCTGGGTGCGCAGCGAGGCGATCGGGCTGCGCAGCTCGTGCGAGGCATCCGCGACGAAGCGGCGCTGCCGGCCGGCGGAGGCCTCCAGCGCGGTCAGGGTTGCGTTGGTGGTACGGGCCAGCCGGGCGATCTCGTCGCGCGAGCCGGGCTCCGGCACCCGCCGGGACAGGTCCTCGGACGCCGTGATCGCGGCCATCTCCGCCCGGATGCCCTCGACGGGCCGCAGCGCGCGCCTCGTCACCAGCCAGGTCACCGCGGCCACGACCAGAAGCATGACGGGCAGCCCGATCAGCATCGCTGCGCGCACACTGCCCACCGCCTTCTGTTCGGTGGCGAGCGGGGCGCCCGCGTGGACGGTCAGGGTCACACCGGTGCTGGTGGTCGCGGAGACGGCGGCGAAGCGGTAGGCGGCCGTGTCGCCGTCGACGGTGGCGGTGCCGTTGTTGAAGTCCGGGTCGCCGGTGGACACCTCACCGCGGCCGGGGGTGTTCGCGTCGTCGTCGCGGTCGTCGTCGCCGCCGTGGCGGTCGCCGCTTCCGTCGTCGTCGGTGCCGTCGCCACTGCCGGAACTTCCCGGCGCCTGCGACGCGTTGGGCGTGACCCGGTCCGTACCGGTCCCGGAGACCGCCTCCAGGCCCTTGGACGCGGCGACCAGCCGCCCGTCCTCGTCGGTCACCTGGACGGGGTGCTCCTCCTCGTCGGGCAGGTCCAGCCGGCCGTACGGCACATCGAGGGCCAGCTGCCCGGCGACCTCCCGTGCCGCCACCTCCGCCTGCAGTCCGGCCTGGTCGGTCAAGTTGGCGCGCAGCACGAGGAGTACGGCGATCCCGGCGCCGATCAGCGCGACGGCGACCACCACCGTGGCGCCGGCCGCGGCCCTGGCCCGTACCGACCTCACCGCGCCTCCAACCGATAGCCGACGCCCCGCACCGTCCGGATGGACGCTGCGCCGAGCTTGCGCCGCAGTGCGCTGACGTACACCTCGACGATGTTCGGGTCCCCGTCGTACGCGAAGTCCCAGACATGCTCCAGGATGTCCGCCTTGCTCACCACCTGGCCCGGCCGCAGCGCCAGTTGCTCAAGTACGGCGAACTCCTTGGCCGTGAGCGTGACTTCGTCCTCGCCGAGAAGGAGGCGGCGGGCCGCGGTGTCCATCCGCAGCGCGCCGACGGCGATCACGGGCGAGGCGGAACCGCCGCCGCGGCGCCGCAGCAGCGCACGGATCCGGGCGACCAGCACCACGTACGAGAACGGCTTGGTCAGATAGTCGTCGGCGCCGGTGTCGAGCCCCTCCGCCTCGTCGTACTCCCCGTCCTTCGCCGTCAGCATCAGGATCGGCACCTCGTGACCGGCGGCGCGCAGGGCGGCGCAGACCCGGTAGCCGTTCATCCCGGGCAGCATGATGTCGAGGATCACGAGGTCGTACGCCCCCTCGCCCGCCCGGTGCAGCCCTTCGAGGCCGTCGTGCACGACATCGACGGCGAAGCCCTCGGCGGTAAGTCCCCCGGCCAGGGACATCGCCAGCCGCTTCTCGTCCTCCACGATCAACAGGCGCATACGCACAGCGTCGCAAACCGAACCTGAAGACGGCTTCAGGTGGCTTCAGCCCGCGTTCAGCATCACCCCGGCAGTGTGGAGGACATCGCACACCGGCCACCCGATCGGGGAGGAACCCTCATGAAGCGCAAGATCGCCATCGCCGCCGTTGCCGCGGCCGTACTCATGGGCGGCGGGACCGTCACGGCCGTCGCCTTCGCGGACGACCACGGCCGGGACGACCACGGCCGGACCGTCCACGACGACAGCGGCCAGGACGCCACCACCCGCGTCGGCCCGGACGACGGCAGCCAGGACGCCACCGCGCGCGTCGGCCTGGACGAGGCCGTCGCGGCGGCCGTCAAAGCGGTCCCCGGCACGGTCACCGAGGCCGAGCGGGACAACGAGGACGGCAGGCCCGTCTGGGAACTCGACGTGTACGGCTCCGACCGGACCTGGCACGACGTGACGGTCCACGCGGGAAGCGCGAAGGTGCTCGGCACGCACGCCTCCGACGACAACGACGACCGCGACCGGCACGCCCCCCGCTCGGCGCCGGTCCCGCTCGGCGCGGCGGCCGACGCGGCACTGCGTACGGCGCCGGGCACGGTCGTCTCGATCGAGCTGGACGACGCCGTCGGCCGCAGCGGCGCGCTGCGCTGGGAGGTCGGCATCAAGGGCAAGGACGGCAAGCATCACAAGCTGCGTGTGGACGCGAAGACCGCTGCGGTCTCCGCGGACCGCTCGGACGACGGCCGCCACGGGGACGACCACGGCGACGACTGATCAGAGGCCGTACCCCGAGACCACCAGCCCTGTGGCGAAGATCAGAAAGTTCATGTCGCCGCTCGCGATCAGCACCGGCTCGGTCTTCTTCTCGGGCCAGCCGGTGTAGCGCTTCCCGCTCCCGCTCCCGTTGTTCCCCTCCGCGTGCAGGTCGTACGACTTCATCGACTCCTCTGTGGTGACAACGACCTGGTCACCCACCACATGGGGCGTGCCGTCGAAGCCGAGTGTGTCACCGCTGGTCCACTTCAGTCCGCCGTCGGCGAGACCGTACGCGTACACCTGGTTCTCGGCGGTCACGACGACCGTGCCGTCGTCCGAGACGGCGGGCCGCCTGATGGCATGGATCCCTGCGGCAATCGTCCGCCCACCCCGCTGCGGGGAGTTCACATCGATGACGTTCAGGCCGTCGGCGTCGGCCGTGCAGAGCAGCTCGTGCCCGGCGAGCACCGGTGAGCCGCACCGGTCTCCACCGTTCTCGACTCGTCCGGTCGGCCGGCCGCTCGCGGCGTCCAGAACGTCGAGGGAACGGCCCACCACGACGACCCGGTCCCCGGCGGCGGCCAGCGTGACGTCGCCCCCGTCGACCGGGCGCGTCCACAGCTGCGCGCGGTCGCCGGTGAGTCGACGGGCATACAGCTTCCCCGCCGACGCGCCTTCGTCCTGGGTGACGTACAAAAGGACGCCGTCCTTCTCGACGGCGGTGGTGGCGCGCTGCCCGGCGGGAAGCGGCAGGCTCCACACCTCGTGACCGTCCCGGACGCGGAACCCGACAAGGCGTCCGTCCACGAAGGCGTAGGCCGTGTCCTTCACGGCCCCACCCATCAGCGCCGTACCCGTCCCCGTACCCGTCTTCCACAGCTGTGAGCCGTCCGCGGCATTCAGCGCGGTGACGCCCCCGGTACCGGCGCAGACCAGTGCCGCGCTCGCCAGCACACATCCCACTTCGCCGTCCGCGACTTTCGCGCTCCAGGGCTGCCAGTCGGCCGACCGGAGCGAACGGTCCGCGCCCGCGCTCCCGAAGTCTCCGGTGTGCCCCGCGTCCGCGGCGGGAACGACGACCGGTCCGGTCGGCCGTTTCGCGGCGGGCGTGGCCGCGGACTCGCTCGGGTCCGCACCGGTCGCCGCACCACCGCCGCTTCCGTCCGGCTTGAACAGACCGGGCAGGAGCACGAAGCCGAGCACGAGACATACGACGACAGCGGCGACCGCCGCTCCCCTGCGCAGCCGCTTGCTCCGGGATGCACCCCCCGCCGCGGTCGTGCCCACCGCTGGGGCGTACCCGGGGAAGGTCGGCGTGTGGGAAGGGGGCACAGGCGCGGGCATCGGCCGGTCCGCCCACGCCGGTGGAGCCGCGTCGGCACAGGCGCGGGCATCCGCCTCGTACGAGGCGAGCTGCGCCCGCACCCCGTCCGTCCACACGAATGCCCTCGGCGCCGCTTCCCCCGGCTGCAACAGGGCGATCAGTTCCTGCGGGGTCGGGCGGTCGGCAGGGCCACTGCTGAGGCATCGCTCGATCACCGCACGCAACCGCGCCGGCACACCGGCCAGTTCGGCATCCCCCTGGGAGATCCGGAAGATCACGGCCGCCATGTCGGAGTCGTCGAACGGCCCCCGTCCGCTCGCCGCGAAGGCGAGGACCGCGCCGAGGCAGAACACATCGGACGCCGGTACGAGCGCCCGCGAGCCGCCCACGTGCTCGGGCGAGATGTAGCCCGGGCTGCCCACCACGACGCCGGTCCGGGTCAGCTGAGTGGCGTCGAAGGCCTGGGCGATCCCGAAGTCGATCACCTTCGGCCCGTGGGCGCCCAGCAGCACATTGCCGGGCTTGAGATCGCGGTGGAGCACCCGCACGGCGTGCATGTCGGCGAGCGCCCGGGCAAGACCGGCGCCCAGCGCCCGTACCACCGGCTCCGGCAGCGGACCGCTGCGCGTGACCGCTTCGGCGAGCGAGGGACCGGGGACGTACTCCGTCGCCAGCCAGGGCAGCCGGTCGCCCGGGTCGCCACCGACGAGGGCCGCGGTGTGCGGACTGCGTACCAGCCCGGCGGCATCGATCTCGCGGCGGAAACGGATGCGGAAACCGTCGTCGAGGTCGAGATCGGCGCGGATGGTCTTCAGCGCGACCAGACGCCCCTCCTCGGGCACGACCGGCCTGGCCAGATACACCTCGCCCATGCCGCCCGCGCCCAGCAGCCCGAGCAGTTGGTACGGACCGATCACCCGGCGTTGTCCGGCCGGAAGCGGCTCGATCACCGCGCACTCCACTTCACCCGGGGACGGCTCATTCGGGCAGCGGCACGGAGACCGCCATGCCCTGGTCGTAGATCACGTGCACCACGCCGCCGACCGGCAGGAGGACCGGGTCGAGCAGCTCCTTCTCGAAGTCCACGCCGTTCGTGACGGCGTCGTACGCCGGCGCGACCGTCGGGCCCGGCGCCCCGTCGAGCACCGTCCGGCGGACCGCTCCCGGCCTGCCGTCCCTGCCGAGCGGCACGGTGTACAGCGCGGAGCTGTCCGCCCACACCACCCGGCCCGCCACGATCATGGGGGCGGAGGTGGGGTTCGAACGGCCGCCCGGCGCCGACAGTTTCAGCGGGTACCGGCCGACGGCGCTCCCGTCCGCCCCGCCGACCACCATCAACTCCGGCTGGGCGGCACCGGCCCTGTCGGTGGCTTTGAGCGACTGCCGCCGCAAGGTCACGACGTTGTCGGCGACCGCGCCCAGCAGCGTGTCGGCGACGGATTCCTTGGGCAGCCGGTATTCGTCCGGCTCGCCCAGCCCCGGTCCCTTCAGGCGCAGAAGGGTCAGGTCGTCCCGGAAGTCGCCGCGTTCACCGGTGGACACGTAGGTCGGGCAGAAGACCGCGGATCCGCGCACTCTGACGGAGCCGCACCCGCTGTCGGGAATCCGGTCACCGGTGATCTGCGCAGTCCGTCCGGCGGCCGTGCCGAGCACTGTGCCGTCCTTGATCCGATAGGCCCTCACACCATCCGATGTCAGGGCGTAGAGCGCCCCGCCCTGGGCGGCGAGCGGCCAGTAGTTGCGCTTCTCGAAAAAGGCCAGCTCCTTCTTGGCCAGCGGTGCACGCCACTTCTCGGTCCCGGTCCGCAGGTCGTACGCCAGGAGCTCTGTGCCTTCGGGCAGTTGCAGCGACGCGACGAAGACCATGCCGTCGGCGACCAGCGGCTTGCTCTCCGGCGTATAGGCCCCGCCGGCCCGCGCGTCCCAGCGGACCTTGCCGGTCCTGGCGTCCAGGACCTGCACCCGCTGCGCCGCGACGATCACGACCGTGTCGCCAAAAACGGCGGGACGGGTGGCACCCGCGGGCATGAAGAACTGGCCGCGCGGCCCGTAACCGGCGGACAGTCCGGTCTCCCCCGTGTCCCGGGACCACACATGCCTGCCGTCGGCTGCCGACAGTGCCTCATAGGTGCCGTCCACCATCCGGCACACGACCACGCGGTTGCCCGCCGTGCAGCCCAGCGGAGCCTTGGTGAACTTCCCCCGCCAGGGCTTCCATCCCGCGGGACGGACCTGTCGGCCGTACGCAACCGTGCCCGAGCCGTCCGGTCCACCGTCCTCGTCCACTCCGGCGACCATGGCGACGGTCGCGGGCGAACTCACCCCGGAAGAAGCGGTGTCCTTGCCACCGTCGTTGTTGCGCAGGGCCAGGATCGCGCCTGTCGCCGCACCCGCGAGGACCAGTGCCACCAGAGCGGCCACCAGGGCGCGGCGGCTGCGTCGGGGTGGTTCCGGCGTGGGGAGTCCGGGGCCCTGCGTAGGCGCGGCATGCAGACCGGGAGCGAAATCAGTTCCCTGGGTCGGAAGTTGATGGATCAGCGCCCGGCTGCCGGTGGCCGCCTCGGTCGGCGTGCAGCCGGGAAGCAACGGTCCGTCGAGGGCGCGGACCCGGGCCAGTTCCCTGCCGTACTCGGCGATGTGCTGCCGCACCGTCTCGGGCCACTGCCGCGCCGCGCCCGGGGCGAGCCGCTCGGCGAGTTCGGCGGCGGTCGGGCGGTCGGCGGGCTCGGCGGTCAGGCAGTCGGCGAGAACGGCGCGCAGCGCGTCCGGCACGCCTTCGAGATCGGCCTCGACGTACTTGACCCGGTACAGCACGGCGGCGACCGGCCCGTCGCCGAAGGGATCGCGGCCGGTAGCGGCGAAGCAGAGCACGGAAGCGAGACAGAAGACGTCGGAGGCGAAGGTGACGCGCCCGCTGCCCGCCACGTGTTCCGGGGACATGAAGGAGGGGCTGCCGACCATCCGGCCGGTGGTGGTCAGCGGGGCGGCGCTGCCGTCCCGCGCGATCCCGAAGTCGATGACCCGCGGACCGTCCTCGGCGAGCATCACATTGCCGGGCTTCACATCCCGGTGCACGACCCCGGCCGCATGGACCGCCGCGAGCGCGCGGGCCAGCCCGGCGCCGAGCATCCGCACCTCGCCCTCGTCCATCGCACCGTCCCGGCGGACCGCGGCGGACAGGGTCGGTCCGGCCACATATCCGGTGGCCAGCCAGGGGACTTCGGCGTCTGCGTCCCCGTCGAGCAGCGGGGCGAGGAAGGGGCTGGTGACGGAGCGGGCGACCGCGATCTCGCGGCGGAAGCGGTGACGGAAGCCGGGATCCCGCGCCACATCGCGGCGCACCGTCTTGACGGCGACGGGATCCCCGCCGTCTCCCCGGTCTCCGAGGAAGACTTCTCCCATACCGCCCGCGCCGAGCCGGGCCCGAATCTCGTACGGTCCGATCCGTCCGGGCGAGTCCCCACGCAGCGGCCCCAGCATGTGTCGCTTCCCCCCGGTGTGCATGACACGTCTGGTACGTCATCCTGCCATGCGCCGATCACGGCCCGCACGGGGCAGCGATGCGGACGACTCACCCGAACGGCTGACGAGGGCGAGCGGGCGGGGGGCGGCCCGCACGCCGCCCCCCGCCCGTCGGTACCCGTCTGTCAGGACTCGCCCGTGATCCCCGCCACCAGCTCGTCCGCCGCCGCGTACGGGTCCAGGCGGCCCGCCACGATGCGTTCGGCCAGCGCGCCGATGTGGCGGTCGCCGTGCAGATCGCCGATGCGCTCACGCAGCCGCGTGACGGCGATCGTCTCGACCTCGTGGGCCGCGCGGGCCATGCGCCGCTCGGCGAGCACTCCGTGCTCCTCCATCCACGCCCGGTGCTTCTCCAGGGCCTCGACGACCTCGTCGATGCCCTCGCCCCGGGCGGCGACCGTCTTCACGATCGGCGGCCGCCAGTCGCCGGGGCCGCGGGACTCCCCGAGCCCGAGCATGTGGTTGAGCTCGCGCGCGGTGGCGTCCGCGCCCTCCCGGTCGGCCTTGTTGACGACGTACACATCGCCGATCTCCAGGATTCCGGCCTTCGCCGCCTGGATGCCGTCGCCCATGCCGGGCGCGAGGAGCACCACCGAGGTGTCGGCCTGGGACGCGATCTCCACCTCCGACTGACCGACGCCGACCGTCTCCACCAGGATCACGTCGCAGCCCGCCGCGTCCAGCACCCGGATCGCCTGCGGTGCCGACCACGCGAGGCCGCCCAGGTGTCCGCGGGTGGCCATGGAGCGGATGTAGACGCCGGGGTCGGAGGCATGCTCCGACATCCGGACGCGGTCGCCGAGGAGCGCGCCGCCGGAGAACGGCGACGACGGATCGACTGCGAGGACGCCGACCCGCTTGCCGGCCCGCCGGTACGCCGAGACGAGCGCCGAGGTCGAGGTCGACTTGCCGACACCCGGTGAACCGGTGAGCCCGACGACGTACGCGTTCCCGGCCAGGGGCGCGAGGGCCGCCATCACCTCGCGCAACTGCGGCGACGCCCCCTCCACCAGGGAGATGAGCCGGGCCACGGCCCGCGGCCGGCCCTCGCGGGCCTGCTCGACCAAGGTGGGGACGTCCACCATCACCGCTCCGTTCGAATCGCTCTGTGCGTACGTTACGAGGACTACTTGCCCGGGACGCGGATGATCAGCGCGTCGCCCTGACCGCCGCCACCGCACAGTGCGGCCGCACCCGTGCCGCCCCCGCGCCGCTTCAGCTCCAGCGCCAGGTGCAGGACCACGCGGGCGCCGGACATCCCGATCGGGTGGCCGAGCGCGATGGCGCCGCCGTTGACGTTCACCTTTTCCGGGGAGACGCCCAGGTCCTTCATCGACTGGACGGCGACGGCCGCGAACGCCTCGTTGATCTCGATGAGGTCGAGGTCCTCGACGCTCAGGCCGTCCTTCTTCAGCGCGTGCTTGATCGCGTTGGACGGCTGCGACTGGAGCGAGTTGTCCGGGCCCGCCACATTGCCGTGGGCGCCGATCTCGGCGATCCAGTCCAGGCCCAGCTCCTCGGCCTTGGCCTTGCTCATCACGACGACCGCGGCGGCGCCGTCGGAGATCTGCGAGGAGGTGCCCGCGGTGATCGTGCCGTCCTTGGTGAAGGCCGGGCGGAGCTTGCCGAGGGACTCGACGGTCGTCTCGGCGCGGATGCCCTCGTCCTTGGAGAAGAGGATCGGGTCGCCCTTGCGCTGCGGGATCTCGACCGGGGTGATCTCGGCCTCGAAGAGACCGTTCTTCTGGGCGGCGGCGGCGCGCTGGTGGGACAGGGCGCCGATCTCGTCCTGGTCGGCGCGGCTCAGACCGAGGCGGGTGTTGTGCTTCTCGGTGGACTCGCCCATCGGGATGTTCTCGTAGGCGTCGGTCAGACCGTCGTACGCCATCGAGTCGAGCATCTCGATCGCGCCGTACTTGTAGCCCTCGCGGGACTTCGGGAGCAGGTGCGGGGCGTTGGTCATGGATTCCTGGCCACCGGCGACGACGACGTCGAATTCACCCGCGCGGATCAACTGGTCGGCCAGGGCGATCGCGTCGAGGCCGGAGAGGCAGACCTTGTTGACGGTGAGCGCGGGAACGTTCATCGGGATACCGGCCTTGACCGCGGCCTGGCGTGCCGGGATCTGCCCCGCCCCGGCCTGGAGCACCTGACCCATGATCACGTAGTCGACCTGGTCGCCGCCGATGCCGGCCCGGTCCAGGGCGGCCCTGATGGCGAAGCCGCCGAGATCGGCTCCGGAGAAGCTCTTCAGGGAGCCGAGAAGACGGCCCATGGGCGTACGGGCGCCCGCGACGATCACTGAGGTGGTACCGGTCGTTCCAGACATGAGGCACGGCCCCTTGGATTAGATGTGAACGAGGGTTTACTCGAATGTACTGAGCGGTACCCCGCCCGTCATCCTGCAGCGGGTGTGATCGCGCGCACGTTGCGTAACCATCGGTGGAGCGCTCCACTGTTGTCCATGCTGACGCGAATCGACCACATCGGGATCGCCTGTTCCGACCTCGACAGGACTGTCGAGTTCTACCGCTCGACCTATGGCTTCGAAGTCTTCCACTCCGAGGTCAACGAGGAGCAGGGCGTACGCGAGGCCATGCTCAAGATCAACGAGACCTCGGACGGCGGTGCCTCGTACCTCCAGCTCCTGGAACCCACCCGCGAGGACTCGGCGGTCGGGAAATGGCTGGCCAAGAACGGCGAGGGGGTCCACCACATCGCCTTCGGCACCGCAGACGTCGACGCGGACGCCGCGGACATCCGTTCCAAGGGGGTCAGGGTGCTGTACGACGAACCCAGGACCGGGTCGATGGGGTCGCGGATCACCTTCCTGCACCCCAAGGACTGCCACGGCGTTCTCACCGAACTGGTCACGTCCGCAGCGGAGCACTGACCTCCGGATACCCGGCCCGGTAGAGTGGGCGGTTCCGGGCCGGGGCCGGGTCGGGGCCGCGCCGCGTCCTCAGCCGTTGATCTGTCACCATTCCCCGGGGGACCGTTCGCCGGCGAGCGGTACTCGTTTGGAGAGTTGCGACCAGGGGACGGATGGGACCGCGCAGTGCGGGGCTACGAACGCCAGGAGAGCCACCGAGCTGAAGACGACCATCTCTCTCGGTTCGAAGCCAAGATGGACCGGCTGAAGACCGACCGGGAGAAGGCCGTCCAGCACGCCGAGGACCTCGGTTACCAGGTCGAGGTCTTGCGCGCCAAGCTGCACGAGGCTCGGCGCAATCTCGCGACCCGTCCCGCCTACGACAGCGCGGACATCGGCTACCAGGCCGAACAGCTTCTCCGTAATGCCCAGATCCAGGCCGAGCAGCTGCGCGCCGACGCCGAGCGCGAGCTCCGTGACGCCCGGGCGCAGACGCAGCGGATCCTGCAGGAGCACGCCGAGCACCAGGCACGGCTGCAGGCCGAGCTGCACAACGAGGCCGTGCAGCGACGACAGCGTCTCGACCAGGAGCTGGCGGAGCGCCGCCAGACCGTCGAGTCGCATGTCAACGAGAACGTCGCCTGGGCCGAGCAGCTCCGGGCCAGGACCGAGTCCCAGGCCCGCCGGCTGCTCGACGAGTCCCGGGCCGAGGCCGAGCAGTCCCTGGCGGCCGCCCGCGCCGAGACCGCGCGGCTCGCCGACGAGACCCGGCGGCGGCTCGGCTCCGAGGCCGAGTCCGCCCGTTCCGAGGCCGAAGCGATCCTGCTGCGCGCCCGCAAGGACGCCGAGCGGCTGCTGGGCGCCGCCTCCAGCCAGGCGCAGGAGGCCACCAGCCACGCCGAACAGCTGCGTACGTCGACGACCGCGGAGACCGAGCAGACCCGGCAGCGGACCGCCGAGCTGAACCGGGCCGCCGAGCAGCGCATGCAGGAGGCCGAGACGCAGCTGCGCGAGGCGCGCCTGGAGGCGGAGAAGGTCCTCGCCGAGGCGAAGGAGGCCGCGGTCAAGCGGCTGGCCGGCGCCGAGTCGCAGAACGAGCAGCGCACCCGTACGGCCAAGTCGGAGATCGCCCGGCTTGTCGGCGAGGCCACGAAGGACGCCGAGGCGCTGAAGGCGGAGGCCGAGCAGGCGCTCGCCGACGCCCGCGCCGAGGCGGACCGGATCAAGGCCGAGGCGACGGAGAAGGCCCGCACGGCGGCGGTCGAGGACACCGCGGCCCAGCTCGCCAAGGCGGCCAGGACCGCCGAGGAGGTGCTGACCAAGGCGTCCGAGGACGCACGGTCGACCACGAAGGCGGCGAGCGAGGAGGCCGACCGGATCCGCCGCGAGGCGGAGGCCGAGGCGGACCGGCTGCGCGGCGAGGCCGCCGAACAGGCCGACCAGCTCAAGGGCGCGGCCAAGGACGACACCGAGGAGTACCGGGCCAGGACCGTCGAGCTGCAGGAGGAGGCCCGCAGGCTGCGCGGGGAGGCCGAGCAGCTGCGCTCCGAGGCGGTCGCCGAGGGCGAGCGGATCAGGGGCGAGGCCCGCCGCGAGGCCGTCCAGCAGATCGAGGAGGGCGCGAAGACCGCCGAAGAGCTGCTGTCCAAGGCGAAGGCGGACGCCGTCGAGCTGCGGACCGCCGCGAGCACCGAGAGCGACCGGGTCCGTACCGAGGCCGTCGAGCGCGCCACGGCCCTGCGCAACCAGGCCGAGGAAGCGCTGGAGCGGGCCCGTGCCGAGGCCGACCGGCTGCGTACCGAGTCCGAGGAGCAGGCGGAGTCCACCACGGCCGCGGCCGAGCAGGCGGCGGCCGAGCTCCGGGAGGAGACCGACCGTGCGGTCGCCGCCCGGCAGTCCGAGGCCGCCGACGAGCTGACCCGGCTGCACACCGAGGCCGAGACCCGGGTCACCGCCGCCGAACAGGCGCTGGCGGAGGCGCGCGCCGAGGCGGAGCGGATCCGTCTCGAGACGAACGAGGAGTCCGAGCGGCTGCGCGCGGAGGCCGCCGAGCGGCTGCGCGCCCTGCAGACGCAGGTGGAGGCCGAGGCCGAGCGGCTGCGCGACGAGGCCGCGGCGGATGCGTCGCAGTCGCGTGCCGAGGGCGAGTCCGTCGCCGTTCGGCTGCGCAGCGAGGCGGCCGCCGAGGCGGAACGGCTCAAGTCCGAGGCCCAGGACAGCGCCGACCGGGTGCGGGCCGAGGCCGCGGCCGCCGCCGACCGCGTGGGCACCGAGGCCGCCGAGGCGCTGGCCGCCGCGCAGGAGGAGGCGAACCGGCGCCGCCGCGAGGCGGAGGAGACCCTCGACGCGGCGCGCACCGAGGCGAACCTGGAGCGCGAGCGCGCCCGCGAGCAGAGCGAGGAGCTGCTCGCCTCCGCCCGCAAGCGGGTCGAGGAGGCGCAGGCCGAGGCGCACCGGCTGGTCGAGGAGGCGGACGCGCGGGCGACCGAGATGGTCTCCGCGGCCGAGCAGACGGCCCAGCAGGTACGGGACGCGGTCTCCGGACTCCAGGAGCAGGCCGAGGCCGAGATCGCCGGGCTGCGTTCCACCGCCGAGCACGTGGCGGAGCGGACGAAGGCCGAGGCGCAGGAGGAGGCGGACCGGGTCCGCGCCGACGCGTACGCGGAGCGGGAGCGGGCGAGCGAGGACGCGAGCCGGATCCGCCAGGAGGCGCGGGAGGAGTCCGAGGCCGCCAAGGCAATGGCCGAACGGACCGTCAGCGACGCGATCACCGAGTCGGAGCGGCTGCGCGCGGACACCGCGGAGTACAGCCAGCGGATGCGCACCGAGGCTTCGGACGCGCTGGCCTCGGCCGAGCAGGACGCCTCCCGCAGTCGTGCGGAGGCCCGCGAGGACGCCAACCGGATGCGTTCGGACGCCGCGGCGCAGGCCGACCGGCTGATCGGCGAGGCGACGGGCGAGAGCGAGCGGATCCGTACCGAGACGACGCAACAGGCGACGACCCTCGTCAGCGACGCCACGGCCCGGGCCGACCAGCTCCTCGGCGAGGCGACCGACGAGGCGGAGCGGCTGCGCGCGGAGGCAACGGCCACTGTCGGCTCCGCGCAGGAGCACGCGGCACGCACCCGCGAGGAGTCGGAGCGGGTGCGCACCGACGCGGAGGCGGCGGCCGAGCAGCTGCGCGGCGAGGCCCGCGCGGAGGCGGACCGGCTGCTCGACGAGGCGCGCGAGGCGGCGGCGAAGCGCCGTGCGGACGCAGCCGAGCAGGCCGACCAGCTCATGAACAAGGCCCAGGAGGAGGCGCTGCGCGCCGCCACCGAGGCCGAGGAGCAGGCCGACACGATGGTCGGCGTGGCCCGCAAGGAGGCCGTGCGGATCACCTCCGAGGCGACCGTCGAGGGCAACACCCTGGTGGAGCGGGCGCGCACGGACGCGGACGAGCTGCTGGTCGGTGCGCGCCGGGACGCCACGGCCATTCGGGAGCGGGCGGAGGAGCTCCGGGCGCGTCTGGAGAGCGAGATCGAGCAGCTGCACGACCGGGCCCGGCGGGAGACCTCCGAGCAGATGAGGACGGCGGGCGAGCGCGTCGACAAGCTGATGAAGGCGGCGACCGAGCAGCGCGAGGAGGCCGCGGCGAAGGCGAAGGAGCTGCTGGCGGAGGCGAATTCGGAGGCGAGCAAGGTCCGGATCGCCGCGGTGAAGCGGGCCGAGTCGCTGCTGAAGGAGGCCGAGCAGAAGAAGGCCACCATGGTCCGCGAGGCCGAGAAGCTGCGGGCCGACGCCGAGCAGGAGGCGAAGCGGACGGTCGACGAGGGGCGGCGCGAGCTCGACGTCCTGGTGCGCCGGCGCGAGGACATCAACACGGAGATCTCCCGTGTCCAGGATGTACTGGAGGCGTTGGAGTCCTTCGAGGCGCCGACGGCCGGCGGGAAGGGTGCGGGCGGTGGGTCCAGCGGCGGCGTCAAAGCCGGAGCCTCGGCAGGCACTCGATCGAGTGGCAAGTCGTCCGAGAGGTAGTCGACCGACCGTGTCACGTGCTTCGACAGGGACGTTCAACCCTCCGAGTGGCAAGGGTTCAGGGGGCTTGCCACCCAAAAGGGGTGTCATTCTCCAGATCAAACGGGCATCCACTCGATGACACGCCGCTCGGGCGCCTAGGATTCCCTCTATCACCTCACCGGTCTTACTTCGACAGGAACCCCATGAGTGACCCTTCCTCCCCCTTCGGCTTCGAGCTCGTACGGCGTGGTTACGACCGCGGTCAGGTGGATGACCGCATTACCAAGCTCGTCGCCGACCGTGATAGTGCTCTGACCCGTATCACGTCTCTGGAAAAGCGCATCGAGGAGCTCCACCTCGAAACGCAGAACGCCCAGGCCCAGGTGAACGACGCGGAGCCGTCGTACGCGGGTCTCGGTGCGCGTGTGGAGAAGATTCTCCGCCTCGCCGAGGAGGAGGCGAAGGATCTGCGCGAGGAGGCCCGTCGGGCCGCCGAGCAGCACCGCGAACTCGCCGAGTCGGCCGCCCAGCAGGTGCGCAACGACGCCGAGTCGTTCGCCGCCGAGCGCAAGGCGAAGGCCGAGGACGAGGGCGTCCGCATCGTCGAGAAGGCCAAGGGTGAGGCCAACGCGCTGCGTACCGAGGCCCAGAAGGACGCGGCACAGAAGCGCGAGGAGGCCGACGCCCTCTTCGAGGAGACTCGCGCCAAGGCCGCCCAGGCCGCCGCGGACTTCGAGACCAACCTGGCCAAGCGCCGCGACCAGTCGGAGCGCGACCTCGCGTCCCGTCAGGCCAAGGCCGAGAAGCGCCTCGCCGAGATCGAGCACCGCGCCGAGCAGCTCCGCCTGGAGGCCGAGAAGCTCCGTACGGACGCCGAGCGCCGGGCGCGTCAGACCGTGGAGACCGCGCAGCGCCAGTCCGAGGACATCGTGGCCGACGCGAACGCCAAGGCCGACCGGATCCGCAGCGAATCGGAGCGCGAGCTGGCGGCGCTCACCAACCGCCGCGACTCCATCAACGCGCAGCTGACCAACGTCCGCGAGATGCTGGCGACGCTGACCGGTGCCGCGGTGGCCGCCGCGAGTTCGCCGGTGGACGACGAGCCGGTCACCCGTGGGGTCCCGGCTCAGCAGACCCGCTGACGCCGCGGTACCTCAGCTGTACCCTTTGCGCGCCCGGTTCCGCCCTTGTGGTGGCGCCGGGCGCGTGGCCGTTCTAGCGTGAACGCATGATCGAGCTTGATGGCCTCACCAAGCGCTTCGGTGACAAGGTTGCCGTCGACCACCTTTCCTGTCAGGTCAGACCTGGAATGGTGACGGGTTTTCTGGGCCCGAACGGGGCGGGCAAGTCCACCACGATGCGGATGATGCTCGGTCTCGACAACCCGACCAGCGGATCGGTGCGGATCGACGGCAAGCACTACCGTGAGCTGTCGGAGCCGCTGAAGCACATCGGTGCGCTGCTCGATGCCAAGTCGATGCACGGGGGACGCAGCGCGTACAACAATCTGCTCTGTCTCGCGCAGAGCAATCGCATCCCGGAGAGCCGCGTCCCGGAAGTCCTCGACACCGTCGGTCTGAGCGCGGTGGCGAAGAAGAAGTCCAAGTCGTTCTCCCTCGGAATGGGACAGCGGCTCGGAATCGCGGCCGCGCTGCTCGGTGACCCCGAGATCCTGATGTTCGACGAGCCCGTCAACGGTCTGGACCCCGAGGGAATTCACTGGATCCGCAATCTGATGAAGACGCTCGCGGCGGAGGGCCGGACGATCTTCGTCTCCTCGCATCTGATGAGCGAAATGGCGCTCACCGCCGAACACTTGATCGTCATCGGCCAGGGCCGACTGCTCGCCGACACCTCGATGGCCGACTTCATCCACCAGAATTCCCGCAGTTACGTGCGGATGCGCTCCCCGCAGCAGGAACGGCTGCGCGATGTGCTGCACGAGGCGGGCATCGTCGCGGTCGAATCGGGGAGCGGTGTGCTGGAGATCGACGGCGCCACCGGCGAACAGCTCGGGGAGCTGGCCGCGCAGCACCAGATCGTGCTGCATGAGCTGAGCTCCCAGCGGGCCTCGCTGGAGGAGGCGTTCATGCAGATGACGGCGGACTCCGTGGAGTACCACGCCCATGCGGACCACGCCGGGTGGCCGCCACCGCCCGCGGGCCCGCGGTGGGGCGAACAGTGGAACCAGCGGTCCGACGACCTCACGTCCGGCACCTCCGGCCCCGGAAAGGGGGCGTGACGACGATGGCATCGGTACCCGCGGTGCTGAACTCCGAGTGGACCAAGATCCGTACGGTCTCCTCGACCACCTGGACCCTGATCTCCGCGTTCGCCGTCACCGTGGCGATGAGCGCGGCACTCTGCGCACTGATGAACTCACAGTTCGACGAACTCCCCTTGGCGGAGCAGGCCACCTTCGACCCGGCCCTCCTCAGCTTCTCCGGGATGATCCTCGGTCAGCTCGCGATGGTCGTCTTCGGTGTCCTGGTGGTCGGTACGGAGTACAGCTCCGGCATGATCCGTACCTCGCTGGCGGCCGTGCCGCAGCGCGGTTCGTTCCTCTTCAGCAAGATCCTGGTCGCCGGTGTGCTGTCGCTGGTGGTCGGGCTGGCCACCAGCTTCGCCACGTTCTTCCTCGGCCAGGCCTTCCTCGGCGACCACCGCACGGACATCGGTGCGGACAACGTCCTGCGTGCGGTCTTCGGCGGCGGCGTCTACATGGGGCTGATCGCGATCTTCTCCATGGGTGTGGCGACGATGCTGCGCAGTTCCATGCTGTCGCTCGGCATCCTGATGCCGTTCTTCTTCCTCGTCTCGCAGATCCTGTCGGCGGTCCCGGGCGCCAAGAACGTGGCCCGCTACTTCCCCGACCAGGCGGGCTCCAGGATCATGCAGGTGGTTCCGGCCGCCATGAACAGCAACCCGGCGCCGTACGGGCCGTGGGGCGGGCTCGGCATTCTGGCCGCGTGGGTGGTGGCCGCGCTGATCGGCGGGTACCTCGTGCTCAGGAAGCGGGACGCATAACACCCGCGAAATCCGGTTCGGTCCGTCACGAGGACGGCGCGCCCTGGTAACGGCTTGGCCGGAACCGTCAAGTCCTGGATATCCTCCTAACTCTTACGGGGGCGTGCGGCCTGACGGCCTGGGCCCCGACGACAGATAAGTCGATGGGGCTGGAGCATGATCGAGGCAGTCGGCCTGACCAAGCGCTACGGCGCGAAGACGGCCGTGCACAACCTTTCCTTCCAGGTGCGGCCCGGTGCCGTCACCGGATTCCTCGGTCCCAACGGGTCGGGCAAGTCCACCACGATGCGCATGATGCTCGGCCTGGACCGACCGACGTCCGGCCATGTGACGATCGGCGGGCATCCCTTCCGCAGCCTGCCGAACGCGCCGCGCCAGGTGGGTGCGCTGCTGGATGCCAAGGCCGTGCACGGAGGCCGCAGCGCCCGTAACCACCTGCTCTCTCTGGCGCAGCTCGCCGGTATCCCGGCCGCCCGGGTCGACGAGGTGCTCGGCGTCGTCGGCCTGCAGGATGTCGCGAGGAAGCGCTCCAAGGGCTTCTCGCTCGGCATGGGGCAGCGGCTCGGGATCGCGGCGGCGCTGCTGGGCGACCCGCAGGTGCTGCTCTTCGACGAGCCGGTCAACGGTCTCGACCCGGAGGGCATCCTCTGGGTCCGCAATCTGATGCGCCTGCTGGCGTCCGAGGGCCGTACGGTCTTCGTTTCCAGCCATCTGATGAGCGAGATGGCGCTCACCGCCGATCATCTGATCGTGATCGGGCGCGGGCAATTGCTCGCCGATATGAGCGTCAACGACTTCATCTCCGCCAACTCGGCCGATTTCGCTCGGGTACGGGTGCCGGATGAGCAGCCCGAGCAGCGGGAGAAGCTGACCGCCGCGCTCACCGAGGCGGGCGGCCAGGTCATGTCGGAGCCGGACGGGGCCCTGCGGGTCACCGGACTGCAGCTGCCGCGGATCAGTGACCTGGCGCACGGGGCGGATGTGCGGCTGTGGGAGCTCTCACCGCACCAGGCCTCGCTGGAGGAGGCGTACATGCGGATGACGCAGGGCGCCGTGGACTACCGCTCGACGGTGGACCAGAAGGCCGGGCTGCAGCAGCCCGTGCCGGGCGGCGGATACGCACCGCCGCTGCCGACCGTCCCGGAGGTGCCGCAGCAGGGCTGGTACGCCCCGCCGCCGCCGGGACAGAACCCGTACGCGGCACCACCCGTAGCCGCCCCGGCCGCGCCCGCACCCGCCGCGCCCGCGGCCGGCCCCGCAGACCTGACCGAGCGCGACACCAGCGAGGACGCCCGATGACAACGCCGCCGACCCCGCAGGCGCCGTACCAGCAGCAGGCGCAGCAGTACCCGCAGCAGAACTGGGCACCGGCGCCCGCCGGTCTGTACACCTCGCCCATCTCGCAGCGCCGCGCCACCTTCGCCGACGCGCTCGCCTCCGAGTGGACCAAGATCCGCTCCGTGCGCTCCACGATGTGGACGCTCGGCGTCATGATCGTGCTGCTGCTCGGCATCGGACTGCTGTCGGCCGTCGCCGTCAACACGTCCGGCTCCGAGATCGGCTCAACCAAGGTGCTCAGCTTCGGCTTCTTCGGCGTGCTCCTCGGTTCGATCTGTGTCATCACACTCGGCGTGATGACCATCGCCACCGAGTACGGCACCGGCCTGATCCGTACCACGCTGACGGCCTGCCCCAGCCGCGCCCGGGTGCTGAGCGCGAAGGCGATCGTCTTCTTCCTGCTCACCTTCACCATCACGACCGTGATGACCACGCTCGTCGCCGCGCTGCAGACGGCCATCCTGGACGGCGGTACCGCGAGCGGTGACGACTGGCTGCGCGCCACGGTCGGCGTCGGTCTCTACATCGCGACCCTGGGACTGCTGTCGCTCGCGGTCGGCGCCCTCATCCGGCACTCCGCCGGCGCGATCACGATCATGATCGCGGTGGTACTGCTGCCGCTGGTGCTGGCCATGTTCATGTTTTCGCAGTCGCTCGCCGACGTGCAGAAGGCCCTCTTCGAGTACTCGATCCCCAGCCAGCTCGGCGGGCTGTACGACGCCTCGGTCTCCACGTCGGGGCCGTCCGGCTGGGAGCCGCTGTGGATCATGATCGGCGTCACGGCCGTGGCCATGATCGGTGCCTTCGCGTCACTGGAGAGCCGCGACGTCTGACCGGTCCCCGGCCGGCGGAGCTCAGTAGCGCGGCGCGTTCCTGGACCGCTGCACCCTCGTGGTGCGGCGGTCCTTCGCGTTCCAGCACGCCTTGTGCCAGTGCCTTCGGTCGTCGATCCCGCCGTACTCGGACCAGGCGACGAGGTGCGGTACGCCGGACGGGATCTCCTGGTCGCAGCCGGGGCAGCGGTACCGCTTGCCCGCCGCGCTCGCGCCGCTGACCGGGCGCACCGACCACTGCTCGCCCTGCCACTCCTCGGCGCGCCCGCCCCCGCCGTAGCGCTCCCCCGACCCGCTCGCGCTGTCGGTGGGACTCTCGCCGCCTCGGGGACGGTTACGGCGCGGGGACACGTGACACCTCACGGGGCAGGTTGGGCAGTTCCCGTCAAGCGTAGGGCCATTCGGCCGGGGCAGGCGTCCGGTACGGCCCGGGACGGGACGGGTTACCGGAAAATCGCAACAACTTCTCCGCGGACCGTGCCTTTGGCACGTGTCCGACGTTGTTGCCAGTAGGGGAGAGCCGCGTCGGCCGCAAGGAGGTCATTGGCGATGCGCGTGGGAACGTTCGTACTGGCAGCCCAGTTTCCGGGCCAGGGGCCGGGGGAAGCGCTGCATCGCGCGATCCGGTCCACCGAGGTCGCGGAGGAATCCGGGCTCGATTCGGTCTGGCTGGCAGAACATCATTTCGTGCCGTACGGGGTCTGCCCGTCCGCCGTCACGCTGGCCGCGCTGCTGCTCGGCCGCACCCGCAGGATCCGGGTGGGTACGGCGGTCAGCGTGCTGCCGAACCAGCATCCGGTGGCCCTCGGCGAACAGGCCGCGCTGCTGCATCTCACCAGCGGCGGCCGGTTCTCCCTCGGCGTGGGACGGGGCGGGCCCTGGGTGGACCTGGAGGTGTTCGGAGGGGGCCTGGAGGCGTACGAGAAGGGCTTCCCAGGGGCGTTGGACCTGCTGCTCGACTGGCTGCGCAAACCACGCGTGGCGGGCAGCGGGAAGCGATTCGGCTTCCGTGAGGTCGCCGTGGTCCCCCGGGCCGACGAGCTGCTCGACGAGAATGACGGAAACGACACGCAAGGGCCGAGCGGCCCCGAGGTGATCATCGCGTGCACGTCTGCGAAGAGCGTGAAACTCGCCGCCGAGAACGGCCTGCCGATGCTCCTCGGCATGCACTGCGGCGACGAGGAGAAGGCCGAGATGGTCGCCCTGTGGCGCTCCACCGCACTCGCCGCGGGCCGGTCGCCCGAGCAGGTCCGGGAAGCGGGCCATGTCTCCGCGGGCGTCGCCCAGATCGCGGACCGGTCCGCGGAGGCCGTGGAGACACTCGTGAAGGCCATGCCGGGGTGGCTGCGGCAGGGGCTGGACGCCCACGTGACGGTCGACGGCCGGCATCGCGTGATGCGCGACCCGGTCGCCTATACGGAGTTGCTCTGCGGCCTTCATCCGGTGGGCCCACCCCGGCTCGCCGCCGACCGGCTCGCCGCGACCGCCGAGCGGACAGGCATCACGCGGTTCGCGCTCCTGGTGGAGGGTTCGGGAGATCTGGCGGCCACGGAGGAGAACGTAGCGAGGCTGGGCACCGAGGTACTGCCACTACTGACATGAACACCCGTTGGAGTACGGGGAGCTGCCGCCCCGAAGCCAGTTGCACCTCCCGCGGCCCGGAGCGGCAGCAGAAGCGTTCAGCAGTCCCGTAGTTCGGGCGACTGGTTGAGCAACTGGCCCCTCACCGAAGTGAATCGGGCCAACCGCTCGTCGACCGAGGCGTCCAGCGGGAACACCGCGACGCGGTGGCAGTTCTGGAATGCCAGGCGCACCCCGAAGTGCCGCTGCAGCGCACCGCGTATCGCATCACTCGCGAGCGCACGCAGCAGCTGACCACGTGCCTGCTCGTCCGGCGGGGGCGTCTGGTTGTCGGCGAACTCTCCGCCGTCGACCTTCAGCTGGGCCACCAGCGAGCTGATCATCTCCCATGCGTAGGGCAGGGAGGTCCGGACGCAGTCGACGAAGTCGGCTTCGTCGACCTCGCCTCGCTCGGCCTGTTCCAACAGCGCCGGTGAGACGTCGAGCGACATGGGTTCTCCTCTCGCGACCCCGGCGGACGGCCGAGGCCTTACGGGCAGGGAAGGAGGAAGGCGACGCAGCGTACACGCACGGCGACCTCCTGCTTCCACCGTAAGGGCGCAGTCCGGGCCGCACCAGGAGATTGGGAACACAACCGGCCAATAACGAAGGTGCGCAAAGAGGGGCAAGCCCGAGGCGCTGAAGCGCTGTGGTGCGCGGTGACGATGGGGCGATGGAGGGAGAATCGCGTGGGGCACCCCTCGTCGAGTAGCGTTGCCGACCATGCGTCTCGTCATCGCCCGCTGCTCCGTGGACTACGCGGGCCGGCTCACGGCCCACCTGCCCTCCGCTCCCCGCCTCATCCTGGTGAAGGCGGACGGGAGCGTCTCCATCCATGCCGACGACAGGGCGTACAAACCCCTCAACTGGATGTCACCGCCCTGCACGCTGAAGGAGGGCGCCGACGACACCGAAGGCGTCTGGACCGTGGTGAACAAAGCGGGCGAAAAACTGATCATCACGATGGAGGAGATCCTCCACGACTCCTCGCACGAACTGGGCGTCGATCCGGGCCTCATCAAGGACGGCGTGGAAGCGCACCTGCAGGAACTCCTCGCCGACCGGATCGAGATCCTCGGCGAGGGCTACACCCTGATCCGCCGGGAATACCCCACCGCCATCGGCCCGGTCGACATCCTGTGCCGGGACGCGGACGGGAAGACCGTGGCCGTGGAGCTGAAGCGCCGCGGTGACATCGACGGCGTGGAGCAGCTGACCCGCTATCTGGAGCTGCTCAATCGTGATCCGCATCTCGCCCCGGTGAAGGGCATCTTTGCGGCGCAGGAGATCAAGCCGCAGGCCCGGGTGCTGGCGACGGACCGCGGCATCGGCTGCGTGGTGCTCGACTACGACGCCATGCGCGGCATCGAGGACGACAAGCTCCGTCTGTTCTGACCACGCCCTGCGCACCGCAGGGGCCCCGGACCCGCACTCTGCGGTCCGGGGCCTTGCGCGTTTTCGCGGACGTGCGCTCAGAGCCTGTCGGGTGACCTTCGATCGGTGAGCGGACGCGGCATGGTGCGTGCGATTCCAAGGCGCCGGAATGGCCTCGGACGGGGTCTCCCCTGCTCGAACGAAGCTGAGAGCTCGGGGAAGGAGCCACCAGGGCATTTCGGCAACGCCGGAAGCGTGCGTGCCAGGGCGTGGCCGCCCGATCAGAGGTCACCCGACAGGCTCTCAGGCCACGACCGGCTCCGGAGAGGTACCGGACGCGCTCGCCGTCGTGGACGGGCCGCTCGCCGAGTCGGAGGTGCCCGGAGGCGTCGTATCCGTCGGGGTCCCGGTCGGGGTGGAGGTGTCGGTCGGCCCCGTCTCCGTCGGGGTCGCAGTGGCCGTCCTGGTCGGCGTCTTCGTGGGTGTCCTCGACGGCGACTTGGTCGGCGTGCCCGGGGAACTGGGCCTCCCGCTCGTCGGCCGGTCCGTCCTCGGACTGTCGCTCGGCCCGCTCGACTCCGAGGACGGTGCACCGGTGCCGCTCGGGGTGATCCGGCTGCCGGACGGTCCCGGCGTCGAGGGCGAGCCGCTCGACGAGGCCCCGCCCCCCGGTGTCGAGTCGTCCGCCGGCTCGTCGGCCGGGAGCCCGTTCTCGCCGTCGTCCTCGCCCGCAGACTGCTCGGTCGAGACGCTCCCGCCGTCCTGGGCGTCACTGCTGGACGGCATGGAGAGCGCCACGACGGTGCCGAGCACCGCGGCGAGCAGAACGCCCGCGCCCGCCGCGACCAGATTGCGCCGGGCACCGCCCAGCGCCGCCTTGCGTCCGCCGAACCCATCGGTGCCGGTTGCCGGGGCGACCCGGGATATCAGCGCGGTGTCGTCCTCGGACATCCGCGGCAGCACCATCGGCCCGGCCGCGGGTATGCCGCCGGGCGGCGACGCCGATTCGTCGTACCGCGCGGCCGGCAGCGCCTCGCCCGCCGGTGTGCGGCCGCCGGGCAGCGCGCCGGAGCGGTCCGCGACCAGGGCGAGTGCCCGGCGTCCGGCCACCGCCCCGGACTTGTCGGCGAGCGCGCCGCGCATGCCGATCGAGGTCTCCAGCTCGGCCCTGGCCCGGTCCGGCTTCCCGTTGCAGAGCGCGAGGACGCCCAACTCGTGGTGGAAGTACGCCTCTTCGGCGACCTCGCCGGCGATCCTGGCGGCCTCCTGGCCCAGCCGCAGGGTCTTCTCCCAGCCGCTCCAGTACAGTCCGGCCGCGAAGGCGGGAGCGGCGCTGCGGGCCAGCAGCACGGCGGCGCTGGCCTGTCCGGCCCCGTCGCCGGGGACCAGCCGGGCCATGGCCGCGACGATCGCGTCGGCCTCGGCGACCGCGCGGGCGGCGGTGACCGACGGGTGCCCGGCCCACCAGGCGTAGTGCCGAGCGGCGGTACGGGCCCGGTCGTCCGCGTCCTCGCCGTATCCGGCGGCCTCCAGCTGGGCGACGACTCCGGGGGCCAGCCGGTAGCGGGAACCGGCCGGGGAGAGCAGTCCGCAGCCGGCCAGCTCACCGAGCGCGGCATCGGCGTGGGTGTCCCCCACGAGTGCCGGCAGATGCGCCTGGTGCGGCACCTCGCCGCCGAGCGCGACCGCGAAGTGCAGGGTGTCGCGTGCCGGACCGCTCAGCCGGGAGGCGAGCAGTGCGGCGGGCGCCGCGCCCTCCCCGGGACTGGGCAGCGGAACGTCCTGCCCTTCCGCGTCGGCGCCCTTCGCGAAGACGTCGTCGACCGGCCAACCCGCGACGTAGCCCTGCTCGTCGTAGGCAGTGGGGTCGGTGCGCCCCATGTCGCGCTGGCGCAGCAGGGCGCCGGCCTGGACGAAGCGCAGCGGCAGCCCCTCGGACTCGAACCAGAGGTCACCCGCCCAGTTCGCCTCGTCGTCGGTGAGCGGCCGCTCGACGACCTGTTCCAGCAGCGCGACGGAGGCGCTGCGGCCCAGTCCGGCGAGAAAGACCTCTTCGAGGTGCGCGTCGGCGGTGGGCGCCGGAACGTCGGGGGTCGTGGCGAGCAAAAAGGCGCACTCGGGCGTCGCGTCGAGCAGCTCGTCCAGCGCGGCCCCGCCGAACTCCAGGTCGTCGAGGACGACGACGGCGCCGATGGACCGGAGCTCTTCGAGAAGTACGGCGCGGTCGGGGCGGAACAGCGGTGCGTCGTGGACCGCCTCGAAGAGCCCGTACAGCACGTCCATGACGGTGCGCTTGAGGCCGGAGAGCCGGACGACTCCGTCCGGTGCGAGGTCCGCACAGTCGGCGGCGACGGCGCTCAGCAGCGCCGTGCGGCCGGATCCGGCCGGTCCGGTGAGCCGTACCGAGCGGCCGCGCGCCAGCAGACGCACCAGCCGCTCGCGCTCCTCCTGGCGCTCCAGGAGCGGCAGTTGGGGGGCGGGCGGACCCGGCGGTACGGGCGGTGCGGCGGCACGCTCGCGGTCGGTGCGCTCGGCGGCGCTGCGGCGGACCGGCACGGGGGGATGCTCCCCCGGCGGGCGGAGCTCGACCTCGCTGCCGTCGACCGGGTTGACGGTGAGCAGGAAGTCGCCGGAGAAGACCTGCACGACACGCGCCTGCTGCGTCGGTTGCTGGCCGAAATCGTTGGTCAGCTGCGCGCGGGGCTGCGTTCGCCGTCCGCTTTCCTCGCCGTAGCCGTCACTGTCATGGCCGAAATCTTCCGGCCCCCGGTGTATCGGGTCCATCGCCAAAGTCCCCCAGACGCGTCGCGCGGTTGCCCCTCCCGGCCTCGCACGCACCGCTGTCGCTTCTGGTCCGGTGTCCACCCCATGGGTTCCGTCATTCGGGGGACGGCCGAACCCTAGACCTTCGCACAGTATCTACAAACCATCGGGGTGCCACGCCGCCCAGGACGTCACGGTCTCGTGAGGATTGTGCGTGTTCGGGTGGACGCCCTTCACACCCGCGGCAGGGAGTCTGCCGCGATCCCGCCCTCGATGGCCAGAATGCGGTGCAGTCGGGTCGCCACCAGCAGGCGCTGCATCTGCGGCGGTACGCCGCGGAGCACCAGCCGCCGCCCGGCCCGCCCGGCCCTCCGGTGTGCGCCCATGATGACGCCCAGTCCGGTGGCGTCCCAGGAGTCGAGTTCGGTCAGGTCGAGCACCAGGTCGCCGACTCCGTCGTCGAGGGCGGAGTGCAGGACCGTACGGGCGTCCGCCGCGCTCCGGACGTCGAGGCGGCCCCCGACGACCAGCTCGGTGTGGTCGCCCCTGATGTGCATATGCGCTCCCCGGAAATACTCCATGGACGGTCCGCTGCCTGTTCCTGCCCCTGCTCCGTCTCTGCCACAACTGACTGTGCCGGCCACAGGGAAGTTGCCGTCTGTAAGCGAACCGATACCGAATTCACTCCGTGGAGTGACAATGGCCCGCGGAAAGTCCACTGCAGCCGGGAGCCTCCCCCCGGCTCCCCCGGGCGCCTGATCGACGGCAGATCAGGCGCCCGGGGGCCGAAAACGATCAGTAGGTGTAGAAGCCCTGCCCGCTCTTGCGTCCGATGTCACCTGCGTCGACCATCCGGCGCATCAGCTCCGGTGCCGCGAACTTCTCGTCCTGCGACTCGGTGTAGATGTTGGACGTGGCGTGCAGCAGGATGTCGACACCGGTCAGGTCGGCTGTCGCGAGAGGGCCCATGGCGTGGCCGAAGCCCAGCTTGCAGGCGATGTCGATGTCCTCGGCCGAGGCGACACCCGACTCGTACAGCTTGGCGGCCTCGACGACGAGCGCCGAGATCAGCCGGGTGGTGACGAAGCCGGCGACGTCACGGTTGACGACGATGCAGGTCTTGCCGACGGACTCGGCGAACTCCCGCGCGGTGGCGAGGGCTTCGTCGCTGGTCTTGTAGCCGCGTACGAGCTCGCAGAGCTGCATCATCGGGACCGGCGAGAAGAAGTGCACACCGACGACGCGCTCCGGGCGCTCCGTGACAGCCGCGATCTTGGTGATCGGGATGGCGGAGGTGTTGGAGGCGAGAACGGCGTCGTCCCGCACGATCTTGTCGAGGGCCCGGAAGATCTCGTGCTTGACCTCGAGCTTCTCGAAGACGGCCTCGACGACGACGTCCGCGTCGGCGACCGCGTCGAGATCGGTGGTCGTGGTGATGCGGGCCAGCGCGGCTTCCGCGTCGGCCGCCTCCAGCTTCCCCTTGGAGACGAACTTGTCGTACGAGGCCTTGATGCCGTCGCGCCCACGGGTCAGGGCCGCGTCGGTGACATCGCGCAGCACGACGTCCCAGCCCGCCTGGGCGGAGACCTGCGCGATACCGGACCCCATGAGACCGGCCCCGATGACGGCGAGCTTCCTGGCCACGTTCGCACCCCTTTGCGTTCGGCCCCGACGGCCGTCGTCCGCGACGACGGTCCGGACGGATTCTTAACGGTTGTTCACATGCTCTCCGGCGGAGATTAGTACCCGTGAGGCGCGCTGGGGCGGCGAAGAGATGCGCGTCACGTCTCACATGACGGACATCACACCGGAACGCATCATCCGGCGGCGCGTCGCCCGTAGTTGAGCGCCTTGTCCCCGAGCACGTCCTCCATCTCGTCGAGGAGGACGAGGGCTTCGCGGGACACCTCGTCGGGCTTGCGGCCGGCGACCGTCTCGCGGCCGATATGGCCGAGCAGGGTGGAGTGGACCCAGGAGAGCTGGCCGGCCACCAGCAGGGGCAGCGGGTCGCCGGAGCCGGAGCCGGAACCTGCCTTCTCGCGCGGGGTCGTCTCCAGGTGGACGAGCGCGTCCTGCTGGATGTACCGGAGGCGGGCCTTGAGGCTGTCGGTGTCGTGGACGACCCGCATGAAGCGCGCGCACCCCTCGATCAGGCCGACCGTCGGCGAGACGCTGTCGACCTGGATGCGCAATTCACGCAGGCCGGCGTCGGCCGCGGACTCGCCCCGGTCGCGGCCGCGCACGTACCGCGAGAGGCGGCCGACGACATCGCTGCTGCGGTCGAGGCAGAGCTTGCCGGGAGGGGCACTAGGCTCGGCCGCATGGTCAATCTGACGCGCATCTACACCCGTACCGGCGACCAGGGCACGACCGCCCTCGGTGACATGAGCCGCACCGCCAAGACCGATCTGCGGATCTCGGCGTACGCCGACACCAATGAGGCCAATGCCGTCATCGGCACGGCGATCGCGCTCGGGCAGCTGCCGGAGGAGGTCGTGAAGGTCCTCGTCCGTGTGCAGAACGACCTGTTCGACGTGGGTGCGGATCTGTCGACGCCGGTCGTCGAGGAACCGAAGTACCCCCCGCTGCGGGTCGAGCAGCACTACGTCGACCGGCTGGAGGCGGACTGCGACCACTTCCTGGAGCAACTGGAGAAACTGCGGTCCTTCATCCTGCCGGGCGGTACGCCGGGGGCGGCGCTGCTGCACCAGGCGTGCACGGTGGTCCGGCGGGCCGAGCGGTCCACCTGGGCGGCGCTGGAGGTGCACGGCGAGGTGATGAACGCGCTGACCGCGACGTACCTCAACCGCCTCTCCGACCTCCTCTTCATCCTCGCGAGGACGGCGAACAAGGAAGTCGGCGACGTGCTGTGGGTACCGGGCGGGGAGCGGTAGGACGGGGTCCCTTCGGCCCGTCCGGCGTTCGAGGACAACGTCGGCCGGACGGGACCGGCCCCCTACCGCTCCGTCTTCGCCCGCTTCGGGAACAACGTGTAGCTCACGGCGATGATCAAGTTGATCCCGATCACGAAGAGCATCATCTGCTGCCACGACCGCAGCGACTCCACGTCCCCGTCCCCGCCCACGTACCGGATCGCCCCCTCCAGCAGCGCCAGCGCGGTCACCGCCGCGACCACCCACCGCGCCGCGACCCGCCACTCGTGGACCGCCCTCGGCATCCCGTACTTCGGCGGTTTCACCGGCGGCGGGCCACCTGCGAACCGGTGGGCGACGCGGACGTCGACCCACGTGATGGTCGAGTGCCCGAGTCCGACGGTGAAGCCGATGTACACCGCGGCCAGTCCGTGCTTCCAGTCCGGCTCGGCGCCGTTCTTCAGGTCGATGGCCGTCACCACCAGCAGCACGAGCTCCAGCAGCGGCTCGCACAGCAGCAGTGCGGCCCCGAGCCTCGGCTTCTTCGCCGGGTACCGCAGCGCGAGTCCCGCGGCCAGCAGCACCCAGAAGGCGATCTCGCAGAGCACGATCAGCGTGACGATCACGGCACTCCTCCTCCCGGTCCCCTTCATCCTGCTTGCTCCACCTGCGCGCTTCGTCGTCGCCGGTGACGAGCCGCGACTGCATCCTTCGATGTAGTCGCGTATCGCCCCGGGTACGGAGGACCGAGGCGCGACGGCCGTGTTGGATGGGGAGGTGCTCCTTCCTGCCCGCCCGCACCGCCACGACGTACTCATCGCGGTCATCGGGCTGTTCAGCGGTGTGTCCCTGGCGGCCGTCGGTCTGGCCATGCAGACCGGCCGGCTCTTCGACTCCCCGTGGGCCACGCTGCCGCCGCTCGCGGTGATGTCGGCGCTGGAGCTGCTGCGCAGATCGGCGCCCCGGACGGCGCTGGTCATCGGCACCCTCACGCTGATGGCCGATCAGTTCACGCCGGGAAATCTGGCGACCGCGCTGATGTTCACGGACCTTGTCTACGCGGCGGTGGTGTACGGCTCCCCGGCCGCCGCCCGGCGTATCCCGGTGACCACGTTCCTCATCACGGTCGCCGTCACGATCGGGTTCCTGGCCTGGTTCCGCAGCCCCGAGGCGCTGCTCATCGGCATCGTCACCGGCCTGGTCTCGTTCGGGCCCGCGATCACCGGGGTCAGCGTGCGCAACCACCGGGACGCCGCGGAGACCGCCCGGCTGCGCGCCGAACAGACGGCGCTGCTGGCCGAGATGGACCGGGCGCAGGCGGTGACCGCCGAACGCGCCCGGATGGCCCGTGAACTGCACGACATGGTCGCCAACCATCTCTCCGCGATCGCCATCCACTCCACCGCGGCGCTCTCCATCGACGACCCCTCGACCTCCCGGGACGCGCTCGGCGTCATCCGGCAGAACAGCGTCGAGGGGCTGGCCGAGATGCGACGGTTGATCGGGCTGCTCCGTACCGGGAGCGAAGGGGCGGAGCCGAGCGTCGCGCCGACCCTGGCCGCCCTGGACACACTGATCGAGCACACCCGTACGGTCGCCGCGTCGAGCGGGCTGACCTGCACCCTCGATGACACCCGCAGCAAGCCGGACGCGCTGCCGACGCCGGTCGAGCTGGCCGCGTACCGGATCGTCCAGGAGTCGCTGACGAACGCGCTCAAGCATGCCGCGCCGGGCCCGGTGGGGGTGCGGCTCGGGCGGGCGGGACACATGCTGACGGTGGAGGTCACGAGCGTGCTCGGAGACCGTCCGAGGCCGCGCGCGCCCGGTTCGGGGGCGGGCCTCGTCGGGATGCAGGAGCGGGTCGCGCTGCTGGGCGGAGAGATCGCGGCGGGGCCTGTCGCCGCCGGGGACGGGCCGACGATCTGGCGGGTACGGGCCGAACTGCCCGTCGAGGAAGGGGCGGTGAAGGGGTGACGATCCGGGTACTGGTCGCGGAGGACCAGTCGGCCGTGCGCGCGGGGCTGGTGCTGATTCTGGGCAGCGCGCCCGATGTCGAGGTGGTCGGGGAGGCGCCGGACGGCGAGGCCGCGGTGCGGCTGGCCCGTGAACTGCGCCCGGATCTGGTGCTGATGGACGTGTCGATGCCCCGGCTGGACGGGGTGTCGGCGACGCGGCAGGTGGTGACGGAGGGGCTGGCCGATGTACTGGTGCTGACGACGTTCGATCTGGACGAGTACGTTTTCGGGGCTCTGCGGGCGGGCGCCGCGGGTTTTCTGCTGAAGAACACCGAGGCGCATGAACTGCTCGACGCGGTACGGGCGGTGGCGCGCGGCGAGGGCATGATCGCCCCTGCCGTGACGCGCCGCCTGATCGCGGAGTTCGCCGGCGCCGCTCCGGTGCAAGCGGCCGACGCACCCGGTCCCGCGGTCCTCGACTCGCTGACGCGACGCGAGCGCGAGGTGCTGGGCTGCCTGGGCCAGGGGCTGTCGAACGCCGAGATCGCGGTGCGGCTCTCGATGGCGGAAGCGACGGTGAAGACGCACGTCAGCCGGCTGCTGGGGAAGCTGGATCTGCGGAGCCGGGTCCAGGCCGCAGTGCTGGCGAGGGAGTTGGGCATCTGAGGTGGAGAACCGACGCCTGGTCCAGACCTCTTGACGATTGGTCCAGACCTTCCTAGTCTCACCGAGCACACTGCGGTGAGCACGCCATGACAAGGCGGGCTCAGGGCGGCGCAGGGTCCGCAGTCCACGGACCACCCCCGTTTGTCCGGACCTCACCCGAGGAGCACCGTTGAGCACCCAAACCCCCCTACGCCGAACGAGATTCGGAATCGGCCTGGCCACCACCCGTACGAGAGCGATGGCAGGCCTCACCGCGCTGCTGCTCCCCCTCGCCGCGATGGTCGGACTGGCCACCCCGGCCCAGGCGGCCACCTCCGCGACTGCCACGTACCTCAAGAAGTCCGACTGGGGCACCGGCTTCGAGGGCCAGTGGACGGTGAAGAACACCGGCACCACCGCGCTCAGTTCCTGGACCATCGAGTGGGACTTCCCCTCCGGCACGTCGGTCACGTCCGCCTGGGACGCCACCGTCACCAGCTCCGGAACCCACTGGACCGCCAGGAACGCCGGCTGGAACGGTTCGGTCGCCCCCGGCGCCAGCGTCAGCTTCGGCTTCAACGGCGCCGGTCCCGGCGCCCCCACCGGCTGCAAGCTGAACGGCGCCTCCTGCGACGGCGGCACCGTCCCCGGCGACAACGCCCCCTCGGCCCCCGGCACCCCCACGGCGAGCTCCATCACCGACACCTCGGTGAAGCTGAGCTGGACGGCAGCCACCGATGACAAGGGCATCAAGAACTACGACGTGCTGCGCGACGGCGCCGTGGTCGCCACGGTCACCGGTACGACGTACACCAACACCGGCCTCAGCGCGGGCACCGACTACTCGTACACCGTCCAGGCCCGTGACACGGCCGACCAGACCGGTCCGGTCAGCGGCGCGGTCAAGGTCCACACCACCGGTGGCGGTGGCGACCCCGGTCCCGGCGGCAAGGTCAACCTCGGTTACTTCACCGACTGGGGTGTCTACGGCCGGAACTACCACGTCAAGAACCTGGACACATCCGGTTCCGCCGCGAAGATCACGCACATCAACTACGCCTTCGGCAATGTGACCGGTGGCAGGTGCGCGATCGGTGACGCCTACGCCGACTACGACATGGCGTACACCGCCGACAAATCCGTCGACGGCGTCGCCGACACCTGGGACCAGCCGCTGCGCGGCAGCTTCAACCAGCTGCGCAAGCTCAAGGCGAAGTACCCGAACATCAAGGTCCTGTGGTCCTTCGGCGGCTGGACCTGGTCCGGCGGCTTCGGCGAGGCGGCGAAGAACCCGACCGCGTTCGCCCAGTCCTGCTACGACCTGGTGGAGGACCCCCGTTGGGCCGATGTCTTCGACGGCATCGACATCGACTGGGAGTACCCCAACGCCTGCGGTCTGACCTGTGACACCAGCGGCCCGGCCGCGCTCAAGAACATCACCACGGCGCTGCGCTCGAAGTTCGGCAGCAACAATCTGGTGACGGCCGCCATCACCGCCGACGGCTCGGACGGCGGCAAGATCGACGCCGCCGACTACGCCGGCGCCGCCCAGTCCCTGAACTGGTACAACGTGATGACGTACGACTTCTTCGGTGCGTGGGCGGACAAGGGCCCGACGGCTCCGCACTCGCCGCTCACCTCGTACAGCGGCATCCCGCAGGCCGGCTTCAACGCGTCCGACGCGATCACCAAGCTGAAGGCCAAGGGCGTCCCCGCCTCGAAGCTGCTGCTCGGCATCGGCTTCTACGGTCGCGGCTGGACCGGCGTCACCCAGGACGCACCCGGCGGCACCGCCACCGGTGCGGCCACCGGTACGTACGAGGCGGGCATCGAGGACTACAAGGTCCTCAAGACCAGCTGCCCGGCCACCGGGACGATCGCCGGTACGGCGTACGCGCACTGCGGCACCAACTGGTGGAGCTATGACACCCCGGCCACCATCGCGTCCAAGATGACCTGGGCGAAGGGCCAGGGCCTGGGAGGCGCGTTCTTCTGGGAGTTCAGCGGCGACACCAGCAACGGTGAGCTCGTCAGCGCGATCAACAACGGTCTGAAGTAACCCCGCGGATCCCCTTCGGGATCAGGCACGACCCCGGAAAGCCGCCGGGGAGACAGGTCCGCCCCCTGTCTCCCCGGTTTCCGCGCTGTGTTGTGGTGCCTCAAGCAACGTTGACCCGCTGGCCGGGCGGAGCCGCCTCCAGCCAGGCGAGGAAACCGGTCAGGGCGTCCTCGCTCATCGCCAGCTCCAGGCGTGTCTCCCGGTGGAGACAGCCGAGCACGACGGCGTCGGAGAGCAGCGCGAGCTCCTCCTCGCCCTCGGGCAGCCGTCGGTCGATCACCTCGATCGCGGAACGCTCAAGGACCCGGCGGGGCCGGGGAGCGTACGAGAAGACACGGAACCAGTCGATACGGTCACCGCTGTAGCGCGCAACGCCGTACACCCAGCCCTTGCCCGAGATGTCGGGCTCGGCCGACATGTTCCACCGCACGCTGCAGTCGAAGGTCCCACCGGAGCGCTGGATCAGCCGCCGGCGCAGACCGAAGACGAAGAGACCCACCGCAACCAGTACGACGACCAGGCCGCACACCCACAAAGCGAGGACCATCTCCACCGACCTCCTCGCATCGTCGAGTAACGGATACCACCCGGACTGCACCTGCAACTGCACCTGCATCGCCTCAGCCGCGGCACGGTCTGGAGAGTTCCAGCTCGGGCCGCGGCTGAGGGTAAAGACATTCGGCGGGGTGCCTAACGCACCGCCACCGCGCGGATTCGCACATCGGCGCGACGCTCGGCGGCATCGTCCGCATCCGACTTCGCACGCTCCAGCGCACGCTCGGCGCGCTCGACATCGATCTCGTCCGCCAGCTCGGCGATCTCCGCCAGCAGCGAAAGCTTGTTGTCGGCGAACGAGAGGAAACCGCCGTGCACAGCCGCGACTACGGTTGCGCCCTCGCTCGTACGGATCGTCACCGGGCCCGATTCCAGCACACCGAGAAGCGGCTGGTGACCGGGCATGACGCCGATGTCGCCGGACGTGGTACGCGCGACGACCAGGGTGGCCTCGCCGGACCAGACACTGCGGTCCGCGGCGACCAGCTCGACGTGCAGCTCAGCAGCCAAGAGTGGCTCCTCGGGTCACCACCCGGCCGTTGGAGCCGGGTGTTGGGTCAATTCTACGGGGCGTGGTGAGGGGGACGGGACGCACCCGCCCCCCTCGGTGAGCCATGGGCTCAGGAGACGCCGAGCTCCTTGGCGTTGGCCTTGAGGTCCTCGATGCCACCGCACATGAAGAACGCCTGCTCCGGGAAGTGGTCATACTCACCGTCGCAGATCGCGTTGAACGCGGCGATCGACTCCTCGAGCGGCACGTCCGAACCGTCCACGCCGGTGAACTGCTTGGCGACGTGGGTGTTCTGCGACAGGAAGCGCTCGACACGACGGGCACGGTGGACAACGAGCTTGTCCTCCTCGCCCAGCTCGTCGATACCGAGGATCGCGATGATGTCCTGGAGGTCCTTGTACTTCTGGAGGATCCCCTTGACACGCATGGCGGCCTCGTAGTGGTCCGCCGCGATGTAGCGCGGGTCCAGGATGCGGGACGTGGAGTCCAGCGGGTCGACCGCCGGGTAGATGCCCTTCTCCGAGATCGGACGCGACAGAACGGTCGTCGCGTCCAGGTGGGCGAAGGTGGTCGCCGGGGCCGGGTCGGTCAGGTCGTCCGCGGGGACGTAGATCGCCTGCATCGAGGTGATCGAGTGACCGCGGGTCGACGTGATGCGCTCCTGCAGCAGACCCATCTCGTCGGCCAGGTTCGGCTGGTAACCCACTGCGGACGGCATGCGCCCGAGCAGCGTGGAGACCTCGGAGCCGGCCTGGGTGTAGCGGAAGATGTTGTCGATGAAGAAGAGCACGTCCTGCTTCTGCACATCGCGGAAGTACTCCGCCATGGTCAGACCGGCCAGCGCGACACGCAGACGGGTGCCCGGGGGCTCGTCCATCTGGCCGAAGACAAGGGCGGTCTTGTCGATGACGCCCGAGTCCTGCATCTCCTCGATGAGGTCGTTGCCCTCACGGGTACGCTCACCGACGCCCGCGAACACCGACACACCGTCGTGGTTGTTGGCGACGCGGTAGATCATTTCCTGGATCAGAACGGTCTTGCCGACACCGGCACCACCGAACAGACCGATCTTTCCACCCTTGACGTACGGGGTGAGAAGGTCGATGACCTTGACGCCGGTCTCGAACATCTCGGTCTTCGACTCGAGCTGGTCGAAGCTGGGCGCCTTGCGGTGGATCGGCCAGCGCTCGGTGACCTCGGCCTCGGCCTCGGGCTTGTTCAGGATCTCACCGAGGGTGTTGAACACCTTGCCCTTGGTGATCTCGCCGACCGGGACCGTGATGCCGGTGCCCGTGTCGGTCACCGGGGCCTGGCGGACCAGGCCGTCGGTGGGCTGCATCGAGATGGCGCGGACCACGCCGTCGCCGAGGTGCTGGGCGACCTCGAGGGTCAGCTTCTTGAGCTTGCCGTCCTCGGCCGGGTCGGCCACCTGGACGGTCAGCGCGTTGTAGATCTCCGGCATTGCGTCGACGGGGAACTCCACGTCGACGACCGGGCCGATGACCCGGGCGACGCGGCCCGTGGCAACGGCCGTCTCAACTGTGGTCGTCATTACTTGTCACTCCCCGCGGTCGCGTCGGCCAGCGCACTGGCACCACCGACGATCTCGCTGATTTCCTGGGTGATTTCGGCCTGGCGGGCCGCGTTGGCAAGCCGGGAGAGGCTCTTGATGAGGTCTCCGGCGTTGTCGGTGGCCGACTTCATCGCGCGACGGCGGGCAGCGTGCTCGGAAGCAGCGGCCTGCAGCAGTGCGTTGTAGATACGGCTCTCGACGTACCGCGGAAGCAGGGCGTCGAGGACGTCCTCCGCCGACGGCTCGAAGTCGAAGAGCGGCAGGATCTCGCCCTTGCCCGCTTCCTCCTTCGTCGTGTCGAGGCTGAGCGGCAGCATCCGGTTGTCCACCGGGTTCTGCGTCATCATCGACACGAACTCCGTGAAGACGATGTGCAGCTCGTCCACGCCGCCCTCGGCGGTCTCCTGGGTGACCGCTTCGATCAGCGGGGCCGCAGCCCGCTTCGCATCCGCGTACGTCGGGCTGTCGGTGAAGCCGGTCCACGAGTCCGCGATCTTGCGCTCACGGAAGCCGTAGTAGGCGACACCCTTGCGGCCGATCACATACGTGACGACCTCCTTGCCCTCACCGCGCAGGCGCTTGGTCAGCTGCTCCGCCGCCTTGATGGCGTTGGAGGAGTAACCGCCGGCCAGACCGCGGTCGCTCGTGACGAGCAGGATCGCGGCCCGTGCCGGTGCATCGGCCTCGGTGGTCAGCGGGTGCTTGGTGGTGGAGCCGGTCGCCACCGCGGTCACCGCACGGGTGAGCTCGGTCGCGTACGGCGTCGACGCCGCCACCTGACGCTGCGCCTTGACGATGCGCGAAGCGGCGATCATCTCCATCGCCTTGGTGATCTTCTTCGTGGCGGTGACGGAGCGAATGCGGCGCTTGTAAACGCGAAGCTGAGCGCCCATCGATCAGCCCTCGCCCAGAAGCTTGCCGTCCGAGGTCTCGAACTGCTGCTTGAAGGCGGCCACCGCGTCGGCGACCGACTGCAGCGTGTCGTCGGACATCTTGGCGCCCTCGGCGATGCTGGTCAGGAGGTCCTTGCGCTCACGGCGCAGGTACTCCAGCAGCTCGCTCTCGAAGCGACGGATGTCCTCGACCGGGACGTCGTCCATCTTGCCGGTGGTGCCGGCCCAGATCGAGACGACCTGCTCCTCGACCGGGTACGGGGAGTACTGCGGCTGCTTCAGCAGCTCGACCATGCGCTTACCGCGCTCCAGCGACGCCTTCGAGGCCGCGTCCAGGTCGGAACCGAAGGCGGCGAACGCCTCCAGCTCGCGGTACTGGGCGAGGTCGACACGGAGACGGCCGGAGACCTGGCGCATCGCCTTGTGCTGGGCGGAGCCACCGACACGGGAGACCGAGATACCGACGTTCAGGGCCGGACGCTGACCGGCGTTGAAGAGGTCGGACTCCAGGAAGCACTGACCGTCGGTGATGGAGATGACGTTGGTCGGGATGAACGCCGACACGTCGTTCGCCTTGGTCTCGACGATCGGGAGGCCCGTCATCGAACCGGCGCCCATCTCGTCGGAGAGCTTCGCGCAGCGCTCCAGCAGACGCGAGTGGAGGTAGAAGACGTCGCCCGGGTAGGCCTCGCGGCCCGGCGGACGGCGCAGCAGAAGCGACACGGCGCGGTAGGCGTCGGCCTGCTTCGACAGGTCGTCGAAGATGATCAGGACGTGCTTGCCCTGGTACATCCAGTGCTGGCCGATGGCCGAACCGGTGTACGGCGCCAGGTACTTGAAGCCGGCCGGGTCGGACGCCGGGGCGGCGACGATGGTCGTGTACTCGAGCGCGCCGGCCTCTTCCAGGGCACCGCGCACGGAGGCGATGGTGGAGCCCTTCTGACCGATGGCGACGTAGATGCAGCGCACCTGCTTGTTCACGTCGCCCGAGCGCCAGTTGTCGCGCTGGTTGATGATCGTGTCGACGGCCAGAGCGGTCTTACCCGTCTGACGGTCACCAATGATCAGCTGACGCTGGCCGCGGCCGATCGGCACCATGGCGTCGACGGCCTTGTAGCCGGTCTGCATCGGCTCGTGCACCGACTTACGGACCATGACGCCAGGGGCCTGCAGCTCGAGGGCGCGGCGGCTGTCGGTCGCGATCTCGCCGAGACCGTCGATCGGGTTGCCGAGCGGGTCGACGACGCGACCGAGGTAACCCTCGCCGACGCCGACGGAGAGCACCTCACCGGTGCGCTGCACCGGCTGGCCCTCTTCGATGCCGCTGAACTCGCCGAGGACGATCGCACCGATCTCGCGCTCCTCGAGGTTGAGGGCGAGACCGAGGGTGCCGTCCTCGAACTTCAGCAGCTCGTTCGCCATGGCCGAGGGAAGACCCTCGACCTTTGCGATGCCGTCGCCGGCAACGCTGACCGTACCGACCTCCTCGCGCGAGGCCGCGTCCGGCTTGTACGACTGGACAAAGTTCTCCAGCGCGTCCCGGATCTCCTCCGGCCGGATCGTGAGCTCCGCCATCTGGGTTCCCTGCTCTCCTTGTTGGGCCCGAAGTTTCTTAAGGGGGTCTGGGGGCCGACCCCCAGGAATCTTCTGCAATTTCTGCACGGCCCAACCGGGCCGCTGGTCTTGCTCTGTTCTGTTGCTGCGCTTTGTCAGCCGGCCATGCGACGGGTCGCCTCTTCGAGGCGCTCCGCGATGGTGCCGTTGATGACCTCGTCACCGACCCGCACCGCGATCCCACCGAGGACCGTGGGGTCCACATCGAGATTCAGGTGCATCGGACGGCCGTAGATCTTCGCCAGTGCGGCGCCGAGGCGCTGCTTCTGCTGATCGCTCAGCGGCACTGCCGAGGTGACCACGGCGACCATGCGGTCCCGGCGCTCCGCGGCAAGCTTGGAGAGGGACTCGAGTCCCGCTTCCAGGCTACGTCCACGCGGCTGGGTGACAAGCCGCACGACGAGGCGCTCGGTGGCGGGCCGTGCCTTGCCGCCCAGCAGGCTGCGCAGCAGCTCGCTCTTGGCGGCGACGGACGCGGACCGGCTGGTGAGCGCGGCGCGCAGCTCCTTGTCGGAGGCGACGATCCGGCCGAACCGGAACAGCTCGTCCTCGACGTCGTCGAGGTCTCCGCTGCGCTGGGCGGCGGTGAGGTCTGCGGTGCTCGCCAGTTCCTCGACCGAGTCGACCAGGTCGCGCGACTGCGACCAGCGCGAGCGGACCATGCCGGAGATCAGGTCGACGGTCTCGCCGCCCACCTGACCGCGCAGCAGTCGTCCGGCCAGCTCGGCCTTGGCCTCACCGGCCTGCGACGGGTCGGTCAGGACCCGCCGCAGCGACACCTCGCGCTGGAGCAGCGCCGTGACGGCGGCCAGCTCCTCGGCGAGCTTCGCCGCGTCGACCGACGTGTTGTCGGTCAGCGCGTCGAGACGCTCACGTGCGGCAGCCAGTGCCTCGCGGCTCGCGCCGTTCATCGGACAGCCTCGGCCTTCGCCTCGAGCTCGTCGAGGAAACGGTCGACGGTGCCGCTCTGCCGGGCGTGGTCCTCGAGGGACTCACCGACCAGCTTGCCGGCCAGGTCGGTGGCGAGCTTGCCCACGTCCTGACGCAGCGCGGAAGCCGCAGCCTTGCGGTCGGCCTCGATCTGGGCGTGCCCGGCAGCGATGATCTCCTCGCGCTGCCGCTGGCCTTCCGCCCGCATCTCCTGCAGGATCACGGCGCCCTGCTCCTGCGCCTCCTGGCGCAGGCGCGCGGCCTCGTGGCGGGCCTCGGCGAGCTGAGCCTTGTACTGCTCAAGCACGCTCTGGGCCTCGGTCTGGGCCGCATCGGCCTTCTCCATGCCGCCTTCGATGGCCTCGCGGCGCTCGTCCAGAACCTTGTTGATGTTCGGGAGGAGCTTCTTGGCGAGGAAGCCGAAGACGATGACAAAGGCGATGAAGCCAATGACGAGCTCAGGGATCGGCGGGATGAGCGGGTTTTCCGGTTTCTCCGCCGCGAGCTGAACCAGTGGGTTCACGTCAGTGCCTTCCGTCGAATGGTCTGTTCGCGACCGGTCAGGAGGTCGGGTAGACGAACGGCATGACCAGGCCGATCAGGGCGAGCGCCTCACAGAAGGCGAAGCCGAGAATCTGGTTGGCGCGGATGAGACCGGCAGCCTCGGGCTGACGGGCGAGCGCCTGGGTGCCGTTACCGAAGATGATGCCGACGCCGACGCCGGGGCCGATCGCGGCGAGGCCGTAACCGATGGAGCCGAGGTTGCCCTTGATTTCGACGCTGGTGGCGGCGAGGGTCTGGAGAGCAGACATGCCGGTTCTTCCTTCTCTTTCTTGGTCCGGTGGGGGTTGGCCACCGGGTGCTTCAGGAGGGGGTGCTCAGTGGCCCTTGGCGAGAGCGCCCTGGATGTAGCTGCAGGTCAGCAGAACGAACACATACGCCTGGACAGCCTGGATGAAGAGCTCGAAGGCGGTCATCACGATGACCATCACGAACGAGACACCTGCGTAGGCGATGCCGATGCCGTTGAGCATGTACCAGCTGGCGATCGTGAAGAGCAGCAGCAGAGTGTGGCCCGCGAACATGTTGGCAAAGAGCCGCACGGCGTGCGTGAACGGCCTGACGAGCAGGTTCGAGAAGAGCTCGATGGTCATCGAGAGCGGCAGGACCGCGCCGAGCGTCTTGTCGTAGCCCGTGAAGTTCTTGAAGGCTCCGACGAAACCGTGCTTCTTGAAGGTCAGGCCGACCCACAGGACGTACACGATCGCGGCGAGCGCGGCCGGGTACGCGATGATCGCCGTCACGGGGAACTGGGCGACCGGAATGATGGACCAGAGGTTCATCATCCAGACGAAGAAGAACAGGGAGACCACGAGCGGGACGTACTTCTCGCCCTCGCGCTTGCCGATCGTCTCGTAGACGACGCCTCGGCGGACGAAGTCGTAGCCGGCCTCGGCCACCATCTGCAGCTTGCCCGGGACGATCTTCGGCCTGGCGAAAGCAGCCCAGAAGAAGCCGACGATGATGATCGAGCCGAGCAGCGCCAGCAGCATCGTCTTGTTGAAGTACACGTTGCTGTCCCCGTTGCCCCAGAGGGGCTCGAACAGGAACGAGTGCAGGCCGGGAGCCGGGAAACCACAACCGTTGTTCTGGAAGATGTGGCAATCGGTCTCGAAGGCGAGCACCTGTGTCGGGTCAGCACTCACCGCGGGCTCCTTCAGCGTGGCGCATAGGTACGGCAACCTCGTTGTGTCGGCGCGGCGCGCAGCCGCGGTTCGGCACTGGACTGGTGTAACGGATGTGTGGGCGGCGGTCAGGCATTGAGCCTCGCGATCGAGCAGGCGTCAGCTCACATGCCCGCGCCCGCAGTGCCGCAGTTGGAACCGGACGATAGCAGGGTCGTGAACCCGCACTTATCCCGCCCCTACCCTTCACGGCTTCGACCCCGTGTCCTTGGGCTTTTCACCCTTGTCGGACTCGGGTTCGACGTAAAGGATCTTGGCCTTCATGTGTGCGCGCGCCTGTGCGGCGATCCACACGAGCGTGGTCGCGACCAGCGTGATCGCAAAGGCCTTCGGATTGAACATCGTGGTGTTCTTGAAGGCCGCGACGAAGATGAACAGCAGCAGGAGCTGTGCCGTGTAGAGCATCAGCCCCATTGCCTGGAACAGCTGCGGGAAGGACTTGGCGGTCCGTTGCAGGACCACGAGTCCGACCCCCATGAAGAGAATCACCACGACCGTGCCGACGACCGCACCCAGGGCTCCCTTGCCGCCGGCTACGACACCACTGATCGCGGCGGCAACAGCACCGGCGACGGCGGTGGGTACGGCGGTCTGGAGGAGAGTCCGGACGTCGTTGGACGGCATGGCGGCAGCTCCGCTTGCAGGGGGTGGGCAGTGTGTCGTCATGGACGAGCGTAGGCCCGGTCCGAGTCGACGCCTCGGGCCGATGGACCGCGTTACTCAGGTCCTTCGGCTCCGTCACCGGGCTTCGTGAACGGTATCACAAACTATTTGATGAGGTCTTTACCAAGAAAGTGTGCTGGCTGTCACACGTGAGAGTTAATCCGCACGTGTGAGCAAGGCAACTCGATATCTTGCATGATATTGCCCCATATACCCGAATCGTCAGCGGGCGGAATCAGCCTTACGACTTTCCGAAGAACGCGAACGGGGTCCGATCGCAGTCGCTCCGTTGACGCCGGAGACACCGACAACGACGCGTGCCCGCTCCCGCGGCTCGGGCTCGTCTTCCTGCCCCATCTGCGGTTCCCGGTACTCCTGTTGTACCTCGTGCGCGGCTGAGGACACGGCTCCGGAGCTGTTGCCCCGCCGGTCCCAGCGGCGGTAGCGGGGCGGCACGAAGCGCTCCGCCCAGCGCGGGGCGCGCGGTGTGAAGCGGGGCATCAGCAGCAGGACCAGGCCCACCGCGCTCAGCCCCATGACCACGAGCACGATCCACAGCGACGCCGAGTGCACGGAGTAGCCGACCGCCCCGAAGGCGATCAGGGCCGACCAGAAGTACATGATCAGCACGGCCCTGCTGTGCGAATGGCCGATCTCCAGCAGCCGGTGGTGCAGATGGCCGCGGTCCGCGGCGAACGGCGACTGGCCGTTCCAGGTGCGCCGGACGATCGCCAGAGCCAGGTCCGCGGCCGGGATCGCGATGATCGTCAGCGGCAGCAGCAGCGGAATGAAGACCGGCAGCATCGCGTGCGTGGCCTCGCGCTCACTGCCCGCGAAGAGCTTCATCGCGTCCGGGTCGACCTGCCCCGTGACAGAAATCGCACCGGCGGCCAGCACGAGACCGATCAGCATCGAGCCGGAGTCACCCATGAAGATCCGGGCGGGGTGCATGTTGTGCGGCAGGAAGCCGAGACACATGCCCATCAGGATCGCCGTGAAGAGCGTCGCGGGGGCGGCCGCCTCGATCATGTGCCCGTACCAGAGCCGGTACGTGTAGAGGAAGAACGCGGCGGAGGCGATGCACACCATGCCGGCCGCCAGACCGTCCAGACCGTCGACGAAATTGACGGCGTTGATGGTGATGACGACCAGCGCGACGGTGAGCAGCGTGCCCTGCCACTGGGTGAGCGCGACCGTGCCGATGCCTGGGATCGGCAGCCACAGGATCGTCAGGCCCTGGATGACCATGACCGCGGCGGCGATCATCTGCCCGCCGAGCTTGATCAGCGCATCGATCTCGAACTTGTCGTCGAGGACGCCGATCAGCCAGATCAGCGCGGCGCCGGAGAGCAGCGCACGCGGCTCGTTGGAGAGCTGGAACACACCGTCGAGGTTGTACAGATGGGCCGCGACGATCAGTCCGGCGCACAGCCCACCGAACATGGCGATGCCACCGAGCCTCGGTGTCGGTTCTCGGTGGACGTCACGCGCACGGATCGCGGGCATCGCCCCGACCGCGATGGCGAACTTCCGCACCGGTCCGGTGAGCAGATAGGTCACCGCGGCCGTGACACAGAGTGTCAGCAGGTAATCACGCACGGGCTGCCCCACAGATTTCGCCGGCCATCTCAGCCCACACCTTAACTACGTCGGCCTCATGTTTGAGGACACGGAGGTACGGTTGATGGTTGCATGGACCGGGTCTACCCCGGATAGGGAGGATATTTCCCGGCCAGTTCCGTCACCTCGGCCCGGACGTCGCCTTCCTCACGTACCGCGGCCCCGAAGAGCACCGCGATCCGTGCCATGTCGGCGTCGTTCATGCCCTGGGTGGTGACCGCGGCAGTGCCGAGCCTGATGCCCCGGGCGTCCCCGTACGGCAGCGCGCAGGTGTCCAGCACCATGCCCGCCGCCGCGAGCCGTTCGCGGGCGGTGCGGCCGTCGACGCCCAGGGGCGCCGGGTCCGCGACGATCAGATGGGTGTCCGTGCCGCCGGTGGTCACCTCGAACCCTTCCGCCTCCAGACCGGCCGCCAGCACCCGTGCGTGTGCCACCACCTGATGGGCGTACGCGGTGAACGCCGGTGTCGCCGCCTCGCCGAACGCGACCGCCTTCGCCGCGATCGTGTGCATCTGCGCGCCGCCCTGGGTGAACGGGAAGACCGCCCGGTCGATCCGCTCGGCCAGCTCCGATCCGCACAGGACCATGCCGCCGCGCGGCCCGCGCAGCACCTTGTGCGTGGTGGCGCACACCACGTCGGCGTACGGGACGGGGCTGGGCGCCGCTCCCCCCGCGATCAGCCCCATCGGGTGCGCGGCATCGGCGATCAGATACGCGCCGACCTCGTCGGCGATCTCGCGGAACGTCTCGTATTCGGGATGACGGGGGTACGAGATCGAGCCGCTGACGATCGCCTTGGGCCGGTGCGCCCTGGCCAGGGCGCGCACCTGCTCGTAGTCGATCAGGCCGCTCTCCGGGTCGACCCCGTACCCGACGAACTCGAACCATCGGCCGGAGAAGTTGGCGGGCGAGCCATGGGTCAGATGTCCGCCGTACGGGAGTCCCATCGCGAGCACCGTGTCACCGGGGCGCAGCAGGGCCGCGTACGCCGCCAGGACGGCCGAGGAGCCGGAGTGCGGCTGGACGTTCGCGTGCTCGGCGCCGAAGAGCGTGGTGGCCCGCTGGACGGCGATGAGTTCGGCCGCGTCGGCCAGCTCGCAGCCGCCGTGGTAGCGGGCGCCGGGGTAGCCCTCGGCGTACTTGTTGGCGAGCGGCGAGCCCAGGGCGGCGAGGACCGCGGGCGAGGTGAAGTTCTCGGCGGCGATCAGCTGCAGCGTGCTCGACTGCCGGTGCAGCTCCCCCAGCAGCACGTCGGCGATTTCCGGGTCCTCCCGGAGCAGGGCGCCGAAGTCCTGCGGCAGGGCGGTGACGGTGGCGGAGGAGGGTGCGGCGGAAGTGGTGACCGACATCTGACGGCTCCGTGCCTGGGGAGGGGTGCGTTGGCGTCGGATCCAATGTAGGCCGGTACGCGTGCGCCCGCCCGCTGTGCTGGACGCGCCGGACGCGTCAGTGCGGGGCGGGTACGCCCGTCAGTGCGGTGACCACCGGGTCGAGCGCCTGGTTGATCTCGTCGCCGATGGAACGGAAGAACGTGATCGGGGCGCCGTACGGGTCGTAGACCTCGTCCGCCTCGGCAGTGGGGGCCAGCAGCCATCCGCGCAGCGCGGCGGCCGCACGGACCAGCGCACGGGCGCGTTCGACGACGCCCTCGTCGCGCGGGTCGGGCAGCGTCGCGGGGTCTATGGCCCGGACCAGCCGGGTGAATTCCTTGAGCGTGAACGTCCTCAGGCCGGCCGAGTGACCCATCGAGATCACCTGGGCGCGGTGATCCCGGGTGGCGGTCAGGACGAGGTCGGCGCGGATCACGTGCTCGTCGAGGAGCTCGCGGCCGACGAAGCCGGTGGCATCGGCGCCGAAGTCGGCGAGGACGATCTCGGCGTTGGCCTCCATCGGGGCGCCTTCGTGCCCCCAGGTGCCCGCGCTCTCCACGATCAGGCCGCCGCTGAGCGAGTCGCCGAGCCGGTCCACCAGGGCATGGCGGGTCAGCCGCTCGGTGATCGGCGAGCGGCAGACGTTGCCGGTGCTGACGTGGAGGATGCGGAAGGTGTCGGTCCGCCCCGCTATGCCACGCCCCTCAGGGGCGGTCAATTGGCCACCTCGAGGTCGGGTACCACCTTGCGGAGCTCCTCGACGGAGAGGGCTCCGGCCCGGAGCAGGACCGGGACCTTGCCGGTGACGTCGACGATCGAGGACGGCACGATGCCGGGCGTCGGACCGCCGTCGAGGTAGACGGAGACGGAGTCGCCGAGCATCTCCTGGGCGGCGTCGCAGTCCTCGGGAGCCGGATGTCCGGTGAGGTTGGCGCTGGAGACGGCCATCGGGCCGACCTCGGTGAGCAGTTCGATGGCGACCGGGTGCAGCGGCATCCGGATGGCGACGGTGCCGCGGGTGTCGCCGAGGTCCCACTGGAGCGAGGGCTGGTGCTTGGCGACGAGCGTGAGGGCTCCCGGCCAGAAGGCGTCGACGAGCTCCCAGGCCTGCTCGGAGAAGTCCGTGACAAGGCCGTGCAGGGTGTTCGGGGAGCCGATCAGGACAGGGGTCGGCATGTTGCGGCCGCGGCCCTTGGCGTCGAGCAGGTCGGCGACGCCCTCGGAACTGAAGGCGTCCGCACCGATCCCGTACACGGTGTCGGTGGGCAGCACGACCAGTTCTCCGCGGCGGACGGCGGACGCGGCTTCACGCAGACCCGTCGTGCGGTCGGTCGCGTCGTTGCAGTCGTATCGCCGTGCCATCAGCCGGCCTCCTCAAGCATGTACGGGTATGACGGGTACGGGTCGTGCGGGTGCGGGGCGCCGGTCACGGCATGGCCTTGCGGGCCGTCGCGAACCGGGGCCGTCGGTTCAGATCGGGGTGGTCGGCCGCGTCGGCCCAGCCCCGCTCCTCGGTGAAGATCCACGGCACCTGGCCGCCCTGGGTGTCGGCGTGCTCGATGACGACGAGGCCCCCTGGGCGCAGCAGGCGGTGCGCTGTGCGTTCTATGCCGCGGATGGTGTCGAGTCCGTCCTCGCCGGAGAAGAGCGCCATCTCCGGATCGTGGTCACGGGCCTCGGGTGCCACGTACTCCCACTCGGTGAGCGGGATGTACGGCGGGTTGGAGATGACCAGGTCGACCTGGCCGTCGAGCTCGGGAAGGGCCGTCAGAGCGTCTCCGCGGTGCACGGTGACCCGAGACCCCTCGGCGTTCTTCCGCGTCCATCTGAGGGCGTCCTCGGAGAGCTCCACGGCGTGTACGCGCGAGCGCGGCACCTCCTGGGCCATGGCGAGGGCGATGGCGCCCGATCCCGTACAGAGGTCGACGATCAGCGGCTCGACGACATCCATCGCGCGGACGGCGTCTATCGCCCAGCCGACGACCGACTCGGTCTCCGGGCGGGGCACGAAGACGCCGGGACCGACCTGGAGTTCCAGGTAGCGGAAGAAGGCGCGGCCGGTGATGTGCTGGAGCGGTTCGCGGGCCTCGCGGCGGGCGACGGTCTCCCAGTACCGGGCGTCGAAGTCCTCGTCCGGCACCTGGTGCAGCTCGCCCCGCTTGACGCCGTGCACGAACGCGGCGAGTTCCTCCGCATCGAATCGCGGCGAGGGTACACCGGCGTCGGCCAGCCGCTGGGTGGCCTGGGCCACCTCGGCGAGCAGCAGGTTCATCGCGGTTCTCCGTACGGGTTCACGGGCGGGGCGGGCGTTGCTTATGCGGCGGCGAGCTTGGCGGCGGAGTCGGCGTCGACACAGGCCTGGATCACGGCGTCCAGCTCCCCGTCGAGCACCTGGTCCAAGTTGTACGCCTTGAAGCCGACGCGGTGGTCCGAGATCCGGTTTTCCGGGAAGTTGTACGTACGGATCTTCTCGGAACGGTCGACGGTACGCACCTGGCTGCGCCGGACGTCCGAGGCTTCCTGCTCGGCCGCTTCCTGGGCTGCGGCAAGCAGTCGCGAACGCAGGATACGCATCGCCTGCTCCTTGTTCTGGAGCTGACTCTTCTCGTTCTGGCAGGAGGCGACGACACCCGTCGGCAGGTGGGTGATGCGGACGGCGGAGTCCGTGGTGTTGACGGACTGCCCGCCGGGGCCCGAGGAGCGGTAGACGTCGATACGGAGATCGTTGGCGTGGATCTCGACGTCGACCTCCTCCGCCTCGGGGGTGACGAGCACACCGGCGGCGGAGGTGTGGATGCGCCCCTGCGACTCGGTGGACGGGACGCGCTGCACGCGGTGCACCCCGCCCTCGTACTTCAGCCGGGCCCACACGCCCTGGCCGGGCTCGGTGGCGCCGTTGCCACCCTTGGTCTTCACGGCGACCTGGACGTCCTTGTAGCCGCCGAGCTCGGACTCGGTGGAGTCGATGATCTCGGTCTTCCAGCCGACGCGCTCGGCGTAGCGCAGATACATGCGCAGCAGATCGCCGGCGAAGAGGGCCGACTCGTCGCCGCCCGCGCCTGCCTTGATCTCCAGGAGCACGTCCTTGTCGTCACTGGGGTCACGCGGGACCAGGAGGAGGCGGAGCCTCTCGGTGAGCTCCTCGCGCTGCCTCTCCAGGTCCTTGACCTCGGCGGCGAACTCGGGGTCGTCCGCGGCGAGCTCGCGGGCGGTCTCGATGTCGTCACCGGTCTGCTTCCAGGAGCGGTACGTACCGACGATCGGGGTCAGCTCGGCGTAGCGCTTGTTGAGCTTGCGCGCGTTGGCCTGGTCGGCGTGGACCGCGGGATCCGCGAGCTTCTTCTCGAGATCGGCCTGTTCGCCGATCAGTTCCTCGACCGCCTCGAACATCGGGGGCTCCTGTGGTGGGGTATCCCCTGCTCATGAAGAGCTTGGGGAGGTTGCTCGATATGCCTGCTGAACGGCGTGTTGGTCCGGGCGGGGTACGGGGAGGTCCGTACACCCGGCCGGAAAAAAACGCCGGCCCCGGCGCCCCCGGGAAGAGGGCGCCAAGGACCGGCGCAAGAGCTCGCTACTTGCTGGCGGAGCCTGCAGCCTTGCCGAAGCGGGCCTCGAAGCGGGCCACACGGCCACCGGTGTCGAGGATCTTCTGCTTGCCCGTGTAGAACGGGTGGCACTCGGAGCAGACGTCGGCGCGGATGTTGCCGCCGTCGATGGTGCTCCGGGTGGTGAACGACGCGCCACAGGTGCAGCTGACCTGCGTCTCGACGTACTCGGGGTGGATGTCGCGCTTCAAGGGTGTCTCCTAGGTTCGGGAGGGCGCCGGGTCGTACGCGCGGATTTGCGCATCCGTGAACCGGGGCCGACGTACCAGTCTGCCAGGGACCGGCCGTATCTCCCAAAACCGGGGTCGGGCCGCAACTATTCCCGACCGTTCGGGATCACATCATGACCGCCCTGTTACCGATGTGACGGAGGTCTACCGGACGACCTTGCCGGCCTCGCCCTTGTCGCCCGCCGACTTCTCGGTGGCCGAGGCCGGGATCGGCCTGTCGTGCTTGAGGGCGGTCCACACCTGCTGCGCGGACTCCTCCAGCGGTACGACGCGGTTCGGGTCGGCCGGGTCGTACCGCACGGGCATCGTCACCATGGTGACGTTCTTCGAGCCGAGCCCCTTGAGACCGGTGACGAAGCCGGTGAGCTTCTGGACCGAACCCAGATCGGAGTCGGTGGTGACGGCCTTCGTCGCCGTGTCCGCGAGGTCGAACAGGGTCTTCGGGTTCGAGAACACCCCGACGCTCTTCACCTGTTCCATCAACGCCTTGACGAACGCCTGCTGGAGCTGGATGCGGCCGAGGTCGCTGCCGTCGCCGACGCTCTTACGGGTGCGGACCAGGCCGAGCGACTGCTCCCCGTCGAGGGTGTGGGTGCCGGGCTGCAGATGCAGATGGCTCTTGGAGTCGTCGATCGCCTGGGTGGTGGTGATCCTGACGCCGCCGAGCTGGTCGACGAGCTTCTTGAAGCCGGTGAAATCGACCTCGACGTAGTGGTCCATGCGGATACCGGACATCGACTCGACGGTCTTGACCGCGCAGGCCGGTCCGCCGACCTCGTACGCCGTGTTGAACATCGCGCGCTGCCGGCCCGCGACCGTCTCACCGGTGGTGTCGCTCGTGCAGTCGGGGCGGGTGACGAGGGTGTCGCGCGGGATGGAGACGACACTTGCCGTCTTGTGGCCCTTGTTGACGTGCACGACCATCGCGGTGTCCGAGCGGGCGGTGCCTTCGTCCACGCCGTACGCGGAGTTCGCGCCGGAGCGGGAGTCGGAGCCGAGGACGAGGATGTCCTGCGAGCCGTTGCCGACGTCGGCGGGGCGGTTCTTGCCGAGCGCGGCGTTGATGTCGACGGCCTTGAGATTGCTGTTGAGCTTCACGTACGCGTATCCCAGCCCCGCACCGCCGACGACGACCACACCGGCCGCGGCCCAGGCAGCTATGACCGTGGCCCTGCGGCGGCGGGACGGCTTCCTCCGGCGCTTGCCGGTGGCGCGCATTCGGGTGCTGCTCCCGCTCTGCCCGGTCATCCGTCTCCCTCGATCCTCGCTTGCTCCCGGCTACCCCTTGCTGTGGTGTTCGGGCACTGGTTGTGTCGCTTTGTCGCTACTTCGTACGACGGCGTGACTCGGAGAAGGGTTGCACAGCGACCTGTGATGCCCGCGCGAGGACGGACCCCGCGCGCAGCGCCTGTGAACGGCCCGTGATCCCGCGCCCACCTGCGGTTTCCTGCCTGCTACAGCCAATTCGGGCGCGGGGGCGGAACGGTCGCCGTGTGGCGAAGGTCTCGGATCGGGCGGTTCGAGCGAAACACCGGAAAAAGGGCCGACCCCGTCACCGAGGTGGCGGGGTCGGCCCTTTTGACGACCGGCGGTCCAGGACTGCCGGGACGGTACGAGGTCAGTCGTTGCCGTTGCCCGGGGCGGGCGTCGTCTTCTGGATCTGGAGCAGGAACTCCGCGTTGGACTGGGTCTTCTTCATCCGGTCCAGGAGCAGCTCGATCGCCTGCTGCTGGTCGAGCGCGTGGAGCACCCGGCGCAGCTTCCAGACAATCGCCAACTCGTCACTGCCGAGCAGGATTTCTTCCTTACGGGTGCTGGACGCATCGACGTCCACCGCCGGGAAGATGCGCTTGTCCGAGAGCTTCCGGTCGAGCTTGAGCTCCATGTTGCCGGTGCCCTTGAACTCCTCGAAGATCACCTCGTCCATGCGCGAGCCCGTCTCGACGAGCGCGGTGGCCAGGATGGTCAGCGAGCCGCCGTCCTCGATGTTGCGCGCGGCACCGAAGAATCGCTTCGGCGGGTACAGCGCGGTCGAGTCGACACCGCCGGACAGGATGCGGCCGGATGCCGGGGCCGCGAGGTTGTACGCGCGGCCGAGGCGGGTGATCGAGTCCAGCAGGACGACCACGTCGTGACCCAGCTCGACGAGACGCTTGGCGCGCTCGATGGCCAGCTCGGCGACGGTGGTGTGATCCTCGGCGGGACGGTCGAAGGTCGAGGAGATGACCTCGCCCTTCACCGACCGCTGCATGTCGGTGACCTCTTCCGGACGCTCGTCGACCAGGACGACCATCAGGTGGCACTCGGGGCTGTTGACGGTGATCGCGTTGGCGATCGCCTGCAGGATCATGGTCTTGCCGGTCTTCGGCGGGGCCACGATCAGGCCTCGCTGGCCCTTGCCGATGGGAGCGACCAGGTCGATGATCCGCGTCGTCAGGACGTTGGAATCGGTCTCCAGACGGAGCCGGTCCTGCGGGTAGAGCGGGGTCAGCTTCTGGAACTCCGGACGGCCGCGTCCGGATTCGGGCGCCATTCCGTTGACGGAGTCGAGGCGGACCAGCGCGTTGAACTTCTCGCGGCGCTCGCCGTCCTTGGGCTGGCGCACCGCACCGGTGACGTGGTCACCCTTGCGCAGGCCGTTCTTGCGGACCTGGGCGAGCGAGACGTACACGTCGTTCGGGCCCGGCAGGTAACCGGAGGTCCGGATGAACGCGTAGTTGTCGAGGATGTCCAGGATGCCCGCGACGGGGATCAGGACGTCGTCGTCGGTGACCGGCGGTGCGTCGCTCGCGAAGTCGTCGCGGCCACGACGGCCACGGCGGTCACGGTAGCGGCCACGGCGGCCACGGCGGCCACCTGCCTCGTCGTCGTAACCGTCGTCCTGCGGGCCGCCGCCCTGCTGACCCTGGCCCTGGCGCTGCTGGCGCTGGCCACCCTGCTGACCCTGGCCACCGCCCTGCTCGTCGCCCTTGCCACGGCGGTCGCGCTGACGGTCACGGCGGTCGCCGCGGTCACCACGCTCACCGCGGTCGCCGCGCTGACCGCGGTCGCCCCGGCGGCCCTCGGCGGTGTCCGCGGCGGCTTCGGCCTTCGCCTCGGAGCGGTCCTCGCTCTTCGGCTCGGCCGGCGTCTCGACCTTGGCCTCGGCCTTGGGCTCCGCCTTGGCTTCCGGGCTGCCCGCCTGTGCGGTCGCACGGCGCCGACGACGCTCGCCCGCGGGCTGGTCGTCACTGGCCGGCTGGCCGGGGATGTCGATCTGCTGCTGAGCAGTGGCCTTCTCGGCCGGCGCGGCGGCGGACTCGTCCGCGGTGCGCGACTTGGACGTGGCGCGCCGCTTGGGCTTGGTCTCGGCGTCCGCGGCGGCGGTCTTGGGCGCAGCACTGCCGGCCTGCGCCTCCTTGATGACCTCGATCAGCTGGCTCTTGCGCATCCGCGCAGTGCCCTTGATGCCGAGGCCGGACGCGACCTGCTGCAGCTCGGCCAGGACCATGCCATCGAGGCCGGTGCCGGAGCGGCGGCGCCGTGCGGTGGTGCCAGTGGCAGCACCTTCGGCGGGCGTGGCGCTGTCGACGGTCTTGTCGGCAGTCACGCCCATCAGATCGGTGGTGTCGCTCACGAAGGGTCCTTCCCTGGAGCGGACGTCGGCCTTCTGGCTCGGCGACCGGTTGTGCTGTCCGACTGCGGTCTTTTGATCTTGCGGACCGTGCCGGGGCGGTGGTCCGCCGGGTACGGCGGAGAGATGAATGTGCAAGGGTCCGGCGCGAGCATCCCCCTGCTCGGCCCACTCCTGGACAAGCGAGGGGTGTCGTGCCGGTTCCGGAGCGTGCTCGAAACTGCTCAGGCAGGCTGCTCAGGCAGTTGGGGAGGCTCTCGGAAGAAATGGTGGCCCCGGAAAGGGACACGAAGCAACGCGCCACATAGACGTCGGTTGCAGACTTGAGGTTAACACTACCGGCTCCAACAAACATTCCCCCTCTCACTCACCGGCAATCACTTCTCGCTACGGGGCGAGCGGCAGCACACTCGCACCCGAGGCGTCGAGAGTGAGCCGGTTGGCCGCCCATCCCTCGCCCGCCAGCCGTGCGACCTTGTCGGCCGCACCGTCCTCGGCCAGCGCGAGCACGGTCGGCCCGGCACCGGAGATGACTGCCGGGACGCCGTCGGCGCGCAGTCGGTTCACAAGTTCCACGCTTTCCGGCATCGCCGGGGCACGGTATTCCTGGTGCAGTCGGTCCTCGGTCGCGGCGAGCAGCAGCTCCGGGCGCCGGGTCACGGCCTCGACGAGGAGGGCGGCACGGCCTGCGTTGAAGGCGGCGTCGACGTGCGGGACGGTGCGCGGCAGCAGTCCGCGGGCGGTCGCGGTGAGCACCGGCTTGCCGGGGACGAAAACCACCGGAACGATGGAATCGGAGGGATCCATCCTGATCGCCCGGGCGGATCCGCCGTCCATCCAGGCCAGCGTGAAGCCGCCGAGCAGGCACGCGGCGACGTTGTCGGGGTGGCCCTCGATCTCGGTGGCGAGCTCCAGCAGGGCCGCGTCGTCGAGCCGGGCGTCGCCTCCGGTGGTCACGGCGCGGGCCGCGACGATGCCGGCGCAGATGGCGGCGGAGGAGGAGCCGAGGCCGCGCCCGTGCGGGATGCGGTTGGCGCAGACGATCTCCAGACCGCGGGGCTGTCCGCCGAGCAGGTCGAATGCGGTGCGCAGGGAGCGTACGAGGAGGTGACTCTCGTCGCGGGGCAGGGTGTCGGCACCCTCGCCGGCGATGTCGATGTGCAGGCCGGAGTCGGCGACACGGACGACGACGTCGTCGTAGAGCCCCAGCGACAGGCCGAGGGCGTCAAAACCCGGGCCCAGGTTGGCGCTGGTAGCGGGGACGCGCACCCGGACGGCGGCGGCTCGGAAGGCGGGACCGGCCATCGCTTCGACGACTCTCCTTGTGAGGCAGCGGGGATGTGTTGCGGCGGGGATTGTGGCGGTGGATCTTTCGTAAGCCTGTGGAGAACCCGATGGCCACGACGGCGACACCGCGGCAGGTGCGGCGTGGCGGGTTGGGTACAGCTTATCGAAGGAAGGTTCTGTGGCGACATAGGGCGCACAGGAGGCGCACGATGCGTGTCGCCCGCCTCCCATGCGCTCTCCGCCCCGAAAAGGGTGGTTGAGCTGCTGTTGTTCCGGTTACACGAGGCCCAGCTTCTCCGCGGCGGTGGCCGCGTCGACCGGTACGGTGACCGGCTGCGGGGCGCCTGCGACGGCCCAGTCGGGGTCCTTCAGGCCGTTGCCGGTGACCGTACAGACGATCTTCTGGCCCGGATCGACCTTGCCCTCCTCGGCGGCCTTGAGCAGACCGGCGACCGACGCGGCCGAGGCGGGCTCGACAAAGACGCCCTCCCGGGAGGCCAACAGCCGGTAGGCGGCCAGGATCTGACGGTCCGTGACCTCATCGATGAAGCCGCCCGACTCGTCCCGCGCGGCCAGCGCGTACTGCCAGGAGGCCGGGTTGCCGATCCGGATCGCGGTGGCGATGGTCGACGGGTCCTTGACGATCTCGCCGCGGACGATGGGCGCGGAGCCGGAGGCCTGGAAGCCCCACATGCGCGGCCTGTGCGTGGACATCGCGTCCGTCGCGTACTCCGTGTAACCCTTCCAGTACGCGGTGATGTTACCCGCGTTGCCGACCGGCAGGACGTGGATGTCCGGGGCGTCGCCGAGCGCGTCGACAATCTCGAACGCCGCGGTCTTCTGGCCCTCGATACGGACCGGGTTGACCGAATTGACCAGCGCCACCGGGTAGTTGTCCGAGAGCGAGCGGGCCAGCGTCAGGCAGTCGTCGAAGTTGCCGTCGACCTGCAGGATCTTGGCGCCGTGGACGAGCGCCTGGCCCATCTTGCCGAGCGCGATCTTGCCCTGCGGCACGAGGACGGCGCAGACCATGCCGGCCCGCACCGCGTACGCGGCGGCGGAGGCGGAGGTGTTGCCGGTGGAGGCGCAGATGACGGCCTGCGCGCCCTCCTCCTTGGCCCGGGTGATCGCCATCGTCATCCCGCGGTCCTTGAAGGACCCGGTGGGGTTGGCGCCCTCCACCTTGAGGTGCACCTCGCAGCCCGTGCGCTCGGAGAGGACCTGAGCGGGAACGAGCGGCGTACCACCCTCACGAAGCGTGACGACCGGCGTCGTGCTCGTGACCGGAAGACGGTCCCGGTACTCCTCGATGATGCCGCGCCACTGATGGGTGCCCTTGGTGGTCATGGGTCCTACTCCCCTTCAACACGCATGATGCTGGCGACACCGTGCACGGTGTCGAGCTTGCGCAGCGCCTCGACGGTCGCCGAGAGGGCGGCGTCGGGCGCCCGGTGGGTGACGACGACGAGGGATGCCTCGCCGCCTCCGCCCGTCCGTCGCCCGCCGCCACCCTGCTCGATGGCGACTTCGTCACCGCTGCCTGAATTTCGGCCTTGCTGGCGGACCGTATCGATGGATACGCCCTGTTCGGCGAAGACCGTCGCGACCTGGGCGAGTACGCCAGGCTTGTCGGCCACGTCGAGGCTGATGTGGTACCGCGTGACGACCTCGCCCATGGGGCTGACGGGCAGACGCGTGTACGCGGACTCACCGGGGCCGGTGGCCTCGCCGAGCTTGTTGCGGCAGACCGCGACCAGGTCGCCGAGGACCGCGGAGGCGGTCGGCGAGCCACCGGCGCCAGGCCCGTAGAACATCAGCTGCCCGGCGGCCTCCGCCTCGACGAAGACCGCGTTGTACGCCTCGCGGACGGAGGCCAGCGGGTGGCTGAGCGGGATCATCGCGGGGTGCACGCGCGCGGTGACGGACTGCCCGTCGGCGGCCCGCTCGCAGATGGCGAGGAGCTTGACGGTGCAGCCCATGCGGCGGGCCGAGGCGATGTCGGCGGCGGTGACCTCGGTGATGCCCTCGCGGTGCACCTCACCGATCCTCACCCGGGTGTGGAAGGCGATCCCGGCGAGGATCGCGGCCTTGGCGGCGGCGTCGAAGCCTTCGACGTCGGCGGTCGGGTCGGCCTCGGCGTACCCGAGGGCGGTGGCCTCGTCGAGCGCCTCGGAATAGCCGGCGCCGCTGGTGTCCATCTTGTCGAGGATGAAGTTGGTCGTGCCGTTGACGATGCCGAGCACCCGGTTGACCTTGTCGCCGGCGAGGGACTCGCGCAGCGGCCGGACGAGCGGAATGGCACCGGCGACGGCCGCCTCGTAGTAGAGGTCCCGGCCGTACTGCTCGGCGACGGCGTGCAGCGCGGCGCCGTCCTCGGCGAGCAGCGCCTTGTTGGCGGAGACGACGCTCGCGCCGTGCTCGAAGGCGGTGGTGATGAGCGTGCGGGCGGGCTCGACGCCGCCGATGACCTCGATGACGACGTCGATGTCGCCCCGTTTGACCAGGGCGGTCGCATCGATGGTGATGAGTGCGGGGTCGATGCCCTCGCGCACCTTGGCAGGACGGCGGACGGCGACGCCGGCGAGCTCCACGGGCGCGCCGATGCGCGCGGCGAGGTCGTCGGCGTGCGTCGTCATGATGCGAGCCACCTCTGAGCCGACCACTCCACAGCCCAGCAGCGCCACCTTCAGCGGACGCGTACGCATCATCCGACCTCGTTTCTCATACATGCTCATGTGTGGACCAGTCTCACTCACCGGACGGGCGTTTCTGCCACCCGTCCGGATCCTGAGACATCTATTTCATCAGCCGACATCGAGACGCAGGAGATCTTCCTCCGTCTCGCGCCGGACGATCACGCGCGCCTCTCCGTCGCGCACGGCGACGACGGGCGGGCGCAGCGCGTGGTTGTAGTTGCTCGCCATGGAGCGGCAGTAGGCGCCGGTGGCGGGCACGGCGATCAGGTCGCCGGGCGCGAGGTCGGACGGCAGGAACGCGTCCTTGACCACGATGTCGCCGCTCTCGCAGTGCTTGCCGACGACGCGGACGAGCATCGGCTCGGCGTCGGAGCGGCGGGAGACCAGCGCGACGGAGTACTCGGCGTCGTACAGCGCGGTGCGGATGTTGTCCGACATGCCGCCGTCGACACTGATGTACGTACGGAGCCCTTCGAGGTGCTTGACGGTGCCGACCTCGTACAGCGTGAACGCGGTGGGTCCGACGATGGCACGTCCCGGCTCGACGGAGATCCGCGGGGTGGCGAGCCCGGCCGCCTCGCACTCGCGGGTCACGATGTCGCCGAGCGCCTTGGCGATCTCGTGCGGCTCGCGCGGGTCGTCGTCGGAGGTGTACGCGATGCCGAGACCACCGCCGAGGTCGATCTCCGGCAGCTCGACACCGTGCTCGTCACGCACCTGGGCGAGGAGCTGGACCACACGTCGGGCGGAGACCTCGAAGCCGGCCATGTCGAAGATCTGCGAGCCGATGTGCGAGTGGATGCCGACGAGTTCGAGCCCGTCGAGGGTGAGCGCCCGGCGGACCGCCTCGGCAGCCTCTCCCCCGGCCAGCGCGATGCCGAACTTCTGGTCCTCGTGCGCGGTGGCGATGAACTCGTGGGTGTGCGCCTCGACGCCGACGGTCACCCGGATCTGTACGCGCTGCCGCTTGCCGAGCCGCTGCGCGATGTGCGAGACCCGGACGATCTCCTGGAACGAGTCGAGCACGATCCGCCCGACGCCGACCTCTATGGCGCGCTCGATCTCGGCGGTGGTCTTGTTGTTGCCGTGGAAGGCGATGCGCTCGGCGGGCATCCCTGCGTCGAGCGCGACGGTCAGCTCGCCACCGGAACAGACGTCGAGGTTGAGCCCCTCCTCCCGGATCCAGCGCACGACGGCACGTGACAGGAACGCCTTTCCGGCGTAGAAGACATCGGCGTCCCGCCCGAAGGCGTCGGCCCAGGCGCGGCAGCGGGCGCGGAAGTCGCTCTCGTCGAGGAAGTAGGCGGGCGTGCCGAATTCCTCGGCCAGCCGGGACACTTCGATCCCGCCGACGGCGACGACACCGTCGTCGTTGCGGGAGACGGTGCGGGCCCAGACCTTCTCGTCGAGGACGTTGAGGTCGGCGGGCGGGGCTGCGTAGTGGCCCTCGGTCAGGACGTCGGCGTGACGGGGACCGGCGGGGTGTGCGGATCGGCTCATCGTGTTGCTCTGCTCTCTCAGGTCTCTCAGAGGACTTCGGGTGCGCTGATGCCGAGCAGGGACAGGCCGCCCGCGAGCACCGTCCCGGCAGCTTCGGCAACGGCCAGCCGGGAGCGGTGGGCGGCCGAGGGTTTCTCGTCGCCCTTGGGCAGCGGCGGGCAGGCGTCGTGGAAGTCGAAGAAGGCGCGCGCGACCTCTTCGAGCTGCCGGGCGAGCCGGTCGGGCGCGCGATGACGGGCGGCGGCGGCGAGAGCCTGGGGGTAGTCGGCCAGCGTACGCAGCAGTGCGGGGGCGTCGACGTCTTCGTCGTACGCACCGGTGAATCCGAGGAGGGCGGCACCACGGGTGAGTGCGCAGACCCGGGAGTGGGCGTAACGGACCAGGAAGAGCGGGTTGCCGGCGTCCTGGACGAGCAGCTCCGCGCCGAGCGGGGCGTGGTCGTGCCCGGCCGGCCGCAGCAGTCCCCACCGGGTCGCGTCGGGACCGAGCCGCCGCAGCAGTTCCCCCGCGCCGGCACCGGCGGGAACGGGCCGGACGGCGGTGAGCGGAGTCGGCGGCTTCCCCTGTGCGTCGACGTGGACACCCAGCCGTGCCCAGTCCGGGTCGGGCGTCTCGTCGCAGCTGGTACGCACCAGCGCGCCCTGCGTCCCCGCGATCGCGCGCAGCGTGTCGGTGGTGACTGCCGCCCGGACCTCGCGGGCGTGACTGAACTGCAGGATGTCTCCGGCGAGCGCGTCCCCGTGCCCGTACCGGGCCCCTCGCGCCAGCACATCGCGTACGAGTGCCTCGCGCGCCCGGGCGTCGGCCGACGCGTCGAGGGTGAAGCTCAGGAACCCGGGCCCGGTGACGTCGACCCGCCCGATCCCGGACACACCGGCGACCCGGTCCCGCAGGATCTCGGCCACTTCCCTGGCCGGACGCGCGGCAGGCCCGGCCAGCTGCAGCGCCACGGCGCACGCGTAGTCCCCGGTCCCGCCGGGCCTGGTCCTCTCCACCCGCACGCGCGCGGGCACGGGCGCGTGCAGGACGTCCTCGTCGACCGCGCGGCGCACGGCGTGCAGCACGGTTCGGGAGAGATCGGCGGGGGTCACGGGACAAGCGTAGGGGAGGGAGGGGGGCGTTTCGCGAACCGGTTTCGCCATGCGGTCAGCCCGCTGCGCTCTCCGCCCTCCCGGCACTATGTCTGCCGTCGATCGACGGCGGGGCCTCCCTGTTCGCCAACTGCCGTACGAGCCGCACCAGCTCGCTCGGCTCGAAGGGCTTCGCCAGGAACGCGTCGACCCGGGCGGCGGCGCCGTTGTCCACGTCGTACTGCGTGCAGGCACTGATGATCGCGACAGGCAGGTGACTGGTCCGGGGGTCGGAACGGAGCCGGGTGGCGGTCTGCAGACCGTCGAGCCGGGGCATGACCACATCAAGGGTGATCACATCCGGGCAGACCTGATGCACCAGATCCAGACACTCGACACCGTCGGCCGCGGTCACGACCTCGAAGCCCTCAAGCTCAAGATTGACCCTGATCAACTGCCGGATGACCTTGTTGTCGTCGACAACAAGTACGCGGCCACACGCCCCTGACACACTCCGAGGGTAGGTCGGGCGCAGGGGCTGCGTCCGGGATTTGCCCATTTCCGGCCCCTGACGGGTGGCGGGCGGACGGCACATGGCCGACACGGCGGCCCGGCGGACGGTCGCGCGACCGGGCCGACGGCGCGGGGCACGGCGCCACGGGGGCACGGCGCCACGGGGGCACGGCGCCACGGGGGCACGGCGCCACGGGGGCACGGCGCCGCGGGGGCGCCGGGGAACGGGGGCGACGCGCGACGGTGACCGCACGGAAATACCTGTTCACGGGCACCCGCCTGAAGCTGGTAGTGTTTCACCCGTCACCAAGCAGTACGGCGACACGCCCCCGTAGCTCAGGGGATAGAGCATCGGCCTCCGGAGCCGGGTGCGCAGGTTCGAATCCTGCCGGGGGCACTTGAGGAATGGGAACGGACACGTCAGTTTTGACAGGCTTGTCTACCCCGAGTGCCATGATCGGGCGCCAGCACTTCGGTGCGGGCGCCCGATTTTTTGTTCCATGGCTCCAGCTCACGAGTGACGGACACCAGTCCGTCAACCAGGCAGCCCGGGACCGTCACCCGCAGGGTCAGTTCTTCGCGGGGCCGGCTGTAGATGACCTCCAGCCCGAAGGCGTTGTAGAGCCGCCGCTGGATCTCTTCCGGGACCAATGCAAGGTCCACATCGAGGTGCGGGAGCGCATCCAGCAGAGCCGTGGTGTCGGCGGGATCTGCCGCCTGATTCGGCGATCGCAGGTGAGCCAGCTGCTCGGCGAGCTGTTCGCGCTGTGCGCCCAGCGTGGCGTGCTCCCGGCGGATCGCATCACGGAACCGCTTCTGCTGATCCGGACCGAGATCGTCAGCCTCGTCGCCGCCGAAGCCGTCGGCGAGGGTGCGGATGAGGCGGGCCTGGCGCTGGCCGATGGCACTGATGGCGCGCTCCAGCGCAGCCCGCTCCTTGGCAATGCGGTCGCCGGCATCATCCGCGGACCGAGCGGCTTCGATTGCGGCTGTGAGGTGGCTGCGCCGATCGGGGCCGAAGATCCTTGTGGCGAAGCTGTATCCATGGGCGGATTAGATGTGTGTTGAGGCCCCCGCTACGCGGCCAGATGGCGGATTCCCGCCCGGCTCGGAGGCACCACTGTGGCCTGAATCCCGACGACCTCGACGGCGATACCCCACGCCTCAAGCATCTTGGTCGTCTGCACGAGGGTGACCTGGGAGAACGGGAACAGCGTGTCGGCGGTGAGGTCGGTTCCGCTCTTCAGAAGGATCGCGAAGACGACCTTCGACGGCCGGAAACCCTCCGGCAGGGCTCGGCCGGGCCGGGCCGCGGCCACCTTCCGGGCAAACCCGTCCGCGGCCTCCGGCGAGTGCAGCAGGGTCTGCACGGCGACCACGGCCTGACCGAACAGATGGCTCAGCGCGTCGGACCCCTTGGCCCGCTTCACCATGACCAGGACGTCTTCCGGGCTCAGCAGGTCGCAGATCTCCACGCCGTTGCCCCGGTGCAGCGCCGTCCGGACGTTGTCACGGTCGAAGCAGACGTACCCGGGCCGCAGGTCGGGCACCGACTCAATTCCAAGAAATGCCTGCGGAGGGTGTGGGGTGGGCGGCGGCCGAAGCCACCGCGAGACGGTCAGGCGGCGGGCTGCCGGCCCTGGTTGTCGAAGTGGCAGCGGGCGGTCAGGCTTCAGGGTCGACTTCGGGGTGCGTGAACCGCACGGGCTTGCCCAGCGACCGGGCGTAGGCGATTTCGGCTCGGGTGCTGTCTCCGATGTAGTCGCCGACTACGAGGACCTCATCAGCGAGCCGGATCTTCGCCCGGTGCAGATCGTCGAGTCGAACCTTCAGCGCCTCGGCCTCGACAGGATCGGACCAAAGTTCGTGCGGCGACTTCATGTCACAGCCCGGTTTGACAACAATCTTTCCGGCTTTGGTCTCCCGCAGATCGGCCTCGGTCATCTCGGTCATGAAGCGGGTGGAGCCGCAGATCACGACGATACGCGGGAGGCTCAACAGCTTCTTCGCGTCGGCGAGCTTCTCCTCGGGGGTGAGCAGTTGCGGGTATGACACTGGTTCCTCCTGGTGGTGTGGTCCAAGGGGTGCCTGCGGAGACGAGAACGAGGGTGTCCAAGATCGTTTTGTGACGAACGACGTGGACACCCTCGCGACAGCACTCTATGCGACGACCGACGACATGCTGAAGGAGCATCCCGACCTGGCGCCGTGGCGCCCGCCGGTCGGCATTACGCCCCGCCTGAGCGATGCCGAACTGGTCACCCTCGCCACGATGCAGGCCATACTCGGCTACACCTCCGAGGCCAAATGGCTCCGCCATGCCCGTGCCCACCTGCGCCATCTCTTCCCCTACCTGCCCCAGCAGCCCGGCTACAACAAGCGGCTGCGCAAGGCCGCCGGTCTGATGCGAAGCGTCAACCGGATCCTGGCCACCACCACCTCGGTGTGGAGCGACGACGTATGGGTCGTGGACTCCACCCCGGTGGAATGCGGCCGCTCCCGCGAGACCGTCAAACGCTCCGACCTGGCAGGTTGGGCCGAATACGGCTACTGCGCCAGCCACAGCCGCTTCTTCTGGGGCCTGCGCCTGCACCTGGTCTGCACCCTTCAGGGCCTGCCCATCGCCTTCGCCCTGACCGGGGCCAAGGCCGACGAACGCGAGACCCTCCTCGACCTCCTGGCAGCCGAATGCGAGCTTCTGCGAGAGCGCCCCCGACAGACTCTCATCGGCGACAAGAACTACTTCGGCCGTAGTTTCGAACGCGAACTGTCCGAGCATGGAGTCCAGTTGCTGCGGCCTGCCCGTAAAGGTGAACGGGAACGGCCTGGCGCAGCCCTGTTCAAGCCGCTGCGGCAGGTCATCGAATCGATCAACGAGACCTTCAAGGGACAGCTTGACCTCGAACGGCACCGAGGGCGCACACCCGGAGGTGTCATAGCCCGCGTCATGCAACGCATCCTCGCGCTGACCGCCCGGAGCTCCGCTGCCCGCGCTCTGCTGGGTGCTCGACCCGATCGACGGGACGATGTACTTCGCCCGGGGCGCGCCGATGTATGCCGTGTCGCTCGCCTACGTGCGGGACGACGTCCCGCTGGTGGGCGTGGTGGACGCACCTGTTCTCGGTCGGCGGTGGACGACGCCGGGCCGCCCGGAGAGTGCACGTCCTGTGGCCGAGGACGTGCGCCGCGCGGTCGTGGGTGTCTCCGGCACCGGATCGGGGCGCAGCGGCGCACGACGCGTCCTCGACCGCGTCCAGGACGAGGCCTACCGATTCCGCATGCAGGGCTCGATGGCGCTGGACCTGGTGGGCGTGGCGGAGGGCTGGCTGGACGCCTGCGTGTGCATCGCCCCCAAGCCGTGGGATGTCGCGGCCGGGGTGGCGTTGTGCCGCGAACGAGGGCGGGCGGTCCTCGGTGCCGACGGCACGGTTCTCCTTCGACTCGCCGGTTCTGCTGGCGGGCGCGCCCGGGGTGGCCCGGTGGCTCGCCGGCCTGTGGGAAAGCATCTGAGCCGACGGCCTTTGGCTGCCCTGCCTCGGCGACACGCCTTTCCCGCACGCCAGGTGAACGCACGTACGGTGACGGACTCTTGACGGGCCGCAGGGTGGGCGGTGGTGCCATATGCCCAATGTCGCGGGGATTCAGAGACATCGCCAGCGGGCTACTACGTACGCTGGGTCGGCGTACGCGCACTTTCGGTAGACAGTGCGTGTCACTAAGCGTGACGATGGAGCCCGGTCGGAAGCGGTAGGGCGTGGCGGGTGCGCGGGAGGTGGCCGATGGTGGCCTACGAGAACACGGATGGCGGGGCGGGGGCGGGGAGTTGTGGCGAGCCCGGGGCCTCGGAAAGCCTGCGCACCTTCGGCGCGGTCGTCCAGGCCTTACGGGAACACGCGGGCCTCAGCCGCGAGGAGTTCGCCGACCTGGTCCGCTTCTCGAAGCACACAGTCGCCTCGGTCGAGCAGGGCCGCCGCATGCCGGACCGGGACTTCCTGGAGCGTGCGGAGGAGGCGACCGGAAACACCGGCGCGCTGAGGAGGGCTGCGCCGCACCTGTCGCGGCAGGCGGGGCTGGCGAGTTGGTTCCGGCAGTGGGCTCGACTGGAGGCGACGGCGATCAGCCTGTACACGTACGAATGCCGGGTGGTGCCTGGTCTGTTGCAGACGGAGGCGTACACGCGGGCGGTGTCGTTGGCTGTGCCGCCGCTGCCCGGCCCGGAGGAACTGGAGCAGCGGATCACTGCGCGACTGGCACGGCAGGAACTGTTGGCGGTGACACGGAAACCGCCGACTGCGTTCAGCTTCATCGTCGAGCAGGCGGTGCTGGAGCGGGGGACGGGCGGGGAGGAGGTGACGCGGGAACTCTTCGACCACTTACTGGAGTTGATCGAGCGGAACTGGAACGTGGAGTTTCAGGTAATGCCGCTGCGGCAGCCGTCGCATGCGGGGGTGGACGGGCCGATCATGCTGGCCGAGACACCTGAGAATCGGTGGTTCGGCTACTCGGAGGGGCAGCAGAACGGACGGCTGATCTCCAGCCCGAAAGACCTGGTTCAAGAGCAGCTACAGCGGCTCGCAGGGTGACGCCTGCATCGAGGTGGCACAGGGCACGCAAGCGATCCACGTGCGGGATTCCAAGGACCGGCAGAGCCCCGAACTCGCCCTCTCCCCCACCGCGTGGAACGACTTCGTCAGCTACGCCGCCCAGGGCTGACCCCCGCACCCCCCGCGCTGGACGCTTCCGGCGCGGGGCGTTGCCATTTCACCGTTCATCGGGCAGGCGGCGTCCACTTGCCCTTGGCAACGGCCTCCTGAAGCCGCGCGGAAAAGTGTGCGTGTGCTGCGCGCATCTCCTACTCCGCCGCGAGCCAAGGCTGATCAGCGTCTGCGTCGGCCCCCACGAAGGCCGCGACGAACGGCCCGTAAACAGTGCGCAGGCTGTCCACTTCGGACAGGAAGCGCGCGGGTGTCCTCGTCGAGGACGGAGGGCTTGATGACCTTCACGGCAGCCTGATGACCGGCCGCGGACTCGCCGAGAAACACCTGCCCCATGCCACCGGCCTCGATCCGGCAGACAAGGGCAAGCCCCCGATCTCCTTCGGGTCCTCGTCCCTCAGTGGCTCCGCGGTGCTACGCCTCCCCCTTGTGGCCTGTGCGCGCCGCCCTGGACATGAGCCGCCCCGGACCGGAATCAGTCTATGCAAGGCCCATGCTGCACCAGGCAAACGGGGATGGACCGAGCGGTGGACTGTCGGCCGGCGGCCCCCTGACCCGCCCGACTCGTTCAGCACCCGGGCCCGAGGCAGCTGACGACGAACGCCATGTGCTGCACATTCCCCTTCTCGGCCCAGATGGCATGGTTGCCGACAGTCTCATCCCCCTCGGCCCTGCGCCAGAGCCACTGCTCGCCGACGCTCGCTGTCCGTCCCCGGAAGTCCGAAAGGCTGGTGAGCAGTCGGGCCGCAGCCCGGTTGGGCATGTCGTACCTCTTGCCGAAGGGAATCTTGACCAGGTGGAACGAGCGGGCCGTCGTGTACCGCAGCAGTCCCCACCGGCCGCCGCCCACGCCCACGGGCTGGGACAGGTAGGAGGCGGGATGTATGCCGTAGTCGCCGTAGCGCAGGTGCGGAAGGTATGAGCGTCCGCTGTGGTGGATCTCGTGCCAGGCTTCCCAGTCCGACCGAAGCTCCTCGTGGACACTTCCTTGCCAGAGGTCGTCGGGCGGCTCCGGGAAGCCCCCTGCGAGGACCACGAGGGCGCGCCACCGGGTGAGCGGGATGAGTGAATCCAGGGCACGCAGCGCCTCCTTCGCCGCATCCGGGCGGAAGGGCAGGACGGTGCCGAGGTCCAGCAACAGGTCGGCAAACGTCCCGGCGGGGAGGTGGTCCAGCAGTGCCCGGACATCCAGGGCCATCCGGTCGTGCCACTCGCCGGGGAGCGGCACCCGCACACCCATGCCTGAGTTGAGCCGACGGGCCACGGCGAGGGCGAGCGCCTGCTGAGCCCCGGGCCTTCCTGGGCCCGTGACCGGGCGCAGGTTGCGGTGGTCCCACCACTCAGGAGCCAGGACCTCGGTCAGGACCGCGGCTTCGTCGGCGTCGGCGTGGGGCGCGTCCAGCCAAGCCGAGCCGTACCCCTGCGCCGCGGTGACGTGTTTCGTCTCACGGTCCAGCCGATCGGCCAGATGCTTGGGCTGCATGCCGGGATGCGGGTGCAGCGTCCACAGCGGTGTCACCCGAGTACGTATCTGTGGTTCCAGGGCACGATAGGCATCCGCCGCGTGCTTACTGGCTGACAGGACAGGAACGTACAGCGCTCCGGACATGGCGGCCCCCCTCAGCACGGTCCGTGTCGCCCGCCCTCAGAGTGAAATAAGGAGCTGCGTCCGGAAAGAGGGCCGATCGGCCACTGTGGCGTGTATACGTCAGAATGGGGGAGGTGGTGTCAGGGCCCGGCACGCCGGTGTCCGGATGCGCCGCGGTGCGTGGCTCCTCGCATGCTGACCTGCGCCATGCGGTTGATCCGCATCACTCGAACCGACACCCGCGCGCGGGCGTCTCGGGGGACCCATCGACGAGGGGAACGTCGCGAAACGCACTCTGGCCGCCGCGCAACTGCGAGGCAGTCTCTCGCAGAATCTACGACGACGTACACCCTCACCGACGACTCCAGGCGCGCTCTGGAGCAGTTATCCCGAGCTCGCGCAGGTGACCGCGGGGCTGTACATCGGTGACCGACCGGATCTGGACGCACCTCTCCAAGCCTCGGTACCCGCTGCGTGCCCCGTCGTTGGCGGCGTACGCAACCTCTGCTGCGGCTTTTCCATCCCCGCTCGGTGCACACCGCCGCCACAGCACCTCCTCCAGAACCGCTCGCCTCGCTCACCCTGCAGCGTCTGGGTATGGCATCCGGCTGGCTTCGCGTCCGCACCCACCCGCGGCGTCGATAGGGTCCGCCCTGTGAGCGAGTACCAGTACTACGAGTTCCAGACCCTCGATCGACCGCTGAGCCGCGAGGAGCAGGAGCAGCTGCGGGCCATCTCCACGCGTGCCCGGATCACAGCCACCAGCTTCACCAACACCTACAACTGGGGCGACTTGAGCGGCAGTCCACGCCGCATGGTCGAGCACTACTTCGACGCCCACCTGTACGTCACCAACTGGGGCACCCACCGGCTGATGCTCCGCCTGCCCACGAAAGCCCTGGACCTGCCCACAGTGAAGCCGTACTGCCTCGACCACCATGTCGACGCCTGGACCACCCGCACCCACCTCCTGCTCGATCTCACCAGCGAGGACGAGGGCGGCGACTGGGTCGAGGACGCCGACGACTCCCTGGCCGCCCTCATCGGCGTACGCGACGAACTCGCCAATGGCGACCTGCGCCCCCTCTACCTCGCCTGGCTCTCCGCGCTTACCGCCTGGGAACTCGAAGACGACGAGGAAGAGGAGTACCAGACCTGCCCCGAACCGCCCGTCCCGCCCGGGCTCGGCGAACTGACCGCCCCGCAGCGCGCGCTCGCGGACTTCCTGCGCGTGAATGACGACCTGCTGGCAGTAGCGGCCCAGGCCAGTCCCACCGGGCCCAAGGAGCCGGTCGAACCCACGAAGAAGGAACTCGCCCCGCTGATCGCCGCCCTCCCGCAGAAGGAAAAAGACGCTCTGCTGCTGCGGCTCGCCATCGGCCCGGAAACCGGGTTGCGCACCGAACTCCTGCACCGCCTGCGCGGCACCACAGCCCCGACCACGGTCCCCGGAGACCGATCAGCGGCCGACCTCCTGGACGCCGCCCACACACGGCGCACCGAACATGGACAGCGCGCCGAACGCGAACGAGCCGCAGCCCGCAACCAGCACCTGACCGCCCTCGCAGGCGAGGCCGACCACATCTGGCAGCAGGTCGAAGCACACATCGCCACCAAGAAGACCAACGCCTACGACCAGGCCGTCACCCTCCTCGCGGAACTACGGGACGCGTGCGTGCACACTGGACGGAGCACGGACTTCCGAGAGCGCCTCACCAACCTGCGCGAGGGCTACCAGCGCCGCCCCGGCCTCATCCACCGCCTCGACCACCACGGCCTCCGGTAACAACGCCACTCCCCCGTCTGCAGGCTTCCGCCCCGAGACCACCGCGCGGCTGAGTTCCAGAGCGACCCCACACCACCCGTGATCACCCGGCATGTACAGGTCAGCCCTGTGCGCACGGCCAGCCACGTCTTGCGGCTCCTGCCGAGACCCGAACCTGCGGTCAATCGCCGCCGACCTACCGATTCAGCCGGACAACCGCCTCGATCACCAACTGTCCGGCGCCGACCAGCGGTTCCGCCCGCCCCCATGCTCCGAGCGCCCCGCCGGGGGCACTTCCGGATAGACCCTCTGATCAGCGGAAACGCTGAGCAGAGGGTCTTTTTCATGCCGTTGGACGCTGCCGGACCGGTGGCCGTTGCGCTTGACGCTCCGGAACCGCGCGACCATCCCTGCTCTGCGGTTTTCCCGAGGCGAAACGGAGCGCCGCCGGCCGGCCGTCCCGCGTCACCCTGCACTGTGGGACACACGCCGACGCGAGCAACATCCCTTTCCGCCTTGACGCTTGGCATTCCGCGCATGCGAGCCGATGGTCCGAGGCGGCCTGACCGACCGAGCGGTCACCGCGTCGGCGAGGCTTCTTCTAGCGGAGCGCTACGAGTCGACCCGCACCCCCGCAGTCCCGGGCGGCACCCTCGTCCTCGACAGCGAAGGGCTGGCCAAAGCCGTCCTGCGCGACCGCACCGTCACGGGCTGGCTCGCCCTGGCCCGCGCCGACGACCTACGCGTGATCACCTCCGCGGCCACCCTCGTCGAAGTGGTCCACCCCCGAATCAATCGCCCGGCCCTGGAGTGGACGCTCGCCCGTCTGGTCATCGAACCGATGACCAAGCCGATCGCCCGTCACGCCGCCGTTCTCCTCGCCGAAGCCGGCCTGCACGGCCACACGTACGCCATCGACGCCATGCTCGTCGCCACCGCCCTGGCCGCTCCGGGCCCGGTCACGATCCTGACCTCGGACCCCGAGGACCTCACCGCCCTGTGCGGCGGACGCGTCACCGTGATCAAGGTCTGACCAGATCCTCGTCGCTCCGCCTCAGCTACGCCGGGGCCGGAGCCTCAAACGCTTCCGTCCATTCCACTGCGACGACAGTTGGGCGACAGCCATTCAGTACGCCGAAATGGCTCAAACTTCCATCCTGCCCATCGCGACGGACAGAAGCTCATCAGGTGTGATCGATGTGACCCTGTGGGCGCACGGCCGGTCGTGCACCCGCATCGCCGTCTGCGAGAACATGCCGACGGCTTCCTCAGGGGCGTCGGTCGGCTCCTGCTCGGTACCGCCCTCGCCGTTGTCGGCCCGCCGACGCCCGCGTCGCGCTCGTGGGCGATCGGGACGACCGCGACCTCGTCGTCCAGCGAACCGACCGCGAAGTCCGGCACTGTGCTCAGTCCGGCATTCGTCAGGTCGAGCCGGATCTGCGGCACGGACGCGTGGTCACGGATCCGGAAGCCCCACAAGGACAGAAGGCCCCGGATCAACCTGAGCCCTGAGAAGAGAGCCAAGGAGTTACTATCATTGATGTTAGTAACCTGAATGTTCGTGTCTGGTGTCACTGGAGGCTGCGCATGGCGGATTTCGTGGGGCGGCAGGCCGAGCTGGCCACGCTTGAGCGCGACCTGGGCAAGGTCGTGGCCGGTGCCGGCGGGGAGCGGCCCGGCAGGTGCGTGATGCTGCGGGGGCGCCGCCGCGTGGGCAAGTCCAGGCTGGTCGAGCGCTTCGCCGAGCGTTCCGGGGCACCGTTCCTCTTCTACGCCGCCACCGGGGCATCACCCGAGGCCGACCTCCAGAGGCTGGCCCGGGACGCCGACGCGTCGACCCTGCCGCTGGCGGGCCTCCTGGCCGGAGCCCGGCCTGCGAGCTGGGACGCCGCGTTCGACGTGCTGGCGGCGGCCCTGCCCCACGATCGGGCGAGCGTGGTCGTCCTGGACGAACTGCCGTATCTGATGGACCCGGACGGCGCCTTCGAGGGTGTGCTGCAGCGCGCCTGGGACCGAGTGCTGGAGACCAAGCCGGTACTCCTCGTCCTCATCGGGTCCGACCTGTCGATGATGGAGGCGCTGAACAGCTATGGGCGCCCGTTCCACCAGCGCGGCCGCGAGATGGTGCTCGGACCGCTCAACCCCGCGGAGGTGGGCCGGATGCTCGGCTTGGACGCCGCGTCGGCCTTCGACGCCACGCTGGTCACGGGCGGCCTGCCGCTCATCTGCACGGAGTGGAGGCACGGAGCGGGTCTGTGGGACTTCCTCGCGGAGGCCCTCAGCGACCCGGTCTCCGCCCTGCTGGTCTCGGCCGAGCGATCACTGGCGGCGGAGTTCCCCAAGGAGTTGCAGGCCCGTACCGTGCTGTCCGCAATCGGGAGCGGCGAGCGGACGTTCTCCAACATCGCCCGCGCGGCCGGCGGCCTGTCCGGCGCATCCCTGCAACGATCCCTCACCGCCCTCACGGACAAACGGATGGTCGCCGCCGAACTGCCCCTGTCCACCCGACCGTCGAAGGACCGCCGCTACCGGGTCGCCGACCCGTACCTGCGTTTCTGGCTCAAACTGCTCGGCCCGGCCCTCCCGGAGATCGAGCGCGGCCGGGGCGATCTGACACTGTCCCGCATCAGGGAGAACTGGACGAGCTGGCGCGGCCGGGCCGTCGAGCCCCTGGTCCGGGAGGCCCTGGCACGCCTGCTGCCCGACGGGAACCTTCCGGCGGCCCCGGCCATCGGTGGCTACTGGACGCGTACGAACGACGTGGAGATCGACGTCGTGGGCGCGGACAGGGCCCCGATCGCCAAGGAGCTGCTGTTCGTCGGCTCGGTGAAGTGGCTGGAGAACTCCCCCTTCGACCGCCACGACCTGGCCGCGCTGCACCGCCACCGGGCCGCACTGACACCCGATCCGGTGCCGGTGGTCGCGGTCTCGCGCGGTGGGATCGACTGCGGAGCACTGGACGCGGCATACGGACCTGCGGAGCTGCTGGAGGCGTGGGGCGGCGTTCGGTGACACCGCCCGCCTGTACGACCGGCGCTGTCGGTCTGCCGGCCGCGGATCCCCGCGCACTCAACGGACTCGAGTTCAGCGCGGCTCTTCCCTCGCGCCGGCCGAGACGATCCTCGCTGCCCGCCCGGCGGACCTCGACGCTGCGGCAGCAGCGCTTCGCGAACCCGTCAGGTTCGCGCCTCACCAGGCATGGCCCCGTCCGGCTCATTCGGCCTCGTCCCTCCGGCCGAGCCAAGGCGAAGGGCGTCCCGTCCAGATGCGCCAAGCGTCCCTGCTCCGCCGCCCTGACAGGCCGGGCAGGTGCGCGGTCACCCCGCACAGCCACCCGGCCCGCGTCGGCCGAGCGGGATCAGCCCACCGGCAGCCCCGGCGCCGGGTACGCGTCCATCAGGCTCTTCACCTCGCCGCGTACCTTCTCGACGGCGGACTCGTCGCCGGTGCGCGCCGCCTCGACCACCCGGTCGATCCACTCCGCGACCGTGCCCATCGCGGATGCGGGGATCCCGCGGGAGGTCAGGGCCGGGGTGCCGATGCGGATGCCGGACGGGTCGAACGGCTTGCGGGTGTCGTACGGGACGGTGTTGTAGTTGACGACGATGCCGGCCCGGTCCAGGGCCTTCGCCGCGATCTTGCCGGGTACGTCCTTGCCGGTGAGGTCGATCAGCAGGAGGTGGTTGTCCGTGCCGCCGGAGACCAGGTCGAAACCGCGGGAAGCCAACGCCTCCCCCAGGGCACGGGCGTTGGTCACGACCTGGTGGGCGTAAGCGCTGAAGTCGGGGGTCGCGGCTTCCTTGAGGGCCACCGCGATCGCTGCCGTCGTCTGGTTGTGCGGGCCGCCCTGGAGGCCGGGGAAGACGGCGCGGTCGATGGCGCGGGCGTGCTCCGCCCGGCTCAGCAGCATCGCGCCGCGCGGACCGCGCAGTGTCTTGTGGGTGGTGGTGGAGACCACGTCGGCGTACGGGGCCGGCGAGGGGTGGGCGCCGCCCGCGATCAGGCCCGCGATGTGGGCGATATCAGCGACCAGGACCGCGCCGGCCTCCTTGGCGATCTCGGCGAAACCGGCGAAGTCGATCTCCCGGGGCACTGCCGTACCGCCGCAGAAGATCACCCCGGGGCGCTCGGCGAGGGCCAGGTCGCGGACCTCGTCCAGGTCGATACGGCCGGTGTCGCGGCGGACGCCGTACTGCACACCGCGGAACCAGGTGCCGGTCGCGGAGACGCCCCAGCCGTGTGTGAGGTGGCCGCCCATCGGCAGCGACATGCCGAGCACGGTGTCGCCGGGCTGCAGGAAGGCCAGGTACACCGCGAGGTTGGCGGGCGAGCCGGAGTACGGCTGCACGTTGGCGTGGTCCATGCCGAAGAGGGATGTGGCCCGTTCGACGGCCACCGTCTCCACCTGGTCGATGATCTGCTGGCCCTCGTAGTACCGCTTGCCGGGGTAGCCCTCGGAGTACTTGTTCTGGAGCACCGTGCCGGAGGCCTCCAGCACGGCTGCGGAGACGTAGTTCTCACTGGGGATCAGGCGCAGGGTGTCGGCCTGGAGCTGCTCCTCCGCGGTGACCAGGGCGGCGAGCTCCGGGTCGGTGGCGGTGAGCGCGGGGCGGCGGTTCTCGGGTGTCGTCACGGGATCCTCCCGGGTCTGGCGCATGGCTGCGGCGTGGACCCGGATGCCCAGGCGGACGGCTCTCCGGCGGTGACGCCTCCGGGCAGGCCCGGAGTGTGCCGCTTCCTCGTGGTCGGTTCCACGGAGCACCCCTGCCGGGATGCGCGCCAGTCGCGGCGCCTCTCAGTCTACTGATGGGGGCGGCCCGGGGAGCTGTTCGATGGGCCGTTCGTGGATGTTCCGCCCGATTGACACCCTTCATGGCGGCGAGGATGGTGGTAACGCCGGGCGCGGTCAGGGGTGCCGCGCCCAACGGTCGGGGGGCCGGTATGAGTTGGGGCGATCCATCTTTCGGGCCGGAAGGCTCTCCCCCGGTACCGCCGCCGCCGTCCCGTCCGCCGACCGTGGGACCGCCGCCTCCCGGTGCCGCGCTGCGCGCCACGGCGGTGGGGCTGCTCAATCTCTCGGGTCTCGGGATCGGTTATGCCCTGGTGGGGCGCTGGGGCTGGGCCGTTCTGTGCTGGCCGGCCACCGGTGTGCTGCTGCTGGTCGCGCTGCCCGCCGACCCCGACGGCGTGGCCGGGGGGCTGGTCGTCGCGTATGTGCTCGTGGTGGTGGCGGCCGCCGTGCACGGGGCGTGGATCGGGCGGCGTAGCGCTGTCGGGGGATCGTGGCGGCCGGTGGTGGCGGCCGGGGTCGGACTGCTGCTCCTGGCGGTACCGGCGGGGGGCGTCCCCTGTCGAGTCGGCTTGTACATGCCCCTCCTTCCCGAGCGATTCCCACGTTCGTCCTGAGCGGCTGCCCCGTGATCGCTACGGTGACGGGGTTAAGACACGAGGGAGGGGTCGGGATGAGAGCGGACACCGTCGACCTGCGACGGATCTTCGGAAAAGACGTCCGGTACACAGTGCCTCTGTTCCAGCGACCCTACGTATGGACGATGGGCGAGAACTGGGCCGCACTGTGGGAGGACATCCGACGGACGGTCGAACACTTCGAGCGTGCACAGGAAAACGACGAGACAGTGCCCCCGCACTTCCTCGGCGCGGTGGTCTTCGACCAGACACCGTATTTGTCATCGAACCTGGAGACACGGCAGGTCATCGACGGGCAGCAGCGGCTGACGACACTGCAGCTGTTCCTGTACGCCGCACGGCTGTCGGCGACCGCGCTGAACCACAAGAAATCGGTGCGACTGCTCAGCAAGTTCCTGGAGAACGACAGGGACCTGTTCGATGCGGACAAGTCTCCCGACCATCTCTACAAAGTGTGGCCGACCAACGCCGACCGTGAGGAGTTCCGGTCCGTGATGCTCGGCCAGGAGGGTACAGGCCGACTCGGCGAAGCGGTCGCGTACTTCCGGCAGGAGCTCGACGGCTGGCTGGCGGAGGTGCCCGTCCCAGAGGACCGTCTCGACGCGTTGGTGCAGACGCTCAGGGAGCAGTTGCGGCTGGTCATCATCGATCTGGAGGAGCACGACGATGCTCAGGTCGTGTTCGAAACGCTCAACAGCCGTGGTACTCCGCTGGAGCACGCGGACCTGGTGAAGAACCTGCTCTTCCGTGAAGCCGAACATGCCGGCGCCGATGTCGAACGGCTCTATCTGACGTACTGGGCCCCCTTCGATCAGTCGCAGTGGCGCACCGAGCAGACGACCGGCCGCATCACCCGAAGTCGGCTGGATGTCTTCCTGACCTACTGGCTGACCATGCGCACGCGGCGCGAGTTCACCGCATCCGCCCTGTTCAAGGAGTTCGAGCGATGGCTGCGGGCGGAGAACGTACCCACTGAGGACGTTTTCGCCGAGCTGGCGCGGTACGCAGAGATCTATGACCGCATCGACAAACACCCGCTCGACGGCAGCGAGGGCAGGTTCCTGTACCGGCTGAAGGTCATGCAGACCTCCACACCCATGCCGTTGCTTCTATTCCTCTACGGTCTGGGTGACAAGGTGCTGCCTCCACTGCGGCGCCGGCGTGCGATCCGCGCCATGGACAGTTACCTCGTCCGTCGGGCGATCCTCAACCTCAGCAACCGCGACTACAACCACGTCTTCCGTGACCTTGTCGCAGCCGCATCCAAGCAGCCGGAAACCGCCGACGAAGCGGTCATCACAGCACTGGCGGGGATGCAGGGCCACCATCGTCAGTGGCCCACGGACATCGACTTCACGACCGTTCTGGAACAGGACCCGCTCTACACGCGCCTCTACCGCCATCGGGTGCGGATCCTGCTCGAGGCCCTGGAGGACGCGCTCCGCACCGACCACACCGAGCAGCTCACCGTGCCGGTCGGCGTGGATCTCGGATCCAAGCTGACGATCGAGCACGTCATGCCGCAGAGCTGGCGCGACAACTGGCCGCCGCTGGAGGACGATCCCGACGAGGGTTCCGGCCGTGACGAGCTGGTCCACTCGCTCGGCAATCTGACCTTGGTGACCGCCCGTCTCAACCCCGCGCTGGGAAACATGGCGTGGGAGGACAAACGGAAATGGCTCGGTGAACACAGCCTTCTCCGGCTCACCCACGGCACCTTGCTCAATGCGCCAGCGGGGGCCCACATCAGCGCTTTCGGCGACTGGAGCTCCTCGTGGGACGAGCACCGGATCCATGCCCGAGGGGCTTACCTCGCTTCCTTGGCCGTACATATCTGGCCGTCGGAGGCGGAGCTGCGGGCCATGCCGGTCGTCGACTCTGTCGAGGGGGCATGAGCGGGGCCCAGCAGAGGGACATCTGTTGTAGGAAGCGCTGCGGGAGCGGCATCACCTATCGGGCTCGAGGTGGCGCACCAGCTCGTACCGCGGCAGCAATGACGAGTGCGTCGAAGCCGCCGACAGCCTCACCCGCTTCGTCCCCATCCGCGACAGCAAAGCGGTCCCCGCGCTCAGCCGTCTCCTCGCCCATCGTTGCTCGCCCTGACTTCCACAGCGAGTTCCACATGCGCTCCGCTTCCGCACGGCAAGGGGCCCCGCTCCGCAAGCCGCTGATCGCCGCGGGAAACCAACAGAGGTGTAGGCTCGGCAGGTTGGTGCCTCGGCCGAGGAGCGCCCCCGTCAGGCCGAGGCGCGCTTCTTGGGGGCTGCCTTCTTGGCCGTGGTCTTCGCGGTCTTCTTCGTCGCCGTCTTCGCGGTCGACTTCGTGGCCGACCGTGCGGCGGCCTTCTTCGCCGGGGTTCTGCCCGGCGTCGACTTCTTCGCGGAGGCCTTCCGGGGGGTGGCGGTCGCGGAGGCCTTCTCCTTCGCGCCGGTTCCGCCGCTCTTCTTGCGGGCGGCGAGCGACGTCACCTCGGCCCCCGGTGCGCTCTCGGATTCCTCCGCCTCTTCCGCCTCCTCGCCGCGGGCCTTCTTCGCCGCCCGGACGCTGTTCTCCAGCGCCGCGATCAGGTCGATGACCTTGCCACCGCCGGTCTCGCCGGATGCTGCCGGCTCGAGCGCCTCGCCGGAGGCCTTCGAGGCGATCAGCGCCTCGACCGCCTCGCGGTAGTCGTCGTGGAGGGTGTTCATGTCGACCTCGCCGAGGGTGGCCATCAGGGCGTCGGCCAGGTCGAGTTCGGCTTCACGGACCGTGACGTCGGTCTCCGGGGCCACCCCGTCGGTGGCGCGGATCTCGTCGGGCCAGAGCAGGCCGTGCATCGCGATCACGTCGTCGACGACGCGCAGCATGCCGAGCCGTTCCCGGCCGCGGAGCGCGTACTTGGCGACGGCCACCTTCTGGCTCCGCTTCAGGGCCTCGCGCAGCAGCGTGTACGGCTTGGCGGCGGGGACTCCGTTGGCGGAGAGGTAGTACGCCGTGTCCATCTGGAGCGGGTCGATCTCCGTGGCGGGCACGAAGGCGACGATCTCGATCGTCTTCGCGGTGGGGAGCGGGAGCGAGCCGAGGTCCTCGTCGGTGATCGGGACGATCGAGCCGTCCGCGTCCTCGTACCCCTTGCCGATCTCGGCGGCCGTCACTTCCTGCTCGTCGATTTCACAGACCTTCCGGTAGCGGATCCGGCCGCCGTCGGCGAGGTGGATCTGGCGGAAGGAGATCGAGTGGCTCTCGGTGGCGTTGACCAGCTTGATCGGGATGCTGACCAGCCCGAAGGAGATCGCGCCGTTCCAGATGGACCTCACCGTTCACCCCTTTGTCCCATGAGATACCGATAGATATCCGTTGATCCTGAATTCATGTGATTCTTATCGTATGACGCCGATCACCGAGGTGGAGGGGCGGCGCCTGGCGCTCAGCAATCTCGACAAGGTTCTGTATCCGGCAACCGGAACCACCAAGGGCGAGGTGCTGCACTATTACGCGGCCACGGCGGCGGGGTCCCTGCTCGCACATCTGTACAACCGGCCGGTGTCCTTCCTGCGCTACCCGGACGGGCCGGACGGCCAGCGGTTCTTCACCAAGAACCCGCCGCCGGGCACCCCGTCCTGGGTACGGATCGCCGAGGTGCCGCGGCATACGGCGCAGCAGGCCCGGCAGGTGCTCATCCAGGATCTGGCGTCGCTGATGTGGGCGGCGAACCTGGTGGTGGAGTTCCATACGCCGCAGTGGCAGGCCGATACGCCGGGGGTGGCCGACCGGATGGTGTTCGACCTCGATCCCGGGGCTCCGGCAACCGTCGTGGAGTGCTGTGCGGTGGCGCTGTGGCTGCGTGACCGGCTGGCGGCGGACGGACTGCTCGCGTACGGGAAGACCTCCGGGTCGAAGGGGCTGCATGTGCTCGTACCGCTGGAGCCGGTCTCCTCCGATCGGGTGTCGGCGTACGCGAAACAGCTGGCGGTGGAGGCGCAGCGGGATCTTCCGGAGCTGGTGGTGCACCGGATGACGCGGGCGCTGCGGCCGGGGAAGGTGTTCGTCGACTTCAGTCAGAACGCGGCGGCGAAGACGACCGCCACCCCGTACACGCTGCGCGCCAGGGCCGAGCCGACCGTGTCCGCGCCCGTCACCTGGGCGGAGATCGAGGACTGCCGGAGCCCCGCCGAGCTGGTCTTTCTGGCCGGTGACATGGCCGGGCGGCTGGAGCGGTACGGGGATCTGCTCGGCCCGCTCATCAATCCGAACCGGGCCCGGCCGCTGCCCTGATCGCCAGGTCGTGGCGCACGCATCCGGCCGTTGTCGTGTCTGCGGGCAAAAGGCCTGCATGGAGCGGGTGGATTGCCCGAGCCGTGATGCACACTCTGCGCAGGCACACTGCGCTACGTGCATACGCGGGGAGGCGATGTCATGTTCGCGGGGATCGACGAGGTCGACTGGGCCTCGATGGAGCATGCCTACGGGCCTGCCGACGACGTTCCGGACCTGCTGCGGGGACTCGCGTCCGCCGACCCGGCGGAGCGCGAACAGGCGCTGGACGGTATGTACGGGGCCGTTCACCACCAGGGCGATGTGTATGCCTGCACGCTCGCCTGCATTCCCTTCCTCTTCGACCTGGTCGTGGATCCCGGGATCCACGACCGGGGCAGCATCGTCGAGCTGCTCACCAGCATCGGCGGCATCGATCTGGCCGAGGACGACGAAGAGTTCGACGACGAGGAGATCGACGAGGAGGAGATCGAGGGCGCGGCGAACTACGCGATGGCGGCCTCCGCCGTCACCGCGTGCGCCGGGGTGTTCTTCGAACTCATCGCCGACGAGGACCCAGGGGTACGGCTCGCCGCGCCGCTGGCGCTCGCCACACTGCACGGTCACCCGGCGCGGGTCCTCGCGCTGCTGCGGGAGCGGCTGCCGGTGGAGCCGGACGAGGAGGTGCGGCTCGCGCTCGTGGAGGCGGCGGGGCGGGTCGCGCTGCGGCACCGCCCGCAGGCCGGGCAGGCGGCGGACTGGCTGAGCCGGCTCGCCGCGGAGGCGTACGCCCCGGCGCTGCGGCTGGCCGCCCTCGCCCAGCTGGCCCGGTGCGCGCCGGACGCGCTGCCGGGCGATGTCATACGGATGGTGGCGGGGCTGTTGGCGGAGCTGCGCTCGGCGCCCGGCGCGACGGTCGGCGTGCCGGATCCGGTGGGCGCCGCCGCACAGGCCGACGAGCCGGGTCCGGGCGAATCCGCCGAGGAGCGGGGTGCGCCGGTGACTCCGGTGGGGCAGGTGCGGGCACTGTCCGCGGCGGAGCCCACCGGGCGCAGCGCCCCCGGGACGGCGGATCTGCTGCGGACGCTGCATGTCGGGCTCGACGACCGGGTCGCCGACCGGACAGCGCTGTTGATCGACCAGCTGCGCAGCCCCGACCGCCGGCAGCGTATCGACGCGGTACGGATGAGCAGCGGGCTGATACGGGCCTGGCGCGGTTCGTACGAGGAGCTGGTCCATCTCGTGGGTGCCCAGCTCGCGGACCCCGAGCCGCGGCTGGCCGAGGCCGCCTCGCACGTACTGGAGGAGCTGTTCGGGCTGGCCGCGCCCGCCGCGGACGCGCTGGCGGCGCGGGTGGCGGCGGATCCCGGGTCCTGGGTGAAGGAGTGGGCGAGCGAGCCGTCGGGGCTCGGCAGCGCGGTGAAGGCACTGGCCCGGCTGGGTGACGCCCGGGCGGTGCCCGCGCTGGCCGCCGCCCTGGAGCGGCCCGAAGTACCGCACGACGTGGGGTTCGCCATCGGGTATCTGGGCGCGGCCGCGGCTCCGCTCGCCGGAGTGCTGCGGCGCCGGCTGAGCCGGCTCGATCTCGACGAGGGGGTGTACGACCGGGCGAGTCCGCTGCTCAGCGGGCTGACCGCGCTGCGGGCGGGGGAGGCGGCACCGGAGGTGCTGCGGGTGCTGCGCGGGGCGCCGGAGTACCGCGGGGAGTGGCTGCGGACCTCGGCGCTGCGGGCGCTCGGCTCGTTCGGTCCGGCCGCCCGGTGCGCCGTCCCGGAGCTGCGGGCGCTGATCCGCCGTCCGGGGAGCCCGGCGGCGACGGAAGCGGCGCAGGCGCTGTGGGCGGTCGAGGGGGATGCGGAGGCCGTGCTGCCGGTCCTGATCGAGGGGCTGGGGGCGGAACATGCGCACGAGCGGCGCTCGGCGGTGAGCGCGCTGGGCGGGCTGGGTGCGCACGCGGCCGCGGTGGCGCCCCGGCTGCGGGCGCTGCTGCTCCACGACGAGCTGTGGCTGCGGGTGGACGCGGCGATCGCACTGTGGGAGGTGACGGGGCGGACCGAGGAGTCCGTACCGGTCATGCTCGCCGCCTGGGAGAAGAACCGTCATGTCAGGGTCCGGGTGGCCGAATGCCTGGCGCTGATGGGTGTTGCTGGTGCAGGGTCGGATGCGGCACATGTACTGCGCGCCGAACTCGCCTCCGTACGACGTCACAACGCGATGGCCGGCGGGTACGGCAACCACGACACATACGAGGACGAAAAGCTGCTGGTTTTCTGCCGGCGAGCGCTTCACGAAGTAACGGGGAAGGGGCCCACGACATGATCATTTTTGGTACGCGAGGCTATCTGTACCAACTGGCCGTTCTGACGCTGGTCTGCGGCTGGTGCGGCAATCCGGCCGCGCACACACTGCGGAAGCGGGTCACGAAGTTCACGCTGTTCTTTGTGCCACTGTTCCCGTTCTCGACGAAGTACGCGACGCAGTGCACGTTCTGCGGCGGGGAGCAGAAGATCCCGAAGGAGCAGGCCGACCAGCTGCTGGCCCAGCACGCGGCGTCGCAGGACGGCAACCCGTTCGGACAGGCCCAGCAGCAGCCGGGATATGCCCAGGACGGACAGAACCCCTACCAGCGCTGACACAACCGCGGCCACACCGGCTATAAAAGGGCATAAGGAACTTCCTTCCGCATAAGGTCGATGGGGCACGGGTCGGCGGGCCCATGCCCGGACGTCCGGGAAGGGAGGGAACCATGCGCCCGAATCGCCGGGTGACGCGCCGGGCGAAGGCGGCCCTGGTCGGCGCCGGCGCCACGCTGCCGGCCGGCTGCGGCACCGGCGGCGGGCTGAGGAGTGCCGGAAGGGTCCCGACCGCCATCGGGCCCGCCCGGCTCCGGCCGCAGCTGCCGCCCGCCTCCGCCGCTCCGTACGACTACGACGAGGGCGCGACGGCGCGCATCCCCGGGGGCACGGTCCCGCACGACGATGTGCACGGGGTGGACCCGGTCGCCGTGGTGCAGGCCGGCCTGAAGGCCGCCATCAGCCGGTCCGGCGGTTCGGACGAACTCCCCGCCGGCACAGTCCGGAAGATCGCCGCGTGCCGGACCGCGCCCGTCGAGTGCCCGGTCCTGCAGCCGTACTACCGCGATCTGACGGGCGACGGCAGGGACGACATGGTGCTCGGCGTGCGGCGGAGCGACGGGCGGCTCTCCGTGCGCGTCTGCATGGCGGAGACGGGCGGGCCGACCCGGATCCTGGCCGTCTCGGACTCCGTGATCAGCGTGGAGCCGGCCGGGCGGGACGTGATCATGCGAGTGCCGTCGGCGATCGCCGGATACGAGTACCGGACGGCCTGGTCCTGGGACGACCACCAGCGCGCGATGCTGCCGACTCAGGACGAGATCCTGCGGAAGACCCCACAGGCGGCGCCCAGCGGGCGGCCGAGCGCGGAGCCCAGTCCTGAACCGAGCATGGTGCCGCCCGCGGTTGCCTCCGCGGGGCGGCGATGAGGCGACGGAGACTGCGCGCGCCCGCGTGGACCGCGACGCTCACCTGGAAGTCGGCGGTGTTCATCACGGTGATGTGCTGCGCACTCGCCGCACTGCTGGGCGTACTGGTGCACACCGCGGTGACCCGGGAGACCGTCGACGAGGCCCGCGCCGAGGCGCTCTCCCGGCTGAACGACGTCACCGCGGCATACGAGGCGGGCGAGGCGCTCCCGCCGGGTTCCGGTATCGATCCGCCCGGGCTGCCCGCATCGCTGCGCGCCCTCGCCGCGAGCGGGCGTCGGGGCACGCTCGTCGCCGACCATTACGGACGTCCGACCATGTGGGCGGCGGGCCCGGCCGACGGCCGCGCGCTGGCCACGGCGATCGACTACAGCAGGAGCGCCCGCACGATCAGCAGCCTCGACCGGGCGATCGTCGGCTCCTCGCTGCTGGCGATCGGCGCCACACTGCTGGTCGGCGCGTTCGCCGTCACCCGGGTCACCCGCCGACTGCACCAGACCGCCCGGGTGGCCCGCCGGATCAGTGCGGGCGACCTCGACGCCCGCGTCGACGACCCCCGCACCGCGGACCCGTCGCGCCCGCAGGACGAGGTGGCGATCGTCGCCGGCGCGCTGGACACGATGGCGTCCACGCTCCAGCGCAAACTACTGGCCGAGCAGCGCTTCACCGCCGATGTGGCGCACGAGCTGCGCACCCCGCTGACCGGCCTCTCGGCCGCGGCCGAGCTGTTGCCGCCGGGCCGTCCGGCCGAGCTGGTGCAGGACCGGGTACGGGCGATGCGGGCGCTGACGGAGGATCTGCTGGAGATCTCCCGGCTCGACGCACGCACGGAAGAGGTCGATCTCGCGGTTCACGAGCTGGCTCCGCTCGCCGTGCGGGTGGCGCGCGCCTCGGGAACGGAGACCGAGGTCCGCGTCCTGGGGGCGAAAGCCGGAACCGGGGCGAGGCCCGTGCGGGTCGAGACCGACAAGCGGCGGTTGGAGCGGGTCCTCGGCAATCTGATCGCCAATGCGCACAAGCACGGCCGGCCGCCGGTGGTCGTGACGGTCGACGGGCCGGTGGTGACCGTACGCGATCACGGTCCGGGATTCCCGGACTATCTGCTGACCGGTGGTCCGCAGCGGTTCCGCACCGAGGGCAGTGGCAAGGGCCACGGGCTCGGACTGACCATCGCCGTCGGGCAGTCGGCGGTCATCGGCGCCGAGCTCGTCTTCGCCAACGCGGAGGACGGCGGGGCGGTGGCGCGGCTGACGCTCCCCGAGTACGTACGACGCGACGGCGGCAAGCCGCCCGGCCATGACGACCAACCAGAGGCGACGTAACGGAAATGAAGTGACGTAAGGGACATATAGTGCACCTCTTGCTACGTTGCGTGGCATGACCGCAGCGAGGACGGACGCGCCCCCACCGCAGCTACGCCTGCCCAAGCGGCGCGGGGTCGAGCTCGGACTTCTCATCGGAGCCGTCCTCATCTCCGTCTACGGGTACGCCGCCGTCGGCCTCGCGCACGACCACGCGATCCCGCCCGATGTCGCCGGTTACGGTGCCGGTCTCGGGCTGCTCGCACTCCTCGCCCACCTCGCCGTCCGCTTCCGCGCCGCGCACGCCGATCCGCTGCTGCTCCCCATCGCCGTCCTGCTCAACGGTCTCGGGCTGGTGCTGATCTACCGGCTCGACCTGGAGACCCCGAAGGACCAGGCGGCGCCCACCCAGCTGATCTGGTCGACACTCGGGGTCGCGCTCTTCATCGTGGTCGTCGTCTTCCTCCGCGACCACCGGGTGCTCCAGCGGTACGCGTACCTGTCGGTCGCCGCCGCGCTGGTCCTGATGATCGTGCCGATCTTCTTCCCCGCGGTGAACGGCGCCAAGATCTGGATCCGTATCGGCGGGTTCTCGTTCCAGCCGGGCGAGTTCGCCAAGATCCTGCTCGCCGTCTTCTTCGCGGCGTATCTCTCCGCGAACCGCAACGCGCTCGCCTACACGGGCCGCAGGATCTGGAGGCTCCAACTGCCCACCGGCCGGGTGCTCGGCCCGATCGTGGCGATCTGGCTGCTCAGTGTCGGAGTGCTGGTCCTCGAGCGCGATCTGGGGACCTCGCTGCTCTTCTTCGGCCTCTTCGTGATCATGCTGTACGTGGCGACCGGCCGGACCGGCTGGATCGCGGTGGGGCTGCTGCTCGCCGCCGTCGGCGCGTTCGCCGTCGGCTCCTTCGAGCCGCATGTGCACAGCCGGGTGCAGGACTGGCTCGATCCGTTCGCCTCCATCGACGCGGGCGAGGGACCGAGCCAGCTCGCCCAGTCGCTGTTCGCGTTCGCCGCGGGCGGAATGCTCGGCACCGGGCTCGGTCTCGGCCACTCCATCCTCATCGGCTTCGCCGCCAAGTCCGACTTCATCCTGGCCACGGCGGGCGAGGAACTCGGACTCTCCGGGCTGACCGCGGTCTTCCTGCTGTACGCGCTGCTGGTCGCCCGCGGCTACCGGGCCGGGCTCGCCCTGCGCGACCCCTTCGGGCGGCTGCTGTCGATCGGACTCGCATCGATCCTGGCCCTCCAGGTCTTCGTGATCGCGGGCGGTGTGATGGGGCTGATCCCGCTGACAGGCATGGCGATGCCGTTCCTCGCCCAGGGCGGTTCGTCCGTCGTGACCAACTGGATCATCGTGGCGCTGCTCATCCGGATCAGCGACCTCGCCCGCACCCCCCATCCCGACCAGGCGGAGACCGGGGTCATCGCACCCATCGTGGAGGACCCGTCGTGATCCGCTACATCCGGCGGGCCGCCGCGTTCTGCCTGCTGCTGCTCATGGCGCTGCTGCTGAACGCCGCCCGTATCCAGGTCTTCCAGGCGGACGAGCTGGACGACAACCCCGCCAACCGCCGCCGAACGATCGCCCGCTACGACCAGCCGCGCGGCAACATCCTGGTCGGCAAGAAGTCCGTCACCGGGTCCAGGAACACGGACGAGCGGCTCACGTACGAGCGCACCTACACCGACGGGCCGCTGTACGCGCCGGTGACCGGGTACGCCTCGCAGACCTACGGGACGACGCTCATCGAGAACGCCGAGGACGACATCCTCTCCGGCACCGACCCGCTGCTCGCCCCGCTGCCGCTGTGGGACGAGATCACCCGGAGCCGGCAGCCCGGCGGCAATGTCGCAACGACCGTCAGGGACTCCATGCAGCGCGCCGCGTACGCCGGGCTGGGCGGGCGGCGAGGTGCGGTCGCCGCCCTCGAACCGTCGACCGGCAAGATCCTGGCGCTGGTCTCGACCCCTTCGTACGACCCGGAGCGGCTGTCCGGCACCGGTTCGTCGGTCACCGACGCCTGGCGGCAGTTCAACAGGGCGAGGAGCCAGCCGATGCTCAACCGGGCGATCCGGCAGACGTATCCGCCCGGCTCCACCTTCAAGATCGTGACGGCGGCCGCGGCGCTCGACGCGGGTGTGGTCGAGGACCCCGATGCGGAGACCGACACCCCGTCGCCGTATGTCCTGCCGGGGACCAGCACCACGCTCCCCAACGAGGCCCGCGGCTGCGAGAACGCGCCGCTCGCCGAGGCGATCCGGGTGTCCTGCAACACCGTGATGGCCCATCTGGGGGTGGAGGTCGGGCTGGACGGGATGGTGAAGGCGGCGCGGAAGTTCGGCTTCAACGACACCGGTCTGAAGATTCCGTCCGGCGTGGCGAAGAGCAACTTCGACACCGACATGAGCAACGACCAGCTGGCCCTGTCGTCGATCGGACAGTTCAACACGACGGCGACACCGCTGCAGATGGCCATGGTGGCGTCGGCCGTCGCGAACGGCGGCGACCTCAAGCACCCGTATCTGGTGGACCGTACGACGACCAGGAGCGGTACCACCGTCCATCAGAACGGTCCGCGCTCCTACCATCAGGCGATGAGCCCGCGGACGGCGACGCAGCTGCGGCAGATGATGATCGACGTCGTGGAGCAGGGCACCGGATCCAATGCCGCGATCGACGGGGCGACGGTCGGCGGCAAGACCGGCACCGCCCAGCACGGCATCGACAACTCCGGCACCCCGTACGCCTGGTTCATCTCCTGGGCGCAGGCGTCGGACTCGGTCCGGCCGGCGGTCGCGGTCGCGGTGGTCGTCGAGGATGCCGCCGCGAGGCGGGCGGACATCAGCGGTGGCGGCAGCGCGGCGCCGATCGCCCGGGCCGTCATGGAGGCGGCGCTGCAGGGCTGACGGCACGGGGCGCGCGCCGGTCCGGGGCGTCTCGCTGCTCGGACCGGCGCGTGCGGCGCGGCGCACGCTGATTACTGTGCGGCCATGACGTCCATGACGCCGGGGCCCGGCCACGAACTCGCCCAGGTGAACATCGCTCGGCTCACATTCCCACTGGACTCACCCGAGTTGAAAGACTTTGTCGATGCCCTCGATCCGGTCAACGCGGTCGCCGACCAAGCCACCGGATTCATCTGGAGGCTGCGGAGCGAGACCGGGAACGCCACCGACGTACCGGTCTTCGGCGACTCCTGGTTGATCGTGAACATGTCGGTGTGGCGCGACCTGGACGCGCTGACGGCCTTCATGTACCAGGGACGGCATCGCGAACTCCTCGCGCGGCGCCGCGAATGGTTCGAGCGGGTGGAGGAGGCGATGACCGCACTGTGGTGGGTTCCGGCGGGCGAGCGACCGACGGTGCAGGACGCCGAGGAACGCCTGCGGCTCCTGCGCGAACACGGTCCGACGGACCGGGCGTTCACCCTGCGGGCCGCCTTCCCGGCGCCCGTCCCGCCCACGGGCTGATCCGCCGATCGGTCCGCGCGACTCGGCACGGATCTCGGCGGTGTCCGCCGCCGGCTGATTCAGATCGATCGCCCTCGGATCCTTCGGCGCGGGGTCGGCCGTGACCACGGCGACTCACCTCGTCGCCCCACTGCCGCGCGCCTGGCACTCGGCCGTGATGCCGTAGCCGCCGGGAGTGAGCTCCTCGGCGGGTGGGGCGCGGGTTGCGCCGCCCGTCTCAGCGGCACCCTGGAGCAATGTGGTCCGGGCGAGCTCGGGGTTCCTCAGCTCAACGGCTCACGCCGCTGCAGCCACTCGGCAGGCACTCCGTCCACACCGGTGACCGCCCCGACGACGCCGCCGGTGATGGCACAGGTCGTGTCGACGTCGCCGAAGCCCTCGGCCGTGGCCCAGAGCGCCGATTCGAGATCGTCCGGGTGCCGGGCAGCGGTCCACAGGGCGAACGGGACCGTGTCGTCGGCCCGGATGCGCTGCCCGTTGCCGAGCAGGTCGGCCGCCTTCCACGGCTCGGTGGTGAACGGCACGTCGGCCGCACGCCGGACCCCGTCCCGTACCGTCCCTTCGGGCGTACGGTCGGCGACCGCCGTCAGCGTGAACTCGCCCCGCACCTGCAGCGCCGCCGCGACGGCCTGCGGGTGGGCATGCCCGGGATCTCGCCGAGCTGGTGACGCAGCGGCCGGACGTCACCGCCGAGGGGGTCGCGGCGACGCACGCCGCGCTGCCGGCGACTCCGGCACGGGTGGCGGAGCCGGTGCGCGGCTTCACGTCCGGCCTCTGGGCACCATCCGCCGTGGACCCTCGGACCGGTCCGTCCCCGCATCCTCTACGCAGCTCCCTCCACTGTCGCCTCCTCGACCGCCGCGACCCGAGCCTGCTCCTCGGCCGCGAACCGGTCGCGGTCCAGCTGCTCGGCCATCTCCTCGTCCTGGGCCATGAGCAGGTCCGGATCGGAGTCGCCGAGTTCGAGGACGCCCATGTCGACGTACGCCTTCTGCAGCCGCTCGTAGTCCCAGCTGAAGCGGGCGGCACCGGAGGCGGGCACCTGCCACAGGGGCGTGTCGGGGGCGGTGGTGCAGAGGTCGTGTGTCGACACGGACAGCTCCTTCGCCTCGCATGCTCGGACACGTTCCGCTGCGGTTGCGTCGGTTGGCAGGTTCACACGTCGGTAGACGCCGGGTCAACAAGTCGTGCGCGAGGGATTGACCGCCTTACTGACAGGCAGTCTCATAAGAGGTGACCGCCGGTAACCATGTGTGAGGTGCCCCCAGCCATGACGACAGTGACCGAACGCGACGTGCAGGTGCTCCGCGACGCACTCGGCCCGCTACGGGACCGTGAGCAGATCGCCGAGCGCCTCCTGGAGTCCTCGGCCAAGCACTCCTTCGATCCGGACACCGAGCTCGACTGGGATGCGGCGGTCGAGGACGGCAAATGGTTCTGGCCGCCCGAGCTCCTCTCCCTCTACGACACCCCGCTGTGGCGGAAGATGTCGCAGGAGCAGCGGATGGACCTGGCCCGGCACGAGGCGGCGTCGCTGGCCTCGCTCGGCATCTGGTTCGAGATCATCCTGATGCAGTTGCTGGTCCGGCACATCTACGACAAGCCGGTGACCAGCAATCATGTCCGTTACGCGCTCACCGAGATAGCGGACGAGTGCCGGCATTCGATGATGTTCGGCCGCATGATCCAGTGGGGGCAGGCGCCCAGCTATCCCGTACCGCGCGTCTACCACAACCTGGCGCGGGTGCTGAAGACCGTGTCCACGACGCCCGGTTCGTTCGCCGCGACCCTGCTCGGCGAGGAGATCCTCGACTGGATGCAGCGGCTGACCTTCCCGGACGAGCGCGTCCAGACGCTGGTCCGCGGCGTGACCCGGATCCATGTCGTCGAGGAGGCACGGCACGTGCGCTACGCGCGCGAGGAACTGCGCCGCCAGATGGTCACCGCACCGCGCTGGGAACGCGAGTTCACCCGGCTGAGCTGCGGAGAGGCGGCGCGCGTCTTCTCCGTCTGCTTCATCAACCCGCAGGTGTACGAGAACGTCGGCCTGGACCGCCGCGAGGCCGTCGCCCAGGTGAAGGCGAGCGGCCACCGGGCGGAGGTCATGCAGTCGGGCGCGAAGCGGCTGACGGACTTCCTCGACGACATCGGTGTGCTGAACGGGGTGGGGCGCAGGCTGTGGAGGAGTTCGGGTCTGCTGGCCTGACCCGGCTCCCTCTGCGGAGGGAACGCCTCAGGAAGTACCCGACGGATCATGGCCGGGGCCGGGGCCGCGACCTGTCCGCCCCCGGTCCGCCGGGCACCCCCTGGGCTTCGAGGTATGACCCCTGCCGCCGCCCCGCCGAATCGCGCGTACCGAAGGCTCAGCGTGCAGGAGCGCCGCACGCAACTCCTCGGCGCCGCCCTCACCCTGTTCGCGCACCGGGCGCCGGACGAGGTCTCGCTCGACGAGGTCGCGGCGGTCGCCGGCGTCTCCCGCCCGCTCGTCTACCGCTACTTCCCCGGCGGGCGACAGCAGTTGTACGAGGCGGCGCTCCGGTCCGCGGCGGACGAGCTGAAGCTCTGCTTCGCCGAGCCGCCCGAAGACCCGCCCACGGAACGGGCACCTCGTCGACGATCGCCGTCGTCCGGGACGTCTCGGCGACGCTTCCGCCGCGCAGCAGGGCTGCTGAACCCTGTGTCGTGCTCGTCGACGAACCTGAGGCAGCGGCCGAGCACCCGTGTCACGACGGACGAGGAGACGGCGTCCGTGGTGGCGGCGCTGCTGTCGCTGGAGACCGCCTCCGGTCCCGCCGGGAAACTGGCGGCCCGGCTGGTCCCCGTGGTCGGTGGGGCCGCGCACCTGCTGCCGCCGGACTGAGCCCCGGAACACGCCCTGGGTCAGACTGGGGACGTGAGAAGCGAGAACACCACCTTCAGGGGCGGCCCGCTGGACGGGCGGGTCCTCCCCGTCCTCGTCGGCGCGACCGGCCATCCGCCCAAGTGGTACGAGGTCCCGGTGCCGGACGCCGACGGCGGACCGGCCACCGTGTACGCGTACCGGCGGGTCCCGGCCGGATACTCCAAGCGGCTGGGTGTACAGCGCGGCTGGGTGTACGAGTACGCCCCCGAGGGCCACGAGCGCCGCACTCCCAAGTGGCCCTGGTCCAAACCGAGCTGACCCGCGCTGACCCACGCCGGTCCGGCAGGGCCGGGCGGGGTGCGTCGGCCGCCTCTCGATTGCCGGACCCTCTAGGATCGACGGATCCATGGTCACGAGAACGGTCACAAGGGGGTGCGCCATGGAGGCGCTGCGTCAGGACGATCCACGCCGCTTCGGTCCGTACACCGTGGTGGCGCGGTTCCGCGAGACGGCGAGCGCTGTCCAGTACGTCGCGCATGACGCGAGCGCGGCCGACACCACGGACGGCTCCGCGGACCACACCGTCGTGATCACCGCGGCCCGGCCCGAGCTTGCCGCGCTGCCCGCCTTCCGCCGCCGCTTCGAGGCGGAGGCACGCACCGCGGACCGGCTGGCGGGTGGCTGGGTCCAGCCGCAGCTCGCCACCCGTGCGGACGACGGGGATCTGTGGACGGCCGTGGCATACGTACCGGCGCTGACGCTCGCCGAGGCGATCGACGCCGCAGGTCCCCTCCCCGAACATGCCGTGCGGATACTGGGCGCGGGCATCACCGAGACGCTCTCCCGGGTGCACGCCACCGGGGCCGTACTGGAGGGACTCGCCCCCAGGACCGTGCTGCTGGCCGGGGACGGACCGCGGCTCACCGCCTTCGGACCGCTGGGCGCGGCGGCCGATGCCGAGGCCAAAGCGGGCGGGCAGCTCTCCGTACGGCTCGGATATCTGACCCCGGAGCAGGTCGAGGGCGAGACGGCGGGACCGGCCTCCGACCTCTTCGTGCTGGGCCTGCTGCTGGCGTACGCGGCGACCGGCACGACCCCGCTCGCGGACGGTCCGGCGGCGGAGGCCGCCGAGCGGATCGCGCATGCGGAGCCGGAACTGGGCGCGGTCCCGGAGGACTTGCGCGGGCTGATCGCGCGCTGCCTGGCCAAGGACCCGGCCGACCGGCCGAGGTCCGGGACGGTGGCGGCGGAACTGGCACTGGAGGGCGCGGCGGGCCTGACGAGGGGCGGCTGGCTGCCGGAGCAGCTGTCGAAGACGCTTGCGGAACAGGAGTCCCGCGTCAGGGAGCTGGTGTCCGGGGGGTCGGCCGACGCGCCGACGGACGGTCCCGTCGACGCGGCCCCCCACGGGGCTCTCACCGAACCTGAGGCCGCCACGCCCGACAGCCCCGCCACCGGCGCGCCCGGCGACGGCGGCCTCGGAGAGGACACCCGGACCACCCGGATCGGAAGCGTCGGCAGCCCCCGCGCCCCGGAGCCCGACCGGCCGACCACCCACCTGTCCATCCCGCGGGAACGGACCGGCCCCCCGGACCGGCTGCCCGCCGTCCTGCCACCCGCCGCACCGCTCGTGCCGCGCCCCCTCCCGGCCCCGGCAGCGGCGATTCCCGCTCTGCCCCCGCCGCCCGTCACACCCACGCCCGCACCCTCCTCATCCTCATCCCCCTCCCCCACCCTCGACCGTCGCACCCTGCTCTTCGGTGCGGCCGCCGGCGCGGCCGGGCTGATCGTCGGCGGTGGGGGTGTGTTCGCCCTCGGGTCCGACGACTCCGACGCCCCGGACGACGGCAAGCCCGCCCCGTCCCCCAGCGGCCCCACCGTGGCCGGACTGCCGCCGCAGCCGCGCTGGGTGTACACGTCCCCCCAGTCCGGACCCGCGCCACTCACCGCCGCGCTCTGGCGCGACCGGCTGCTCGTGCTGACCGGCGGGACGGAGGCCTCCGCCGTCGATCTGCGGACCGGCCGCCGCCTCTGGGGGTGCCCGGACGCGGCAAAGGGGCAGGCTGCCCTGGCAGCCGGTGACGCGTTCTGCTTCGTCGCCGGGCCGTCCGAGTTCCTCTGGCTGTCGCCGAAGGACGGAACCGTCGCACACCGGGTGGCATACGAGAACCAGTTCGAAGGCGCACCGTCCCTGACAGTGTCCGACGTCATCGGCCAGTCCGGTCCGGCGATCTGGTTCACCGGCTCCCACAAGGTCACCGTCAAGGCCAAGAAGCCGAAGAAGGGCCAGAAGCGCGGGAAGGACACGCAGGTCGTCACGTCGTTCCTGTTCGCGTACGACATCGTGCAGCGCAAGGAGCTGTGGCGGACCCCCGTACCGACCGGCCGGGAATCGACGACCCCCGCCTACCAGCTGATCGCCGTCCGCCCCGACGACATCGTCGTACGTCAGAAGAGCGCGACGCTCACCCCCGACGACGTCAAGGCCGCCAAGGGCAAGGCCGTCTTCCGCGGGTTCGACCGGAAGAGCGGGAAGCTGCTGTGGACCAGGTCGTTCGGCGCGGTCGGTCCGGACGGGGCGGCCGTAGGGGATGACCGGGGACTGCTGTACGCGGCGGCGGGCGACGCCCTCCAGTCGTTCGACATGCCCGCGGGCAAGCCGAAGTGGACGCTGAACGGCACGCCCGGGTCCGTGTTCGGGACACCGGTCCCGGCCGGGGCGCTGCTGCACACCACCAGCCGCGACCAGGAAGTGGGCACCGTCGAGCGGGAGTCCGGGAAGCTGCGCTGGCGGCGGTCCACCGAGGCGGTCCCGGGCGGACGGGCGCCCGTCGTCACCGTGAGTTCCACCGGCAGGACCGTGCTGGCGGCCGGGGACGAGCAGGTCACCGCGTTCGCCGCGGCGGACGGACGGCGGCTGTGGAAGTTCCAGGACATCGGGGTGCAGGACCCGAAGGGCGCCACGGTCACCGCCCCGTACCGGGTGCTGGCTTTCGGGAAGTTCGCCGTCGTCCAGCGAGAACGGATGTTCTACGCGTTCCCGGTGAAATGACCTCGGCGGTGTCCGGCGGATCAGGGCCCCGGCCGTGGTCCGCCGGACACCCCTGGGGCCGCCCCGCCGTCCGGGCGAATCCGGGCGCCGCCAACCGCACGGTTCTTGCATCACCCGCCCCCGAGTGACCGTATTGACGCGTTGCGCTCACTCATGGGGTGGTCCCGCGATCGCCCCGGCTTCGGAGGTGATCCCGTGTCGTCCAGGGTTCTGCGCACCGTCTGCGCGGCGGCACTCGCCGCGGTGGTCGCGGCCTCACCCGCCGTCGCCGCCCCCGCGGACCCGAGCAGTCCCGGCCCCTCCGGCCCGTCCCGTGAGCCACGCGCCACGAAGAGCGTCGCTGAGCTGCTGACCGAGCTCAAGAAGCTGTACCAGCGGACCGAGGAGGCCAGCGAGGCGTACAACAAGACCGCGGCGAAGCTGAAGAAGCGGAAGACGGAGGAGAGAAAGCTCGCCGCCGCTCTCGCCGTGTCGCGGACCGCGCTGGGCCGCAGCCGCAGCGACGCGGGGCGGCTGGCCCGGGAGCAGTACCAGGGGCAGTCCGATTTTTCCTCGTACGTACAGCTGATGCTGTCCCGCGATCCCGAGCATGCCCTGGACCAGGAACATGTGATCCAGCGGATGTCGGCCGGCCGGGCCGCGACCGTGAAGCGGCTCAGCGGCGCCGAAAAACGCGCCACCGAGCTGGCCACCGCGTCCCGCAAGGTGCTCGAGAAGCAGCGGGTGCTGGCCGCGCGGCAGAAGAAGCAGCGCGACACCGTCCAGTCGCGGCTGAGGAAGGTGGAGGCGCTGCTGGCCAAGCTCTCCGCCGAACAGATCGCCAAGGTGTCCCGGCTGGAGCAGCAGGCCACGGACAAGGCCCAGGGCAAGCTGGTCACCTCGGGCGCCCTGTCCTCGGCCCGGCCGCCGTCCCAGAAGGGCGACGAGGCGGTGAGGTACGCGGTCAAGCAGCTCGGCAAGCCGTATGTGTGGGGCGCGGAGGGCCCGGGGTCGTTCGACTGCTCCGGGCTCACCTCGCAGGCCTGGGCGAGCGCGGGACGCACGATTCCGCGGACCTCGCAGGAGCAGTGGCAGCAGCTGCGGAAGGTACCGCTGAACGCGCTGCGCCCGGGTGACCTGGTGATCTACTTCCCGAAGGCCACGCACGTGGCCCTGTACGTCGGCAACGGCCTGGTGGTACAGGCGCCCCGGCCCGGGTCGCGGGTGAAGGTCTCGCCGCTGGCGTCGAATCCACTGCTGGGCGCCGTGCGTCCGGATCCGGAGAGCCCTCCGCTGAGTGGCTACAGCCTCCCGGAGCTGCCCCGGGACATGTCCGGCGGCTCGGACGAGGGCTACAACTCCTCATCCGAGCCCGGCAACGAATAACTCATCCGGCACCCCCGGTACACACGTCAGCCGGGCCGCGCACCCTGGCTCTCCCGACGGGAACCGGCCCGACGCGCCGACCCAATCACTTTCCGGCAGTACGCGGAGAAGTGAGCTGGGCCGTCTCTGGGCCGCCCGAGGCCGCTCGACAGCGGCCAACGATGACCGATGACGACCACCCAGGGGCAGCCGACCAGCGCTCGGACCAGCAATAACCCAGCTCACCAAGATCCCCGGCAAGACCCGGGGCAAGAAGGCAGGCCTTGAGTCGCCCATCGAGACGTTGAGCGTGGCGGGCATCGTCAGTGGTGCCGCCTAGAGTGCCCAGCATCAGCACTGGATCGAGTACCCAGGGGTGGGACATGAAGGAGTCCGAGCGGTCCGCACTGCTGCGGATCACCGGTAAGTGCGGCGGCAGTGTCGTGGTCGAGTTGAACGACTCCTATGCCCCGGGCATCCCGGACGTGCAGGGACAGCTCCTGGTCCACAACGACTTCGTGGCCGGTGTCCTCGACACCTATGTGGATCCAAGTGACCTGGCCGGCTGGGCGCACGTATTGGACGAGGTCGCCGCAGGGCGCGACGCCGTCTGGCGTGAGGCCGCGCGAGTCGCCGAGATCGGCATCCGCCTGAACTGGCGGGAGGACGACCACGATGAGATCACGGTCACCATCGCAGACCAGCAGACCACGAGGCTGGCCGTCTCCCTCACCATGGACCGCGGCTGGATCGACGAGCAGCGCGCCCTGCTCGAGAGGCTCCGCGCCGTCTGGGCACACCTGATCCCCGCGGACTGAGGAGCTTCAGAGGGGGTCGGCCCGTGCCACAGGCGTGCCAGATTGTGCGGGGACTCACGGGGAAAGGCAGCGGTCAGCGGAACTCAGGTGCCGCAGGCCCCGAAGTCGGGGTTACCCGGGTCAGTGACAGCCTCGCCCCGCCTCGCTCCTAAAGCGGGTGTCGGTCGCGGTCTGCCTGGTGCGCCCTCAAGGGCATGGACCCTCAGCGGACTGTGAGCCATGTGTGGGCCACCGAAGCGCCGCCGGGGGCCAGTCGTAGCGAATGTGCTGACAACTTGTCATACGTGGATCGCCAACATCCCGTGTCTACTGTCGGTCCATCCGCGGTGGCCGAGGCCGGCCAGCGACCACGGGCGCGTTCGTGACAGCAGCGGTGGACGGCAACGTCACCGCGCAACTGGGGACCCGGAGAGCCGCGGCGGCGTCCCATGCCCGCACGGGACGGGAGCCCATTCTGGGTGTGCGTGAGGGTTCATTCGGCCAATGTCTCGATCGTTGCAGCGACTGATCGGCGTTGCAGCCCGTCGGCAATGAGCTCCATCTCGACCAGCGTGCCAACCAGGCCGGTCTCCTGGAGCGCGCTGGCCATCACACGTGCCTGGCCCAGGGGCAGGCGGAGTACCTCGCGCAGGACTCGCAGGACGCAGACGAGGCTCGACTCGTCCGCAAGGCGAAGCTGTGCAGGCCCCAGTCGACCTTGTTACCGCTGATCTGGCAGATCGGCAGCAGGGCAGAGAGGTCACGCTGCAAGCGCAGGTGGCCGGCTTGGCTTTCTTCTGGGCCGTCCGAGGGCCGTCCGAGGACGGCCCACAACCACCAACGTTGACCAACGCCAACGACTGCTTCGCAGGTCAGGCGGCCGACGCGGCCCCGGAGACCTGAGCCAGGTACGCGTTCGTCTTCTCCGGGTCGAAGAAGAAGTTGTCGAAGTCCGCCGGGTTGTTGAACCCGTTGGCGAACCGGTCGGCGACCGGCTGCATCTGACCGGCGGCGCCGATCAGGTTCAGCACGTGCTCCGGCGGTACACCGAGCATGGCGTTCGTCCACTTCACGACGTGCTGCGCGGTGTCCCAGTAGCGGTCGAACGTGGACTGCATCCAGTCCGCGTCGAACGCCCGGTCGCCGTGCTCGATGATCGACTTGAGGTACGCGTCGGCGCACTTGGAGGCGGAGTTGGAGCCCTGGCCGGTGATCGGGTCGTTGGCGACGACGACATCCGCCACGCCGAGCACCAGGCCGCCGCTGGGCAGCCGGCCGATCGGCGTGCGCACGGTCGGGGCGTAACGGCCCGCCAGGGTGCCGTTGGCGTCGGTCAGTTCGACCTTGGTGGCGCGCGCGTACTCCCACGGCGTGAACTGCTCCATGAGCTCCAGCGTCTTCGCGAGGTGCTCGGAGGGGTCCTTGATGCCCTGGAAGACGTCCAGCGGGCCGCCCGGGACGCCCTCCCAGAACAGGATGTCGGCGCGGCCGGACGTGGTCAGGGTCGGCATCACGAAGAGCTCGCCGACACCGGGGACCAGGTTGCAGCGGACCGCGTCGAACTCGGGGTGCTCGGGGCGCGGGCCCATGCCGTGGACGTACGCGACGGCCAGGGCGCGCTGCGGGGCGTCGAACGGCGAACGGGACGCGTCCCGGCCGAACATGGAAACCAGCTCGCCCTTGCCCGCGGATACCATCACCAGGTCGTAGGTGCGGGAGAAGTAGTCGAGGTCGGAGACGGCCGCACCGTGGATGACGAGCTGTCCACCGCGCTGGGCGAACGTCTCCATCCAGCCGGCCATCTTCACGCGCTGGTCGACGGACTGGGCGAAGCCGTCCAGCTTGCCGACCCAGTCGACGGCGCGCGAGGAGTCGGGGGCGGCGACCGAGACGCCGAGGCCCTCGATGCGCGGGGCCTGGGACTCCCAGAAGTTGAGCTGGAGGTCACGCTCGTGCTGCAGCGCGGTGTCGAACATGCACTGCGTCGACATGACCCGGCCGGACCGGATCTCGTCGGCGGTGCGGTTGGACAACAGGGTGACTTCGTACCCACTGGACTGCAGTCCGAGGGCGAGCTGGAGACCGGACTGGCCGGCTCCGACTATGAGTATCTTCCGCATCGCGGTTCTCCGTTACGTCTACGTGGTACGTGCGCGAGGTGTGTCCGGCCCGGACGGGCCGGTCACCCCCTACGCGGGGGTGGCGGCAAGAGCGTGACCCACGAGGGCCAGCAGCGACTCGACGACGGTGATCCTGTTACGCGCGTCCATGATCACAACAGGCACGTTCGGGGGTACGGTCAGGGCCTCCCTGACGTCCTCCGCCTCGTAACCGGTTGTCCCCTCGAAGTGGTTGACGGCCACGATGTACGGCAGTCCGCAGCTCTCGAAGTAGTCGAGCGCGGGGAAGCAGTCGGAGAGCCGCCGGGTGTCGGCGAGCACCACCGCACCGATCGCGCCGCGCATCAGGTCGTCCCACATGAACCAGAAGCGCTGCTGTCCGGGCGTGCCGAACACGTACAGCACGAGGTCGTCGTCGAGCGTGAGACGGCCGAAGTCCATCGCGACGGTCGTGGTGACCTTGTCGGGCGTCGCGGTGAGGTCGTCGGTCTCCTCGCTGGCCTGGGTCATCAGGGCTTCGGTCTGCAGCGGGGTGATCTCGGAGACCGATCCCACGAAGGTCGTCTTGCCGACGCCGAACCCGCCCGCGACCACTATCTTCGTGGCTATGGGGGCCCTGGTGTGATCCAACTGCCAGGCCTGGAGCGGCTCCTCGGCCTGGTCCTCCGGTCCCGGCCGACGCGGGGCGGACAGGAGTGGATCAGAGACGACGGAGTCCATTCAGCACCCTTTCGAGCAGTGCGCGGTCGGGCTGGCCGGTGCCGTGACCGGTCCCGTACACACGGATCTTTCCCTGGTCGGCCAAGTCGCTGAGCAGCACTCGGACCACGCCGAGCGGCATCTTCAACAGGGCCGAGATCTCCGCGACCGTACGCATGCGGCGGCAGATTTCGACAATGGCCTGGAGCTCGGGCATCACCCGCGTGGCGAGGTTGCCGTTGGTGAGCTCGCGGCGCTCCTCGGGCGCTTCCAGCGCGGCCACGAACGTCTCGACGAGAAGGACGTGACCGAAGCGGGTGCGGCCGCCGGTGAGCGAGTACGGGCGGACCCGGGCGGGCCGTCGGTCGGACCCGCGGACCGGGAGCCTGCGGGCGGGTTCAGCAGCGGGCGTCACTGGGCGCTCTCCATCGATTTGCGCAGTTCACTGCGGAGTTCGGGGGTGAGTACGTGTCCGGCACGGCCGACGAAGAGCGCCATGTGGTACGCGATGACGCTCATGTCGCAGTCGGGGGTGGCGTGCACGCCGAGCAGCGAACCGTCACTGATCGACATGACGAAGACGCTGCCCTCGTCCATGGCGACCATGGTCTGCTCGACCCCGCCGCCGTCCATCAGTTTCGCGGCGCCGACGGTGAGGGAGCCGATGCCGGAGACGATGGTCGCCAGGTCGGCGCTGGAGCCCCGGGGGCCGTCCTGCCGGCCGTCCGTCGTCGCGGCTGCCTGACGGCCGGGGTCGGAGGAGAGCAGCATCAGTCCGTCGGACGAGACGACGGTGACCGAGTGGACCCCTGGCACCTCCTCCACGAGATTGCTCAGCAACCAGTGAAGGTTCCGGGCCTCGGTGCTCAGCCCGAATGTGCTGGGCGCAGTCAACTGCGTGCCTCCTCGACTGTGTCCCCCGTCTCATCGGTTCGACCGCCGGAACGGTCTGCCAGCTCGGTGTGCTCGGTCTGTACGGTGCCGGCACCGGTGTCGGCACCGTCGGCGATCTCCGCCTCGACGTCGCGGCGGCCGTCCTTCGCCCCCTGATGGAAACCGCCGAGACGGCGGCGCAGCGCGTCCTTGTCCAGGCCGCCCTTGCGCTCGGTGGAGGGGGCGGCGGCGGGCTTGACGACCTTGGGGGTGCGCTTGGGAAGTCCCTTGTCGGTGATGCGCTCGGCCTGCGGCTCCGGCTGCCGGGGGCCGGGAATGGCCTCGGCGGCGGGCGCCGGGGAAGGAACCGGGGCGGCGAAGGGCTCCGGGGTCTCGTCCGCGGTGCGCTCGTGGCGGTCGGGGCCGATGGCGTACGGGTCGGGGGTCGCCGGGGTCTCGTGGACCGGTGCGGCCGACGGGACCGGTTGCGCCGCGGGGGCGTCCCGGAACTCCGGGATCTCCGGGAGCCGGACCTGCATCGTGGTCTCGGACTCGGACTCGGACTCGGATTCAGACTCGGACTCGGCGCCGGCCGGCTCGGGTGCGGGCGGTTCGGGCACCGCTGCGGGAGCGGGCACCTCCGCCTGGGCCGGCTCCGGCGCCGACTCACGGATCGTCTGCTCGGCGGCGGCGATCAGCGGGTCGCCGGGCAGCACGGGCGTCCGGCGCGGCAGGGCATTGGAATTGGCCTCGGCGACCGATCCGGGCAGGTTCAGCGCAGGTGCGTCCCCCGGTACGGTCGCGGGCGGCGGCGTGGCGGCGGGCGGCGCCTTCGGCAGCAGCGCCTGCGGCAGCACGACGACCGCCGTCACCCCGCTGCCCTTCTGCTCGCGCAGCTGGACCCGCACCCCGTGGCGCGCCGCGAGCAGCGACGTCACCTGGAGTCCGAGGCCCGCGCCTCCGGCGTTCTGCTCGCCCGCCTCGAACGAGGACGGGTCGGCCAGCCGGGCGTTGAGCTCGCCCATCCGTACGGACGACATGCCGATGCCCTCGTCCTGTACGGAGAGCATCACCTCGCCGGTCTCCAGCAGCCAGCCGGAGAGCTCGACATGGGAGTCGGGCGGCGAGAAGGAGGTCGCGTTCTCCAGGAGTTCGGCGACCAGGTGGCTGAGGTCGTCGGCGGCGAAACCGGCGATCTGGGCGTGCGGCGGCAGGGACTGGATGGTGACCCGCTCGTACCGCTCGATCTCGCTGACGGCCGCACGCAACACGTCGACCAGCGGGATCGGGCCGGAGTGCCCGTGGCCGTGCTCGGCGCCCGCGAGGACCAGCATGTTCTCGCTGTGGCGCCGCATGACCGTGGCCATGTGGTCGAGCTTGAAGAGGGTGGCGAGCCGCTCCGGGTCCTGCTCGCGCTCCTCCAGGCTCTCGATGACGCCGAGCTGGCGCTCGACGAGGCCGAGGGTGCGCAGCGAGAGGTTGACGAAGGTGTGGTGGACCGTGTTCTTGAGCCGCTCCAGCTGGGCGGTCAGATCGGCGGTGCGGGCCTGGAGTTCGGTGCGCTGGAGGGTGAGGGCCTCGCGTCCGGCGTTCAGTTCGCCGCGCTCGTTCTCCAGTTCCTCGAAGCGGCCGTTGAACTCGTGGAGCAGCCCGTGCAGCTTGCCGTGCAGGGTGTTGAGGGACCGTACGACCTGGGCGAACTCGTCGTTGCGGCCGGTGTAGCGGACCGGCTCGGCGGTGGCGGGCTCCACGGCGAGGCGGGCGGCGCCGATCCGCAGGACGGCGAGCGGCTGGGTCAGCGTACGGGCCACGGCGGTGGAGACGCCGACGGCGACCAGCAGACAGCCGCCGAGGAGCGCGATGCGCAGTTCGAGCGCGGTGACGTCGTCGTCGCGCAGCTGCTCCAGGCGTTGAACCTGGGCGGTGCCGAGGGCGGACTCGACGCTGCGCATCCGGTCGATGCGGGCGGAGAGCGACGCCTCGACCTTCTTCCGGTCGGCCTTCTGGTCGGAGTCCGACAGTTCGGGGCGGTCGGTGAGTGCGGCGAGGTACTTCTCCGCTCTGTTGACCTCGGGTCCGGTGACGGTGGAGGAGAGCTTCTCGCGGGCCGCACTGCCTGCGGCCTGGTCGAAGTCGGCGAGCGAGGAGAGCTCGCGGACCCTGGCCTGCTGGGCGGCGGCGCTCAGCTCGTCGCGGTTGCGGTCGTCCTCGCTGCTGCTCTCGTCCTGGTTCTGGACGGGCAGCCCGGTGAACGGGTCGATCTGCGGGGCCGTGGCCTCTTTGCGAGGCACGGAGAGCGCCGCGATCAGCAGCCCGCGGGTGGCGGAGGCCTGCTCGGCGGCCTGGCCGAGGGCGAGGGGCGCACGAGTGGCCTCGGCGGCGCGCGGCGGGGTGTTGTCGGCGAGTTCGGCGGCGAGGTCGTGGAGCTTGGCGATGATCTCGGAGTACGCCTGGTGGGCGGCGAGTGCCGAGCCCTTGCCGGTGAGGGCGGTGCGCCGCAGGGAGGGGATCGTGGAGAGGTCGCGGCGCAGCGCGGCGGGGGCCGTGTCGCGGATCTCGTCGATCTGCTGGTCGACGCGGGCGCTGGGGCCGTCGTTCTTCGCGTCGGGCTTCCCGTCCCGGCCGCCCGCGATGTAGGCGGTGACTTCGTCGCGCTCGTCCGCGAGGGAATGGGCGAGGGCCACCGCCTGCTGGTTGAGCTCGGCGAGGGTGACCAGCCGCTGGGACTCGGTCAGTTCGGTGGAGGCGCCGAGGGCCGCGGGTGCGCCCGCGGCGATGACGGTGATGCCGACGACCGCGACGCCGGCGACCAGCCGACTGCGTACGCGGACGGTGCGCCGGGTCGGCTCACTCCCGCTCGGCGCCGGAGGTGTCGCCCCGGTATCACTTCGCTCGCTGCCTTTGCTCCGAGGCCGCTTCTTCTGCACCGGTGCTCGCAATCTTGACTCGTCCACCCTTGAGACAGAGGTGACACACGGTCACATGTGGAATGACACCCCGACCCCTGGTACGGCTTCTGACCATTCCAGTGCTTTTGAGAGGGGGGCGCGCATCAACCGCTCCGCCACCTGAACGAGTGAACATCACTCAAGAGTTGACGAACAAGTCTCCCCTCGAGCGCCGTGGAGCACACCTGGCCCATCGGCTGGAACTTCCGCCCGGGCTTTGGCAAGATGCCCGCCCGCACCCGGCACGGAGCCGTTCCTTCCGCCCAGGACTCCCCCACTGACCTGCTGGTACGGTCCAGCACCTGACGCGTGCAGGCTCCGTGAAGGCGTCGTGCAGACTGACCGTATGCGCATCGAAGTCGCCACGGCTCCCGGTAGCCCCGAGCGCCCCAACGAGGACTGGGCAGCCACCGCGCTTCCCGCTTCCGGCAGGGGTGGGACGCTCGTTCTGCTCGACGGAGTCACTCCACCGCAGGGGAACGACGGTTGTGTGCACTCTGTGCCCTGGTTCACCGCGCGACTGGGCGGATCGCTGGTCGAACTGTCGGGTTCGCGGCGAGATCTGACGCTCACCGAGATCCTCGCCGAGTCCATCCGGCGCACCGCCGACACGCATCGTTCCCTGTGTGACCTTTCTCACGTACGCACGCCTCAGGCGACCGTCGTCCTGGTGCGCTGGGACGAGGAAGGGGTCGAACACCTGGTGCTCTCCGACTCGGTCCTGCTGTTCGAGTCGCCGGACGGAACGGTGCGCGCAGTGCTCGACGACCGCCTCGACCGGCTGCCGCCCGGCTCCCTGGCCACCGACGCGATCGCCGATGCGCAGGTACGGAACAAGGAGGGCGGCTTCTTCACCGCCGCCGCCGACCCCGGGGTGGCGGTCCGCGCCGTGACCGGGTGGACACCGCTCGCCGAGGTGCGGGCGGTGGCCGCACTGACGGACGGGGCGAGCCGCTGGACGGAGATGTTCCACGAGGGCGACTGGGCGGCCTGCCTCACGGTGCTCCGCAAGGAGGGCTCGCAGGGGTTGATCGACCGGGTCAGGGCGCTTGAGGACGCGGACGCGGAGCAAGCGTATCTGCGGCGCAGCAAGACGCATGACGACGCGACGGCGGTCTTCGCGGTGCTGTAGGCCACCCGGGTGCGGGGTCGGACCCGGGCCGGGGCATGGAGGGGCGCTCTCCGGTGGGCGGTTTACCGAGGCCGGGGTCCGAGAGCGCTCGGGGGTGCCGGGCCGGTCGAGGTTCGGTCCGGGGTCGGGCCCGGCCGGCGTCAGTCCTCGGCGCGGGCGTTCAAGTGGTGCAGCAGCCGCGCCAATTCCGCCACCTCGGTCCGGTCCCAGTCGGCGAGCTTGCTCACGTACCGGTCACGGCGCGCGTCGCGGACACTGCGGAAGCGTGCCAGCCCCTCGTCGGTGAGATGGACGAGGAAGGCCCGGCCGTCGGCCGGATCGGGCTCGCGCGCCACCAGTCCGAGCTCCTCCAGGGCGCGCAGCTGACGGCTCATGGTCGCCTTTCCGACGCCGAAGTACGCGGCGAGATCGGTGGCCCGCTGCCGCCCCACGGACTCCAGCCGTACGAAGAGTCCGTACGCCGCGGCCTCCAGCTCGGGATGGACCTCCCGTGCCATCTCACCGGAACTGGCCCGCGCGCGGCGCAGAAAGACGGCCAATTCCCGCTCCAGTGCCAGGAATTCGTGGTCCGCACCACTTCCTCCGGCCGCGCCGGGTTCACTACCGCTCTCGCTCCCGTGCACGTCAACACCCCTCATGAGCTTTCCTGCCGCTGAAAGTTTCTTTAGCCGCCGGTCGTCGCCGCAGCTCCGCCAGTATTTCGCAGGCGTAGACCAACGGCGGCGCCCAGGCCCTCTTCCGCCAGGCGGGTCTACGTGCGTAGCTTCATTGCTGGCATGTTCACACCATGACATGCCGCAGGGGTGCGCCGAGCCGCCCCCCTGGGTCTGCAGATCCCCCCACCGAGGCCTCGGAGGCACGCACATGCCCGTGCACAGATCCGGATCCGGAACGACCCGCCGCTCACGCCTGGCGGCGCTGGGAACCCTCCTCGCAGCACTTTCGCTCCTGCTCACCCTGCCCGGCGCGGCCACCGCGGCCGACTCCCCCACAGCCGCCGCCAAGAAGCCCGCGCGCGGGTCGGCCACGATGGGCATGGGCGTCATCGCCCACGACGGCCGGGGCGGCCTGCCGCGCGACATGCTTGTCGCCCAGACCGAAGGCGTGGACGTCAGCAGCTACCAGGGCAACGTCGACTGGACGACTCTCTGGAACAGCGGCGTCCGGTGGGCCTACACCAAGGCCACCGAGGGCACGTACTACACGAATCCCTACTTCGCGCAGCAGTACAACGGCTCGTACAACGTCGGCATGATCCGCGGCGCGTACCACTTCGCCACCCCGGACACCACGAGCGGCGCCACCCAGGCCAACTACTTCGTGGACCACGGGGGCGGCTGGTCGAAGGACGGCAAGACGCTGCCCGGCGTACTCGACATCGAGTGGAACCCGTACGGCGCGCAGTGCTACGGCAAGACGCAGGCCGGCATGGTCTCCTGGATCCGCGACTTCGTGAACACGTACAAGGCGCGCACCGGGCGTGACGCGGTCATCTACACCGCGACCAGCTGGTGGACGACCTGCACCGGGAACAACTCGGGCTTCGGCACCACCAACCCGCTGTGGGTGGCCCGTTACGACACCACGGTCGGCACGCTCCCGGCCGGCTGGGGCTACTACACGATGTGGCAGTACACGTCGTCCGGCCCGTACGTCGGCGACCACAACCACTTCAACGGCGCTCTCGACCGCGTACAGGCACTCGCCAACGGCTGAGCCTCCGCCCCCGGAGCCCCGGTGACGCTCCCCGTCGCCGGGGCTCCCTCGTCGACCGACTCCGCGCTGATCAAGAAGCGGATTACTCGATCAGGCGAGCAAGGACGGCATCATCCTGCTGCACGACATCTACGGGGGGACCTGCCCGCGGTGCCCGGCATCATCGACGCGCTGAAGGAACGCGGCCACACCCTGGTGACGGTCCCGTGGCTGATGGCCCCCGCCGAGCCGGTGCCGGGGACCGTCTACCGCCCCTGAGAACCTGTCGGTCACGACGCACAGCAGGGCACCGTCACCGGTGCACCGGTGTCCTCGTGCCCGGTGGCGTCCGGGTCACCCCGGCGCATCGCGAGCCGCCCCTCGTCCGCCACCCCGTCGACCGGCCGCACCACCGAGCCCACCGGGACGGCGGTCCGGCCGACGGACCGCGGCGTGCCGGTCTGCGGCAGCAGCGTGGCCTTTCCGTGCCCCCCGGTCACGGAACAGCACGTTCCCGCACCCGGATACGCGGAACGGCCCGCACCGCCCTTTCGGGTGGTGCGGGCCGTCCGACCGGCCGCGCACGTCATGCCACGCCCGTCACGCCATGGCGCTCACGCCGCGGCCGGGATCCTCTCCTCCGCCCTGGCCATGGCCGGAGCGAGGGCGATCTCCAGCACCTGGCGGACATCCGTCACCGGGTGAACCTCCAGCCTCTCCAGGACCTCGGCCGGGACGTCGTCCAGGTCTGCCTCGTTCCGCTTCGGGATCACCACGGTGGTGATGCCGGCCCGGTGGGCAGCCAGCAGCTTCTGCTTCAGCCCGCCGATCGGCAGCACCCGTCCGGTCAGTGACACCTCACCGGTCATCGCCACATCCGTACGGACCAGCCGTCCGGAGAGCAGCGAGGCCAGCGCCGTCGTCATCGTGATACCGGCACTCGGACCGTCCTTGGGGACCGCCCCCGCCGGGAAGTGGATGTGCGCTCCCCGGTCCTTGAGGTCGGCGACGGGCAGTTCCAGTTCGGCGCCGTGCGAGCGCAGGAAGCTCAGCGCGATCTGCGCGGACTCCTTCATGACGTCGCCGAGCTGCCCGGTCAGGGTCAGTCCGGCCGCGCCGGTCTCCGGGTCGGCCAGCGACGCCTCGACGAACAGCACGTCGCCACCGGCGCCGGTCACCGCGAGTCCGGTCGCCACGCCCGGCACCGCGGTGCGGCGCTCGGCCGGGTCCTGGGCGGACTCGGGGACGTGGTGCGGCCGTCCGACGAGACCCCGCAGGTCCTCGTCGGTGACGGTGAACGGAAGCTCCCGGTCGCCCAGTTCGTGCTGGGCCGCCACCTTGCGGAGCAGCCGGGCGACGGCCCGCTCCAGGTTTCGTACGCCCGCCTCGCGGGTGTACTCGCCCGCCAGCTTGCGCAGCGCCGACTCGTCGAGCGTCACCTCGTCCTTCTCCAGACCGGCCCGCTCCAGCTGGCGGGGGAGCAGGTGGTCGCGGGCGATGACGACCTTCTCGTCCTCGGTGTAGCCGTCGAGCCTGACCAGCTCCATGCGGTCGAGCAGTGCCTCCGGGATGGCTTCCAGGACGTTGGCGGTGGCCAGGAAGACGACGTCGCTGAGGTCGAGTTCGACCTCCAGGTAGTGGTCGCGGAAGGTGTGGTTCTGCGCCGGGTCGAGGACTTCGAGGAGCGCCGCGGCCGGGTCGCCGCGGAAGTCGGAGCCGACCTTGTCGATCTCGTCGAGCAGGACGACCGGGTTCATGGAACCGGCCTCCTTGATGGCGCGGACGATGCGTCCGGGGAGCGCACCGACGTACGTACGCCGATGGCCACGGATCTCCGCCTCGTCCCGCACACCGCCGAGCGCGACGCGGACGAACTCGCGGCCCATGGCGTGCGCGACGCTCTCACCGAGGGACGTCTTGCCGACGCCGGGCGGTCCGACGAGGGCCAGCACCGCGCCGCCGCGCCGCCCGCCCACGACCCCGAGACCGCGTTCGGCACGGCGCTTGCGCACCGCGAGGTACTCGGTGATCCGCTCCTTCACGTCGTCCAGGCCCGCGTGCTCGGCGTCGAGGATCTCCTTGGCGGCGCGGATGTCGTACGCGTCCTCGGTCCGTTCGGTCCACGGCAGTTCGAGGACGGTGTCCAGCCAGGTTCGGATCCAGGAGCCTTCGGGGCTCTGGTCGGACGAGCGCTCCAGCTTGTCGACCTCCTTGAGCGCGGCCTCCCGGACGTGCTCGGGAAGATCGGCCGACTCGACGCGGGCCCGGTAGTCGTCGGACTCGTCCCCCGGATCGCCATTGAGCTCGGACAACTCCTTGCGTACGGCTTCGAGCTGGCGCCGCAGCAGGAACTCGCGCTGCTGCTTGTCGACGCCCTCCTGGACGTCCTTGGCGATGGACTCGGCGACGTCCTGCTCGGCGAGATGCTCGCCGAGCCACTGAATGGCGAGTTTCAACCGGGCGACCGCGTCGGTGGTCTCCAGGAGCTGCACCTTCTGGGTGGTGGTGAGGAACGGTGAGTAACCGGAATTGTCGGCGAGCGCGGAGATGTCGTCGATCTGCTGGACCCGGTCCACGACCTGCCAGGCGCCACGCTTCTTCAGCCAGCTGGTGGCGAGGGCCTTGTACTCCTTGACCAGCTCGGCGGCGGCGCCGGGGAGCGGGTCGGGAACCGGGACGTCCACGCGGGTCCCCTCGACCCAGAGTGCTGCCCCGGGTCCGGTGGTCCCGGCACCGATCCTCACGCGGTCACGGCCGCGGATGAGGGCGCCCGGGTCCCCGTCGGAGAGCCGGCCGACCTGCTCGACGGTGCCGAGTACACCGGTCCCGGTGTAGGTCCCGTCGATCCGCGGCACCAGCAGCACCTCGGGCTTGCCACCACCCGGACGGGCGGCGGCCTGGGCAGCCTCGACGGCGGCCCGGACATCCGTGTCGGACAGGTCCAGAGGAACCACCATTCCGGGCAGCACGACCTCGTCGTCGAGTGGCAGCACAGGCAAGGTGAGCGGAGTGACCGCGTTGGACTCAGTAGCCATGATCTCCCCTTCGGCAGTCAAGTTGAGCTATGCAGACTCAATGCTCCTGACCTACTTAATGTTCCCGGGCCCGTGTTCGCTCTCAGCGATCTTCTTCCGCCGCACCCGTCGCCTGCGCAAGCCGTTCGCGGCTGCCCTGCGCACGGGGGAGAGTTCCCGTATGGGCGACACACGCGTGGACGACAGCAGCCTGGCCAAGGACGGGACGATCAGACGTGAAGGCTCACTGAGCCGAATACCGGCAGCGTTCGCCCGCGTGGTCGAGGCGGCCCGCTCCCGGATCGCCGATGCGTTCGACACCACGCAACTGCACAGCGCCTACCTCTACGGGAGCGTTCCGCGCGGCACGGCCATTCCCGGTGTCTCCGATCTGGACCTGCTCTCGATCAGGCCCTCGCGCCGGTGCAGGAGCGGCCGGCAGGCCACCCCGAGCAGCAGGGCGAGCGGATGCCCCCAGCCGGTGAGCGGATCGGTGAACACGAGCAGATCGTGCGCCAGCATCACCCCGACGCCGACCAGGATCAGGGTGCGCGGCAGCGGGGTGAGCAGTCCGGCGAGCGCACCGACGCTCGCCATCAGACCGAAGCTGATGCCGTAGTCGAGCCGGTGCAGCGAGGTCTCCGGCAGATGTCCGGCCACCACGGAGAGCCCGACCGGGATCTCCGTGGCGAGCGTCGCCACCACATGCCCGAGCAGAAAGACCCCGGCGGTGCGCCACGCGCCGATGCGCCGCTCCAGGGCGGTCAGGACGAGAGCGAAGCCGAGGGCGTACGGAGAGGTGAGCCCGCCCGCGATCCACAGGGCGCTGGCGACGAGAACGCGCAGCGGGGTCCGCGTGAGATGCGCGACGTCGGTGCTCGATTCGCGCAGCACGGCGGAGACGGTGTCCGGATCGGCGTAGGCGGTGAACAGGGACGTGGCGACGAGCACCAGCAGATAACAGAAGGTGAACGGCGTCCCGGTCGGCGTCGGCAGCAGCCTCCACAGCCAGGACCGGGCGGGCGCGTCGGGCGGCGGTACGGGGGCCGGCGGTACCGAACGCCGCGGTCCCGGTACGGCATCGAGCAGCGGGGCCGCGTCACGTCGTACCTGTGCTGCCCCGTACGTACTCCGGTGCACCGCGCCAGACTCCCTTTTCTCACGCCCCCGGCTTCTCACGCCCCCTGTTTTCTCACGTACCCGGGGACAACGCCCAACCTTCCGCGATCATGTCCGCACCGTCCATGGCGCATGCCACACGGTGAACCGGCGAGGGGCCACGGCCCGATAGAGGGGATGTGAGGCTGATGTGCCCCTCGGGGGAGAACCTGACCGACGATGACGACGCGCTGCTGCGCGCCGTCGCACAAGGGGATGCGGCGGCCCTCGCCGCGCTCTACGACCGGCATGCCGGCTGGTTGTTCGCCCGGCTGAGCCGCCGGTGCGCGGACCCGGAGACGGTGAGGGAAGTACTGCAGGACACATTCGTCACCGCGTGGCGGTCCGCCGGTACGCACCGCGGCGGGCAGGCGGGCGGCTGGCTGTGGGTGATCGCCGCACGCCGCCTGGTCGACGCCCGGCGCGCCGAGGCCCGCACCGAACGCGCCACCCGGGCCGAGCAGGCCGGGGGCACCGACCGGTCCGCCGTCGCCCCGTCCGCGGAGGAACGGGTGCTGGCCGGCCTGGAGTACGCGGACGTGGGCGCGGCACTGGACCGGATCTCGCCCGAACTGCGGGAGGTCCTGCGCGCGACGGTCATCGACGGCTTGACGACCCGCGAGACCGCACAGCTCCTCGGCATACCCGAGGGCACGGTCAAGACCCGGGCGATGCGTGCCAGACGCGAGCTGCGCGCCGCCCTGGACCGGCTGACGCCGGGCGGCGAACCGCTGGGAGGCATGGCATGACGGGCTGGCATGTGGGCGCGGAGCCGGCGCGGCGGTACGCGTCCGGCACGGCGTCGGAGACCGACGCCTGGTCCCTGGAGAAGCACATCGAGGTGTGCGGGAGGTGCGCGGCGCGGGTGTCGGCGGCAGTACGCGGACAGGGGGGCGCGGCGGCCGTGGTCGACGACGTGCGGGCAGCGGTGCTCGCCGCGGCGGCGGGCGGCACGGATGCGGTCCGCGGATCGGCCGCGGTGCGGGGACCCGCTCGGGCCCCGGCATCCGTGCCCCCGTCCGCACCCCGCCACCACCGTGTTCCCCTCCTCGCCCCCGCCCTCCGGGCCGCCGGACCCGCGCTGCGTGGCCCCTGGCTGGTGGCCGTGCTGCTGGTGGCGGCCGCGGCCGTCGCCCTCGCGTACGGCGCAGGGAGCGGGACCGGGGCGGAGGCCGGTCTCCCGGTCCGTCCGCTGCTGCTCCTGATCGCGCCGGTGCTGCCGCTCGCCGGGGTCGGCGTCTCGTACGGGCGGCACGCGGATCCCGTGTACGAACTCGCCGCCTCCACACCGTCCGGCGGGCTGCGGCTCCTGCTGATCAGGACCGCCGCGGTCCTCGGCGTGAGCGTCCCGCTGCTGACCGCGGCGGGGGCGGTACTGCCCGCTTCGGCGGGTGCGCCCGGTGCGGTCGCCTGGTTGGTGCCGGCCGTCGCCATGACCCTGGCCGCGCTGGCGCTGGGTTCGTACACCGGATGCCGTGCCGGCGCCTCGTCCGTCACCGCGGCCTGGGGCCTTGCCGTCGTCGTGCCGTCCGCCGGCGCGACACCCCTGGACCCGGACGCCCTGGCCGACGGGGCGGCCCGGTACTTCGCCGGGCCCTTCGCGCAGAGCGGCTGGGCGGCGGGGGCGCTGCTGTGCGCCGCCCTGCTGACCGTACGCCGTCGGTCCTTCGACCATCTGGAGAAGTTGTGAGCGTGAACGCATGAGCACCGTGACAGTCCGAAACGCCCGTACCGTCCGCGTCAGCGGGCTGACGGTCCGCCACCGCAGGAGGACCGCGCTGGACGGCGTCGACCTCGATTTCGCTCCCGGGGTCCATGGCCTGCTGGGGCCGAACGGGGCGGGCAAGACCTCTCTGATCCGGGTCCTCGCGACCGTCGCCGCACCTTCCGGCGGCAGGGTCGAACTGCTGGGCAGCGAGGTCGGTGCGGTGACGGACCACCGCAGCCGCTCGGCCGTCCGGCGTCGTCTCGGCTACCTGCCCCAGGAGTTCGGCTACTACCCGGGCTTCACCGTCCGCGAGTTCGTCGGCTATGTCGCCTGGCTCAAGGAGATGCCCGCCGCGCAGGTCCCGGAGGCGGTCGAACGGGCCGTGGCACGGGTCGGACTGACGGACAGGATCGATGCGAAGGTGAAGACCCTGTCGGGCGGCATGGTGCGGCGCGTCGGCATCGCGCAGGCGATCGTCAACGATCCGGACCTCCTGCTGCTGGACGAACCGACCGCCGGCCTCGACCCGGAGCAGCGTGTCGAGTTCCGGGCGCTGCTGCGTGAGCTGGGCGAGACATCCACGGTGATCGTCTCCACGCACCTCGTCGAGGACGTCGCAGCGGCCTGCACCGAGGTGACGCTCGTCGAGGCCGGCCGGATCGCCTACCGCGGCACCACCGCCGAACTCACCGCGATCGGCGGCAACGGGGCGGACGACAGCCTCGGCGACAACTCGATCGAGCGGGGCTACACCGCCGCGCTCCGCGCTCACCGCACGGCGGTGGCAGGCCGATGACCGGGACCCTGACCCGCGTCCGGGACGCGGGCACCGCGGCCTCCGGTACGCCGCTGCGCACCGAACTGCGCCGCGGCATCCCGCCGTGGACCGGCGCGGCCGTCGCGCTCACCCTCCTCGTCACCCTGGGCGCGAGGGCTGACCAGTGGCAGGGTGACTGGGGCGAGACCCAGTCGCTGCTGCGCTCCGTGAACGCGCTGCTCTGCGGTCCGCTCGCGGCGGCAGCCGCCTGCTGGCAGGGCGGCCGCGAACGCCGCGCCCGCACCACCGAGCTGCTGTCCGCCGTCCCCCGCAGCCGGCTGCGCCGGGCCGTGACGGCGGCGGCGCCCGTCGCCCTGTGGGCAGCGGTGGGGTATCTCGTGGCGCTGGCGGTGCTGGTGGCCGCGAACCTGCCGTACGCGACCGGCCGCGGCCCGTCCCTCTCCCTCGCCGTCTCCGACAGCTCCCTTCTGGCGTCGATCGCACTGGTCGGCTTCGTCGTCGGGCGGCTGTCGCCGTGGCGGCTGACCGCGCCGGTCCTGGCGGTCTGCACGTACGTCGGGCTGGGTGTCCCCTCCTATCTGGAGTCGGATGTCCGCTTCCTGAGCCCGGGCGAGCAGGTCGAACTGGATGTATCCGTCCCGGTGTGGTGGTTCGCCCCGGTCATGCTGGCCTGGCTGGGCGGTCCGGCCCTCACCGTGCTGCTGGGGTACGCGGCGCGGCGCCGGGTGATCGCCGTCATACCGCTCGTCGTGGCGGTCGCCGCCGGGTCGCTCATTGTCCGGACCGGCGAGGAGCTGTGGCGGGACGACCCCACGGTGGCCCGCCGGATCTGCACGGACGGCGTCCCGCAGATCTGTGTGAACGGGCATGCCGGCCCGATGCTGGCGCAGGTGTCGGACGCCCTGAGCGGCATGCTCTCCCGGCTGGACGGGGTCCCGAACGCACCGACCCGGTACGTGGAGAACGGCGCACGCCCCGACGGCGGCGAAGTACCGCTGTCGCGCCTGACGCTCGGCTGGGACGTCGTGCGCAACAAGCTGCTCGATCCCCGTGCGTACGCGCAGGACGCCGCCGCCGGCCTGATGAGGCGGGACTGCCCGTCGGAGGGGACCGGAAAGGAAAGCAAGGAATACTGGCGCGTGCACCGCACCGACTCCGCGGTACAGGAGTGGCTGGTTCCCGTGAACGACCCCGCCGTCGAGAACCCGCAGGTCAAGGGCTACCTGGGCCGTCTCGAAGCCATGCCGGACACCGGCCGCAGGGCCTGGCTCGGCCGCTACCTGGCTTCCCGGGAGAGCTGCGACCCGGCGGAGGTGCCGGCACTGTGAACGGAACCGCGCAGGGACCGCTCCTCTACATCCGCTCGCGCGCCCTCCCCCTCACCGCCGCCGCCCTGGCCGGCATCGTGCTCGTCTCCGCCTGGGCCGCGGACTGGCTGCAGGACCACTTCGACCACACCGGGCGCGTCCCGGTCCTGGTGCTCGCCCCGCTGCTCGCCTCCGCCGCGATCTCCACCGGCATGCACGCGCACACCGCCGAGCTGGACCAGACCGCCGTACGCCCCTGGTGGCCGCGCCGGCTGCTGCATCTGCTGACCCTCACCGTGTTCGTCACCGGAGCACTCGCGCTGGCGGTGCCGGGGCATCCGGAGGCGTTCGGCGCGCCGGGGATGGTGCGCAACATGCTCGGGGCGACCGGGGTGGCGGCCGGGTCGGCGGCGCTGATCGGTGCCCGGCTGAGCTGGCTGCCGATGACGGTCTACGGCGGCGCGGTCTACCTGGCGGCGCCCCGCACCCCGGGTGGCGCGGCCGCCGTCTGGGCCTGGCCGATGCAGCCGGGGCCGCAGGGGGCGGCGTGGGCGGTGGCAGTGGTGGCGTATGTGGCAGGCGGGGCGCTCCTCGTGGTGCGCGGCGCACGGCCGGAGCCCGTGTGACCACGCCTTTCACCTCTCCGCGCCCCGTACCGATCCGGCAATTCGCTGGTCCCGGCCGCGCGGCCGGGCAAGGATGGCAGGGACTCACCCGCCCTCTATCCGGAGACCGAGGACATGCCCACCGCCGACCGCCGCACCGCCCACAGCCCCGTCACGCTCGACCGCCGCGAAGGACCGTACGGGGAGGTCGTCCTGCGGGAGCGGGGTGACGACTTCGAGATCATCGCCAACGGCTGCTTCCTGATGGACACCGCGGACGGTCGCTCCGAGCGGCTGCTGATCGACGCGGCGCTTGCCGCGCTGCCCGCAGGGCGGCCGGACCCGGCGGTGCTGATCGGCGGTCTCGGGGTCGGCTTCTCCCTCTCCCACGCCGCGGCCGAACCGCGCTGGGGGCGGATCGCGGTCGTCGAGCGGGAGCAGGCGATCATCGACTGGCACCGGGGTGGTCCGCTGGCCCGGATCACCGGTGCCGCGCTCGCCGATCCGCGGACCGAGATCCTGGCGACGGATCTGGTTGCGTACCTCCACACGACTACGGACCGTTACGACGCACTGTGTCTGGACATCGACAACGGACCGGACTGGACCGTCACCGACGACAACGACAGCCTCTACTCGCCCGCCGGTCTCGCCGACTGCCGGGAACGGCTGAATCCGGGCGGGGTGCTCGCGGTCTGGTCCGCCCGGCCGTCCGACGACTTCGAACAGGCCTTGCGGAATGCCGGATTCAGCGGGGTAAGGACGGAAGAGGTGCATGTTGCCCGAGGTGTGCCCGACGTGGTTCATCTCGCACTTCGGACGGCCTGAGGTCCCCCCACCGGGTATGCGTGGCCCCCGGACGCCCGGGGGCCAAGCGCCACAAGGCAGACACTCCGCCTCCTCCTCGCGTCCAACCCGTTCCCGTGCCGTTGCACCCTGCGTAGCCGGGAGCCGTCCGGTGGCTTTACGCTGCTGAGCGGCAAACGGGATCACCCACGAAATTCACAAGCGAAGACCGTGCGTCCGGGGGAATGGCCCCCGCGAGAACGGGCAGGGGCGGGGCGATGGAACAGACACACACCACCCACAACGGTGTCGCGGCCACCCCGGGCGCACAGCGCCGGGTGCTGGTGGTCGAGGACGACGCGACGATCGTCGACGCCATCTCCGCCCGTCTGCGGGCCGAGGGTTTCCTGGTGCAGACCGCGCTCGACGGCCCCGCGGCCGTCGACGCGGCCGAGGCCTGGCAGCCCGACCTGATGGTGCTCGACATCATGCTGCCGGGCTTCGACGGCCTGGAGGTGTGCCGCCGGGTGCAGGCCACACGGCCGGTGCCTGTGCTGATGCTGACCGCCCGGGACGACGAGACCGACATGCTGGTCGGCCTCGGTGTCGGCGCGGACGACTACATGACCAAACCGTTCTCGATGCGCGAGCTGGCGGCCCGGGTGCATGTCCTGCTGCGCCGGGTGGAGCGTGCCGCACTGGCCGCGGTGACGCCGCGCAGCGGCATCCTGCGCCTCGGCGAGCTGGAGATCGACCACGCGCAGCGCCGGGTGCGGGTGCGCGCCGAGGACGTCCACCTCACGCCGACCGAGTTCGATCTGCTGGTCTGCCTGGCCGGCACACCGCGCGCGGTGCTCTCCCGGGAGCAGTTGCTCGCGGAGGTCTGGGACTGGGCGGACGCCTCCGGCACCCGTACCGTCGACAGCCACATCAAGGCGCTGCGCCGGAAGATCGGTGCGGAGCGGATCCGTACCGTGCACGGGGTCGGTTACGCCCTGGAGACCCCGGCGCCATGACCCGGCCGGGCTCCGGACTGCGTCCCTTCTCGGTCAAGGCGAAGCTGGGCACGCTCGTCGTGGTCTCGGTGTTCATCACGACCGGGCTTCTGATGGTGGCGGTGCGCACCAGGACCGAGCTGCGGTTCATCACCGTGTTCTCGGTGATCGCGACACTGCTGATCACCCAGTTCGTGGCGCACGGCCTGACGGCGCCGCTGGACGAGATGACGAAGGTCGCCCGGTCGATCTCGCACGGCGACTACACCAGACGGGTGAGGGGCGCCGACCGGCGTGACGAGCTCGGCGACCTGGCGCAGACGATCAATCTCATGGCGGACGATCTGGAGGCCGTGGACCGGCACCGCAAGGAGCTGGTGGCCAACGTCTCGCACGAGCTGCGGACGCCGATCGCGGCGCTGAGGGCGGTGCTGGAGAACGTCGTGGACGGGGTCTCCGCGGCTGATCCGGAGACGATGCGCACGGCGCTCAAACAGACGGAGCGGCTCAGCAGGCTGGTGGAGACGCTGCTGGACCTGTCCCGGCTGGACCACGGGGTGGTCACCCTGAAGGCCCGCCGCTTCGAGGTGTGGCCGTATCTCTCGGGCGTGCTGAAGGAAGCGAACCTGGCCGCCTCGCACCGCCGGCTGTCCTCCGGTTCCGGGAACCACAGCCGCAAGGACGTCCATCTGCATCTGGATGTGTCGCCGCCCGAACTGACCGCTCATGCGGACGCGGAGCGGCTCCACCAGGTGGTGGCCAATCTGATCGACAACGCTGTCAAGCACAGCCCGCCGCACGGCCGGGTCACGGTGCGGGCGCGGCGCGGCGCGCAGCCGGAGTCGCTGGACCTGGAGGTCCTGGACGAGGGTCCGGGCATCCCCGAGTCCGAGCGGCACCGGGTCTTCGAGCGTTTCAACCGTGGCGAGGTGCCGTCCCCGCACGGTCCGGGCAGCGACGGCGGTACGGGGCTGGGTCTGGCGATCGCCCGCTGGGCGGTGAATCTGCACGGCGGCCGCATCGGAGTGGCTGAATCGGCTCGCGGCTGCCGGATCCAAGTCACCCTTCCGGGGATCCCTCAATCGCACAGTTGACATAGGGTTCGAACCGGAAGGGCACGTTCTACGTGTCGTCCCACGAGGGGAGACGGTCCATGGGGCCGTAGCCACTGCCTCGCGTACCCGGACTGAAGCGGAACCAGGGTTGTTTCCCGCCATTTCCTGCGCCGAAACCCGCTCTTTGATGTGACTTGCACGACGAAGACCGGCCCGGTCTGCATGGAACGGTCAAGGAGGCGTAGCCTTGATTTCCGCTGTCCATCACCTTGTGAAGCGGAAGAGGGCGGTTGCCGCCGTGTCGTCTCAGTCCCCCAGTAACTCAAGCATCTCGACCGACCAAGCCAGCCCGGGCACGAGCCCGGCTGCGGCTTTCGGCCCCAATGAGTGGCTCGTCGACGAGATCTATCAGCAGTACCTCCAGGACCCCAATTCGGTCGATCGCGCCTGGTGGGACTTCTTCGCCGACTACAAGCCGGGTACGTCCGGCACGGCGGACAAGCCCGTTCCCGGCGCCGCAGCCGCGGGGGCTGCGGTGGCCCCGGCCGCCACCGCACCGGCCCGGACCGCGCCTGCCGCTCCGGCGCAGGTCCCGGCCGCCGCACCGGCCGCCCCGGCGAAGCCCGCGGCTGCCGCTCCGGTCGCTGCCCCGGTGGCACCGGCCGCGCCCGCCGCTCCGGCCGCGCCCGCCGCTCCGGCCGCGCCCGCCGTTCCGGCTGCGCCCGCCGTTCCGGCCGCGAAGGCCGCCGCACCCGCCAAGGCGGCCCCGGCCGCTGCCGCCGAGGGCCCCGAGTACGTGACGCTGCGCGGCCCGTCCGCCGCCGTGGCGAAGAACATGAACGCCTCCCTGGAACTGCCGACGGCCACGTCCGTGCGCGCCGTTCCGGTGAAGCTGCTCTTCGACAACCGCATCGTCATCAACAACCACCTCAAGCGCGCCCGCGGCGGGAAGATCTCCTTCACGCACCTCATCGGGTACGCGATGGTGCAGGCCCTCAAGGCCATGCCGTCGATGAACCACTCCTTCGCGGAGAAGGACGGCAAGCCGACCCTGGTCAAGCCGGAGCACGTCAACCTCGGTCTGGCCATCGACCTGGTGAAGCCGAGCGGCGACCGCCAGCTGGTCGTCGCGGCCATCAAGAAGGCCGAGACGCTCAACTTCTTCGAGTTCTGGCAGGCGTACGAGGACATCGTCCGCCGCGCCCGCATCGGCAAGCTCGGCATGGACGACTTCACCGGAGTCACCGCCTCGCTGACCAACCCCGGCGGCATCGGCACCGTCCACTCGGTGCCCCGCCTGATGCCCGGACAGGGCCTCATCATGGGTGTCGGCGCGATGGACTACCCGGCGGAGTTCCAGGGCACCTCCCAGGACACCCTGAACAAGCTGGGCATCTCGAAGGTCATGACCCTGACCTCGACGTACGACCACCGCGTCATCCAGGGCGCCGCCTCCGGCGAGTTCCTGCGGATCGTGTCCCAGCTCCTGCTCGGCGAGAACGAGTTCTACGACGAGATCTTCAAGGCGCTGCGCATCCCCTACGAGCCGGTCCGCTGGCTCAAGGACATCGACGCCTCGCACGACGACGACGTCACCAAGGCGGCGCGGGTCTTCGAGCTGATCCACTCCTACCGGGTCCGCGGCCATGTCATGGCCGACACCGACCCGCTGGAGTACCGCCAGCGCAAGCACCCCGACCTGGACATCACCGAGCACGGCCTCACCCTGTGGGACCTGGAGCGGGACTTCGCGGTCGGCGGGTTCGCCGGCAAGACGATGATGAAGCTCCGCGACATCCTCGGTGTGCTGCGTGAGTCGTACTGCCGCACCACCGGCATCGAGTTCATGCACATCCAGGACCCGAAGCAGCGCAAGTGGCTCCAGGACCGGGTGGAGCGTCCGCGCCCCAAGCCGGAGCGCGAGGAGCAGCTGCGGATCCTGCGCCGCCTCAACGCCGCCGAGGCGTTCGAGACGTTCCTGCAGACCAAGTACGTCGGCCAGAAGCGGTTCTCGCTGGAGGGCGGCGAGTCCGTCATCCCGCTGCTCGACGCGGTCATCGACTCCGCCGCCGAGGCCCGCCTCGACGAGGTCGTCATCGGCATGGCCCACCGCGGCCGTCTGAACGTGCTGGCGAACATCGTCGGCAAGTCGTACGCGCAGATCTTCCGGGAGTTCGAGGGCAACCTCGACCCGCGGTCGATGCACGGCTCCGGCGACGTGAAGTACCACCTGGGCGCCGAAGGCACCTTCACCGGTCTGGACGGCGAGCAGATCAAGGTCTCGCTGGCGGCCAACCCCTCGCACCTGGAGGCGGTCGACCCGGTCCTCGAGGGCATCGCCCGCGCCAAGCAGGACATCATCAACAAGGGCGGCACGGACTTCACGGTCCTGCCCGTCGCGCTCCACGGCGACGCGGCCTTCGCGGGCCAGGGCGTCGTCGCCGAGACGCTCAACATGTCGCAGCTGCGCGGCTACCGCACCGGCGGCACCGTGCACGTGGTGATCAACAACCAGGTCGGCTTCACCGCCGCCCCGGAGTCCTCCCGCTCCTCGATGTACGCCACCGACGTGGCACGCATGATCGAGGCGCCGATCATCCACGTCAACGGAGACGACCCCGAGGCCGTCGTCCGCGTGGCCCGGCTGGCCTTCGAATTCCGGCAGGCGTTCAACAAGGACGTGGTCATCGACCTCATCTGCTACCGCCGCCGCGGTCACAACGAGGGCGACAACCCGGAGTTCACCAACCCGCAGATGTACACCCTGATCGACAAGAAGCGCTCGGTGCGCAAGCTCTACACCGAGTCCCTCATCGGTCGCGGCGACATCACGCTGGAAGAGGCCGAGCAGGCGCTCCAGGACTTCCAGGGCCAGCTGGAGAAGGTCTTCGCGGAGGTCCGCGAAGCCACCTCGCACCCGGCCCAGACCCATGTCCCGGAAGCACGGCCCGAGTTCCCGGTCGCCGTGACCACCGCGGTCTCCGCGGAGGTCGTGAAGCGGATCGCCGAGTCCCAGGTCAACATCCCGGAGCGGATCACGGTCCACCCGCGCCTGATGCCGCAGATGCAGCGCCGTGCCGCCTCGGTGGAGAACGGCACGATCGACTGGGGCATGGGCGAGACCCTGGCCATCGGTTCGCTGCTGATGGAGGGCACCCCGGTCCGGCTCGCCGGCCAGGACACCCGCCGAGGCACCTTCGGTCAGCGCCACGCGGTCCTGGTCGACCAGGTGACCGGCGAGGACTACACCCCGCTGCTCTACCTCTCCGACGAACAGGCCCGTTACAACGTCTACGACTCGCTGCTCAGCGAGTACGCGGCGATGGGCTTCGAGTACGGCTACTCGCTGGCCCGCCCGGAGTCGCTGGTCATCTGGGAGGCCCAGTTCGGTGACTTCGTCAACGGCGCGCAGACCGTCGTCGACGAGTTCATCTCCTCGGCCGAGCAGAAGTGGGGCCAGACCTCAGGCGTCACGCTGCTCCTGCCGCACGGCTACGAGGGCCAGGGCCCGGACCACTCGTCCGCCCGCCCGGAGCGCTTCCTCCAGATGTGCGCGCAGAGCAACATGACGGTCGCCATGCCGACGCTCCCGTCGAACTACTTCCACCTCCTGCGGTGGCAGGTGCACAACCCGCACCACAAGCCGCTGGTCGTCTTCACCCCGAAGTCGATGCTCCGCCTCAAGGCGGCGGCGTCCAAGGCGGAGGAGTTCACCACCGGCGGCTTCCGCCCGGTGATCGGCGACGACTCGGTCGACCCGAGCGCGGTCCGCAAGGTCGTCTTCTGCGCCGGCAAGGTCTACTACGACCTGGATGCCGAGCGCGAGAAGCGCGGCGTGACGGACACGGCGATCATCCGGCTGGAGCGTCTGTACCCGCTGCCGGGTGCCGAGCTGCAGGCCGAGATCGCCAAGTATCCGAACGCCGAGAAGTATCTCTGGGCCCAGGAGGAGCCGGCCAACCAGGGTGCCTGGCCGTTCATCGCCCTGAACCTGATCGACCACCTGGACCTGGCCGTCGGCGCCGACGTCCCGCACGGTGAGCGCCTGCGTCGCATCTCGCGGCCGCACGGCTCCTCCCCGGCGGTCGGCTCGGCCAAGCGCCACCAGGCCGAGCAGGCACAGCTGGTCGCCGAGGTCTTCGAGGCCTGACCGGCGGTTGTACGTACGGAGGGCCCGGCCCCGCGATCGATTCGCGGGGCCGGGCCCTCCGGCATATCGCCGTTCCTTCGGTGATCGAATCAGATGATCTGCGGCTCGAAGTCCCAGTACGGGCGGTTGCGGGACCGCGCCGAGACCGTGTGGACGTGCTGTGCGCCCAGCGTGGCGACGAGGTCGCCCAATGCCTCGCTCTCGACCTTGTCGGCCCGCTGCCTCTCCCGCATGCCCCGCAGGTCCGCCGCGTGGGCGATCCGGGCGGAGAGCGTGAGCGGATGGGTCCGGCCGAGGGTCTCGATGGCCCGGGTGACGCAGACGTCGGTCAGCGCGGCGGCGGATTCCGGGTCGCCGACCAGGTTGCGCAGTGCCGACGCGTTGATCGCGCAGCCGAGCGTCCATGGGTGGTTCTCGCCCACGGCTCGCGTCATCTGGGCGAGCGCTTCTTCGGTGAGCAGGTGGGCATGGTCCCGTTCGCCGACATTGCGGAGGATCAGAGCGTGGTTGGCGCGGGTGCCGGCCACGTACGGGTGTTCCTCACCGAGCATCGTGGTGTACCCGTCGACGACGTACTCACTTATCGTCCTGGCCTGGTCGATGTCGGCGTGCTCGCGCGCGAAGAAACTCTGGCTGGCCGCGAACATCAAGGTCAGGGGGTCGCCCTCACCCAGAACCCGCTCGCCGCGCTCGAGGACCCGGGTGAACGCGGGCGCGGCCTTGCCACGTTCGCCGTTGCGGTAGCGGCAGAGCGCGAGGTTGTGCTCGGCGAGCAGCGTCTGGGGGTTGTCCTCACCCAGGACGATCCGGTGCACCCGGGCGCTCTGCGCCTGGAGCGATTCGGCCTCGCTGTAGCGGCCGAGCAGCCGGAGATCCGTGGCGTAGTTGATCTCGGAGAGGAGGGTCCAGCTGTGCCGGGCCCTCAACAGTTGCCGCCGCGCCTCCAGAGTGCGCCGGTTGAGCTCCCGGGACTCTTCGTACCGACCGAGCAGGCGCTGCGAAATGGCCAGGTTGTTCTGGGCGTTGACGGTGCGGGAGTCCTGGTCTCCGAGCAATTCGCGGTAGGTGTCGAGGATCCAGCTGGACATCTCCAGCGCCTCCTCGTAGCGGCCGAGGCCCCGCAGGTCCGCGGCGAGGCCACTGGCGGCCCGCAGATGTTCGAGGTCCTGTCCCCCGCGCTCGGTGCGCAGGTGGTCGACCACGGCCCGCTCCATGGCCTCGGTGCCCGCGTAGTCGCCGACGGCCCGCATCAGGTTGGCGTAGTTGTAGCTGAGGTCCCAGAGCCTGGGGTGGGTTGCACCCAGCAGTTCGCGCCACGCCGTCATGGCGCGGCCGCCGAGCTTGATGCCCGCCCGGTACTCGCCCGAGAAGTACATGTAGCGCAGGCAGTTGAGGACCAGGGTGTGCACCGCGGGATCGGTGCTCTCCAGGACGCCGGCCCACTTCAGATGAGGAGTGATCTCGGCGTACGCGGGCCATTGCGTGGCGTCGATGGGCCGTCCGGGGTCGGCGGCTGCGAGAGCCCGGCGGACGACGTCGATGAACTCCTCCCGGTCCCGCTCCGGCATGTCCTTGCCCACGATCTGGTGGACCATGCGGTGCAGATAAAGCGATTCTCCCGAGGACGAGGCCTCCTCGTCCACCGACTCGTGGGACTCCAGCCGCACCACGGAGTACTGCCGCAGCTGGCTGATCGCCCTGTTCCAGAGCAGCGGATCGTTCATCAGGCCGGTGAGCTGTTCCGGCAGCTCACCGGGCGGCATCTCCTTCAGCAGCCGTACGGGAATGGAGCCCGGTGCGAAGAAGCTGCACAGCCGCAGCAGGTCGATGGACTCGGGGACCGTCTCCTTGAGCTTGTTCAGCAGTATTGACCAGGCGGTCTGGAAGGCGATCGGAAAGTCCCTGGAGACCTTGACGACGTCCTGGTCGATGCCGCCCTGGAGGAGTTCGATGTACTCCTCGATCGACATGTCGGAGTCGTTGAGCCAGCCGGCCGTCTGGTCGAGCAGCAGCGGGAGGTCCTCCAGCGCCTCGGCCAGCTGAGCGGCCTCGGTGTGCGTCAGCCGTGGAGCCCGGCGGCGGACGAAGGCCACCGACTCGTCCCGGCTGTAGATCGGCACCTCGAGGAGGTTGCTGTTGTGCTCGCCCCACTCCGGGTTGCGTGACGTGATCAGGACGTGTCCCGGACCGGTCGGCACCAGGTCCCAGATCTGTTCGGGGTCGTCGGCTCCGTCGAGGACGAGGAGCCAGTGGGAGTACGGTTCACCGCGGCGCAGCGAGTCCCTGACCGCGCGCAGCCGTTCGCCGTACTCGGCGCCGGTGGGCAGGCCCAGTTCCGGGGCGAGTTCGGCGAGTTTCTGGCGGTAGAGGGCGCGGCGGTCGGCGGGGACCCACCACACGACGTCGTATTCGGAGCCGAAGCGGTAGACGTACTCCGCGGCCAGCTGCGTCTTGCCGACGCCGGACATGCCGTGGAGTGTCACGACGCCCGCACCGGGGCCCGCCTCCTGAAGTGCGTGGTACGCCTCGTTGAGCAGCCCCTCACGGCCGGTGAACCGGATGTTGCGGCGCGGCACTCCGCCCCACACCTCGGGGGTGTCGGCCGGGAAGCGGGGCCCGGGCTTCGCGTCGGCGGACTGCGGCACCGGGTCGCCGGTCAGATCGAGGCGGGCGAGCATGCGCCGCTCGGCCTCGTCCGCACCGACGTTGGTCAGGTCGGCCGCAGCGAAGACGGAGGTGGCGCCGGGCATGACGGAGGCGGAGATGGAGACGGCCGCGAAGCGCTCGGCATCGGGGGCGACCACTTCGCGCAGCGCCCCGTTCCACTCGCCGTGGCTGCGGGGTCCCAGTTGGAAGTACCAGTCGCTGAGAATGACGAGGATGCGGCCGGGGGCGAGCATCAGGTCCTGCAACGAGTCCTCCAGCGGGGTCTCCACCGGGGGATCCCAGCGCTGGAACACGACGCGCACACCACGCCGTTCGAGACGGTCCCCGATCCAGGCCGCCCAGGCCCGGTTGAACCCGGCGAAACTGATGGTGACGGTGGACGCCCCCGTTGCTCCAACTTGTCTACGCGCTACGGGCATTCGGCCGTCTCCCTGCATCGATACAAGCCCTGTCAACATACACCGGCGACCGGGTCGGACCTCCTTCTGAAGTCTGTTGCCGCTTGATCCGCGGCACCCGGTCACGCTCGCTCCGAATAGTTCCTCTGCTGCCATATCACCCGGGCCGTGGCCACGTACGCCCTCGCGCGAGCCAAGTGCCCCGTTGGGGGTGGCCAATCCGCCAGTCGGTGGTAGAGCGTGATCATTTCGTTGACGATCACACGGCCTTCGGGAGTCAGCGCGCCGGATCCGGCGAGAACGGGCAGGACTGCGCCGACCTGCTCACGGCGGCGGGCGTGCTCGGACCACGCCAGATCGCGCTGGGTGTAGGTGGCACGTTCCGCGCCGAGCGCGAACCGCTGCCAGTAGTCGGCGAGCGCGATGTGCGAATAGGCCCCTTGGAGCAGCCCGTCGAAGGGCCGCGGGTCGGGCCGCCAGGGTGCGAAGTGCCGGGGCGCGGTGTCCTCGTGGTGCAGGGGTACGAGGGCGCTGAGCGCGGCCAGTTTGGTGTGCTGGAGTTCGTGCACGAGAGTCGAGGCGAAGTGAACGGCGTCGGCCGGCCTGCTGCTGAGGACGGCCCCGAACGCCTCGCGCCGGGTGCCGCTGCAGTGCGCCGCGCCCTCGCCGGAGGGAGCGGACCCGGGCGGCGGGGCCAGTGGCACAAGACAGCGAAGCAGGACGGCCGCTTCAGTCGACCGGTGGCCGCCGCCGATCCGGAGCAGGGGCTCCACGCCCGACCAGGACGCGGCCCAGGCCTTGCGCCCGTCGTCGTCGAGGTGGATGGTGCCACTCAGTCCATGGCGCTCGAGACCGCCGCCCGCGGCGCGGTACGGGTCGAGATCGTCCAGCGGTACGGGGTTGTCGCCCGGCAGTACGGCGGGCAGCGCGGACACGGGCAGCCAACGTGGGTCCAAGGAACTCGCGACGCCGGAGTCGACCCCTACGGAGACGTCTGCCGAACGCCCCCGGCGGAGCCTCACCTCTCCGCCGTCCGCCGAGAGAGCGACCGCGCCCGGGCCCAGGTGGGCGGCGCCGAGCGTCGGCAGATGCAGCACCGCGCCGCGCGGGGTGAGCCGTGTCGCGAAGGGCAGCCCGGCGCGGATGGCGGCCGCGGCGGCCAGCGCACCCAAGTGGCCGAGATCGGTACGGAGTTCCGGGACCGGCGCATCGGCGGTGAGACCGTTCAGGCAGCGCTCGGCCCAGGGGCCCACGAGCGGATGGAGCAGGACGGAACGTGCGGCTGCCCGGTCGGTACGCTCGGCCGCCGCCAGCAGCGCCCAGTCCTCGTGGAGCCGGTCGAGCAGGTCCGGCGGGCAGATGGTCACGGGGGCGGCCGCCGCCGCGTCGAGCAGGGCGCGCAGCAGGACGAGCCGACGGGTGTCCTGGTCTCGGACGAGTAGTTCCAGGGCCTCGGCGTCGCCTTCGGTGCGGCCGAGTTCGCGCAGCGCGCGGTGGGGGAGGGTGGGACTCATGGGGGGTCTCCTGCAGTCGCTTCGGCCAGCCGGGCCGCCACATGGCGGACCAGTCGGTCGAGGTCGGCGCAGTAGACGGAGGGGTTGGCGAAGCCGTGTCCTGCGCGGTAGCGGTGGGCGTAGTGACCGCCGCCGCAGACGGTGAGCAGCGGGCACGTGCGGCAGACGGCGGCGAGCGCATCGGCGCCGGCCTGGCGGGCGGCGACGCCGGGGTGCCGCAGGGCATCGTCGAAGGTGTGGCGGAAGATGTCGAGTCCGGTGGCCGCGGCCGTGTCATAGGCGGACTTGAGGGAGTCGATCTGCTCGATCGTGCCGTTGGTCTCGACCACGATGGCGTTGACCGGGTCGAGTCCGAGGGATTCGGTGGCGGCGGGCAGGCCGAGCAGGAGGGCGAGGCACTCCTCGAAGAGCCGGACCTTGGTCTCCCGTCGCCCGGCCGGCCACCAGCGGTCGAAAACGGTGCACAGCCAGTCGCCGTAGGGGGTAGGACGTCCGATTCCGCCGGGGTGTGCGGAGTGCGCCGGGTGCGTGGCGGCCAGGCCTGGCGGCGGGGCCGTCCAATTGCCGTGCGGCAGCAGCAGATCCAGGGCCGGTGGGCGCAGGGCCAGCAGCGACTCGTACATCTCGACCGGGTCGGTCCGTGGGTCGACGACGGTGAGGATGCCCGCGTACGCCTCGGGGTGCCGGTCGGCGAGCAACCGGGCGCCGCGCGAGGCCGCCGGCCAGGAGGGGCGCCCCGCGTGGTCGGTGCGCTCGGTGTTGTGGGCGGGCAGACCGCCGTCCAGGCTGATGCCGATGCCGATGCGGTGCCGGGCCAGTGTGGCGATGCGCGCGTCGGTGAGCAAAGTGGCGTTGGTCTGGACAGTGGCGCGTACGGTGCAGTCGGCCGGCGCCCGGTCACGAACCCGGTCGGCGAAGGCGGCCAGCCGGTCGGCACCCGCGAGCAGGGGTTCGCCGCCGTGCAGCACGAGGGCGACCTCCCGCAGCCGGTGAGCCGCGGCGTGATCGGCGATACGCGAGGCGGTGCGCTCCAGGACCGCGGGCGCGGCGGCGGACGGGCGGTCGCGCCAGGACCGGTCGGGGCCCTCGTACAGGTAGCAGTAGCGGCAGGCCAGATTGCAGCGGCCGTGCACCTTGACGATGAACTGGCCGAAAGGGACGGGGGTGCGGCTCACAGAGCCGGTGTGCCACGGCACGCGAGGGGGCGCCTGTCGGGACAACCTGGCACCCCCTGTTGCACGGACCCTTGGGACAGCTCCTGCGTACGGCCGCGTGGACGGCTCTCGGTGCCGGCCTGAAGCGAGTATCCCTGGCCCTCCGGGAGGGCAAACCCGGCCGGGCTGCGACGTCCTGTTCGGCGGAGTCCGGGGCCGAAACCATGCGGGTCGGCTCGGCTCCGGACGCGTTTCGGCGGCCTGTCCTGACGACTCGGATCGTTCACAGCGCGCTGGTGAATCCCCACAGCATCTCCCGCGGCTGGTTCGCCCTGCCCCGCAGATCCGCCACCACGGCCGCGAGGACCGGATGGTCCAGCGTCCGCAGGGTTTCCAGGTCGAGCTCCAGCAGATCCGGCAGTTCCGGCAGTTCACCGCCCGGCCCGCCGTCGGCTGTCGACCGGATCGGCCCGTACACCTCACGCGACTCGCCCATCACATCTCCCCGTTCCCGCTGCACCGGGCTCACGGTCGCACGCTCACCGTCGAGCGCCCTCCGTCGAGCTCCCGTCCCTGCCCCACGTATGTACCGCTGCCTCGCACACCTCGCCCGGCCCCGAACGCCCGGGACCGGACCTCCCGCACCGGACGCCCCGGTTCAGGCAGCCCGGCGCACGCCGTACACCCGCCGCGCGCACACCGTCGTGCGCTCAGCGCTCCAGCTCGGCCAACCGCGCGGCGGTCGACTCGCCCGCCGCGCCGCCGCCGTTCGGCAGTTTGCGCCATTCGAGGCCGGCCGCCCGGTACGCCTCCCGCGCGGCCCGGGGACGCCCCGCCTTCTCGTACGTCATACCCCGCCAGTGGTTGGCCATAGCACCCAACTCCACCGCCTCTTGCCACTGTTGTGGACTCTCCAGCTCCGCTTCCGCCGTGCGGGCGGACTCGGCCGCGTCCCGGAACGCCTCGGCCGCGTCGTCGAGCCTGGCCGGCCGCTGCAGCACCCGCGAGGCATCGAGATGGGACCGGCCCAGCGCCAGCCAGCAGCGCGCCGCGGTCAGCGGATCGCGGGCCTCCTGCGCGGCGACGCCGAAGAGGTGCTCCGCCTCCCGCAGGTCGACCCGGTCCTCGGTGGCTCGGTGCCGCAGCATCAGGGCCCGCCCGAGCATCAGCAGCCGCTCGGCCTGGCGCGCGCTGCCGGACGGTGTCTCCGTACGGCAGTCGCGCAGCACCCGCACCGCCGCGCCGATGTACTCACGCCCGTCCGGCAGTCCGGCACGCCGCAACAGGGTCCCGCCCCATTCGGCGAGCAGATCCGCATGGGCCCGGGAGTCGCGCGGGACACCGCGGGAGGCGCGGGCAAACCATTCGGCGGCCGCCACGAGTTCGTCCGGTGCGCCCAGCTGGTCGTAACGGGCGACCCGGACCCGGCCCGCCCTGGTCTGGAGCGCGGCGCGCTGACGCTGTTCCCGCACGGTCTCCAGCGCCTGGTCGATCAGGGTCGTCGCCTCGTCCGGTTCGCCGCCGGAGGCCAGCAGGGCATCCACCAGGTCCAGCAGGATCCGCACCTCGGTGCCCAGGGTGTGCCGGCCGCCACCCGCCCCGAACGCGGTGCGCAGCGAGCGGGCCGCCTGCCCCGCGTACACCCGCGCCTGTTCGCTGTCGACGGTCGCCCCGGCCAGTTTGAGCAGGGTCCGGCCGTGCGCCAGCGGCAGCGTGGCCGGACGGTTCTCCTGGTCGGGCCAGGCGTCGGCGAACGCCTCCAGCATTCCAGCCGCGGCCTGCAACAGGGCGCTGTCGCCGCCGAGGCGCCACTGCGCCTCCAGGGCCCGTACCCGCTCCAGGGTGAGCCGGAGCGCCTCGCCCGGGTCGAGGCCGGGGGCCGCGCAGGCGACCGTGTACTCGCGGTCGGCGCGTCGGAGCAGGGCCAGTGCGCCGCGTCGGTCGCCGCGCCGCCGCCGGTCGTCGGCCGCGGCGTGCAGCACCTTGGCCAGCACCGCCCGTTCGCGTACCGTCCCGGGGTGCGCGGCGGCCCGTTCCGCCGCGTTCTCGGCCTCGCGCAGGAGGTCGTCGCCGCCCTGGACCTCCCACAGCCGCAGCACGCAGCGGGCGTACTCGGCCCACAGTTCGGGGTCGGCGCCCGGGTACCGCTCGCGCTCGGTGGCGCCCCGGAGCAGCTGCACGGCGTCGATCAGGTACTGCACCATGCTGTCCGAGTCGAACCGGCGCAGGAGTGCGCGGGCGCTCTCCACCGCCGTGTGTGTCATCCGGCCGGGGGCGTCGCGGCCACCCCGGTCGCCGTAGAGGGCGAACTGCTCGGGCAGCGGCATGAAGCGCTCCAGTACGCGAGCCGCGACCTCGGCGAAGGGGTGAGGAACACGCGACCCGCCGCTGCCGTCGCTCTCCCCGTTCTCGTCGCCCTCGTCGTTCTCGGCGTTCTCTGCGTTCTCTGCGTTCGGCCCGATACCGTCGCTCTGCATGTGACGGCCGGGCTCGGCGGCGTACGAGGAGGCGCGCCGGCCGTCCCCGAGCTGGGCGAACGCCAGCGCGGGGAAGTTCGGACCGCCCTTGCCGAACCGCTGCTCTATGTACTCCGAACAGTGTTTGAGCACGAGCAGCGCCTCGTCCCGTCCCAGCGGTCCGAGCAGCGCTTCCTGGACGCCGGGCGCGAACTCGTACCACTGCCCGTCGCCCACGCCGTCGCCCTTGCTCCGCGAGATCAGTCCGCTGAGCAGCACCTCGGCGAGTTCGGAGGGGCCGGAGCCGGGCAGCATCGTCCGCTGCACCAGCTGCATCACCGGCAGATAGAGCGGTGCCGCGGCGAGATAGACCGCGAGCTGTCCGGCGACCGGGGAGGCCGCCGAGCGGAAGCGGCTGACCAGCTGGAGCGAGGACGGCCGGTCGCCGGGGCGTGGTGCGGGCGCGGCGGGCTGGTCGGCCCTGACCCAGCCGACCGCCCCGGAGATGCGGCCGGCGCCGGTTCCGGAGAGAAGTCGCGCCCACGCGGCGAGCGCGCCCGCCACGGGCGGGAGTACGGGGACGGCGAGGGCGCCGGGACGTGCGGTGGGTGACCCGCCCGCCTCCTCGGTGACCTTCAGGACCGCGGCCCCGGAGGGTCCATCGCCGCGGGAGAGCGCACCGTAGGTCACCGGTAGCCGGGTACGGTTCCACATCCGCTGCGGCAGCGGCTGCAGTACGGCAGTGGGGGCCTGCCGGGCCAGCTGGTGGAGCAGCCGGTGGGCGCGCCCGCTGTGCCAGAGCGGACCGGCGCAGTCGCTGACCAGGACGGTGACGCGGCGGCCGGTCGGATCACTGAGCCGGTCCGCGGAGTTCAGCGGGGCGGCGGCCGGGTCGGGGCTGCGGCTGACCGCGCAGGAACCGTCGGGACCACGGTGCAGATAGCGCACCTGGACATCCCGAAAGGCTCCCAACTGACCGAATATCTGCTGAAGTTCACCGAACATCCGGTCCCAGACACGCATCGACGAGGAGGCGTCCATGACGAACTGCAGCAGCGCGTCGGCCCGGGACACCCCGCGGAACACCGGCATGATCAACCCTCCCGCGCGGGCGCTGAGTTCGGCGGTGGCCGTCTCGTCCAGGGTGCGGCGCAGGGGAGGTGCGGCGGGGCGATAGCGCTGCAAGGGGCGTAAGGCTCGCTGGAGTTCGAGAGGTGCGGGCAGGGCGGGGGCGGCGGGCACGCCGAGGGTGAGGGTGGTGGCGCTGCGGCGCCCAAGGCCGTGCGGTCCGCCGCCCTCACGCTGCCCTTCGCGGTGCGGGACGGAGTCCGCGGGCGGTACGGGATACAGCGCTACGCGGCGGTCGGCGGCCGCGGGATCCCCCTGCTCCGGGAGCTCGCCGTCGTCCGGCGCGGCGTCCGCACCGGGCCCGGCCGTGGCGCGGGCGGGCGGCGTGGTCGGTCCCGCGTCGGAAGGCTCGGCGCGTGAGGACAGAACGGCGGGGCCACCCTGCTCCTCAGCCCCTTCCGGCGTGTCGGCGTGACGGGTCCATCGGGCGAGCCAGAGAGCGTCGCAGAGCTGTTCGGCGTCGGGGTCGAGCCCGGCCCCGCGCAGCCGGGCGACGAGTGCGGGCAGCAGGCCTCCGTCGTACGGCTCCGGTTCCGCAGGACGCCCTCCCCCTGCTCCGTCCGGGCCGTGGCGTGCCGTGGCGTCGGGCATCAGCTCATCACCTCGGCCGGTCGAGTCGCTGGATGAGCAGGTCGGCGAGCCGGTCCCGGCCGGCGGGGGCGGCGGCGTCGGTGAGGTAGATGGCATTCAACAGCTGGTCGGTGGCCAGGAGTTCGCTGCGCGACCGCTCCAGGAAATGGGCGATGAGATCGTCTCCGGAGCGCGCCGCCTCGTCGCCGAGGTGGGCGCGGACGAAGGTGGCGAGCCGCTGGTGGTCGGGGCGGCCCAGCTCCAGGTGGATGCAGCGGCGCATCAGCGGAGCCGGGAAGTCGCGCTCGCCGTTGCTGGTGAGCACGACGAACGGGAACGCCCCGCACTGCACGCGGCCGCCCCTGACCGTCACCCTGGTGCCGTCGTCGGTCAGCACCTCGGCCTCCCCGTCGGGCAGCCGGTCGGCGACGCGCTCCAGTTCCGGGATGCCGAACTCGCCCTCCTCCAGCACATTGAGGAGGTCGTTCGGCAGGTCGATGTCGCTCTTGTCGAGCTCGTCGATGAGCAGCACGCGGGGCCGGTCGGAGGGCAGCAGTGCGGTGCCGAGCGGACCGAGCCGGATGTAGCTGCCGACGTTCCCCGCCGCGTCGGAGCCCGCCGCCCCGGCCGCCGCGTCGTGCGCGGCGATCTGGACGTCCTGCAGCCTGGCGATCGCGTCGTAGTGGTAGAGGCCGTCGAGGAGCGTGGACCGGCTGACGATGGGCCAGCGCAGGACCCGGCCTAGCCTGAGTTCATGGGCGACGGAGTGGGCCAGGGTGCTCTTTCCGGCGCCGGGGCTGCCGGTGACCAGCAGCGGGCGCCGCAGGTACAGCGCCGCGTTGATCATTTCGAGTTCTTCGGCGCCGGGCCGGTGGAGTTCGGCGATGTGCCGGTGGCCACCAAGCCGTCGGGTGGCGGACCCGTCCGTGCGTTCGCCCCCGGCCCCGTCCTCGCCGGCGTCCGGGACATCGCGTGCTGCGAAGTCCCGCCAGGGCGGCGGGGACGGCAGCTGTTCGATGCCGTCGTGCGGTTCACCGGCCCCTCGGTAGATGAGCCACTCGCTGGGTTCACTCATAGCGTGTTCCTCGTCGTCACTCGTCCGGCAGGTCCGGTGTGAGGGGCAGCAGCCGTCGAACGTGCCTTACGGTATCGATCCGTGAACTCCCCCGTAAGGGGCCTGCCGGCGCTGTTCACGGCGCCTCCAGGAGCTGATCGGAGCCGGGCAGCGTATGGTGCGGATCGTCGTAGAACAGGACGACGCCGTAGGACCAGAACGCATCGGCGCGTTCCGCCTTCACGTCCCGTCTCAGCTCGTGGATCCTCTGCGGCAGCCGGTCGGCGGTGCGGGCCTCCGCGACGGTGTTGAGGGCGCGCCGATGGAATTCGGAGCAGACCCCGTCGGGTTCCCCGGTCCGCCGCCACAGGGCCACCCCGAAGCCGCCGTCGAGGATCCGCACCAGTCCGGCCGTGGTCTCGGGGTCCGGCCGGGCGCCGTACCGGCAGAGGACCGGCACGGTCTCGTACGCCAAGGTGTGCAGCCTCCCGACCTCCGGTACGCGTACCCCCATTCCGTCCTCGCAGTCGACGACTTCGGCCCGTATCGAGGAGTCCCGGGTGCTGTTCCAGCGGGCCATGCGCCGTCTTTCCCCGTCGCCGTCCGGCAGCTGCCCCCGGTCCGAGCGGCGGACGACGACCGGGCGTACGGCCCCGAGCGGCAGCCCGTCGGGGGTCACCTGCCAGTTGTCGACGTCCAGGCCGAGCAGCGCCGGTGGGACCGCGACCTGGAGCATGGCGGGGCTGTCCGGTTCGTCGCACCGCCGGAACGCCTCGGCGAGCGGAGCTGCCAGCCGGTCCGGGAGAGCGCCGAGCCCCGTGCCCTGGCTGTCCTCGGCGACGGGCAGGACCTCCCCGGTGCGGCGGGCGACGCCGATCCGCCAGTCGTAACGGTCCCGTTCCCAGCCCCGCGGTTCCAGTTCCAGCAGGACGAAGGCGCGTTCGCCGTACCGGGTCGGCTCACCCCTCGGCTCGGGGGCCCGCTGGTGTTCCTGGTCCCGGCTCTGCCGGACGGCGCGCCAGTGCAGCACGAGTTCCTGCCGGAAGTCGCGGGACAGGTCCTCGTCGGCGATCCGTTTCACCCATTCCCACAGGGACTTCGTGGCGGCCCGGGTGGACGGCACGTCGTACGGGCGGTCGGCGGCGAGGACGCCCATGCAGTAGCGCAGGATCAGTTCGAGTGCGGCGTCGCGGTCGCGGACGCGGGCGTCGTACAGCGCGCCGAGTCCGTCGCGCCAGCCGCGCGGTGCCGGACGGAGATCGCGCGCGTGGACGTTCGGCAGGCCGTCGAGGAGCCGCAGCAGATTGCGGGTACTGACCGGCGGCGGGAACTCGGCGAGCCTGCCCAGGAGGTCGATCCGCCGCTTCGGACTGAGCACCCGGCCGGGCGGGCCGGGGAGCTCGCTCTGCACATCGGCCCAGGTCCGCTCGGTGGACGCGGGGCTGTTGTGCCGGTCGGCGTGGTAGCGGTCGTGGGCGTGGAAGACGGCCTGGTACGTGTCGTCCGTCTCGGTCTCCACAGGTCCGGCGGGCACGGTGAGGGAGCGGAGCCGCTCGATTCCGATGGCGGTGCCGCCCTGGTGGCCGTCGAGCCGCGACTTGATCACGCCGACGACCTCGCCGCGGGTGACGTCCACGACGGGGCCGCCGGACATCCCGGGCGCCAGCCAGTCCTCGGCGAGCCGGATCTGCTGGTCGGCATCGGCCCAGCCGCCGAACGTGCCCTTCACCTCGCAGTCGCCGCTGAGCGTCGTCAGACCGCCACCCGGGGCGGGCGCCCAGCCCACGACGCGGACCTTGCGACCGCGGAGCATGGCCTCCGAGCGCTCGGTGACATACACGCAGGGGTGTTCGACGGGCCGCCGCAGCTGGATGAGCGCGAGGTCGGGCGCGGGCCAGCCCCGGTCGCCGGCCGGCCGGGTCTCGGGCAGCGCGGCAAGCACCACGCCGGGGACCTCGGTCAGCTCGGCGTCGTAGGGGTCGGCCCTGAACAGCACGTTCACCTCCCGCCCCTCCCCCTGCATGGCGACATGTGCGCACGTGAGGACCCAGCTCGGGGCGATGAAGAAGCCACTCCCCAGGAAGCCCGGGCCGGGTCCGTCAGTGGCATACCCGTCCCCCCGGCGATGGATGCGTACGGTGGCGTCCCGCACGAGGTCCATGAGCGCAGCCTCCTCCGGCCCCGGACCCCCTTCTGCGCCCCCGGCGGTCTCCTGCGTCATGACCCACCGCCGCCGGCGGTCGCGGCACCGTCGGGGTGCGCCGGTGCGCCGGTGGATGCTCCGGCGGACGCATCGGCCGCGGATGCGGGGGCGTGCGACGGCGGGGACGCGGGGTCGGGCTGCGCGGACCCCGGTTGTACGAACCCCGCGGATGCCGGTCCCGGCGACGCCGGTGGTGCAGGTGGGGCGGCGGGTGCGGGCGGGGCGGCCGGGATGGGTGGCGCGGCGGCCTGCGCGGGCACCTGCGGCGTGATCGGCGGATCGACGGCCGGGCCGCCACCGCTCCAGGTGAGCGTGACCTTGATGGCGCCCTTCGCCTCCCCGTCCGCGAGGAGTCCGACCACCTTGCCCGCCTTGGCCGTGAGTTCGATGCCGAATTCGACGCTGACCTCGTCCGGCCGCACGGCCCGCAGCGGCTCGGCGAGCGACCGCGCGACGCTGGTCACCACCCCCCGCAGGCTCTCCACCCGGGCCTGCACCTGGTCGGCGACGTCGGAGAAGCCGGTGTCCGTATAGGACAGGCCGTCCCCGGCAGGCCTCCGCTCAAGTTCCTCGGCCCCGGAGACGCGTGCCCAGACCGGTGTACCGTCCGGCATCTCAATGCGCGTGATACGGGCCCCACTGTCACTCATGACACCCCCCGTTCCCCGAACTCCCCGCAGGTTAACGGCAGTACGCGATCGATGCGATGCACATTCGTCAGGACGCCGGGGCCGGGTGTGCCGGTTCTCGGTCGTCCGCGGTCGGATTCCGTCGCCTCCGCCGAGGGTGCCTGCGCCCGCCCTCCCGGCCCTCTGGGGGCTGTCACCAGGCATGAAGACCGACCGGCAATTGGGGGGCGGTCTAAACTTGCGCCATGTACTTCACCGACCGTGGCATCGAGGAGCTGGAGAAGCGGCGCGGCGAGGAGGAGGTCACTTTCGAGTGGCTCGCCGAGCAGCTGCGTACGTTCGTCGACCTCAATCCCGATTTCGAGGTGCCCGTCGAGCGCCTCGCCACCTGGCTGGCCCGGCTGGACGACGAGGACGACGAGGAGTAGGGCGACGCCTCCGGGCCACGCCCGCCGGCGCCCGTCGGCCCGGATTCAGCGCCCGTCGGCCCGGATCCGGTCGTACGCAAGACCGAGTGCCCCGTGCACGATCAGCAGCGTCCCCGCGAACGCCCACCCTCCGCCGCGGCGCCCGATCCCCCAGGCGACGAGCGGGACCCCCGCGGCGAGCTGGGCGGTGGCGATCGCCCGTGCCTTGGGGCCGCGCAGCCACGGGCCGAGCCTGCTGTTCTCGACCGCGTCGAGTTCGATCCTCACGGCGTCGCGCCAGCCCGCCCAGGCGATCCGTTCCGTTCCGGGCCTGCTGTCGGCCGAGGCGTGCAGCCGATCGGCGGGTTCGCCGGGATCGAGACCGGCCGGGAGGGTCAGTCCGATGCGGGTGAGGACCGCGAGAAGACCGCGCAGCCGGGTGCGGGCGTCCGCGCCGGGATCCGGGCGGGTGAGCGTTTCGAGCCGCTGGATGTCCAGGACGGGGTCGAGGCCGAGCCGCGCGGCGAACGTGCGCATCGCCTCGTCCTCACCGGCCGGAGTCCCGTCCGCCAGCCAGACGTATCCGACGGGCCGCCGGAAGCCCGACGCGAGCGTGTAGCCGGCCCGGTCGCCGTCCCACCACAGTGCGAGGACCTGCCAGGTGGAGCCGACCGCGAGCGCGGTGGCCCAGCCCCCCACCACACTGTCCACCGGCTGCTCCCCTTCTTCCCCGTCCTGCCAGGGCTTTCCCTCCGGCACGAGGACGCTCCACCCGTCACCGGCGGGTGCGAGCAGCATCCGCTCGCGCAGCAGATGGGCCACCGGCCGTACGGAGTCGGGCTCGGCCCGGCAGAGCAGCAGCGCACCCACGGGTGATGTCGCGTTCATGCCCCACACCGTAGGGCAATGTGCCCATATTTGGCCCCATTTGACCATTCCAGGCCACCTCCCCTCCCTTGACTTCCCCCATCCGCGATATATCGTGTTCTTCAAGGGACGCGATATGTTGCGTCACGGCGCGCTCCTGGGAGGTCAGATCCATGCCTGTGTCGACGTGGGCCATCGCCGAGCCTCGGAAGCTCACCTTCGACGACCCGGTGACGGCGCTCAGCGTGCGCATCGTCAACGGCACCGTCAACGTCGTCGGTACCGAGGAGCCGACCGCGCGGCTGGAGGTCTCCGCGATCGAGGGCCCGCCGCTGAGCGTGACGCAGAAGGACGGCATCCTCACGGTCGCCTACGAGGATCTGCCCTGGCACGGCTTCCTGAAGTGGTTCGACCGCAAGGGGCGGCACCGCAGCGCGGTCGTCTCGCTCGCCGTGCCGGCCGGGGCGGCGGTGGAGCTCGGCACGGTCGGCGCCGGAGCGCTCGTCTCCGGCATCCGGGGACGCACGGACGTACGTGGGATCACCGGCGACACCACGCTCGTCGGTCTCGCCGGCACGGTCCGCGCGGACACGGTCTCCGGCAATGTGGAGGCCCAGTCGGTCACCGGGGAGCTCCGCTTCAAGTCGGTCTCCGGCGATCTGACGGTCGTCGAGGGCGCCGGGGCGGTGGTACGGGCCGAATCGGTCAGCGGCAACATGGTGCTCGACCTGGACCCGACCGGGAAACCCACGGACATCCGGCTGACCACGGTCTCCGGCGAGGTCGCCATCCGGCTGCCGCACCCGACGGACGCGACGGTCGAGGCGAACACGGCCAGCGGCGCCGTCTCCAACGGCTTCGAGGATCTGCGGGTCGGTGGCCAGTGGGGTGCGAAGCGGATCACCGGGACGCTCGGCGCGGGCACCGGGACGCTGAGGGCCACGACCGTCTCGGGGTCGATAGCCCTGCTGCGCCGCCCCCCGGCCGAGGACGATCCGTACGACGCCGAGCCGACCGGAAAGGTGCTCTGACATGCCCCCCGTATTCGCCCATGGGCGGCTCCGCCTCTACCTGCTGAAACTCCTGGACGAGGCGCCCCGTCACGGCTACGAGGTGATCCGGATCCTGGAGGAACGCTTCCAGGGCCTGTACGCACCGTCGGCGGGCACCGTCTATCCACGCCTGGCCAAGCTGGAGGCCGAGGGTCTCGTCACCCATGCCACCGAGGGCGGCCGCAAGGTCTACTCGATCACCGAGGCGGGCCGCGCCGAACTGGCGGACCGCGGCGGCGAACTGGCCGATCTGGAGCTGGAGATCCGCGAATCGGTCTCCGAGCTGGCCGCCGAGATGCGGGACGACGTGCGCGGTGCGGCGGGCAAGCTGCGCAGCGAGATGCGCGCGGCAGCCGGCGAGACCCGGCACACCTCCGCCACCGGGACCGGCGCGAAGGGCGACCGGGGCTCCCCGTTCGGCGATTTCGGCGACTTCACGGACTTCGGCGACAGCGAGGCCTGGCACACCGCCAAGGAGGAGCTGCGCAAGGCCAAGCAGGAGTGGAAGGAGCAGGCCCGCCGGGCGAAGGACGAGTCCCGCCGCGCCCGCGAGGACGCCCAGCAGGCGCGCCGCCAGGCCAAGGAGGCCCAGGAGAAGGCGCGCGAGCAGATGCAGAACGCGGCCCGGCAGGTCCAGGAGCACTTCGCCCGGGGTGACTGGCCCACCGGCGTACGGGAGGGGCTGGCCGAGATCACCGGCCGCCTGGCCGGCTACACCGGGACGACCGGCCGGCCCCCGTACACCAAGCCCGAAGCGACCGCCGACCCCGACTGGGGCAAGGAGGCGGGCACGACGGGCGACCCGGCCCGCGACCTGGACCGGCTGCTCGACCGCTTCCGGGACGACATCCGCGACGCGGCCCGGGACCGGGGCGTCACGGAGGACCAGCTGACGGAGGCCCGCCGCCATCTGTCGACGGCGGCGGCCCACATCGGCGCGCTCCTGCGAAAGGACACCGACGCCAAGGAGTGAGCGGGGCCGGGGCGTGCCGGACGGCACGCCCCGGCGCGCCGCCGCATCCCTACCCCGCCTTCGCCTGCCCCTCGGCTCCCCCGGCCCCGTACAGCGCACGCGTGACCGCCTCGTGCGTCGCCCCGTGCTCCGTCAGCACATCGGCGACCACACCGGGTGTGACGGTGAACGCCAGCAGGATGTGTTCCTCGCCGATGAACCGGTCACCGCGCCCCACCGCGACCCGCAGGGACTTCTCCAGAATGATCTTTGCGCTCCGGGCGAAGGCAGGCCGCCCGGACCGCCCTCGGCGGTCCTTCCGGTCCGCGGCCAGCACACCCTCGCCATGGGCGTCCTCGATCCGGGCGACGATCTCCGTCACATCGATGCCGATACCGGCGAGTGCGTCCGCGTCGGCCTTGGTCAGCCCGCCCCGCCGACGGGCCTCGGTGAGCGCCGCCTCCACCGAGGCGCGGTGGTCGATGAGCCCCAGGGCGGCGACGGCGAAGGCGGCCCGGTTGCCCTGCTGGTCCAGCAGGGCGAGCAGCATGTGATCCTCGGTGACGGAGTCGGAACCGGTCTTCCTGGCCTGGTCCACGGCGCCGGTCACGACGGCGCGGGCACCGCCGGTGAATCGTTCGAACATCAACGCCTCCCGTACTTCTTGTGCACGGCCTGTCGACTGACGCCCAGTTCGGCCGCGATCTCCTGCCACGACCAGCCCTGGACGCGGGCGCTTCCGACTTGTACGGCTTCGAGCTGCTCCAGCAGCCGCCGCAGGGCGGCGACGGCGCGCAACCCGACGCGCGGGTCGCGGTCGCCGGCGCGTGCGGCGAGATCCGTTGCTTCGGTCATGATGTCAACTTACATTGACACGCCAGTCCCGTCAACCATGGTTGACATGATTCGCACGGCGCCCGCCCCGGTGACAACCCGTGCTCGGCTTCGATCCGGCGGCGGCAGGGCGACCCCCAGTCCGTGTGCTGCGGGCCGGGACTTCATTCTCGCCTCCGCCGCCGCCGCGGACGACGTGACAACTGCCGCCACGAGCGCTCCGACCCTGCACAGGACGCAGATCTCGATCGCGAAACCGACGCACCATCACACAGGCGTCAGCGGAACACACTTCAGGATGTGGTGAGTACGATCTTTCCGAACTGGTCGCCCGCGGCGAGCCGCTCGAACCCCTCGCGGGCGCGGTCCAGCGGCAGCACCTCGTCGATGACGGGCCGCACTCCGGTCGTGGCACAGAACGCCAGCAGGTCCTCCAGCTCGTCCTTGGACCCCATCGTCGAACCGACGACCTTCAGCTCCAGGAAGAAGATCCGGGTCAGCTCGGCGTGCGAGGGCCGGTCTCCACTGGTCGCGCCGGAGATGACCAGGGTGCCGCCAGGGCGCAGCGACTTCACCGAGTGGGACCAGGTGGCCGCGCCGACCGTCTCGATGACGGCATCGACGCGCTGTGGCAGCCGCGCGCCGGGCTCGTACGCCTCGATCGCACCGAGCTCGACGGCTCTCCTGCGCTTGGCCTCGTCCCGGCTGGTGGCGTAGATCCGCAGCCCGGCAGCCTTGCCGAGGACGATCGCGGCGGTCGCGACACCACCGCCCGCGCCCTGGACGAGGACGGAGTCACCGGGCCGTACGCCGGCATTGGTGAAGAGCATCCGGTACGCGGTGAGCCAGGCGGTCGGCAGACAGGCGGCCTGCTCGAAGGTGAGCTCCTTCGGCTTGGGCAGCACGTTCCAGCTGGGGACGGTGACCTGCTCGGCGAAGGTGCCCTGGTAGCGCTCGGTGAGGATGGACCGGGGTTCGTCCGGGCCGACGCCGTGCCCGGTCTGGCCGATGACGGAGTGCAGGACGACCTCGCTGCCGTCCTCGTCGATCCCGGCCGCGTCGCAGCCGAGGATCATCGGCAGCTTGTCCTCGGCGAGGCCGACGCCACGGAGCGACCAGAGGTCGTGATGGTTGAGGGAGGCGGCCCGGACCTTGACAGTGGTCCAGCCGGGGCGCGCCTCGGGGGCGGGGCGCTCGCCCAGCTCAAGGCCGGTGAGGGGCTGGTCGCGGTCGATGCGGGCTGCGTAGGCGGCGAACATGGCCCTGACACTAGGCGCGGGGCGGGTACGGCGGAACCGGCCGGGGGTGTGACGTGGCCCGCGTGGTTGCACCCGGGCGGGGGGATCTTTCGGCCTCGTCGGCGTTCGAGGCGTGGGGCCGGGGCGGAGCCCCGGTTCGGGAAGGGGCGGGGCGGGGAGAAGGACCGCCGCACGCGTCCCGCACCCCGCCCCGCCCCCGTTCCACCTCAGCGCCGCGCCACGCCCTCCGCGCGCGCGGCCGCGGCGACCGCGGCCGTCACCGCGGGAGCAACCCGCTCGTCGAACGGCGAGGGGATCACGTAGTCAGCCGCCAGTTCGTCCCCCACGACATCCGCCAGCGCGTTCGCCGCGGCGATCTTCATGCCCTCGGTGATCCGGGACGCCCGCACCTGCAGCGCACCGGCGAAGATGCCGGGGAAGGCCAGCACGTTGTTGATCTGGTTCGGGTAGTCCGAGCGGCCCGTCGCCACGACCGCCGCGTACTTGTGCGCGATGTCGGGGTGGACCTCCGGGTTCGGGTTGGCCATGGCGAAGACGAACGCACCGGGCGCCATCGACGCGACCGCCGCCTCCGGAACCGTACCGCCGGAGACGCCGATGAAGACGTCCGCGCCGACCAGTGCGGTCTCCAGAGGACCGGAGATGCCGGCCTTGTTGGTGATCTCCGCGAGCTCACGCTTGACGTCCGTCAGGTCCTCGCGGTCCCGGCTGACGATCCCCTTGCGGTCGGCCACGGCGACGTCACCGAGCCCCGCCTCCAGGAGGAACTTGGCGATGGCCACACCGGCCGCCCCCGCGCCGGAGATGACGCCCCGCAGGTCACCGAGGGTCCGCCCGGACAGCTTCGCGGCGTTGCGCAGCGCGGCCAGGGTGACCACGGCCGTACCGTGCTGGTCGTCGTGGAAGACCGGAATGTCGAGCCGCTCCTGCAGCTTGCGCTCGATCTCGAAGCAGCGGGGCGCCGAGATGTCCTCCAGATTCACCCCTCCGAAGGAGGGTGCGAGCCGGACGACCGTCTCCACGATCTCGTCCGCATCGGTCGTCGCGAGCGCGATCGGAACCGCGTCGACCCCGCCGAACTGCTTGAAGAGGATCGCCTTGCCCTCCATCACGGGCAAGGACGCCTCCGGTCCGATGTCTCCCAGCCCGAGCACCGCGGTGCCGTCCGTCACGACGGCGACGACCTGCGACTTCCAGGTGTAGTCGTGGACCAGTTCGGGATTCTCCGCGATGGCGCTGCACACCTTGGCAACGCCCGGTGTGTATGCGAGGGACAGGTCGTCCTTGTCACGCAGCGGAACGGTGGCCTGCACGGCCATCTTCCCGCCGCGGTGGAGCGCGAAAGCCGCGTCGAACGGCTCATCGGTGGCGCTGCCGGTACTGCTGTCAGTCGTACTGTCGCTGCGAGGATTGACGATCTCCGCTGCCATGGTGTTGACCCCTTAAGTCTTCTGTGTCTGAGGGTGGCCACTCCTGGTTGAGGAGGGGTGGGCGGGCACCGCGTACGTTCCCTGCACTGGGCGGTTGGCCCGCTCCGACAGGGGGAGGTACATACGCGCGGGCGCGCCGCACACGCGCCCTGAGCCCCGGATGAGGGGTGTAAAGGTCTTTCTTACCGGACAGACCGCATCCCGGACGAGTCCATACCGACGCGGTGACGTGCCTCATAGTCGAATATCTGGACAAGTCGGCTGATCAATCAAATATGGGTCCACCAGTCGAGACGCACCGAACATTCTCCGGCCGGAAGAAGAAAACCCCATAGAAGGTCCGGCCTTGATGTACCGGCCCGTTGAGGTTCGGGGATCGCCCGTTACCCGATTTTGACATGCCTGGCCCCCTGTTTGGGCTAGTCCGAATGGCAAGATGCCGTAACCACATGAGGCGGCGACATCCGACGATGTGTGCCATACCGCCTGGCAATTCCACCTTCACCTGCCGGAGGAACCCGACCATGACCGCACGCACCACCCGTCGTACGACCGCAAAGTCCCGGATTGCAGCGGTCTGCGCCATCGCGGTCGCCGGCACCATGCTGCTGACCGCCTGCGGCGACCAGACCAAGGGCGGAACGGCGGCGTCCGAATCGACGAAGAGCTCCTCCGGGGCGTCCTCCCCCGCCGACCTCCTGCCGCAGGACATCAAGGCCAAGGGTGTCATCAACGTCGGCTCGGACATCGCGTACCCGCCGGTCGAGTTCAAGGACAAGTCCGGCAAGACGGTCGGCATCGACCCCGACCTCGGCGCCGCGCTCGGCAAGGAGCTCGGCGTGACGTTCCAGTTCGAGAACGGCACGTTCGACACGCTGATCACGGGCCTGCGCTCCAAGCGCTACGACCTGGCGATGTCGGCGATGACCGATACGAAGGACCGCCAGGAGGGCGTCGACTCCGAGACGAAGAAGAAGGTCGGCGAGGGCGTCGACTTCGTCGACTACTTCACCGCCGGTGTCTCGGTCTACACCAGGAAGGGCGACGACCAGGGCATCAAGACCTGGGCGGACCTCTGCGGCAAGAAGATCGCCGTCCAGCGCGGCACCGTCTCGCACGACCTCGCCAAGGCGGAGTCGAAGAAGTGTACGGGCGGCAAGAAGATCGCCATCGAGACGTTCGACAACGACCTGGAGGCCCAGACCCGGCTGCGCAGCGGTGGCGCCGACGCCGGCTCCTCCGACTTCCCGGTGGCCGCGTACGCGGTGAAGACCTCGGGTGGCGGCAAGGACTTCCAGATCGTCGGCGAGCAGGTCGAGGCCGCCCCGTACGGCATCGCCGTCGCCAAGGGCAACGATCAGCTGACCAAGGCCATTCAGGCGGCCCTGGACGCAATCATCAAGAGCGGCGAGTACGGGAAGATCATCGCCAAGTGGGGCGTCGAGGCGGGCGCGGTCACCGAGGCCAAGCTGAACGGCGGATCCTGAACCGGCTCCGGCGCTGAAAGGCTTTTCCTGTGACTGACATCGAGAAGAGGGGCCCGGCCGACCAGCCGCCCATACCCCCCACCCCGTCGGCCGGACCTGAGGCGATCAGGGCCATTCCGGTCCGGCACTACGGCCGGTACGTCTCGGCCGTCATCGCCATCGCCGCACTCGTCGCGATCATCTACGCCTTCAGCCAGGGCAAGATCAACTGGGGGGCGGTCCCCGATTACTTCTTCGACGACCGCATCATCACGGGCGTCGGCAAGACCCTGCTGCTGACCGCCCTGTCGATGGTGATCGGCATCGTCGGCGGCGTTCTGCTGGCCGTCATGCGGCTGTCGAAGAACCCGGTGACCTCGTCTATCGCCTGGTTCTACATCTGGTTCTTCCGCGGCACCCCGGTCCTGGTCCAGCTGTTCGTCTGGTTCAACCTGGGTCTGGTCTTCGAGTACATCAACCTCGGACCGATCTACAAGGACTACTGGTCGAGCTTCATGACGCCGCTGCTGACGGCGCTGCTCGGCCTGGGCCTCAACGAGGCCGCCTACATGGCGGAGATCTGCCGTGCGGGTCTGCTCTCGGTCGACGAGGGCCAGACGGAGGCGTCGCACGCGCTCGGCATGAGCCACGGCAAGACCCTGTGGCGCGTCGTGATCCCGCAGGCGATGCGGGTGATCGTGCCGCCGACGGGCAACGAGGTCATCAACATGCTCAAGACGACCTCGCTGGTGGCGGCCGTGCAGTTCTACGAGCTGTTCAAGTACGCCCAGGACATCGGGCAGTCGTCCGGAGCCCCGGTCGAAATGTACTTCCTGGCCGCGGCCTGGTACTTGATCATGACCTCGGTGCTGAGCGTCGGCCAGTTCTACCTGGAGCGGTACTACGCACGCGGGTCGAGCCGCAGCCTGCCGCCCACCCCGCTGCAGAAGATCAGGGTCAACCTGCTGTCCCTGGGCCGCCCGAAAGGAGGCATGGCATGACCGCCATGGTGAAAGCCGAGGGCGTCCACAAGTCCTTCGGCGCCGCGCACATCCTCAAGGGCATCGACCTGGAGGTCGCCCCGCGTGAGGTCTTCTGTCTGATCGGCCCGTCCGGTTCCGGCAAGTCGACGTTCCTGCGGTGCATCAACCACCTGGAGCAGATCAACGCCGGCCGGCTCTATGTCGACGGCGAGCTGGTGGGTTACCGCCAGAAGGGCGACAAGCTCTACGAGCTCAAGGACAGCGAGGTCGCCCTGAAGCGCCGGGACATCGGCATGGTCTTCCAGCGCTTCAATCTCTTCCCGCACATGACGGCCATCGAGAACGTCATGGAGGCGCCGATTCAGGTCAAGGGCGAGGCGAAGGCCGTCGCCCGGGCCCGGGCGGAGCGGTTGCTGGACCGGGTCGGCCTGGCCGACAAGGCGAAGAACTATCCGTCGCAGCTCTCCGGCGGCCAGCAGCAGCGGGTGGCGATCGCCCGCGCACTGGCCATGGAGCCGAAGCTGATGCTCTTCGACGAGCCGACCTCGGCGCTCGACCCGGAGCTGGTGGGCGACGTCCTGGACGTCATGCGCGGGCTCGCGGAGGACGGCATGACGATGGTCGTCGTGACCCACGAGATGGGATTCGCCCGGGAGGTCGGCGATGCGCTGGTCTTCATGGACGACGGGGTGGTGGTCGAGTCGGGCCACCCGCGCGACGTACTGACGAACCCGCAGCACGACCGGACGAAGTCGTTCCTGTCGAAGGTGCTGTAGCGGTACGGGAGTGACACGAGGGCGGTGCGGACTCCGGTCCGTACCGCCCTCTCCCGTATCCCCGTATCCCCCGCCGGGCTACTTCTTCGGCAGCAGCTCCGGGCTCAGCATCAGCGTGCGCAGCTGGGCGCGCGTGAGCGGGGTGTTCTTGAGCAGCGGCCCCTGCGAGGTGTCGGCCCTGAAGCCGGTGCTGTCCCGGACGGCCAGCATCCCGCCGTCCTTCATGGTGAGCCGGCCGACGAGTTCGAAGCCCCACTTCGGCGTACCGTCGCCGTAGTCCATCGAGTCGCTCCAGATGGTCAGCACCCGGCCGTCCGGCAGTTCCTCGCGTACGCAGTCGGCCGGGCGCCGCTCCCCGTTGGTCGGCTTGCAGAGGTTCGCAGCGGGATCGAGTCCGCCGAACTTCTGGCCGACCTGCTTGCCGTTCATGGCACCGATGACGAGGTAGCCGACGCCTCCGTCCCTGCGGACGGCGTACTGCCCGTCCAGCGGCCCCACCGGGTGCTCCTTGGCCTGCTGCGGGGTCGCGTGCTTGATGATCACGGCGAGCGAGACCTGCTCGACCGAGCCCACGCCCTTGGGCAGCAGCTCGACGAGCTTCTTCGCCCGGCCGCTGTTACCGGCCGGTTCGGCGGGCGCCGCCACCGAGGCCTGCTCCTCCTTCGGCTGCGCCGTCAGTCCCGGGACCGCGACCGCTCCGGCCGTGACCACGGCGAACGCGGCCGCCGCGACCGTGGCCCGGCGCCGCCACCGTACCCGGGCGGCCTTCGCGTACACCCCTTCGGTGCTGATGACCGGCTGCCCCGCGTGCTCGGCGGCCCGCCCCAGCAGCTCCCTGACGTCGCTCATACGTATTCCTCCGCCATCTCGGCGCGCAGCGCCGCCAACCCCCGAGCCGCGTGGCTCTTGACCGTGTTCTCCCGCATCCCGAGCATGTCGGCCGTGGCCTCGACGCTCAGGTCCTCCCAGTACCGCAGCACCAGGACAGTCCGCTGCTTGGCCGTGAGCCGGGCGAGTGCCGCCCGTACCGCAAGGCCGGTGTCCGTGTCGGGCGACCGGCCCGCGCGGTCGGGCAGTTCGCCGTACGCCTGCTCGCGCCGCCAGAACCGGCGGCGGGCGGCGATGAAGGTGTTGACCAGCGTCTTGCGCGCGTACGCCTCGATGTTGTCCAGCCGCCCGTGCCGCCGCCCGCCGAGCACGACCTTCACGAGGGTCGACTGGACCAGGTCCTCGGCCTCGTGCCGGTCGCCGCAGAGCAGATAGGCGCTGCGGAACAGTGCCGTACGTCTGCCCTCGACGAAGGCGTGCAGCGCGGCATCGTCATCGCTCCGCATCGTCGGCGCCCCCTCCCGGGTCCGCGGGTGCGGACCGTCTCACCCTTCCAGTGCGCCGGGGTGCGCGGCGGGTTGCAGCAGGGGCGGAAAAAGCTCGGGGCGGTACGGACCGGAGTCCGTACCGCCCATCCTCATCCCCCGCACCTGTTTCGCAGCGAGTACCACCGCATCCGAAGCGATGGCGAGCACAACCCCTTACTTCATCGCAAGCCGTCCCAGGCAGTGATGAGCGCGATATCCAGCCAGCCCGCTGCCCAGGCATAGCGCGGCTCCAACCAGCCGACCTTCTCCCGTTGTTCCCTCGTCCACTGCACGTTGCAGATGTCCCGGAGTTCCGGCGTCCAGACACAAGCACTCGTGTCGACCTCATCGCCGCGCAGCAGCTTGTCCGAGCCCTGCCACTGCACCGAAACATGGCGTGGGTCAAACCGGTTCTTCGTCTGCGGCTCAATGACAATGCTTGAGAAGACGGTCCTCAAGATGGCGCGTCGGCGTTCAATTCCGAGCTCAGGCCATGTGCGGGTGAGCTCCGGATCTAGCAGCACCGCGTACTCGGTCGACGGTGTGGCATTCGCGATCACACGCTCTGCTTGCACCCTCTGGTCGCTCCACTTCCTCGTGAAGCGGTTGTACTCCCCAGGTCCGATCTGCCCGTCCTCCGCCGCGCGCCGCCACTCCTCAATCTTGGACTCCGCCCGATCCCGTTCGGCAATGGCCTCCCGTATGTCAGTGCCACCACGAGCCAGGAGTTCGGCAAGGTCCGGCCGGGCCAGCCGGAGGAACAACAACATGGTGACGTACTTTTCGAGTTGCCACACCGAACGGGACACGTGGTGGCTGTGGCAGACATAGACCTCTTGCGCGTAGTCTCCGCGCTTCCTGTGTACGTTTCGCGCCCCCCTCACAGGCTCACCGCACACGCCACACCTGGCGAATCGAGCGAGCACATACTTGACCGCCGCCACGCGCCCCGTCTGCCGAGAGAGCAGGCGTGCGCGCGCCGCGTAGAACGTCTCGTCGTCGATGAGACGGGGCCAACGAGCCCTCGCCGTGACTGTCTGTGTTTCTCCGCGCGGAAGCTCGTAGCTGATCTTCCGCTCGACACGTCCGATGTACCCGACGTTGAAAGCCATGTCACGGATGGTTTGCCTGCTCCACTCGCCGGTGGCCTTCTGCCGGCCGCCGGGCGTAGGCACCTTCCGCCCATCCAGGTCGTCCTTGATTCGCTTGATGGACTCGCCCAGAGACATGCGGGTGATTACCTCGCGGACAATCATCACAGGGGTATCGCCTGCGTCGGTCACAGCCGTGTCGTCAATGATCCAGGTAGGCCGGTTACCTCCGTCCGGAGCCCCCTTCTTGAGCCCGTACGGCGGTCGGCCATGGGGGCGGCCCTCTTCCGCCGCACCGCTGATACCCCGCTGCGCCCGGTCGGAGACGAGCCCGGCCTCCATCTCCGCCCCAACCCCGTCGACAGTGGCCGTCCAGCGGTCGTCGGAGTCGCGGGGATCGATGATCCTGCCGGAATACCAGAGGCGCACGCCGACCTCGGCGCAGGCGTCGATGAGTTCGAGCCAGTCACTCGTGACTCGCTCGAATCGGCTCACCTCCCAGGCGGCGATCAAAGTCGCCTGCCCCTCTATGACGAGGCGCTTGAGCATCATGAACTCTTGACGGTCCTTGACTGCGAACCGGCTGGCTGAGCAGCCGGCATCCTTCAACTCGGCTATGACGAACCACCGTTGGGTGTTGGACACTGTTCTCAGGGACTTGAGCTGCTGATCAGTGGAGCGAGTGTCCAGCACCATGGCGGACGGCCCCTGTTTGATGTGACTCACCCTGGCATAGAGGATGACCTTCTCCGCTGGCCGCACGCCTTACGCCCCCCTAACAAATCAAGCGATGACAACACTCGGCAACGATGCCTTTCCCAGTGTCCCGCCAGGGGTGCAAGTCGGGACAGTCGCCCTTTCGAGTACAGAAACCTCTCGCTAGGTAATACCCTCGATAGGGTCACGGCCATTACGGCATCAATACGATAAGGACTACAAGTGGAACTGGCCTATTACTCGGACTATGCGGTGCGCCTGGTCAACACGGAGGAGCCGGCCCGCAACAAGGACGTCCTCACCTCCGTAGAGGCGGTCCGCGATCTGTTCGGCGCCAACAGACAGGCGGCAAGGCGCGCCACCGACGCGGACGTGACCCGCTTCCGGTCGGTACGGGCACGGCTGCGCGCCGTTTTCGAGGCGGCCGACACCGGCGACGAGACGCTCGCCGTCGACCTGTTGAACTCGCTGCTGCTGGAGTTCCCGGTCAGCCCGCAGATCTCCGGCCACGACACCCGTGACGCGGACGGAAAACCGGACTGGCACATGCACCTGGCCGACCATCCCTCGAACGCGACGGCCGGCTACGCCGCCATCGCGGCGATGGGTCTCGCCTTCCACCTCACGTCGTACGGGGTGGACCGGCTCGGGCTGTGTGAGGCCGCGCCCTGCCGCAACGCGTACCTGGACACCTCGACCAACCGGTCCCGCCGCTACTGCTCGGACCGCTGCGCCACCCGCGCCAATGTGGCCGCCTACCGGGCCCGCAAGCGCCTGGAGACGGAGCGCGCCGCCGACACCGGCCGCAGTGCGGAGACCGCCCAGCCCAGCACCGCGCGGGCCGAACGCTGATCCTTCCTCAGCGGCCGGAAGCGGGCCCGGACCCGGGCCAGCACCAGCTCTTCGGGGACCGTTCCGTAGTCCGTGCTGTCCCCGCCCGCGAACGTGTTGTCGGCCAGCACCCACCAGCCGCCCGCCCGGCGCTCGGTGGCGCGCTTGACGACCAACAGGTCCTGCTGGAAGGGATGGCGCAGAACGATCACGTCACCGGGGCGCACCGGCGCCCCGTACTGCACGAGCAGCCAGTCCCCGTGATGGAGCGTGGGCACCATCGACGGCCCCGTCACCTCCACCACCTGGAACCGCACCCGCCCCGCCATGCCCCGCACGGGCTCCTGCGCCAACTCCGGTACCTCCGGCAAATCCGGCACCTCCCCGGTCCGTTCCGTACACCGTTCCGTACATTCGCCCACTGGCCCCATACTCACCCCGGACTTTTGGCCTAAGCCCATGGGGGCACCCACGAAAAGACGTCTCTCACGGAGTAATGTCCCACCTGAGAAGACGATCACGAGGAAGGACAGCTCAATGCTTTCCCGCCTGTTTGCCCCCAAGGTGAAGGTCAGCGCCCACTGCGACCTGCCCTGCGGCGTGTACGACCCGGCCCAGGCCCGCATCGAGGCGGAGTCCGTCAAGGCCGTCCAGGAGAAGTACCAGGCCAACGAGGACCCGCACTTCCGGGCCCGCGCGGTGGTCATCAAGGAGCAGCGCGCCGAGCTCGCGAAGCACCACATCTCGGTGCTGTGGAGCGACTACTTCAAGCCCCCGCACTTCGAGAAGTACCCGGAGCTGCACCAGCTGGTCAACGACGCCCTCAAGGCGCTGTCGGCCGCGAAGGCCTCCACGGACCCGGCGACGGGCCAGAAGGCGCTGGACTACATCGCCGAGATCGACAAGATCTTCTGGGAGACCAAGAAGGCCTGATCTTGGATCATGCCGTTTGACCTGCGATTCCTTGGTCGCCTGGTCATCTTGTCCGCACCCGGTCCACAGGCCGCCGAGCACGGCGTCCATGACGGACCGGGTGCGGTCTTCTTCGCCCGGCCACAGGTGCGCGTAGATCCGCCGCAGCGTGATGACGGCGGACGCGTGGCCGAGGACGAGCTGGACCTGTTTGACGCTCGCGCCGCCGGCGATGAGCGCGGAGGCGTAGAAGTGCCGCGGATCGTGGGTCACTGCGGCAGCCCGACGGGCTTGCGGCCCTCGCGCCCGGCCGCCCTGTTCTCCGCCGCCTGGAGCACCTTGCGGACACAGTTCCATCCGGTCTTCCAACGGCGGTAGTTGAGGGGCTCGCCCTCCTCCATCGTGAACAGCCACTCCTTGGAGGGCCGTGCGGCGAGATGCGCGAGGAGCGCGTCGATGACGACCTCGACGACGGGGACCGTACGCCGGGACTTTCCGGTCTTCCGGCTTTCCCTCGGGCCAGGCCCCGGCGGGCAGTGAGTGGTCATGCGCCACTCGTCCTGTGTGGACATCCCGGAGCGTAATGACGCCACGGCCCACCTCAGTTCACCGCTCACGCTACGGAAGCAGGCCGATCCGCTCCCGATAGGCATACGCGAGCGGCAGCGATGCCGTGTAGAGGCGGTCGACGGCCGCTGCGTCGATGCCGCCCCGGGCAGTGACCGCACGGACATCGGCGACATCGTCGACCTGGCGCTGGATCTCCAGTTCGCGGAGGTCCGCCGGATCGTCGCCGTCCCTCACCACGGGGATCATCTCCTCCAGGGCGTCCGCGAAGGAGTGCATCGCATCCAGGGCGTCCGCGACCGTTTCGGCGCTGGAATCCGGATCGTCCCACGCTTCGAGGACGAAACCTGCGATGTCCAGGACGTCCATTCCCCAGGCACCCGGGCCGTCCGGTTCCTCGATGTGCTCGCCATCGGGCTGGACGAGCTCGTTGTACACCTCCAGAACTTCCGCGAGTTCGTCCGTGGCCGGCTCTCCCGAGGCCAGAGCCTTGGAGACGGCCACAACCCGCTGGAAGAATGCCTCCGAACCGGGAAAAAGCTCGGAGAATCCGCCCTCCATCGGGAACAGCGAGACCCTGTGCAGAGCGAGCGAAGCGATGACCGCCCGCCCCGCTGGACTGACCTCGGCCAGCCCTGCGGACGTTACTTCAACTTCGGACATCTTCCCTATCCCTGCCAAGCGAACGACCGGGCGCCAGTGAGGGCACCCCCGCTCGGATTCTTACGGAACTTGTTGTGGATCACAGTCCTCCAGTGAGTCCCCCACGAGGCGGGCAGCGCCCACGGTGTCGCTGAACGGTTCGAACAGCTCGGGGATGACGTCGGCCGGAATCTCCGAGCCGTCCGTCTTCATCGCGTTGCGGATCTTCGGGTCCACGATGCGGTTCCCGCTGGATGCCAGGGCATCGACGAGCGGCCGGGAAGCCCCTCGCGAGCCGATTTCCTCGGCCTCCGCAGCGCTGTGGAAGGACAGGGAGCTGCCGGGTGACGGCCCGGCAGCTCCTCGGTTCGGCGGGACCGCCCGGCGGTCACCGGCCGGCGCCTCCCCCGCGCCCCCGGGTTCCCAGGAACATGCCGGCCAGCAGCGAACCCGTCAGAACCAGTGCGGAGTTGACCAGGATCGCGACCGTGACTCCGGACAGGACGCCGGTGGGGCCGGTGTCGCCGAGCGAGGTCATCCGGGCGGCGGCGATGGCGCTCATGACCGGGATGCCCATGGTGATGCCGACCTGCTGGGTCATCGTGGCGAGGCCGGTGGCCAGGCCCTGTTCGGTGTCGGGGAGACCGGAGGTGGCGGTGACCATGAAGCCGACGATCATCAGCATGTTGCCGATGCCGCCGATGAAGGTGGCGGCGAGGAGCAGCCAGATCCAGGCGCCGGATGTGCCGAGGGCGACCAGGGCGAGCGTGGCGGCGGCCTGGACGATACCGCCGGTGACGATGGTGGCCCGGGTCCCGTATCGGCCTGCGGCGCGGCCGCCGAGGGTGCCGCCGATGACCGTGCCCAGGCCCAGGACCCCGAAGGCGAGTCCGGTGGCGAGGGGCGAGTAGCCGAGGACTTCTTGCAGGTAGAGGGTGAGGAGGAAGACGAGGGAGGTCTCGGTGACGAAGGCGATCAGCCCTGCGGCGTTGCCCCAGATGACGCTGCGTCGCTTCAGGATCCGTACGGGCACCAGGGGGGTCGCGGCCCGCTTCTCGACGAACCAGAAGGTGACGAGAAGGGCGACGCCCGCGAGGAGCGCCGCCAGGGTGGTGGGGGCGGTCCAGCCGGTCTCACCGGCCTGGGTGAGTCCGTGGACGAGGGCGAGGAGTCCGCCGGTGACGGTCACGGCGCCGGGGATGTCGAGCCTGGGCCGCTCGGTGGGGCGCGAGTCGGTGATGACGGACGGGGCGAGAACGAGGACGAGCAGGGCGACGGGTGCGTTGATGAAGAATGCCCAGCGCCAGGAGAGCAGGTCGGTGAGGAGTCCGCCGAGGATGGCCCCTGCGGTGAACCCGGCCGACATCAGGGCGCCGTTGAGACCGAGGGCGCGTTCCCGCAGCGGCCCCTCCTTGAAGGCCGTCGTCAGCAGGGCGAGCCCGGCCGGGGTGACGGCCGCGGTGGCCAGACCCTGCAGCACACGCGCGGAGAGCAGGACTTCGGGCGAGGTGGCGAGTCCGCCGAGGAGGGAGGAGGCGCCGAGGACGGCCATCCCGCCGAGGAACATCCGCTTGCGCCCGACGATGTCGGCGACACGCCCGAGGAGGAGGGTGAAGCCGGCGGCGGCGAGCGCGAAGGCGGTCGCGATCCACTGGAGGTTGGCGAGGGAGAAGCCGAGCCCCTTGCCGACGACCGGCAGTGCGACGTTCAGGATCGAGAAATCCACGGCGATCATGAACTGTGCGCCGAGAAGAAGGGTGAGGACGAGCTTCTGCCGCCGGGTCATGCGGATCCCGGGCTGTGCGGAGGCGGTGATGGTGGCGTCTGCTTCAGCCGTCGATGACGGGGTTGTGCTGGGTGCGGACATGGGTGTCTTCCTCAGGCAGGAGTTTTAACGGTTCCATGGTTCCGTTAAGGTGGAGTCACCGTAGCAGGGGAAGCCCATCTAATGGAACTGGAGACCCGTTATGACTTCCGAGGGTGTGGAGCCCGGCACCGTCCGGCCCGGTGGGCGCACCGCCCGGGTCCGGGAATCCGTCCTGCGGGCGGCGGGCGACGCCCTGGCCGAGCACGGCTTCGACGGCCTCGACCTCGCCGATGTCGCCCGCCGTGCGGAGGTCGGCAAGACCACCGTCTACCGTCGCTGGTCCACCCCCACCGGTCTCATCGCCGATCTGCTCGACGACATGGCCGAGCAGTCCTCTCCCCGCACGGACACGGGTTCACTGCTCGAGGACCTCAGGGCCAATGCGCAGCTCGTGGTGAAGACCCTCACCGACCCGCGCCAGGGCCCGCTCTTCAGGTCGGTGATCGCCGCGGCGACCTGCGACCCGCGCACGGCCGAGTCCCTGCACCGCTTCTACGCGATCCGCATCAAGGAGTGGGCGGGCTGCGTCACCGCGGCCCTGGAACGCGGCGAGCTGCCCGCGGGCACGGACCCCGACGAGGTGATCCGCGCGGTCTCGGCCCCGCTCTACTACCGGTTGCTGGTCACGGGCGATCCCCTCGACGCGGCAGCCGCCGACCTCGCCGCCGGGTCCGCGGCGGCCGCCGCGCGGGCGGGCGAGTACGTGAGGTGACGCGGTACGCGCCGGGCGGGGGCTGCACCGCGGTTCCTCACCACTGACTGCGCAGCCTCACCGCCCACGGGTGGTCGGCGCCGTGCGCCAGGGTGATGGTCTCGGTCAGCCAGGCGCGTTGGTCGGCGCTCAGGACCGGCAGAGCCGTCGCGAAGTCCTGGTCGTCCTTGGGACGCCGGGACTTCGCCTTGTACAGCAGCTGCACCTGCAGGACCAGGTACGGGATGCCGTCCCCCGAGACCCGGCCCAGCCGGTCGAGCGGAAGGCGGATGCGGGGGTCGCGGCGGAAGACCCAATGGCCGTTGTCGTCCGCCTCGTCGAACATGAGCTGGACGCGCCAGGGCTCACCGGGGCCGGGACGGCACCAGATGTCGTGGACGTGGGGCGGCAGCGTCTCGCCGGGCAGCCACGGGCGCAGGGTGCCGGGCGGGTCGGCGGCCCACCACTCCCAGCCGGCGAGCACCTGCTGGGCGGTCAGCTGGTCGCGGCGGAGCAGCAGGACGTCGATGTCGGCATGGTCCCGGAAGGCGTGCCCGACGGCCAGTTCGACCGCGTATCCGCCCGCGATCCACCAGGGGGTGTGCAGCGCGGAGAAGCGGCGGGCGACTTCAGCGAGCGGGGCGGGTTCCCACGGGCCCCAGGCGGTTTCTGTGCGCATGTGCCGTCGTTCCGTCCCATCGGATCGGTCCGGTCCGGTCCGGCCGGCGTCCCGGCCGGACTGCCGGAAGTTCAGCCGGTCCTGAGCAGGTGCCGGTAGCTGTCCGGATGCTCCCGGAGGTACGTGGCCAGGTTCTGCGCCGGACGGCCGGTCAGACGCGGTACGGCGTCCGAGACGGTGGCCATCTCGCCGGTCGCGATCGCCTCGTAGGACGTCACCCAGCCGGCCACCTCCCAGTCCGCCGCGCCGTACTGCGCCCGTGACGCGTATGCCTCCTCCCGGGTCTCCGGGTGGTAGGTGATGGTCCGTCCGGTGGCTCGGCTCAGTTCCTCGGCTGCTTCGGCGAGGGTGAATGCCTCCGGTCCGGTGAGGTCGTACGTCACCCCGTCGTGGCGGGTGTCCGCGCTCTCGGTGCCGGCCAGCAGGACGGCCGTCGCCGCGTCCGCGATGTCCTCGTGCGCCACCGCGGCGGCCCGGCCGTCGCCGCCCGGGCCGCGCAGCACCCCGTCGGACCCGGTCATCGCCGGGATCCCGGCGAGGTACCAGCTGTCGCGGAGGAAGGTGGAGCGCACCTCGGAGACCCGGATGTGCGCTTCGGTGTGCCAGTGGTCGCGGGCGAAGGTGAACGTGGCGTCAGGTGCGGCGCCGAGGAAGGACACGTACACGACGCGTTCGACACCGGCGGCGACCGCCGCGTCCACGGCGGTGGTGTGTTCGCGTACCCGGTCGGGGCTCTCGTGCGCGGAGACGAGGAACAAGGTGTGCGCCCCGGCGAGCGCCCGGCGCATGGCCACCCCGTCACCGTAGGAGGCGGGTGGAGCGGCGACCGCGCCGGGCAGGTCCGGCAGCCGGGACGGGTCACGGCCCAGCAGCCGCACGGGGACGCCGGCGCGCACGAGCCGCTGGGCGACGCGGCCGCCGACTGCGCCGCTCGCTCCGGTGACCGCGATGATCGGGGCATCGGTGGGCGGTGTGGTGTTCATGCGGGGCTGCCTTCCTTGCGCGGCCAGGAACGTACCTCCACGACGGCGTCCACCGGGACGGGGCCGTAGATGTGCGGAAACTCTTCGCCGCCGGGCACAAGCGCCTCGTACCGCACGGGCACGGAGAGCCGCGCGGGGTCGATGACGAGCACCACCAGGTCGGCCGGGGTCTCGGCGCCGTACAGCGTCTCGGCCACGCCGGGAAGCTGGTGGGGCAACGAGCAATGGATGAAGCCCTCTTCGTGCAGGGTGCGGCCGCGGGTGGACGTCTCGTACGTCCCGATCCCGCGGGCCGCCTCCCACAGAGGGCCTTCGGTGAGGTGCAGCAGGAGTTCGGCCATGGGGCCAAACTAACCGCGCCGGCGCATCCTCCGGGCCATCGGCGTGGCCAGTGAACCGGCCGGGTGCAGCCCGGTCTTGGCGGCGGCCCCGTTGGGCAGGAAGCTGCCCGGCGTGGCGGGGTCCGGCTTCGGGGCCGGGGCCGTGTGGCTGGCCGAGATCTTCGACGGTCCCGCCGACTCCACCGCGAGGCTCGGCAGGCACAGGCACTTGCGCACCCATCTCGGACTGTCGATCACCGAGCCGCGGCGGCTGCGCTGGATGGAGCTGATGACGGCGGCGGTCGACAGGGAGCTGCCGGACGACGAACTGCTGCGCCGCCGCGTCGTGGAGTACTTCGACCGGGGTACGAAGATCGCACGCGATGTCTCGGCGTCCCCGGCCGGTGAGGACCTCGGCGACCCCGGGCCGACACCGCGCTGGGGATGGGACGGCCTACGCTGACCCCAGCCCCTTCAACGGCCTTCATGTGTGGTCGAGTTCGGCACGGATCAGGGCCAGCAGTTCGTCCTCCGTCATTCCCAGCCCGCGTGCGTCCGCGACCACGTCGCGTACGTGCTCCATCAGCCGGGCGCGGTGCGGCGAGGCGCCACCGGTGACGACCGCGCCCCGGCCCCGGCGCAGTTCGATCAGCCCTTCCTCGCGGAGCTGCTGGTAGCCGCGGAGCACCGTATGGACGTTGACGCCGAGGGACTCGGCAAGGACCCGGGCGGCGGGAAGCCGCTCGCCCGGGACCACCGCACCGTCCGCGACGGCCCGGCGGACGCAGGCCGCGATCTGGTCGCCGAGTGGCACGGTGGAGGTGGGATCGACCCGGAAGAGCATGGTCAGTGCCCCGCCCTGTGCCGGTCGATCAGGGTGTTGAGGAGCGCGGCACCGGTCGCGGAGTCGTCGACGGTCACCGCGAAGTCCCGCCCATCCGCGAGCCTCGCCACGATCCCCTCGCCGGAGCGGATCACGACCCCGGTCCGTCCGGGCCTGATGCGGTAGCCCCAGCCGCCGTACTCCGCGAGGGCGTTGATGTCCCTGCTGGTCGCCGACTCGATCCGGTCGAGCGGCACCCGGATGCGGGGCCAGGGCAGCATCCCGGAGACGGTGATGCCCCGCCGGTCCACGCTCACGTACGGCCGGGCGAAGCTCGCCGGCAGCACGCCGACGATCAGCAGCGGAACAGCTGCGGACCAGCTGCCGACGAAGAACAGGACGACTCCGAGGACGAGGAGTCCGAGTGCGACAAGCGGCAGCCACCAACTGTCGGCGCTGTGCGCCCATGCGGCGACCTCCCCGTCGGCGAGCACGATGCGCTCTCCGTCCACGGCCTCCGCGGAGCGGCCCGGCTGCTGCGGTACGGGGCCGAGAGCGGCCAGCACGAATCCGAGGCCGCCGGCGAGCGCGGCGACACCGAGGGCGGCGGCCGGCTGCCACATCGGGAACGACACGTCCGGCGCGCCTTCGCCGGCGTCCAGGTTCACGACCAGCACGGCGGTCATCAGATAGCCGAAGAATCCGGCGAAGGCGTATCCGCCGGCGACCAGCAGGCGGTAGGCCCGGCCGGAGAAGTTGCCCTTCACCACCATGGCGGCCCACACGGCACCGGTCACCACGAGCAGGACGACGTCGACGAGGGCGTACGACGTCCGGCCCGCATGGCCGTTCGCCTGCCCGCCGGCCTCGAAGTGACTGGCCAGCTGTCCGGGCAGCCGGTCCCGGAACGCGGCCAGCAGGACCAGGTCGACGACGAGCGCGAGCAGGAACGGCAGGGCGACAAGACTCGCGCGGCCGACATTCTTACGGTTCATTAAAACCTCCTTGTTCGCATGTTAGTAGAACAATGAGGCGGCAGTAAAGCGCTCGGCCCCGCACCGGGAAGGTTCAACCGGTGCGGGGCCGAGCGCGTCGTCGGTCGAGGCAGTGGTCAGGCGTGTTCGAGGGGGAACGCCCCGCGGTGTCCGGTGCCCGCGCCCTCCGCCGGGCGGGCCTCGAACTCACGGCAGCTCCAGATCTCCTGGACGAATCCGGTCCGCCGGTCCCACAGACCGATGACGTCGTCCTCGCCCGCCGCCCCCCGGTAGGCGTCCTTCGCGCCCCGGAAGCAGGCGAGGCCACCGGACAGTCCCCGGCCGGGCGCCGGGAAGTAGTCCGAGAACGCGCAGGCGATGCAGGTCTGCAGACGGACCCCGGGTGGCAGGATGCGCTGGATCGTGGCGAGCGCGGTGGCGAAGTCGCACTCGGCCCGGCGCGAACCGTAGACGGCGCCGCCGAAGTGCAGCTCCAGATGGAGATCGGCGTCCGGGCGACGCAGCGACAGCAGACAACTGAGAGTGGCCTGATGGACCGCGCCGTCCGAGATCACCGGCAGGGGCAGGTCCCACTCCAGCACGCAGTCGGTGAGCGCGCCGTCCGCCAGGGCGAACATGCCGCTCTCCGGCGGCATGCCCGAGACCGGACCGAGGTCGTCGAAGCTCTCGCCCTCGAAATCGACGCCCCGGATCCGGATGCGGAGTAGCTGTCCGTCGGTGGTGAGGAGGATGGCGTCGGAACCCTGGCGGTCCCGGTACCAGCCTGCCCATGACTCGTCTGTCATGGGCACGGACTGTAGCCCGTGCCCGTCGGCGTTCCCCTGCCGCCCTCCACTTGCGTGCCGGTCGGACTCAGCCCGCCTGCGGTTCGCGCCACATGGGCCACATCGCCGGGCCGTCCGGAAGATCCACGGTCGTGCCCATGAAGGTGAACCCGAGCCGTTCGTAGAGCCGACGGCTGCGCGCGCTGCTCGCCTCCAGATAGGCAGGAACACCGTCGCGGTCGCAGCGCTCCAGAACATCGGCCATCAGGGCTGCTCCGATCCCCTCCCCCTGACGTTCCGGGGACACCGCTATCAAGAGCAGATACTCATGGGCCCGGTCGTGCGGATGGATCGCACCCGTCAGCTTCCCGACCAGCTCGGCCCGCTCGTTGTCGGGGTCCGCTGTCGCCCGCATCAGCGCAGGGGTGGGGTCCTCCTCCGTGGGTGCACCGGCGGGCACCGGCAGCCAGAGCGCCACGGCTGTGCCGTCCTCCAGCAGATCGATACGGCCTTCGTCGAGCGCGACATCGACGAAGACTCCGAGGAACTTTCCATGGACGGCCCGGCGGTGCGTCACGTCCGGGAAGACCCAGCTGCTGACCGGGTCGTCGTGGAACGACTCGTCCAGGAGCCGCACGACCTGCTCCCGGTCCGCCGTGTCCGCCTGCCGTATCCGTACGCCCATGCCCGGCTCCCGCCCTCACTCGTCAATGAACTCGCGACCTCAACCTACGTACGGAATCTTAGAGTTGAAGCTGTGCAGGCCCGGTGGGCGCCCGCCGCCTCCTCTCTCCGGTCAGTGCGTCCGGCGGGTGACGAACTCCGCCAGGGCCAGCAGGTCGCCCGCGGCGGTCAGGTCGGGCACCGCCCGGGACAGATGGTGGACGGCGCGGGCCATCCGGTCCGCCGCGCACGCCTGTGCCCAGTCCCGGCCGCCGGCCCGGTCGACGGCAGCGGCGGCGCGGCTCACCTTGCCGGACGTGTTCAGGGCACCCCGGTAGAGCCCGGCGAGTTCGGCCGCGGCCGGGGTGTGGGAGGTCAGGGCGGCGACCACCGGCAGGGACTTCTTGTGGGCCGCGAGATCCGCCCCGACCGGCTTCCCGGTCTGCAACGGGTCCCCCCAGATGCCGATCAGGTCGTCGATGAGCTGGAAGGCGAGGCCCGCCTCCCGGCCGAAGCCGTCCATCGCGCGGACCGCCCGCTCCTCCACACCCGCGTACAGCGCGCCGAGCGCGCAGGCGCAGCCGAGGAGTGCGCCGGTCTTGGCGGTGGCCATGGCGAGGCACTCGTCCAGTGAGACCTCGTCGGGGTCGCGTTCCTCGAAGGAGCAGTCCGCCTGCTGGCCCGCACACAGCTCGATGACACAGCCGGCGAGGCGGGCCGAGGCGCGCGCCGACGCCGGGCGGGCGTCCTCGGCGAGCAGCCGGTGGGCAAGGGCGAGCATGGCGTCGCCCGCGATGACGGCGGCCGGGATGCCGAAGACCGTCCAGGCCGTGGGCCGGTGCCTGCGGGTCCGGTCCTCGTCGATGACATCGTCGTGCAGGAGGCTGAAGTTGTGGACCAGCTCCACGGCCACGGCTGCCCGCACCGCCCGCTCGGGTTCCCCGCCCACCGCCCTGGTCGCGGCGAGGACGAGCGCGGGCCTGATCGCCTTGCCGGCCTGCCCGGTGGCCGTGGCGCCGTCGGCGTGCTCCCAGCCGAAGTGGTACATCGCGACGCGTCGGATGGATCCGGGCAACGATTCGACTGCGGACCGCAGTTGTGGGTCCACAAGATTCCGGGTGCGTTCCAGGAGCGCCGCGGCCTCGTTACCCTCGGTGGCGGCGTCCGTACTGATCATGGTCACAGGCTCCCCTGGGGCGCCCCCGGACCGGGGTGCGCCGGCCCGGGAGCGTGGGTGGATTCGGTGAGCGCCCGGGTCCGGAGCAACCCGGGCCGGGGCGTGGGTGGATTCGGCGAGTGGGTGGTTTCCACGGGGCATCGCGGTCATGCGCGACCCCGGCCGAGGCCGTCACGGGCGGGGACCCGGACCCTGGCGGCACGGGTCCCCTGACCGTCAGCGCCAGCGGCTGACCTCGACGTTCTCCAGGACGCCCAGGGCGTCCGGCACCAGGACGGCCGCCGAGTAGTAGGCCGTCACCAGATACGAGATGATCGCCTGCTCGTCGATGCCCATGAACCGGACCGAGAGGCTCGGCTCGATCTCGTCCGGGATGCCGGTCTGCTGCAGTCCGACGACCCCCTGCTCGGCCTCGCCCGTTCGCATGCAGATGATCGACGTGGTGCGGGCGTCGGTGACCGGGATCTTGTTGGACGGGAAGATCGGCACCCCACGCCAGGCGGGCACATGGTGTCCGCCGATCTCCACACTCTCCGGCACCAGTCCGCGCTTGCTGCACTCGCGGCCGAAGGCGGCGATGGCCCGCGGGTGCGCGAGGAAGAGCTTCGATCCCCGGCGGCGCGAGAGCAGTTCGTCCATGTCGTCGGGGCTTGGCACCCCGTCGTGCGGCTGGAGGCGCTGCCCGTAGTCGCAGTTGTTGAGCAGTCCGAACTCGCGGTTGTTGATCAGCTCGTGCTCCTGGCGCTCGCGGAGCGCCTCGACCGTGAGCCGCAGCTGCTGCTCGGTCTGGTTCATCGGCTGGTTGTAGAGGTCGGCGACCCGGCTGTGGACCTTCAGCACAGTCTGGGCGACGCTCAACTCGTACTCACGAGGAGCCGATTCGTAGTCCACGAACGTGTGCGGGACGACGGCCTCGCCGACATGGCCCGCGGAAAGGTCGATCTCCGCCTCCCCGTACTTGTTGGTGCGCTGGTGGGGGATGTTGAGCAGCCCGGTGAGATGCGCGCGCAGCGAGTCCGCCCGCTCGGCGAGGTTGAGCACGTCCGCCCGCCTCAGCGTGAGCACCGTGCACGCGGTGACGGCACGTGCGGTGTACTCCCAGACGGCGTCGCCCTCGATCAGCGAGTGGTCACCGAAGTACGCCCCGTCGGCGTGCACACCGAGCACGGCCTCGTCGCCGTACGGGCCGGCGCCGACCTTCTCGACCTTGCCGTGCGCCAGCAGGAAGACCCGGTCCGCCGACTCCCCGGAGGCGGCGATCACCTGTCCCGCGGCGATCTCGCGCTGTTCGCACCGGCGGGCCAGCTCGGCGAGCACCTCCTCGTCGCCGAAGTCCCGCAGGGCGGGCAGCTCGCCGAGTTCCGCGGGGATCACCGTGACCCGGTCACCGGTCTGCACGAAGGTCACCCGGCCGTCCCCGACCGAGTAGCTCAGCCGGCGGTTCACCCGGTATGTGCCGCCCTGCACCTGCACCCAGGGGAGCATGCGCAGCAGCCACCGCGAGGTGATCTCCTGCATCTGCGGAGCGGACTTGGTGGTCGTCGCGAGGTTCCGCGCGGCCGCCGTGCCCAGACTCTGCTGCGGCGGTACCTGCGCGTCCTGAACCTCTTCACCAACGGACATCTGACGTCCTCTCGATCATCGGCTGACCTGCGTGAAAAGCCTTTCAGCATGGGGACTCGGTACGCCATTACACAAAAGGGTGTGACTAATCGGCCTTTGGGATGGGCACGACGCTCCGCGATGTCCACGAGCTCGGTTAACTTGCATCTCAGATGCAAGTTATCTAGCGTGGCGGTCATGCGGCTGACGAAATTCACCGACGTGGCGCTGCGTGTACTGATGCGCCTCGCCGTCGTGGAGAACGAGGATCCGCCGACCACCCGGGAGGTGGCGGTGACCATGCAGGTGCCGTACACCCACACCGCGAAGGTGGTCGCCCGGCTCCAGCACCTCGGCCTGGTCGAGGCGCGACGCGGCCGCGGCGGCGGGCTCACCCTCACCGGAGCCGGCCGGTCCGCATCGATCGGCGGACTCGTCCGCGAGCTCGAAGGGCCCGGCGATGTCGTCGAGTGCGAGGGCAGCACCCCATGCCCGCTGCGCTCGGCCTGCCGGCTGCGCGGCGCCCTGCGCCTGGCGGAGGAGGCCTTCTACGCCTCGCTCGACCCGATCACCGTCGCCGAACTCGTCACCTCCCCCACCGGCCCCCTGCTGATCGGCATCAGCAGCAGCCGTCCCGCCGACTGAATCCCCCGCCCGGCACAGCCCGGCCTCACCCCTGCCGAAAATAAGAATCTCACATACCAATTAACATCCTGAGGAGTCCACCGATGCTCTCCGAGTCGTCGACCGCCACTGTCCGTGCCACCCTCCCCGCCGTCGGCGCAGCTATCGGGGACATCGCCGATCTCTTCTACCGGAAGCTCTTCGACGCCCACCCCGAGCTGCTGCGCGACCTCTTCAACCGCGGCAACCAGGCCTCCGGCGCCCAGCGCCAGGCCCTCGCGGGGTCCATCGCCGCCTTCGCGACCCAGCTGGTCGAGCACCCGGACACCCGTCCCGACGTGATGCTCAGCCGGATCGCCCACAAGCACGCCTCGCTCGGCGTGACCGCCGCACAGTACGAGGTGGTGCACACCCACCTCTTCGCCGCCATCGCCGAGGTGCTCGGCGACGCGGTCACGCCCGAGGTCGCGGCCGCCTGGGACGAGGTCTACTGGCTGATGGCCAACGCCCTGATCGCCATCGAGGACCGGCTCTACGCCCAGCGGGGCCTCGTCGCCGGCGACGTCTGGCGCGAGTGGGAGGTGGTCGCGAGGATCGAGGAGAACGACGAGGTCGCCACCTTCCAGCTGCGCCCGGCCGACGACGCGCCCGCGCCCGCCTTCCGGCCCGGCCAGTACGTCTCCGTGCAGGTGGAACTGCCCGACGGGGCCCGGCAGATACGGCAGTACAGCCTTTCCGGTGGTCCCGGTTCCCAGCTGCACTCGATCACCGTCAAGCGGGTGCACGGCGGCGGTTCGCCCGACGGCGAGGTCTCGGCGTATCTGCACAGCGTCACCCGGGCCGGTGACCGGCTGCGCGTCTCCGCGCCGTACGGCGATCTGGTCCTCGACGCCGTCGACGCCCCGCTGCTGCTCGCCTCCGCGGGCATCGGCTGCACCCCGATGCTGTCGATGCTGGAGCACCTCGCGTCGACCGGCCACCGGGCCCCGGTCACGGTGGTGCACGGCGACCGCTCCCCCGCCGACCACGCCCTGCGCGCCGACCACGCACAGTTCACCGCCAAGCTCCCGGACGCCGCAGCCCACTTCTGGTACGAGAACCCGGAGCCCGGCCACCCGGTCGACCGCACCGGTCTGGTCGACCTGGGCAGCGTCCCGGTCCTGCCCGGCACGCACGCGTACCTCTGCGGTCCGCTGCCCTTCATGCGAGCCGTACGCACCCAGCTGCTGGCCAAGGGCGTCCCGGCGGCCGACATCCACTACGAGGTGTTCGGCCCCGACCTGTGGCTCGCCGAGGGCTGAGCCGCTCCGGGTGCTCGCGGAATTGACCGGATCGGCTCGCACGCCGGTCGAACAGAGGGCTCGGGAATGGCCCGGAGCCCGGCACTCCGGTACAAGCGCTGCAGGACTCGCTCCCCCACGCGCGTCAAGGAGTCGGCCATGTCCTCACCCATGTCCGCGAGCACCTTCCTCGGAGCCCTGGCGAACGAAGGGCTCACCGTCGTCCAGGTCGGCGACTGGCGTACGCACAACCGCAACCACAAGGGCCCCTGGGGACCCGTCAACGGCGTGATGATCCATCACACCGCCACCAGGGGCACCGAGGCCACCGTCCGCATCGGCCGTGACGGCCACCCGGAGCTGCCCGGCTCGCTCTGCCACGGCGTGATCGCCAAGGACGGCCGGATCCATCTGGTCGGCCACGGCCGCACCAACCACACCGGGCTTCCCGGCGACGACGTCCTGCGCGCCGTCGTCGCCGAGAAGCGCCTGCCGTCCGCCAACGAGGCCGACACCGACGGGAACAGGCGCTTCCACGGCTTCAAGTGCGTGAACCTCGGCGACGGCGAGGACCCCTGGCCCGATGTCCAGCTGGACGCCGTCGAGAAGGCCGCCGCCGCGATCTGCCGCCACCACGACGGAACCTCCCGGTCCGCCATCGGGAACAAGGAGTGGCAGTCCGGCAAGGTCGATCCGCGCGGGCTTCACGATGGACTCCGTGCGCGCCCGGAATCCGCGACCGGCTGAAGTAGCCCGCACGCCCCGCCCGAGGTCACCGGAGCACCGGGCGACAATGGGCGCATGCCCTGTGACCCGCCCGCCCTCTCCCGCCTGCGGCCGGCGCTCCCCTCGCCCCTGCAACCGGCCGAGGACGAGCGCTTCGCCCGGCACGGCGTACGGCTGCTGCTCAAGCGCGACGATCTGATCCACCCCGATCTGCCGGGCAACAAGTGGCGCAAACTCTCCCCCAACCTGGCGGCCGCCGCCGGGCGCACCGTGCTGACCTTCGGCGGTGCGTACTCCAACCATCTGCGCGCCACCGCCGCCGCCGGCCGGCTGCTCGGCTTCCCGACCATCGGCGTCGTGCGCGGCGACGAGCTGGCCGGCCGCCCGCTCAACCCGTCGCTGGCGCAGTGCGCGGCGGACGGCATGCGTCTGCGCTTCGTGGACCGTGCGACGTACCGCGCGAAGGCCGATCCAGCGGTCCTGGCGGGGCTGCTGAGCGACTACGGGGACTGCGTCGTCGTCCCCGAGGGCGGCAGCAACGCCCTGGCCGCACAGGGCTGCACAGCGCTGGGGCGGGAGCTGCACGGCCGGGCCGACGTGGTCGCGGTGGCGTGCGGCACCGGTGGCACCCTCGCCGGTCTCGCCGCGGGCCTCGCACCCGGTCAGCGGGCACTCGGCATCCCGGTGCTGCGCGGCGGCTTCCTGGGGGCCGCGGTACGGGAACTGCAGCGGGAGGCGTTCGGCGGCCCGGCCGGGGCATGGTCTCTGGACGAGCGCTTCGCCTTCGGCGGCTACGCCCGTACGACGCCGGAGCTGCACGCCTTCGCCGACGACTTCGAGAACCGCCACGGGCTGTCCGTCGAGCGGCTCTATGTCGCCAAATTGCTCCATGGACTGACGACACTCGCCCAGGAGGGTGCGTTCGCTCCGGGCACCACGGTCGCCGCTGTCGTCACGGGTCAGCCCTGGGGGGCGTCGGACTCCTCCCGGTAGGCCGCCGCCTCCTCCAGGTCCAGCCGCCGCAGCAGGTTCCGCAGCATCTCGTCGTCGATCCGACGCTCGTCCCGCAGCCGGACGAAAACGGTGCGCTCGGCCTCGATCATTTCTCCGGCCAGCCGCCGGTAGGTGTCGTCCGCCGACTCCCCGGTCAACGGATTGGAGGCGCCGAGCCTCTCCCACACGGCGTTGCGGCGGCGCTCCAGGACGGTGCGGAGCCGGTCGGCGAGCGGTCCGGGCAGACAGTTGCGCGGGTCCTGGAGAAGTTCCTCCAGGCGCGCCTCGGCAGCGGCGGACGCCTCGCTCTGCGCCTGCGCCTCGGCGAGGGTCTGCGACTGTTGGTCGCGCCCCGGGAGCTTCAGGACCCGCACCAGGAGCGGCAGGGTGAGTCCCTGGATGACCAGCGTGCCGATGACCGTCGTGAAGGTCAGGAAGAGCACCAGGTTGCGGGCCGGGAAGGCGTCCCCGGCGGTTGTCACCACCGGGATGGAGAAGGCGATGGCGAGCGAGACGACGCCGCGCATCCCGGCCCAGCCGACGATCAGGGGCGCGGTCCAGTTGGTCCCGGGCTCGCGCTCCCTGATCCGCTTCGACAGCCACCGCGGCAGATATGTGGCCGGGTAGACCCAGATGAAGCGGACCACGACGACGGCGAGGAACACGGCCACCGCGTACCAGAGGGCGTCCACGACGGCATAGGTACCGAGCCCCTTCAGCACGAAGGGCAGCTGCAGTCCGATCAGCGCGAAGACCGCCGACTCCAGGATGAACGCGACCATCTTCCACACGGCCGCCTCCTGGAGCCGGGTCGCGAAGTTGACCTGCCAGGAGCGGTGTCCGACATAGAGCGCCACGACGACCACGGCAAGCACTCCGGAGGCATGCACGCGTTCCGCCGCCGCGTACGCCACGAAGGGGATCAGCAGCGACAGGGTGTTCTGCAGCAGGGCTTCCTTGAGGTGCGTGCGGAGCCAGTGCAGCGGCACCATCAGCACCAGACCGACTCCGACACCGCCGACCGCCGCGAGGAGGAACTCGCCGATCCCTGCGCCCCAGCTGACGCCCTCGCCGACAGCGGCGGCCAGCACCACCTTGTAGGCGGTGATCGCCGTCGCGTCGTTCACCAGGGACTCGCCCTGCAGGATCGTCGTGACCCGGCTGGGCAGCCCGACCCGGCGGGCGATGGCGGCCGCCGTGACGGCGTCCGGCGGCGCGATGACGGCGCCCAGCACCAGCGCGGCCGTCAGCGGCAGGCCGGGCACCAGCCAGTAGGCCAGCCAGCCGACGGCGAAGGTGGCGAAGAGGACGTAGCCGACCGAGAGCAGGGCGATCGGCCGGACATTGGCCCGAAGATCGAGGTACGAGCTGTCGACCGCGGCCGTGTAGAGCAACGGCGGCAGCAGCAGGGGCAGCACGATGTGCGCGTCCAGGGTGTAGGTCGGCACCCCGGGCAGGTAGGAGGCGAGCAGCCCCGCGGTGACCAGCAGCAGCGGGGCCGGTACCGGGGTGCGCCTCGCCGCGCCCGCGATCGCGGCACTGGCCGCGACCAGTGCCACCAGCGGCAATGCGTCCATCTCACGGTCCTCACATCCGTCGTAACCTGACAATCATGAGTGAGTGCCCGCACGTTCTCGAACTGCCCCGCCCCGAGCCCGCCCCGCTCAGCGCCACATGCCCCGAATGTCGTGCCGCGGGCACCCACCCCGTACAACTGCGGCTCTGCCTGGTCTGCGGCCATGTCGGCTGCTGCGACTCGTCGCCCCTGCAGCACGCGACGGGACACTTCAAGGAGACCGGCCATCCGGTCATGCGGAGCTTCGAAGTGGGCGAGAGCTGGCGCTGGTGCTTCGAGGACGGTTCGATCGTCTGACGTCTGGGTACGTCAAACCGGCGCCGGTTCTTCGTTATTGCCCGCCGCAGACCCCTAGCCACTGTGTGTGCTCATGGGTTTACCATGAGTGACAGTCCTGGGATGGGGTCCGACGACACGGCATCATGGATCGCGATAGCGTCGCCGGACCTAGAACCGAAGACGTACCGCATGGCTCCGGGGCACCCTCCCGGAACCTCGAATGAGTTTGTGCCACCTTGGAGGTGAGGGTGTCCCAGATCGCAGGCGAGCCCGGGAATCAGGACTTCGTGGAAGTCCGACTGCCCGCTGCGGGTGCCTACCTGTCGGTGCTGCGTACGGCCACGGCCGGTCTCGCAGCGCGCTTGGACTTCACTCTCGACGAGATCGAGGATCTTCGCATCGCGGTCGACGAGGCCTGCGCGATCCTGCTTCAGCAGGCCGTGCCGGGCTCCGTCCTCAGTTGCGTGTTCCGGCTCGTCGACGATTCCCTTGAGGTGACGGTGGCCGCCCCGACGACGGACGGCCGGGCCCCGGAGCGCGACACCTTCGCCTGGACGGTGCTCTCCGCACTGGCCGGCAAGGTCGACTCCACGGTCGCCGACGACCGTACGGTCAGCATCAGCCTGTACAAACAGCGCGGCGCGGGACCCGGGCCGGCGTGAGCAACGGGAACGGGGACGGTCCTGTGCGGGACGAGACGATCCGACCAGGGGTGGTGCGACCAGCAGGCATCCCGGAGCAGCAGGCCCTGCCCCATCCGGTGGACGGGGCGGACGGGCCGGTGGTCCGTACGGTCGCGGTGGAGCAGTCGCAGGCGGAGCGGGCAGGCCAGATGAGCGAGCACGGGCACCACGATCCACATGACCGAAGCGGGGCGCGGGCGCTCTTCTACGAGCTGCGGGAACTCCCCGACGGCTCGCCGGAGAAGGCCGAGCTGCGCAACCGGTTGGTGCGGATGCATCTGCCGCTCGTGGAGCATCTGGCCCGCCGGTTCCGCAACCGCGGCGAGCCGCTCGACGATCTGACCCAGGTCGCCACGATCGGCCTGATCAAGTCGGTGGACCGGTTCGACCCGGACCGCGGCGTCGAGTTCTCGACGTACGCCACGCCGACCGTCGTCGGCGAGATCAAGCGCCACTTCCGCGACAAGGGCTGGGCGGTCCGGGTGCCGCGTCGGCTGCAGGAGCTGCGCCTCTCGCTCACCACGGCCACCGCCGAGCTCTCCCAGCAGCACGGCCGGTCGCCCACGGTGCATGAGCTGGCGGAGCGGCTGGGGATCTCCGAGGAAGAGGTCCTGGAGGGCCTGGAATCGGCCAATGCGTACAGCACGCTGTCGCTGGACGTGCCGGACACGGACGACGAGTCCCCCGCGGTGGCGGACACACTGGGCTCGGAGGACGAGGCGCTGGAGGGCGTCGAGTACCGGGAGTCGCTGAAGCCGCTGCTGGAGGACCTGCCACCGCGGGAGAAGCGCATCCTGCTGCTCCGGTTCTTCGGCAACATGACCCAGTCGCAGATCGCACAGGAGGTCGGCATCTCGCAGATGCATGTCTCGCGTCTGCTGGCGCGCACACTGGCGCAGCTGCGCGAGCGGCTGCTCGTCGAGGAGTAGCCGGACGGGCCGCGGGCGGTTCGGCGGCCGTACCGTGCGCTTCCGCGCCCAGGTACGGACGCGCCGGCCCGCCTGGTCACGCCTCCGGCGTCGCGCCCGGCCCCCGGATGCCGAGCGCTTCCCTGGTCGTCGGCCTGGCCAGCTGGAAGAGCGCCGTCAGCGAGACCGCGGCAAGGACGATCCCGGCCGGGATCAGCGCGCCGTGCGACCGCAGCAGCGTCCAGGCCACCGGCAGCGCGATGATCTGTGTGATGAGCGCCGGGCCGCGGCTCCAGCTGCGCCGCCGCATCAGTCCGCGTGACGCGATCAGCGGGATCAGACCCAGTGCGATCAGAGTGACCCCGCCCATCTCCGCCTGCTGCGGGCTGTCGGGCCGACCGAGCAAGCCCATGACCAGCATGTAGATCCCGCCGAGGGCGAGCGCCGCGCCTTCGAGGGCGTTGAGTCCGGCCACGAGGGCGATCCTGGCCGGCTTCGTCGGCTCGGCCATGGGCGACGAAGGCGCCGAGTTCTGCTGAGTACTCACCCTTGCAGGTTGACATCCCGGCCCGGTGAAAGCGAGGCCGGGGTCCTGACCGGGGCGCCCCGTCCGAACCCCTCGCAGCCGGGCCGTCACCGAACGTGAAGGGCAGGGGGCAGGGCTTCAGGCCGGTACTGCACGGTAGGTAGTCTGACGGTCATGCGCGCACTCCTCGTGGTCAATCCTGCTGCTACCACCACCAGTGCGCGTACCCGTGACGTGCTCATCCACGCGCTCGCCAGCGAGATGAAGCTGGAGGCGGTGACCACGGAGTACCGGGGGCACGCCCGGGACCTGGGACGACGGGCCGCGGACTCGGACGACATCGATCTCGTCGTCGCCCTCGGCGGCGACGGCACGGTCAACGAGGTCGTGAACGGTCTGCTGCACCGCGGCCCCGACCTCGACAACCAGCCGAGGCTGGCCGTGGTCCCCGGCGGTTCCACCAATGTCTTCGCGCGCGCCCTCGGTCTGCCGAACGACGCGGTGGAGGCGACCGGCGCCATCCTGGACGCGCTCGCCCACCGGACCGAACGCACGGTCGGCCTGGGACTCGCGGCCGGCACGCCGGGCACCGAGGACGAGTCCGTCCCCGAACGCTGGTTCACATTCTGTGCCGGTCTCGGGTTCGACGCGGGCGTGGTCGGGCGCGTCGAACAGAAACGCGAACGCGGGAAGCGGTCCACACATGCGCTGTACGTGCGCCAGGTGGTCCGGCAGTTCCTGGAGGAGCCGCACCGGCGGCACGGGGTGATCACGCTGGACGTCCCCGGCCAGGCCCCGGTCACCGGGCTCGCGCTCTCCATAATTTCGAACACCGCCCCCTGGACCTACCTGGGGAATCGCCCGATGTACGCATCCCCGAAGGCATCGTTCGACACCGCCCTGGATGTCCTCGGGCTGAAGCGTCTCTCCACTCCGGCGGTCGCCCGGTACGGCACCCAGCTGCTCACCTCGAGCCCCGAGAAGGGCCCGCACGGCAAGCACGCGGTTTCACTGCATGACCTCACAGACTTCACCTTGCATTCAAAGGCGCCGCTGCCCTTCCAGATGGACGGTGACCACCTGGGCCTGCGCACGAGTGTGACGTTCACAGGCGTACGCCGTGCACTGCGTGTGATTGTGTGAGCGGAAGGGGCTAAAGTCCTTTAACTCGAACGTTTGGACTGGCCTCCACCCCATGGAAGTACGGCTGTGACCTAGCCGACACCGAGGAATCAAAAAAAAGTTTCCAGAAGGGGTTGTATCCGCCGCCGAGGTTTGCGAATCTCTACATGGCGATCGGGACGGCCCACAACAACGGCCTCCACTGAGAGCCAGAACCCCTCCTCACTTGCACAGGACCACAACCAGTTCATCTGGGCGTCGGCCCATCAGCTGTGGAGGGATTCGTGAAAGCGTTCACATTCACAAGCAACGTGTATGTAATACCAAGGAGAGGTAGCAGCCATGGACTGGCGTCACAACGCCGTTTGTCGTGAGGAAGACCCCGAGCTGTTCTTCCCCATCGGCAACACCGGTCCTGCGCTGCTGCAGATCGAGGAAGCCAAGGCCGTCTGCCGTCGCTGCCCCGTCATGGAGCAGTGCCTGCAGTGGGCGCTCGAGTCCGGCCAGGACTCCGGCGTCTGGGGTGGCCTCAGCGAGGACGAGCGCCGCGCAATGAAGCGCCGTGCCGCTCGCAACCGGGCGCGTAACGCCAGCGCCTGATTCGACGCCACCGCTACGAGCCTCAGTCAGGCGGCGCGTACAGAGCGTACGCACGAACCCGCCCCCCGAGTCGCAGCGCGCAGCACCCCAAAAGCGCATGCATGAAGCAGTGGGCCCGGACCGTGATCAACGGTCCGGGCCCACTGCTTTGTGCGTTCCCGTTCATGCCGTCCGGCGGATGCGCCCCGGCGGTGGCCGATCACTTCTCCGGGCGGACCGGGATGTCGAGGACCACCTGGGTGCCGTGTTCGGGGGCCGGGACCATGCCGAACGATCCGCTCAACTCGCCCTCCACCAGCGTCCGTACGATCTGCAGCCCCAGGTTGCCGGCCCGCTGGGGGTCGAACCCCTCGGGCAGCCCGCACCCGTCGTCCTGGACGGTGATCAGCAATCGCGCCCCGGCCGGTGAGCCGCCGCGCACCGCCGAGACCTCGACCGTGCCGGTCTGGCCGACGGTGAATGCGTGTTCCAGGGCGTTCTGCAGCACCTCGGTGAGCACCATGGCGAGCGGAGTGGCCACTTCCGCATCGAGGATGCCGAAGCGTCCCGTACGCCGGCAGGTGACCCGGCCCGGGGAGATCTCGGCGACCATCGCGATGACCCGGTCGGCGATCTCGTCGAACTCGACCCGCTCGTCCAGATTCTGGGACAGCGTCTCATGGACGATGGCGATCGAACCGACGCGCCGCACCGCCTCGTTGAGAGCTTCGCGACCCTGCTCGGAGTCCATCCGGCGAGCCTGCAGACGCAACAGGGCAGCCACTGTCTGGAGGTTGTTCTTCACCCGGTGATGGATCTCCCGGATGGTGGCGTCCTTGGTGATCAACTCGCGCTCGCGGCGACGTAGTTCGGTGACGTCACGGAGAAGGACCAGGGAGCCGATCCGGACCCCCTTGGGCTTGAGCGGGATCGCCCGGAGCTGAATCACGCCGCCCGCGCACTCGACCTCGAACTCGCGGGGCGCGTAACCGCTCGCCAGTTTGACCAGGGCCTCGTCCACCGGGCCGCGGGAGGGGGCGAGTTCGGCGGTGGTCCGGCCGAGGTGGTGTCCGACGAGGTCGGAGGCGAGACCGAGGCGGTGGTACGCGGAGAGGCCGTTGGGGCTGGCGTACTGGACGACACCGTCGGCATCGAGCCTGATCAGGCCGTCACCGACGCGGGGCGAGGCGTCCATGTCGACCTGCTGGCCCGGGAACGGGAAGGCCCCCGCGGCGATCATCTGGGCCAGGTCGGAGGCCGACTGCAGATAGGTGAGCTCCAACCGGGACGGGGTACGGACGGTCAGGAGGTTCGTGTTGCGGGCGATGACGCCCAGGACCCGCCCCTCACGGCGCACAGGGATCGACTCGACCCGTACCGGCACCTCCTCGCGCCACTCCGGGTCGCCCTCGCGCACGATCCGGCCCTCGTCGAGCGCCGCGTCCAGCAGCGGGCGGCGGCCGCGCGGCACCAGATGGCCGACCATGTCGTCCTGGTACGAGGTGGGTCCCGTGTTGGGCCGCATCTGGGCGACGGACACATAGCGGGTCCCGTCGCGGGTGGGCACCCACAGGACGAGGTCGGCGAAGGACAGGTCGGAGAGCAGCTGCCACTCCGAGACCAGTAGATGCAGCCACTCGAGGTCGGTGTCGCTGAGGGCTGTGTGCTGGCGGACGAGGTCGTTCATGGAGGGCACGTGTGCGAGCGTACCTGTGGATACGCACGGGTTCCGAACCGAACGAGCTGTCCGTACGTGCAAGGGGAGAAGGGCCGGAAATTGGCTTGCTCCGACGGATGGACAGACGAGAATGGTCTAGTCCACAATGCTCAAGACAGAGCTTCCACTCTCCCGCACAGGAGAGTGGATCGAGGTACCCGCGCTCTCTGCCCTGACTGCGCCGGTACCTCCCCCGGCCGGGGGCACCGCACACCGCCGGCCGAGCAACTCCGGGCTGCGGTGCCGGACGGGCTGAGGGTCCCGTCCTGGCGCCGCGGCCCGCGGGTGTTTCTGCGGGCCCGCCGCCGGAGACCGGCACGGCCAACGGGTCTCGGTGACCTTGGCCGGCGCACGGGGCGCGTCGGCGTCCTGGCCGCGGGCGATCGTCACCGCGTACGCCAGCATCTGCAGCGGCAGGATCTCCAGAATCGGCTGGACCTCCTCGGCGACCCCGGCCGCCGGCAGCACGAAGCCCGCGGACGCCGCCTCCACCCGGGCCTTCGGGCCGGCCATAAAAAAGGTCCGCGCCGCCGCCGCACAGCCGGTCCAGGACCGGCTGGAGGGCCTCGCCGCCGTTCGTCCCGGTCGACCACGGGGCACGGGAGCGCCGCCGGCGGGCGGCGGCCGGACAGTGCACGAGGGATACCCGGACGTCACCGGCGGGTTGCCAGGCTCTGCTAGATTGGCCTTATATTGGTCTATACCACATGTCGCGACTCTTCAGATCGGCAGGCCCCGCGTGGAAGTTGTCATCGTCCCGGACGCCAAGGCAGGCGGCGAACTCATCGCGGGGGCCATCGGCGCCCTGCTGAGCCGCAAGCCCGACGCCCTCCTCGGCGTTGCCACCGGCTCGACCCCGCTGCCCATCTACCAGGCGCTGGCGGCCAAGGTGCGCTCCGGCGAGGTGGACGCTTCGCGTGCGCGCATCTGCCAGCTCGACGAGTACGTCGGACTGCCGGCCGGCCATCCCGAGTCGTACCGTTCGGTGGTGCTGCGCGAGGTCGTCGAACCGCTCGGACTGTCCGAGGATTCCTTCATGGGCCCGGACGGTTCCGCCGAGGACGTCCAGGCCGCCTGCGAGGCGTACGACCAGGCGCTCGCCGCGGCGGGCGGCGTGGACCTGCAGCTGCTCGGGATCGGCACGGACGGGCACATCGGCTTCAACGAGCCGTGCTCCTCGCTGGCGTCCCGTACCCGGATCAAGACGCTGACCGAGCAGACCCGGGTCGACAACGCGCGCTTCTTCGGCAACGACATCAGCCAGGTGCCGCACCACGTCATCACCCAGGGCATCGGCACGATCCTGGAGTCCCGCCACCCGGTCCTGCTGGCGACGGGCGAGGGCAAGGCCGAGGCGGTGGCGCTGACCGTCGAGGGGCCGGTGGCGTCGTTCGTACCGGCGTCGGCCCTGCAGCTGCATCCGCATGCGACGGTGGTCGTGGACGAGGCCGCGGCGTCGAAGCTGAAGCTGGCGGACTACTTCCGGGCCACGTATGCGGCGAAGCCGCGGTGGCAGGGGATCTAGTGCCGTGACCGGCAATGTTTGCCCGGAAGGAGCGTCGTCCGGTGCGTGCGATCGCAAGGCGGCCGGAAGTCCTTGGATGGGGTCTCCCCTGCTCGAACGGAGTTGAGAGCTTGGGGAAGGAGCTACCAGGGCTTTTGGCCAACGCGGCGAGCGTGCGTGCTGGGCGGCGCGACGGGGCATAGCTTGCCGGGAGGGGCACTAGCGCCGCGACCGGCAAGGTTGCCCGTCAAGGAGCGGCGGCCGGTGCGTGTGATCGCAACGTGGCCGGGCGCCCTTGTAGCGAAGCTGACTGGGCTTTTGGCCAAGGCCGCGAGCGCGCGTGCCAGTCGCCGCGACGGGGCAAACCTTGCCGGTCGCGGCACCAGGTCGCCGGGCACACGGAAGGGCCGGGGCACCGTGTCGGTGCCCCGGCCCTTCCGTGTTGCCGTCGCGACGGCTGGGCGCCTCGTCCTCAAGCCGGACGGGCTTGATTCTCCGGGCCGGAATCACCGCGGAACTGCGTGCGACCCTTCCCGTCTCCGGCTCCGTACGGTCCGGGCGTTCCCGTGATGGCCTCTGCCGCCGCCTGGCCGCAGACCCGGGCCGCGCCATGGGTGGCTACGTACAGGGCGCCTCTCGGCGACTCCTGGGGGACGCCCATTTCGACGACCACCGTGTCGGGGCGCCCGGCGATCAGGGCGTCGACGGCGTCCGTCATCCACGGATGGCGGTGGGCGTCGCGGACGACCGCGACGATGCGGCGGTCCCCCGCGGCGTCCAGGACCGCTGTCACGGGCGCCTCGGTCTCGCTGTTGTACGTGTCGGTGCCGGTGCCCGGCAGGATCCGCGTCAGTTCGGCCGCGACGCCCCACGGGGTCTCGTCGCCGACCGCTATGTTCGCGACCGGGGTGAACGCGGCGACGTACGCCGGCTCGGTCAGCGGTCCGGCCGTGCCGGTCACCTGCACCGCACGACGGGCGGCCATCAGGCCGATGTCGGAAGCGATACCGGTGCCGGGCGCGGTCCCCTCCTTCGTTGCCGCGTCCGGCTCCGGGACAGCCCCCCGCTGCGTCCAGGACGCGAGGGCGCGTACCCGTGCCGCCGCGTCGGCCAGCCGCTCCTCGGGCAGTTCGCCGGTCCGTACCGCCGCGACCAGCGCGTCGCGCAGCCGCAGCACGGTGTCCTCGTCGTCCAGCCCGCCGCCGACGCAGATCGCGTCGGCGCCCGCGGCGATCGCGAGGACGGAACCGCGCTCGATCCCGTACGTCGAGGAGATGGCCTGCATCTCCATGCCGTCGGTGACGATCAGTCCGTCATAACCCAGTTCCTCGCGCAGCAGACCGGTGAGGATCTGCGGGCTCAGCGTCGCCGGGCGGTCGGGGTCGAGCGCGGGAAGCAGAATATGCGCGCTCATCACCGATTTGGAACCCGCTGCGATCGCCGCCCGGAAAGGCACCAGCTCACGGGCGTGCAGGGTGTCGAGGTCCACATCGATGCGGGGCAGCGCGTGGTGCGAGTCGACCGCGGTGTCGCCGTGCCCCGGGAAGTGCTTGGTGCAGGCGGCGACCCCGGCGGCCTGCAGTCCCTCGACGTACGCGGCGGTGTGCCGGGCGACGAGGCGCGGGTCGGCTCCGAAGGACCGTACGCCGATGACCGGGTTGCCCGGGTTCGAGTTGACGTCGGCGGACGGCGCCCAGTTGAGGTTGACGCCGCACTCGGCGAGCCGGCGGCCGAGCTCCTGGGCGACCGCACGGGTCAGCCCCAGGTCGTCGACGGCGCCGAGGGCGAGGTTGCCGGGGAAGGACGAGCCATGACGCACCTCGAGCCGGGTGACATCACCGCCCTCCTCGTCGATCGCGACGAGTACGTCGTCGCGCTCGGCCCGGAGCTGCGCCGTGAGGGCGGAGAGCTGCTCCGGCGTCTGGATGTTGCGGCCGAACAGCCCGACGGAGCAGAGTCCCTCGCCGACTCGGCGCAGCAGCCAGTCCGGCGCGGTGGTGCCGGCGAAGCCGGGCTGCAGGACGGCGAGGGCGTCGCGCGTGACGGTGTCCGTAGTGGAGGTGAGCGTGGTCATGACGCGGCGTTATCCCTTCACGGCGCCGTCGGTAAGACCGCTGACGGCCTTGCGCTGCAAGTAGATGAAGAGGATCAGGATCGGGATCGCGAAGAGCGAGGAGGCAGCCATGGTCGCCCCCCAGTCGTCACCGAACGCGGTCTGGAACTGCGAGAGCCAGAGCGGCAGGGTCTGGGACTCGATGTCCTTGTTGAGGATGAGGACGAGCGGGAATTCGTTCCAGGCGGTGATGAAGCCGAAGAGCGAGGTCGCCATCAGACCGGGGCCGAGCAGCGGCAGGATCACCTTCATGAAGGCCTGCGGGCGGGTGCAGCCGTCGACCATGGCGGACTCCTCCAGTTCCTTGGGCACCGCGGCGACATAGCCGCGCAGCGTGAGGATGGCGAAGGGCAGGACCATCATCATGTAGAAGACCGTCAGCGGGACCAGGCTGTTCAGCATGTCCGCGTCGCGGACCAGCATGTAGATCGCGATGACCATGACTTCCCACGGCGCCATCTGCGCGATCATGAACGTCAGCAGGATGCCGCGGCGGCCCTTGAAGCGCATGCGCGCCATCGCGAAGGACGCCAGCAGCGCGATCACCAGCGAGGCGGCCACGGAGAGCACGGTGACGGTCAACGAGTTGCGGACCAGGGCCCAGAAGTGGTCCGCCGCGACGGCCTTCTTGAAGTGCTCCAACGTGATGTCCGTGGGGAACCACACCGGGGTGTCGGTGATGATGTCGCCGGTCGGCTTGAAGGCCGTGCTGAACATCCAGTAGACGGGGAAGGCGAAGCCTATGAAGAGGACGACCGCCGTCGCGTTGGGCCAGATCCGGCCGAACAGTGAGCGCCTCACAGCTCGTCCTCCTCTTGCTTGAGTACGGTGCGCAGGTAGTAGCCGGTCATCGCCAGCAGGACGATGACCGTCAGGAACGAGATGGCAGAGCCCATGCCGAAGTGCTGGTTGCCGACACCTTCGACGAAGGCGTAGACGGGCAGGGTCTCGGTGAGCCGGTCCGGGCCACCGCCGTTGATCGCGAAGAGCTGGGCGAAGGACTTGAAGACCCAGATGACTTCGAGGAACGTGGTGGCCAGCAGGAACGGCTTGAGGAACGGGAACGTCACCGAGGTGAAGCTCTTCCAGGTTCCGGCGCCGTCGAGCGAGGCGGCCTCGTACAGCTCCTTGGGGATCGTCGTCGACGCGGCGTACAGGTTGATCGCCACGAACGGGATGGACTGCCAGACGATCACCAGGGTGACCAGTGAGAAGGTGGAGAACTGGGTGCTCGTCCAGTTGTAGTCGGCCATCGAGTGCCAGCCGAGGCTGTCGAGCACATAGTTGACGACACCGAAGCGCTGGGCGAACAGCCACTGGTAGACCGTGGTCGCGGCGATGATCGGCATGGCCCAGGCGAGCACCAGGCCCAGCATGAGGAGCAGCCGCATCTTCTTGCCGAGGCGGGCGAGCAGCAGGCCGGCCAGGGTCCCGAGCACCATGATCAGGACGACATTGGCGGCGGTGAAGAAGACCGAACGCTCGACGACCTTCCAGAAATCTGAACTGCCGAGGACTTCGGCGTAGTTGTCGACGCCGTTCCACTCGGTCAGGTGCAGGATCAGCTGGCGCGGGTTGAGGTTCTGGAACGACAGCATGCCGTTCTTGACCAGCGGGTAGCCCAGGAGCACCGCTGTGGCGAGCAGTGCGGGCAGGAGGAGCAGGTAGGGGGCGGATGCACCGGCCCGCTGCGTGCTCGATGCGGCGGGACCACCGCGAGGGGCATCATCCTTGCGGACGCCGGCTGCCGGGACCGAGTCCACTTTTTCGGTCTGCACTGACATGCTCGCCATCTCTTCTTGGGCCGTACGGTCGAGTCACGCGGGAGCGCCGGAGGGCAGCAGGTGCCCGCCCCCCGGCGTGTGCGGTCAGCTCTTCTGCGAGAGACGCTTGTTGATCTCCGCCTCGACCGCCTTGGCGGCGTCGGCCGGGGACTTACCGTTCAGAACCGCAGTCATGTAGCTCTTGATCGGGTTCGGCGCGTTCTCGACAGCGGCCCACTCGGGGATGAGCGGGGTGGTGCCACCGGCGGCGGCGGCGGGGGCCGCGGCCTCGGCGGCGCCGTTGCCGGTCAGGTTGGAGTTGAGCGACTCCTTGTTCGGGATGACGCCGTTCTCCTTGGCCAGCTGGCCCTCGAACTGGTCGGACAGGGCGAGCTTCAGGAACTCCTTGGCGAGGTCCTGCTTCTTGCTGCTCGCGGCGACCGCGAAGTTGGAGCCACCGAGGAAGACGCCCTCGGGCTTGTCGGCGGTCTCACCCGGGATGGTGAAGTAGCCGATGTCGCCCTCGATCTTCTTGTTGGCCGCGATGGCCGTGCCCGCCTCCCAGCCCATGCCGACGAAGGCACCGACGTTGCCCTTGGCGAAGACCTCGGCCTGCTGCGGGGTGGCCTCGTCCTTGTCCTTGGGGGCCTTGGAGTAGGACTGGTACTTCTTGTAGAGCTCCATGGCCGCGGCGACCTTGGGGTCGGAGAGGTTGGAGACGTAGGTGTCGCCTTCCTTCTTCACAAGGTCCGCGCCCTGACCGATGGTCAGGCCGTCGAAGAAGTACCAGTTCTGGCCGGGCATGTAGATCGGCTCGGCCTTGCCCTTCTTCTTGATGGCGTCGAGGTCCTTGAAGAACTCGTCGCGCGTCTTCGGGGTGTCCTTGATGCCGGCGTCGGCCCAGACCTTCTTGTTGTAGATGACGACGCGGTTGGCGAAGTACCACGGGGCGGCGTACTGCTTGCCGTCGAAGACCGAGGACTTGTTGAGCGCGTCGACCCAGTCGCCGCCCATCTCCTGCTTGAGGTCGCTCAGGTCGGCGAGGCCACCGGTGGCCGCGTACGCCGGAGTCTGGGTGTTGCCGACCTCGAGGACGTCCGGCGGGGTCGACTCGGAGAGGGCCGTCGTGATCTTCTGCTGAATGCCGTCCCACTTCTGGGTCTGGAACTTCAGCGTGGCGCCGGTCTTCTTCTCGAAGGCGGCGGTGAGGTCCTTCGTCCAGCCGGGAGGCGTGGAGCCGTCCATGGCCCAGACGGTCAGCGTCTGGCCCTTGTAGCTGTCGGGGCCGGTCTTCTTGCTGCTGTCGGTCTTGTCGTCCGAGCCACAGGCAGTGGCACCGGCCAAGAGAGCCACCACACCAATGGCCGCGATGAGTCCGCGCTTCACGACACCCTCCTCAGGGATGCAAGAGAATCCCCCCACCACCCGAGATCGCCGTCCGTCGCACAATTACACGCGACGGGTACTGCCCGTGGGGCTGGGACCTGGTCTTTAATGGTTTAGACCAGTACTCGGAGCTTGGCCTAGACCTTTAGGGGTGTCAAGGGTGTATAAGAAGTGCACTCGCGTCCGTTACAGGACCGACACCTGAGGGAGGGCGACGAGTCGTGACCGGACCGTGCCACCATGAGCCGCGACAGACGGAGGAGCCGGTGACGGCAGCAACGCAGCAGTCGGGAAGGCGGGCCATGGGCGCCGACGGGGGCAGTGCGGAGAACGAGACGGGCGCGGGCGCGGGGACGCGCACCGCGCGCGTCCCGAAGTACTACCGGCTGAAGCGCCACCTCCTCGACATGACGGACACCATGCCGCCCGGCACCCCGGTGCCACCGGAGCGGACCCTGGCCGCCGAGTTCGACACCTCGCGCACCACCGTGCGCCAGGCGCTCCAGGAACTGGTCGTCGAGGGCCGGCTGGAGCGCATCCAGGGCAAGGGCACGTTCGTGGCCAAGCCGAAGGTCTCGCAGGCCCTGCAGCTCACCTCCTACACCGAGGACATGCGCGCCCAGGGGCTGGAGCCGACATCTCAGCTACTGGACATCGGATATGTCACGGCCGACGACACCCTCGCCGGACTGCTGGACATCACGACCGGCGGCCGGGTGCTGCGGATCGAGCGGCTCCGCCTGGCCAGCGGTGAACCGATGGCCATCGAGACCACCCACCTTTCGGCCAAACGCTTCCCCGCCTTGCGTCGTTCGCTGGTGAAGTACACCTCGCTCTACACGGCGCTGGCCGAGGTGTACGACGTACGGCTGGCCGAGGCCGAGGAGACGATCGAGACCTCGCTCGCCACCCCGCGCGAGGCCGGTCTGCTCGGCACGGACGTGGGCCTGCCGATGCTGATGCTGTCCCGTCACTCCCTGGACGGACACGGCGAACCGGTCGAGTGGGTGCGGTCGGTGTACCGCGGCGACCGCTACAAGTTCGTGGCGCGTCTGAAGCGGCCGACCGACTGAAGCCGCGGACCGGCTCCTGACCGGACAACTGTCCAGACCCGGGCAGAGCATCAGGAGTCGGTCCACCGGGCAGGATCCCTCCGCCGGCTCCGTCACTCCGTTGCCGGACCGCAATGCGGACAGGGGGTGACGGTGGCCGAAACCCTCCCCTAGATTTCCTGCGCATGACAAAAGGTGGTCAGCGAGGGAACGGAGTCGCCACATGCCGGAAGAAACAGATACGAAACCACCGACGGTCACACCTATGAGGGTGGTCATCGCCCTCTGCCTCATCGCGCCGTTCGTGGCGATGCTCTGGGTGGGTTCGTACGCGAAGGTGGACCCCACCTTCATCGGTATTCCGTTCTTCTACTGGTACCAGATGGTCTGGGTGCTGATCTCCACGGCGCTCACGATGGTCGCGTACAAGCTCTGGCAGCGTGACCAGCGCGCCCGCAAGGGGGGTGCGTCGGCATGAAGGACGGCGTGAACGGCGTCGCGCTCGGCGTCTTCATCTTCTTCTTCCTGGCCGTCACGGTCATCGGCTTCATGGCCGCGCGCTGGCGCAAGGCCGAGAACGAGGCCAGTCTCGACGAATGGGGCCTGGGTGGCAGGTCGTTCGGCACCTGGGTCACCTGGTTCCTGCTCGGCGGCGACCTTTACACCGCGTACACCTTCGTCGCCGTACCCGCCGCGATCTACGCAGCGGGCGCGGCCGGCTTCTTCGCGGTCCCGTACACCATCCTCGTGTACCCGCTGATCTTCACCTTCCTGCCGCGCCTGTGGTCGGTCTCGCACAAGCACGGGTACGTCACCACCTCGGACTTCGTCCGCGGCCGCTTCGGATCGAAGGGACTGTCGCTGGCGGTCGCCGTCACCGGCATCCTCGCCACGATGCCGTACATCGCGCTCCAGCTCGTCGGCATCCAGGCGGTGCTGGACGTGATGGGCGTCGGCGGCGGCGAGAACACCAACTGGTTCGTCAAGGACCTGCCGTTGCTGATCGCGTTCGCGGTGCTCGCCGCGTACACGTACTCCTCCGGGCTGCGCGCCCCCGCGCTGATCGCGTTCGTCAAGGACGGGCTGATCTACCTGGTCATCGCGGTGGCGATCATCTACATCCCGATCAAGCTGGGCGGCTTCGACGACATCTTCGCCGGGGCGAACGAGAAGTTCTCAGCCGTCAACAAGGCCGCCGGCAAACCGGTGGCAGGCCTCGCGCCCGGGGTATCGCGCCAATGGACGTACGCCACCCTGGCATTGGGTTCGGCGCTCGCGCTCTTCATGTACCCGCACTCGATCACGGCGACGCTCTCCAGCCGCAGCCGCGAGGTGATCCGGCGGAACACCACGATCCTGCCGCTGTACTCGCTGATGCTGGGCCTGCTGGCGTTGCTCGGCTTCATGGCGATCGCCGCCGGAGTCAAGGTGGAGAACGCACAGTTGGCGATCCCGCAGCTGTTCGAGAACATGTTCCCCGACTGGTTCGCCGGGGTGGCGTTCGCCGCGATCGGCATCGGCGCGCTGGTGCCCGCCGCGATCATGTCGATCGCCGCGGCGAACCTCTTCACCCGGAACATCTACAAGGACTTCCTGAAGCCGGACGCGACCCCGGCCCAGGAGACGAAGGTCTCCAAGCTGGTGTCGCTGCTGGTGAAGGTCGGCGCGCTCGCCTTCGTCCTCACCATGGACAAGACGGTCGCGATCAACTTCCAGCTGCTCGGCGGGATCTGGATCCTGCAGACGTTCCCGGCGCTGGTCGGCGGCCTGTTCACCCGGTGGTTCCACCGCTGGGCGCTGCTCGCGGGCTGGGCGGTCGGCATGGTGTACGGGACGCTCGCCGCGTACGGAGTGGCAAGCCCGACCCAGGCGCACTTCGGCGGATCCTCGAAGGAGATCCCGGGGATCGGCGAGATCGGCTACATCGGTCTGACGGCGTTCGTACTGAACGCCGTGGTGACCGTGGTGCTGACGTTCGTCCTGAACGCGATAAAGGCCCCGGCGGGCGTCGACGAGACGTCCCCGGCGGACTACACGGCGGACGCCGGCGATCCGGGCGTCCAGGTGGAACTCCCCTCGGCCAGGCCCGAGTCGAGCCCGTCACCCGACGCGAGCCCGTCCGCCAACTAGGGCGTGTGCGGAAGTCCCGCCGTCCGCCCGAAGGGCGGGCCCGGCGGCGTCCGGTGCGTGCGATCGCACGGCGGAGGGTCGTCCTCGTACCGGACGTACGTGGACGACCCCGACAACGCAGCGAGCGTGCGTGCCAGGCGTCGCCGGGCAGGCGGGACTTCCGACACACGCCCTGGTTCCCTCGCCGGACGGGCTGCACCGGGCCCGTCCGGCACCACCCCACCTCATCCCGCCCCACCCGTACGGCACACTCCCGGCATGGACCTTTCGATCCGCCCGATCGCCCCGGCGGAACACACCGCCCTCGGGCAGATCACCGCCCACGCCTACCTCGACGACGGCCTGCTCGACTTCAGCGCCGACAACCCGTATCTCGAAACACTCCGGGACGTGCCCCGTCGCGTCGCCGAGGCCGACGTGCTCGTCGCCGTCGGTGCCGACGGCACGCTCCTCGGCGGAGTCACGTACGCACCACCCGGCAACCCGTGGGCCGACATCGCCGGCCCCGACGAGGCCGAGTTCCGGATGCTCGCGGTCGCACGGGAGGCACGTGGCCACGGGGCGGGCGAGGCACTCGTGCGGGCCTGTATCGACCGGGCACGGGCCACGGAGGGCGTCGCGCGGCTCGTCCTGTCCACCCAGCCGGCCATGCTCGTCGCCCACCGGATCTACCATCGACTCGGCTTCGTACGCACGCCGGAACGGGACTGGGATCCCGTCGAGGGACTCTCGCTGCTCACCTACAGCCTGAGCCTCTGAACCAATGTGACACAACATGTGGGGGCCGCCTCATCGGGCGGCCCCCACATGTATGCTCGTGCTCGCTGTCGCCGCAGGGAAATCCGGTGCGAATCCGGAACTGTCCCGCAACGGTGTGTTCGGTGCCCTTTTGTGCACCCTGAAAGTCCGAGGACCTGCCGACAGCGCGTCCGGCTCGACCGATCCGGACGCCCAGACGTCCGGGCCTCGCGGATGGGCCGGTGGACGCCGCACGCAGTGCTGCCCTGCTTCTTCGGGCATGCCTCCACGCGGCTGCCCCGCTCCCCCGCCGGCCCCGAGCCGAGCGAGGGAGAGCACCACGTGACCATCGCGCCAGCCGATCCGGCTTCAGTCGCCGAGTCCGCGGGAACCACGAACGACGGACCCGGGACCGCACTGCTGCGGACCCTGACCGACCTCACTGCCGATCTGCCCGACACCGACCCCGGCCGCGTCGCCGCCGCCGCGCTGCGCGGCCGCAACGCCGCGTCGGACGAGGCGGAGTTGCGCGCGCTGGCCACCGAGGCCGCCGCGGGTCTGATCGCCGAGGACCCCGCGTACTCCCGGCTCGCCGCCCGCCTCCTGACCCGCACCATCACGGACGAGGCGGCCGGTCAGGGCGCGCTGTCGTTCTCCGCCTCGGTCGCCGTCGGCCACCGCGAGGGTCTGATCGCGGACCGCACGGCCGCGTTCGTGGCACTCCACGCGGCCCGGCTCGACGCGCTGGTCGAGCAGTCCCTCGCCGACGGCGCCGACGACCGGTTCGGCTACTTCGGGCTGCGGACACTCCACAGCCGCTATCTGCTGCGCCACCCGCTCGCCCGCCAGGTCATCGAGACGCCGCAGCACTTCATGCTGCGCGTCGCCGCCGGTCTCGCCGAGGACGAGTCGGTGCGCGCACTGGACGAGGTCGCCTCGCTGTACGGCCTGATGAGCCGCCTCGACTATCTCCCCTCCTCCCCCACGCTCTTCAACTCCGGCACCCGGCACCCGCAGATGTCCTCCTGCTATCTGCTGGACTCGCCGCGGGACGAGCTCGACTCGATCTACGATCGCTACCACCAGGTGGCGCGGCTCTCCAAGCACGCGGGCGGCATCGGCCTGTCGTACTCCCGGATCCGCGCCCGCGGTTCGCTGATCCGCGGCACCAACGGGCACTCCAACGGCATCGTGCCGTTCCTGAAGACACTCGACGCCTCCGTCGCCGCAGTGAATCAGGGCGGCCGCCGCAAGGGCGCCGCCGCCGTGTACCTGGAGACGTGGCACGCGGACATCGAGGAATTCCTGGAGCTGCGCGACAACACGGGCGAGGACCAGCGGCGTACGCACAACCTCAACCTGGCGCACTGGATCCCGGACGAGTTCATGCGCCGGGTCGACGCGGACGGCGACTGGTCGCTGTTCTCCCCCGCCGACGTGCCGGAACTGGTGGACCTCTGGGGCGACGAGTTCGACGCCGCGTACCGGGCCGCCGAGGCCAAGGGCCTGGCCCGCAAGTCGATGCCCGCGCGTGAGCTGTACGGCCGGATGATGCGGACGCTCGCGCAGACCGGTCAGGGCTGGATGACGTTCAAGGACGCCTCCAACCGGACGGCCAATCAGACGGCCGAGCCGGGTCGCGTCGTCCACTCGTCGAACCTGTGCACCGAGATCCTCGAAGTCACCGACGACGGCGAGACCGCCGTCTGCAACCTCGGTTCGGTCAACCTCGGTTCGTTCGTGGCCGACGGGGACATCGACTGGGAGCGGCTGGACTCCACCGTACGCACCGCCGTGACGTTCCTCGACCGGGTCGTCGACATCAACTTCTACCCGACCGAGCAGGCCGGGCGGTCCAACGCGCGCTGGCGCCCGGTGGGTCTGGGTGCGATGGGGCTCCAGGACGTCTTCTTCCGGCTGCGGCTGCCGTTCGACTCCCCCGAGGCCCGCGCGCTCTCCACGAAGATTTCCGAGCGGATCATGCTCGCCGCGTACGAGGCGTCCTGCGACCTCGCCGAGCGCTCCGGTCCGCTGCCCGCCTGGTCCGAGACGCGCGCCGCCCGCGGTGTGCTGCACCCCGACCACTACGACACCGAGCTGAGCTGGCCGGAGCGCTGGGACGCGCTGCGCGCCCGGATCGCGAAGACCGGCATGCGCAACTCGCTGCTGCTCGCCATCGCGCCGACCGCCACGATCGCCTCGATCGCCGGGGTGTACGAGTGCATCGAGCCGCAGGTCTCCAACCTCTTCAAGCGCGAAACCCTCAGTGGTGAGTTTCTCCAGGTCAACGCCTATCTGGTGAACGAGCTGAAGCAGCTGGGTGTGTGGGACGCGCGGACCCGCGAGGCACTGCGCGAGGCGAGCGGGTCGGTGCAGGGCTTCGCCTGGATCCCGGAGGACGTACGGGCGCTGTACCGCACGGCGTGGGAGATCCCCCAGCGCGGTCTGATCGACATGGCGGCAGCGCGTACGCCGTTCCTGGACCAGAGTCAGTCGCTGAACCTGTTCCTGGAGACGCCGACGATCGGCAAACTTTCCTCGATGTACGCGTACGCCTGGAAGCAGGGGCTGAAGACGACGTACTACCTGCGCTCTCGCCCGGCCACCCGGATCGCCCGGGCTGCGTCCGGCCAGGCCACGGTCGCCGCTGCCCTTCCCGTACAGCAGGCTTCGGCTCCCGACGCGGACGCGATCGCCTGCTCCCTCGAAAACCCCGAGTCCTGCGAGGCCTGCCAGTGATGAGTTCAACCGACAAGAATCTGCTCGACCCGGGCTTCGAACTGACCCTGCGGCCCATGCGCTACCCGGACTTCTACGAGCGCTACCGCGACGCGATCAAGAACACCTGGACGGTCGAGGAGGTCGACCTCCACTCCGACGTCGCCGATCTCGCCAAGCTGACACCGGCCGAGCAGCACATGATCGGCCGGCTCGTCGCGTTCTTCGCGACCGGTGACTCGATCGTCTCCAACAACCTCGTACTGACCCTGTACAAGCACATCAACTCCCCCGAGGCGCGGCTGTATCTGTCGCGGCAGCTCTTCGAGGAGGCCGTGCACGTCCAGTTCTATCTGACGCTGCTGGACACGTATCTGCCGAACCCGGAGGACCGTGCGGCGGCGTTCGACGCGGTCGAGGAGATCCCCTCGATCCGCGAGAAAGCACAGTTCTGCTTCACGTGGATGGATTCGGTCGAGAAGATCGAACGGCTGGAGACGAAGGCCGACCGCCGCCGCTTCCTGCTGAACCTGATCTGCTTTGCGGCGTGCATCGAGGGGCTGTTCTTCTACGGCGCGTTCGCGTACGTGTACTGGTTCCGCTCGCGCGGTCTGCTGCACGGTCTCGCCACGGGGACGAATTGGGTCTTCCGGGACGAAACTTGCCACATGAGCTTCGCCTTCGAGGTGGTCGACACGGTCCGCAAGGAGGAGCCCGACCTCTTCGACGAGGAGCTGGAGAAGGACATCTCCGCGATGCTCGAGGAAGCGGTCGCAGCTGAGCTCCAGTTCGGCCGCGACCTCTGCGGTGACGGCCTGCCTGGAATGAATACCGACTCCATGCGGCAGTACTTGGAGTGCGTGGCCGACGAGCGCCTCCGTCGGCTCGGTCTCGCTCCGGTCTATGGATCGTCGAACCCCTTCTCGTTCATGGAGTTGCAGGGTGTCCAGGAGTTGACGAACTTCTTTGAGCGCCGTCCATCGGCGTACCAGGTGGCCGTCGAGGGCAAGGTCGACTTCGACGAGGACTTCTGATCGCACCATCTGGTCGGCTGTCCTTCGCAATATCTCGGAGGACAGCCCGCCGGGATCAGTCGTCGCCCCGGAGTACCACTTCGATGAACGCGGGATCGAAGGGTGCGTTCCGAGGGCGCCCCTTGGGCAGAGGATGGACCACTATCTCCGGCTGGAGCGCGCATAGGAAACGATCGGCGTGCGCTGACCCAACCACTGGTCGAATTCGCATCCCAGCGTCAGTGCTTCAGCAAGACCGGGATGGGGTTCCCAGTGCGAGTTCGCCATTACGTACCGTTCCTAAAAACTGAGCGGGGGTGAGTCCTGTTGCCAGGGCCCGTGCTCAGTCGCGTGTCCCGAACGGTGTTGGACACGCTGGTTCCCCGCTGTGACCGCACGGCCGGTCGCCGCCCTCGGGGGGCCGGTTCCGTTCCGTGTCCGGCGGAGTCCCTCACGCCCCCGGGTGCCCGGTTCGGCCTGGACGTTCCGATGCCCGTCACCATCGCTCTTGTGGTGACGGGGCGGTTTCGTCCGTCGCCGGATCGGGTGCCCGAGGGCGACGTACCGGCCTCGTGGCGCGTTCGCCAGGTGCTCCAGCGGCTTGGGCAGCTTGATGCTGACCTCGCCGTCGGGGGTGACGCGGATCGTCTCGTTCCCGAACCGCTTCCCCGACTCCCCGTCCGCGCTCAGGAACCAGCGAGCCGCCTCCCAACGGTCCCGCCATCCGGCCTCGGTGAGCCCGGCGGCGGCGAGGTTGTGCCGGTTGCGGGCGAGCTTCTTCCCGCCGCGCACGACGTGCACCGGCCCGGTCGCGATGTCATCCTCCACGGCCGCGAGACCGGCGTGGAGGATGTTCAGGCGGCGGGACTTGTGGAACCACTCGCCCTGCGACCGGTACCCGCCCGGCTTCCCCTTGGTGCCCTTTTCCCCGACAGGGAGGGACAGACGGTGCAGGAGCATGCGGATGCCGTCGTGGAGCGTGTCCCGGCAGGCGAACTGGCCGCGACGGGCGAGAGCGTACTGGTCGTGGGTGCCCTTGGTGACCGCGCCCGCCCACCGGGACGACGACTGAGCCGTCAGACCCTGCTTACGGCCCGCCCATGTGTCCTTGTTCCGCTCGAAGCCGGCCCGGGAGTACAGGGCGAGGTCAGCGGCGGCGAGACCGCCCATGTGGGCGCCGATCAGCCGGATGACCTTGTCATCGGCAGGCGCGAGGTCCTTGAGGCGGGTGCGGATCGCGACACCCGTCGCGTCCTGGACCACGAACGGGTCCCGGATCGGACGGAACGGCTTCTTGCGCTCGCTCACTCCGCAGCCGCCTCAAGCGCTTTCTGCGCGCGGTTCCTCGCCGAGCGGCGGCCGTACAGACGGGCGCAGAACGAGGTCAACACCTCGGTCATGTCGCGGACCAGGTCATCCTCGACCTCACCCTCGTCAAGAATGACCAATCGGCGACCGTGCGCGGCCAGCGCGACCTCGACGAGCTCGACGTTCATCCGGCCCAGGCGGTCCTTGTGCTCGACGACCACCGTCATCACCGACGGGTCGGCCAGCAGACGGCGGACCTTGGCCCGCGAGCCGTTCATGCCCGAGGCGACCTCGGACTCGACGCGCACGACCCGGTGTCCGGCCTTCGCCGCCCACTCCACCAGCCGAGTGGTCTGCCGTTCCAGATCGGCTTTCTGGTCGTGGGAGGAGACCCGGGCATACAGACCCACACCACCGACGACACCGACGGCCTGGTTGACCTCGACGTTCACCAGGATCGTGCGCGGACCCACCCGCATTGCAGGCACCGGCATCGTTCCCTCACGGAACCAACGGCGCGCGGTCTGCGGATGAATGCCCTGAGCCTTCGCCCACTCGGTCAGATTCACAAAACCGACCGTAGAGACGTATCACTCGTGATCGCTAATAAATGCTCATTCTTCAATAGAACGAGTGCAGTTCACACCCCCACAGACACGTGCCATCGTTCGACTCGCAGTCATATGAACGACGGCTCGGCTTGGAGGTAACGCTGTGCGATACCCGAATCTCCCTCGGGCACCCATGACCCCGAGAAGGTTCGCCGGGGCGAGCCCGTCCGGCGCTTGAGGTACCGGGCTAGATCCTCGCCCAGCCCCGCACGTACGGGTGCCGCTCAACGGCTGCGGCCTGCGTTCCCCGCGGCTTCGCCCGCCGCCCCCGTTCCGCGTCCCGCAGTCGGCGGTCGATCCGGCGCTCCCTTGCGATCCCGACCAGGGTGGGCAGGAGGACGAGAGCGAAAAGTACGGCTATGCCCAGGAGGTTCATGAATGTGTTCATGTCTCTACTGTCGTCCGTGCGGTCGAAATTCGGCAGTGGCAGGACTGTCACACAGCATCGAATTACTGCCACACTGGCTTCATGCTGAAGAATGTCGCCGCTCTCCTGCTGGACGAGGTCCACCCCTTCGAACTCGGCGTGCTGTGCGAGGTGTTCGGCCTCGACCGCAGCGACGAGGGCCTGCCGGTCCACGATTTCGCGGTGGTCTCCGCGGAAGGCCCGGTGCTGCAGACCCATGCCGGGTTCACCATCAGCACACCGCACGGTCTCGACCGGCTGGAGGAGGCCGACCTCGTCGCCGTACCGGCCGGCAGCCACTTCATGGACCGTGAGTACCCCGAGGAGGTCCTGGACGCCCTGCGTCGGGCGGTGGACCGCGGCGCCCGCGTGCTGAGCGTCTGCTCCGGTGCGTACGTCCTCGGCGCGGCCGGGCTGCTGGACGGCCGCCGCTGCACGACCCACTGGCGCCACACCACCGAGCTGGCCCGCCGCTTCCCGCGGGCCGTCGTCGAGCCCGACGTGCTGTACGTGGACGAGGGGCCGGTCATCACCTCGGCGGGCACCGCCGCCGGGATCGACGCCTGTCTGCATCTGGTCCGTCAGGCACACGGCCCCGATGTCGCCAACGCCATCGCCCGCCGGATGGTGGTCCCGCCGCACCGCGACGGCGGCCAGGCGCAGTACATCAAGCGCCCGCTGCCCCGCACCGCGTGCGACACGGTCGGCGGGACGCTCACCTGGATGGAGCGCCATCTCGACCAGGAGATGACCGTCGAACAGCTCGCCGCCCAGGCGCACATGTCCCCGCGCACCTTCGCGCGCCGGTTCCAGCAGGAGACGGGCACCACCCCGTACCGCTGGTTGCTGCGCCAGCGGGTCCTGTTGGCACAGCACCTGCTGGAGACCTCCGATGAAACAATGGATACGATCGCCGGCCGCACCGGTTTCGGAAATGCGGCCGCGCTGCGCCATCAGTTCGTCAAGTCGTTGGGAACCACTCCGAATGCCTACCGCCGCACGTTCCGCGGCCCGGTAGCCGTCTCCGAAGCTGCCTGATACGCGGGGCCCTTCCTGGCAGCCGTCGGCCTGCGCGGTGCCCGAGGTGAGCACCGACCCGCCCGCGAAAGCCATGGTCATGACAAGACTGATCTTACGATACGTCTGAGCATGGCGGGCTCCCTACCGCGAGGAAGGTATGGAGGCAGAGCCTGTCGGACCGGTCGCCGCGCGTCAACCAGGCCCGGAAAAAGGGCAGTTGAAGACCGGCGAGGGTGCGGGGGAACGCAGACGGGCCCGGCCTCCCACGCGGGGAGACCGGGCCCGCCGAAGGTTCTAGTCGTTCGGCACGATCTCGTAGCGCGGCGTGTTCTCCGCCATCTGCCGCAGCGCGTCCTTGCGGTCCCGCTTCGAGAGCCGGTCGATGTACAGGTAGCCGTACAGGTGGTCCGTCTCGTGCTGCAGGCAGCGCGCGAAGTAGCCGTTGCCGCGAATCCTGACCGGGTTGCCCTTGGCGTCCTGGCCGCGCACCACCGCGTAGTCCGGGCGGGCCAGCGAGGCGTACGCGGTCGGGACGGAGAGGCAGCCCTCGTTGGAGTCGTCGAGGATGCGCTCCTCCGGCGGCAGCTCTTCGAGCACGGGGTTGCAGACGGCGCCCACGTGCCGCACACCGTCGTCGTCCTGGCAGTCGTAGACGAAGACCTTGAGGTCCACGCCGATCTGGTTGGCGGCCAGGCCCACACCCTCCGCCGTCCGCTGGCTGGCGAACATGTCGTCGATCAGCCGGCCCAGCTCGTCACCGAACTCGGTGACGTCCTTGCACTCCTTGTGGAGCACCGGGTTGCCCACGACCGTGATCGGACGAGAGGTCCCGCGCTCGCGGTACGCCGCCTCACGCGCCTCACAGTCCTCGGTGTCCACGACGAAGCCTTCGTCGTCGACGCTGATCTGCTCGTCCGTCTCCTGCTGCGCCATGTCCGCCGTACGCCTTCCTCAAAACCCGAATCGATGCCCGTACAGCGTAACGGCCTCCCTCACGGCAGGGAGCGGACTCCCGACGCCCTTGGACTCCGCCTGACGCCGCTCGCTGATCCACTCCCTGTCACGGGGGGCCGTTCCATCCGGGGCCGCGGACGCACGGCTCAGCAGACTTCTTCGAGATCCCGCCACTCACGGCTGTCCGGGCTGTCCGCCACCCAGCCGTCCAGCAGTCCGCGCACCAGCCCGGCCGGTGCGGCTATCCCGCACTCGCGCTCCGGCACCCACAGGTCTCCGGCGGTGCGGTGGCCGAGCGGACCCGGATGGCCCGGCTCGCTGTGGTCGTGCGGGTCGAGATGCTCGCCGTCGCCCTCGTCGCTCTCCATCCGGCTCTCGGAACAGGCCCGGCAGAGCAGCCGTACGGATGACGACCAGTCCTCGGCGGCGAAACCGGCATCGGACGCCAGCTGCTCCAGAGCATCCCGGTCCGCCTCCGTGGCGGCTTCGAGGAGCACCACCCAGGTGGGTACGGGGGACGGCGCCCAGAGCTCGATCTCGTCGAACACGGGGTACGAGGGACCGGCCGCGGTGACCCGCTCGCCGTGTGGCACCCCGTCGTGCAGCACGACCTCTCCCCAGCGTCGCCCGGAGGAGGGCAGGGGGATCGACAGCACTTCCATCCGGGCTGGATCCAGCCTGCGGCCCCAGACGACCTCGGCCTCGCCCTCGGGCGACAGCCGCACGGCCGCGCTGCCCAGCTCCATGCCGACCGGCTCGCTGTTGGCCGCCGCGGTGTGCTGGCCGGCGCCGGGCACCTTCAGGCCGTACGCCTGCCAGGCGCGGCGGGCCAGGGGCCAGTCCTGCAGGGCGGTGGCGGCGATCCCGACGTTCCACCAGTCAGGGGCGCCGGACTCCTTGTCGAGCAGCGCGACGGCGCGCAGCCCGGCCGCTCTCGCCTGCTCCCAGTCATGCCGGAATTTGTGCAGGAGCGCCAGGTTGAACCATGACTCGGAAAGCCAGGGTTCCAGGTCCGCCGCCCGTGTCAGCAGTGCGCCCGCGTCCTCGTACCGGCCGTCGCCGATCAGCGTGAACGCGCGGTCCGTGGCCTGCCGCCAAGAGGCGGAGGGCCGATGCCGTACCTTCCCGAAGATCCTCACGATTCCCGCCTGTCCCGACTGGACACCTTCGTTCTTGCGCTCTCCTTCGCATCCAACCATGCCTGGCCGGACACCCGCTCATTACCCATGGGTTACCCAGGTGGGACAGGGGTCAGACCGCCCCGGGCCAGGACCCTGGCAAGCGATTCGACCACCTCCGGCTGGTAGTCGTGGGCGGTGCCGAGCCGAAGCCGTTCCAGAGCACCGAGCGGGCCGCTGAGACCTTCCCCGCACAGGTCGTCGTATGCGTTGACGGCGCGGACGATCCGGGCGGGCAGCGGCTGCTCGCGGTACGGGTCGGCCTGCCGCTCCACCACGACGGCGATCTCGGAGTCCACGCCGGTCTGCCGGACCACGGCCCCGCCCAGCAGCGCGATCCGGCGCTGCTCCACGGCGGGCAGCGGGGCTGTCGCCCCGTCGGGCACCGGGTCGACGAGGGAGAGCTGACCGATGTCGTGCATCAGGGCGGCGTACTCCAGCACGGTGAGCTCGGCCCCGGAGAGCCCCAGCTCCCGGCCGACGGCCGTACAGAGCACCGCGACCCTGCGGGCATGCCCATGGGGGGTGTAGCCGGCGATCTCCGTGGAACGGGCGAGCGAGGTGATGGTCTGCCGGTAGATGGCGCGTACGGCGACGAATCTGCGGAACGACACCTGGGTGAGCAGCAGCGGTACGCAGAGCACGGGCAGCGCCCACAGCCCGGCGACGGCGACCCCGAGCGCCATCACCGCACCGGTCGCACAGACCGCCGAACCGATGCCGAGGAGGGCGCGCAGCTCGTCGCGGAGCAGCGGCCCGTACGGGATGGAGGGACCTCCCCTGCCCCCGAAGCCGTGCGGGAGGGCGCCGGAGCGCAGCAGCAGGGCGCCGAGCACGGCGTCACACAGGGCGGTGAGCCCGAGCAGGACGAGAAGGAACAGCGCGACGTACGGGCCGTCACCGAACCAGTCGGCGGTCCGGCCGGAGTTGTGGAGCGGCTGGAAGCACACGGCGGCGAACGAGACGGTGACGATCCGCCGGGCGGCCTGGTCGGCGGTTGGCCCGCTGCCGCGCGCCACATGAGGCACGGCGGCCACCAGCTGCGCGGCAACGAGGACGGCGATGACCTGGAGAACCCCATGGGTGGTGGGTTGCCCGCCACTGCGGCCGAGCAGGGCGTAGGCGAGCGCGCCGGCGGCCCCGAGCGGCGCGGGCTCCCGCTCCTCGGGCAGCGCACCCCAGCGGGCGAGCTCACCGACGGTGACGAGCACTCCGAAGGCAAGGGCATGCCCGGGTTCATGAACCCCGTACCAGAGGGTGTGGACCAGCCCCCCGAGGGCCAGCAGGGCGGCACCGCCACGGACGGCAGGGACAGCGCCGGTCACCGGGGACGTTCCGCGGCGCCGTCGAACCCGTCGGCGCCGTCAAGCCCGTCCGGCATCCGGGGACGAGACACCTGCCGGGCCACCCCCGCACCCGCACCCGCACCCGCACCCGCACCCGCACCCGGCAGCGGAACCGGCTCGTCCGCCGTCACCGCCATCGTCTCCGCAGCCCACCCGCACCGCTCCACTCCCCGAGCCAGCGCCCGCACCATCTGCGGATCGAACTGCGTCCCCGCACAACGCTTCAGCTCCTCCACCGCCGCCGGCACCGGCCGCCCCCTGCGGTACGAACGCGTCGACGTCATCGCGTCGAACGCGTCGGCCACCGCGACGACCCGCGCGAACTCGGGAATCTCCCGCCCGCTCAGCCCGTACGGGTAGCCGCTGCCGTCGAGCCGCTCGTGATGGTGCAGGATCGCCGCCCGTGCCTCGCCCAGGAAGCCGATGCCCCGGACGATCTCGTGGCCGTACTCCGGATGCAGCTCGATCACGCGCCGTTCCTCCGGGGTGAGCGGCCCGTCCTTGCGCAGCACCCGGGTCGGCACACCGAGCTTGCCGACGTCGTGCAGGATCCCGGCGAACCGGAGCACTTCGAGCCGGTCCTCCGCCATGCCCAGCTCCCTGGCGATCAGCACGGAAGCCCGCCCGACGCGCTCGCTGTGCCCCCGGGTGTATGTGTCCTTGATGTCGACGGCCTGCACCAGCGCCCGGATGGTGGCGCGGTGTGCGGCCTGCTGACGGTGGTACTGGGAGAAGACCCAGCAGGAGATGTACATCGGCAGGAGCACGAAGAGCGCCGCCGGCGGCCCGTACGAGCTGCGCCACAGCAGGGCCATCATCAGTCCGGCGAGCCCGTGCACCAGGTGCGGTCCGAGTGAGCTCGGCAGCAGTCCCCTCCAGGCGTGCCGGACCGGCACCCGTTCGGCCACGGCCAGGATCGAGCCGTCCAGGGCGGTGAGGACGAGACTGAAGGCCAGCGCGGCGACACAGGCGGGCAGGACGGCGTACGGGAAGTCCGGCAGCAGGCCGGGACCGGGCCCACCGAGCGTGGCGGCGCCGCCGAGCAGGCCGTGGACGGACGACGCCACCCAGACGGTGATCGTCAGCTGGGCCGTCCGCCAGATGCGGCGGGCCGCGACGGGCGCGCTCTCCACCCGGCCGGCGAGTGAGCCGGGGATCGCGACCAGCGCGGCAGCGGCGGGCGGCACCAGGAACGCCGCCGCGAGCAGCAGCGGAAAGAACGATCCGGCACTGATCGGCACGGAACTGCCGAAGAACGGGTGGCGTCCGGGCAGTTCGCAGACCAGATAGAGCCCGGCGAGCAGACCGACGGTGTCCCAGGGCACCCCCGTACCGCCGGGCGGCAGCGCGGGCCGCACACAGAGGACAGCGCAGACCGCGGCGGCCAGAATGACCGCGCGCGCCGCAGCCCCGGTGCTTCTCACCCGTCCCGCCCGCCCCCCAACTGGTCAATGGAGGCGCCAGGTTAGCGAGTTGGGCACTCGGTCGAGCGTGGTTGAGCCCGATTAGCACGTTCGGGTGAAGTGCACGCGTTGGCGGCGGTACCACCGAGGGCGTGCCGCGACAGCCGCGGCACGCCCTCGGCGAGCAGAGAAGCCCCGTCGTCAGGGGTGGCCGCTCGTCACTCCGTGGCAGCGCTCGGCAGCTCGGCCACCACGTCCTGCTCCGGCACGGCCTGCCCGGAGCGGATCAGATCGATCCGGCCCATCACCTTGGAGCGCAGGTCAGCCGGCACGTCGTCATGACCGCAGCAGCGCTTGACCAGTTTCTTCACCGCCTGCTCCAGCCCGTACTTCTCCAGGCACGGCGAGCACTCCTCGAAGTGCACCTCGAACTTGCTGCAGTCGCTGTCGGGCATCTCATGGTCGAGAAACTCGTAGAGATGATCGAGGACCTCTGAGCAGTCTGTCTCGTGCGGCTCTCCGCAGCTCATGAGCCCGAGCCTTTCCGATCGTCCAACTCTCCGGCACCGGCCGGGACGAGCCCGCGTTCACGGGCGTAGTCCTCCAGCATGCCGCGCAGTTGGCGGCGGCCCCGGTGCAGTCGGGACATCACCGTACCGATGGGAGTCCCCATGATGTCCGCGATCTCCTTGTAGGCAAAGCCCTCTACATCGGCAAGATAAACCGCGATGCGGAACTCTTCGGGGATCGCCTGCAGTGCGGACTTGACGTCCGAGTCCGGCAAGTGGTCGAGCGCCTGCGACTCGGCGGAGCGCAGACCTGTGGACATGTGCGACTCGGCGCGCGCCAGCTGCCAGTCCTCGATCTCCTCGGCGGCGCTGCGCTGGGGTTCGCGCTGCTTCTTGCGGTACGAGTTGATGAACGTGTTGGTGAGGATGCGGTACATCCACGCCTTGAGGTTCGTCCCCTCGCGGAACTGGTGGAAGGAGCCGTACGCCTTCGCATACGTCTCCTGAACCAGGTCCTCGGCGTCCGCGGGATTGCGCGTCATGCGCAGCGCGGCCGAGTACATCTGGTCGAGGAAACCGAGGGCGTCCCGCTCGAAGCGCGCATTGCGCTCGGCGGTCGTCTCCTCCGCGCGGCCGTCGTCGGTCCCTGTGTCGGTACCGGTGACCGGACCCACCTCCTCCAACGCTGTGGCGGTTCCGAGACCGGACCCGCTCGAATCGGAGAATAGTCGACCTTGCTTCGACGCGGGCTGTCGTTCCGATCCGCTCCGTGCCCGCCCGGGGGTGGTCTTCGCCACGTGCAGCACCGCCCACTCCAGGTCAGCGGCGTTCGAGCGGCGCGGGCAGATGGTCGAACCCATGCGACGGACTCCCTCTCCACGTACGACGTTGATGAACCGATGTCCCGAACAACAGTGGTCCCCGACGCAACATTCCCGGGGTCCGCCGGGTCGTGCGCGGGTGTGATCCGATCCACCCGGAAAGGCCGTGCGGGTCTGCCTTACGGGAGTCGGTCCAGCCATTCCGTCACGGCGGCGGTGAGGAGTTCCATCGCCCGGTCCTCGGTCGTTCCGGACTTCTTCGGTACGGCGAAGCCATGGTCCCCGTACGGCACCTCGGCGATCTCGTACTCCCCCGGAGGGAATTCGGCCGGCCGCCCGAACGGGTCGTGGCCGCCCTGCACGACAAGCGTGGGCACGCCCGCGCCGAGCAGCTCGTCCTTGCGGGACTTCTCCGGCCTGCCCGGCGGGTGCAGCGGGAAGCTGAGCGCGAGGACGGCGTGCGCGCCGAGCTCGGACGCCGTGCGACAGGCGACCCGCGCGCCCGCGCTGCGTCCGCCGGCCACGACGGGCAGCCCGGGGGCGGTGAGAGCGGGCCACAGATCGCGCCAGCCGGCGTCCAGGGTCTTCGGGGCGGGCGCGAGCTTCTTCCCGGCGACCCGCCACGGTTGCTCCACCAGGGCGACGGTCACGCCGCGTGCGGGCAGGGCGGCGGCAATCGCCTGGAGGTCGCGGGTCTCGATGCCACCGCCTGCGCCATGGCTGACGGCGAGCACCAGGCGGGGGCTGCGCGCGGGCAGCCAGGTGATCCGGGCGGGCCCGGCGGCGGTGTCGACCGCCTCGGTCGTCGGGGCTGTCTCTCTACGGCTCACAGAGCCCATCCTGCCCGGTCAGAAGAGCGTGCCGAGCTCCGGCGCGATCAGTTCCTCCAGGAGCTCGGGCCCGTTGTTGCGCACATTACTGACGGCCGTGGTCACCGGGTACGCCCGCATCAGTCCGCCGGGCGGCGGCGCCAGCAGCGCCCGCAGTTCCTCGATGTCGGTGCGCGAGGGGTCCAGCCAGGCGTCCCAGCGGTCCGGGGTCAGCATCAGCGGCATCCGGGGGTGGATGTCGGCGAGCGCGGCCGGACCCTCGGCGGGGGCGACGGCGAGCGGGGTGGTCTCCGCCTCGGTGGTGATCACGGAGCAGGTCACCCACCAGGCCTGCTGGTGGTCGTCCGGCAGCGTCCGGTCGCGCCAGAACTCGTACAGTCCGGCCATCGCGAAGACCGATCCGTCGGCGGGCGTCACGAAGTAGGGCTGCTTCCGCGGCCGCTTCTTCTTCCCTTTCTCCTCCAGCTGCCGCTCGTCAGTGCCGGTGACCCACTCGTAGTAGCCGTCGGCGGGCAGGATGCAGCGGCGCGAGACGAAGGGGCGGCGGAAGGACGGCTTCTCGTGGACGGTCTCCGCGCGGGCGTTGATCATCCGGGCTCCGCCCTCGGGCGACTTGGCCCACGAGGGGACGAGTCCCCATTTCAGGACGCGCAGCTGGCGAACCGGGCGTTGATCATCCGCGTCTTTCACGGGACGTTCCAGTACGGCGTAGACCTCTTTGGTCGGCGCCACGTTGTAGTCGGGCTCCAGCGTCTCCGCCGGCTCCCACTTCTCGACCCCGAAGAGTCCGGTCAGATCCTCGGGCCGCCGACTCGACGCATACCGTCCGCACATAAGTGCCAGACTGCCACGACCCACCGACACGACCGCAAGGAGCCGCCCGCACCATGGACAGCACCGAACTGGGCAATCTGTGGGATCGCGTCTTCGGTACCCAGCCCGCACCCGAGCAGTGGCTGGTGGTCGTGACGGCCACGGTCGCGCTCATCGCCGTCGTACCGAACGTCCTGTGGCGGCTCTCACGCAACGCGATCACCATCGCCCACGAGGGCGGACACGGGCTGATCGCCCTGGTCAGCGGGCGCAGCCTGGAAGGCATCCGGCTGCACTCGGACACCAGCGGGCTGACCGTCAGCCGCGGCAGGCCCACCGGCATCGGCATGGCCCTCACCGCGGCGGCGGGCTACACGGCGCCGCCGCTGCTGGGGCTCGGCGGCGCCTGGCTGCTCACAGGCGGCCGGATCACGCTGCTGCTGTGGGTGTCGACCGCGCTGCTCGCGGTGATGCTGGTGATGATCCGCAATCTGTACGGGGCGCTCACGGTGATCTTCACCGGTACGGCGTTCCTGCTGGTGTCCTGGCTGGCTTCACCCGCGGTGCAGTCGCTGTTCGGGTACACCGTGGTCTGGTTCCTGCTGCTCGGGGGCGTACGTCCGGCGTTCGAGCTGCAGTCGAAGCGGCGGCGCGGCGGGGCGCCGGACTCGGACGCGGACCAGCTGTCCCGGCTCACGGATGTGCCGGCCGTGCTGTGGCTGTGCTTTTTCCATGCGGTGTCGATCTGCTCGCTGATCGGCGGCGGCCGCTGGATGCTCGGCCGGTGAGGGACGACAACCCGCGGCGACGCCTACCATGCTTGTATTACGCCCCGGTTTCGGCCCATTTGATCAAAATCCGGGATTGCGGCGAGCCACTAAAGTGAGGTCCATGACCGAAAGCTCCGTGCACCCCGCCCTCTGGCCCGCCCCTCACGCGAGCGGGGCCGTCGACGCGACCGTCACCGTGCCCGGATCGAAATCGGTCACCAATCGGGCGCTGGTCCTGGCCTCCCTCGCCGCCGAGCCGGGCTGGCTGCGCCGCCCGCTGCGCTCCCGCGACACGTTGCTGATGGCGCAGGCACTGCGCGCGATGGGCGTCGGCATCGAGGAGGGCGTCGGCCCGGACGGCTCCGGCGAGGCCTGGCGGGTCATTCCGGCCGGGCTGCACGGTCCCACCACGGTCGACGTCGGCAACGCCGGAACGGTGATGCGTTTCCTGCCGCCGGTCGCCGCCCTCGCCGACGGTCCGATCCGCTTCGACGGCGACCCGCGTGCGTACGAGCGGCCGCTGACCGGCGTGATCGACGCGCTGAGGGTGCTCGGCGCCCGGATCGACGACGACGGGCGCGGCTCGCTGCCGATGACCGTGCACGGCAGCGGGGCGCTGGACGGCGGCCCGGTGGCGATCGACGCCTCCTCGTCGTCCCAGTTCGTCTCGGCGCTGCTGCTGTCGGCGCCGCGTTTCAACCAGGGCGTGGAGGTACGTCACACCGGTTCCCGGCTGCCTTCGATGCCGCACATCCGGATGACCGTCGACATGCTGCGGGCCGTCGGCGCCCAGGTCGACGAGCCGGAGACGGGTGGCGAGCCGAATGTCTGGCGGGTGTCCCCGTCGGCACTGCTCGGCCGCGACCTGACGGTCGAGCCGGATCTCTCCAACGCCCAGCCGTTCCTCGCGGCGGCGCTGGTCACCGGCGGCCGGGTGACGATTCCGGACTGGCCGGAGCGCACCACCCAGCCTGGTGACACGCTGCGCGAGATCTTCACCGCGATGGGCGGCAGCTGCGAGCTGACCGAGCACGGTCTGACGTTCACCGGATCGGGCCGTATCCATGGCATCGACGTGGACCTCGGCGAGGTCGGCGAACTGACCCCCGGCATCGCGGCGGTCGCGGCCCTCGCCGACTCCCCCTCCACACTGAGCGGCGTCGCGCATCTGCGGCTGCACGAGACGGACCGGCTGGCCGCGCTCACCAAGGAGATCAACGAGCTCGGCGGCGACGTCACCGAGACCGCCGACGGGCTGCACATCGAGCCGCGCCCGCTGCACGGCGGTACCTTCCATACGTACGACGACCACCGGATGGCAACCGCCGGGTCGATCATCGGCCTTGCCGTCCCCGGAGTGGAGATCGAGAACGTGGCGACCACCGCCAAGACCCTGCCGGATTTCCCGCAGATGTGGACCCGAATGCTCGGGGTCTGAGCCATGCGTCGCTACGGCAAGAACCCCGACGAGGACGACATCCGGTTCCGCCCCAATCCGAAGGGCAACCGGCCTCGTACGCATACCCGCCCGAAGCACGAGGACGCCGAGAAGGGCATGGTCCTCACCGTGGACCGCGGCCGCCTCACGTGCCTCGTCGACGGCCGTACGGTCATGGCGATGAAGGCCCGGGAGCTGGGCCGGAAGGCCGCGGTGGTCGGCGACACCGTCTCGATCGTCGGCGATCTGTCCGGCGACAAGGACACCCTCGCGCGCATCGTCCGGATCGGTGAGCGCCGCTCGGTGCTGCGGCGGACGGCGGACGACGACGATCCGTACGAGCGGGTGGTCGTCGCCAACGCCGACCAGCTGGCGATCGTCACCGCGCTGGCGGATCCGGAACCCCGCCCGCGGATGATCGACCGCTGTCTGGTGGCGGCGTACGACGGCGGACTCTCCCCCCTCCTGGTCCTGACCAAGTCGGACCTGGCGTCCCCGGACAAGCTCCTGGAGGCGTACACCCCCCTGGGGGTCCCGTACATCGTCACCAGCCGCGAGGAGCTGGAGAACGGCGACGCTGCGGACCGGGTGCGCGAGCAGCTGAACGACCGGGTCACCGCCTTTGTCGGGCATTCCGGTGTCGGGAAGACCACCCTGGTCAACGCCCTCGTGCCGAAGGACCGGCGGCGTACGACGGGTGTCGTCAACGCGGTCACGGGCCGCGGCCGGCACACCACCACCTCGGCGCTCGCGCTGCCGCTGCCGGACGGGCGCGGCTGGGTGGTCGACACCCCCGGGGTGCGCTCCTTCGGGCTGAACCACATCGACCCCTCGCGGGTCATCCACGCGTTCCCCGACCTGGAGCCGGGCACCGAGGACTGTCCGCGCGGCTGTACCCATGACGCCGCCCAACCGGAATGTGCGCTGGGCGCCTGGGTGGCCGGGGGGCATGCCGATCCGGCACGGCTGGACTCGCTGCACCGGCTGCTGGCCACCCGGGAGCGGCGCGAAGGCGACTGACCTGGGTACTGTTTGCGACCTGCTGCCGATGGTAAGTGCATAATCGCGCTCAGCGGGACGGAGCAGTCACCGACGTGGGAGGGCACTGACGATGGCGTGGCTGCTGGTCGTGGTCGCAGGACTTCTGGAGACCGGCTTCGCCGTCTGCCTGAAACTGTCCCACGGCTTCACCCGGCTCTGGCCGACCATCGCGTTCGCCGCCTTCGCGCTCGGCAGCTTCGGTCTGCTGACGCTCTCCCTGAAGAAGCTCGACGTGGGGCCCGCCTACGCCGTCTGGACGGGCATCGGGGCGGCGGGCACCGCGATCTACGGCATGGTCTTCCTGGACGATGTGGTCTCCACGCTCAAGCTGGTGTCGATCTCGCTGGTGATCCTGGGTGTGATCGGGCTGCAGTTGTCGGGCTCGTCCCACTGACGGCCGGTACGGGAAAAGCGACAGGCGGCGCTGTGCCCGACCGTTTCGGCGACCGGCACCTCGCACGCAGCGCCCCCCTCGCCCGGTTCCGCGTACTCCGGGCAGCGTGACCCGGACCGGCACCCCTCGTACCGCCGCGTCGCGCTCGGTGGTACACGGCCGGCAGGATGCGGGCGCGCTCGCGCTCCGGGATACCGGCGGCCCGTCCGTCACGCTGCGGACCACCGCTCCACCACCTCGCGCACCAGCGGCGCCGCGTCCGTGGGGAGGGCGGACGCGGCAACCGCGTACGACAGCGCCAGCCGCATCGCGGTCTCGCAGGTCGCGGCCAGTGCCGCCGGGTCGTGCGGCGGGCGCCCCTCGTCCAGCGCGGCCACCGCGCGCTCGCACACCAGGCCGAGCAGTTCGGCGGGGGTCGGCGGTCCGGCATCGGCCCGCCGCTGCGCCGGTACGGACGAGCCGACCGGCGCCGCCGGGCGTGCGGGCCGGGGCAATCGCTCGCCCCAACAGCCTGTGAGCAACGCCCTGACCAGGGCGTCCGTACGGGCTGCGCGCACCGTCCAGGCGGCGGTCGCGGCCAGCCTGTCCCCCGGGCCACCGAGCGATCCCAGCGCCCGTTCGGCACCGGCGAGATAGCCGTCGGCAGCGCGCCGGACCAGGGCCCGGGCCAGGCCGTCCTTGCTGCCGAACTCGTTGTAGAGGGTCTGCCGGGAGACTCCGGCGGCGGACGCCACGTCGACCATCCGCACGGTCGGCCAGGGCAGAGTGGTGAGCGCCGAGAGGGCGGCGTCCAGCAGTGCTTCGCGCGCTGTAGGCATCGTCGCCTCCCACGCCAGGGACTCTGCGGTTCAGAGTTGACGCGCCACCGGGCACTGTCAAGGCTTCGCGCAGCCTCCGGGTCCGTGTAGCCCTGTTCACCTGCGGTCGATACTGTGACGACATGCCCGATTACCACGATGATCTGCGCCTCGCCCACGTGCTGGCGGACGCCGCCGACGCGGCGACGATGGACCGGTTCAAGGCTCTGGACCTCAAGGTCGAGACCAAGCCGGACATGACGCCGGTGAGCGAGGCCGACAAGGCCGCCGAGGAGCTGATCCGCGGCCACCTCCATCGGGCGCGTCCGCGCGATGCGATCCTCGGCGAGGAGTACGGGATCGAGGGCACCGGTCCGCGCCGCTGGGTCATCGACCCGATCGACGGCACCAAGAACTACGTCCGCGGTGTCCCGGTCTGGGCGACCCTGATCTCGCTGATGGAGGCGGGCGGAGGGGGCACCTCCCGCTCGAGCGGAGCCGAGAGCGGGGGAGGGTTCCAGCCGGTGGTCGGCGTCGTGTCGGCGCCCGCGCTGGGCCGCCGCTGGTGGGCGGCGAAGGGTGCGGGGGCGTACTCCGGCCGCAGTCTCACCTCCGCGACCCGGCTGCACGTCTCCAAGGTCGAGCGGATCGCGGACGCCTCGTTCGCGTACGCCTCGATGACCGGCTGGGAGGAGCAGGGCCGGCTCGACGGCTTCATGGACCTGACCCGGGCCTGCTGGCGTACGCGTGGGTACGGCGACTTCTGGCCGTACATGATGGTCGCCGAGGGATCCGTCGACATCTGCGCGGAACCCGAGCTCTCGCTCTGGGACATGGCGGCGAACGCGATCATCGTCCAGGAGGCGGGTGGCCGGTTCACGAGCCTGGACGGAGTCTCCGGTCCGGGCGGCGGCAACGCGGCGGCCTCGAACGGTCTGCTCCACCACGAGCTGCTGGGGTATCTCAACCAGCGCTACTGATCCCGGGCCGTCACGAGGCGTGAGGACCCCGAGGGGCGTGTGCTGCACTTCCGCGCGCCCCTCGAATGATCTCCGCGCACCCCTTGTTGGACTCCCCCAACGATGCAACGCTGAGAGTCCCCCCACTTGTGAACTTGTGAATCGGCTCACGCAGTCGCTTCACGAAGGAGGTGGCTCCCTTCATGCTCGTCCGTGACGCCATGAGCACGCTGGTCCTCACTATCGGCCCCACTCATACGCTCCGCCAGGCGGCCCAACTGATGTCGGCCCGCCGCATCGGGGCAGCAGTCGTCCTCGACCGCGACACCAGCGGGATCGGCATCCTCACCGAGCGCGACATCCTGAACGCGGTCGGCTCCGGCCAGAACCCCGATACCGAGACCGCGTCCACCCACACCACCAACGATGTGGTCTTCGCCGCGCCCAGCTGGACCCTGGAAGAGGCCGCGGAGGCCATGACGCACGGCGGATTCCGCCATCTGATCGTGCTGGACGACCACGGGCCCGTCGGCATCGTCTCGGTCCGCGACATCATCCGCTGCTGGGCACCCGCCCGGCGCCACCCGGTGGAACTGGTCGGCTGAGCTCTCCCACGTGCGTACGACCGATGGGCCTGTCCCCCTCGGTGAGGGGGACAGGCCCATCGGTCGGCGGGAGAGCCGGCACCAGGGGGTGTCCGGCGGATCAGGGCCCGACGCCCCCTAGCCGCGCAGGGTCTGGACCGCGGCTTCCAGTCGCTTGCCGAAGTCGCCGTCGGCCTGACGGAAGTTGTTGATCGCGCGCTCGGCGATGTCGTCGCGCGAGACCTTGGCGATGAACCCGGCGAGGTTGTCGATCAGGCGTGCCTGCTCGTCCTCGGAGTAGAGCCGGTAGAGGTTTCCGGCCTGCACGAAGTCGTTGTCCTCGGCGTGGCTCGGGGCCTCGTGCGTACCGATCCCGCCGGTGACCGTGGTGGGCTCCCACAGCGGACGGTCGGTCTGGACAGGACCGCCGAAGCTGTTGGGCTCGTAGTTCTTCGCACCCTTGTGGCGGCCGTCGTACAGGTAGCCGTCGCGGCTGTTCGTCCGGGCCTCGGTGGCGTGCGGACGGTTCACCGGCAGGTGGTCGGCGTTGATGCCGACGCGGTACCGGTGGGCGTCGCCGTACGCGAAGAGACGGCCCTGGAGCATCTTGTCCGGGGACGGGCCGATGCCCGGCACGAAGTGCGCGGGGCTGAAGATCGACTGCTCGGTCTCCGCGAAGATGTTCTCCGGGTTGCGGTTGAGCTCCAGCTTCCCGATCTCGATCGGCGGGTAGTCCGAGTGCGGCCACACCTTGGTGAGGTCGAACGGGTTGAAGCGGTAGGTGTCCGCCTCGGACGCGGGCATGATCTGGACCTGCACGGTCCAGGACGGGAAGTCGCCGCGCTCGATCGCCTCACGGAGATCGCGCTGGTGGCTGTCCGGGTCCTCGCCGGCGAGCTTGTTCGCCTCGGCCTGGGTGAGGTTCTTGATGCCCTGGTCGGTCTTGAAGTGGTACTTGACCCAGAAGACCTCGCCGGCCTCGTTGTTCCACTGGTAGGTGTGCGAGCCGTACCCGTTCATGTGACGCAGCGTGGCCGGAATGCCGCGGTCACCGAAGAGCCAGGTCACCTGGTGGGTGGACTCGGGCGACAGACCCCAGAAGTCCCAGACGTTGTCCGCCTCCTGCGAGCCGGTGTACGGGTCGCGCTTCTGGGTGTGGATGAAGTCCGGGAACTTGATGGCGTCCTTGATGAAGAACACCGGGGTGTTGTTGCCGACGAGGTCGTAGTTGCCCTCTTCGGTGTAGAACTTCAGCGCGAAGCCGCGGGGGTCACGCACCGCGTCGGCGGAGCCGAGGTTGCCCGCGACGGTGGAGAAGCGCAGGAACGTCTCGGTCTGCTTGCCGACCTCGGAGAGGAACTTCGCCCGCGTCCACTGCGAGACGTCGCGGGTCAGCGTGAACGTGCCGTACGCACCGGCGCCGCGGGCATGCACGATGCGCTCCGGAATGCGCTCACGGTTGAAGTGCGCGAGCTTCTCCAGCAGCGACTGGTCCTGCACCAGGACCGGACCGCCGACGCCCGCGGTCTGGCTGTTCTGGTTGTCGGCCACCGGCGCGCCGGCCTCCGTGGTGAGCGGTCCCTGCGTCACGTGCGCCTCCTGCGTCATTCCTGCACATCCGTCATGTCCTGATGTCCGCACAGCCTGTCCCTTGGCGTATGCCGATCCCGATCCTACAATGGACTAAGTCCAAGTCAAGTGAACATCTAAAGTCACACTCATTCGGGGCCAGGGTCCCCTCACTGTTAGGCTTGCTTCCATGAGTGACCTGCTGGAACGGCTCCGCGGACGCGGCTGGCGCATGACCGCGCAGCGGCGTGTCGTGGCCGAAGTCCTCGACGGGGAGCATGTGCACCTGACGGCCGACGAGGTCCACGCCCGGGCCGTCGCCAAGCTGCCCGAGATCTCCCGCGCCACCGTCTACAACACGCTCGGCGAGATGGTGACGCTCGGTGAGGTCCTCGAGGTCTCCACGGATCGCCGCGCGAAGCGGTACGACCCGAACGCGCACCGCCCCCACCACCATCTGGTCTGCGCCCGGTGCGGCGCCATCCGCGACGTGCACCCGGCCGGCGACCCGCTGGCGGACCTGCCGGCCGGCGAGCGGTTCGGTTTCACGGTCTCCGCCGTCGAGGTGACGTACCGCGGCATCTGCCCGAACTGCGCGGCGACGGCCTGAGACGCAACGAGGGGCCGGGTGCGAGTGTCGCTCGCACCGGGCCTTTCGCATGTCATGGCTCCTCGCCGCGCGAAACCGTACGACTGAAAATCATCCCCGGGCAAACAATCTGCGACCTGGGCGCCGAAGCGAGGTGACGCGACGGCGAGGACGGCGACAGCGCAGAGCCGGCCGGCGTACTTCCCGGTACTTCCCGGTACTTCCCGGTGCTCGCGGGCGAGCACGTCGACATCGCACGGCGCCGTGGCGCGGCCGCCATAGCCCGCGCCGCAGAGGCTCACGCACCCGACCGCACCTGGCGCCGGAGGCGCGCTGATCCTGGAGCTTCTCGCCACCCCCGAGGCCGTGCCCGAGGTGCGTCACGCCCTGCGCGCGTACCTGGGCGGCTCCTGTGCCGACCTCCAGTTGTGTGCCACCGAGCTGATCGCCAACGTCATCCGCCACCTCGGCGAGGGCGTCCCCGTAACGGTCCGCGCCTCGTGCGACCGGGACTGTACGCGATTGGAGGTCACTGACCCCGACCCCCGGGTCCTCCGTCGCCGGCCGCCCTGCACAGGACGGGCACGATTTCACCTCACTGAAGAGCGAGCTGTGGGGGCTGCTTCGCGGCGAGGTCGGCAAAGAGGTGGCCCCGGCATGAGCACAGCCGTGAAACGCGCACGTCAGGAAGACGGTGGGGGCCGTCCGTGCGCAGGCTGGGCCCCAGGAGCTGCATCCCGTACGCACCTACCGCAGGCGTCGCACCCTGGAGCTGGCGCTCGCCGTCGCCGTACCGCTGCTCCTCGTCCTGCTCTGGCAGCCGGCCGCCGCGCAGTCCTGGGTCGACGACCGGGTCTGTCCGGCCCCGTCCACCATCCTCGCGGACGGCTGGGACCGCGCGGCCGACGGCGAGCTGTGGCCCGACGTGTGGGCCACGCTCGAGCGGGTCCTCGGCGGCTACGCCATCGGCACCGTCGCCGGATACGCGCTCGGCCCGCTGAGGGGGCGTTCTCCCTCGTACGAGCCGCGCTGGAACCGTTGCTCGATGCCCTGTACGTCGTACCGAAGCTGGCTCCGCTGCCGGTCTTCCTCAATATGTTCGGCCTCGGCAAGCGGCCGACGTCGTTTTCCTCCGCGCCTACATACGCACGGTGAACACCTACTTCGCCGGGGACTGCAAGTCCGATCCCGCGTTCGTCACGGAACTGGCGAAGCTGATGAAGATCGACGAGGTGACGCTGCGGTCGACGCCGTCGATGCGCTGGACTGGGAGATCCGCAAGGGCACGACGGACCGCCTGCAGCAGGCGTACCGCGATGCGGGCGTCTCGGCGGGCAAGCCGGTACCGGAGGAGAAAGCCGTCGACCGGGCGATGTACGGGGGAGGCGGTGGGCCACACGCTCCGAGGCGATGGTCACGGGCATGAACAGAGGGCCGGATCCCTGTAAAAGGATCCGGCCCTCTGCCTTCAGTAGCGGGGACAGGATTTGAACCTGCGACCTCTGGGTTATGAGCCCAGCGAGCTACCGAGCTGCTCCACCCCGCGTCGGTGAACACAACCTTACGGTACGCCCCCGACCAGCGCAAATCCGTTTCCGCGGGGTGGTGCGGGCCTGCGGCCGACCGGCTCACCAGACCGTGCAGGGGCCAAAGGGGCGCGGAGAAGGATCATGGGTGGCCGACCGTGGCACGGCGCCGGCCCGGGCGACACATCCCGGGTGGCATGCGGCCCGCCCGGCGACCGCGCGCCGGGGCCGGACGGGCGGGGCACTACGGCCGACGCCACGCCGCCCCCGCGCCGCGCCCCCACGCTCCGTTACGCGGTCAGCTCCTGGTGCAGTGCCTCGAGCAGCCGTGCCGCCCGCTCGGCGACCTCCGCCGGGCCCAGCTCGACCGCCCGCGCGCACCAGCGCTGCCCCTCGGTGAGCTCGCCGCGGCGGGCGGCGAGCAGGGCGAGGCGCAGCGCGGCCCGTCCGTGCCCGTCGTTCGCGGCGCGGCTCCACCACAACGCGGCCTCGCGCTCGCTGCCCTCGCGGGCAAGGAGCAGCCCGAGGTTGAAGGCCCCGTTGCGGCTGCCCGCCTCGGCCGCCTCGCGGTACCAGTGGGCGGCGCTGTCCACGTCGCCGCGGGCGGCGGCGAGCATGCCGACGCGTACCTGGGCGCGGCGGTGCCCCTGCTCGGCGGCCCGCTCGTACCACTCCTCGCACTCGGTCTTCTCCGGCATCGGCTCGCCGAGCGCCGGCGGTCCCGGCGGCGGCTGCCGCGAGTCCAGCACCCCGGCCAGCCGGAAGGCCGCCTCGGCGCTGCCGCCGCCCGCGGCGCAGCGAAGATGACGCTCGGCCTCCTGCTCCTCGCCATGGTGCAGCAGCGCCATGCCGACCTGCAGCGCCGCCTCGGTGTGCCCGGCGGCGGCTGCCCGCTCGTACCAGCTCAGCGCCGCCCGGTCCTCGTCGCGCCCTGCGTGCAGGATGCCGAGGTTGAAAGCGGCGTCGACGCTGCCCGCCTCGGCGGCCTTGGAGAACCAGGGCTCCGCACCGGTCGCGTCCCCCGCCTGGAGCAGGAGTACGGCCAGTGCGTTGGCGGCCTCGCGGTGACCGGCGTATGCGGCGCGGCGGTACCACTGCTCGGCCTGCGGCGTACGGTCCTGGGCGGCGCAGAGCAGTCCGAGGTTGTACGCGCCGTTGACGTCGCCCGCGTCCATGGCGGCGCGGTACCAGCGCTCGGCGGTCTGCTGCTCGCCGCGGGCGGCGTGCAAGGCGCCCAGCGCGTTGGCCGCGTTGCCGTCACCGTCCTGGGCGGCGCGCAGCCACCACACGGCGGCGCTCTCCTCGTCGCCCGCATCGCGCAGCAGGAATCCGAGCGCGCAGGCGGCCCGCGCCTCGCCGTCCTTGGCGGAGGTGAGGTACCAGCGGCCGGCCTCCTTGAGTTCGCCGCGCCGTTCGAGGATGGCTCCGAGATGCAGGGCGGCGCGACGGTGTCCGCGCGCGGCGGCCTGCCGGTACCACTGCTCGGCCTCACCGACCTGCCCGGTGGCGGAACCGGCCACGGGTCCGTCGTCCTTGCGCGCGGCGGCCCGACCCGCGTGACGTGTGCCGGTCACGGAGCCACCGGCCGCGCCCGGGCCGGGCCCCATGTCCATCCCCAGCCCCGCGTCCGCTCCGGGACGGCCGAACGCGTCGTGCGGGTCGTCGGCGGCCCTGCGCTCCAGAGTGCGTGCCAGACGGTACGCGGCCTCCCGGTGGCCCTGCTCGGCGGCGGCGCGCAGCCACCGCTCGGCGCCGACGTCGCTGCGGTGTTCCAGCAGGTCGGCAAGGGCGTACGCGCCGAGCGCATGGCCCTGCTCGGCGGACTGGCGCAGCCAGTACTCGGCGCCGGGCTCGTCGCCGCGCTCACGGTAGTGGCGGCCCAGGGCGTGCGCGGCGGCTGCGGAACCGGCGACGGCGGCGATACGCCACCAGCCGGCCGCCTCGTCGGCGTAACCGCGCTGGTGGAGAAGGACTCCCAGGTTGTTGGCGGCGGCCCGGTCGCCGTCGGCGGTGGCTCCCCGCAGATAGGGCTCGGCACCCTTCAGATCACCGCGGCGCAGCAGCAGCGCGCCGAGGACGCTCATCGACACGGTGTCCCCGGCGTCGGCGGCGCGGCGGTGCCGCGCTTCGGTCTCGGCGCTCTCCGTGCTCTCGGCGTCGCCGGAAGCCGCCGCAGTCCCGGCGATTCCCGTGGTCCCGACCGCCCCCGCGGCCTCGACGCTGTCCACGGTCTCGGCGTTGCCCGCAGCGTCAGCGACAAAAGCCGCGTCCGTCACGTTTTCCATCCCATGGACGTGCCGCTGCACAAACCGCCCTGTCTCCAACAGAGTTGCCCTGTCCCCCATAAATACCATCGTCCCACCACCTGCAACCCGCGTACACCTGGTATACCGCGGCCAGTGAGGTCACTTCAGCGTTTTGTCGACATGCCCACAGAGAGATAAGTCAAACACGTCCGGACCCAACACGTGCCCTGCGAACCGCACTTCACGCCTATGACATGAGAGTGGCTTCACGGCACGACGAAGGCCCGGATCCTCGAAAGGATCCGGGCCTTCATTTTTCAGTAGCGGGGACAGGATTTGAACCTGCGACCTCTGGGTTATGAGCCCAGCGAGCTACCGAGCTGCTCCACCCCGCGTCGTTGTGTTCAAACCGTACCACGACGCGGAGGTGGGGCTTTACCAGCAGCTTCTCAGCTGCCCTTGTCCGCCTTGGGCGCGGCCGCCGCCGCACGCTTCAGCGCATCCTGCAGATCCGTCTGGGCCTTGCCGTAGGCGGTCCAGTCCTGCTTCTTGAGGGCTGCCTCACCTTCCGCATAGGCCTTCTGCGCATCCGCGATCGCCTGCTTGAGCGCGGCGTCGCCGGTGGCCGCAGGCGGCTTCGTGGTCTCGCCCGGCGGCTGGGTGGTCTGCGGTGGCTGCGTGGTCTCGGTGCCGTCCACCCCGAAGACCGCGTTGAGCGCTTCCCCGAGGCTGTTCTCGAAGACGGTCTTCGAACCGTACGAGGCGGCCACCTTGCGCAGCAGCGGATAGTTCTGCGTACCACCGCGCGTGTAGACCGGCTCGATGTAGAGGAAGCCCCCCTCGAGCGGCACCGTCAACAGGTTGCCGTACTCGATGTCGGAGTCGGTTCCCTTGAGGTTTCTCACGAACTCGGCGACATCGTCGTTGCCGTTGAGCTCGCTCTGCACCTGCCCGGGGCCCTTCACCGTCGTGGTGACTCTGAGCAGCCTTATGGTGCCGTAGTCCTTGCTGGCCGCATCCGCGTCCACCGCCATGAACGCCCCGAGGTCGGGCCGCCCCTTCGGGGTGAACGTGGTGGTCAGTGAGAACTTCTGGGCCGACTGGTCCGGCATTTTTATGCTCAGGTAGTACGGCGGGACGGCGCCGGACTCCTTGTTGGTCGGGTCGTCCGGGACCTGCCACGCGTCACTGCCGCTGTAGAACTGCGCGGGGTTGGTGACGTGGTAGCGGGTGAGCAGCTCGCGCTGCACCTTGAACAGGTCCTGCGGGTAGCGCAGGTGGGCCACCAGGTCCTGCGGAATGTCGGCCCGCGGCTCCACCGTCCCCGGGAACGCCTTGCGCCAGGTCTTGAGGACCGGGTCCTTGGTGTCCCACTCGTACAGCTTGACCTTGCCGTCGTACGCGTCGACGGTGGCCTTCACCGAGTTGCGGATGTAGTTGACCTGGTTCTGCTGGGCGACGACCGCGCGCTGGTTGGTGGTCAGCGAGTCGGCCGTGGTGTCACCGAGCGTCGTACGCGAGGCGTACGGGTATCCGTTGGTGGTGGTGTACGCGTCGACGACCCACTGGATGCGGTGGTTGACCACGGCCGGATACGCGTCGCCGTCGATGGTGAGCCACGGGGCGACCGCCTCGACGCGCTCCTTGGGCGTGCGGTTGTAGAGGATTCGCGAGCCCTCGCCGATGGCCCCCGAGTAGAGGATCTGCGGCTCGCTGAACGAGACCGCGTACGCGGCGCGGTTGAACGCGTTGGAGAGGCTGACCCCGCTGTTGCCCTGGTAACTGGTGGTCTTCTCACCGTCCTCCTCGAAGTCGAGCTCCTTCTGGGGCCCGCCGACGATGGAGTACTGCTCGGTCTTCTCGCCGTAGTAGATCTGCTGCTCGTACGTGCCGAGCTCGCCGGTGGTCGGCAGACCGGACTCGGTGAAGTCCGGGGACCCCTTCGGGTTCTTGCCCGTCGTGGTGCCCCGCGCGGCAATGGCGCCGTAGCCGTGGGTGTACGTGAAGTGGTCGTTGATCCAGTTGCGCTTGGGGATGCCGTCCAGATTGAGCTCGCGCAGACCGATGACCGTGTCCTGGTCCTTGCCGGCTGCGTCCTTGTAGCGGTCGACGTCCAGTGTCTTGGGGAACTGGTAGTAGTTCCGCTTCTGCTGGAGCTGCTGGAAGGCCGGGGAGACGACGTTGGGGTCCATCACCCGGTAGCTCGCCGCGTCGTCCGCGCTCGCGCGCAGCTTCGCGTCGTCCGTCGTGGTGCTCTTGCCCGAGTAGTCGTTCACCTGGGCGTCGTCGATGTCGTACGCGTCACGCGTCGCCTGGATGTTCTTCCGGATGAACGGGGCTTCCTTGGCCTGCTCGTTCGGCTGGACCTGGAACTTCTGCACGATCGCCGGGTACAGCCCGCCGATCAGGATCGCGGAGAGCACCATCAGGCCGAAGCCGATCACCGGGAGCTGCCAGGTGCGGCGCCACAGCGTCGCGAAGAACAGCACGGCGCAGATCGCGGCGATGCAGAACAGGATCGTCTTCGCCGGCAGGTAGGCGTTGGCGTCGACGTACCGCAGGCCCGTCCAGTTGTCCGTCGCCTTGAAGTCGCTGGACTTCACCGCCAGCCCGTACCGGTCGAGCCAGTACGCCACGGCCTTCAGTGAGACGAAGACGCCGAGCAGCACCGACAGATGACCGGTGGCCGCGCCGGTCGCCCGCGCGCCGGGGCTGGTGATGCGGAGCCCGCCGTACAGGTAGTGGGTCAGCGCGGCGGCGATCAGCGAGAGTACCGTGGCCGCGAAACCGAAGCCCAGCAGGAAGCGGTACCACGGAAGGTCGAAGGCGTAGAAGGAGACGTCCAGATGGAACTGAGGGTCCTTCTGCCCGAACGCCACGCCGTTCACGTACATCAGCCACGTGCGCCACTGGCCCGATGCGGACGCTCCGGCGATCAGCCCGACGAGCGCGGTGACCGCGAGCAGCACCCACTTCTTGTACGGGGCGACGCTCATCCGGTAGCGGTCCAGGCTCTGCTGCTCCAGCGACATCGCGCTCAGCGGCGGCCGGAGCCGGTGCGCGAGCCAGATGTTCAGGCCGACAGCGATCGCCATCAGCAGTCCGAAGACGAGGAACAGCCCGATCTTGGTCCGCAGGGTGGTGGTGAAGACGGACGAATATGCGACCGACCGGTACCAGAGCCAGTCCGTCCAGAACCCCGCGAACATGACGAACGCCATGGCGAGAATCGCCAGGACGCCCAATGTCATGAGCAGGGTACGGGCGCGCCGGGACGGGCGGCCGACTCTGATCCGTGGCCCGGTCGGGCCTCCGCCGCGGTCCGGCATCTGGAAAGCCAACGTGCGCCCCTCGAAGTTCGCGGTCGTGTGAAGCGGGCCCAGCGATCGTAGAGCCCACCTATGCAACTTACTGAGGCTTTACCTAGTTCCCGTTCCCGGGGCGGAAGGAGGCAGGATGTTGGGCATGCCCAACGTTTCCCCCTCAGGCCCCCCGATGGCCGCAAGTCCCCTCACCGTCGCCGTGCTCGAAATCGACGAGTACGCCGCCGGCCTCGGCTGGGACCAGCCCGCCCGGCTCTTCGCTCTCGTCGACACCGCCAAGCTGCGCGCCCAGGAACCGGGCCTCGCCGCCCAGCTCGGTCTCGACAGCCCGGAGTCGACGACCGCCGCACTCACCCCGATCGAGCAGGAGGAGATCCCCCGCGGTAAGGCACTGGACGAATTCCTCGCCACGATTGCCTGGCCCGACGCTGTGGCCGGATGCGCGTTGACGGTGGAGCGCCTGATGCTGCCGCCGTCCGCCGAGGCCTCCGTACCGGACGGGCTCAGTGACGCCCAGCTGACGAAGTGGGTCGCCCGGCACCCCGACCGGCAGGAGGTACGGATGACCGTGGCCGTCCTGCGCAACGGTGCGCGGGAGTCGGCCGTACGGCTCCGGGAGAAGGACTCCCCGAGCGAGGTACTGACCGGCGCGGGCCTGGTACCGGGGCTCGCCGAGGCGCTGGCCGCCACATTCGAGTCCTGAGAGTCCGACCACGGCGGGCGGTATCGCGCCCGCCGTCCCCGTGGGGGCGCGGTCAGCCTGCCGAGCAGCTCGGCAGAGCGGCCGTGTCTCCCGTGCGGATCTTCTCCAGCGACTTCTTCGCGTCGTCGATCGTCTTGACCTTCACGAGCGTGAGCCCGCTGGGGGTGTCGGACGCGGCGGCCCTGCAGTTGTCGTCCGGTGTCAGGAAGTATCTGGCGCCCGCGTCGCGCGCGCCGACCAGCTTCATGTTGATGCCGCCGATCGGGCCGACCTTGCCCCGGTCGTCGATGGTGCCGGTGCCCGCGATGAACTTGCCGCCGGTCAGCTGGCCGGGGGTCAGCTTGTCGATGATGCCCAGGGAGAACATCAGACCGGCGCTCGGGCCGCCCACATCGGCGAGCTTGATGTCGATCCGGAACGGGAACGTGTGGTCCGTCCCTGCCTGGATGCCGACGATCGCCCGGTTCTCCTTGGCCGCCTTCGCCGTCGTGATGGTGATCTTCTCGGATCCCTGTGGCGCCTTGCCGGCCTTCTCGGCGGCGGCCGCAGTCTTGGCCGGGATCACCGTGAACGTGACGTTCTCACCCGGCTTGTGCTTGGTGACGAGCTTCGCGACGTCCTCGGGCTGCCTGACCGCCGTACCGTCGACGGCCTTGATCACATCGCCCGCGTGCAGCTTGCCCTGCGCGGGACTGTCCTTGATCACCGTGGAGACCACGACGCGCGAGGTCACCGGGATGCCCAGCTCGGTCAGGGCGGCGACCTTGGCGCTCTCCTGGGACTGGCTGAACTCCTCGGCGTTCTCCTGCGTCGACTGCTGCTCGGTCTTGCCGTTCGGATACAGCGTGTCGTGCGGGACGACGACGCTGTCGTGGGCCAGCCAGCCGTAGACGGCCTCGACGAGGTTCATGTTGTAGTCGGCGCCCGTGACCCGGACCGTCGTCATATTGAGGTTGCCGGACGTCTTGTACGTCTTGTGCCCGGAGATCTGCAGGACCGGTTCTCCGCCGATCTTGCCGAGCGTGTTCACCGTCGGACCGGGAGACATCTCCGAGTACGGCACTTTCATCAGCACGCCCGCGCAGAGCAGCGCGATGAGGATCAGTGTGGAGGCGAGCATCGTCGCGGTGCGGCGTGGCATGGAACGACAGTACGGGAAGGGTCTGTCAGTGCACCGCCGGGGCCGGTCCGTAAGGGGCGGAGGGCGGGGCGTGGTGCTGTGCCGATCGGCGTGGGCAGCCGGCGCCGCGATGACGGGCGACTGCGTACGTGCGGTGCTGCCTCAGGCAGCGTCGGAACCGGAGTGAGATTTCTCCATCGCCTCACGGAACCGGGCATACTCGGCGAGTTCGGTGACATCGCCGGTCGTGCGATTTCTGGCGGCCCAGCTCCCCCATATCGCAGCGCCGAGAGCAGCGAAAAACGGAATCAACAACCAGGCGAGTGCTGCCATGACGACCTCCCTGCCCCATGAGCGACCGCGACTGCTGATCAGCAGATTAGCCATCTGCAGATCCAACGCTCATGGCAGGGGGGCGGTTACGCAAATCGGGGCAGATGACCGCCGGTAAGGTTTGAGATCAGCAGGCGCCGACCCACTCCTCCGTGCCGTCGGAGAACCGCTGGTGCTTCCAGATCGGAACCTCGTGCTTGAGGTCGTCGATGAGCTTGCGACACGCCTCGAACGCCTCCGCTCGGTGCGGGCAGGAGACGGCGACGACGACGGCCGGATCTCCCACCTCCAGTTCACCCACACGGTGTACCGCCGCCAGCGCCCGGACCGGGAACTCGGCGACGACCTTCTCGGCCACCCGGCGCATCTCGTCCTGCGCCGACGGATGGCAGGAGTAGGCGAGCGCGTCGACGTCCTGTCCGCCGTCGTGATTGCGCACCGTGCCGACGAAGAGCGCGGTGCCGCCCGCGGCGTCGTCCCCGACGGCGCGGAAGATCTCGTCGACCGACAACGGTGTCTCGCGGATCTCCAGCAGCCGGATCGGGTCCTGCGCCGCCTGCTCACCGGGGTGGTCATGGGTGGGTGCCATGCCGCCCATGGTGCCGTACCGCACTGACAACGCGGAATAGCCCTTTCCACCGGCGGGCATCGGCAGCCTTGGAGCCTTCTGCAGGCCCCCCGGCGGCCGGCCCCAGATCAGCCGCCTGTCGACGACGTCATGACCACGTACACCTAGATGCGCCGGCGTGCCTTGCGGGCGCGACGCACCAGGGCGGCGGTGCCGAGCAGCGCCACGGTCGCACCGGCCGCACCGGCAGCGGTGGCGTCCTTGCGGCCGAGTCGGCGTCCGGCGACGGTGTGGCGGCCCTCGACCTCTTCGAGGAGCGCGGCGAGCACCTCCTCGTTGGTCCATCGGGGACGCCAGCCGACGTCGTGCAGTCGGCTCACGCTGACCACCCAGGGGTGCATCGTGTACGCGAGGTCGCCCGCGGGAGACGGGGTGAGACCGATCCGGTGCAGCCGGGCGGCGGCGCCGAGGGCGACGGCGGAGGGCAGCTCCATCCGTCGTACACCACTGAGCTCCTCGACCTCCTCCTGCTCCAGCCAGCCGTCGCAGCCGACCGCGAACTCCCCGTCGATCTTCTCCAGCGCGGCGTACTCGAGGGCCGTCACCAGGTCGTCGACGTGACAGAACTGCCAGGCGGGGCGCGATCCGGCGACGACGAGGAGGCGCGGCGACTCGAAGTAGCGGGTCAGCGCGGTGTCCGTACCGCCGACCAGTACGGTGGGGCGGACCACGGTGACGTTGAGTCCGGGGTGGGCGCGGGGGGCGCGGCGGCCGAGCCGCTCGATCTCCAGAAGGTCGCCGACACCGGTGGCCTCGGCCGTGGCGCGCAGCTCGGCGTCCTCGGCGAGCGGGATGTCGTTGTCGGGCAGCGCCCCGTAGACCATCGCCGAGGTGCAGAGCACGGCCCGGTGGACACCGGCGGCCGCGGCGGCCGTCAGCACGGTCTGGGTGCCGCGGACGTTGTACGCGGTACGGGCGGCGGGGTCGGTCTCCAGGTCGAGGTCGAGCGCCAGATGGACGACGACGTCGGCGCCGCGCAATTTCTCGGCGATGGCGGGGTCGCGTACGTCGAGGATGTGCCAGGTCGCCTCGGAGACCTCGCCTCGGCGCTCGTCGATGGCGATGACCTGCTTGATCTCCTCGGATGCCGCGAGGCGCGCGGTGAGCAGCTCACCGACGCCGGTCGCGGCACCGGTGACCGCGACGACGGGGCCGCGGCTCTTGGAGCGGCTTTTCGAGGGCTTGCTCTCGGGCGAAGGGTCGGCCAGGTTTCGCGCTGCGCGAACCTGAGGATCTGGGGAACTCACCGGGCGTCTCCAGCGGTTGTCTTCAGTACGTACCCGAATGACGCGTACGTACCAGGTGGCGTCCATCCTGCCGCAGGCCGGCAGCCGGCGGAGCACTGAGGCCCTGAGCGGACATGGTGTCTACGCTGGATGGTGATGTCGGGCAGTCGCCGTCGGTTCGAGCCGGCGGCCCTACGAGCCGAGGAAACCCGTGAGTGACACCCCATTCGGATTCGGCCTTCCGCCGGAGGAGCCGGAGAACGGCGACGAGGGCAAGACGAAGGACCCCACCGGAGGTGGGCAGGGTTCGGGCGGGCCGGCGAACCCGTTCGGCTTCGGGCCGGGCGCGGGCGGGGACAACCCGTTCGCGGCGATGTTCGGCACGATGAACCCGAACGACCTGGGAGCCGCCTTCCAACAGCTCGGCCAGATGCTGAGCTACGAGGGCGGTCCCGTGAACTGGGACATGGCCAAGCAGATCGCCCGCCAGACGGTCTCGCAGGGCACGCCGGACGGCACCAAGGACGTGAGCATCGGCCCGTCCGAGCGGTCGGCGGTCGACGAGGCGCTGCGCCTGGCGGATCACTGGCTGGACGGCGTGACGTCGCTGCCCTCCGGGGCGGTCTCGACCGTGGCGTGGAGCCGTGCGGAGTGGGTCGAGGCGTCCCTGCCCGCCTGGCAGAAGCTGGTCGACCCGGTGGCGGAGCGTGTCGGCATGGCCATGGGTGATGTGCTGCCCGAGGAGATGCAGGCCATGGCCGGCCCGCTGATCGGCATGATGCGGTCGATGGGCGGTGCGATGTTCGGTCAGCAGATCGGGCAGGCGGTGGGTGTGCTGGCGGGTGAGGTGGTCGGTTCGACCGATATCGGGCTGCCGCTCGGCCCGGCGGGCAAGGCCGCGCTCCTTCCGCTGAACGTCGAGATGTTCGGCAAGGACCTGAGCGTGCCGCAGGACGAGGTGCGGCTCTATCTGGCCCTGCGTGAGGCCGCCCACCAGCGGCTCTTCGCCCATGTGCCGTGGCTGCGCTCGCACCTGTTCGGCGCCGTCGAGGGATACGCCCGCGGCATCAAGGTCGACACCAGCAAGCTGGAGGACGTGGTCGGCCAGTTCGACCCGTCGCAGCCCGAGCAGCTGCAGGACGCCCTTCAGCAGGGCATGTTCCAGCCGGAGGACACGCCGGACCAGAAGGCGGCGCTGGCCCGGCTGGAGACGGCGCTCGCGCTGGTCGAGGGCTGGGTGGACGCGGTGGTCCACGAGGCCGCGAAGTCCCGGCTGACCTCGGCGGACGCACTGCGCGAGACAATGCGCAGGCGCCGTGCCTCCGGCGGTCCGGCCGAGCAGACGTTCGCCACGCTGATCGGGCTGCAGCTGCGGCCGCGTCGGCTGCGGGACGCCTCGCGGCTGTGGGCGTCGCTCACGGACGCGCGCGGTCTCGACGGGCGCGACGCGCTCTGGGAGCACCCGGACATGCTGCCGACCGCGCATGACCTGGACGACCCGGACGGGTTCGTGCACCACGAGCAGCTGGACTTCTCCGAGCTGGACAAGATGCTCGGCGAGGCCGCGAAGGGTCCCCGGAAGCCCGCGGACGACAAGGGCGAGGAAACCGGCGGCGCCGGCGACGGCAAGGACGACACCGACCAGTGAGCCTGTACGACGACGCCGTCCTCGTACTGAAGAGGTACGAGGACCCGGCCGATCCTGACCAGGAGCAGCTGCGCCAGACCTATCTGGACCATCTGGCACGGCATCCGGACGGTATGTGGAAGGCGTGCGGGGCCGGGCATCTGACGGCCAGCGCGCTGGTCGTCGATCCGGAGCGCGGCCGGGTGCTGCTGACGCTGCACCGGAAGCTTCAGATGTGGCTGCAGATGGGCGGCCACTGCGAGCCCGAGGACGCAACGCTGGCGGCTGCGGCGCTGCGTGAGGCCACCGAGGAGTCCGGCATCAGCGGTCTGACGCTGCTGGCGGGCGGCCCGGTGGTGCTGGACCGGCATGCGATCCCGGCGCCCTGCCACTGGCATCTGGATGTGCAGTACGCGGCGCTGGCACCGCCGGGCGCGACGGAAGAGATCAGCGACGAGTCGCTGGATCTGCGCTGGTTCGCGTACGACGAGGTGGCCGAGGTGGCCGACACCTCGGTCGTGCGGCTGATGGCGCGTACGCGCGCGGCACTGGAAGGCGGCCGGTAGCCGTACCGACGGCCCTCGGCACCGACACCGCAACGGGTGAGGGGCGCCCTCCTGGGAGGGCGCCCCTCACCCGCGTCCGTGCGCCGCGATTCAGTTCCAAACGTTGTTCTGGTTCTGGCCGTGTGCTCCCTGCTGGCCCATGCCGTACTGGGCGCGCAGCCCCTGGCCGATCTGGGCGCTCTGCGGGGGCAGCACCTCGCTCGGCTGGACCAGGGCGAAGCCCTGTCCGAGGAAGCTGAGCTCCCAGCCCTCACCGGTGTTGCCGCGCCGCCGCCAGACGCCCGAGGAGTGCGTCTGTGCCTGCATCTGCACGCGCAGGGAGCTGGACCAGGCGACGATCGCGTCGGCGTCGACGTTGACGTACTTGTCCGGCGTGATCTGCATCATCAGCGGCTGACCGGACGTCATCAGGGCGACTTTGCCGGTGCCGGAGATGTTGAGCTGGTACTTGCCGCTGCCCGAGATGCCGTACTGGCTGTCCACGGCGATGACCTCGGTGTGCAACGACGAGTCGAGCGCCAGGACATAGGCGCTGTCCACCGTCATGCCATCGCGGTCGACGTCCACGACATGGACGTACTGCGCGAGGTTGGCGAGGTAGACGGTGCCCTGCCCCGAGCAGCGCATCAGGTCGAGGCCCTCACCGGTGCTCGCGCGGGCGCGGCGCTGCCCGTGCGACTGGTACTCGCCGTCGAACTCCATCAGCCCCTGGTAGGCGACCATGGCCCCCTTGCGGGCGAGGACGTCGTCGTGGCCGGCCAGCGAGACCCGCAGGAGCTGCGGGTTCTGCAGGGTGTACCGGTCCTGGGACTGCTGTTCCGTGTAGTTGAAAAGCGGACTCTGCATGGTGTGTTCTCGCTCCCCCTCAGTTCCGGACCCGCAGGCGGTCCGTACTGTCCTCGCTCGGCTGGACGACGACGATGCCCTGGCCGGAGAAGGCCATCTGGAACGCCTCGCCGCTTCCCCGCCCGATCAGCGAGGAGGCCTTGAAGCTGCGTTTTCCCTTCACCTTGAGGTTCGGGGACCACGCCACAAGGGCGTCCGGGTCGACATAGGTCTCGTCCTCGCCGCGTCCGCAGTCCACGACGATCGGCGTACCGCGCGAGGTGATCGCGACCCAGCCGGTGCCGGAGATACAGACGTTCCACAGACCCTGGCCGGCGAACTTCGCCAGGCCCTTGACCCGCTCCACGCCCCAGGTGAGGTGGCCGTCGAAGGCCAGGACGTTCGTACCGTTGACCGAGAGGGAGTCGTTGTTGAGATTGATGACGACCACATCGGCGCCGTAGTCGGCGAGGTAGAGCAGCCCGTCACCGGAGCACTTCATCAGGGGTGCGCCTTCGCCGGTGATCCACTGGGAGGCGATCTGCCGGACGGCGGGCGGGTTGGGCTCGTACTGGATGAAGCCCTCGTAGGACACCATCGAGCCGGTACGTGCGTAGAGGTCCTGGCCGGTGGCCATGGCGACCTTGAGCATCGTATGGCCGTGGTTCTCCATACGGGCCGTGACAGGGGTCGGGGCGAAGCCCGCGAGCTGCTGGTTCATGACGGGCTCCCTCAGACCTCGTAGGGCTGGACGACGATGAAGTTGCCGGGGGCTCCCCGGAACTGGAGGTTCACAGTCTCTCCGCTGTGCCCCGGGTACGCGTTGCGGCGTAGCCGGACCTGGCTGGAGATGATCACCTGGGACGCGGCCGACCAGGCCACCACGGCGTTGCAGTCGGCGAACGTGGTCGGCGTGACCGGCAGGACGACGGGGACACCGTGGGTCTTGACGACGACCGTGCCGGTGCCCTGGAACTGCATGGTGAACAGTGCACCGCCGGGGATGCCGTGCCCCTCGATCCTGCGGACCTCGTACTGCAGCGACTCGTCGAAGGCGAGGACGCTCTCCGCGGAGACGCAGATGCCGTCGCCCTGGAGCTCGATGGAGTGCAGATGGGAGCCGTCCTCGGCGAGGAAGACCTGGCCGCGACCGGTACAGCGCATCAGCTGCATTTCCTGGCCGGTCGCATTCCCGACCATGCGGCCCGCGAAACCGGCGCCCTTGTAGCTGAAGTCGACCTTGCCCTGGTACATCACCATGGAGCCCTGGCGTGCGAGCACCGGCGTACCGCCCATGGTGAGGTCGACCCGCATGAGCTGCTGGTTCTGCGGCGTCCAACGCTGGCCGGTGGCCGTCTCCTTGTACGGCTGGAGCGCGGCCTGCAGACCGGCGCCGGCCTGCGGCACACCCTGGGGGATGCCCGGCTGCATTCCGGGGGGCTGTTGCCCGTACGGAGCCGGAGCCTGCTGACCGTACGGTGCCGGGACCTGCTGGCCGTAGGGGGCGGCCGGCATGGCCTGGCCGGGGAGCTGCCCGAACTGGGGCGGCTGTCCCGGCTGGCCGTAGGGAGCGGGGGCGGGCGCGGGCGGCGGGACGGTGCCACCGTGCGGCACCATCGGCGCCGCTATCGTCGGCGCGGCATGCATCTGCTGCTGGGGAGTGGGGGCCTGCGCGGCCGGGGCACCGAAGGACGGAGCCGGCTGCGGGACTTGAGGGACCTGCGGAGCGGCCGGGGCACCGAAGGACGGAGCGGGCGCCGAGGGCTGCGCGGGCGGGGCGAACGAGGGGACCGCGGTCTGCGGCTGCGGTGCGGCGGACGCCTCCTCGGCGACCTCACCGCCGAAGTTCTTCAGCAGCGCGTCGAGGCCGCCGTCGAAGCCCTGTCCGACAGCGGCGAACCGCCAGACGTCCTTCAGATAGAAGTCGCCCAGCATCACCGCGCGCTCGGTGGTGAACTCGGAGCCGGTGAAGGCGTACCTGACGACTTCCTCGCCGCCCGCGACGATCCGGATGTATCCCGGACCGATCTGCGACATCTGCCCCGCGCCGTCGACGGTCGCGGTGAACGACAGCTTGTGGATGTTCGCCGGAATGCGGTCCAGAGTGACGCGGAACGACTCGGTGTCACCGGACTGGGCGCCGAGGAGCTGAATGGACTCCTCGGGCGATTTCGGCTGATTGAAGAAGATGAAATACCGGTCGTCGGAGAGCTGCTCATGGGCGTCGAGGCCGAAACAGCTGATGTCGAAGGTCAGTCCAGGACCGGCGATCTGCACACCTACGTACAGATCCGTCCCCGGCGTGAGATCGCTGATCTTGGCCTTGTGGCCGCGTTGGAATTCCCTGGCCATGCGTAACGACCGTCCCCCATCCCGAATGTGAATGCGTCGCGCCAGGCTAGCCGCAAACTCCGACATTGAGCTAAGTCGGTACACACCCGGTACAGAATCACTGAACGTCACTCACCACGCGCGGCGGGCAGATGAGGCAGCCGGTCCGCCGCCACCACTCCTTCGAGGTAGCCGCGGGCCCGCTCGGTGCGCGGATACGCCTCCAGCAGCCGCCAGAACCGCGGACCGTGACCGGGAACCAGCAGATGTGCCAGCTCGTGGACGAGCACGTAGTCGACGACGTACTCCGGCATTCCCTGCAAGCGGTGCGACAGACGGATGCTGCCCTCCGCCGGGGTGCAGGACCCCCACCGGGTGTTCTGGTTGGTCACCCACCGCACCGAGGCGGGCCTGGCCCGGCCCGCGAAATACTGGGCGGACAACCGCTCGGCCCGCTCGGTGAGTTCGCTGTCGCCGAGGACGCGCTTGCTCTCCTGGGCCGCGAGTTTGTCGAGCATCACGGTCACCCAGCGCCGCTCCTCCGCCTCCGACATCCTGGCGGGGATCAGCACGATGGTGCGGTCGCCCTCCCGGTACGCGGAGACCGTTCTGCTGCGTCGGGTGCTCCTGCGGACCTCGACCGCGCTCGTCGCCGAGATGCGGGGCGGATGGCTGGCCGCGCTGCGCTGATGGTCTTTGGCGCTGCGCGCGGGAGTCTCCCCGGCGAAGCCGGGTGACGGGTCGGCGGGCACGCCCCGACGTTACCCGCTGCCAGTGCGGGAAGTCCCGCCTCCGGGACGGTTCGCGCATGATCCGTTCCACGGCGTGCACCATTTGAACGACTAATACCCCATGCCTGTGGATAACTTTCTGCACACTTCGGCGCCGGCCTGCATTCTGGCAACGGATCTCGCGAAGCTCCGGTCCGCGGACGACGCACGCAGCGCGCCCGCGGATCACTCCGGGACTGCACAGAGAGCGCACAGATATCGCACGGAGCAGAAACCGCAGCAGGACGAACACGGGCCAAGGGGAAGCCATGCATCCGATGTTGAAACCCGCACTGCGCCGAGCGTGGCGTGGAAGGAACACCGTGCAATTCGGGGTGACGCCCGCTCACGCGGTGAAGGTCGGTCCGATGGATATCGCCACGGGCAGTTTCCTGGAACTGCTCGACGGAACGCGCGGACTGCCGCTGCTGCGCGAGCAAGCCAGGGCACTGAATCTGTCCGGCCATCAAGTGGACACGCTGGTGGCGCGATTGGCGGAAGCCGGACTGATCGACGACGTCCGGGCGGGCGGGCCGGACGCCGATGCGCTGCGCAACCGGGCCGGTGTGCTGGAGCGGCAGCGCCCCGATCTGGCAGCGCTCTCGGTCGTGTACCCCGAACCAGGCGGCGGGCTGCGGCGGTTGGCGGCCCGCCGCGCGATGCGGGTCCAGGTGCGGGGCTCCGGCCGGGTCGGTGCGGCCATCGCGGCGGTGCTGTCCGGATCCGGTGTGGGCCTGGTCGAGGTCCTGGACGGTGGGGTCACCGAGCCGTCGGACGTCGCGCCCGGCGGGCTACCGGCCACCGCGGTCGGTGAGCGCAGGGACACCGCCGCCCGGCAGTTGGTACGACGATCCGCTGTCGGTCCCGTTCCCCGGGCCACGGGGACGGACCGCTCCCCTTCGCGTGGTGGTCCCGGGCTGTCCCTGGTCGTGGTCGCTCCTCGGGACGGTCTCGCGGTGTACGCCCCCGACCCGCGTGCAGCCGAGCCGTGGATCGCTTCGGGTACTCCCCATCTCTATGCCGGGGTGATCGAGGCCACCGGCGTGGTCGGTCCGCTGGTACTGCCCGGCGGCACGGCCTGCGCAGGATGCCTGGACCTGCACCGCACGGATCAGGATCCGCAGTGGCCGCGGATGCTGGCCCAGTGGCGGTCCGGGCGGCGCAGCGCCGTGCAGGCGTGTGACCTGGCGCTGGCGACAGCGGTGGCCGGTCTCGCCGCGGCCCAGGCACTTGCGTTTCTCGACGGCGAACTGCCCGCCGGCACAGGGGCTCGATGCGAGGCCGCCCTGCCGCTGTTGGACTGGCGGTCGGAGCGGATCGGGCCACACCTCGACTGTTCCTGCGGGGCGAGTGGGCACACTGGAGTGGAGCGCACCTCAGGGCTCGGCGCGGCGCACGACACAATGGCCGGGTAACCGCCGCACGCGGCACGGCAGTCTGGGATTTGGAGGGGCGTATGTCTGATCTTCCCCGGAAAGCGGTCACCCGTACAGCCAAGTTGGCCGCGCTGCCACTCGGCTTCGCCGGCCGTGCCACCTGGGGGCTGGGCAAACGGATCGGCGGCAAGTCCGCGGAGATAGTGACCCGTGAGCTCCAGCAACGCACGGCGGACCAGCTTTTCCGCACGCTGGGCGAGCTGAAGGGGGGTGCCATGAAGCTCGGTCAGGCCCTGTCCGTTTTCGAGTCCGCGCTGCCCGAGGAGGTCGCCGGGCCGTATCGGGCGGCGCTCACCAAACTGCAGGAAGCCGCTCCCCCCATGCCGACCCGCACGGTCCACGCGGTGCTCACGGAGCGGCTCGGCGAGGACTGGCGGGAGCTGTTCCTCGAATTCGAGGACAAGCCGTCGGCCGCCGCGTCGATCGGGCAGGTGCACCGGGCGGTCTGGCACGACGGGCGGGCCGTCGCCGTAAAGGTGCAATATCCGGGCGCCGGGGAGGCCCTGATCTCGGACCTGACCCAACTCAGCCGTTTCGCCCGGCTGCTCGGCCCGCTGATCCCCGGAATGGACATCAAGCCGCTCATCGCGGAGCTGCGCGACCGGGTGTCGGAGGAGTTGGACTACGAACTGGAGGCACAGTCGCAGCGAGAACACGCCGAGGAGTTCGCGAACGACCCCGATGTGGTGGTTCCCGGTGTGGTGTACCAGTCCGACCAGGTGCTGGTGACGGAGTGGATCGACGGCGTCCCGCTGTCCGAGGTGATCGCGGAGGGCACCCAGGAACAACGGAACCGGGCGGGTCAGCTGCTGGCGCGGTTCCTCTTCTCGGGTCCAGCACGCACGAGTCTGCTGCACGCCGACCCGCATCCGGGCAACTTCCGGCTCCTGCCCGGGGGCGGTGAAGCGGACGGGGAGACGGAAGGCGATGGCAGCGGGACATGGCGGCTCGGAGTGCTGGACTTCGGCACGGTGGACCGGCTGCCGGGCGGCCTGCCTCAGCCCATCGGGGACTCGTTGCGGCTGACGCTGGAGGGTGACGCGGAGGCAGTGTACGAACTGCTGCGCGAGGAGGGCTTCGTCAAGAAGTCCATCGACCTCAACCCGGATGAGGTACTGGACTATCTCCTGCCCATCATCGAGCCGGCGCAGGTGGAGGAGTTCACTTTCACCCGGAGCTGGATGCGCAATCAGGCGGCCCGGATAGCGGATCCCCGCTCCCCGGCCCATCAGCTGGGCAAGCAGCTGAATCTGCCGCCCGCCTATCTGCTGATACACCGGGTGACGCTGAGCACGATCGGGGTGCTGTGCCAGCTGGGTGCGACAGTGCGGCTTCGGGATGAACTGGAGGCCTGGGTCCCGGGGTTCCTGCCCGTCGAGGACCTGCCCGAGCAACACATCCGGGACCTGGAGCTCCCGGACCAGGAACTGACCGGCCACGAGCTGACCGGTCAGGAGCTGACCGAGGGCGAGCTGCTCGACGACCGGCCGGCCTAGGATCCGGCGCAGTGTCCGGGACCGCCCGCGTCGACCTCGCCCCCGGCGCCGGCACGGCCTCGGCACCGGGCGGGCAGGTCACCACCAGGCCGAGTCGAGGCGGCCCTCGATCGCCCTGAGGTGAGTGCGGGCGCAGTTGTCGCAGAAGTACTGGCGCCTGCCGTTCTCCACGGAGCAGATCCAGGTCGGCGGTGCGTACGCGCTGTCGGCGGTGGTGCCGCACAGGGCGCACACCACGATCTCGGCACCCGGCTGCGCGGGGTGATGAGTCTCCTCGTCCACCCCGTGACGATAACTCCGTCCTCGCTGCGCGGCACGGCACCACACAGCACGACCGCGGGGCCGGCCCGTTCGGACCGGCCCCGCGGAAGGGGTACTGACAAGGGGGTGCTGGCTGCTGCCGGGCGGAGCGGCGCCCGGCAGCGGTTGCTGCGGTTTCCGGCCTGGCTAGTGCATGACCGCCATGGCCAGCGCGCGGCGGGCACGCATCGAAACGCGCTCCGCCCGGCGCTGCATCCGCCGAGCGGTGACCAGGCGCACGGCCCGGCGCTCCGCGTCGGCTTCCCTCAGGCGGTCGTGCATATGCGCACGAGCCAGGGCTTCTGGGATGAGTTGCATCTCGCGGGTCCTGTTCTGACGCGAGTCGTTCGCGCCGATGATCGTGACGTTCGGTGTCGCGGAGCCGATGGGCTCGTTCGTGGGGACGGTCATTGGTGCCTGATTTCGAGGGTCGTGGGTCCGGGGACGGTCGATGGTTCCGATGCGCTTCATGGGTTTGGGAACCGTGGCTCCCAGGCCGGCGGTCACGCCGCAACCGGGTTCTTGCGCGGACGGCCACGCGGCCGCTTGCGAGCGACGACGACGCCCTGGATGAAGAGCTCGCCACCCCAGACGCCCCACGGCTCGCGGCGCTCCTTGGCGCCGGCGAGGCAGGCCTCGACGAGCGGGCAGGTGCGGCAGAGCGACTTGGCGTACTCGACATCGGCCGGCGACTCGGCGAAGAAGACCTCCGGGTCGTAGGAACGGCAGGGGACGGGCACGCCGAGGTTCTCGATGGCGTCGTCGAGCGCGGTGAGCGCAGTGAGGGGGATCAAGGTGGAGTCCTCCGTGAGGCCGGGCGGGGGGATCGTTTCGGAAGGCGGTACGGACGGGGCGTGCGCTTCGAGTTGCACGGTGGTGGTGTCCTCGTCTGGTTGTTCCGGCCGGTCGGCCGGGTGGCTGCTGGTACCGGGTACTGCTTGTCCCGAGGCGCCTTCTCGCTGTGTCGTCCGTTGGGACAAAACAAAAGGGCCGCGGATCCCGAGTGGGGTTCCGCGGCCCTGAAGGCGCCGGCCTGATGGTCGATCAGGCTGGATCACTCCAGGGTTCAGGCCCACGGAAGGCCCACATCATGTGGTGCGTCGTCTGCTTCTCGGCTCCGGCACCGACTGCCGCAAAGGCATAGGCCGCCTTGGCCTGTCCCTTCGCTACTGCTGCCGTCGGTGCCTGGGTCGGTCGCTCATTGCGCTCCCGCACGGGGAGGCTCGCCAGGGACAGCGGGCTGACGGCAGAAATACCGGACAGACCGGTGCCACGAAGCGAGAATTCCGAAGAGCAGGCGAGGCCGAGCGAGCAGGCGGAGACGACCGACAGATCGGTCATTTTGTTGGTCTTGATGATGCTGATCACGACAATCGCCTCCTCTCGGCGTCTCGGTGGACCGGCGGGCCGGTCCTGCGTATTCGGATAAGTACAGCACAGGATCAGGGCTTCAGAGAAGTCGCTGTTCCCGTGGTTAAGAACCTATGGTGATGACTGGGGCGGGCGCAAACTATTTTTTCGACGAGTTTTTCTCACCCTTCCCCGTCGTCTCCTTCAAGCCCCTCGACCGGGTCCTCACCTGCGCATATGGCCAGCACTGCGGCTCCGAACCGGTCCATCTTCCGGACACCGACCCCGGAGATCCCGGCCAGTTCGCCCTCGCTGCCCGGCACCGCCTCGGCGATCGCCATCAACGTCTTGTCGGTGAACACGCAGTAGGCGGGCTGGCCGATTTCCTTCGCCCGGTCCGCCCGCCAGTCGCGCAGCCGCTCGTACAGCGCCTCGTCCATGTCGGAGGGGCAGTCCTCACAGCGCATCAGCTTCATCTCGCCGGCGTCGGTGAGTGTCTTGCCGCAGACCCGGCACAGCGCGGGGCCACGACGCCTGCGCCTGGTCACCGCGGGGCGCTCGATGCCTCCTCCTCCACCGCCGGCCGTACCACGCCCGCCGAGCGCCGCCGAGCCGGGACGCAGTCCGTTCAGGAAGCGGCTCGGGCGCCGCCCACCGCGGCTGCCCGGCGACCGGGACAGCGACCACGACAGCGAGAGATGGAAACGCGCCCGGGTGACACCGACATACAGCAGGCGGCGCTCCTCCTCGATCTGCTCATCCGTCTTGGCGTACGTGATCGGCATCATGCCCTCGGACAGCCCGACCAGGAACACGGCGTCCCACTCCAGACCCTTCGCCGAGTGCAGCGAGGCCAGCGTGACTCCCTGGACCGCGGGGGCGTGCTGGGCGGCAGCCCGCTCGTCCAGCTCCGCCACCAGGTCGGAGAGCGTCGCCCCGGGCCTGGCCTGTTCGAAGTCCTCGGCCAGCCGGACCAGCGCGGCGAGGGACTCCCAGCGGTCACGCATCGCGCCGGAGCCCGCAGGCGGCTCCGTGGTCCACCCCTTGGTGGAGAGCACGGCCCGCACCTGTGAGGGGAGCCCCTCCGCGTCGTCGAGCAAGGAGTCGTTCCCCCCGGCGCGCGCCGCTCCTCGCAGAGCGACGCCTGCTTCCCGTACCTCCGCGCGCTCGAAGAAGCGCTCCGCGCCGCGCAGCTGATAGGGCACGCCCGCGTCGGAGAGGGCCTGCTCGTAGACCTCGGACTGGGAGTTGACCCGGTAGAGCACGGCGATCTCCCCGGCCGGGACACCTGCGGCGATCAGATCGCGGATCCGGCGGGCGGTGCCTTCCGCCTCCGCGGGCTCGTCCCCGTACTCCGTGTAGGCCGGCTCGGGGCCCCTCTCCCGCTGCGAGACCAGTTCGAGCCGGTGCTCGGCGGCGCGGCCACGGGCCTGGCCGAGCAGGCCGTTGGCCAGGTGGACGACCTGGGGCGTGGAACGGTAGTCCCTGACCAGCTTGACCACGGTCGCGTTCGGGTGGCGGGTGCGGAAGTTCAGCAGGTGCTCGGGGGTGGCCCCGGTGAAGGAGTAGATCGTCTGGCTGGCGTCCCCGACGACGCACAGGTTGTCCCGGTCGCCCAGCCAGAGGTCGAGCAGGCGCTGCTGGAGCGGGCTGACGTCCTGGTACTCGTCGACCACGAAGTGCTGGTACTGGCGCCGGACGTGGTCGGCGATGTCGTGACGGTCCTGGAGGATGGCGACGGTGAGGAGCAGTACGTCCTCGAAGTCGATCACCGAGCGGTCGCGCTTCAGCTGCTCGTACATCGCGTAGATCTGGGAGATCTCGGCGGTGTCGCGCGGGGCGTCGCGCTGGGTCTTGGCGACCACGGCCGGATAGTCGGCGGGCACGGTCTGGGTGACCTTCGCCCACTCGATCTCGCTGGTGACATCCCGCAGCTCGTTGCGGTCGAGCCGGATGCGGCAGCGCGCGGCCGCTTCGGCGACCAGCTGGACCTTGCGCTCCACCAGCCTCGGCAGCTCGCCGCCGACTGCTTTCGGCCAGAAGTACTGGAGCTGGCGCAGCGCGGCGGAGTGGAAGGTCCGCGCCTGCACTCCGGCCGCGCCGAGCTGGCGGAGCCGGCCCCGCATCTCGCCCGCGGCCCGGTTAGTGAACGTGACGGCCAGCACACTGGTCGGCTGGAGTATCCCGGCGCGCACCCCGTACGCGATGCGGTGCGTGATCGCTCGCGTCTTGCCCGTACCGGCTCCGGCCAGCACGCACACCGGGCCGTGCAGGGCCAGGGCGACCTCGCGCTGCTCGGGGTCCAGCCCGTCGAGCACGGCGTCCGCCGACTCGGGGACCTGCGGGAAAAGAGAGGAATGCGTTGCTGCTGTCACCCCGCCATGCTGCCAGGTCGGGAGCGGCGGACGCGGAAGTTGTCCACAGGGGAGCAGCATCCGTCGTACTAATGCGGGGCCGGCGCGGGAATGGTGACCAGGTCACATACGTTCCACTCCCTGCGGGGATGCGCATGGGGGGGCTTTTCCGCGATTCGTGAGTGAGACCAACAAGACAGAGGAGCGCGAAAACATGCTGGGCACTGTGACGATGTACAGCACCACGTGGTGCGGCTACTGCCGTCGGCTCAAGGGCCAGATGGACCGCGAGGGCATCACGTACAACGAGATCAACATCGAGCAGGACCCGGCGTCCGCGGCGTTCGTCGAGAAGGCCAACGGGGGCAACCAGACCGTACCGACGGTTCTGGTGGTTCCCCCCAACGGTGGCGAGAACATCGTCATGACGAACCCGAGCCTGGCCCAGGTGAAGCAGGCTCTCGCGGTCTGACGCTCCCGCGCGCCACGCCCCCTCCGGTCGAGGTCGCCGGAGGGGGCGGCGCTCAGCGGAGGGCCGGCAGCCCCTCGCGGACCCTCGCGCAGCCGGTCACCCCTGCCTCCGGCCAGCCCGGACCTGTGGTCCGGCAGGTGATCCGAAGGAAACGATCTAGGCGTCGCCTCCCGGGGAGATCAGCCCCGTCTCGTACGCAAGGACGACCGCCTGGACGCGGTCGCGGAGGTCCAGCTTGGACAGGATGCGGCCGATGTGGGTCTTGACAGTTGTGAGGCTGAGGAACAGGCGCTCTGCGAGCTCCGCGTTGCTGAGACCCGTAGCCAGTAGCCGGAGGACCTCGAGCTCTCGCGGGGTCAGCCCGGACAGATCGCGGTGCAAGGTGGTGGCCTGCACTTCGTCGCGGTGGGCGAAGCGCTCGATCAGGCGGCGGGTGATCGTCGGCGCGAGCAGCGCGTCACCGGACTGCACCAGGCGCACGGCGGCGACCAGATGCTCGGGCGTGACGTCCTTGAGCAGGAAGCCGCTGGCGCCTGCGGTGAGCGCGGCATAGACATAGTGATCGAGGTCGTACGTGGTCAGGATGATGACGCGGGTGCCGTCCTGGCCGCCGTCGGCGAGGATCCGCCTGGTCGCCTCGATGCCGTCCATCTGCGGCATCCGGATGTCCATGAGAACGACGTCGGGCCGGGTTCGCCGGACTGCGGCGACCGCCTCGGCCCCGTCGGCCGCCTCGGCCGTCACCTCGATGCCGTCGGCGGCGAGGATCATCCCGAAGCCCGTACGCACCAGGGCCTGGTCGTCGGCGATGACAGCGCGCAGGGCCGGCCGGCTCATGCGGTCCGCCAGGGGATACGAGCCTTGATCCGGTAGCCGCCGGCGAGCGTCGTACCGGACGTCAGCTCCCCGTGATACACCGTCAGCCGCTCGCGCAGTCCGATGAGGCCGCGGCCGTTGCCTGCCGCCGGCACAGCGTCCCGCACGCCGCCGGTGTCCATGACCTCGATCTCCAGGCTGTCCTCGGCGTAACCGATCATGACGGAGGCTTCGGCCCCGGGCGCATGCTTGATCGTGTTGGTCAGCGCCTCCTGGACGACCCGGTACGCCGCGAGGTCCACCCCGGGCGGCAGCGGGTCCGGTGGCAGCGACACCGCTACGTGCACCGGTGTGCCGGCGGCGCGCACCCGCTCGACCAGGGCGTCCATCTGCCCGAGCCCGGGCTGGGGCTCGAGGCCGTCGGGGCGCTCGTGGTCCGGGGCCGCGAGCAGGCCCATGACATGGCGCAGTTCGGCCATGGCGGCCCGGCCGCCGGCCTCGACGGTGAGCAGCGCTTCCTTCGACCGCTCGGGCGCCGCGTCCATCACCTTGCGCGCCGCGCCCGCCTGAATCACCATCACGCTCACATTGTGGGTCACGACGTCGTGCAGCTCGGCGGCAATTCTGGAACGCTCCTCCTCGACGGCCCGGCGCGTGGCCTCTTCCTGAGCCTGCTGCAGCTGCGTGTAGCGGTCCCGGCTCGCCGCCAGCTGTCGCTGCCAGATCCGGACCAGGCTGGCCAGCACCCCGGCGATCAGCAGCACAACGGCCGGACTCGACCAGCCCGGCAGGATGGGCTCCGCGTCCTTGAACGCGAGGCCGGCCAGCACGGCGGCGAGGACCATCGCGGCCATGGCCCGCGTCCGGTAGCGGCTGTACATGACGGCGTTGTAGGCGCCGATGACGCAGGTGACCACGCCCATCCAGGTGGCGTCGTCGCCCATGGCCAGCGTCGCGCCCATCGCCCCCGCGAACGCGATCAGCGGATACCGGCGCCGGTAGGCCAGCGGCAGCGCCGAGAGCACGACGAGCGGCCAGATCGTCGACGAGGGTCCTTCCTCCCGGACCGGGACGCCCAGGGGCAGCGGGGGCAGCGGGGGCGGAAACGGCACGTCCCGCTTGATCTGGACCGGCCCGCTGTCGGGGTAACGCGTCGCGACGATCAGCGCGATGACGGTCAGCACGACCGCCAGCACCACATCGGCGCGCACCGCCCGGCGCGACAGCGGGGCCGGCTTCGTCTCCGGCCGTAGCGCGTCGCGCAGCTGCTGACGCCATCCGCGCCGGTCTTCCGTCTCCATCAGCTCAGTGTGCGGCCCTTCCGCCCTGTCCCGCGTCCGCCTCCATAAGCAGGCCCGCTGTCCCCGAGGCGTACATCGCAGGGATGACCCCGCAGCCGGATCCTCCGCGGGAAGGGCCCGATGTCGGTGCCGCGGCCGACGCGTCCGGAGCGGGGCCGCCCCTACGTTCATCGAGCCGGCAGTCAGCGCAAGTCCCCTCTCGACCGTAAAGGATGGACACTCCGATGACCCAGGTGATCCAACTGGAGGGCGTGGCCAAGCGGTACGACAGCGCCGGCGCGCCCGCGCTCGGACCGCTCACGCTCACCGTCGAACAGGGTGAGGCGCTCGCCGTGACGGGCCCCTCGGGCAGCGGCAAGTCCACGCTGCTGAACCTCGTCTCCGGCCTGGACAAGCCGGCCGAGGGCGCCGTGACCGTGGCCGGGCGGCGGATCGACCAGCTGAGCGAGCACGCCCTGGCCACGTTCCGCCGCGAGCAGATCGGCATGGTCTTCCAGTTCTTCAATCTGCTCGACGACCTCACCGTCGCCGACAACATCCAGCTCCCCGCCCAGCTCACCGGCATCCCGCGACGAGAGGCCGCGGCCCGCGCCGGTGAGCTGATGGAGGTGCTCGGCATCACCAAGCACGCCCGCGCCTGTCCGGGCCGGCTGTCCGGTGGCGAACGCCAGCGGGTCGCGGTCGCCCGGGCCCTGGTCAACCGGCCCGCGCTGCTGCTCGCCGACGAGCCGACCGGCGCGCTCGACACCGCCTCGGGCCACGACGTACGGGAACTGCTGGTGGATCTGCACCGCGGCGGGCAGACCATCGTGCTGGTCACGCACGATCTGGCGCTGGCGGAGGCGTGCGCGAGCCGCACGATTCATCTGGTCGACGGTCACCTGGCCCTCGACACGCATGCGGAGGCCGCCCGATGAGCCGCTGGGGCACGGGCGCGCTCGGCCGGGTCGTACGCTCCGGGGTGAGCCGGCGCCGGGTGCAGACGGTGGTGATCGCCGTGGCCACGATGATGGCCGTGGCCTCGGCCGTCGTCGCCGGATCGCTCATGGTCGCGACGAACGCGCCCTTCGACCACGCCTTCGCGAAGCAGCACGGTGCGCATCTGACCGTGCAGTTCGATCCGGCCAAGGCCGGGGCGGCGGATCTCGAGGCCACCCGGCAGCTGGACGAAGTCACGGCGAGCGCGGGGCCGTTCCCCTCCACGACCATCCACCCGGTGGATGAGAACGGCGGGCATCTGCCGGGGCTGACCCTGGTCGGGCGGTCCGGTCCGGGCGGTGCCGTCGACGACCTGGACCTGAAGTCCGGCCGGTGGGCGCAGAAGCCCGGCGAGGTCGTGCTCTCCGCGGCGCTCGCCGGACCCATCCTCAAGACCGGCTCCACCCTGAAGGCTTCGGACGCCGCGGACAGCCGGACACTCACCATCGTCGGCTTCGCCTTGTCGGCCAGCCGGACCGCCGACGCCTGGGCGATCCCCGCACAGGTCGGTGGGCTGGCGTCGAAGGACAGCCCGGTCACGAGTCAGATGCTCTACCGCTTCGACTCGGCCGGGACGAAGGGACAGATCGCCGTCGACCGGACGCAGCTCGCCGCGGCGGTGCCGTCCGGGGCGATGCTGGGCGCCCAGTCCTATCTGGATACCAAGCACGCCGCCGATGAGGGCGCGGCAGCGACCATCCCGTTCCTGATCGCCTTCGGTCTGCTCGGCATCGTCATGTCGGTGATCATCGTCGGCAGTGTGGTCAGCGGCGCGGTCGGCACGAGCCTGCGCCGGATCGGCATCCTCAAGGCCATCGGCTTCAGCCCGCGCGAGGTGGTACACGCCTATGTGGCCCAGGCGTTGATCCCGGCCGGCGCCGGCATCGCGCTGGGGGTCGTGCTGGGCAATCTGCTGGCCGTACCGCTGCTGGAGGACACCGAGCAGGTGTACGGTACGGCCTCGCTCGCCGTGGCCTGGTGGGTGGACGTCGTGGTGCCGGCCGTGGCGCTGCTCATCGTCGGGATCGCGGCGCTGGTCCCCGCGCTGCGGGCCGGGCGGCTGCGTACGGTCGAGGCCATTGCGGTCGGCCGGGCGCCGCGCACGGGGCGCGGCCAGTGGGCGCACCGGGCGGCGGGGCGGCTGCCGCTGCCGCGGCCGGTGACCTACGGCCTCGCAAGCCCCTTCGCACACCCGGTCCGTACGGCCGCGCTGCTGCTGGCGGTTGCTTTCGGCACGGTCGCGGCGACCTTCGCGGTGGGGTTGACGCAGTCCCTGAACGCGGTCGGCAAGGCGTCGGATCCCGAGGATCGCGCCGCGGTCACCGCCGTCAGCGGCGGACCGGTCGCCCAGGGCGGCGGGCCTCCTCGTTCCAGGGGAGAGGGCACGCCGCCGTCCGCCGACCCGGCGAAGGTCCGCGCCGCCATCGAGGCGCAGGCGGGTACCGCCACCTACTACGGCCTGAGCCAGGCCGAGGTCACTCTGGCCGGAATCTCCGGTTCGGTCCGGGCCAGCCTGTATCAGGGCGATTCGAGTCCCGGCAGCTACGAGATGATCTCCGGACACTGGCTCTCCGGTGCGGGACAGCTCGTCGTGTCGACGCGTTTCCTGGAACGGACCGGCACCAGGATCGGCGACACGGTGCGGGTCACCTTCGAGAAGGACACGGAAACCCTGCGGATCGTCGGCGAGGCCTTCGATACGTCCGACGACGGCCTGCACATCCACGCGGACATCGCCGGCTTCGCCGCGGCCGAGGCGCAGTCCTTCCACATCGAGGTGAAGCCGGGCGTCTCCCCCGACGAGTACGCCCGCAAGCTCGCCGCGGTGGTGGAGCCGCTGGGCGGCGACGCCTTCGCGAACTCGGCCTCGGAGCAGGAGAACATGATCCTCATCCTGGACGCGATGGCGGTGCTGCTCACCCTGATGCTGGTCTCCGTGGCGGGCCTGGGCGTGCTCAACTCCGTCGTCCTCGACACCCGGGAACGCGTCCACGACCTGGGTGTCTGCAAGGCGCTCGGCATGTCGCCGCGGCAGACCGTGAGCCTCGTGCTCGCCTCGGTGGCCGGGATCGGCCTGCTGGGCGGACTGATCGGCGTGCCGGCCGGGTTCGCGTTGCACGGCTTTGTGCTGCCGGTGATGGGGCACGCGGCGGGCACCGGTCTGCCGCCGTCGATCCTCGAGGTCTACGACGCTCCGCAGCTGGCGCTGCTGGGGCTGGCCGGGATCGTGATCGCCATGCTGGGCGCGCTGCTTCCGGCCGGCTGGGCGGCCAGGGCCCGCACGGCCACGGCGCTGCGCACGGAGTGACTACCGGGCGAACCGCCGGGGTCACGTCCGTCAGGCCCGCGGGGGCCGGGCTGCCGTGCAGCCGCAGGCGCGCGATGCCCCCGTCCGGGCAGGTGTCGAGGCGGACCCGGGTGGTCCGGACGGGCCGGACAGCGGGAAGCGGGAAGCGGGAAGCGGTGCAGGGTGTCAGCGGTGAGGCGGGCGCCGCACATGGTGCCCGCGCGCTCGGGCGGCAGACCCCGGGCGGGGCGCCGGGGGCTCAGGCGCGGAGTCGGCTCGCTCGACGGCGGGCCCGCGGGCGCAGGGGTGAGCGGACGACCCGGTCGTGCCGGTGCCCCGTCGCCCGCCCCGCACCGTGTGTCAGCCGACGCTGCCCGGCTTCGGGAGCGGCTTGCCGTACCAGAGCTCGATCAGACGGGCCGCGATCGAGATGCCGAACGGGGGCAGGATCTCGCCCGATTCGAAGGCAGCCGTCAGGTCCTCGCGGGAGAACCAGCGCGCCTCCTCGATCTCCTCGCCGTCGACGTTGATCTCCGACGACGTGGCCCGGGCCATGAAGCCCAGCATCAGGCTGGACGGGAAGGGCCAGGGCTGGCTGGCGATGTACTCGACCTCGCCGACCGTGACGCCCGCCTCCTCGAAGACCTCGCGGGCGACGGACTGCTCGATCGACTCCCCGGGCTCGACGAATCCCGCGAGCGTCGAGAATCTGCCCTCCGGCCAGTGCACCTGACGGCCCAGCAGGGCGCGGTCCTGGTCGTCCGTGACCAGCATGATCACCGCCGGGTCGGTGCGCGGGTAGTGCTCGGCGCCGCAGGCCTGGCAGCGGCGGATGTGGCCGGCCGCCGCGATGACGGTGCGTTCGCCGCAGCGGGAGCAGAAGCGGTGCAGCCGCTGCCAGTTCTCCAGCGCCACCGCGTGCACCATCAGCCCCGCGTCGCGGGGGCCGAGGAGCAGTCCGGCCTCGCGCAGCCCGGCCGGGCGGGCCGACTGGTCCATGCGGCCGGGCAGCGAGTCCTTCTGGAGCGCGAAGTAGCTGACGCCGTCCTCGTCGGTGCCGAGGAAGTAGCGGTGGGCCTCGGTGACCGGTGCCTCGAAGGCCGGGGTCATGACGATCTCCGTGCCGCCGTCTGTGCTGTCTGCGGGTTCGTCGATCAGCACCTGCCCGCCGGAGACCACGAAGACCCGGGTGGTCGGGTGGCTCCAGGCGGCGGAGAGCCAGGCCTCGTCGAGGCGGTGGTGCGCGACGCGGTCGATGCCGCTGGGCGCGGTGAGACCGATGGGCCGGTCTGCGGTGGCGTTGTCGAAGGTGCTCACAGGTGCTTCCTACTCCCCCGGGACGGATCGGGTGTTCAGAGGATTCAGCGGAGTGCGGCGGACAGTTCGCCCCAGAGGTGGGCGGCCGTCTGCACGCCCTTGAGCAGGAGGTCCAGCTCGACCTTCTCGTTGGGGGCGTGCCAGCCGTCGGACGGTACGGAGATGCCCAGGAAGAGGACGGGGGCGCCGAGCACGTCCTGCAGGTCGGCGGCGGGGCCCGAGCCTCCTTCGCGGGTGAAGAGGATCTTCTGGCCGAAGGCCCGTCCCATGGCGCGGGCCACGGCCTGCAGGGCGGGGTGGTCCAGCGGGGTCAGGCAGGGGCGGGTGGCGGGGGCGAAGGTGATCCGGTGGTGGATGCCGACCGGGAACTGCGCCTGCGCCCAGGCTCGGACGGCCTGTTGGACGTGGTCGGGGTCCTGGCCCGCGACCAGCCGGAAGCTGATCTTCACGAGGGCGGAGGACGGAATGATGGTCTTGCTTCCGGCGCCCTGGTAGCCGCCGCCGATGCCGTTGACCTCGGCGGTGGGGCGGGCCCAGATGCGCTCCAGCGTGGAGTAGCCGGCCTCGCCCGTCGCGGCCTGCGACTTGGCGGTACGCAGCCAGGTGGCCTCGTCGAAGGGGAGCTCGGCGAAGAGGGCGCGCTCGGTGTCGGTGAGTTCCGTCACGCCGTCGTAGAAACCGGGGATCGCGACCCGTCCGTCCGCGTCGTGCAGCGCGGCGACGAGGCGGGCCACGGCGGTCGCCGGGTTGGCGACGGCGCCGCCGAACGATCCGGAGTGGATGTCCTGCTCGGGGCCGTGGAGTTCGATCTCGCACTCGGCGAGACCGCGCATGCCGGTGCAGACCGTCGGGGTCGTCTCGTCCCACATGCCGGTGTCGGAGACGATCACGGCGTCGGCGGTGAGGCGCGCGGCCCGCTGCTCGACCAGGGCGCGGAAGTGCGGGGAGCCGGACTCCTCCTCGCCCTCGACGAGAAGCTTGAGGTGCACGGCGGGGGTGGTGCGGCCGGTGGCGGCGAGGTGGGCCCGCACGCCGAGGGTGTGGAAGAACACCTGCCCCTTGTCGTCGGCCGCGCCGCGCCCGTACATCCGGCCGTCCCGGATCACCGGTTCGAACGGGTCGGTGTCCCAGCCGTCCTCCCGGGCGGCGGGCTGCACGTCGTGGTGGCCGTAGACGAGGACGGTCGGGGCCTCCGGGTCGTCGGACGGCCACTCGGCGAAGACGGCGGGGGCGCCCGGCGTCTCCCAGACCTCGGTGACCGGGAAGCCGGTCTCCTTGAGCTTGGCGGACAGCCACTCGGCGCTGCGCCGTACGTCTCCGTCGTGCTCCGGCTGAGCGGATACGGAGGGGATGCGCAGCCACTCGGCAAGGTCGTCGAGGAAGGCTGCGCGGTGCTGTTCGGTGTACGTACGGACGGCGCTGTCCGGGGTGTCGCTCATGGTCTTGAGCCTATCGGCCTGTGGGAGGTGGCTCGTCCCACAGGATGTGTTCGAGCTCGGCCCGACCGGGGAGACCGGTCGGACGGACGGCCTCTCCGGTGCGGACGAACAGGAACGTGGTGGTGACGGAGTCGAGCGGTACGTCGTGCAGTTCCGCCCAGGCGAGGCGGTAGACGGCCAGCTGCAGTGGGTCGGCCGTGCGGACGGCCGAGGTGCCTTCATGGCTGTGGGGGGCGTGCCGGGTCGTCTTCCAGTCGACGATCTCGTACGTGACCCCGTCCGCGCCCTCCGTGCGGTACACGGCGTCGATCCGGCCCCGGATCACATGGCCCGCGAGCGTGATCTGGAACGGTGTCTCGACGCGGTACGGGGTGCGGTGGGCGTACGGGGTGCGCTCGAAGGCCTCCTTGAGCGCGGCGAGGTCGCGCTCGTCCGCGATGTCGGCGTCGCTCTCGTCGCCGCCGGGCAGCTCGTCGGGGCCGAGCATGGGCAGCGGCAGCTCCTCGAAGCGTGCCTCCACCCAGGCGTGGAACCGGGTTCCCCGGCGGGCCGCGGGCGCGGGGGGCCGTGGCATGGGTCGGGCCAGCTCCTGGGCGAAGCCGTCGGGGTCGTCGGCGAGCCTCAGCAGCTGTGTTGCGGAGAGCGAGGCGGGCACGAGGACCTCGCGCACGGTGGCGCGGGCGCGGCGCAGCTCACCGGCGAGCGCGTCGAGGTCCCGGTCCCAGGAGGCGAGGGTGCGGGTCTCCTCCGGGGTGAGCCGTGAGGGGGTGCGGGCGGCGGGGACGTGGGGGGCGGGGATCCGGGGGGCCGATGACGTGAGGGCGGGGTCCGCGGGGGGTTCGCTCGACAGGGAGTCCCAGTCCGCGGCCTCGTCGTCCGGGTACGGCTCGTCGTCCGGGTACGGCTCGTCGTCGGCGTACCGCTGGTCGTCCGGTGCCACGGGGTACGCCCCCGGCGCCGCACCCGCCACCGACTCCCCCGCCAGTGTCTCCAGGTGGGCCAGCACCGTCTCCGCGGCCGCCCGGCGGCGGGCCAGCGCCGTGTCGTCCAGCGGGAGCGGCCAGGCGCGATCGGTGGCCGCCTCCGCGAGGGCCGGGTTCTCCTCGTCCTCGGCCGGCTCGTCCGCCCACGCCTCGATCTCGCCGTGCCCGGCCGCGCAGTGCTCGTACAGCGCCTGCAGGAAGTCCGACGGGCCGCGCGGCTTCTTCTGGGACGGTCCCCACCAGTGGCCGGAGCCGAGCAGCAGGCTGCGCGGCCGGGTGAACGTGACGTAGCCGAGGCGGAGTTCCTCGGTGTGCTGGTGCTCCTTCATCTCCTCCTTGAAGCCCCCCAGCCCCTTGGCGTCCCAGGAGTGGATGACGGGCAGGGTGGGTGCGTCGCCGCGCAGGGCGTGCGGAAGGACCTTGGACTGGGAGGTCCAGGCGTCACGGGACCGGTCGTTGGGGAACTGGCCGGTGACCAGGCCGGGCACGGCGACGACGTCCCACTCCAGGCCCTTGGATTTGTGGGCGGTGAGGACCTTGACGGTGTTCTCGCCGCCGGGCAGCGCGTTGTCCAGGCCCTTCTCGTACTGGACGGCGGTGCGCAGGAAGCCGAGGAAGGCCAGCAGTGTGGCCTCGCCGTCGGCTGCGGCGAAGCGGGCCGCCACGTCCAGGAAGTTGGCGAGGGTCTCGCGGCGGCGGGCGGCCAGCGCGTGCGGCGACGCGGAGAGCTCGACTTCGAGACCGGTGGTCGCGAGGACCCGGTGCAGAACGTCCATGAGGGGGTCGGCCAGCGAGCGGCGCAGCTCGCGCAGTTCGGCGGCGAGGCGGGCGAAGCGGACGCGTGCCTCGGCGGAGAACGGCAGCCCGTCGTCCTCCGTACCGCTCGATTCGAGGAAGGTGTCGAGGGCGTCGGCAAGGGAGATCACCTCGGCCGGGTCGATGCCTTCGACCGCCTCGGCGAGCCGGCGGTCGGGGTCGAAGTCGTCGTCGTCCGCATGAGCCGCGCGGTGGACGAGGAGGCGGGCGCGGCGGCCGAGGAGGGCCAGGTCGCGGGGGCCGATCCGCCAGCGGGGGCCGGTGAGCAGCCGGACCAGGGAGGCGTTGGCGCCGGGGTCCTGGAGGACTTCGCAGACTGCGACGAGGTCGGCGACCTCGGGCAGGTGCAGCAGCCCCGAGAGACCGACGACCTCGACCGGGATGTCCCGGGCGACGAGCGCGGCCTGGATCTCCGGGAAGTCGCCCGCCGTTCGGCACAGGACGGCGATCTCGCCGGGTTCCTTCCCGGTCCGTACGAGATGGGCGATCGAGTCGGCGAGCCAGTCGATCTCTTCGGTGTGGGTGCGCAGCAGGGCACAACGGACGATGCCGTCGCGTTCGGCGCCGGGGGCGGGGCGCAGCGCTTCGACGCCTTCGTGCATGGCGCGCAGCGGCTCGGCGAGCCCGTTGGCGAGGTGCAGCAGGCGGCCGCCGCTGCGGCGGTTCTCGCTGAGGGAGTACCGGGTGGCGGGGGCGCCGTCGGCGTGCGGGAAGTGGTGCGGGAAGTCGTCGAGGTTGGCGACGGAGGCGCCGCGCCAGCCGTAGATCGCCTGGCAGGGGTCGCCGACGGCGGTGACGGCGTGCCCGCACGCGGTGGCGCCCGCCGTCGCCTGGGGGCCGCTGCCGAAGAGGGCGGAGAGGAGCAGCCGCTGGGCGACGGAGGTGTCCTGGTACTCGTCGAGCAGGACGACCCGGTACTCGTCGCGCAGGATCGCGCCGACCTCCGGGCGGGTGAGGGCCAGCTCGGCGGAGAGCGCGATCTGGTCGCCGAAGTCGAGGAGGTCGCGGCTGCGCTTGGCGTCCCGGTAGCGCCGGGTCAGCGAGAGGAGTTCGCGGCGTGCCGCGGCGGTCTCCGGGATCTTGCGCAGCTCGGCGTTGGTGAGCCGGGCCGACGCGAGCGCACGGAGGAGCTCGGCGTCGTACTCCGCGAGCTGCTCGGGGCGTACGAGATGCTCGGCCAGCTCGGCGTCGAGTGCCAGCAGATCGCTGACGAGGGTGGGGAACGACCTGGTCAGTGCCGGGTACGGGCCGGGGGCCTCGCGCAGCACGCGGGCGGCGAGCTGGTAGCGGGTGGCGTCGGCGAGGAGGCGGGTGGTGGGTTCGAGTCCTATGCGCAGTCCGTGCTCGGTGAGGAGCCGTCCGGCGAAGGCGTGGTACGTGGAGATGCTGGGCTCGCCCGGCGGGTTGTCCGGGTCGATGGCGTCCGGGTCGGTGACCCCGGCGGCGACGAGTGCCTTGCGGACGCGCTCGGCGAGCTCGCCCGCCGCCTTGTTGGTGAAGGTGAGCCCGAGCACCTGCTCCGGGGCGACCTGCCCGGTCCCCACCAGCCACACCACGCGCGCCGCCATCACCGTGGTCTTCCCGGACCCGGCTCCGGCCACGATCACCTGCGGGGCGGGCGGCGCGGTGATGCAGGCCGTCTGCTCCGGAGTGAAGGGGATCCCGAGGAGCTCCTTGAGCTGCTCGGGATCGGTGATACGTGAGGACACCCCACAGAGGCTAACCGGGCGCACCGACAAGGTGCGGGGCCGGCCGGAGGCCCCGGCCGACCCGGAGGATCCGGCGGACGGGCAACGGGGCCACGCAGTGGCCGTTAACAGGGCCACCCGCCGGCCCTGTTCCGGACCGCTCCGAAGGACGGCTGCTCAGTGGGACGGGGACGGTCGCCTCGACTTTCTTGCGAGGACGACCTCATGAGCGCCAGGCGCATCCGGCCTGATGCCGCAGCCTGTCCGGTCAGCGGTCGGTGGTCCAGGCCGCGCCGGTCGGCGGGGTGCCGGCCGAGAGGATGTGCCGGACGATCCGGAGTGCCTCGGCCAGCGGCACGGTGTCCTCATCGGGGTACTCGTCGTCCTGGCCGTTCGACAGCCTGAAACCGTCGCTCCAGCCTTCGGCCCCGGGGTCCGCCGCGTGCTCGCCCGGGTCACCCTCGCTGTCGAGAAGCATCACCATGGCGCGTTCGGCATTGCTGACGACAGCGAGCCGGCGTCCGGACGAACCGGTCAGCCATGTCTCAAGGTTCCCGTCGGCGATCCTGAGCCTGAGCACGTCAAGCGCCTCGTCCGGAGCCACTGGCACTGTGTCACTGTCGAAAGTCCATGATTCGGCCACGCGCACCACTGTCTCGCACGGCACAGCTCGGGCACCGGCCCGGTCCGCCCGCATCGACATCGACGTCATGGTCACCCTCAACCATGGGGAGAAACTCCGAAAGAGTCACTCGAGGATGTGGCGGCCCTCCGGCTGTGCGCTGCACGAGGCCCGGAACGCGCAGTGGGTGCAGTGCTGGCCGGTCGTGGGTGTGAAGCGTTCGTCCAGGACCCGGCCCGCGGCCGTGGCCAGCAGGTCGGAGACCCACTCGGTGGTGGGCGGCTCCTGGGCCTGCACCTTGGGAAGGGCATCGCCGCCCTCCTTCTTGGGGGCGGGCTGCCGCAGCTGGACGAGTTCGGCGCCACCGGGGGCGGGGCGGTGACCGTCGAAGATCTCGTCGACCGCCCCTTCCCGGACGGCCAGCTGGTACACGGCGAGCTGGGGATGGCGGGCGACCTCGTCCTTCGTCGGGGACTGCTTGCCGGTCTTGAAGTCGACGACGTACGCCCGGCCGTCGGCGTCCCGTTCGACACGGTCCATGGAGCCGCGGATCCGTACCTCGTACTCTCCCGCTTCGAGCGTCACGTCGAAGTCGTGCTCGCTCGCGGCGGGGGTGCGGCCGGTGCGGTCCATGACGTGCCAGCGCAGGAAGCGTTCGAGGGCGACCCTCGCCTGTTCCTTCTCCTGCTGCGACTTCCAGGGGGCGTCGAAGACCAGCCCGTCCCAGACCGAGTCGAGTCGCTCCATCAGGACCGCCAGGTCGGCGGGGGTACGGCCGGAGGCGACCTCGTCGGCGAGTACGTGCACGACGTTGCCGAAGCCCTGTGCGGCCGTCGCCGGGGCGTCCGCCTTCACCTCGCGGCCGAGGAACCATTGCAGGGCGCAGGTGTTGGCCAGCTGGTCGAGTGCGCTGCCGGAGAGCGCCACGGGGTGGTCCCGGTCACGGAGCGGGACGGTCGAGCGGGTCGGCTCGTACAGCCCCCACCAGCGGTACGGATGGGCCGACGGTACGAGCGGCTGCCCGTCGTCGTCCGTGAGCGCGGCCAGCCGGGCCAGCCGGCGGGCGGCCTCGTCGCGCAGGGCGTCGGAGGCGTCGGGGTCGACGGTGGTGGCGCGCAGCTCGGCGACGAGCGCGGCGACGGCCAGCGGTCGGCGCGGGCGTCCGGTGACGTCGCGCGTTTCGACGCCCAGTTCGGTGAGGAAGCGGGACGGCTGGTCGCCGTCGTCGGCGGGGGCCTTCACCGCGGTGACGATCAGTCGTTCGCGGGCGCGGGTCGCCGCCACGTAGAAGAGGCGTCGTTCCTCGGCGAGGAGGGCGCCCGGGGTGAGCGGTTCGGCCAGGCCGTCACGACCGATCCGGTCCGCTTCGAGCAGCGAGCCGCGGCGGCGCAGGTCCGGCCAGAGCCCCTCCTGCACCCCGGCGACGACGACCAGCCGCCACTCGAGCCCCTTCGAGCGGTGCGCGGTCATCAGCCGCACGGCGTCCGGGCGTCCGACCCGCTTGGAGAGGGTGTCGGCGGCGATGTCCTGGGCGTCGATCTCTTCGAGGAAGTTGAGCGCGCCGCGGCCGCCGGTGCGTTCCTCGGCGCGGGCCGCGGTGTCGAAGAGCGCGCAGACGGCGTCGAGATCGCGGTCGGCGTTGCGGCCGCCCGCGCCGCCGCGCAGCGCGGCGCGTTCGAGCCGCCCCGGCCAGGGGGTACCCGCCCACAGCTCCCACAGGGCCTCTTCGGCGGTGCCGCCGCCTTCGAGGAGTTCGCGTGCCTTGCGCAGCAGCGCGCCGAGGCGCTGTGCACCGCGGGCGTACGCGGGGTCGTGTGCGACGAGGCGTTCCGGTTCGGCGAGCGCGCGGGCCAGCAGCTCGCCCGAGGACGGCGGTACCCGGTTCCCCGCGGCCCGCTCCTCGTCGCGCAGCGCCCGGCCGAGCCGCCGCAGATCGGCGGCGTCCATGGACCCGAGCGGGGAGGTGAGGAGGGTGAGTGCGGTCTCGGTGTCGAGCCGGCGAGCGGCGGGCTCCTCGGACGCGGGGGCGACGCCGTCGTCCGCGGTCGTCGGCGCCGCGGCCGTCGTGCGGTGCAGCGCGGCCGTGGCGACCGTGCGGAGAGCGGTGAGGAGCGGGGCCACCGCGGGTTCGTGGCGCAGCGGGAGGTCGTCGCCGTCGACCTCCAGGGGCACGCCCGCCGACGTCAGAGCGCGACGCACCGAGGGGATCGTGCGGCCGCCGGCACGTACCAGCACCGCCATCTCGTTCCATGGCACGCCGTCCTCCAGGTGGGCGCGGCGCAGCAGGTCGGCGATGTTGTCCAGCTCGGTGGAGGCGGTCGGGTAGGTGTACGTCTCGACGCGCCCGCCCTCGCGTACCGCGGCGAGCTCCCGGTGGGCGCGGACCTTCGCCGACGGCAGCCGGGTCAGCGGCATCCGGCGGGTGAGCAGCCGGGTGGCGGCCAGCAGCTGCGCGCCGGAGCGGCGCGACGTGGTGAGGACGCCGACCGGGGCCGGGGAGCCGTCCGCCCGTCGGAACGTCTCCGGGAAGTCGAGAATGCCGTTCACGTCGGCGCCCCGGAACGTGTAGATCGACTGGTCCGGGTCGCCGAACGCGATCAGGTCCCGGCCGTCGCCGGACCCTGACGCCCTCCCGCGGTTGCCGGCCAGCGCGTGCAGCAGCCGCACCTGCGCCGGGTCCGTGTCCTGGTACTCGTCGACGAACACCGCGTCGTACGCCCCGGTCAGCGCCGCCGAGACCTCGGGGCGCTCGGCGAGGAGCACCGCCCGGTGGACCAGCTCCGCGTAGTCCAGCACCCCCTGCGCGTCGAGCACGTCCAGGTACTCGGCGAGGAACGCGGCGGCCGCACCCCAGTCCGGGCGGCCGGTGCGGCGCGCGAAGTCGGCGAGGGCATCCGGGCCGAGGCCCAGCTCGCGGCTGCGGGCGAGCACCGCGCGTACCTCGTCGGCGAAGCCACGCGTGGTCAGACAGGCCCGCAGCTCGTCCGGCCAGCGGATGTGCGCGATGCCCTCCTGCTCCAGTTCGAGCTGGCCGGCGAGGAGATCGCGGACGGTGACGTCCTGCTCGGGTCCGGAGAGCAGCCGCAGCGGTTCGGCGAAGAGGTCGGCGTCCTGATGGGCGCGGACCAGTGCGTAGCAGAAGGAGTGGAACGTGGTGGCCTGCGGGCCGCGGGCGGCGCCGAGCCGGGCAGCCATCCGGTCGCGCAGCTCCACCGCCGCCTTGCGGCTGAACGTGAGGACCAGGATGCGGGCCGGGTCGCCGCCCCTGGCGACGCGGGCGGCGACCGCTTCGACGAGCGTGGTCGTCTTGCCGGTGCCAGGTCCGGCGAGGACCAGCAGCGGGCCGCCGGGGTGATCAACCACCGTCTGTTGCGCTGCGTCCAGAACGGGGGGGACCACGGAACCCGGCCGGGTACGCACCAGCCGGTACGCGCCCGTGGTCCTCCCCCTACGCCCCTGCGGGCGTGGGGGGACCCCCTGCCGTGCCTGACGGTGCGGACTGTGCCGGGTGAAGGAGGAGGAGCTCACGTGGATCGCCGGTCCTGGGGGGTGTGCTGATGGTGAGGGGGCGGGGGTGCCTGCCGCGAACTGTCGACGCTACGCCAGCGGGGGCGTGGGATGCGGCGGGTCCACTGCGTCGAACGTCACGTTCCGCGTCGCACGGCAGGTCACGCAGGTTTTCTCGTCCGTCGAACGGGCCCGGCTCTGCCCGTCATGGGGCCGAATGGCGGAAGCTGTCAGGTGTGAGCTCCCCCGACCCCGTCCTGGTCCCCCTCCTGGCCGGCGCCCCCGTCACCGCCGGTCGCGCCGTCCCACCGCGCGCGCTTCATGTCGAGGCGCGGCAGGTGGCCCTCCGCGCTGCGCGGGGCCTCGCGCAGCGGGGTGCTCTCCTCGAGGTAGTGGTCCAGCGCCCGCAGTTCGTGACCTGGCAGCAGCGTCCCGTCGGCCCGCACCACCCGCCACCACGGCGCCGCGGCGCCGTACAGCGCCATGACCCGGCCGACCTGGCGCGGGCCGCCCTCCCCCAGCCACTCCGCGACATCGCCGTACGTCATGACGCGGCCGGGCGGGATCAGGTCGGCGACATCGAGCACGCGCTCCGCGTACTCCGGCAGTGCGTCGTACTCCGGCGACGCGTCGGGCGCCCGGTCGCCCCACGCCTCGTCGCCGCTCGTCCGGTGTTGGCTCATCCGGCCCATGGTGCCGTACGCCACCGACAGTCCGGCCCGGTCCCCGGCCGAAGGGCGCGTAGCCGTGCATTCACCGAGGGTGCACGCAAGAGAAAAGGGGCGTATCTTGCGCATCGCGCGACCGTGCAATGCACCCTGATACCCCCCTCTGTCCCCGGGCCGTGCCACCATCATGCGGGCGGTGACCGGTGATACGAGACCACGAAGACCAATCAGAGGCGACGAAGGAGCAGGGCGTGCAGCCACCGAAGGCGGCCGACGCCTCTGACGCCGAACGGCGCCCGGGAAAGCAGCGGAAGCAGCAGGGGCCGGCGCGGAAGCGCGAGGAGCGGGAACCCGCCCCGCACCATCTGGTCGGCTCCACCCTCTCGACCGCCGCCGAGGCCGAACAGGCCGACCGGGTCTCCGGTGACGAACCCCTGCTCCCCGCCCGGGTGCACCGCCCCTCCGACCTCATGCGGCTCCTCGTCGGTGTCCTGGCGATCGCCGTCCTGTTCTCCGTCGCCGCGTTCGCCCACGGCACGACCACCGGTCTCGAACACGACATCAACAAGGGCACGGACCAGGCGCCCGACGTCCTGATCAAGCTCGCCGGCCTGGTCTCCAGCATCGCGGTGCTGCTGGTGCCCGTCGCCTTCGCCATCGAGCGGCTGATCAAACGTGACGGGCTGCGGATCGCGGACGGTGTCCTCGCCGCCGTCCTCGCCCACGGGGTGACGCTCGCCACCGACCTCTGGGTCGCCAAGTCCGCCCCCGGCACCATTCAGGACGCCCTTACCCAGCCGCAGCCAGGTGCCGCGCTCACCGATCCCGTACACGGCTATCTCGCCCCCGTGATCGCCTACATGACGGCGGTCGGAATGGCGAGACGGCCGCGCTGGCGGGTCGTGCTGTGGGTGGTGCTGCTGCTCGACGCCTTCGCCATGCTGGTGGGCGGCTACACGACCCCGTTCTCGATCGTCCTCACCGTGCTGATCGGCTGGACCGTCGCCTACGGCACGCTGTACACGGTCGGCTCGCCGAACGTCCGGCCGACCGGTCAGCATCTGATGGCCGGTCTGCGTCACGTCGGCTTCCGCCCGGTCACCGCGATGCGCGCCGAGGACACTCCCGACTCCGGCGACCCGAGCGACCGGGGCCGCCGCTATCTGGTCTCCCTGGAGGACGGTCCACCGCTGGATGTGACGGTCGTCGACCGGGAACAGCAGGCACAGGGCTTCTTCTACCGGGTGTGGCGCAGACTCACCCTGCGCGGCATCACCCAGCGCCGGTCCATCCAGTCGCTGCGCCAGGCCCTGGAGCAGGAGGCGCTGCTCGCGTACGCGGCGATCGCCGCCGGGGCCAACGCTCCCAAGCTGATCGCCACCTCGGAGCTCGGTCCCGACGCCGTGATGCTGGTGTACGAGCACATCGGCGGGCGCTCCCTCGACGCGCTGGAGGACGTGGAGATCACCGACGACCTGGTGCGCGGCGCCTGGCGTCAGGTGAAGGCACTCCAGTCCCGGCGGATCGCGCATCGCAGGCTCACCGGCGACGCGATCCTGGTGGACCGTGCCGGCACGGTGTTCGTGACCGATCTGCGCGGCGGTGAGATCGCTGCCGGTGATCTGGTGCTGCGGATGGACATCGCGCAGCTGCTCACCACCACCGGTCTGCGGGTGGGCGCCGAGCGGGCCGTCGCGGCGGCGCTCGAGGTCCTCGGCCCCGATGCCGTGGCGGACTGTCTGCCGCTGCTCCAGCCGATCGCCCTCAGCCGCTCCACCCGGGCGGCGCTGCGCAGGCTGGCCCGTGAGCGGTCGCAGCGCGAGCGCGAGGCGGTGATCGCGGCGTCGGACGCGGCAAAGCTCGCCAGGGCCCAGGAGGCGCAGGCGTCGGCCCCTGCCGACCGCAAGGTTCTCCGCAACGAGAAGCAGGCGGAGAAGCGCGCGGACAAGCGGGCGGAGAAGCGGGCGATAGACGATGCCCTGGACGAGGCCCGGGAGGAGGATCTGCTGACCCAGATGCGCCGCCAGGTGCTGCTGATCCGGCCGCAGGCGCCCGTGGAACCGGTCCGGCTGGAGCGGATCAAACCGCGCACGCTGCTCAGCTTCATCGCCGGTGCGATCGCCGCGTACTTCCTGATCTCGCAGGTCACGGAAGCCGACTTCGGTGCGGTCGTCGAGCAGGCGGAGTGGGGCTGGGTGGCGGCGGCGCTCGGGTTCTCGGCACTCAGTTACATCGCGGCGGCGATGAGCCTGCTGGGGTTCGTGCCGGAGCGGGTGCCGTTCGGCAAGACCGTGCTGGCACAGGTGGCCGGTTCGTTCGTGAAGATCGTCGCGCCGCCCGCGGTCGGCGGTGTGGCGCTGAACACGCGGTTCCTGCAGCGTTCCGGGGTACGCCCGGGGCTCGCCGTCGCGAGTGTCGGCGCCTCGCAGCTGTTCGGGCTCGGCTGCCACATCCTGCTGCTGGCCGCGTTCGGATATCTGACCGGGACCGAGAAGACTCCGTCGTCGCTCACCCCGTCCAGGACGGTGATCGCCGGGCTGCTGACGGTCGCTGTGCTGGTCCTGGTGGTGACCGCGATCCCGTTCCTGCGGAAGTTCGTGGTGACCCGCCTCCGGTCGCTGTTCGCCGGGGTCGTACCGCGCATGCTCGACGTCGTGCAGCGTCCGCAGAAGCTGTTCACCGGTATCGGCGGCATGCTGCTGCTGACCGGCCTGTTCGTGATGTGCCTGGACGCGTCGATCCGGGCGTTCAGCGGTCCCGACGTGCCGCAGCTCAGCTACGCGAGCATCGCGGTGGTCTTCCTCGCCGGCAACGCACTGGGGTCGGCGGCGCCGACGCCGGGCGGTATGGGCGCGGTCGAGGGCGCGCTGACGCTGGGGCTGATCGCGGTCGGTCTGCCGAAGGAGGTCGCGGCGCCCGCCGTGCTGCTGTTCCGCCTGATGACCCTGTGGCTGCCGGTTCTGCCCGGCTGGCTCTGCTTCAACCACCTCACCCGCAAGGGCGCCCTCTGACACGCCGCCGCCATCCTGTGGAACCGCCCACCGGGGAGAATCCCCCACGCCTCCTGCCTCGGGTCGACCCCGTACCCGGGTGCCCTGGGGCCACCCACTTGGACCGGTGTCCCGCGCGCCGCCCCGCACGCCGTCGCACGATGGGGCGATGAGGACCTCCCCTGCCCTGCGCGCCGCGGCCCTCGCGGCCACCGCCACCGTTCTGCTGCCCCTCACCGCCTGTTCGGACAACAGCGGCAACGAGGCCACCGGTACGGACCGTACGAAGAACTCTCCGCACGCGGCGAACGCCGCCGACGCATCCGGATCGGCCGACCTGGCCTCCCAGAAGCTGACATGGAAGCCCTGCCAGGCACCGTCCACGGCGCAGGGCGGCGGAACCGCCCCGACCCCGCTCCCCGGCGGCGCCGTCTGGGAGTGCTCCTTCATGAAGGTCCCGCTCGATTACGCGAAGCCGAACGGCCACACGATCGCGCTGGAGCTCATCCGCGCCAAGGCCGTCAACCAGAACAAGCGCATCGGCTCCCTCATCTTCAACTTCGGCGGCCCCGGCGCCTCCGGCGTGGCCACGCTGCCCGCCTTCGGCGCCACCTACGCCAACCTCCGCACCCGTTACGACCTGGTGAGCTTCGATCCGCGCGGGGTCGGCCGCAGCGCAGGGGTGGAGTGCGAGAACGACAAACAGCTCGACGCGCGCTTCCAGAGCGACGCCACCCCGGACGACCCCGCCGAGGAGAAGGCCCTCCTCAACGGGCAGAAGAAGTTCGCCGCGGCCTGCGAGAAGAACTCCGGCTCCGACCTCCCCTACGTCGGCACCACCGACTCCGCCCGCGACATGGATCTGATGCGCCAGGTGCTCGGCGACGAGAAGCTGTATTACTTCGGCATCTCGTACGGCACCGAACTGGGAGGCGTCTACGCACACCTGTTCCCGGAGAAGGTCGGCAGGGCGGTGCTCGACGGGGTCGTCGACCCGACCGAGGACTACCAGCAGACCTCCCTCGGCCAGGCGAAGGGCTTCCAGCTGGCGCTGGACAACTTCACCCAGAACTGCGCGGACCGCGGCGCCGCCTGCAAGCTTCCCGGTACCACTGGCAAGGAGGTCGAGCAGGGGATCGCCGAACTTCTCGACCGGCTTGAGAAGCAGCCCATCCAGGGGCTCGGCTCCCGGCAGCTGACGCAGTCCCAGGCCACCACCGGAATCGCGGCCTCGCTCTACTCCAGGGAGACCTGGTCGCTGCTGGAACAGGGGATCGACGAGGCGGACGGCGGGAACGGCGCACTGCTCCTGGCCCTCGCCGACTCGCTGAACGGCCGTTCCCAGAACGGCCGGTACGACAACTCGACGGCCGCCAACACGGCTGTCAACTGCGCCGACTCCAAGCAGCGGTTCACCCTCGACGGGACGAGGGCGCTGATCCCTGAGTTCCAGAAGGCGTCGCCGGTCTTCGGCGACTATCTGGGCTGGGGTCTGGTGCAGTGCACCGGCTGGCCGGTCGCGGGTGCGTGGGAGACCCCGGACGTCAGCGCTCCCGGCGCGGCCCCCATCCTGGTCATCGGCAACACGGGCGACCCGGCGACCCCGTACAAGGGCGCAAAGGCGATGGCGGACGCGCTGGGCCAGGGCGTCGGGGTGCAGATGACCTACGAGGGCCAGGGGCACGGCGCGTACAACAGCGGCAACGCCTGTGTGAAGAAGACGGTGGGCAGCTACCTGCTGGACGGCACGGTCCCGGCTGCCGGTACCGTCTGCCGCTGAAGCTGTCGGCGGCGGCGCCCAGGGCCCCCTTCCGGATCACGCCGGGCTCACGGGCCCCGGCCTGCCGCCGCATGCCGTACGCACACGCAGCAAGGGGAGGGACGTACACGTGGTCCACCATGCACGCGCCGGAGCGCTGGCCGCAGCCGCACTGCTGTTCACGGGGGTACTCGCGGGCTGCGGCGGGGGTACGGACCCGGCGTCGGACGACAAGCCGAGCGTCGGCGCCGCACCCTCGTCCACCGGATCGTCCAAGGCCTCGGACGGGAAGCCGGCCCTGCCCGCCGTGCCCGCGTCCCTCACCTCCCAGCGCCCGGACTGGAACCGGTGCAAGGCGCCTGCGGGCGGCACCGCGCCCGGCTCCGACTGGCGGTGCGCGACGGTCGAGGTGCCGTTGAACTACGCGAAGCCGGACGGCAGCACGATCGGGATTGCGCTGATCCGCAAGGAGGCCCGGGACAAGGGCCGACGGATCGGCTCGATGCTGTTCAACTTCGGCGGCCCCGGCGGTTCCGGCGTCTCGATACTGCCGCGCGCCGCCGGTTCGTACGGGAAGCTCAACACCCGCTACGACCTGGTGAGTTTCGACCCGCGCGGGGTCGCGGCCAGCGCCGGCGTGAACTGCCGCACCGACCGGGAGCAGGAGGACGCCAACCGGAAGGTCGACATGACTCCGGACACGGCGGTGGAGGAAGCGGCCTTCATGAAGGACGGCGCGGACTTCGGCGCCGGCTGCGAGCGCCGTTCAGGCAAGGTCCTGCCGTACGTCGGTACGACGAACGCCGCCCGGGACCTGGACCTGATCCGTCAGGTTCTCGGCGACAGGAAGATGACGTACTTCGGCATCTCGTACGGTACGGAGCTCGGCGGGACGTACGCGCACCTCTTCCCGAAGAACGTGGGACGCACGGTCCTCGACGCGGTCGTCGACCCCACCGCCGACACGATCGGGCACGCCCGCAACCAGACGACCGGCTTCCAGCGGGCCCTGGAGAACTACTTCAAGGACCGCGGCCAGGACCCGAAGGCCGGCACGCAGCGCATCGCCCGGATGCTGGAGCGGATCGACAGCAAGCCGCTGCCGACCGGTTCGGGCCGCGAGCTCAACGAGGCGATGGCGGTCACCGGCATCGTGCTGCCGCTCTACTCCAAGAGCAGCTGGCCCGTCCTGACGAACGCGCTGGACGAGGCGGAGAAGCGGGGCACCGGCAATCTGCTGCTGCAGCTGGCCGACCAGTACAACGGTCGTGACGAGAAGGGGCACTACGACACCCAGAACCACTCGCAGCGCGCCATCTCCTGCGCGGACAGCAGCCTCCGGCCGACGGCCGCGGAAGCCAGGGCCCTGCTGCCCGAGTTCCGGAAGCTGTCCCCGGTCTTCGGCCCGTTCCTGGCGTGGGACACGGCCGGCTGGTGTTCGGACTGGCCGGTGAAGGGTGAGCTGGACACCCCGGACGCGAGCGCTCCGGGCGCCGGTCCGATCCTCGTCATCGGCACGACCGGCGACCCGGCGACGCCTTACGAGGGTGCGCAGAGGATGGCGGACGAGTTGGGCAAGGGCGTCGGCATCATGCTCACCAACAAGGGCGAGGGCCACGGCTCGTACGGTGTGGGCAGCTGTGTGACGTCGACGGTGGACGCGTACTTCCTGGACGGGAAGGTCCCGGCGGACGGCACGACGTGTTCGTGACGGAGTGAAAGGAGAAGGGGCCGGCCCGCATGACGCGGACCGGCCCCTGCGAAGATTTTCGCCTCTAGTACACCGGCTTCTCGGGCTCGATCTGGTTGACCCAGCCGATCACGCCGCCACCGACGTGCACCGCGTCGGCGAAGCCCGCCGACTTGAGGACCGCGAGGACCTCGGCGCTGCGGACACCGGTCTTGCAGTGCAGGACGATGCGCTTGTCCTGCGGGAGGTCCTGGAGGGCGTTGCCCATCAGGAACTCGTTCTTCGGAATCAGCCTCGCGCCGGGGATGGAGACGATCTCGAACTCGTTCGGCTCACGGACGTCGATGATCTCGATCTTCTCGTCCGCGTCGATCCATTCCTTGAGCTGCTTCGGAGTGATCGTGGAGCCGAGCGCCGCCTCCTGGGCCTCCTCGGACACGACGCCGCAGAAGGCCTCGTAGTCGATGAGCTCGGTGACGGTCGCGTTCTCGCCGCAGACCGCGCAGTCGGGGTCCTTGCGGACCTTGACCTGGCGGTACTGCATCTCCAGGGCGTCATAGATCATCAGCCGGCCGACCAGCGGGTCGCCCACACCGGCGAGCAGCTTGATGGCCTCGGTGACCTGGATGGAGCCGATGGACGCGCAGAGCACGCCCAGCACGCCGCCCTCGGCGCAGGACGGGACCATGCCGGGGGGCGGCGGCTCCGGGTAGAGGCAGCGGTAGCAGGGACCGTGCTCGGACCAGAAGACGGAGGCCTGGCCGTCGAAGCGGTAGATCGAACCCCACACGTACGGCTTGTTCAGCAGTACCGCGGCGTCGTTGACGAGATAGCGGGTGGCGAAGTTGTCCGTGCCGTCCACGATCAGGTCGTACTGGGAGAAGATCTCCATCACGTTCTCGGCCTCGAGCCGCTCTTCGTGAAGGATCACGTTCACGTACGGGTTGATGCCGAGGACCGAGTCCTTGGCGGACTCCGCCTTGGACCGGCCGATGTCCGACTGGCTGTGGATGATCTGGCGCTGCAGGTTCGACTCGTCGACCTCGTCGAACTCCACGATGCCGAGCGTGCCGACACCGGCCGCGGCCAGGTACATCAGAGCCGGCGAGCCGAGACCGCCGGCGCCCACACAGAGCACCTTCGCGTTCTTCAGCCGCTTCTGCCCGTCCATCCCGACATCCGGGATGATCAGGTGGCGGGAGTACCTGCGGACCTCGTCGACGGTGAGCTCAGCAGCTGGCTCGACCAGGGGTGGCAGCGACACAGGAACCTCAACAATGCAGGTGGTCGGTTTCTACGTACTTCATCTACGTACGGTTGTTCTTGCCGTAACACTGCCACGCCCCCTCTCATTCCGAGATACCAGGTCCGATCCGCGAGACGATTTCGTCCCAGTACCCGGGCAGCGCCGCGAATGGATCGCTTTGTCCCCTGCTGCCCCTCCGCAGGGTGCGGTCGGTGAAGAAGATCGTGCCCGCGCCCTGCCAGCGGGCGATGCGCATGGCCTCGTCGAGGTGAGTGCGCGGAACACCGTGCACGAAGTGGGCGAAGCGTCCCGGCGGGTAGGCGGCGGTCCACTCCGCCACCTGCGACCAGCGGTAGTCGGTCCAGGCCCCGGAGAAGGTGACCAACTGGTCGGCGGTCTCGGCGTAACCGGGATACGGATGGGTCCCGTGCCCGAGCACCAGCAGCCCGTCCTCGAGGAGCGTGGCGAGCGTGCCGGTGAGGCGGCGGACCGCCGGGAGGTCGGCGCGGTCGGCCGGGCACCGGTCCAGGTAGAAGCCGTCGACGCGGTACCAGTCGAGGAAGGACTGCGCGTCGGTGATCAGCTCGTCGAACGGACGGTCGCCGTGGGCCAGGTCGAGGTGGCCCAGCAGCCGGCCGCCACCCGCCCGGGCGGTGTCCTGCGGGGTCTCGCCGTGCAGGGCCCGCTCCCGGGCGTTGCGGAGCCGGCCCGCGGCTTCCAGACAGTGCGGGTCGGGCAGGGTGCCGGGACCGGTGTCGATGTTGAGGACCGCCCAGTGCAGGGGCGTACCGGGGCGGGTCAGTTCGGCCCATTCGGTGGGGGCGAGCAGCGGATGCGCGTAACCGGGGACGCCGAAGCCGAGCTGCTCGGCGCCGTCGGTCCTGCGTACCGTTCCGGCGCTGGTCAGATGCGGCATGCCGCCTCCATCCAGATGTCGGCGAGGGACTCCTCCAGGTTGATCCGGGGCCGCCAGCCGAGCCGGTCGCGGGCGGTGCGGACATCGGCCTGCTGCCAGGCGCCGCAGCCGTCGGGGTACGGGGAAGGGGTCGCCGAGAGGTGTTCGATGACGGACTCGGGGGAGGTGCGGGGGGCGCCGATGGACATCCGCGCCGGGGGCGTGTCCAGCTCGTGCAGCGCACCCGGGTAGCCCGCGACCTTGGCGAGCACGGCGGCGGCGTCCCGGAGCCGTACGGCACGGCCGGTGCCGATGTTGACGACGCCCTGCGCGGCGGAGAGCGAGGCGGCGTGCACGGCGCGGGCGACGTCCCGTACGTCGACGAAGTCACGCTGCACCCCGAGGCCGCTGAGCTTCAGTTCGCCGTCGCCGGACTGCATGGCGCGGCGCATCGCCTCGGCGAGCCGGCCCAGCGGGGAGCCCGCCGGGGTGCCGGGGCCGACCGGCGAGAAGACCCTCAGCACGACCGCGTCGAGGCCGGATCCGACAACGAGTTCGGTGGCGGCGAGCTTGGAGACGCCGTACGGGCCACCCGGGCGCGGGACGGCGTCCTCCGCCGTCGAGGAGCCTGGCTGCGAGGGCCCGTACTCCGAGGAGCAGCCCACCTGGACGAGGCGGGCGCTGCAGCCGCTGCGCCGCATCGCCTCGCAGACGGTGGCGACGGCGACGGTGTTGTGCCGGGTCAGGTCGCGGGCGCCGCCGCGGGTGGCGCCCGCACAGTTGACGACGACGCCGGGGTGGACGGCGTCCAGGAAGCGGGTGAGTGCTCCGGGGGAGCCGCCCGCGAGGTCGAACCGTACGTCGGCGTCGTCGCCGCGGCCGAGCGCGGTGAGGTGCACGGCTGGGTCGGCGAGCAGCCGGTCGGCCACGAACCGGCCGAGGAACCCGTTGGCTCCGAGCAGCAGAACCCTCATCGGGTGCCCCCTTCGTGCCGACGGCGGGCTGCCGGTGCGGGGGATTGGGGGGTCATGTCCGGTGTCTCCTTGGGGAGGTGGGCGAGCGGTACGTGCCGGTCGGGTTCAAAGGCAGGCGCCATGGGTCAGGGACCCGCGGCGTCGGCTCCGCGGGGGTCGTTCAGGGAGTGGCTCTTCATCGCGGTTCACGCGGTGGTGTGGGCGGACGCCCGGGAGAGGGCGACGGTGGCGTGGATCAACAGGCCGAGCGCGGCTGCGCCGCAGGCGATGGCGGGTACGGCTCCGGTGCCGCCCGCCTCGACGACCACGTCGACGGGGCGGGCGAGGACATGGAGACCGGGCAGCCGCCCGGCCAGGATCAGGGCCGGGGCGGCCGCTTCGACGGCGCAGGCGGCGGCGAGTCCGGTGGTGGCGGGTTCCGGGAAGCCGTGGACGGTCAGCATCCGGGCGAGCAGGAGGAGTACGCCGAGTGCGGCCGCCGCGACAAGGCTGCCGCCGCCTCCGTACCCGAGCTGGGCGAGGCGGAGCAGCCCCGGGAGCACGCAGAGGAAGAGGGCGACGGTCCCGAAGAGGAGGGGGCGCACACCCGCGGCCAACTCCTCCAGTGCGCGGCTGCCGGTGAGTCTGCGGTGTGCGTGCACGGAGAAGAGGTGCGCGCACCAGGCGGCGGGGGCGACGGCGAGCGCGAGCCCCAGCAGGGGTGCGGGGGTGAGCGCCCAGGGGCCTTCCGGGCCGCCGCTGAGAACCTGGTGGAGCAGCGCCTCGCCGTACAGGACGTAGCCGAGGAGCCAGCCCGCGTACAGAGCGGCTGCCGCCGAGGAGCGGCCCTCCGGGGCACGCAGGGGGCCGCTCCGCAGGCAGAGGCCGAGCCCGAGAAACGCGACGAGCGCCCCGACGAGGGCCACGGAGAGCCGCGCCCCGCCGCCGAGCACTCCTTCGGTGAGTTTCAGGACGACGGCGGTCGCGGTGCAGGCGGCACCGGGCAGCAGCGCGAGGAGCGACCAGGCGGCGCGCGTCTCGATGTCGCGCACCGGCGCGGGAGGCATCGCGCGCGCCGGCTCCCCCGTCACGGCGGGCACCCGCGCGTAGAGCTCCTCGGCGAGCGAGAAGACATCGCGGTGCCGGTAACGGGCGGCGGTACGGTCGGTGACCCCGTGGGCTTCGAGCCCGGCTGCGATCTCCAGCGGGTCGACGGCGCGTTCGCAGAGTTCACGGTGCCGGTGCATGAGTGTCTTCACGGGGTCGACGGGCCCTCGCCGGGAGGCACTGAGCTTGCGCGCGGGGGTGGCACGGGTGTGCGCGATCTCTGGGGCCCGGGACGTGGGGGCGGGTGCGTCGTCACGGTCGGGGTGCGTCCGGTTCGGCGCCTGCGTCCGCACCTCGGCGGGCGTGTCGCTCTGTGTCTTCTTCTCTGCCTCCTCCGGGGCGCAGGCGGCCGGCTCGGCGGGGCGCTCGGCCTGCTCGACGGCTCCGGCCTCGGGCGGTGTGCCGGTCCCGGCCTCGGCGAGGACACCGTCGTCGGACGCGCCTCCGCTCTCCGCCACGGCACCGGCACCGTGCGCAGCTCCGGACGCCTCAGCCTCAGCACCCGCACCAGCACCCGCACCCGCACCAGCACCAGCACCAGCACCAGCACCAGCACCAGGCTTTGCGAACTCTGCGGGCTCAACACGCGCATCGGCGGTCCCGGCGCCGGTGAGCGCCCAGCCTGTGGCGTCAAGGGGCTCGACGCCGGTCGCGGGGCGGTCGGGTGCCGGGCTCCCGGTCACGTCCGGCTCCGCCGCCGAGTCCCGATCCGGCGCCGGGTCCCGCAGCGAATCCACGTCCGGGTCCCGATCCCGCAGGGAGTCCGGCCCTTCGGCCGCCCCCCTCAGCGGCGACTGCTCCCTCACCGCCACCGGCGCTCCCCGCAGCGGTCCCACCCCCGCAAGGCCCGGCATCGCCCCCGTCCCCGGCCCGGACCGCTCCCGGACCGGGGCGGGAATCTCCGCGACCCCGGGTTCGGAGACCCGGGCCTCCGAGCGGGCGTCCCAGCTTCTTCCGGTCGTCGGGGTCACGGATGCGTCGAGCGCCTCGGTCGGGCGGCCGCCCATGGGAAATCCTCCGTGCTCCATGCCGAGTCCGCCGGACCGGCTCGTCCTTCTGTCCGTCTGCTGCTCACACATCGCCGTCCACCGTCCCGCGCGCACCCGCGCACACGCCCTCGGAGGCCCAGCTCGGGGTGTGCGCGGGGACCGTCCAGCTGCCCAGGACCTGAGCCTCGGGCGGCGTCGCGAACGGGCGCGGGGCGCCGTCCGCCTCCCTGCGCACCGGGGAGTGGGAGATCATCTCCAGGTACATGCCGTGAAATGCCGCGAGGTTCTGTTCAACGGTGAAGAGTTCGAGCGCGCGGGCGCGCGCCGCCGCGCCCAGGCGTGCACGGCGCTCGGGGTCGCGCAGCAGCGCGATGCACGCGTCGGCGAGCGCCCTGGGGTTGCGCGGGGGCACCACAAGACCCGTACCGCCGATGACTTCGACGACGGCGCCGACATCCGTCGACACCGTGGCCCGCCCGCAGAACATCGCCTCGACCAGACTGATCGGGAATCCCTCGACGACGCTGGAGAGGACGACGACCCCGCCCGCCGCGTACGCCTCGGCGAGGTCCGCGACCTCGGCGCCGCCGATGTCCTCGAAGGAGACCGGGTTGTCGCCGACAGCATGTGCGTCGGCGGCCTCGTCGGGGAAGAGCTGGGCGGCAAGTGCCCGGCAGTGTGCGAGGTACAGGGCGCCTTCCGCGCCCGGCGCCGGTGCGCCGACGATCCGCAGGCGGGCGTCCGGTTCGGCCTTCCGCACTTCCGCGAAGGCGTGCAGCAGTGCGATCAGGTCCTTGGACGGCTCGATCCGGCCGACCCAGACCAGGGTGTCGGGGCCGCCCCCGTCGTCGCTCTCCCCCAGGGCCGCGAAGCGGGCCGCCTCCATGCCGGGGTAGACGGTGCGCAGCTTGGCGCGGTCGGCGCCGCACCGTTCCTGCCAGCGGCGTGTGTGCGTATTGCCGGGGGTGATGAGCGCGGCCTGCCGGTACACCTCGGTGGCGAGCCGTCCGTGGAACGCGGCAAGCAGGGCGCGCACCGGCGCACCGAACAGTGTGGAGGTCGCTGCGAGGTAGTGGGCCCGCAACTGCACGCCGTGCTCGGTGACCAGCAGCGGGATGCCGAAGAAGCGTTTGGCCAACAGCCCGGGCAGGGCCGCTGCCCCGCCGGACGCCGCGTGGCAGAGGTCGACCGCGCCGAGACTCTCCTCGCCGTACCAGTCGAGGGAGAGCGGGCGCAGGACGCGGTCCAGTTCCGCGGTGAGGGCGAGGAGGTCGGGGACGGTCGCGGCCTGGGCGGTCCGCCCGGTGCCCGGGGCGCGGCAGGCGGTTTCCAGTACGCGCACGGCGGTCTCGGAGCGGAGCGCCGCGGGAAGTCCGCCGTGTTCGCGGGCCAGTTCGGCGAGTCCGTACAGCCCGTCGGTGAACTGTGCGTCGGCGGCGCCGGCCGTGGATCCGCCGCCGTCCTCCGCCGTCGCGTCCGCCGTGCGGATCGACGTGGCGAGCGCCGTGAAGTGCGCCGTGAACCGGCGCCGTTCGCGCCGTCCGTACGGCCGGCCGCCCCCACCGGTCACCCGTCGGGCGCGCAGTCCCTTAGGGGTGTGGCCGCCCAGGATGTCCTCGCCGGTCGTCCACAGCGGCGCCGTCCGTACCCGGCTGACCTGGGGCGGAAGCTGTACCCAGCCCTGCGCCTCCTGCTCGGCGGAGCGGCTGAGCGCGTAGAGGTCGAACTCGTGCTGCGTCAGCCCGCGCACCAGACGGTCGCACCAGAGTCTGAACTCACCGGTCGCATACGGATAACCACCGTCGGTGAGGAGTCCGATCCGCACGAGCACACCCCCGATCTCCCTTGTGGACGGCCGCCTCGGGAATGGCGACTCGCAGCGGGACGACCGTAAGCGGATACGCCGGTGGCGCGACGGACGGTTGTCCGTCGCGCCACCGAAAGGGGTGAAACCTCGTAACTTTCCCGCCCCCCTCGCGTTTGGTCGCGCTATGGGGGCGATTCATTACGCAGGGTCAGGCTGCGGCCATCTCCTTGCGGGCGGCCCGGCGCACCGTCGCGAGCGCCGGATCGAGCGCGGGTACGGCGGCGAGGAGCTGCTTGGTGTACGGATCCTGCGGCGCCCCGTACACCTCGTCGGCACTTCCCTGTTCGACGATCCGGCCCCGCCGCATCACCGCGACCCGGTCGCTGACCTGCCGGACGACGGCGAGGTCATGGGCGATGAAGACCAGCCCGAGGCCGAGTTCTCGCTGGAGTTCGGCGAGGAGTGCGGTGACCTGCGCCTGGGTGGTGACATCGAGCGCGGAGACCGGTTCGTCGCAGACGATCAGCTTGGGGTCCGCGGCGAGCGCGCGGGCGATGCCGACGCGCTGGCGCTGTCCGCCGCTGAATTCGTGCGGGTAGCGGTCGTACCGGTCGGGGTCGAGCCCGACGCGTTCCAGCAGTTCCTGGACGCGTCCGCGGATCCGGGTGTCGTCGAGCACGCCCGCGGCGCGCAGCGGATCGGCGACGGATTCACCGATCGAGCGGCGCGGGTTGAGCGAGGCGACGGGGTCCTGGAAGACCATCTGGAGCTCGCGCCGGTACGGCCGCAGTGCCTTGTCGGACAGGGAGCCGATCTCCGTACCTCGGTAACGGAGCCGGCCCCCGGTCGGGTCGAGGAGGCGTACGAGCATCCGGCCGAGCGTCGTCTTGCCGCTGCCGCTCTCGCCGACGATGCCGAGTGTCTCTCCGCGATGGAGGGTGAGGGAGACGCCGTCCACGGCGGTGACCCCGCCGCTGCCGCGCCCGAATTCGCGCCGCAGATCGACGGCTTCGAGCAGCGGCTCGCCATCGCCCGGACCCTGCGGCGCCGGGACCGGCACCGCGCCCTTCACGGCCGGTGCCGCAATCGGCGACACCCGCTTCGCGTCCACCCGCGGGACCGCGGTGAGGAGTTCACGCGTGTACGGTCGGCGGGGCGCACCGAGCACGTCGGCGACCGGCCCGCTCTCCACCTCCCGGCCCGACTGCATGACCAGCACGTCGTCGACGCTCTCCGCCGCGACGCCCACGTCATGGGTGACCAGCAGCAGTCCCATGCCCGTTTCCTGGCGCAGGTGGTGCAGCAGGTCGAGGATCTGGGCCTGGACGGTGACGTCCAGCGCGGTCGTCGGTTCGTCGGCGATCAGCAGCTGCGGCTCGCAGGCGAGCGCCATCGCGATGAGGGCGCGCTGCCGCATGCCGCCGGAGAACTCGTGCGGCCGGGACCGTGACCGCCGTACCGCGTCGGGGATGCCGACCCGGTCGAGAACCTCCACGGCCCGTGCCCGCGACACCCGCCGTGAGGCACGCGCGTGGACCCGGTACACCTCGGCGATCTGGTCGCCGACCGCGTAGTAGGGGTCCAGGGACGAGAGCGGGTCCTGGAAGACCATCGCGGCCTTCGCCCCGCGCAGCGCGCGCAGTTCCGCGTCGTCCGCCGCCTGGACATCCACGCCCGCGACCCGGATCGAGCCGCCGACGGTCGCGCCTGTCCCCCGGTGAAGTCCGAGCAGGGCGTACGCCGACGCGCTCTTGCCGGAGCCGGACTCGCCGACGACACCGAGCGCGGCGCCCGCCTCCAGCGTGAAGGAGAGTCCGTCCACGGCCCGGGCGCCTGCCGCGCCGTCGAAGGAGATCGTCAGATCGGAGACCTCGACGAGGCTCATGACAGCACCACCCGGCGGTCGGCCATCGCCTGCAGGATGTCCGCGACGGCATTGGCAAGGACGACGAAGAAGCCGGTGACGAGCACCAGGCCGACGACGACCGGAAGGTCGACGTTCCTCACGGCGTCGACGAGTTCACGTCCGACGCCGGGGATGTTGAACAGCGATTCGGTGAGGACGGCGCCGCCGAACATCGAGCCGATGTCCAGCGCGCCGAGCGCGATCACGGGGCCGAGCGCGCCGCGCAGCGCATGCCGCCCGACGAGTCCGCGCTCGCTCACCCCGTATGCGCGAAACGTGCGCACATGGTCCTCGGCGAGGGTCTCCAGCATGGACGACCGGGTCATCCGGGCGTACGGAGCGGCGGAGACCAGCGCCAGCGACACCCAGGGCAGCAGCAGGTTCCAGGCCCACTGCTCCGGGTTCTCGGTGAGCGGTACGTAGTCGGGAAACGGCAGCAGTTGCAGCGCCGAGCAGAACACGATGATCAGCAGCAGACCGACGACGAAGACGGGCGTGGCCATGCCGGCCAGGGTCAGTCCGGTGAGAATCCGCTCGGTCGCGCGGCCGCGCCGCCACACCGAGAGCAGTCCGGTGCCGACGCCGAGCAGGATCCACAGCACGAAGGCACCGATGGCGAGCGAGGCGGTGGCCGGGAGCTTGGTGAGGATCATCCGGGTGACCTGCTGGTCGTCCTGGTAGGAGCGGCCGAGGCAGGGGGCCTGGCAGTGCAGGATCCCGGTGCCGGTCGAGTAGTCGCGGCCGACGAAGATCCCCTGGAGGAAGTGCGCGTACTGCACGTACAGCGGGTCGCCGAGCCGGAGCTGGTCGCTGACCTGCGCCACCTGGGCGGGTGAGCAGCGCGGCCCGCAGGCGATCTGCGCGACGTCGCCCGGCGCGACGTAGAACGCGGCGTAGACGACGACGCTGAGGGCGAGGAGCACGAACAGCACCCCGCCGATGCGCCGCAACAGGAACCGGGTCATGCTCCGGCCTCCTTCCTGCGTCCGGTGCCGATCCGCAGTCGCGAGGCGACGCGCGGGTCGAGTGCGTTGCGTACGCCCTCGCCGAGGACGGTCAGCGCCAGCACGGTGATGAAGATGAGCAGGGCGGGGATCAGCAGATAGGTGGGCGCCGCCTGGTACCAGGTGTCGGCGTCGCTGAGCATCTGTCCCCAGGACGGCGTGGGCGGCTTGATGCCGACGCCGAGGAAGGACAGCGCCGCTTCGACGACGATGTTGCCGGGGAAGAGCAGCACGGCGTACGTGATGACGGGTGCGGCGAGCGCGGGCAGCAGTTCGCGCCGGGCGATCCGCCCGCCGCCCCAGCCGCTGAGCCGGGCGGCCGCCACATGGTCGAGCGACTTGAGCGCGAGGGTCTGGGCGCGCACGATCTTGGAGATGCCGGACCAGCCGACCAGGCCGACGATCGCGGCGATCAGCACGGGGCGCGGGAAGTCGGCGGGGACGACGGCGAGCGCGCCGAGCGCGATCACCATGACGGGCAGGGCGACGACGATGTCGGTGACGCGGCTGAGCGCCTGGTCGACGAAGCGGTTGCCGAGTCCGGCGGCGAGACCGGCGGCCACGCCGATGATCACCTGGAGCAGGGTCGCGGCCAGCGCGACGCCGAGCGAGACCCGGGCCCCGTACACGACACGGGCGAACAGGTCGCGGCCGGTGAGCGGTTCGACGCCGAGCCAGTGGTCGGCGCTGATGCCGCCGAACGAGCCCAGCGGTACGCCGCCGGTGGCGGAGTCGACGAGGTTCGCGTGGTACGTGGTGGGGTCCTGGCCCTCGATGCCCGCCAGCAGCGGCGCGGTGAGCGCGACCAGGACCAGCAGGGCGACGACGACGGCCGCCACGACGGCGGAGTGCCGTGCGCGCAGCCGCCGCCGGAACGAGGAGGCCCCGGAGACGGGGGCCGCCGCAGCGGCCCCCGTCTCCTTGACCAGCAGTGCTTCGGCCATGGTTACTTGACCGCGACCTGCGAGATGTCGAGCACGCCGGTCCAGTCGCTGATGACGACGTTCTTGACGGCCTCGCCGTACAGGCGCTTGTAGACCGGGTGGAACAGCGGCACGGTCACCGCCTGTCCACCGATCTTCTTGTCGAGCGCGCCCCAGCGCTTCGCGGCCGCGCTCAGGTCGGTCAGCTTGTTGATCTCGTCGACCTCCTTGTTGACGGAGGCGTCGTCGAGCTGGGAGGCGTTGAAGTTGTAGCCGTTCTTGACGATCTGGCGTCCGTCGAAGATCGGTGCGAGGAACGGACCACCGGACGGCCAGTCGGCGCCCCAGCCGGTGAGGAAGAAGCCGGGCTCGCTCTTCACGTTGTAGATCTTGTCCGAGTAGGCGTTGCCCTCCAGGCCCTCCAGCTCGACCGTGATCCCGGCCTTCTTCAACGCTTCCTGGACGGCGGTGGCGATCTCCGGGCTGGTGGCGAAGTTCTTCACGTTGGAGTGCGTGAGCGTGATGGTCAGGCCCTTGGCGTAACCGGCCTCCTTCAGCAGCTCCTTGGCCTTGGCCGCGTTGCCCGTCCTGCCGGCCGGGAAGGCGTCGTACGCGCTGTGGCCGAAGGACGGCTGCTCCGGAAGGAAGGTGGTGGCGGGCTCGGCGAGCGAGGAGCCACCGGCCGCGTTGATGACCGAGGTGCGGTCGACGGCGTACGAGATCGCCTGGCGCACCTTCGGGTTGTCGAACGGCTTCACCTTCGGGTTGAAGGCGATGTAGTTCGTGTAGCCGAAGTGGCCGGTGCCGACACGGGCGGCCAGCTTCTTGTCGCCCGTGACCTTGGCGAGCTCGGCCGGCCCGAGGTTGGTGTCGGTGGTGACGGCGGCGGCGTCCGCGCCCCGGGAGGCGGAGAGCCGCTGGTTGATGACGGCGGAGTCGAGTCCGGAGCGTACGTCGATCCGGTCCGGGTACGCCTTGCGCTCCTCGTCGGTGGCGGCCGACCAGAACGTGTTGCGCTCCAGGACGAGGCGCTCGCCGTCGCCCTCGTTCTTGACGACCTTGTACGGCCCCGAGGAGATCGGGTGGTTCTCGTACTTCGTGCCGTTGTCCTTGGCCTTCGGCACGGGGGACGTCTGGGTCTGCGTCGCCAGGTAGGGGAACTCGCCCTCCGGCTTGTTGAGGTGGAAGACGATCGTCTTCGCGTCGGGCGTCTCGATCGAGGCGAGGCCCTTCTTGTCCTTGTAGGGGCCCTGGTAGTCGGCGCCGCCGATCAGCCAGTCGCGCAGGTAGGGCGCGCCGCCGGAGAGTTCGGCGGCGAAGGAGCGCTCGATGCCGTACTTGATGTCGGCGCTCGTGATCGCGGTGCCGTCCTCGTACTTCAGGCCGTCCTTGAGCGTGTACGTCCAGACGGTGGCGTTCTTGCTGGGCGTGCCCAGGTCGGTCGCCAGGTCGGGGACGACCTTCGCGCCGGCCGCGCCGTCCTCCCGGTTGCGGGTGGTCAGCGTACGGAAGACCAGGGACGGGACGTTGCCGCCGCCGGAGGTGTACAGCCGCGCGGGGTCGAAGTCCTCCTGCGCGTTGCTGTTGAGGACGGTGAGCGTGCCGCCCTTGGCGGGCTTGCCCGCTGCACCGGATGTGCTGTCGCTGCCCTTGCTGTCCTGGGGCCCGCACGCGGCGGCGCCCGAACCCACGACAAGAACCACGACGGCCGCTGCCACGCGGCGCGATATGACGGACGGTTGACGCATCGGAAGATGACCTCTCGGAGTACTGCTGACGGAAGAAGGCGGAACGAGGATCCGTGCAGGCAGCAGCGAGGGTGCGGGGTGGGACAACCCGGTCGGGGATCCGGAGGAACCGGACCGGGACACCAGAACTGCCGCGCCTGCGGACGGAGTACGCCCGGCGCGGCAGTCGGGAAGAACTGTTCCCTGCGAGACAGGGCTCGGGGGAAGAAGTCGACGCGCGCTCAGGCAGGCGTCAGCAACAGTGAATGTCGGCGACGCTGTGCCCGGTCACACCGATGAGCGCCAGCTCTATGGCGGCGCAGTCGAAGGTGACGGGGTTGCGTGACATGCCGAGAAATATGCGCGACGGCACCCATGATGTCAACGCAGAATGAGACGGTCGTCCCACATGCTGGACGATGCCTCCAGGGGCCGACCGTCCGGCCGATGGCAGGCATCCGCCGGGCGGGGCCGACGGGCGCCCCGTCCGGACTCAACTGCCCGGATACACCCAGGCGTTGGGGCGGCATTTGATGCCGCCGATATCGAGGGACTTGGTCTGCTGCTGCATCACGGGGGCCAGCGCTCCCGGCGTGCGGCAACTCACATGATTGTGACCCAGCCGGTGGCCGACCTCATGGTTGATCAGCATCTGGCGGTAGGCGAAGAGCCTCTTCGGGCCGAACGTCGACGATCCCTGCGCCCAGCGATAGGCATTGATCATCACGCGCTCGGTCGCCGCCGAATCGCACGAGACATTGTCTTCGGTCGTATCGAGACCCGACTTCTCGCACCAGTCCCCGGTGGTTCCCGGGCTGGCCAGAGTGATCACGAAATCCGGATCACCCGAGGAGACCCGCTCGAAAGTCATGGCACCGCCGTGCGCCCAACTACGGTCGTCATTGAGGGTTTTCTGGACCGCCTCGGCAAAAAGTCCGGCGTCGAGACCGAGACCTTTCTCGATGTCGATCCGATAGCGGTACTTATGCCCCTTGCCCGGAGCCTTCGCCGTTCCCGGGACCGTCTCGAAGCGCCCGGAACCCTTGAGTGCCGGAGCGAGCGGATAAGCCGTGACCATCTTCTGCTCGTACGAAAGAGGCGCGGCCGCCGCCGCTTTCGGCGTCGACCGGTCGTCCGAGCGGGAGGAGGTGTCCTCGCCACCGTCCCGGTCGACGCCCGCCCCGGGTGCGGCCATGCCGACCCGCCCACTGCTGTCATGGGCGACCTGACCGGCCACGACCACCGCGAGCACGGTGGTCACCGCGGCGGCAGCGACACCGGTGAAGGTGCGCCCCTTGCCGTTCCTGGTGGCCGACGGGGCATCGGCGCCGCCGGGGGGCCGCTGCTCGTCCCGGCCGCCGGCCGAGGTGAACGGCCCGGTCGGCGGGGCCGGTGCAGCGGACGGGGAACGAGGGGCGGGTGGCGCGGACGGTGCGTCGAAGGCGTCGACGAACTCCCTTCGCGGACCCGGTATCAGCGACCGCGTACCGACTGCGGGCTGCCGATGCGACATCCTCTGCGGCATCGGCCGGGACGTCGGCTGAGGCATCTGCGACGCTCCGGGCCGCGGACCCTGGCCGCCCGGTCGACCCGGAGCCTGCCGGTCACCGAACACCGGCTGCGGGCCGGACCCCCAGCCACCGCCCGCCTCGCGCTGCTCGGGATGGCCGCCACGCACCTGGGGGACCCCCTGGAACGGAGTGTGCCCGTCCGTGCCGGTCGGTGCTCCGACCACCCTCCTGCGCCGTCCGCTGCCGGGCTCCGGCCGGGCCGCCTCACTGCCGCCGCCCCAATCCGCCGCGGCGGCATCGATATCGCGCTTGCCGGGTTGGGGGCCTTTTCGGCTATGTCGTCCCACGCCCCGGATCAGCTCCCGCCGCATTCGTCGAGCAGTTCCCGGAAGGCCTGGGCGACCGCTTCCGGGTACTCCATCATTGCCACGTGCCCGGCATCGGGCAGTGTCAGCAGTCGCGAATCGCGGAAGGCCGCGGACGCTCTGCGTGCCATCCGGTACGAGACGAGCTGGTCCCGTCCGCCGTACACGAGCTGGGTCGGCGCGAGCACGCGCTCGGCCTGGCGCCACAGTCCGTGCTGCCCGCCCAGCGTGTACGCGTCGACGATGCCCCGAGCCGAGCGCACCATGGCGTCCCAGAAGTACGGCAGTTCCAGCCGTCGCTCCATTTCGGCCACCGCATCGCGGAAGCCGGCTTCGGAGACGCGCGCCGGATCGCCGTAACAGAGTGCCATGACTCCGCGCGTGCGTTCTTCCGCCGTCATGTCCTTGGTCATCCGGGAGAACAGGGATGCGATCCCCGGAACGGCGAGCAGTCCGGTCGGTACGGCGGGCCACTGCACCCGGATCTCGGGCAGCGCGGGCGAGATGAGGGTGAGCGTCCGCACCAGGTCGGGCCGGACGGCCGCGACCCGGGTGGCCACCGCGCCGCCGAGTGAATTGCCGACGAGATGGACGGGGCCGCGCTCCGCCGCGTCCAGGAGCCGGATCACCGCACGGGCGTGTCCGGTGACCGAGTAGTTGCCGTCGTCCGGCGGCGGCGAGTCCCCGAAGCCCGGCAGGTCGACCGCCTCGCCGTCCACCACGTCCTGGAGCAGCGGCATCAGCGCCGACCAGTTCTGCGAGGAGCCGCCGAGCCCGTGCACGTACAGCGCGGGCGGCAGCCCGGTCCGCTCCGGCGTCCGGGTGCGGACGTTCAGCGTCAGGCCGGGGAGCGCGACGGAGCGCAGCTCCTCCCCCTCGGCGACGCGGACGGTGCCCACCGTGGGAGCCGTCGCTGCAGCAGCGGCCCGGACTCCCGGCAGCTCGGTCGAAGACATGCGGCAATGTTACGAGACGATCACACCGTGGTTCATGTGTTCGCCGTCACAGATCGCATAGCGCCGTGCCGGGGTAGCTCCTAGGCTCGATGCTAAGGAAGGGAGTCACCATGACGGTCGACCCCAATGACCCGGAGACCTTCGAGACAATTCAGCCGGACGAGCCGGACCCGGAGGCGCCCGAGGCCGACGCGGCCGAACAGCAGGCCGATCTCCGGCCGAAGGGCGACGATCCGCTCACGGGCATCGACCGGGACACCGCAAATGAGGCGGATGCGGCGGAGCAGGCCCGCGTCGTCGCGGAAGACGAGGACGATTACCGCTGATACGCCCCGCTTTGCCGTGCAGGCGACGAATCTGTGGCTACCGCAGCCGTCCGGTCCGTGAAATTCTGCGTCCGCGCCGCGCGCACCCGGGTTACTCAAAAGTACGATGGCTGTACGGCGCAGCGTGCAGAAAAACGGCTGTGTTCGATCACAATTTTGGGAGGCGGCGTGACAGCCATCGAGCAGACAGAGGCGGCGCGCCCGCGGGGCACTCGCCTGCCTCGCCGCGCCCGACGCAACCAGCTGCTGGGCGCCGCGCAGGAAGTCTTCGTCGCGCAGGGCTACCACTCCGCCGCGATGGACGACATCGCCGAGCGGGCCGGTGTCAGCAAGCCGGTGCTCTACCAGCACTTCCCGGGCAAGCTGGAGCTCTATCTGGCATTGCTCGACCAGCACTGCGAGTCGCTGTTGCAGGCGGTCCGTACGGCGCTGGCGTCGACGACGGACAACAAGCTGCGTGTCGCCGCGACGATGGACGCCTACTTCGCGTACGTCGAGGACGAGGGCGGCGCCTTCCGGCTGGTCTTCGAGTCCGACCTGACGAACGAGCCGGCGGTACGGGAACGGGTCGACCGGGTCTCGCTGCAGTGCGCGGAGGCGATCTCCGACGTCATCGCGGGGGACACGGGACTCTCCAAGGACGAGTCGATGCTGCTCGCGGTCGGTCTGGGAGGCGTGTCCCAGGTCGTCGCCCGGTACTGGCTGTCCAGCCGGTCGGCGATCCCGCGCGACACGGCGGTGCAGCTCCTCACCTCGCTGGCCTGGCGTGGCATCGCCGGGTTCCCCCTGCACGGCATCGATCAGCACTGACGTCCGGTCGGTGATCCTCCGTATCCGCGGTACATGTTCGCTGCGGGCGTTGCCTGCCGACCGCCGGCAGTTCCGCTCACCGGGCTAATGTGTGGTGCGTACGGCGCGGCTCACGCGCAGAGGACTGACCGTCGGAGGGACATAGCCGTGGAGGTCAAGATCGGCGTGCAGCACGCACCCCGGGAGATCGTTCTGGAGAGCGGGCTTTCCGCCGAGGAGGTCGAGAGCGCGGTCGCCGAGGCTCTCACCGGCAAGGCGCAGGTGCTCAGCCTCACGGACGACAAGGGCCGCAAGGTCCTGGTGCCGGCCGACCGGGTCGCCTATGTGGAGATCGGCGAGCCGAGCACGCGGCGGGTGGGGTTCGGCGCGCTGTAAGGACAGAGGCACAGCAGTGCGAAGCGGCCCGGAGGGATATACCCCTCCGGGCCGCTTCTGCGTGTCCTGCCGATGCTCAGCACCGGTTTCCGCTGTGCGGCACCTGTGCGGAACCTCCCCCAGGCAGGGTTGCGTTCCACGGCCCACGGGTAGTACGGCCTACGACCGATTCGCCGTCCCCCATCGCTCTGAAAGCATGGGAAATGCCTCTCCGCAACCCGCGAGGTGATCGTCTGTGATCTGGGAATCCCTCGGTTCCGTCGCGCTCGGACTCGCCCTCTCCTGGGCGGCGCTCCGGTCGCTGCCCGGACGGCTACCGTCCCGCCGGGCCGTCTTCGCCACCGGCGCTCCGGGTGCCCTGTTCGGCGCGTATCTGATGCACTCGGTGCTGGGACCCGGACATGTCCTGCCCACCCTGATCGGCGCGGTACTGATCGGCGCGGTGACGCTGTCGCTGCTGATCCGCCCGCGCGGCCGCCGCCTGAGCCAATCAGCGGCGGCCTGAGGGGCCCGTCGGCGGTCTGCTAGGCAGCCAGTCCGAGCGCGGCCATCCGCTTGGTGTGCGCCTCGGTGATCCGCGAGAACATCCGGCCGACCTCGGCCAGGTCGAACCCGTCCGCCACCCCGCCCACGAGCATCGTGGACAGCGCGTCGCGGTCGGCGACCACCCGCTGGGCCTGCGAGAGGGCCTCACCCATCAGCCGCCGGGCCCACAGCGCGAGCCGGCCACCGACCCGCGGGTCGGCCTCGATCGCGGCGCGCACCTTCTCGACGGCGAAGTTGCCGTGGCCCGTGTCGTCCAGCACGGCGAGGACGAGCGAGCGGGTGTCCGAGTCGAGGCGGGCGGCGACCTCACGGTAGAAGTCACTGGCGATCGAGTCGCCGACGTATGCCTTGACCAGACCTTCCAGCCAGTCCGACGGGGCGGTCTGGCGGTGGAAGTCGTCGAGCGCCTTGGCGAACGGCTCCATGGCCCCGGTCGGCTCGGTGTCGATCGCGGTCAGGCGGTCCGTCAACCGCTCGAAGTGATGGAATTCGGCGGACGCCATCTTTGCCAGCTCCGCCTTGTCGGCCAGCGTCGGCGCGAGTTTTGCGTCCTCGGCGAGCCGCTCGAAGGCCGCCAGCTCCCCATACGCGAGGGCTCCCAGCAGATCCACGACCGCGGCACGGTACTGCGGCTCAGCGGATGCGGTGGCCCAGTCCTGGGCGGCGATTCCCGTGTGCTCGCTCTCTGCCACAGCTCAGCCTTTCCGATTTGTCAGCGGAGCATCGCGTCCGGCTGATACTTTCCTGCCACGCGTGTTGCGTCGGGCAGGGCTTGTCCGTCATGAGACTGCTTCGCAGTCGGGTGAGAAGCCCCTCGGGGAGGAGTCACGAACCGCAGAATAGCCCGCGGTCGGCATCAGGAAAGCCCCCGTCCGGCACTGCCGGGCGGGGCCCTTTGCGATGCACCCCCAGCATGGATGCGCGAATCCGGGGTATGGTGGTAATGCGCTTGCCGAGCATTCAGCGGGCGATTTGAATGAGGATGCCCGGTCGGTGGCCCGATCGGCTCCGACCCGACAGCCCTCCACGCGGGGCGTACGCCACGTACGACCGCAGATGAGGGGCCCCCTCAGCGGCACGAGCGCTCGAGCGACGGCAGTGGTCCCGCGCCACCCGGCCCATCCACGGCCGGATGACCAACCCCGGCACGGTACGACCCCCAGCGTTCGCCTCGGACCGCGTCTCACAGAAGAGGCAGCACCCTGACTACGTTCCGAGACCTCGGGATCCTTCCCGAGACGGCCGAGGCCCTTGAGGCCGTCGGCATTGTGTCCCCCTTTCCCATCCAGGAGATGACGCTCCCCGTCGCACTCTCCGGCTCCGACGTGATCGGACAGGCCAAGACCGGTACCGGCAAGACGCTCGGTTTCGGTCTTCCGCTGCTGGAGCGCGTCACCGTCCCCGCGGACGTCGAGGCGGGCCGGGCCAAGCCCGAGCAGCTGACCGAGGCGCCGCAGGCGCTGGTCGTCGTCCCCACCCGTGAGCTCTGCCAGCAGGTCACCAACGACCTGCTGACCGCCGGCAAGGTGCGTAACGTCCGCGTTCTCGCGATCTACGGCGGCCGTGCGTACGAGCCGCAGGTCGAGGCCCTGAAGAAGGGGGTCGACGTGATCGTCGGCACCCCGGGCCGCCTGCTCGACCTGGCCGGCCAGCGCAAGCTCGACCTGTCGCACGTGCGGGCCCTCGTCCTCGACGAGGCCGACGAGATGCTCGACCTGGGCTTTCTGCCCGACGTCGAGCGGATCATCACCATGCTGCCGCCGACCCGCCAGACGATGCTGTTCTCGGCGACGATGCCGGGTGCGGTCATCGGCCTCGCGCGGCGCTACATGTCGCAGCCGACGCACATCCGCGCCACCTCGCCCGACGACGAGGGCGCGACCGTCGCCAACATCTCGCAGCACGTCTTCCGTGCCCACTCCATGGACAAGCCGGAGATGGTCTCGCGGATACTGCAGGCCAACGGCCGTGGACTGGCGATGATCTTCTGCCGTACCAAGCGGACGGCCGCCGACATCGCCGAGCAGCTGGAGAAGCGCGGTTTCGCGTCCGGCGCGGTCCATGGCGACCTCGGCCAGGGCGCCCGTGAGCAGGCGCTGCGCGCCTTCCGCAACGGCAAGGTGGACGTACTCGTCTGCACCGATGTCGCCGCCCGCGGTATCGACGTCGAGGGTGTCACCCACGTCATCAACTACCAGTCGCCGGAGGACGAGAAGACGTACCTCCACCGCATCGGCCGGACCGGCCGTGCGGGCGCCAAGGGCATCGCGATCACCCTGGTCGACTGGGACGACATCCCGCGCTGGCAGCTGATCAACAAGGCGCTGGACCTGAAGTTCCCCGACCCGGTCGAGACGTACTCCACGTCGCCACACCTCTTCGAGGCGCTCGACATCCCGGCCGGCACCAAGGGTGTCCTGCCGCGCACCGAGCGGACCCGTGCGGGTCTGCGGGCCGAGGAGATGGAGGACCTGGGCGAGACGGGCGGCCGCGGCCGCAAGCCGTCCGGGCCGTCGACACCTGCCGTACGGGAGGAGCGGGCGCCGCGTACGCCGCGTCAGCGTCGTCGCACGCGGGGCGGATCCGCGCTCGCGGACGGCGCCGCTGCCGCGGTGCCGTCCCCGGCCACGGAGCCCGTGCAGGCCGCGGTTGCCGCGTCTGCCGCTGACGCCCCGGTGGAGCCGCGTACGCCGCGACGCCGTCGCCGTACGCGGGTCACGGCCCCGGATGGCGCGGCCGAGGCCGCGGTGGCCCTGGCGGAGGCTCCGGTCGTCGTCGGGACACCGGCCGTCGTCGAGGCGCAGGCCGAGGCCAAGCCGCGTCGCCGTCGGACCCGCACGGTCGCCAAGCCTGCGGACGAGGTCGACTTCCAGATCGCGCCCATGGCCGAGCCGATGGTGGAGGCGAAGACGGTGACCAAGCCGCGGCGCCGCGCCCGGATCGTCGCCAAGCCGGCCGAGGACGAGGTCGACTTCCAGATCGCGCCGATCGCCGAGCCCGAGCCGGAGAGGCCGCGTCGGCGGACGCGGGCCGCGGCGAAGCCGAAGGCGGAGACCGTGGTGGAGGTTCCGGTCGCGGAGGGCGAGGCCAAGCCGCGGAGGCGGCGGGCGCCGCGCACCGCGGCGGCCAGGACCGAGGGCTGAGCACACGCCGACGGTTGTTCGGGGCTCTGCCCCTGACCACGCTCCTCAGCGTGCCGGAGGGGCTTGATCGTGCCGGACGGGCTCGAGGACATCCTCGAGCCCGTCCGGCGTTTCAGGACGCCGCCGGCCCATCCGGTGCGCGAGGACATAGCCTCGTGTCATGAGTCGGCCGCCCACCTTCACCCCGCCCTCCTGCACCCGCGTCCACGCGCTGCCCACCGCGCGCGGGGCCTTCGCCGTGCTGGATGCCGCGCCGCCCGACGAGCCGCGCGGCACCGCCCTTCTGCTGCCCGGATACACGGGCAGCAAGGAGGACTTCATCGCGCTCCTCGAACCGCTCTCCGCCGCCGGCTACCGCATCGTCGCCGCCGACGGGCGCGGGCAGTACGAGACCGACGGAACGGACCGTCAGGAGGACTACGAACAAATCGAGTTGGCTCGCGATGTGCTCGCCCAGGCCGACGCGCTCGGCAGCTCCGTGCATCTTCTCGGGCACTCGCTCGGCGGGCAGATCGCCCGCGCCGCCGTGCTGCTCGACGCCTCACCGTTCCGTTCGCTGACGCTGATGTCCTCCGGCCCCGCCCAGGTGGTCGAGGCGCAGCAGATCAAGGTGAAGATGCTCAGCGAAGCGCTCGCGACGCTGAGCATGGCCGAGGTGTGGGACGCGATGCGCGCCCTCGACCCGCCCGAGGACGCGGTGGCCGCGAACGGCAAGGGGCTGCGCCGGCGTTGGCTGCGCCACCGTCCCGCCCAGCTGATCGCCACCGGGCGGCAGTTGGCGACCGAGCCGGACCGGGTGGCCGAACTGGCCGCCGTACCGCTGCCCGTCCATGTGCTCTCCGGCGAGCGCGACGACACCTGGCCGGTGCCACTGCTCGACGAGATGACGCAGCGGCTCGGCGCGCACCGCAGCCGGATCGCGGGCGCCGAGCACTCCCCCAACACGGACCGCCCGGAGCAGACCGCTGCCGCGCTGGTCGCCTTCTGGGACGGCGTGTAGCTCAGTACTGCGCCTGCAGGTGCTGCCAGAAGCCGTCGCGCAGCGCGCGGCGCAGATGGGCGTGGCCGCGCAGCGAGTGCTGGAGCAGCCGTTCGGCCTCGACCAGCAGGTCCTGGTCGACGGAGCCCGGCAGGTAGGGGTGTCCGGGCAGCAGGTCGGCAAGGGCGTCGCGGCCGCGGGCGGAGAGCCAGGAGGCGGCGATCTGCGCGCCGACGAAGCGGACGTCCTCACGGGAGGGGGCCGGAGTGTCGTCCTCGTACGTGGTGACGGGACGCCTGGTGACGTACGGGCGGCAGAAGTCCAGGTCGAAGGTGCGCTGGCTGTCGACCTCCCAGAGCAGCGGTTCGGCCTGGTTGCGCCCTTCGCCCGCCTCGATGCCCCAGAGGTGGACCCGGGCCCCGTACCCCTGGGCCGCCTCGACCGCCGACACCAGGTCCTCGTCGCCGCCGACGAGCGCCGCGTCGCTGATGGCGCGGTGCCGGGCGAGGGATTCGAGGTCGGTGCGGATGAGCGAGTCGACGCCCTTCTGCTGGTTGTTGGCGTTGAGGTTGCCGAGTCTGACCTTGACGTCGGGAAGTTCGGCGATGGACTGCTGCTCGACCGTGTGGATCCGGCGCCTGGCGCCGTCGTACCAGTACACGCGCAGGAGCCTGCTGTCCGCGAAGATGGTGCGGGCCTTGTCGATGAAGGCCTCGATCAGCCCTTCCGCGTCGAGGTCGAAGGAGCGCCGGTCCTCCGTGCCGGTGACGAGCAGCCCGGCCGCGGCGTACACATAGCCCGCGTCCACGAAGATCGCGTGGGTCGAGGGGGTCTTGGACACCTCGGCGAGCATGCGCTGGAGCAGCTCGTTGGTGCGGTCCAGGCGTTCGCTGATCTCCGCCTCGTTCATGCGGACCTCATTGTCCGCGCACGGCCGTTTTCCCACTGGTCCTTAGACATCCAAAAAATTTCCTTAGCGTAGGGAATGTTTGCTGGTGGCAAGCCGTTGTACACCCTGTGGAGTGCGGGACGCCGATGTCCGACGCTCCACATCCTTGCGGACGGGTCACCCGTCCTCCCAGTAGTTCTCCAGCAGGAGGATCAGACGAAGGGAAGCCATATGCGCTTCGAGATCATGCGACTCGACGATGTCGACGGTACCGCCGTGGACAGCACCGTCGTGGACGCCGCCTCCGTCAACCGGATCGTGCAGCAGGCCGCCTCGATAGGCCAGCGCATCTATATCCGCCCGGCCGAGAACTCGGCTTCGTAACGCCTCACCGACGCACAAAGACGAAGCGCCCCCGCACGGACGGTCCGTACGGGGGCGCTGTGGTGTCCGGGTCCGCGTCAGGAGTTCTGGATGACCTGGGTGACCCCGTTGATGATCTGCTGCACGGCGATGGCCGAGAGCATCATTCCCGCGAGCCTCGTCACCAGGACGACGCCGCCGTCCTTGATCACGCGGATGATCAGCAGCGAGTAGCGCATGGTCAGCCAGAGCACGACGTGCATGGCGACGATCGCCGTCCAGACCGAGACCTGACTCCCGAAGCTGTCGGCGTGCTGCACCGCAAGGATCACCGAGACGATCGCGCCGGGGCCGGCGAGCAGCGGCATGCCCAGCGGTACGAGCGCGACGTTGACGTCCTTCGTCTGCGTCGGTTCGTCGGTCTTGCCGGTCAGCAGATCGAGCGCGATCAGCAGCAGGAGCAGCCCGCCCGCGATCATCAGGGCGGGGACGGAGACATGCAGATAGTCGAGGATCTGCTGGCCGAGTACACCGAAGACGGCAATCACACCGAAGGCGACGGCAACCGCCTGGAGCGCCATCCTGCGCTGCATCTTGGCGGGCCGGCCGGCGGTGAGGGCAAGGAAGATCGGGGTGATTCCGGGCGGATCCATAATCACAAAAAGCGTGAGAAAGAGGGATCCGAAGACAGCAACGTCGAACACAGTGAGGCCTTGCGAGAAGAGAACGGGTCGAGACAGGACGTGCGCAGCCCGCAGCCATGAGCGGCCGGGCGTGCAAGAAGGAATGAGGAGGGGCGAGACGCGCGGACAGGTGCTTAGAGGCCGCGCAGACAGGTGGGGTGGAGGACGGAGCGGGGCGAGGGGCAAGTCTGGCAAGGCGGAGGAGGGAGGCGACGCGGAGCGTCGTCGACCGACGACAACGCCGCCGGGCGCCGCCCATCGGCACGCGACGCCGCCCCACCTGTCTGCGCGGCCTCTTACGCGTGGCGGGGCCCGCCGGCGCCCGGCACCGGGAAGGCTCCCGTGGCGCGCCGGGTGATTTCGCCGTAGATCTCCGGGTCGGTGGTGTACTCGCCGAGCTGTACGGTCTTCCGGCTGCCGTGGTAGTCGCTGGAGCCGGTGGCCAGCAGCCCCAGTTCCTTGGCGAGCCCGCGCAGCCGTGCCCTGGTCGGCTCGTCGTGGTCCATGTGGTCGACCTCGATGCCGTCGAGGCCCGCGGCGGCGAGCCGCGCGATGGCCGCCTCGGGCACCACTTCGCCGCGCTTGACGGCGAGCGGGTGGGCGAAGACGGTGACGCCACCGGCGGCCTTGACCAGTCGGATCGCGTCGAACGGGTCGAACTCGTGCTTCTGCGCGTAGGCGCGTCCGCCGTCCGCGAGCCACTCGGGCGTGAAGGCGTCGGAGACCGTCTCGACGACACCGAGCTCGACGAGCGCGGTGGCGATGTGCGGCCTGCCGACCGAGCCGCCCCCGGCGATCTCGGCGACCCGCTCCCACTCGACCGGGACGCCGAGCTCCTGGAGCTTGCGGACCATGGTCTTTGCGCGCGGCACCCGGTCGTCCCGCACCAGTTCGCGTTCGCGTGCCAGTTCCGGCTCGTCGGGGTCGAAGAGGTACGCGAGCACGTGCAGCCCCACGCCGTCGATCCGGCAGGAGAGCTCCGCGCCGGTGACGAGGGTGAGGCCCTCGGGGAGCGCGGCGATCGCCTCGGCATGGCCGCGGACGGTGTCGTGGTCGGTGAGGGCGACGACATCGAGGCCCGCGGCGGCGGCGTTCCGCACCAGCTCCGCGGGGCTGTCCGTACCGTCCGAGGCGGTGGAGTGGGTGTGCAGGTCGATGCGCACGACGTGTACTCCAGTGCTCGCAGCCGGACAGGGGGAACGCCCAAGGATAACCGGCATTCGAACAGCGCCCGGCCGGTCACAGCGGCGGCCGGGCGGGCAACCGGCGGTCAGGGCCGGTCGAGCAGCCGTGGTGTGAGCGCCCCGCACGGCACGAGGTCGGCTTCCGCCCCGGCCTCGCGCAGATCGGTCAGTATCAGCTCGTCGTACATCAGCAGCCCGGACTGCTCCGGCCAGACGATCGCCCAGAGCCAGAGCCCGCGCGCCTCACCGGCGAAGACCGCCCGGTCCTCGGGGGCGCCCTTGACGTGCCAGAGCGAGGTGGGGCGTCCGGCGGCGAGCACCTTGGCGTCGGGAGGTCCGTCGACATTGAGGTACGGGCCGGGGTCGGGGCCGTCGATCCCGGCGTAGCGCGCACCGAGTCCGACCCCCAACTCCTCGGCGACGAGCAGCAGCTCGCCCATACCGCCGAGTGGACCAGGGCCCGAGCAGGCGACGACGGTGGCGCGGCCGCCACTGCGGTCGTCGCCCGCGTACGCGACACCGGTGAACAGCCAGCCGACCGGCAGCGGCCAGGGCATCCACACCGGCACTTGAGCGCGGGCCACCACCACCCCGAGCGCCTCGACGCTGGGCGGAATCACCGGCTGCAGCGGAGACACGGCGCCATGCACCGCGCACTGCCAGGTGTCGGCGAAAAGACCGGGCGCCCTGACCCGGCCTCCGCACTTCGGGCAACTGGGTTCGCCCCTCATAGCGACCAACGGTCCTCCGCGGCTGTCGCCGCGTCAAGGACGATCACCCGTCCGCAGCGTGGCTCCCATCAGGGACATTAGATGTAACTTGCAATCATTAGTTCCTCTAATTTATTCTGTGCATAACGCATCGATCTAGTGGAGAGCGAGAAGGCCCATGCAGGGAGAGGATCCGTTCGATGAAGGGGCGGGCAGCATCCTGCGCCAGCCGAAGGCCGTCTGGGCCACCGCGGGCGCCTCTGTTGTCGCGTTCATGGGAATCGGGCTGGTGGACCCGATCCTGCCGTCCATCGCCAAGGGGCTCGAGGCGACGCCCAGCCAGGTGTCCCTGCTCTTCACCTCGTACTTCCTGATCACCGCGGTCGCGATGCTCGTCACCGGCTTCGTCTCCAGCCGGATCGGCGGCCGCAAGACCCTCCTGACCGGTCTCGCGCTCGTCGTCGTCTTCGCCGCCCTCTCCGGCACCTCGTCGTCCGTCGCGGAACTCGTCGGCTTCCGGGCCGGCTGGGGGCTCGGCAACGCGCTCTTCGTCTCGACCGCGCTCGCCGTGATCGTCGGCGCGGCGGCCGGCGGCAGCTCGGCGGCGATCCTGCTGTACGAGTCGGCGCTCGGCCTCGGCATGGCGTGCGGGCCGCTGCTCGGCGCACTTCTCGGCGACGCCAGCTGGCGCTACCCGTTCTTCGGCACCGCGGTCCTGATGGCGATCGGCTTCATCTGCATCACGGCGTTCCTGAAGGAACAGCCGAAGCCCGCCCACAAGACCTCACTGCTCGACCCGGTCAGGGCGCTCGGCCACGGTGGCCTCGCCTCGGTCGCGACGTCGGCGTTCTTCTACAACTACGCCTTCTTCACGATCCTGGCGTTCACGCCGTTCGTGCTGAACATGACGCCGTACAAGTCCGGCGCGGTCTTCTTCGCCTGGGGTCTGCTGCTCGCGGTCTTCTCGGTGCTCGTCGCGCCCCGGCTGCAGAAGCGCTTCGGCTCGCTCAAGGTGCTCGGCGCCTCACTGGTGCTGCTCGCCGCCGACCTGCTGATCCTCGGCTACGGCAACCACACCACGGCCATCGTCTGCACGGTCGTCTCCGGCGCCTTCATCGGCATGAACAACACCGTCTACACGGAGCTGGCGCTCGGCGTCTCGGACGCGCCGCGCCCGGTGGCGAGCGCGGGTTACAACTTCGTCCGCTGGTTCGCCGCGGCAGCCGCCCCGTACCTCGCCCCCAAGATCGAGGAATGGAGCAACATCCACATCCCGTTCGTGGTCGCCGCGGTCGCGGCCGTCGTCGGCGCCGCCGTCGTCTGGGCCCGGCGCACGGCGCTGACCCACGAGGCGGAGGAGCTGGAGCCGAAGCACGCCGCCGAGGACGGCGTCACGGTCTTCGCCGACTGACCCTTGCGCGAACCCTGTTCCGCCCCGCCCGCGGCTCCCCCTCCTGGCCTCGCGGCGGGGCTTCCCCCCTGTCCGTATGGCGTTCGTCTCAGTCCAGCGTCACAGAGGTACGCAGCGGATCCCGCAGATCCGTCCCGTGCGACAGCCACCGCTCCTGGAGTTCCTGCGCCCCGCGGACCCGCTTCCACGCCGCCTCGTTGTGCGTCATCGGCAGCAGCGGCAGGAACCGCACCGGCTCCATCGGCCCGCCCGTCTCCGGGCCGCCGCCCCCCACGGAGCCGCTGCGCGGCGCAGGCTCATTCAGTTCCAGGTCCTCGACCAGCCCTCCCGGCTCGGCGACCAGTACGGAGCAGAACGGCGCCCCGGGCCACAGCGGTTCCCCCAGGTCCAGCGAGGCGCCGGGAGCCACAATCAACCCCTCGACCTGCGGGGAAGCCGCCAGCACGGCCAGCGCGCGGAGCACCTTGTCCGTGTCGGCGAGCCCAGCCCGCACGGAGAGAACGAGTTCGGCGCGCGGCCCTTTCACCGGGTCCGCGAGGGCCGCGGTCGGATCGGACATCGGCCGGGCGGACATGCCGAGCGTGGCGTAGCGCACCACATCGCCGTCGATGAAGCGGAGTATCTCGATCCGGTCCGTGCCGAGAAATGTCACCGCGGCGCGCGCGTCCGGTTCACCGAGAGCCGTACGGAGCCGGGCCTCGACCAGAGCAAGAATTTCTTCCATGCCGCGAGCATAGGTCGCGTATGGAACGGGCAAAGTAAGGGATTGGCCCGGAGCCGGCTGATAGTCTTGGCCGCTGGTCGGGACAGCACGCAGAAGCGTCGCTCTCAGTCCCGACAACACGTCATCCCCCACGGGGGACCGGCTGGAGGAGGTGGGGCTGCAATGGATCGAAGTCGATCGTGCAGTACCAACCGCTCTTCCGCCCCTCACCCTTCTTCGGTGATCTGACGCCTCCCCCGTCAGGACCCTGGGCGTTGCGCACGACGGAAGAGCATTCCTTTTTTGCCTGTCTGTAGCGAACGCCGTCATCGCGCCGCCGCGGTGCCGCCCGCTTTGCGGACGTGAGCACACGTCCCCATTCCGGGCTGTTCCACGCGCCCGACGACGGCCCTCCGTGAAGGAGCCAGCCATGTCGATGATCCGCGACCTGCGCGCCGCCGTGCGCCCGTCCCTGCGCAAGCCCAACGCCCTGCACAGCAGTTACGACACCACCCGTGACCCGTCCGCCTCCAGCGCGGTCGTCGACTGCGCTGTCTACCGCGACGGACGCCGCGTGGAGAGCGCCGGCTGTCTGACCCCGCACGAAGCGATGCTTCGGGTACGCGAGGACGGCGGCTTCGCCTGGATCGGCCTGCACGAGCCGACCGAGGAGGAATTCGCCGGGATCGCCAGGGAGTTCGGCCTCCACCCGCTCGCCGTCGAGGACGCCGTCCACGCCCACCAGCGGCCCAAGCTGGAGCGGTACGACGACACGCTCTTCACCGTCTTCAAGACCATCCACTACGTCGAGCACGCCGAGCTCACCGCGACCAGTGAGGTCGTCGAGACCGGTGAGGTGATGTGCTTCACCGGCCGGGACTTCGTCATCACCGTCCGGCACGGCGGACACGGCTCGCTGCGGGCCCTGCGCCACCGGCTGCAGGACGACCCCGAGCTGCTCGCCAAGGGACCTTCGGCGGTCCTGCACTCCATCGCCGACCATGTCGTCGACGGCTACATCGCCGTGGCCGGCGCCGTCCAGGACGACATCGACGAGGTGGAGATCGAGGTCTTCTCCACCCCCGCGAAAGGCAGCCCGCGCGGCTCGGACGCAAGCCGCATCTACCAGCTGAAGCGTGAGGTCCTGGAGTTCAAGCGGGCCGTCTCCCCGCTGCTGCGGCCGATGCAGCTGCTCAGCGAACGGCCGATGCGGCTGGTCGACCCGGACATCCAGAAGTACTTCCGGGACGTCGCCGACCACCTGGCGCGGGTGCACGAGGAGGTCATCGGCTTCGACGAACTGCTGAACTCGATCCTGCAGGCCAACCTGGCGCAGGCGACCGTGGCGCAGAACGAGGACATGCGCAAGATCACGTCCTGGGCGGCCATCATCGCCGTACCGACGATGATCTGCGGCGTCTACGGCATGAACTTCAAGCACATGCCGGAGCTGCGGTGGACGTACGGCTATCCGATGGTGCTGGGCGTCATCGGGGTCGTCTGCTTCTCCATCCACCGCTCGCTCAAGCGCAACGGCTGGCTCTAATAGAGTTGACAGCATGACTGCTGCTGTCGCTGACTCGCTGCTCGGACCGGCCCTCGTCGAGGAGGCCACCAAGAAGTCCGGCCTGATCTGGGTGCGGGGCACCGGGCCCGCACGGGCGCTGTGGCACGTATGGCACGAGGGCGCGGCCCATCTCGTCGGGGACGGCCCCGGCGAGCAGCCGTTCCCGGCCGGTCTCGCCGACGGGTCCGCCGCCGAGGTGACCGTGCGCAGCAAGGACAAGGGCGGCCGGCTGATCGCCTGGACCGCCGCCGTGACGGAGCTCGCGCCGCACTCCGAGGAATGGGAGGCGGCGGTCCCCGAACTCAAGGGCAAGCGGCTGAACGCGCCGGACGCCGAGCAGATGACCGAGCGCTGGGCGCGCGAATGCCGGGTGCTGCGGCTGACGCCCGGCGAGTTCCGTACGGAACTGTCGGACAGCTCGCACGCCGCGGCGCCGCTGCCGACCCCGGCGACCACCCGCCACCCCGTCCCCGACGCCCTTCTGCGGTTGCTGCTGAAGCGCCGCCGCTAGGGCGTGTGTCGGAAGTCCCGCCGTCCGCCCGAAGGGCGGGCCCGGCGGCGTCCAGTGCGTGCGATCGCAGGACATCGCACGGCAGACAGCCGTGTGACGACCAGGACTGGAGCTGACGCCTGCGGCGTCACGAGGCCGTCTTGGGGAGCTGCTGCCCGTAGTCGACGGTGTCGTCCTTGGCCGGGGCTTCCAGCATGAAGTCCTTGCCCCAGTCGGCGAGCGTGATGATGCCTCCGCCGCCGCCACGGGCGAACCGCAGTGGATACGGCGTGCCCTTCAGTGAGACGTCGAGTGCCCCGCCCTCACCCTTGCCGCCCAGGATCTGGATGGTGCGGACGGAGCCGACCTTGCCGCGGTCACCCTTGTTGACCTTGCCGTGCAGCGTGAGCATCCCGTCGAGCAGGGTCTTCATGTCCGTGAAGCCGCGCAACTGCTTGTACGTCGGGTCGTCCTGCGGGACCTTCACATACTTGTCCTGGAGCTTGTCCCCCGCCGCCGCACCGGAATCGCTGCTCTGCTTGTCCTTCTCCTCATGGCTCCAGAAGCCGGAGTCAGCCTTCAAATAGACCTGGTCACCGATCCGCAGCAGCTCGAACGTGCTGCTCTTCGAGGTGACGGAGCCCGTGCCGCCGTCCTCCTTGAGCCGCATATCGAGCTTGTACGTGCCGCCCTTGCTGACCAGTGTCCCGGCCAGCCGCACCGCGTCCGCGGAGGCAGCCGCCGCCTGCGTCTTCTTCTCGATCTGGGCCGCCGGGAGTCTGCCGATGCCGTTGGTCCCCTTGTCCGGATCCTCGTCGCCGCACGCCGTCAGGGCCGCGGTCAGCCCCGCACAGAGAACGACGGCAAGAGCGGTCCGGCGGCGGGTCCGGACGGGCGGGACAAAAGAGGTCACAGGCGCACTGCCTCTCATCTGCGGGTCGGGGCTGGCAGACCGCAGCGTACCCGTGTCGCCTGCGCCGGACGGCGCAGAGCCGTACGGACTGCTCACCGGGCCGACCCGGAGCGGTACGGGCTAGCCTGATCCCGTCATAACGGTGGAATTCACCCCTGAACGGACCACATCCTCGCTACGGGACGGAAGGAGGCACAGAGCATGGTGGCAGGCGCCCCCCGGGTCTTCGTCTCGCACCTCTCCGGCGTGCCGGTCTTCGACCCCAACGGGGATCAGGTGGGCCGGGTCCGCGATCTGGTGGCGATGCTGCGGGTCGGCGGCCGTCCGCCCCGGCTGCTCGGCCTGGTCGTCGAGGTGCTCAGCCGCCGCCGGATCTTCCTCCCGATGACCCGGGTGACGGGGATCGAGTCCGGTCAGGTCATCACCACCGGCGTCGTCAACATGCGGCGCTTCGAGCAGCGGCCCACCGAACGCCTCGTGCTCGGCGAGTTCCTCGACCGGCGGGTCCGCCTCGTGGAGACCGGCGAGGAGGTCACCATCCTCGATGTCGCGATCCAGCAGCTCCCGGCCCGCCGCGACTGGGAGATCGACAAGTACTTCGTACGCAAGGGCAGGGGCGGGGCGCTGCGCCGCAAGGGCGAGACCCTGACGGTCGACTGGTCGGCGGTCAGCGGGTTTTCTCTGGAGGAGCACGGACAGGGGGCCGAGTCGCTGGTCGCCACGTTCGAGAAGCTGCGCCCCACGGATGTGGCCAACGCCCTGCACCATCTGTCGCCCAAGCGCCGGGCCGAGGTCGCCGCCGCGCTCGACGACGACCGGCTCGCCGACGTCCTGGAGGAGTTGCCCGAGGACGACCAGGTGGAGATCATCGGCAAGCTCAAGGAGGAGCGCGCCGCGGACGTCCTGGAGGCGATGGACCCCGACGACGCGGCCGACCTGCTGTCCGAACTGCCCGAGGCGGACAAGGAGCGGCTGCTGACGCTGATGCGCCCGGACGACGCGGCGGACGTGCGGCGGCTGATGGCGTACGAGGAACGGACCGCAGGCGGTCTGATGACGACCGAGCCGATCATTCTGCGGCCGGACGCAACCGTCGCCGACGCGCTCGCGCGGGTCCGGCAGGCGGATCTGTCCCCGGCGCTCGCGGCCCAGGTGTACGTGTGCCGCTCCCCCGACGAGACACCGACCGGCAAGTACCTGGGCACCGTGCACTTCCAGCGGCTGCTGCGCGATCCCCCGTACGCCCTGGTCAGCTCGATCGTCGACAGCGATCTCATCCCCCTCGCTCCGGACACTCCGTTGCCGGTCGTGACGAGCTATCTGGCCGCGTACAACCTGGTCTCGGTGCCGGTCGTGGACGAGAGCGGATCACTGCTCGGCGCGGTGACCGTCGACGACGTACTCGACCACCTGCTGCCCGAGGACTGGCGGGAGACCGACTTCCACGGTGGGGAGGAGGTCGCCCGTGGCCGGTGAGGACCGCGCGAAGGGAGCGCCGGCGGGTGCCTCGGGCATCGCGCGCCCGCCCCGTTCCCGGCTGGACCAGCCGAAGGCCCCGCGGCGTCGGCTGCTGCCCGATTACGACCCCGAGTCGTTCGGCCGGCTCTCCGAACGGATCGCCCGGTTCCTGGGCACCTGGCGCTTCATCGCCTGGATGACCCTGGTCATCATCATCTGGGTGGTGTGGAACGCCTTCGCGCCCGTGACGTGGCGGTTCGACGGGTACCCGTTCATCTTCCTGACGCTGGTCCTGTCGCTCCAGGCCTCGTACGCGGCCCCGCTGATCCTGCTCGCGCAGAACCGGCAGGCCGACCGCGACCGGGTCACCTACGAGCAGGACCGCAAGCAGAGCGAGCGCTCCATCGCGGACACCGAGTACCTCACCCGGGAGATCGCGTCGCTGCGCATGGGTCTCGGCGAGGTCGCCACCCGCGACTGGATCCGCTCCGAACTGGAAGACCTCGCGAGGGACCTGGACGACCGGCAGGCCCGGTACCCGGCCGAGAGTGACGAAGACCGCTGACGGATGCTACTCGCGCGTAGGACCAGGCGCCGTAACATCGTCCGTATGGCTACCGAAGACGCGGTGCGCGAAGCGCTGGCGACAGTGAACGACCCGGAGATCCACCGACCGATCACCGAACTCGGCATGGTCAAGTCGGTCGAGATCGCAGCTGACGGTGCGGTCGCTGTCACGGTGTATCTCACTGTCTCCGGCTGCCCGATGCGCGAGACCATCACCAAGAACGTGACCGACGCGGTGGCGAAGGTCGAAGGCGTCACGCGGGTCGACGTCACGCTCGACGTGATGAGCGACGAACAGCGCAAGGAGCTCGCGTCGTCGCTGCGCGGCGGCACGGCGGAGCGCGAGGTGCCGTTCGCCAAGCCCGGCTCGCTGACCCGGGTGTACGCGGTGGCGTCCGGCAAGGGCGGCGTGGGCAAGTCGTCGGTGACGGTGAACCTGGCCGCGGCGATGGCGGCCGACGGCCTCAAGGTCGGCGTCGTGGACGCGGACATCTACGGGCACAGCGTGCCGCGGATGCTCGGCGCGGAAGGCAAGCCGACCCAGGTCGAGAACATGATCATGCCGCCGTCGGCGTACGGCGTGAAGGTCATCTCCATCGGCATGTTCACCCCGGGCAACACCCCGGTGGTGTGGCGCGGGCCGATGCTGCACCGCGCACTGCAGCAGTTCCTCGCGGATGTGTACTGGGGTGACCTGGACGTCCTGCTGCTCGACCTGCCGCCGGGCACCGGTGACATCGCGATCTCCGTGGCCCAGCTCGTGCCGAACGCCGAGATCCTCGTCGTCACGACCCCGCAGCAGGCCGCGGCCGAGGTGGCCGAGCGGGCCGGCTCGATCGCCGTACAGACCCACCAGAAGATCGTCGGCGTCGTCGAGAACATGTCGGGCATGCCGTGCCCGCACTGCGACGAGATGGTCGACGTGTTCGGTACCGGTGGCGGCCGGAAGGTCGCCGAGGGCCTGACGAAGACGGTCGGCGCGGAGGTCCCGGTGCTCGGCTCCATCCCGATCGACGTACGCCTGCGCGAGGGCGGCGACGAGGGCAAGCCGGTGGTCCTCTCGGACCCGGACTCCCCGGCCGGCAAGGCGCTGCGCACGATCGCCGACCGGATCGGTGGCCGTCGGCGCGGTCTGTCGGGCATGTCGCTGGGCATCACCCCCCGCAACAAGTTCTGAACCACGGTCCCTCTGACGGGGCCACAACAAACCGCCGGGCGGGGCACGTCGGCCCCGCCCGGCGGCACTGTCGCGCCCGTACGACGATCGAGGAGGATGCGGCAACCGGTCACCGCCCCGCTACGCGTACGTCGTGATGTCCTCCACCACGGAGAACCCCAGCCCGTACGCGCTCATCCCCCGCCCGTACGCCCCGATGTGCACCCCGCCCGGTGCCGACCCCGCCAGCACCCACCCGAACTCGGACTCCCGGTAGTGGAACGGCACCGGAACACCGTCCACCGGCAGGGACAGCGCCGACCACGCGGGCCCCTCCAGATCGTCGGCGAGTTCGAACGCCGTCTCCGTCTGCTGGTCGAGCCAGTCGTCGCGCAGCGCGTGGTCCAGCTGCGGGGGCCACGTGTACACCAGCAGACCCGAGCCCGCCAGCCACGCCGCCGACGACACCGTGGTCGCCTCCAGCACCCCCGTACCGTCGCCACTTCGCCGTACGGGACTGCTCGCCACCGTCACCACGACGGCGAACCGCTGCTTCTCACCGCCGGAGTCACCCCGTACCACAGGCTCCTCACCGTGCCCGGTCGAACCGTGCTGCACCGTGCCGTCCGCCGCCGTGCCGACCTGCATCAGCCAGCGCGGGCCGGTGAAGGCCTCATCCAGTCCGTACCACGGGAACGACGCCTGCAGATAGCCGTCGACCGTACGCCGGGTCGCCGGCACCCCCTCTGCGGTGACTGTGCTGGGCGCACCATCCGCGCCTGCCCGACTCGTCGTCTCCATCTGGCCGGCCGCCTCCTCGATCCTTAAGGGTCCGCAGCGGCCCGCCCCCCTCGGGCGTCCTCGCAACCGGACAGATGGAGAATAGCGATACCGTCCGGACGAGTCGGGATTGACCGGTGTCAGGTGGCGTCTGCGTCGAAGGGCGGACGCTCGTCCTTCGCGGGCTGCTCGCGCTTCTTGAGCAGGTCGGGGGCGCCCGGGGAGCCGTTCGCCGCAGTGATCGCCCCGCTTCCCGACACGCCGCCCGCGGAGTCCTTGGACGCGCTCTCGCGGCCGTTGACCGCGTCGGTGACCTCGGCCATCTCCTTACGGAGGTCGAAGCTCTCGCGGATCTCCTTCAGCCCGAGATCGTCGTCGCCGTCCATGAGCTGCTTGCGGACGAACGTCTTCGGGTTGAGGTCCTCGAACTCGAAGTCCTTGAACTCCGGGCCCAGCTCCGTACGGATGTCTTCCTTGGCGCTCTCGGAGAACTCGCGGATCTTGCGGATGAAGCGCGAGGCGTCCTGGATGACCTTGGGCAGCTTGTCCGGGCCGAAGATCAGCACGCCGAGGATCACGAGCGTCACCAGCTCCAGTGCGCCTATGTCATTGAACACCTTGTTGCTCCTCGTGTTCCCCGAGCCCAGGTCGGATGATGTCCGGACCCGGCCCACGGTACCCGGCGAAACCGTCCGGGCGGTAGCGTGCCCAAGGCGTCAGGTGCCGGTTGCCGACCCCAGGGTCAAAGTCATGGACAGGTCTTTACCACTACGTGTCAGACCGAGGTCCAGACGGTCACCCGGACGGTGCGCGCGGATCTTCACGATCAGCTCCTCGCCGCTGTGCACCCGCTGCCCGTCCACCTCGGTGATGATGTCGCCCGGCCTGATGCCGGCCTTCGCCCCGGGACCATCGGGTGTCACCGCGGCCTTGCCCCCGGCGCCCTTCGCACCGACCTTGGCGCCGTCACCGGTGTACTTCATGTCCAAGGTGACACCGATCACCGGATGCGTTGCCCTGCCGGTGTTGATCAGTTCCTCGGCGACCCGCTTTCCCTGGTTGATCGGGATGGCGAAGCCGAGGCCGATGGAACCGGCCTGGCCGCCCTCGGTCGACGAACTGTTGTCGGCGGCGCGGATGGCGCTGTTGATACCTATGACATGGGCGTGGGTGTCGACAAGCGGGCCCCCGGAGTTGCCCGGGTTGATCGGGGCGTCGGTCTGCAGCGCGTCGACGTAGCTGATGTCGCTGCCGTCGCCCTTCTCGCCGCCCGCGGTGATCGGCCGGTCCTTGGCGCTGATGATGCCGGAGGTGACGGTGTTGGACAGGTCGAAGGGGGCGCCGATGGCCACCACCGGGTCGCCGACCTGCACATTGTCGGAGTTGCCCAGCGGTAGCGGCTTGAGTCCGAAGACGCCGGTGACCTTGACCACGGCCAGGTCGTAACCGCTGTCCTTGCCGACGACCTCGGCGCGCGCGGTCTCGCCGCCGCTGAACGTCACCGTGATGGAACCGGACGAACCGGCCGGGGCGACGACATGGTTGTTGGTGAGGATGTGGCCCGACTTGTCGAGGACGAAACCGGTGCCGGTGCCTGATTCGGTGGTGCCGCTGACGTGGAGGGTGACCACGCTGGGCAGCGCGCTGGCGGCGATGCCCGCGACGCTGTCGGGGGCCCGTCCGCCGCTGTTCCTCGCGGCCTGCGGAAGCTCGACCGTGGTCAGACCGCCGTTGCGCTCGACGTAGGCCCCGATGCCGCCGCCGATGCCGCCCGCCACCAGGGCGAGCAGCAGCGCGCCGACGAGCAGGGAGCCGCGTCGGCTCTTCCTGCGCCCGCCGTCCGACCCGAGCGGGGGGCCGGGGTGGGTCAGTGGCTGCCGGGGCGCACCCCAGGGGTCGTACTGCAGCCACTGCGAGGACTGCGGCGGCCGGGGCGGGGGTGTGAAGGCCGGGGCAGGGGCCGGGACGGGCGCGGGGGCCGCGGGCATGCCTGCGACGTTCGTGCCGGTGCCTGCGTACGGCGGGGGTACGGGAGTGCCGTGCGCCGGTGTCGGCACCGGGCGCTGTACGGGTGGTGCGGGCGCCCAGGGGCCGGGGCCGCCGTACGGCGGGGTGCTGTACTGATCGGGCTCGTGCAACGGCTTCACCGCAGGCGCCGGCGCTTGGGCCATCGCCGCGGGTGCCTGCGCACCGGGCCCGGGTGTCACGGGCGCCACCAGCGGTGCGGACGCCACGGGCTCGGGCGGTGCGGGCTGGGCAGGAAGTACGGGCGCCGGGCTCACCTCTGCGACGACCGTGGTGTCCGGGTCACCGGCCGGTGCGCCCACGGTCCGCGCGGCCTCGGCCGGTGCCTCCACCGGAGCGGGGGCGTCCTGCGGCGCCGATGTGGTGGCGCGCCCCGCCGTGGGGCGGCTCCACCACTTCGCCTTCGGCCCGGTGGGCTTCCCGTCGTCCATGCTCTCCCCGCAACCGTCACAACTGGTCTCTGCACGCGCTCGAAAGGACATCCCTTCCGGCATTCCTCCCGGGATTCAACCAGGTTTGCGAATGGCTGCGCCGACCCCGGTCAATGCCTGGCGGAAAGCGGCTGACGGCGATCGGCGGGGGTGGGCTTGGCGGCCGCCGACGTGGGTGCCCAGGACGCGGTCGGCAAGGACGCGGAGGACGTGGGGGAAACGGGGTTCAGGCCGCTTCCGAGCGCGTGGGCGAACAGGGGGCTGGTGGCGGTCGGACGTATCAGCGGGGTCGCGGACACATCCGTCAGTACCGCCGCGGCGAAGGGGTTGGCCGTGAGCCGGGCGGTGCCGAACAGGGCGTGGGCGGGTGGCGCGGTATTCGGCGGCTGGGCCGGGGGACCAGTCGTGGAACCGGCGTCGGGGGGGCCGGACGTGCCGAGGCTGCCGCCATTGCGGCGGCTGGTCACGCTGCCGCTCTCGGCCCGTGCGGCCGCATCGAGCGGGGTCACGTTGTTCCCGGCGCCCTCCGCGCGGGTCTGGGCGTCGGGTCCTGCCCCTGTCGGCAGGGCGCCGCCCAGCGCGATGGCCGCCAGCGAGACGGCGCTGGCCGCCGCGAAAGCGAACCTGCGGCCACGCCACGGCGACCGGTCCCCCTCCCGGCCCACCTCATGGATCCGGAACGACGCACGCGATCCGTCGACCGGGAGTACGGCCGTCGAGCCGTGCGGGGCCACGAGATAGCCGAAACGGCCGAGCGGCGACTTCCCCGACGGCGAATCGGTACGGCTGCCGGGAGGCTGCATCACCGGGAGAAGTCCGTCGGCGAACCGCCCGGAGCCCCCGAACGGTCTTCCCTGACGGTCGTCGTCACCGCCCGGTCCCCCGGGAAGACTTTGCAGCCGGGCGAGGAACCCCTCGGACGGCGAAGGCGGGGCCGAGTGCGCAAAGACACTCTTCAGCCGCCGCTGGGCGGCAGCCTCGGCCTTGCACTTCGCGCAGGTCGCGAGATGGGCGAGCACCCGCTCACGGGCGTCATGTTTGAGCTCACCGTCGACAAGCGCGGCGAGGCGGTCCCCCAAGTGCTGTTCCGCAGGGGTCGGCCCTGTGCCACTCACGCCGGCCCGACCTCCCCTGCCACCATGGCTCCCGCCAGCGAGCGCTGCTCGGCGCGGGCCTCGGGCGAGCGGTGCTGCAGAGCCTTGCGCAGGTGCGAGCGACCGCGGTGGATACGGCTGCGCACGGTCCCGAGCTTCACACCGAGGGTGGCGGCGATCTCCTCGTACGAAAGTCCCTCGATGTCGCAGAGCACGACCGCGGCACGGAATTCGGGCGCAAGGGTGTCCAGCGCCTGCTGTACGTCCGCGTCGAAGTGGGTGTCGTTGAAGACCTGCTGCGGAGACGGCTCACGGCTCGGCAGCCGCTCGGCGGCGTCGTCGCCGAGCGAGTCGAAACGGATCCGCTGCTTACGACGGACCATGTCCAGGAACAGGTTGGTCGTGATGCGGTGCAGCCAGCCCTCGAAGGTGCCGGGTGTGTACGTCGACAGCGAACGGAACACCCGGACGAAGACCTCCTGAGTGAGGTCCTCGGCATCGTGCTGGTTTCCCGTCAGACGGTAGGCAAGGCGGTAGACACGACCGCTGTGCGTGCTGACGATCTCTTCCCATGAGGGCGGCATCCACGCCTGGGATTCCGCATCTGAGGCGAAGGTCGCGGTCGGTGCGGAGTCGTTGGAAGAACGGTCAGCGATGTTGGTCACGGATTTCGGCTCACCCGCCGATCTGAGGAAGCGCCGCAGCACTCCTCTCCGATCCACAGGCGCAGCCGCACCTCCCCTGTCGGCTCTGGTGGTGTCCAGTGGAGTCCCTACCATAGCCACCTCGCCCGTTAGCTCCGGATAAGCCTTTTTCCTGCTGGGGCCGGGGATCGTCCCCGGGAACCTCCGGCCCATGATCGCGGGCCGATCTGCGGGCCGGATCCATGAGCTTTCCCCTGTCCTTTCATAACGCCCGGTCCCATCTGCGGGTTCCCGGGTGCAGCGGATACAGTCACCGTTGCGCCAACTACGGGGACAGGAGAGGGTCATTACCGCCAACCGGCAGACGAGCTGGGCGTTCGCCGACGCCTTTGTCGCCGAGGACGAAGCGCTGCGCTGGGCCAGAGACCGGGCCCGGGAGGCAGGGCTCCGCTCGGTGTCACCAGGCACCGGCGCCGCGCTGCGCCTGCTCGCTGCCACGACCGACGCCAAGGCGGTGGCCGAAATCGGCACCGGAACCGGCGTGTCCGGCATCTATCTGCTGCACGGGATGCGGCCGGACGGGGTGCTGACCACGGTCGATCCGGAGCCGGAGCGGCAGCAGTTCGCCCGCGAGGCCTTCCGCGCTTCGGGGTTCGCGGCCAATCGGGCCCGATTCATCCCAGGCCGGGCCCTCGACGTACTTCCGCGACTCGCGGACGGCGGATACGACCTCGTGTTCTGCGACGGTGACCGGCTGGAGAGCCTGGACTGCCTCGCTGAATCGTTGCGCCTGCTGCGACCCGGTGGTCTGGTCTGCTTCGAGGGCGTCTTCGCGGACGGCCGTACGGTCGACTCCGCGGCGCAGCCGGCGGAGGTACTGCGGCTGCGGGAGCTGTTGCGGGCGGTACGGGAGAGCCAGGAACTGATGGCCACGTTGTTGCCGGTGGGCGACGGGTTGCTGTGCGCCGTCCGGCGTGGGTGACCGTTCGTGGTTCCATGCCCCTCACCCGGGCCGGGCGTCCTCGGTCTCCCTCGGTCCCCCTCGGTCTCCCCCGATCCCCCCGCGGCCTCAAAGGGCTGGGAACACCTTTCGACGGGCTTGTTCCGAACGCATCACTGCCCCGGCACGGGTGCCGGGGCAGTGACGAAGTGTGGGCGCCTCTGCGTCAGCCGACGACCTTCTTGAGGGCGTCGCCGAGTGCATCGGCCTCGTCCGGGGTCAGCTCCACAACAAGCCGACCGCCGCCTTCGAGCGGAACGCGCATGACGATGCCCCGCCCCTCCTTTGTCACCTCGAGCGGGCCGTCGCCCGTCCGCGGCTTCATGGCCGCCATGCTCGTTCCCCTTCCTGAAACCAGCTCATAACAACCGGCGGCCCCATGACAGGCGCTGTCTCACCGGCATCGAACACATTGCTTCCAGGCCATTATCCCGCATCACAGACCCCGATGACCAACATCGGTCTGCATCGCTTGCGCAACGCGCTCCCGCAAAACCACCCAATTCGGCGATCCGACTGCGATACTCCGTCGCCTTCACCCCTCCATCGGGGCGCAATCGTTAGACGCAGGTCACATGTTCGCCCTCGGCGATGTCGGCCATGCTTGCCTGGACAGGCATTGCCCGAGGCGCAGAGGGGACATCACATGGCGGACCACGTGGCCGACACCGTGCTCTACGAAGTGACGGACGGACTCGCAACGATCACGATCAACCGTCCCGACGCGATGAACGCCATGAACACAGCCGCCAAGGCGGCCCTCCGCGACGGGCTGCAGTCGGCCGCGGCCGATACCGCTGTCCGGGCGGTTCTGCTCACGGCGGCCGGCTCGCGCGCCTTCTGCGTCGGCCAGGACCTCAAGGAACACGTCGCCACGCTGACCGCCACCCGCGAGTCGGGTTCCGGCAATGCGCTGAGCACCGTGCAGGAGCACTACAACCCCGTCGTGCGGGCGATCGCCGAGATGGAGAAGCCGGTCGTCGCCGGGGTGAACGGGGTCGCCGCCGGTGCGGGCTTCGGCTTCGCACTCGCCTGCGACTACCGGGTGGTCGCCGACACCGCGTCGTTCAACACCTCGTTCGCCGGGGTCGCCCTCACCGCGGACTCAGGTGTCTCGTGGACGCTGCCCCGGCTGATCGGCCGGAGCCGCGCCGCCGACCTGCTGCTCTTCCCGCGCTCGATCTCGGCGAAGGACGCGTACGAGCTGGGCATCGTGAACAAGCTGGTGCCCTCGGCCGACCTCGCCGCAGAGGCCCTGGCGGTGGCCCGCACGCTGGCGGACGGTCCGACGGTGGCGTACGCCGCGCTCAAGGCGTCGCTGGCCTACGGCGCCGGCCACACGCTGAGCGAGACGCTGGAGAAGGAGGACGAACTCCAGACGAAGGCGGGCGCCTCGGAGGACCACACCATCGCGGTGCAGGCCTTCCTGGACAAGGCGAAGCCGAAGTATCTGGGGCGGTAGGGCCTTGCAGGGTCGGCTTCCTCCGTGGGACCGCCGGCCCCGGAGCGCGGTTACGACCCGGTGCCGCGGGCCACGCAGTCGGCCAGGTGGTCGTCGACCAGGCCGCACGCCTGCATCAGGGCGTAGGCCGTGGTGGGACCGATGAAGCGCAGGCCGCGCTTCTTGAGGTCCTTGGCGAGCGCGGTGGACTCCGGCGTGACCGCCTGGACGTCGCCGAGGGTGCGCGGGGCGGGACGCGTGGCCGGGTCCGGGGCGTACGACCAGATCAGTTCGTCCAGCTCGCCGTCCGACCATGCGGCCAGCACCTTGGCATTGGCGAGCGTCGCCTCGATCTTCGCGCGGTTGCGGATGATCCCGGCGTCGGCAAGGAGGCGTTCCTTGTCGGCGTCGGTGAACTCCGCCACCGCGCGGACCTTGAACCCGGCGAAGGCGCTGCGGAACCCTTCCCGGCGGCGCAGGATCGTCAGCCAGGACAGCCCGGACTGGAACGCCTCCAGGCAGAGCCGCTCGAACAGGGCGTCGTCGCCGTGGACGGGGCGGCCCCATTCCGTGTCGTGGTAGGCGAGGTAGTCATCGGTGGACAGTCCCCACGGACAGCGCAGCCGGCCGTCCGCCCCCGCTTCGGCGCCGCCGCTCATCGCCGCGGCTCCTCGCCGGACCGGGGCCCCGACTCCGGACCGGGCGGCGGCTCCTGCTGCGATCCGGACCGGGGCCAGGAACGCGGCTCCGGCTGCCGGTCGGGCTGCTGCCCGGGCTCCGGCGCCGCCCAGGGTGTCCGCTCGGGCCGCGGCCGGTCCTGCGGCTCCTCGAGGAGCCCGACACCGCCCACCGCCGTCGCCTGCGCTCCGGCGAGCGCCGACTCCAGCTCGGCGATCCGCGCGTCCCGCTCGGCGAGCTCGGCGCCCAGCCGGCCGAGCGCGTCGTCGACGTCCGCCATCCGGTATCCGCGTGCCGCCACCGGCAGCCGCAGCGCCTCGACGTCCGCGCGGCCGACCGGGCGGGTCGCGGGCAGCGGGTCGGTCAGCTGCTCGGGCGCCACGTCCTGCAGGACGTGGCTCTTCCCTCCGCCGACCACCGCGAGGGTGACCGCGGCCACGACCACCACCATCGCCAGCAGCAAGAACCAGAACACGCGCATCTCCCCTGGGGCGGAAACCTGTCCGACTCCGATCGTGCCATGCGGTACTGACAGTTAGGGTCGCAGGCGGCGATGGGCGATCTATCCAGAGGAGAAACACAGGATGCGAAGCGGTGCGCTCAGGCTGGGGCGGCGCGAATTCGGGGCGCACGAGCCGGTGATCATGGCGATCGTGAACCGTACTCCGGACTCCTTCTACGACCAGGGCGCGACCTTCCACGACGAGCCCGCGCTCGCCCGGGTCGAGCAGGCTGTCGCCGCCGGCGCCGCGATCATCGACATCGGCGGGGTGAAGGCCGGTCCCGGCGAGGAGGTGACCGCGGCGGAGGAGGCCCGTCGCACCGTCGGGTTCGTCGCCGAGGTGCGGCGGCGTCACCCCGATGTGGTGATCAGCGTCGACACCTGGCGCCACGATGTCGGTGAGGCGGTCTGCGAGGCCGGTGCCGATGTGCTGAACGACGCGTGGGGCGGTGTCGACCCCAAGCTCGCGGAGGTGGCCGCGCGGTACGGAGCGGGGCTGGTGTGTACGCACGCGGGCGGAGCCGAACCGCGGACCCGGCCGCACCGGATCGCGTACGGCGACGTGATGGCGGACATCCTGCGGGTGACGGTGGGACTGGCCGAGCGGGCCGTGGAGCTCGGGGTCAGGCCGGACGGCATCATGATCGACCCCGGTCACGACTTCGGGAAGAACACCCGGCACTCACTGGAGGCGACGCGTCGCCTCGGTGAGATGGCGGAGACCGGCTGGCCCGTCCTCGTATCGCTGTCCAACAAGGACTTCGTCGGGGAGACCCTCGACCGGCCCGTGAAGGAACGAGTGATCGGGACACTGGCGACGACCGCGGTCTCGGCGTGGCTCGGCGCGCGGGTCTACCGGGTGCACGAGGTGGCGGAGACGCGGCAGGTGCTGGACATGGTGGCCTCGATCGCGGGGCACCGGGCGCCGGCGGTGGCGCGGCGGGGGCTGGCGTAGCGGCGGTGAGTCAGCGGGTCGGCGACGCGAGCCGGGATCCGGGGCGGTGGAGCCGCCGCGCAAGGCTTGTCCCCTGCCCCGCCCCTTCCCCGAACCGGGGCGATGCCCCGGATCCCGCTCCTCAGTCACCGGAGAGGCTCACCGCGGTCAGCGGCCGACTTCCTTCGTGACCAGGTCGACCGCCTCGTCCACGTCGTCCGTGACGTGGAACAGCAGCAGGTCCCTCTCGGAGGCCTTCCCCTGTGCCACCACCGTGTTCCGCAGCCAGTCCACCAGGCCGCCCCAGTACGCGGTGCCGAAGAGCACGATCGGGAAACGGGTCACCTTGCCCGTCTGGACGAGGGTGAGCGCCTCGAAGAGCTCGTCCAGTGTGCCGAGGCCGCCGGGCAGGACGACGAAGCCCTGCGCGTACTTCACGAACATCGTCTTGCGGACGAAGAAGTAGCGGAAGTTCACGCCGATGTCGACGTGCGGATTGAGCCCGGACTCGAAGGGCAGCTCGATACCGAGGCCGACCGAGATGCCCTTCGCCTCCCGCGCCCCCTTGTTCGCCGCCTCCATCGCTCCGGGACCGCCCCCGGTGATCACCGCGAAACCGGCCTCGACCAGCGCCTTGCCGATCTGTACGCCCGCCTCGTAGTCCGGGCCGTCGGCCGGGCTGCGGGCCGAGCCGAAGACGCTGATCGCGCTCGGCAGCTCGGCCAGCGCGCCGAAGCCCTCGACGAACTCCGACTGGATGCGCATCACCCGCCAGGGATCGGTGTGCACCCACTCGGAATCGCCCTCGGAGTCGAGCAACCGCTGATCGGTGGTGCCGGGCTGTACCTGTTCCCTGCGGCGCAGTACCGGTCCGAGCCGCTGCTCCTCGGGGACGTGTGCTTCTTCGGGGCTGCCCATGACCCGCTCCCTCCGACGACGTGACGCCATGACGACGTGCTGTGTCAGGTCAGGGTAGATCCACCGAGGTTACGGGCAGGGGAAATGCTGTGGGTCAGCTGGTGAGCCAGGAGCGGAGCCGGTCCTCGCAGTGGGTGATCCGTTCGACCACCACGTGCTCGTTGCGCTTGTGCGCGAGGAGCGCGTCACCGGGCCCGTAGTTCACGGCGGGGACGCCGAGCGCGCCGAAGCGGGAGACGTCCGTCCAGCCGAACTTCGGCTGCGCGGTGCCGCCGACCGCTGCCATGAACGCCTTGGCCGCCGGGTGGGAGAGGCCAGGCATCGCCGCGCCGGAGTGGTCGTCGACGGTGAACTCGACGACGCCGCAGTCCGCGAAGACCTCGTGGACGTGGGCGAGGGCGTCCTCGGGGCTGCGGTCGGGGGCGTACCGGTAGTTGACGACGACGGTGCAGGCGTCCGGGATGACGTTGTTGGCGACGCCGGCCTCGATGCGTACGGCGTTCAGACCCTCGCGGTACTCCAGCCCGTCGATGACCGGCCGGCGCGGTTCGTAGGCGGCGAGGCGGGTGAGGATCGGGGCGGCGGCGTGGATGGCGTTGGACCCCATCCAGCTGCGCGCGGAGTGCGCCCGCTCCCCTTCCGTACGGAGAAAGACCCGCAGGGTGCCCTGGCAGCCGCCCTCGACCTGGGCGTCGGACGGTTCGAGGAGAACGGCGAAGTCGCCCGCCAGCCAGTCGGGGTGGGCGTCGGCGACATGCCCGAGCCCATTGAGGTGCGCGGCGACCTCTTCGTTGTCGTAGAAGACGAAGGTGAGGTCGCGGTTGGGCTCGGGCACGGTCGCGGCGATCCGCAGCTGGACGGCGACGCCCGACTTCATGTCGGAGGTACCGCAGCCCCAGAGCACGCCGTTCTCGTCGAGCCGGGACGGGACGTTGTCGGCGATCGGCACGGTGTCGATATGTCCGGCGAGTACGACGCGCTCGTCGCGGCCGAGGTTCGTCCGGGCCACGACGTTGTTGCCGTGCCGGTCGACGGTCAGGTGCGGGAGCGTGCGCAGCGCCGTCTCGATCGCGTCGGCCAGCTCCTTCTCGTCCCCGCTGACCGAGGGGAAGTCGACGAGGCGGGCGGTGAGGGCCGGACCGTCCAGGGTGAGGTCAAGGGTGCTTTCGGGCATGGCCCCGACCCTAAGGCCTGTACGGCGGTTCGTGGTCGGACAGATCGCGGCGTCCGGTGCCGTGCTTCGCAAGGTGCCGGAGCGTCCTCCTCGCGGATCTGTTCGGGCTTTTCTTCAACGCCGCGAGGTGCCCGTGCCGGGCGTCGGGGCCCGGCCGTGATCCGTCGGACAGGCCTGAGGGACTTCGCCGTCGGCCCCGGCCGGGCCCTCCAGTACGGTGGGCGCGTGCCCCGGACCGCCTCCTCCGCCCGCCGACACACCGGCCGCAGCCGCCTCTTCCGTATCGCGGCGGCCTTTGCGGTGCTCGTCGGCCTGGCCGGCTATCTGACCATTCAGTACATCTCGGGCAAGAAGGGCGTCGAGCGGTGCGCCGTGCAGTCCGCCGACGGTTCGGCGGGCCGGGGGCGTACGTACCGGCTGAGTCTGGAGCAGGCCGCGAACGCCGCGACGATCTCCGCGGTCGGCACCACGCGCGGAATGCCTGAGCGCGCGGTGACGATCGCGCTGGCGACGGCGTTGCAGGAGTCCGGACTGCGCAATATCGAGCACGGTGACCGGGATTCGCTGGGACTGTTCCAGCAGCGCCCCTCGCAGGGCTGGGGCACCGAGAAGCAGATCCTGGACCCGGTCTACTCGGCCGGGCAGTTCTACCGGCATCTGGCCGAGGTCCCCGGCTACTCACGGCTGCCGCTGACGGTCGCCGCGCAACGGGTGCAGCGCAGCGGTTTCCCGCAGGCGTACGCGAAGCACGAGCCGGATGCCGCACTGCTGGCCGCCGCGCTGACCGGCCGCACGCCCGCCGCGCTGACCTGCACGCCGACGCGGACGGCGGCGGGACCTGCCGACGCGACGAAGGTGCGGTCGGCGCTGGTACGGGCCTTCGGCAAGGGAGTCTTGCCCGCCTCAAACGCGGCGGGCGACGGGGCGTCGGGCGGGGCGGAGGCCGCGGGCACGTTCTCGGTGCCGGTGAAGACGGCGCGGACCGCTGGGGGCGGCGGCAGGACGCAGCGCGGCTGGGAGCTCGCGCACTGGGCGGTGGCGCAGGCCGAATCGCTGGGCATCGACCGGGTCGCGTACGCGGGCCGGGTGTGGAGGACCGGGGAGGGCTGGCGGACGGACCGCGAGGAATCAGGCACCACACAGGTCCGCATGCAGCTCGTTCGCTAGGACGAAGGATCCCCCGTAGGGGTCATCCGGTCCTTTCGGGAGCCGCCGCCGCCACACACCTGCGGCACCCTCTCGATCGCACACCGATTCCCTTGCAGGGAAAGAGAAGTGACGGTCCATCCGGCGTTCGGGAATACAGCGTTTGTCCGGGTTCCTCCGTTGTGGATTATGTGACGCATTACCGACTCTTTACCTCGGTGCACCGCAACCTCCCCCGCCCCCACGACGGTTGTCACTGCGTCCGATCACCGGACAGACAGATTCCACATCCCGTCGAAGGAGCATCATGTCCCTCCCCCTGACCCGTCGGATCGCCCGTGCCGCGCTGTTGATCGCGGCGGGTGCAGCCCCCGTGGTCGGTGCGGCCGGCGCCGCAGGTGCCGCGGAGCTCCCGCAGGCCCCGGAGCTCGGTGGTCTGACGACCGTCGACGGCGCCGGTCTCGGCAAGACCGTCGGCGGAGCCTCCGAGCAGGGCACCAAGGTCGCGGGCGCCACCGGCGGCAAGATCGTCGGGACGGCCGTCCCCGCAGCGGGCACGACCGTCGGCAGCCAGGCCGCTCCCGCGGCACACAGGGCCGCCCGTGAGGCCGCGGGCAACGCCGGTGAGCTGGTCGGCGGGGCCACCGGTGCGGCGACCAGGGGCAGTCTGCCGACCGGCGGTCTGCCGACGACGCGGGGCCTGCCCGCCCAGGGCCTGCCGATCGTCTGACCCCGCGTACCGGACACGTTCGAGTTCTCCAGGGTGGTCCTGCCCGCCGGTACCGAGTTGCTCAGCTTCGACGTATGGGCACCGCGGCACGACTACGCAGCCCCGGCGGAC